>MEPC01000043.1 GCA_001769655.1 Bacteroidetes bacterium RIFCSPLOWO2_12_FULL_37_12 | reverse complement strand
TTGTAAAGGATAATCAGTTGATATAAAAAAGTAATTTATACACATTAAATATAATGTCAATTTTTTGGTATTGAATTAAACTTGGGGACATTGGGAGTAGGGGAGATAGTATTTATGGAAGATTTTGATGATATTGAACAACAAGTGAGGAATATAATAGTGGAACAGCTTCAGGTAGATGTTCGAAATGTAACGAAAGATTCTACAATAGATGGACTTGGTGGTGATTCTTTGAAAGCCCTTCAAATATTATCCTTATTTGAAACACATTTTAATATATCTATATCCGATGAGGATGCTATTAAAATTAATTCATTCAAAAGTGCGGTTGAGGTTGTAAGGAAGCATTTAAAAAAATGAACAGAAGAGCGGTTATTACTGGTATTGGCACAGTTACGTGTGTGGGTATAAATAGAGATTCATTTTGGGATGCAATTATCAATGGGAGATCTGGTATCAAGAGAATCAGTTTTTTTGAGCCATCTCAACACAGAACACAAATTGCAGGAGAAATCAGAGATTTTGATCCTCTTAAATATATACATAGTAAAGAAGTCAAGGATATGGATAGGATAAGTCATCTTTCTATCGCTGCAACTGAGGAAGCGGTTGATAATGCTGGTGGAAAATTGTCCAAGGATACAGGTATTATTATTGGTACTGGAATAGGTGGTATTACTACCGATGATATTGAACATAGTCTTTATAACTTAAAAGGACCAAGATATGTACATCCTTTAGCGATTCCAATGATAATGTGTAATGCTACAGCATGCCATATTTCGAAAAGGTACGGTTTAATGGGGCCTGGCTATACAGTTGTTACTGCCTGTACTTCTGGAACCAATGCAATTGGAGAGGCGTATAGATTAATAAAAAATGGTTACACTAATACAATAATCGCAGGAGGAGTAGATGCATCCATTACTCCTGGAATATTCAGTGCTTGGTGTGCGATGAGGGTATTATCTACTATGAATGATAATCCAGAGGGAGCTTGTAAACCGTTTAGCAAGGATAGGGGTGGTATGGTATTGAGTGAAGGTGCGGGTATTGTTGTTATAGAAGAGTTGGAACAAGCTTTAAAGAGATCAGCAAATATATATGCAGAAATAATAGGCTACGGTTCTTCCTATGATGCAAGCCACATAACAGCACCGAATGGTAATGGCCAAGCAATGGCGATGGAAATTGCATTGAAAGAAGCGAATTTGCCGCCAAGTGAAGTTGATTATATTAGTGCACATGGGACTGGAACAGTTTTAAATGATAAAATAGAAACAATGTCTATAAAGAGGGTGTTTAGTAATAAGGCATATTCAATACCGATAAGCTCATTAAAGTCTATGATAGGTCATACATTAGGTGCTTCAGGTGCGATAGGGTTGATTGCCAGTTGTCTCTCAATAAGAGATAATATTGTTCCACCAACTATTAATTACACAACTCCAGATCCGGAATGCGATCTCGATTACGTACCGAATAAGGCAAGAAAATCAAATTTAAATGTAATTATGTTAAATTCATTTGGCTTTGGTGGGAGTAATGGTGTTTTGATTATTAAAAGATTTACCTTATAATTCTAGTTGATTTATCTTTTGGTTAAGATCAGATAATGAGATAAAATTTAATTATTCTATAAATAAAAATATTTTAATTATTGGGCGGTTATTTGAAAGCTGGTAACCAAATTCTAAAAAATACGGGGTTTGTTTTTGCTTCTGGAATAGCTAGTAAAGTATTTTCATTCCTCTTTATAGTTTATGCCGCTAGAATTCTTGGTACAGGGAATTTTGGTATATTTGCTCTAATTGGTGCAGTGACATTTTTGCTCTCATATTTTGGGAACTTTGGTATCAGTCAGATGGCTATAAGAGAGATAGCCAGGAATAAAACCAGGGCAGAGGAATTATTTAATCATATTTTTTCCTTAAGATTATGTCTCGTAATTTTGGCATATCCTATTCTTGTGTTTGTAGTTAATCTTTTGGGTTATGGGCAGGAAGTGAAAAACCTTATTTATATAGCGGGTTTTTCTACTATATTTTCTACATTTTCAAGCTCTTTTAGGATCTTATATATAGCTTTTGAGAAGTTCAAAGTACCATCACTAATTCTCATCATTGTATCGTTCTTAAGTAGTATATCTAATATCGTTGTTCTCTTCTTGGGTTATGGTCTAAAAGGTGTCGTTTGGATTTCTTTTTTTGGTAGTTTGTTAGGTGCGATAATCTCAGGCATTTGGATAAGGAAAAGATTTACTAAATATAGGCTTGTTTTCAACATTTCAATATGGAAAGATTTAATATCACAATCTATACCCTTTGCAATTCTGTCGTTTTTCCAGCAAGCTAATAGATATATGAACATTTTTTTTCTTTCTAAACTTCCGGGAACAATTCCCGAAGAACTAGCAATGGGATATTATAGTTCCTCTTCCTCTATTTGTCAGGCAGCCTTAATAGTTCCTAGTAGTTTTAGACTGGCTGCGCTTCCAACTGTAGCTTCGAATGAAGAAAATCTTAAATTGATTGAAAATATCATCATGAGCTCCACAAAATCACTTCTTCTATTTGTTATATTTCCCATGACTCTTGCGACAACATTTTTCCCTCGAGAGATTATATCTATAGTATTTGGTGATGAATATCTACCAGCGGTTTCAGCATTAACTATCCTTGGTTGGGCATATGCTTTTCAAATTTTTAATGCCCCTGTTTCTGTGACACTTTCTGCATCTAAGGAAATAAGGCGGTTTATTCCATGGGCTACTTTAGGATTATGCATTAATCTTATATTAGCAATACCGTTAATTATTTATTATAGTTTCGTTGGTGCTGCAATAGCTTTTTTAGTTTCAAGGATTTTTGAAACTGTTTTAAGGAATTATCTTTTACGAACTATATGGAAAATAAAAAGACTAAAGGCGCGTGAGTATACGAGAGAGGTTATCATTATGGCAATAGTATTTTCAATTCTAATTTTAGCTTATATAAATTCTGTGGGTTCAGTAATGCTTTTAATTTTAACAATGACCTTATACTTTATTAGCGTCTTCTCTTTTAAAGATTTCCGCCAAATGATATTTGCTTTTATTGGAACAAAAGGACAATCAATATTTGGGGCAGGAAAGGCAGATGAAGAACTATAAGAGAATAGGCATAATTTTAGCAATAATTTCAAGTATAATAATTTTAACAGTTCTCCTTTTTAAATCAAATAGTGTCAAATCACTTTTAACATCTAGGCTTAGTCTGAAGAATGTGCCATCGTCTCAAAGAATGCAATACAAAGAGCGATTCTCACATGATTTGATAAATAAGACTGATTATTCAAATAAATTAGCAAAAACGCCGTGGCCTATGTTTCGGTACGACCCCCAGCATACGGGACGGAGCCCATTTAAGGGACCGGAGATTCCGAATTTTCAATGGGAATTCCCTACCAACGGAGCTATTGAGTCATCCCCGGCTATTGGTCCTGATGGTACAATTTATATTGGTTCGCATGATTTTCATCTTTATGCTTTTACGCCTGCAGGAGTTTTGAAGTGGAAATTTCTTACTCTGGGACTTATAAGAAGCTCTCCCGCTGTTGCTGCTGATGGAACTATTTATGTTGGTTCTTTTGACGGTAATTTGTATGCCGTTACTCCCGAAGGACAGATCAAGTGGAGTTATTATGCAGGGGCTCCTATTCTTACCTCTCCTACTCTGTCACCACACGAGACAATATTTATAGCATCTGGTGGTCCTAAGGATGGCGCACTTCATGCTGTTACATTTCAAGGAGATCGTAAGTTTAAAATTTTACTGGAAGGAACGATTAGCATTTCATCACCGACTTTGGCAAACGATGAAACGGTTTATCAGATTACTTATCCTGGAATTTTGTATGCCATAGATTTTCAGGGGAACATCAAGTGGCAACTGAAGATCGAGGAGAGTAGGGGCATCAGAACAACCCCAGCAGTTTCGGAAGATGGAACTCTCTATTTTGGAGCACGCAATGGGAAATTTTATGCAGTAAATCCAGATGGATCTGTGAAATGGACATTTGAATCTGAGAGTGATATAAGGTCTTCTGCTGCAATAGCAAAGGATGGCACGATTTATTTTGGTTCATATGATCATCATTTATATGCCTTAGATCCGACTGGACGACTACGGTGGAAGTTTAAGACAAGGGGACCTATTGAAGTTTCACCATGTGTTGATAATGAAGGGGTTGTGTATTTTTCTGCTCAGTCTGACCAATTTTATGCCGTGAATCCCGACGGTACACAGAAATGGAGTTTTAGACGAGGGTTTATTTACACGTCGCCGATAATTGGACCCCATGGGACAATTTATGATGCTGGAGACTATGCCGTTCGAGCGGTGGGTGATTTATTCCCCCGTGTAGATATATCGGTAGATGAAAAGATACTGAAAGTAGCCTTATCAAATAAAGGGAATACCTACGGGACTGTTGATGTGAAGATTTGGTCAAGGAATAGTAAAGGAGATGAAGTTCAGCTGTGGTCTGAACAAATAAATATTAATGCGGCAAGTAATATTGATAAGATAATTGATTTTAATTTAAGTGATTCTGTAATTGTTGGTGCCCGACTGCTCGATCCAGTGGATGGGGAACTCTTGAGTGAGAAGTATCTATTCATTAACAAAAGCAAAGATGAATAACCTTATCATGATAAGCTTAGATTGTGTAAGGCGTGAGGCGATTGGCTGTTACCATCGTATTTTTCCTTCATATTTTCATAATACGATTCCTGCTTTGAATCTTAGAGGTATGAGAAGATTGAAACGAGTATATGAACCCGTCATTGATCCAATTATAAAGTGGCTCTTTAAACCTAAAACGTCTTATATTGATTGTATTGCCTCTAACGGTATTTTATTTACACAGGCTGTCTCACAGGCTCCGTATACACCTGCTTCACATGCATCCATCTTTACAGGGCTAAATCCTTTCAATCATGGGATAAGACAATTTGTTGGTTTTAAGATAAATCCAAAGGCAATGACACTCGCAGAGAGATTGAAGCGAGACGGATTTCAAACAGGAGGGATTGTAGGTTCAAACGCTTTGGGTGAGTTTTACGGCTTTCATAGGGGGTTTGATATCTATGATTTTGACTCTAACCAATCAATTGGTAAAGTAGGCAATTTGAAACTATTTCGAAGAGACCATAAAGAGGTAACAGAAAAGGCATTGCAATGGATGAGCAAGATTGATGGTAGATTCTTCCTTTTTGTTCATTATTTTGATATTCATGAGACTATTGCGCATCCAATAACATATCAGCCATTGTATCAAATCTTAAAAATGAAAGAAGTGGACCAAAGCATTAGGAGAATAACTCAATTTTTGATAGATAAGGAGTTATATGATGATACAATCATCGTTATATTGTCTGATCATGGAAACGATTTCGGTATCCATGAGCCTGGCCATAGAGAATACTTATATGATACCACGTTGCTTGTCCCTTTGATTATCAAGGCTAACAGAGCACTCAGTGGTTTGCAGGTCACTCAGCAAGTACGGCTTATTGACGTAATGCCAACGGTGATAGAACTGCTTGGCTTGCCGCTTGATAATTCAGAAGGTTACGAGCAGATGGAGGGTGTTAGTCTTCTTCCGTTATGTAGGAGACAATATCAGGAAGAACTTCCGGCTTATAGTGAGACTTGCATAGAGTCTTCAGACGAGCGATGGGATATATTAAAAAATAGCTACATGAGTTTGAGATATTCTGGTTGGAAGATTATCGTTGATAAAATAAATCATAAGAAATCCCTATACAATCTGAATATTGATCCTTTTGAGTGTAATGATTTGTATATGACGAATAAAGACATGGAGGAATTATTATCACAAAAACTCGATAACCTCCTTACCCAATCGGCACAAATGAAGGGTAACATGAGTGAAAATGAGATTAGCATGATCAAGGAATCTTTGAGGGGATTAGGCTATCTTCATGATGAAACAGAATGATGCAAAGATACGATGGATGGTAAAAGCAGCCAAATAAAAATATCAGTTATTGTTCCAACATATAACAGGGCGCAGATGTTATCGAACACGTTGCGAAGCATAAAATGTCAAAGCTTACAAGAGGAAGCATATGAAATAATTGTTGTGGATAATGGTTCAAAGAATAACACACAGGAAATTGTAAGACAAGTTAATCAGGAGGAGGGGAAGCGTGTACACTACATATGTGAACCGAATTTGGGATTGCATAATGCAAGACATGCAGGTGCCCGTAAATCTATAGGTGAAATACTGGCATATACCGATGATGATGTGGTATGTGATAAAAATTGGCTGACAGCACTTTTAAATGAGTATCATTCGGACGAAATTGTATGCGTGGGTGGGAAAATACTTCCAAAGTGGGAAGTTCCACCACCTAAATGGATGAGATTTTTTGATCCATGGACGTTGTGTTTGTTAGATTATGGAGATACTGTAATTGAATGTAAATGGCCACAGAATCCTTTTGGTTGTAATTTTTCCATTAGAAAAGATATTTTATTTGAACTTGGAGGTTTTAACCCTGAATGTATGGGAGAAAATTGGATAGGCGATGGTGAAGCAGGACTTTTAAGGAGAATTTATGCCAAAAAGTACAAAGTTATTTATACGCCTGAAGCTATTGTCTGGCATATTGTCTATTCAGATAGGATAACACCTTACGGGATGAGACGGAGATTATCTAACTTTGGAGCTGCTCATTCTTGTGCTGATTACAAATTATATAAGTATAGTCCGTTTAAGTTACTGTTGAGATCTAATTTGTTTTTAATGAAATATATTAAGCATAGTCTTTTGGGATTGTGTGATAGATATATGAAGAGGGATATCTTTCATTTTAGGGAAGCTTTGAAAAGTTATAACAAAAGCAGAGCCCTTTATGAACTGAGATTAATTTTTGATAGTGAGTTGATAAAATTAGTGGCTAGGGAGGATTGGATAAATGGGTAATCGTGTTATCGTGATTGGGATAGATGGAGGAACATGGAAAATAATTGATCCGCTTTTAAAGGAAGGTAAGTTACCTAATATTGAAAACATTATTCAAAAAGGTGTAAGAAGTTCTTTGCAAACTACGATCCCCTCTCAAACAGTACCAGCATGGCCAACTTGCATAACAGGAGTAAATCCTGGCAAACAGGGTGTATATCATTTTTTAGCAGATTCCCATAAGGATTATGATGAAGGTAGGACATTGAATATTAATGATTTAAAGGTAAAAACTATTTTTGACTATTTAACGGAGAATAATAAAGTCTCTTTAAGTATTTTTGTACCTTTTACATTTCCTCCTCCCGAAATTAATGGTGCTATAGTTACTCCGGTAAGGATTTTAAAGGATTTGGGAAAGGCTGAGTTGAAGACTTTTCCTCCTGAATTATATAAAGAGATTCAAAAGGTTCTTGAAGTTAATTTAGGAACGTTGGCTGAGCAAAAGGCAAAAATAGAAAGGTTGAAGGATGAATTTAAACATGTTAATAAGATGCTCGTTTTGGAGAGGATGAAAAATCTTTATCTTTTTACAATTAAGAAGATTAAAGAAGGGACTCTTCATCTAATGAATAAATACAATTGGGACTTCCTTATGGTTGTTTTTACCCCCGTAGATGTCTTGCAACACCGATTCTGGCGGTTTATGGATGAAACACATCCGACTTATGAACCGACACTTGCGAAAAAGTTTGGGAAAGCTATTGCCGATGGTTATATTCAGGTAGACCAAGCAATAGGAGATATTTTGCGACAAGCTGGCGATGACATCACTTTATTTATAGTTTCTGATCATGGAATAGCTCCTGTTAGTAAATGGTTTTTTATTAATAATTTTCTAAAAGATATAGGATTGTTAAGGGTAAAAGGTATATCTCCATTTCGGTTAAAAGTTAAGACTTATCCACTTCAAAAAATTTTGAATAGGTCTAGGATGAAATTTTTGGCAGAAATGCTTCCACAAAGAATAAAAAAACTGAAGATACCATTATTTAGATATGGGAAAGTAGCTATTTCTGAAATGATAGAGTGGAACAATACTTATGCTTACGCCATGTCATTTGGCATTAATATAAATCTCAAAGGCAGAGAACCTAATGGTATTGTTTCTCCAAGTGATTACAATTCTTTAATAGAAAAAATAAAAATGCATTTATATCAATTAGAAGACCCGGATACTCGTCGTAAAATAATCTCAAGGGTGTTTACGAAAGAAGAATTGTATTCAGGTCCTTATATGCAATCTGCACCTGATATTCAGTTCTTACTTTCTGAACCTGACTATATGTTTAGTAAAAGTCTTGATGATACTGCCCTTTTCAAAAATATGAATCATGAATATGCAATAAGTGCCCATCATATTAATTCTGAGGAATGTGTTAATAATGCGATCTTTATGGCATGCGGTAAATACATTAAACCTAGTTCTATTGGTAGTTCTCCGCGAATAATGGATATTGTTCCTACTGTATTGCATGTTATGGGTATTCCTGTTCCTGAAAGTTTGGATGGTAAAATTATGACTGACATACTTGATAAAGAATTTTTAATAATGAACCAGATAAACTATCAGAAAGCTAATATTTTTAAAGAGAGAGATGCCGTATTTATTGGAGAAGAGGAAGAACAAAAAATGAAAGAGCATTTAAGAAACTTAGGGTATATAGAATAAGATACTTTTAGGAGGAAGTGATTAATGGCCAAAAAGGCGTTTCTCATAGGAATAGATGGCGCTACGTTTGATATAATTAAACCTCTTGTTGAAAAAGGAGAACTTCCCAACATTGCGAAGTTAATGAAAGAAGGTACGTGGGGTAATTTAACATCCACTTTTCCATCAATGACCATTCCAGCATGGCCTGCAGCAATCACTGGAGTAAATCCGGGGAAACTAGGTGTAAGTTCTTTTATAAGAAACACGCATACTTATGAACCGGATTGGGTGGTTTCTTCAAATGATATCAAAGCCAAATCAATCTGGAATTATCTAGAGCAAGCCGGGAAAAAGTCCATTGTTGTAAATATTCCTTATCTTTATCCACCTCAAAAGATTAATGGTATTATGGTCGCTTACTTTAATGCGCGTGGTATAGGTGATAAGATATCAGCCTATCCGTCGGAGATATCTAAAGAATTGTTTGATGTTCTGGACTTAGATTCATTAATGAAAAACAGGAGGAATTTTAGTTACGTTAGTATCTTTTCTAGATATGGCAACAAATCTTCTAAAGAATTTTGGTTGGATCAATTGGTTGACTTTCATCGTATAGCCGTAGAGAAGCTTCGTGAAGGTACTCTTTATTTAATGAGCAAATATGAGTGGGATTTTTTTATGGTTGTTTTCAATTCAACAGATTTTCTCCAGCACAAGCTTATATGTTTTATAGATAAGGATAACCCGGCTTATGATGAAGAACTTTCAAAGAAATATTATAATGAAATCTTTGATTGTTACAAAAGGATTGATAAGGCAATAGGTGACATACTTAGAAAGGTAGACAAAGATACGTTTGTCGTAATAATTTCTGACCACGGATTTTCGACTCTTAAAAAGAAATTTTTTGTGAATAAATGGTTAATAGCAAATGGTTTGCTTTGCTTAAATAGTTCAAAATACAAGATTACTTTATTAAAGGTTCCTTTGTTCGGGATTCTAACAAAGTTGGGAATGTTAAAAATAATCCACTTCTTACCAGAAAAAATTAAAAATATGCACATACCCATTATCTGGAGGAAGAAAAAGAGTTTTTCAGAAATTATTGATTGGAAGAAAACAAAGGCATATTCACATTCAGACACTATAAATGTAAATTTAAAGGGAAGAGAACCGGCGGGAATCGTAAATAATGAGGAATATTGGGATGTTATCAATTTTATAAAAAAGGAACTTTCTGTACTAAAGGACGATAAGACTGAAATGGCTATTGTCGATAAAATATATGAAAAAAGTGAAATTTATTCTGGTCCGTTTGTTGATAATGCAAGCGATCTCCAATTTTTCTTTAATTCTCCAAATTATGGAATTAGTACCAGCCTTTTTGGTGGTAGGGGATTCTTTGAGCAGATTACTAAAGAAGATAAGGTCGTTGGTGTACATCAAAGCGCTAATCAAGGGATTTTTATTGCTTATGGCACAGAAATAGATAATGGAAGAACGCCAAACACTCCACATATTATGGATATAACACCTACTATACTCTATTTACTAGGACTTCCTATTCCTGAAGAAATGGATGGAAGAGTTTTAACAGATATAATTAGAGCTGAATACTTAAGTAAAAATCAAATACAGTATACAAAGGAAAATATTTTTAGGGAGAATGTTGAAAAAGGTGCCGAATCATTTACCAAAGAAGAATCGCAAAGGATCATGAATGCCTTAAAAAACTTAGGATACTTTGGCTAGATTATTCATGAAATTCTATGTTGAGATTCTTCGTCGCTTTACTCCTCAGAATGGTAATATGAAAAAGCAGCATCCTTCCAAGGAGGTTAAAAAGCCTTGAATAGGCGATAACCTTTTGTGATATTAAAT
>MEPC01000042.1 GCA_001769655.1 Bacteroidetes bacterium RIFCSPLOWO2_12_FULL_37_12 | reverse complement strand
AGCGCGAAAAGAAGCGGAGGCAAAAGCAAAAGCTGAAGAAGATGCGCGGTTAAAAGCGGCGGCAGAGGCAGAGAGAAAACGTCTTGAGGAAGAACGTTTGAAGAAAGAAGCGGATGAAAAAGCGCGAAAAGAAGCGGAGGCAAAAGCAAAAGCTGAAGAAGATGAGCGGTTAAAAACGGCGGCAGAGGCGGAGAGAAAACGTCTAGAGGAAGAACGATTGAAAAAAGAAGCGGAAGAAAAAGTAAGAGCAGATGAATCAGCAAAAAAATTAGAAGAGGAGCGAATTAGAAAAGAAGCAGAAGCGAAAGCTAAAGAAGAGGCAGAATCACTGAAAAAAGCAGAAGAGGATGCGAAGGCAAAAGCCGCGGTAGAGGCGGCAAGAATTGAGGTGGAGAAACGCAGAGAAGCTGAAAGGAAACGAAGAGAGGCAGAAATAAAAGCAAGAGAGGAAGCTGAAAGGAAACGGCAACAGGATGTACAACCAAAAACAGAAGAGGAAATTGCAAAGCAAAAAGCCGAGGCAGAACAAAAACGAAAAGAAGCAGAAGAAAAAGCAAGATTGGAAGCAGAGAAAAAACGTTTAGAAGAAGAGGAGAAGGCAAGAGAACTGGCTGAACGATTGAAAAAAGCACAATATAAGGAGGAAGTAATTGAAGAAACCGACAGAACCATCACGCGAACCGTTGTGCAAACAGATAAGGGCTCCATCACCTACGAAAAAATAAAAGGAATCAGAACCCAGATTATTTATATGAAAGACAATAAAGAAATTTTAAAAGGACAATATTATTTTGATATAGAAAAATGGACAGGCAGAAAACAAGAGGAAGGGAAACCGTAGGGGCAACCCTTGCGGTTACCCTACATTCTCCCAAATATCCTACCTTTGCCCTTCTCTTTCTTAGAAAAGCAAATGAAAAAAATCCTTTGTTTCGTATTCAGCTTAGTTATATTTTCATCCGTTTGGTCACAGCAAATAACTAAATTCTCTGCCGAACCGGATAAATTTATAGAGGAACTTACTACTTTTCTCAAAAAAGCCAACCGCCCTTCCACTACCAATGCGGCAGGTGATATTGAATCCTATTGGAAATCAAATGATTTAGATGAAAATCAACGGAAAAAAATAATGACGCTTTGCCAGAAAATGCTGACGGCTAAAATGAAACCCTATCCCCAGTATGAGGATTTTGTCATGTCGTTTTATTATGCTTATAACCGGCAACTGATGACCGGGAAATTATTTGATGATTATACAAACACTCTCGAAAAAATTCTTGAATTTGAATCGCCCAAGGCATATCATAATTTTGTAATGACTTGCAAAAATTTATTTCTTCGCTCAGCACTTTATTCTTCTAATTATAATACGTTGTACATACATGGCGGCAGTTATAGCTTTGAATATATACCGGAAAAATTACCCGCTATTATAGAACAGTCACAGGACACACAACCCACCGAATCGGATACTTCGTCTAAAGTGGATGTTAATTCAGATGATTATTGGAATGATGACAATGACTGGAACGAGTCAGGATGGGGTTCCAAGGAAGACGAACAATGGGGACAAGCCGAACAACAATATTATGATTCGTTTGAGGAAGAAGAACCGATTGTTTCTACCGGCGCCAAAATTAATTTTGAAAACATAAACCTCATTTTTAAAACCCGTCACGATTCCACTGAAATTACAGGAACTTCCGGGAGTTATTTTGCGCTGAATAATTCATTCAGGGGGAAAGGAGGCATATTTAACTGGACGTGTGTGCAACTCCTACCCGATGTGGTACATGCGGTCTTGAAAAATTATACGCTTCGTACCAATAAACCTGAATTTAAAGCCGATTCAGTGACACTTAATTTTCCGGATGTATCAGACAAATCCATATTGGGAAATCTTGTTTTCAAGAGTCAGAAACGCCAGAGTCAGAAACAAGCAGTTTATCCTTTCTTTCAATCTATTGTAAATGACATTCCTGTAAAAAATATCGGAGACAATTTACGGTATAAAGGTGGTTTTTCCCTCCGTGGTCAAACTAAAGTTGGCTCTTCTACCCAGGGGAAATTTTCTACTATAGAAATAGGTCCAATAAAAAAACCTCAACTGATTGCTACCGGAAAAGCATTTTCAATTTTTGATGAAGAAGTTACCTCTACAAAAGCGGGAGTAACTTTTTATCATAATAACGATTCTGTGTATCACCCAGGTGTCATTTTCAAATATGATAAGAAAGAAAATAAAGTAACGTTAGTGAAACAGAAAAAAGGAATAGGCCATTCTCCTTTCATTGATTCGTACCATAAGATGGAAATAAATGTGGAAGCGGTCTATTATGATCTTGATGAACCAAAAATTGATTTTACACTGCTAACCGGAAAAAGCGAGGCGGAAGCAAAATTTGAATCCACCGAAAGATATTCATCGCGGGTGTATGAAGGATTACAGGGTACTTACAATTTTCACCCCCTGCAATTAGCGATAAATACTGCAAAAAAAAATAAATCAGATACCATTTACGACATTGATATTGCCGAATCCAATAAAATAAATATTAAATTAATCAAAGGCGCGATGGCTACGCTGTATAACGAGGGCTTCATTGATTATAACGGAGTAAACGGTAGAATTATCATTTATCCTAAATCCCGACTGTGGGTAAATGCAAATTTTAAAAGAAGTGATTATGACAATATAAGCATGCGTTCTACGATTGAAGGGGAACCCAATGCCACTCTTGATTTAGCAACGCAGGAACTTATCATACGTGGGTGCAAACCATTTTATCTCAGCGATTCTCAGAAAGTATATGTGGAACCCAAAGGCAAAGAACTTACCCTTGGAAAAAACAGAGGAGTGAATTTCGGTGGAAAAATTAAAGCCGGAAGGTTTGAATTTTTTGGAGATAAATTTAATTTTAATTACGATTCTTTCGCCGTAAAATTGGGGCAAATTGACTCACTCAGATTCTTAGTTCCCACCGCGGAAAGGGACAGCCGTGGACGCCCTCGTGAAAAATATGTGGGCTCTACCCTAAGTGATTTAACCGGTACTTTGTTTCTTGATTATCCGAAAAATAAATCCGGTGTGAAAAAAAATGCTTCGTTTCCGAAATTTAATTCAGAATCCGATTCTTATGTATATTATGATAAACCATCTATCTTTAACAGTGTCTATGACCGTACGAAATTTTTTCATAAACTGACTCCATTCAAAGTGGACTCACTGAAAAGTTTTGACGTTCGTTCCATCAGTTTTAACGGAGAATTTCATTCGGGAGGAATTTTCCCGGTTATCAAACAGGACTTAAAAGTCATGCCTGATAACTCTCTTGGATTCGATTACATCACTCCGGAAAACGGTCTGGATGCGTATATCAATAAAGGAAAATATCTTGAAAAGATTACCTTATCAAATCAGGGTTTGAGAGGAAACGGAACCATAAATTATCTTTCATCAACCGGAAAATCACAGGATTTTATATTCTTCTTTGATTCTGTAAATACACTGGGTACTCAATGGGAATTACCTGCCGGACTTTATGGAACAGTTACGTATCCTAAAGCAAATGTCACGAATTATAAAATGCACTGGATGACACAAAAAGACAGTATGTATATTTCCAGTACCGATGCTCCAATGTTCCTCTACGATGAAAATACCAAATGGGTGGGTGACATCGTTTTGACTCCCGGCGGTTTATATGGCGATGGGTTGCTTGACATTGAGGGGGCGGAAGTAAAATCACATTATTTCAAATTCGCTCAGAAGAGTTTCAACGCCGACTCTTCCGATTTCAAAATTAAATCCGATAATCCCGATAAGCCAGCGCTTGTGTCACTCAACGCCGCCGTAAGTTTTGATATCGTAGGAAAAAGCGCTGATTTCCGTTCTATCTCAAAAGGGGCGGCAACGTCTTTTCCTTTTGTGCAATACAATACCTCTCTGAAACAGGGCTACTGGGATATAGCCAAACAGACCGTTGCCATGAAAATGCCGCCCAATTCTAAACTATCCGAGTCCTATTTCTATTCTACAAAAAAAGAGCAGGATTCATTGGTATTTAATGCCAGTTATGCACTGTATGATATTAAACAGCAGAATCTGAATATCAGTGGCATTCCGTACATACGGGTGGCAGATGCATATATCAAACCTGATTCCAACAAAGTATTGGTCAGGGAAAATGCCTCTATGGACCCGTTGCTCAATGCTATAGTAATAGCCGATACATTAAATAAGTACCATGATATTGTAAAATCTGACTTAAACATATTTTCCAAGCGAAAATTTCAGGGAGAAGGGATAGTTAAATTTGAAAATTCCGGAAAAAGCAAAACTGATTTAACGTTTAAAGAATTTTCATTTGAAAATGGGCATACCCGTGCCAAATCAAATATTCCTGAGGAACTTAATTTTCAAATCACTCCACGAATTCAGTTCAGAGGCGATGCTGTATTGACAGCAGAAGATAAATTTTTGTATTTCAACGGATATGTTAGAGTTCAACTTACCAGGGCAACAACCGGTGAAGGACCTCGATGGTTACGTTTAAAACAAGTGGTCAATCCGGATTCACTATATATTACAATTGATAAAGAAGCCGCAGGAGACCTTGTCACCGGAATTCATCTTGACCAGGATTCTGTTAATCTTTACAATACATTCCTTTCTCCCAAAAAGATGGTTAAGCACGATGACATTTTCACCACCGAAGGGCTATTGTACTACGATAACAAGAAGAAAAGTTTTGTTATCGGCGACAAAGACAAGGTCTTGTATAATGCTCTCGAAGGAAATCTTGTTCGTTTTAATGATGAAGTAAATAAAGTGGACTTCGAGGGAAAAATGAATTTTCTACATAGAAGTAAAGATATGAATTTGTACGCCTCAGGCAATGGTTATATTAAGAAAAATGAAAATGAATATGTGTTTAATGCCTTCATGATTTTTGAATTTCAATTTTTTGGGGATGGCTTGAAAGTCATGGGTGATTCGATGTTTAGTCAAACACGGATAGGAATGGCGGAAGCACATCCGCAAAAAAATTTACTGGCACTTCAATTAGCGCAATTTATCGGGGAAAAGAAAACTCAAAAATATTTAACCACTTTGGAAACTGAAAAACCGGATCTTGTGGTTGACCTTAGCTCTGATTTTAAAAACAATATCGTTCTTTCCGATGTAGAACTTCATTGGTCTGAAGAAAACAATGCCTATTATAGCGTGGGTGAAATTGGGGTTTCTAATATTCTGAAAAAGCCCATTGACAAGAAAGTGAAAGGTGCTATAGAAATTAAGAAAGCCAAAGCCAAAATAGGACCCATTGAGAGTGTCACACTTTATTTTGAAGTAACTCCGGATTTATGGTATTATTTCTGGTACAGTACACGGACATTATCCTGCGTGTCATCTGATCCTATTTTTAATGAAGAAATACGTAAGAAGTCAACCGTTGAAAAGAAATCTGATTACGGTTTTGAGTTGGTAGAAACTTCCGACAGGATTGTCTGGTTAAACGGATACAGAAGCAAGTATAAGAAAAGGTAATGTCACTTAAAATTTTTTTTTTTTATATAATTTTTATTTTGTTCAGCCGGCTAACGGTTGCTCAGCAAATCTCCCATTTCTCCGAAGACCCCGCTAAGTTTATTTCTGAGTTCAGCGTTTTTATGAAAAAATCAAACCGTCCATCGGCAATCAACGCCGCCGGTGACATGGAATCGTTCTGGAATTCCAATGACCTGAAAATCCACCAAAAAAAAATAATCATCGCCCTCAGTCAATCCATGCTGGATAAAAAAATGAAAGCATTTCCTCAATTCGAAGATTTTGTGATGTCACTCTATTATGCCTATAACCGCAAAATGCTGAATGATAAATTTTTTAACGAGTATGCTTCCACGTTAAAAAAAATTCTGGAGAATGAAACCCCGAAGGCGTTTCATAATTTTGTAATTACCTGCAAAAATCTTTTTTACCGCTCTGCCTTATATTCCACCAACTATCATACTTGGTACATTAAAGGAGGTAATTACAGCTTCGAATACATATCCGAAAAACTTCCCTCTGCCATTGAACAATCATTAGATATAAAATCACCAGAACAGGATACTACCCCCAAACTGGATGTTAATTCTGATGAGTACTGGAACGATTCTAATGAATGGAATGAATCCGGGTGGGGCTCTAAAGAAGATGAGCAATGGGGACAAGCAGAACAGAATTATTATGAATCATTTGTAGAAGAAGAAATGTTTGCAAGCACTGGTGCTAAAATTAATTTCGATAAAATGGATCTGGTGATTAAAACCCGCCACGATTCAACGCAGATAACCGGTACAAGTGGAAGTTATTTTGCCATCAATAATTCATTCAAAGGCACCGGAGGGAAATTTAACTGGACCTGTGTACAACTGCTCCCCGAAGTGGTGCATGCTGATTTGAAAAACTATTATTTATTTACCAACAAACCGGAATTTAAAGCCGATTCAGTGACACTTACTTTCCCGGAAGTTTCTGATAAACCCATTCTTGGAAACCTTATTTTTAAAAGCCAGAAACGCCAAAATCAGGAAATGGCTGTTTATCCTTTTTTTCAATCCATTATCAATGACGTGCAGGTAAAAAATATCGGAAATAATCTGCGCTACAAAGGTGGATTTTCTCTCCGAGGACGCACCAAAGTCGGTTCTTCTACGGAAGGCAAATTTTCTACACTCGAAATAGGACCGAAAGCTAAACCATTAGTAATTGCATACGGAAAAGCATTTTCCATTTTTGATACGGCTGTGATTTCCAATAAGTCAGGAGTAACATTTTTTCATCACAACGATTCTGTGTATCATCCCGGCGTCATTTTCAAATACAATAAAAAGAATAACAAAGTGATTTTGGTTAAACAGAATAAAGGATTAGGACACTCCCCGTTTATTGATTCCTATCATAAAATGGAAATAGATGTAGAGGCAGTTTATTATGACCTCGATGAACCTAAAATTGACTTTACCCTGTTGACCGGAAAAAGTGAAGCGGAAGCAAAGTTTGAGTCAACCGAAAGATATTACAAACGAACGTATGAAGGATTGCAGGGAACTTACAATTTTCATCCCTTGCAATTAGCATTGAATGTGGCAAAAAAAAATAAATCTGATACCATTTTCGACATTGATATTGCCGAATCCAATAAAATAAATATTAAATTAATTAAAGGTGCGATGGCAACTCTTTATAATGAGGGCTTTATTGATTATAACGGAGTAAGCGGCAGAGTCATTTTATTTTCCAAAGCAAGACATTGGGTAGAATCAAATTTTAAAAAAAGTGATTATGATAATATTATGATGCGTTCCACCATTGAGGGAGAACCCAATGCCACTCTTGATTTAGCCACACAAGAGCTTATTATTCGCGGGTGCAAACCCTTTTATCTCAGCGATTCACAAAAAGTATTTGTTGAACCTAAAGGAAAAGAACTGACTATCGAAAAAAACCGGAGCGTAAATTTCAGTGGGAAAATTAAAGCAGGAAGATTCGAATTTTATGGAGATGACTTTAAATTTAATTATGATTCGTTTGCTGTAAAACTGAATAATATTGACTCACTTCGCTTTTTAGTTCCAACTTCCGAAAAAGACAAAAAAGGTAAATCGAGAGAGAAATATGTTGGATCCACCCTGAGCGATCTCTCCGGAACTTTATTTTTAGACCAACCCAAAAATAAATCAGGCAATAAAAAAAATCCTTCCTATCCTAAGTTTAATTCTGAATCAGAATCGTATGTATATTATGACAAGCCATCTATATTTAATGGGATTTATGATCGTACCCGTTTTTTTCATAAGCTTAATCCATTTAAAGTGGATTCATTGAAAAGTTTTGACGTTCGTTCCATCAGTTTCAATGGTGAATTTCATTCAGGTGGAATTTTTCCGGTTATCAAACAGGACTTAAAAGTGATGCCCGACAATTCATTGGGATTCGATTATGTCACTCCGCAAGAAGGTTTAGATGCCTATATTGATAAAGGAAAATATTTTGAAAAAATTTCGTTATCCAATCAGGGCTTGAGAGGAAAAGGAACTGTAAAATATCTTTCATCGTTGGGTAAATCCCAGGACTTTGTATTCTTTTTCGATTCGGTAAATACCTTAGGAACCCAATGGGAATTGCCGGCGGGTCCTTATGCAAAAGTCACCTATCCTAAAGCAAGTGTCACTAATTATAAAATGCACTGGGCAACACAAAAAGATAGCATGTATATTTCGAGTACCGATGCCCCCATGTTTCTTTACGATGAAAACACAATCTGGAAAGGGGACATTGTGTTGACTCCCGGAGGATTATACGGCGATGGTCTGCTCGACATAGCCGGAGCCGAAGTGAAATCGCATTACTTCAAATTTGCACAAAACAGCTTCAACGCCGACTCGTCTGATTTCAAAATTAAATCTGAAAATCCGGAAAAACCTGCGTTGGTGTCACTCAATGCCATGCTGAATTTTGACATCGCAGGAAAGAATGCCGATTTTAAATCCATTTCCAAAGGAGCGGCTACCTCTTTCCCCTTTGTTCAATACAAAACATCACTCCGTCATGGAAACTGGGATATTGCCAGACAAACAGTTTCTATGAAAAAACCACCCGACGCAAAAATTTCCGATGCCTATTTTTATTCCACAAAGAAAGATCAGGATTCATTGGTGTATAATGCCACTAATGCATTATACGATATTAAACAGCAAAATCTGAATGTCAGCGGAATTCCCTATATCCGTGTAGCCGATGCATTTATAAGACCGGATTCCAACGAAGTTACGGTTAGAGAAAATGCCGCAATGGACCCCTTGCTTAATGCCAGAGTGGAAGCCGATACCCTGAATAAATACCATCACCTGATTAATTCGCAACTGAATATTCTTTCGAGAAAAAAATTTCAGGGACAGGGAATTGTAGAATTTAAAAATTCCGGGGGTGGAAAAACCAATCTGACTTTTAACGATTTTTCTCTTGAAGAGGGACATACCCGCGCTAAATCCGATATTCCGGAAGAACAAAAATTTCAGATTACTCCACGCATACAATTTAAGGGCGGTGCCACTCTTAATGCAGAGAATAAATTCATGTACTTCAATGGGCATGTGAGTGTCATGCTCGCCCGTGCGCCCACAGCCGAAGGTCCCCGCTGGATCCGTTATAAAGAAACTGTCAACCCCGATTCTTTATATATTAAAATCAACAGAGAAGTTGCCGGTGACCTGGTGACAGGAATTCATTTTGACCAGGATTCGCTAAATCTCTATAACACTTTTCTTTCTCCTAAGAAGCTGGAAAAGCATGACGATATCTTTAATGCCGAGGGATTGTTATATTTTGACAACAAGAAAAACAATTTTGTAATCGGTGATAAAGATAAAATCCTTTACAATTCTCTCGAAGGGAATCTTCTGAAATATGATGAACAGGCAAACCGGATTGACTTTGAAGGAAAGATGAATTTCCTGCACCGGACAAAAGACATGAATTTATATGCTTCCGGAACAGGCGCTATTAAGAAGAATGAAAACGATTATGTTTTCAATACGTTTCTTGTTTTTGAATTCAAATTTCCGGGCGATGCCTTGAAACTGATGGGTGATTCAGTGTTTAATCAAACCCGGTTAGGTCGCTCTGAAGCACATCCTCAGAAAAATCAACTGGCTTTGCAGTTGGCATCTTTTATCGGAGATAAAAAAACCCAGAAATATCTCAAGACCCTCGAAAGTGAGAAACCGGATATGGTGGTTGACTTAAGTTCCGACTTTAAAAACAATATTGTTATTTCAGATGCCGAACTGCGCTGGTCTGAAGAGCATAATGCTTATTACAGTGTAGGCGAACTGGGTGTTTCAAATATTTTGAATAAACCCATTGACAAAAAAATAAAAGGACTGATTGAAATCCGAAAAGGAAAAATCCGCTCAGGACCCTTTGAGGGAGTGACACTTTACCTGGAAGTAAATCCTGAATTATGGTATTACATTGATTTCAGCACCCGGACACTCGGATGTGTTTCGTCGGATCAGATGTTTAATGATGAAGTACGAAAGAAAGACAATACCGAAAAACAAGACCCTGACGACTACGCATTTCAATTAGTGGATGTATCGGAAAAAACGATTTGGTTTACTAAGGCAAGGACGAAGTACAGAAGGAGGTAGGGGGAATCTATAAAACTACATTTAATTTTTTTCATATAAATATAAGTTGGCGGCACGTTCTACGACAGTGGCTGAATTGCATATCATAAGGACGCAACGAAACCTTAGTTGTTATAGTTAGTGGTTATTTTAATTTAAGGTCAGCTAATTCATAATTTGCATTTCGTCCAACTTCGTCCATTTGTTGCAAGATACCTTTTCCTACCAGGTCTTTTATATCCCGTAGTGCGGTGTCGGCAGAGGTCTTGGTAATTTTAGCCCATTTTGACGTTTGCAGTTTTCCTTCGAAACCGTCAAAAAGTTTGTTAAGCATTAAGCGTTGGCGTTCGTTGATGGGCGTATGTTCGTGTAGTTTCCAAAATTCAGCTTTACGCAATATTTTTTGTGTAGTGTTTTCGGTGGAAAGCATTGCATTGTTGAGGCAATGTAAAAACCAGTCGATCCATTCGGTAATATCACCTGAGCTGTGTTGCACTTTTTGTAATATTTCGTAGTAGCGTTTACGTTCGGCTAATATTTGGCTCGACATGCTGTAAAATCGTTCTCCACTGCCTTCGGCACGGGCAAGCAACATATCGGTAATAGCTCGTCCTATTCTACCGTTTCCGTCATCAAAAGGGTGGATGATGATAAACCAAAAGTGTGCTATGGCGGCTTTCAACACAGGGTCAAGAGTGCTGTCGTTGTTGAACCAATCTAAAAACTTGTCCATTTCTTTTTTTACAAGTTTGGGATTTACTGCTGTGTAATGCACTTTTTCTTTGCCCATTGCACCCGAAACTACTTGCATTTCGCCTGTTCGGTATTGTCCCACTTCTATTTCGTAAGGTCCACTGTATCCTGTGGGGAAAAGTGCGGCGTGCCAGCCAAGCAAACGTTTTTCGGTTAAAGGTAAGCTAAAGTTTTGTGTGGCATCGAGCATCATTTCTACCACGCCTTCTATATGGCGGCTACTCGGCACAAGTCCTGCTGTGTTAATGCCCAAACGCCTTGCTATGGACGAACGCACTTGGTTGTAGTTGAGCATTTCGCCCTCTATTTCAGATGATTTTACAACGTCTAAGGTTAATGCGGTTAGGGTGGCTTCCTTTTTGGCAGAAAAGCCCAGGGCGTTCATTTGTCCAATAATTTTGCCTTGCATCAATCGAACTTCGCCAAATACAGAATTTATGACTTTGTCTTGCCAAGTAAATGCAGACCAGTTTTTATGCTGGTAGATATATTTTGCCATTGCTTATAATTATTTTGCGGTAAAAGTACGAATTTTTCACCGCAAATATGCGGTACTTGTCTAATTTTTCACCGCAATAAAGAAGTTATATTCATTTTCAGAAATGGAAATTGACAGTAAATCTTACAATAAGAGGAACATTGAAACAAAGTAGTAAAATCTCGCTGAAAACTGACCCCCAAATCCCATTGAAAACTGACTCACAAATTAATTAATTGCTGTATGCGAAACCCGCACAGCCAGTCCCGTACTGAAAATCGGGATACAGTGGTGTGAGAGACACAACCCGCTTGTTTATTCAGGTGGGGCTACCTACTCGATTAGCGGTAGTGATTATTACGTTGGGAAATTCTGTTCGCATTCTTTTAGGCATTTTGATAGGTAATCTAAACTTGCGTTTTTCAAGGTTTTCTTTTTTCTGTTTGTTGTTGGTTTGTCAATTTGTGTATGAAGTTTTATTACGAAGTCCTTCTCAGGATACAACTTTTCATAAATTTGTCTTCTATATCTGCTATTAAAATAATGGCCAAACTTCCAAACTTGTTCGTTGTCAAGTTTACGTATAGTAGAAACAATTTTATTAAAATTAAATTCCAACCAAAATGATGCAAGACGATACTCATTGTCACGCTCTTGAACCTTTTCAATGAATGTATTAAAGTCAGTTTGGAAAAGTTCGAATAATGCTCCTAAGTCATTCTCATTATTTGATTCCTTGAGAGAATTATTAACTTCCAGGCAAAATTTTATTATTTCAATTACATCTTCTTTAAATTCCGTGTCATGACTAACCGACATGTAAAAACCCAAATTTGAATTGTAAGTGTAATTAAGTACACCTTTTTTAATGCCTTTTTTAAATCTTTTTTTTAGGGTCGAAAAATTAAAATTCAGTATGTTGTTAAAACGAGTCGCAAAGTGAAAAACTGTTCCGAATTGTTGAAGTTGATATTTCCCATCATCAAGAAATGAGAGCATTTTTAAGGTAAGTTCACGATACTCCTTGTCGCTAAGTTTTAAACAACCAAAATATCCCAAGTCATATAAGACCTTGTCTTGTTCTGGAACTACATTGTCTTTGATAATAAAGTATGCTTCAAGTTCGGTTTTTAAAACATCAATACTGAATGCTTTTGTACCAGTAATGTATTCAAATATAGATTTGAAGAAGTAATATTTCTTATTGGTATAATACTTCTTTTTAAAAACATCAATGTACTCAGGTTCTTTTGATTCATCTTCCTTCTTTGCTGAATACCCTAAAAAATGGTTAAAGTCAATGTTTGCAAAAGGACTTGTGTCTAAACCTTTAACATCGTCAAGATTAGTAGAGTTTAATAATCCGAGTTTATATTCAATTGAAATCGCTATAGTAAAATCAAGTATGGCTTGAAGTTTTTCACTTTTCAGCACTAAAAAATTTTTGTCCGTCTGAAATAAGTTTTCAATTGGATAAAATACAGTTTTAAAATGTTCAAGAAAGAAAATTAAATTTCGAAAATTATTTTGATTTGCTTCAATGCTACTCACAACTGCATTTTCTGAACTTACAAGAAATTCGTAATATTTTTTAAATGTGGCCGAATAGCGACTTTCGATAATCTGGTTATAGATTGTTTTTGGGTCTGGTCTATATTGAATTGAAACACCAATTACCTTTTCCCATAAGCTTGATGAATAGTTAGTGTCCTTAATTAGTTGCTCCTTATTTGCAATTATTAGGATTTTTGCTCCTTGATTTTCAACTAGCGAATTAATAAAACCAAAAACATCCCTCAGGTCTAATGATTCACTTTTGCGATCCAAATCGTCAAAACAAATAACTAACTCATCATATTTTAACCAATCATCCGCATCTTGATTTATATCGCCAATATATTTATCTATGTCACCAGCTTGATTAAGTTGTGCAATTCCGCGAATTATAGATTTCCCTATTCCTGCCGCAAGTTTAAGCCCCTTGCTTTTTAGAATGGGAAATAGTTCTATAAAAATTGCCGTTTGTATTTCTTCCAAACTCTTAAATCCGAATAGGGAAATATGAATAGGCGTAAATTTCTTTCGGTCATCCTTTGTCAAGGATACTTCCTTTATTTTAGGGGCAAGTTCATTTTTATAGAAATGCGTTTTACCTACACCGTATTGTCCGTTTATAATTACGGCATAATTAGTTTCTATTTTGAGATACTGAAGAACTATGTCTATTTGGTCTGAGTTCATTTTATCATTACTGCTATCGTCTGTCCGTTTAAAAACTACCTTTCACCAGCAAAAATACACAAAAACGGACGTAATAGAAGCGATATACGGAAGGAAAAAAAATAGACCGGAATGAAAATTAAAAATTTGGAATCAACCTGTTTTAGTGTTTTGCTTTTAGGGAAGTCAAAAAATTCGGAAAATAAAAAAATAAGTTCTTGCAGGAATTTTTTGAACACATTTTTATAAATATAGCCACTCTACATTTTTAACGAAAACCCCATAGAAAAAAAACTCGACAATCAAAAGGAAAAAAACTTACGTAAAGAGGTGGATTTATGCAACAGTGGGTGAATTGCATGTTGTAAAAATGTAACGAAGCATTAGTTGTTATGCCCAGTGCTGTTGTCTTTCGTGCCTGTACACCTACCAAAATTTTCAAATGTTAATACCATTGTTGTTGAAAAATTAATTTTCCAAAAGTAAGATTTTATTTTCATACATTTGTCCTCACAAAAACTATCAGCAATGGAAGTCCTTGAAAATACGATGAGCAACAATGGTCACGGAAAACACAGTCCGTTGTTAGAAGATTTTATTCCTGTAAATAAAATTATCAATGAAGATTGTGTCAGTGGAATGAAAAAGTTACCTGATGGCTGTATTGATTTAGTTGTTACTTCTCCTCCGTATGATGCAATTAGGGATTACAAAGGTTTTGATGTCAATTTGCACGAAACTGGAAAAGAAATTTTTCGTGTCTTGAAAGATGGCTGTCTCGCTGTGATGGTCATTCAAGACCAAACGAAAAATTTTGGTAAGTCACTAACTTCATTCAGAACTGTTTTAGATTGGTGCGATAACATCGGGTTTAAACTCTTTGAAACTGTCATTTACAAAAAACACGGTGCAGAAGGCGGTTGGTGGAAAACTAGATTCAGAGTTGACCACGAATACATTCCGATTTTTTTAAAAGGTGAACGATGGAAATATTTCGATAAAGATCTGTTGAAAATTCCGTCTAAATGGGCGGGAGCAACAATGACTGGTTGTGCAACACGATTAACCAACGGAAAAACATTGAAATCAAAAAAGGTTACAATTAATCCAACAAAGTGCAGAGGAACTATTTGGGATTACACAACTTGCGGAGATGGAACACGATTAAAACACAAACACCCCGCAACATTCCCCGACCGTCTGCCTGTTGATTTTATTCAGTGTTTCTGTCCACCTGGCGGAATTGTTCTTGACCCTTTTATAGGAAGCGGAACAACTGCATTGGCAGCGATTGCCTTAGAGAGAAATTATATAGGATACGATATTTCCAAAGAGTATTCCGAACTTGCAAAAAAGAGATTAAGAGAAGAAGGAAAAACACATCAATTACGATTTTCTTTAGAATAATTTATTGCTCTCTGTATATTCAATTTGCTTTGTTCCTGTAATGGCAAATGAAATCGGATTTTTTTTGAGTATTGCAGCGTAATTTGTTCCATTCAATTTTCCCACAGGAATAATTCCTTTTTTGAAATTTGTAACTTCTAAATTTTCCATTACCCATTTTTCTTTCACAAAGCTCCATCCCGTTAAACCGCTTAAAAAATTTGTCAGCGTTAAAGTTTTGCTCTGTAAATCATATGAGAAAGAATTATTTTGGATTTCGGCAATTTTAATTTTATCTCCACCTCTTCGTCCTCCTGCAATAAGTCGGAACTCACCAAATATTTTTTCAAGGTCGTGCATCATTGTTGAAATTTTTTGTGCGGCAAAAATATTCAGAAGCGTAGCGAGTGGGCTACTTTCATTTTTTGCGTTGAGAAAGTGAAGCCAACTGATACAATTTTCTGGATAGTTCAAAAGGTTTTTGAATGTTCCATCAACATAAAGCAAAACTGTCACGGCTGATTTGGGAATGGAAAATTCAACCGTTGTCCGAGCAATGCACATCAGCAAATGAATTGTCGCAAGCGGGTATTTCAATGCGAAATTTTTATTTGCGTCAAATCCACGAATGTTGTTTGGATTAATACTGTTTGAAAAGTTGTCCCAATTTTTCGGAATATCATTTTTGTTGTAGAGAACCATATGCTGTCCGATACTCTTACAGTTTTTTCTGAAAATTTCCATATCAAGAAAAACACAGTCGGATGGTTTATTTTTTTTCTTTAAAGCCAAGTCCTTGCCGTCATAATAGCCGACAACTTCCCAGTTGAAAAAAGCAGACATAAAAAGTCCGCAAAGAATTCCATCAGTGTCTGGGCTGATAATACATTTTCTGTCTCGCTCAATTATCCAAGGGTATTTTTCAATTATTTCAGTATAATCAATGATGTGTGGTTTTTCTTTGTCTTGGTCAAAAAGTATCATTATGTTTAAAATTTTAGATTGTCAAAAGTATAAAAAAATTGTCGGTTTGATTACGAAATAATCCACGAAGCACGGTTGTCAGAGCATTGGGCATAACTTCAGTCCGTCCAAAAACTACCTTTTACCAGCAAAAATACACAAAAATCAGATGTAATAGAAGCGATATACGGATGGAAAAAAATAGACCGGAATGAAAATTAAAAATTTGGAATCAACCTGTGGTGGTATTTTGTTTTAGGGAAGTCAAAAATTCAGAAAATAAAAAAATAAGGTATCTACTCAGGTGGGTATTATTTCTCACAAAAAACTGCTACTGTTCAGTCGGTTTATTTTTTTACCACTAATTACACAAATTAGTTATTTTATTTTTTTTTAATAAGTGTATTTCGTGGCAATACATTTATTGGACTGAACAATACCCAAAATTACTAAGTTGAATTTGTAGAATATCGTTACAGGTATTTAAGGGAATACGAGAACATCATCTAAACCAAAAGCACATTTTTATCGGTATCCTTATGACAATTTGTCCCCATCACTTATTTCCAAAAAAAAACATACCTTTGGGGGCTATTTTTGACTTTCGTGAAGTAAGGTGCAAGTTGTTGCAACAACCATGAAACCGGACCTTATCATCAATGTACTTCAACTGAAGCCCGGAAATCATCAGTTTGATTTTTCCATTCATTCCGATTTTTTTGAGCAGTTCAGTAATCCGATTATTTCAACAGGCGATTTTTCTATTGATATTCATTTGCAAAAATCAGAAACAACGCTTATTTTTGACTTTCATATTACAGGTCTTACTCCATTGCAATGCGACCGGAGTTCTGAAATTTTTGAATATTCTTTGAATACCAAAAAGAGATTAATTTTTCAATACAGTAAAATCAAAGGAGACCCGGATGGGTTCGGCGATGTAGAATTGATTGAAACGGGTACCCCAAGTATTGATGTTTCACAATATATTTATGAGCTTATTTGCCTCGCAATTCCGCAAAAGAAAATAAGCCCTAACTATTATAAACCGGAAGATGACCTTAAAGAAGCAAATGATTATTCGGTGTATAGTACATTTAAGAAAATTAAAAGTAGTTCTGGCGACTCTTTGGATATTGACCCCAGATGGGAAAAACTAAAGGGATTAAAAGGGGATTAATTATTAGTTTATTTTAACTTTTACATTTTAACCATTTAACCATTTTAACCATATAACCATTTAATCTTTAACACAAAACACAAAACACTTAACACAAAACACTTAACACTTAACACTTTCAACCAACCATGCCCAATCCAAAACGACGACACTCCCGACAACGCCGTGATAAACGCAGAACTCACGACAAATTACGCACTCCATTAATAATGGAATGTCCTAATTGTAAATCTCCGGTTTTATACCATCATGTATGCCCGGAGTGCGGTCATTATAAAGGTAAAAAAGTAATTGAAAAAACTGTAGTATCATGAAAATCGTCCTGGACATAATGGGTGGCGATTTTGCTCCCGATACAACGATAGAAGGTGCTTTACTTGCTGATGAAGCATTACCCCCTCACGTAAAATTAATTTTGGTGGGGAACAAGCAAGTGATAGAATCTACTATTAAAGCCAAAAAAGGAGCAATTTCTCACTTTACAATTGTTCATGCCCGTGAACAGATCGGCATGGATGAGCATCCCACAAAAGCACTGTTAAAAAAACCAAACTCAAGTATTGCGCTTGGGTTCAAACTCTTAAAACATAAACTGGCAAACGCTATTGTAGGCGCCGGAAATACCGGAGCAATGATGGTCGGCGGTATGTTCGCTTTGAAAACTATCCCCGGAATCATTCGTCCTACTATTATTTCCATTATTCCAAAAGAATCAGGCAAGCTGGGAGTCATTGCAGATGTTGGCGCCAATGCCGATTGCAAGGCCGATGTATTGGCTCAGTTTGGAAACATTGGCTCTGTATATGCCAAACATGTCTTGCATATTAAAAACCCTAAAGTTGGCTTATTAAATTTAGGTGAAGAAGAACAAAAAGGCACCTTACTGACTCAAGCGGCTTACCAGCTTTTGAAAATGAATAATAAAATAAATTTTATAGGAAATGTGGAAGGAAGGGATTTATTTAACCAGAAAGCCGATGTAATTGTAAGCGATGGATTCAATGGAAATGTGGTCTTAAAACTTGTAGAGTCATTTTATGATATTCTGAAAAAAAGAAATCTGATGGATGATTTCATCACGAGGTTTAATTATGACAAAATTGGAGGTTGCCCGATTCTGGGACTGAATGGAACCGTGGTTATTGGCCACGGACTTGCCTCCGGGGAAGCAATCAAGAACATGGTTCTACTGGCAAAAGAAATGGTTCAATCAAACGTTGTTGGAAAAATGCAAAAAGAATTTAATTGATGTATGAAAATTAGAGCCGCGATAACCGGAGTCGGTGGATTCGTTCCTGATTACATTCTTTCAAATCGGGAGTTGGAGACCATGGTGGAAACCACCGATGAATGGATAAAAACGCGCACGGGTATTTCAGAGAGAAGAATTTTGAAGGGAGAAGGAATGGGTATGTCGCACATGGCTGTAAAAGCTATCGATAATCTGAAAAATAAAACGGGTTTAAAATCAGAGGAAATTGAATTAATTATTTGTGCCACTACTACACCGGATTATGTTTTTCCGGCTTCTGCAAACCTAATCGGTGCAGAAATTGGAGCCGTAAATGCTTTTGGGTTCGATGTGCAAGCCGCTTGTTCCGGGTTTCTCTATGCGCTGATTACCGGATCCCAATTTATTGAGTCCGGAAAATATAAAAAGATTTTAGTGGTTGGAGGTGATAAAATGTCCTCAATTATTAATTATAAAGACCGGAATACCTGTATTATTTTTGGGGATGGTTGCGGAGTGGTATTACTGGAGCCAGATATGAACGGCAATGGCATTATGGATTCTATTTTAAGGAGTGATGGAAACGGAAGTAAATATCTTTTTATGAAAGCCGGAGGTAGCCGTTATCCGGCAAGTACAGAATCTGTCGGTAAAGAAGAACATTACGTTTTTCAGGAAGGGAAAACCGTTTTTAAATTCGCTGTGCAGAATATGGCGGACACAGCATACGAAATAATGCAAAGAAATAATTTATCCGGAGAGCATATACAGTGGTTGGTGCCTCATCAGGCAAACAAAAGAATTATTGATGCCACTGCCGACAGAATGGGAATTTCGCAAGAAAAAATTATGTTGAATGTTAACCGGTATGGGAATACAACCAATGGCACTCTCCCTTTGTGTTTATGGGATTATGAATCCAAACTACGGAAAAATGATAATCTTATTTTCGCAACGTTTGGCGGTGGCTTCACCTGGGGTGCCTGTTTTTTAAAATGGGGGTATGATGGTTCGAGAAAATAATTCACGAATAAAGGTGTTTTACATTTTAACTTTTAACCTTTAACCTTTAACCTTTAACCTTTAACCTTTAACCTTTAACCTTTAACCTTTAACCTTTAACCTTTTAACCTTTAACCTTTTAACCTTATACATTCTTTTCAATGGCAACAACGCAAGATATTAAAAACGGCTTATGCATAGAATTCAACAATATTCTTTATTCCATTGTTGATTTCCAGCATGTAAAACCGGGTAAGGGTCCTGCCTTTGTCAGGACAAAACTTAAAAATATTAAAACGGGTAAAGTAATTGATAATACGTTTGATTCAGGAGTAAGAATCAAAACGGCACGTATCGAACGAAAAAGATTTCAATTTTTATATAAAGATGATTTGGGATACCACCTGATGGACATGAATGATTTTGAGGAAATATTCATAAACAAAGAAATGATTGAAAATTATGATTTGTTGAAAGAAGGGCAGGAAGTTGAATTATTATTTCATTCAGAAACCGATACCCCCTTATTATGCGAAATTCCGCAATTTGTTGAACTTAAAGTAACCTATACGGAACCGGGATATAGAGGCGACACGGCTACTGCTTCCTTTAAACCCGCCACCCTTGAGACTGGTGCCGTAATTCAAGTTCCTCTTTTTGTCGAAAATCAGCAGGCGCTGAAAATTGATACCCGAACCCGCTCTTATGTGGAACGGGTGGGGTGAACTCAAACATTATTGAAATAAGCTATATAAATTGTACAAACGCATACCACCATGGACATCAAAGAAATTCAGGAACTCATAAAATTTGTAGCCAAATCAGGAGTTGACGAGGTTACGATTGAAAGAGATGGTTTTAAACTGGGAATCAAGAAAAATCCCGTTAATGTTGTGGCTTCATCTCAGTCATTAGTACCTGTTACTATCCCTCAACCTCAGGAAATTAAAACAACTTCGGAACCAAAAACGGCTACCACTGCTGTGATTTCTGATTCAACAAGTAATAAACCTGTAACATCTGAAAATTTTAAAACCGTAAAATCTCCAATGATTGGTACGTTTTATCGTTCTGCTTCTCCCGGAGCTCCACCTTTTATAAATGTTGGAGATTCTATTCAAAAAGGAAAAGTGGTCTGCGTGATTGAAGCCATGAAACTTTTTAATGAAATTGAATCCGAATTTTCAGGAAAAATTTTGAAAATATTAGTTGAAAATGCCAGCCCGGTAGAATATGACCAACCCCTGTTTTTAATAGATCCAGCCGGATGATATATTATAAATCAGACGATATTTTGTTTTCGTAAATCATAAATCGTAAATCATTCTCCTAACCGTGTTCAAAAAAATCCTCATAGCTAACCGTGGCGAAATCGCTCTCCGTATTATCCGTACTTGCCGTGAAATGGGTATAAGAACGGTTGCCGTGTATTCTACCGCAGATAAAAATGCCCTTCATGTTCGTTTTGCCGATGAGGCAGTTTGCATTGGTCCTCCTTCCAGCCGCGATTCCTATCTGAATATTCCCAACATAATATCTGCGGCAGAAATTACAAACTCGGATGCCATTCATCCCGGTTATGGTTTTCTCTCCGAGAATGCTCGCTTTTCTGAAATTTGCCAGGAAAATAAAATTGCTTTCATTGGACCCAAACCGGAAATGATTCGTGCCATGGGAGATAAAGCCAACGCAAAAAAAACCATGAAAAATTCAGGGGTTCCTACTATTCCGGGTAGCGACGGTCTGGTAAACACCATGGACGAGGCAATACTAATTGCCAATAAAATAAAATACCCGGTTATTTTGAAAGCTACGGCAGGAGGTGGTGGACGGGGGATGAGAATCATACGTTCGGATAAGGACTTCGAAAACGCATGGAATTCCGCCCGCTCAGAAGCAAAAATTGCTTTCGGTGACGATGGGGTATATATTGAAAAATATGTAGAAGAACCCCGTCATATTGAAATACAAATAGTTGGGGATTTATTTGGCACAGTGTGCCACTTGTCTGAGAGGGATTGTACCATTCAAAGACGGCATCAAAAACTTCTGGAGGAAACTCCTTCGCCTGTGATGACGGATGCCCTACGCGAAAAAATGGGTAAAGCCGCAATGGCAGGAGCAAAAAGCATAAACTATCTTGGCGTAGGAACCATAGAATTTTTGGTTGATAAGGATTTGAATTTTTATTTTATGGAAATGAACACCCGTATTCAAGTGGAACATCCTGTCACCGAAGAAGTAATCGGATACGACCTGGTAAAAGAACAAATAAAAGTACATTCTGGGATTCCCATTTCCGGAAAATGTTATTATCCTAAAATGGTTTCCATGGAATGTAGAATAAATGCTGAAGACCCTTTCCGTGGTTTTACACCATCTCCCGGTACCATTACAAACTTTCATACTCCCGGAGGTCACGGTACGCGGGTTGACACACATGTATATGCCGGATATTCCATTCCCCCCTTTTATGATTCCTTAATCGCAAAACTCATCGTCACTGCTCAAACCCGCGATGAGTGCATTGTGAAAATGAAACGTGCGCTTGATGAGTTTATTATTGAAGGCATTCATACTACCATCCCCTTTCACCGCAAGTTGATGGATGATGAAAAATTCCGCTCCGGAAGATATTCCACCTCATTTCTTGAAGGATTTAAGATGGAGGAGTAATTACCCCCCCCACACCACTCCCCCTGCATTATCCCTTCCCGCTCCCGTCACCGACGACAGGCAATTTACTTCGTTTCGTATTCTCAGCACACCCAGAAAACCAAATATCATCGCCTCTTTAAATTCAATCAGATTTTTATCAGGTATTTCAAGTGTCACCGGAAGCGGGGAAAGATATTTCCGTATTGTCTCAATTAAAAATTGATTGTAAGCACCTCCACCGGTTATTAACAACCGGAATTTTTTAGTTGTGTCACTGATTTGAATTAATTCAGAAATACTTTGATGAATTTGATGAGCAATGTGTCCGCAAAAAGTTGCAAGTTTCCCTTCGGTGGGAATCTTTGACATGCGTAGTAAGGGTTTGATGCAGGCATCTACCCATTCCCGTCCTAACGATTTTGGAAAATGTTTTTTATAATAAGGAAGTGAGTTTAAAATGACCAGCAGTTCTTCATTTATATTTCCTTTACGGGCAAAATTTCCACCTTCATCATACGATTTTCCCAATGGAATAGCCAAATAATTTAAAATCAAATTGCAGGGACAAATATCATAAGCGATTCTTTTCTGTGACACTTCAGCCGATAAATTAGCAATGCCGCCCAGATTCAAACAAAAATCATACTCGCTGAATAACATACGGTCAGCAATGGAAACCAATGGCGCACCCTGACCCCCCAGTGCCACATCTAAACTTCTGAAATCTGAAACCACAGGTAGTCCACATTCGGCATGTATGGAAGCTCCATGTCCAATCTGACACGTAATCCCTTTTTCCGGCTGATGAAAAACCGTATGACCATGCGAAGAAACCAATTCCGCTTCTATTTTTTCTTCACGGATAAAATCATTTACCAATTTTCCAAGATAATGTCCGAAAAATATATCCGTCTTCACAAAAGCGATTGGATTCTGATGATGCAATTCCTTCAAACGTAAATCCCATATATGGTCAAACGGGATGGTGCGTATATTTTCTATACTGTATTTCCATTTCCCGTCTTGCTCGGTAAAATGGCAATACGCAAGGTCAACACCATCTCCTGAGGTTCCCGACATGATTCCTATTACTTTATGAACTTTCATATAGTGCAACTTGGATAAATATCTTATAATGGCGAAAGGGTATAGGGTATAAGGGTATAAGGAGTGAATAACGATACATTTCCTCTATACCCTTATACCCGTTACTTCCGCAAATCCAACAGATCTCTCCCCGAATTTACAATAATATCCACCGCCCATTTGCTAATGACAATAGAACTTAAAATTCCGCTGATGGCATCGAGGGCATACATGTTCCAGAACATTCCTGCTGTCAATGCAATGATTGCAGTGACACTGGTTAATGTGTCGGAAAGAACATGAATATATGCGGCGTGAATATTATGGTCTTTATGCTCTTCTTTATGATGAAGTATTAGTGCGCTTATCAGATTTACAGCCAAACCTATAATGGCTACTCCGATGGCTTCCTGAAATCTGATTTCTTTAGGATGGAAAAAACGGTTTACTGATTCGTAAGCCATCAATATGGCGATGATGAGAAGAATTATAGCGCTGGTATAACCCGCAAGAGATAATATTTTTCCTGTGCCACTTTTAAATACGGGATTTCCCTCATACTTTCTGGAAAAGCGATAGGCGATCCACGAAAGACCCAACGCAAAAACATGTGATGCCATGTGGAAACCATCGGCAAGCAATGCCATGGAATTAGTTAAGTAACCTGCCGCAATTTCTACCACCATGGTAAGAGCAGTCAGATAAACCACCACCTGTGTTTTGAATTCGTTGGAGCGTTGCATTGCGGTTAAAAGGACGAAATTATCATTTTTTTTCAATCTTTGTAAATTTATTGTTCTCTAACAAACCACAATTTTGTTTATGATAAATATCATATTACCTTTATTGCCTCAATCATATTAATTTAGTCCTTTTATCATTTTATAATTTCATATTCATCAGCAATTTTGCCGGCAATTATTATTTTCATTATTACCAAATAGCAAGAAAATGAAAACACAAAATCCATTGAGTAAAATAATACGACTAAAATTATATTGCTCATTTCTATTCGTTTCAATTCTTTTCAGTTGTAATTTTCTAACTGCTCAGGAAAATAAAGATGAATTCAAACCATCCGGAAAAGTTTGGGGATATGCTTTCGGCGATTTCTTTTACAAAGCAGACAGCGATTCAGCCAAGTACCTCAATTTCGGCAGAGGTGAATTTGCTAAGAACAAACAAAACGATATTGCCGTTACTTTCCGCAGAATTTACCTCGGGTATGATTACAACATTTCTCCCAATCTCTTTACCAATATACTATTGGAAAGCAATGACGGCATACTTACGGGTAGCGGAAAGCGTACTGTTTTTGTCAAGAGTTTATTTTTGGAATGGAAAAAAATAATACCACGGGCAAGTGTTTTCATAGGACAAAGTTCAACCCCTACCTGGCCCATCATATCCGAACCAATCTGGGGATTAAGAAATGTGGAGAAAACCATTGCTGATTATCGTGGGTTTGGTGGCGCCAATGATTTAGGAATTCGCATCACAGGAAAATTTGATACTTCCGGAGTATTTGGCTATACGTTGATGTGGGGCAACGGCAAGGGCGATGCTCCCGAAGTCAATGTTATGAAAAAAGTATATGCCAGTTTGGATGCACGGTTATTTCAAAAAAAATTAACCATTCAGTTGCAAACCGACTACGAAGATGCTCCGGCAAAACAGGGTAGTGGATATGCCGCTTATCAAACAATATTAGGTTTTATTTCTTACCAACACGAAAAATTTACAGTAGCAATGGAAGGTGTTTATCAAACGCAACAGAAAGCGAAAATCAATAAAGTAGAATCAGCGACCGATACTATAAAAGATTCTGCGCCCTTTGGCTTGAGTGTTTGGGCAAAAGCCAATTTGAATCAGAAACTCACTGCGTTTGTCCGTTTTGATAACTTTTCACCCGATATCAATTACAAAAAAGGCGACAATCTCAAAGATCCATACAATGAAAATTTTTTCACCACGGGTTTGGATATTGCGCCACATAAAAACTGGCATATCATTCCGAACCTCTGGATCAATTCCTATAAAGATAAAAGAGAGTCCACGGAAACGGGCTATCATGCAAGAACAGCGGATGTAGTCGGGAGAATTACGTTTCAATATACATTCAAATAATCAACGTAATTACAATATCTTTTCGACTGTAAAAGTTCCATTTACCCCGATACTCAGACGCACCCATACACCAATACTTTTTTAACGCGTTTATGTGGAATTTATAAATTTACTGTAAGTTTGAGTAAATTTGTTGTCTGTGAAAAATTACTTTTCCCATCTTTACTGGTTACGCAATTATTCTCTTGGTACACTTCGGGCAGATGCATTTGCCGGTGTCACATTAACTGCCTATGCCATCCCAGTGTCACTGGCTTATTCAACCCTGGCTGGGTTACCTCCCCAATACGGTGTCTTCGGTTATTTTCTTGGCGGCTTGTTTTACGCATTGCTCGGTACCTCCAGGCAACTGGCAATTGGTCCCACCTCAGCCATTTCCATGCTAATAGGTGCATCTCTTTCAACCCTTTCTGGCGGCGACACGCAACGTTGGTTAGACCTGGCTTCCCTTACTGCATTGATGGTTTCAGGGATTTGTGTGCTTGCTTATCTTCTAAGATTAAGCAGTATAATAAATTTTATCAGCGAAACTATTTTAGTTGGTTTTAAAGCAGGCGCCGCTCTGTTAATCGCATCCACACAATTGCCTAAATTATTTGGTGTCACTGGCGGTGGAAGTGACTTTTTTACCCGGATAGTGACACTCATTATTCAACTTCCTCAAACCAATATATATGTGCTGGCTTTTGGAATACTGGCAATCGGTTTAATTTTTATAGGAGAAAAAATATTTCGTGGAAAACCCATCGCTTTTATCGTGGTAGTTTTATCCATTCTTATTTTCTACTTTATCACACCCGAAAATTTCGGCTTTGCAACGGTAGGAATTATTCCTGCCGGATTACCTCCCCTTCATTTTCCACTCTTTAATCTGATGGATATTCAAAATACGGCATCGCTTGCATTCGCTTGTTTTTTACTTACCTATATTGAAAGCATTTCTGCGGCGAAAGCAATTGCTCAAAAGCATAATTACGAAATAGGTACCCGTCAGGAATTACTTGCGTTGGGAATTGCAAATCTTGCTACGGCATTTGGTAATGGTTACCCTGTAAGTGGAGGACTTTCACAAACAGCCGTAAACGATGGAGCAGGTGCTAAAACACCTATGGCACTCGTCGCTACTTCTTTTTGGATGGGCGTATGCCTTCTTTTTTTTACGGGTTTATTGAAAAATTTACCAAATGTTACACTCGCCGCCATTGTCATGGTGGCTATCTCAGGTTTGATGGATTGGAAGGAGCTAAACCGAATGCGTAGAGTGAACAAACCGGATTTTTTAATTGCGCTGACAGCCATGCTCTCCGTTATCTTTTTTGGAATTCTCAATGGGGTTCTGATAGGAGCTGTTGTGTCACTTATTCTAATTATTAAGAAGGTCTCAAGTCCTCACATTGCTTTTCTTGGCAAAATTCCCGGCACCGACCGCTATACCGATATGGACAGGCATCCTGATAATGAACTATTGCCTGGCGTTATTTTATTTCGAGTAGAGTCCCCTTTGGTTTATTTTAATACTTCGTATATTTACAATCATGTTTGGCCAAAAATTGATGAATCACCTACTCCTTTAAAGGTTGTAATTTTTGATTTAAGCACTTCGGCATATATTGACTCAAGCGGCGCAAAGTTAGTCAAACGGTTATTTGAAAAATCGCAGGAAAAAGGAATCATCTTCAAAGTAGCAGAAGCACATTCCGCAGCCCGTGATATTTTACGCTTTGAAGATGTCGCTCACTTATTGGGTCACGTTAGCCGAAGGGATTCCATTCATGATGTCATTGCCCATTCCTTGACTTTAGTAGAAACCGAAATACGGGAAAATGAAGCAATGTAGGTAAAAAAACTGATTTATATCATGCTGATTTAAAAAAAATTTTCTTAACATTGTATTTCTTAAAGATTAAATTACTATTCAGACCAAATAAAAAAATACATTTTGCCACTGATTACACGGATTAATTCTATAAAAAAATCTTAATACCATTTTTAATCCGTGTAATCAGTGGCTAAAATTTTTTTTCTTATTCAATTTATGTTTAATTGCGTGGGTACTGACCGGTAACAAATCAAAATAATAATTCCATCATAATTATATACATATAATTCTATGAACACAGAAACACTCAAATCAGAAACCCAGAAAACGCGCAAAAGCAATGGTTCACCCCATGCGTTGCTCCAAAAACCAAATGGGCATAAAGAAATCCTGCAACATGTTGTAGATAAAAAGAATTATAAAAAAATTATCAAAGATAAAATCATTAAAAACCTTGCTAAATACGGAGGTATAACCGAGGAAGAAATTTTGGAAAGAATGGATTACTATATTGAATTGGAAAAACTCCAGTTGGAACTGGTAAAATTGCAACAATGGGTGGTGAAAGAAAAAAAGAGGATAGCCATTCTTTTTGAAGGCCGCGATGCATCCGGTAAAGGAGGCGCCATCCGTAGATTTACCCAACACATCATGCCAAGACATGGGAAAGTAGTGGCACTACCTGCTCCTACCGAGTTGGAAAAAGGGCAATGGTATTTTACCCGCTACATCAAAGAACTTCCAAATCCGGGGAGCTTGGTTTTCTTTGACCGGAGTTGGTATAACCGCGCGGTTGTGGAACCTGTGATGGGATTCTGTACAGAAAGACAATATCATGAATTTTTAAGACAGGTGCCCGATTTTGAACACATGATTTATGAAGATGGAATTACCCTCATCAAGTTCTGGTTTTCCGTCTCAAAAGATGAACAGGAAAAACGCTTTGCTTCCCGTGATAAAAATCCTCTTAAAAGCTGGAAGCTAAGCCCTGTTGATAAAAAAGCACAGAGCTTGTGGGATAAATTTACACATTATAAAGAGCAAATGTTCACAAGAACTCATACCAATTATGCTCCATGGGTGATAGTACGTGCAGATAAAAAATTAAAAGCAAGAATGGAAACCATTCGGTATGTATTGAGTGTCATTCCTTATGAAGGAAAAGAAGAGGCAAAGGTTTCTTTAAACCCAGACCCAAATATTATCGGAAGGTATTATATAAATAATGAGCATTTGGATTAGAACTTGACCAATGACTAATGACTAATTTCTAATGTCAAAAACCCTGATTCTCGTAAGGCACGCAAAAGCCGAAGATTTAGATGCATCCACATCCTACAAAGATGATTTTAAGCGGGAACTCACTCATAAAGGAAAAGAAGATGCACGAGAAATGGGACAGCGGCTTTGCAGTATGAAAATAAAACCTGGGATTATAATTTCAAGCCCAGCAGTAAGAGCATTACAAACTGCAGAAATAATCGCCCAGGAAATCCAGATGAATAAAGATGATATTATTAAAAGTAAAAATATATATGATTCAACGGCACAGTCATTACTCGAAGTAATCGGAGAAACAGAAGACGTTTTTAATTCTTTAATGCTGGTAGGTCACAACCCTTCTCTCACTGAACTTCTTATCATATTGTGTAAAACAAATATTGAGAATATTCCCAAAGGGGGAATTGCTGGTATTCGATTACCGGTTTTAAGTTGGAACAATATCACAACACAATGTGGAACGCTTTTGTTTTTTGATTCACCGAAGAATAAATGATTTTGTTATTAGGAAAATAAATTAATAATTAACCATTAACCCATAACTCAAATGAAAACAACTCAAGACCGGAAAGAAATTCAGAACAAACTGAAAATCATCCTCAATAACTATGTGAACCAACTTTTAAAGGGAGGTTCTAAAAAAGTAAAAAAAGCCGTAAAAAAGGCAAGTAAGATTGTGGCAAAAGCAATTGTCAGAAATGTTGAAGATAGCGACGGGCAAGTTTCAATGCAAAAGAACATTGATATTAATAAATCTCATCTGGTAACAACGAAACCCACAGGGAAAAAACCGGTGAAAAAAAATCATGCGAATAAAAAAACCGTAAAACCTGTTCAAAAAGTAAACAAGCCAATAGTAACAGGTAAAAAACAAAAAAAGAGTTCGGTTAGAAAAATTACGGCAAAAAAGGATGTTTCATCAATTAAAAAACCGATAGCTACGGTTCCGGTTACTTCTGTGGTAAATATTTAATTATTGATTATTTGCTCCCTTTATAAAATCTATAATCAACATCATCTCCTTATCTGTAATATTAGCACGCGTCCTCATGTGTGCTCCAATCACATCCCATTGTGCATCATTAAAATCAGTGGGGTCAGGAATATTATGACACCGCTGACATTCCTGCAACCATAATTTCATTCCGAGTTGCTGGTTATCAACCGATGACTCAGTAGCAGTTTTAGGGGCAGAGCAATTGGTTAGAATTACTGAAATAGCCAGAATGAAAAAAATTATGTATCTCATTTTATATTAAAAGAAAGTAGGATTAGGGTATAAGGGTATAGGGGCTAAACCTTTATACCCTATATACCTATATCCCTATACCCCGAATTGTCTTTAAGTCAAAACCCAATCACCCACTGCGAATAAAACAAATTTTTATGTTCACCTGTCTGATATGAAATTTTAAATAACGACCTTGCCGTAAACCAATAATTAATTCCAAAAGCCAATCGCATATCTGAATTACTCCACAATGCCATTTCGGGAAGTTGAATCTGATCATACCGGAACGCAAACTCTATATTTTTAAAAAAAGAATTCATGATTTCAACGGGTCTGAGGGATGCCTGGAAAAAAAGCATCTGCAATTTATTTTGATAAGTGTATGTGGAATCATTAATTTTTTGTTCCGGTTTTACGGACTTCCGGTAGCTTGCAGGAATAAAATAATTCGCATCATCTACGGTGACACTACTTAATTGACCTCTGAAAGTTAGCTGACTGCTCAAAGAAGAAATACCGGTTGTCCATGAAAAATCTGCGGCACTTAACAATGCAGTTACGCTTTCAAAATTGGTTTCATGTTTTCCAATAGGAGAATTTGCACCGGATAACCCGATTTCAAGATGCGAAATAGACGGAAAAATAAAACCAATTCTTCCACCTACGGCTTTGGATGAATTATTATCAATCAGATTTGAATAATTTAATTTTCCTGCATAAAAACCTGTGTCAATCAATGCAGGTCCGTTGGAAATAAAACCGGAAAAAATCATTTCAAAGTAATCGGAATCGAACAGAGTGCCACGGAGCTGAACACCTATGTCTGATTCGGGAAAATAATTTCCGGAATGGCCAAAACCTAACGGAGTATTTGGAAACCGGTTGATCCACTCAGGATGCATGCGTTCGGTAAAAATTCCCATAGGAGAAAGAAAATATCCAGCCGTAAGAGTCAGCGTTTTAGTTGGAAAATAAACGAGATTTGCATAGCCAAGCATGATTTCAGCCCCTGATGTAGCATGACCCCCATCGTGTGATTCGCCGGATGAATTTTGCGTTCCTTGCGAATGAGCGTGTTCTGACTCCGGTTCCTGTGCCATTACGCTTAAATGCAAATGTGATTCAAAAAATAATTTTTCAGAAGGTCTCCATAAAAACAAAGGTTGAAAACCCGTGCCAAAATTCCAAGTGTTAAACATAGAACCATCCGCTATAACTTCAGTATTAGCGGATCCGGTAATTAAGAATTTATTATTTTGTGAACTCGTTGTTTGCGATTTATTATCGTCGGATGATTCCATCCTATTAACAGCAACGGCTGTCCTTGGTAAAGTATCAGTGGAATTTGGGTCAGCCAAAGTACGGATGTAGTTTACAAGATTCCATCTCTCTTCCTCGGTAAAGGAGGTCTTCCATGCAGGCATGCTTCCTTTACCTTCCGAAATTTTCCAGAATAAACCCCCGTCAGTTTCCCGCTGAACATATTTGCTTGTATGATTAGCAGGAGGAGGATTCAGATTAACCGATGCAGGACCATTTCCAAGCCCGCCGGTTCCATGGCAAGGCGCGCAGGCAAGTTGATAATTTTCGTTGCCGTTATTAATGGAGTTTTCGTTGGAAGGAAAAGGATTTTGCAGGTTTATAAATTCAATGGGAGTGGGCCAATGGGTAGATTGGGTGTACGCGGGTGTACTGAGTAAGACAAATAAAATGGATGATACCAGAAATTGAACCATTTGAAAAACGGAATTTTCTGCAAATGTAAAGTATTCTTAATAATACGGGATATGATATTGGTTATATTTTTTATCTTTGACAAATGATTGAAAAACTAAAATCTTTCGTTGCTTTTTGCAAAGAGCATATTCAAGGGGATGAGAAAAGTGAATCGCAAACTTTTCTTGAACATTTTTTTATGGCATTGGGTTTTTCGGAGGGGCATAAGGGAACGGGTGGGAGGTTTGAGGATAGAATTAAATCAGGACAAAAAACAAAATATGTTGATTTCGTCATTAGAAAAACTGTCAAAACGCCCGGTGTTCTTATTGAAATGAAAAAAAAGGATACAGATTTATCCCTTCACTACCAACAGGTTCAGGATTACTGGGTTGAATTGGTTCCAAATCGCCCTACGTATGCTATCCTCTGCAATTTTGATGAATTCTGGATATACAATTTTGACCAGAAGGTCTCGGATCCGGTTGATATTCTAAAATTAGAGGAGTTACCTGAAAGAATTTCTGCCCTTTCATTCCTTTTTCCATATCCCAAAGAACCATTATTTCATATAAACAGAAAAGATGTAACAAAAATAGCAGCCGATAAAGTTGCCGCAGTTTACAAATCAATGCAAAAAAGAAATGTTGAACATGAGCTGGCTTTGAACTATTGCCTCCAATGTGTATTAGCAATGTTTGCTGAAGATGTAGGTCTTTTGCCCAACGATATTTTTACAAGGATCATCCACGAATGTTCAGAGGCAAAATCCGATTCGGAAAAGAAAGATACGGTTTCCATTTCGTATGATTTAATAGGAAATCTGTTTCGTGAAATGAATACTCCCGGAATCACACCCGCCGGCAAATATAAAGGGGTAGATTATTTTAATGGTAGTTTATTTTCCAACGTGAAACCTATTGAGTTAAGAGAGTATGAAATTTCTCAACTGGAATTTGCCGCGGATAAAGATTGGAAAAATGTAAATCCTTCTATTTTCGGGAAATTGTTTGAAGGTCAGCTTGATGAAAAAGAACGCCATGTAAAAGGGGCTCATTATACAAGGGAAAGTGATATTGTGAAAGTAGTGGGTCCTGTAATTGTAAGACCCTGGAGAAATAAAATTGAAAATGCTGAGACGTTAGATGAATTATATGAACTGATTACGGAATTACGGAATTTTAAAGTGCTTGATCCTGCCTGCGGAAGCGGAAATTTTCTGTATGTTGCTTATCGTGAAATGAAAAACCTTGAGAAACAATTGCTCAGCCGGATTAAAGAACAGAGTGCCACAAGGGCTGATAATAAACGGTTAGTAGCGTTTTTAAGTAGCAATCATTTTGTGAGTACCAGACAATTTTATGGAATAGACATCAAATCCAATGCGACAGAACTTGCAAAAGTAACCCTGATGATAGCCAAAGAACAATCGTATCTTCAAACCCAGGACAAATATTTTGATAAAGAAAAAGTTTTGCCACTCGACAATCTTGACCACAATATTATTTGTGCCGATTCACTGTTTACTGCCTGGCCCGAGGCAGATGCAATAATTGGCAATCCTCCTTACCAGAGTAAGAATAAAATGCAGGAGGAATTCGGAAACAGTTATGTAAATCAATTAAGAGAGGCGTATCCAGAAATCCCCGGAAGGGCAGATTTTTGTGTTTATTGGTTTTATAAAGCGCATCAGCATTTAAAGGAAAACGGATATGCAGGTTTAGTAGGAACAAACTCGATTCGGCAGAATTACTCACGGGAAGGAAGTTTGGATTTTATAGTAAGAAACGGCGGAACCATTATTGAGGCAGTTTCATCTGAGCCATGGAGTGGGGATGCCGCTGTGTATGTTTCTATAGCATGCTGGAAGAAAGGAGTAGAAAAAGGGGAAAAAAAACTTTTTGTTTCAGATGCAAAAGGAAATCTTGAATTGCACAATCTTTCTCATATTAACAGCAGTTTAAGTTTACAAACCGATGTTTCATCTGCAAACATTTTGGAATGTAACAAAGAGCCCAAAAAATGCTTTCAAGGACAAACGCATGGGCATGAAGGATTTTTACTTTCTATAAAAACAGCCCAAGAAATTCAAAAAGAAAATCCTGACTATAAAAAAATATTGAAACCGTTTTTGACTGGAGATGAATTTGTAGCAAAAATAAATTCTCAGCCATCAAGATATGTAATTGATTTTTCGTTATTGGGTATTAATGAAGCGGCGAAATATAAAAAACTCTTTGAAATAATTAAGAAAAAAGTGCTTCCTGATAGGGAGAAAAAATCCAACAAACAAGTAAAAATAAATAAAGAGTTGTTAAAGCAAGATGCACATGCAAGAGGGAATAAGCATCATATTAATTTTTATAACCAATGGTGGAAACTTTCATGGGGTAGAGAAGATATGGTTAAAATAAAACAAAAATTAATAAGATGGATTGGATGTTCAGCAGTTACCCAACGCCCCATTTTTGAATTTATTTCACCTAAAATAAATCCAAGTCATGCCATGATTTTATTTGCATTTGAAGATGATTATTCTTTCGGAATAATTCAATCAAAAATTCATTGGAGATGGTTTGTAAACAGATGTTCTTCTTTGGGGGAAACGTACCGTTATACTATAAATACTGTCTGGGACACCTTTCCCTGGCCTCAAAACCCTACGCTAAAACAAATAGAAAAGGTTGCCGATGCCTCCAGAAAATTACGCAATGCAAGAAATGAAACGATGAAGAATAACAAGTGGTGTTTCCGTGATTTATACCGTATTCTTGAGCAACCGGGTAAAAATCCTATAAAAGAATTACAGAAAGAATTAGACAGGACAGTAATAGATGCATATAACTTTGAATCACTTTCAAAAGACAGTTCCTACCCAAAAGATAAAGTTAAAAAAGAAAAATCAACTAATATAGATGAAGCAGAAAAATCTTCCATTAAGAATGTTTCAGGAGAATTTCCTCAACCACATCTGTATGGAAATCAAACGGATTTTGGCGCTGATGAATTTCACGAATCCCCGGAAGAGTATAAAACGATGTTAGAAATAGATACTGAAATTTTAGAAAAGTTATTGAACCTCAATCATTCTATGCATGAAATAGAAAAACGAGAAGGAAAAGTTACAAAACCCGGTTTACCCGATTGGGTTAAAAATAAGAATGATTTTATAAGTGACGAATGTATAGAATTTCTTAATACAACTTATTAATCTTCGCCAAGGGACCAGGACAAATCTGCTGATGACATCCAGCGCAGGATTGAACTAACTGTTTGTAAGCATCCTGACGGTTTTCGGGAGTGGCACCATTAAACTCCTTTAATTTATTGATGAAATGGTCTGCGAATCCGGTGAAAACATCATCCCTCACTTCCGGATCGGTAGGCTGTGCGGCATGAATTGCAGAAAAATGTAATGGATATTTTCCGGGTTCTTTTCCACCGGCAACATTGATTTTTTGCAGAACCATGTAATCGGTCATCTCCCGCATTAACAGCGCAAGTTCACTGTCGCCATTCGGATTAATTACAGTAGTTTTTTTGTTTTTATCACACCCGGGAATAGTTGTAAAAAGAACTAAAATTATTCCAACCAACAGCAGACAAAATTGAAATTTTCTTGTTGTTAACATTTCTATTTTATTTTATCACCACTCCATCTGCCACAAATGAAATCTCCATTTCCGGTTTCTGAATGGAATCAATTTCTGCCTGTGTGGCACCGCCATCCTGGGCATAATGTCGTAATTCGTCTATTGACAGCGTATCCAAAAAGGCGATACCTTCCATCACAGCATTTTTTCCTGTCGCATCTTTGGGTACAAAAAAACCATAATCCCGGAATGTCACTTTCATGGTTTGACCGTTCCCTAAATCCATATCCATCCAGCAACCTTTTTTCTGGCAGACATCGGAAATTTTGCCCTGAACTTTTATTTGTAAAGAATCCAAGCCGTTAAGTTTTTGTGAAAGTTCGCTTAAAGGAGTTGCATTTTCTTCGGTAATTGCTTTCCCAAAAGACCCTGTTTCAGTTACACTATTTTGATTTTCCTGATTAGAGGGGGTTTTTTCTCCGCAGGAACTTAATAAAATTCCTGTAAAGAGAGTAATAATAAAATATGGATGTGGTTTCATGTTTTATTGTTCAAATGGTTGAATGGTTTAATGGCTATATGGTTAAAATGGTTAAATGGTTAAAATGGTTAAATGGTTAAAATGGTTAAAATGGTTAAATGGTTTAGGACAATGGCGGCAAATGTAATAAATGAGTTTTATATAAAAAAAGAGGAATATCAGCAGGGTAGGGGAGTTGCGGTTTCAACAAGTTGTTTCTCAAACAAGAAAAACTCCTCAAGAAACGCATTTGCTTTCAGATAAAAAGGGGAGGAGGTGAAATTTTTTGTTTTGGGTATATAAAACTGAATCCAATTCGAAAAATGTTCATTCCAGAATGAATGAAAAGCTTTTTCACAGGTTTGAAGATTTGTAATGTCTTCGCCTTTTTCAATAGCCAGCGCCATTTTTAATAACAGAAAAGAAAGAAATTCTGTCTGCATGGAAATATGGTCACCACGTTCGGGCATATCCGGTTGAATCCCAAAAGCATTATAAAAACCAAGTATGTCTGCCAACCGGTCGGTCTTATTGAAAATTTCTGTTTGAGGTAACTGTTCCAATTCGTAAGGGACTGTTTCTTTCGACAAAGTATGACCAAAGTGTAAAAAGTAATTATCAGATAATTGGGATTTTTCTGATGATGCTAACTGGAAGATTTCTGAAATAATGTTGTTCAGATTTCCATGTTGGGATGTAGGAAAAAGTGAGGTTACAGCGGATTTAATTTTCAATTTAAATTCATCTTCCAGTAGCATCTCAAATCTGTCATTTCCAGGTTGGGAATAAAGCACTGAAATGAACAAGTACAAATTACTTCTTGCAATGGATGTTTCTATGGAGGGCTGTGGCATGGTGAGTGATTAATTTCTTCTATTTTTTCGACATAGAAAAATCTGCCATAGCACTTCCGCCGTCAGTCACTTTTATGGTCATGGTTTTGGTGCCATATTTTTCGTGCCATGCTTCAACAGTGTATGTTCCTGCCGGTACACCACTGATAGTGAATTTTCCATTTTCATCTGTAACGGCAAAATAAGGATGCTTCAGAACATGAAGATAGGACTTCATCCAGGGATGAACATCACATTTTATCGGAATACCCACTTCTTCTTTGTCAAATGTAAATTCATTCTTCATCCCTTTTTTGGGTTGTCCCACATTAAATTCTTTATTTACAGATGGAGTTCCATGTAAATTATGCAATAATGCGTCATCGTTCGTAATTTCAAGTTTCTGTCCTACCATTAATCCCAAAACATGTGGTTTATATATACAACCGGACTGAGTAAGTGAAACAGCACCTTTTGGAGCAGGGGCAGTTCCTTTAAAATCTTTTATATATACAAATACATTTTTAAGTGTATTTGTGGAACTGATGACCGCATCTTCAGAGAAGACAGTAGAAGTGTGTTGCGAAGCACAAACTTTGTCTGCCACCATATTTATAGGTCTTGGCTTAGGAGCGGTACCTTCAAATTTTACAGTACCGGAAACAGAGCCACCGGCTACCGTATTTCCATTATTTCCTGCATAAGTAGAATCTGTAGCAGTACTCAGGCAAAGGGTGAGTAATACTGCTGAAGTAATAACGTTCATTTTCATTTTTTTTTGGTTTAATTGGTTTATTAATAATAAAACGTGACGGAGCCGCAAAGATAATACCAAAAACTTAAATAAACATTGAAAAGAGCAATTTAAATAGAATTCAAAAACTTTGCACTCCGTTCAAAAGCCGGCTCCTGCACCGTGACTCGCACACATTCTTTTCCGTTTTTATTATATCCAATAGCCGTGTCATCAAAAACCTCCAACATTTTTTTTGTTCCATCGGATAGGGTAACTTCTCTCTCATAAATTTTTGGACCTTCTTTCGTTTCAAATTTATAAATTATTTCCCGTTGTGCTCTGAATAACTGTAAAATTGCAAGGGTTCTCCGCGTAGGATATGTATAATTGTCAATGGACTGCTGTACACCGGGTCCAAACATTTGCATAAGGTAATTTCTCGGTGCCCATCGAGGAGGAATGTAATACATATTTGGTTCAGTGCCAAACTGAGGATATAAAGGCAATGCAATTTTTTCCTCATGAATCAGTGCATATAGTGGATTGCTACTATCTTTTTCCCACAAACCGTTTGAGTCCAGTTTAACCAAACCCTGCAAGCGTATTTTTCCAACACAGGCGCTCATACAACGGGTTTCAACCGGTACTCCTTCGGGGCTGATAATATTATCTTTTCCTTCCAATCGTGGATAACAAGCTATGCATTTTTCAGATGCTTTCGTTTTACCATTGTACATGGGTTTTTTGTATGGACAAGCTTCATTGCATTTTCTATATCCTCTGCATCTCTCCTGATCTATTAGTACAACCCCATCTTCGGGACGTTTATAAATTGCTTTTCTTGGACAAGCGGCAAGACATGCCGGATATTGGCAATGATTGCAAATCCGTTGTAAATAAAAAAAGAATGAATCGTGTACCGGTAGTTTAACGCCTTCTTTTGCAAATCCCATGGCATCGTGCTCTTTTGTGTTGATGGGAGACGCATCTTCATGAATATTTGGTTTTGACCACTCATGATCCTGCGGTAAATACCCAAGAACCCGTGATTGTCCTTCTTCCGGTTTCTCATGCTGAACTGCCTCGAAAATAGTCATTCCATCATACTGCCCGTAAGGAGCTTTTTTTACGTCTTTCTTATCAGTATTCCATGTCATTTCTTTTTCCTGACTTACATGCGCAGAATCAAGAAGTTTAAGAATTTTCATATCCCAAAACTGTGGATAACCTCCGTAAGGTTTTGTTTCTATATTATTCCACCACATGTATTCCTGCCCATCCGAAAAAGTCCAGGTGCTTTTACAAGCCATGGAACAGGTATGACAACCAATACAACGATTGGTGTTGAAAATAGCGGCAAACTGAAGAGCAGGATATTTTGCCTCGTAAGGATAATCCATTTCTCTTCCGAGTTGCCAGTTATATACTTTTGCCATTGTTTTATATTTAAGATTTATTAATAATTTTTAATTTCTAAAAAAACTTCACACCAGCCCCTCTCCTAAAAGGAGAGGGGTGAAAGTGTGTTTATACTAATTTCCAATTTCCAAAACATTCTTTAATCATCTCCTCGACCCTCTCTTTTCCGACTTTCTTGTATAATAAATTTGCCCCGCGATAAAATGGATTTGTAAAAAGTGAGAATATTTCATCTTTGCTGAAACCGCTGATGATAAATTCTTCAATCACTATTTTTACCTGTATTTCAGGGTTAACATCTTCCATGATTACTGCATTGAGCAACATGGGATCGTCGTCTTCAAATTTTTTTTCTGCCATAATAAATGCGACCGTTACATCAAACCGTCACCAATTCCCCGTTTATATATCGTTGCATATATTCACTTTCGTTGCCGGGTGTGTAGCCGGTGTTTACAACTTCTAATCTGCCTTTCCCTTCCAATCCGCCTTTTTCTGCAAGTGTCACTCTTACCAATGTTTCTTTTGGAACCGTATTGACGGCATGATTGTCTGCTTCACCACCGAAAATGAATCCGACCTTTGCTTTTGCTTTATGAAATAAACTATCCAATTGATGCATGGGCATCAACCAGCCAAAAGTGAGAGATTGCTGTGAGCCATAACGGAAACTCGCCTGATACCCTGTATCTTCTGATAATGCTCTTCCATCAGATCTTGTTTCATGTGCTTTTACAGATCGTTCAGTGGCAATGTACGCTCCGTGTTTCATCATTATGCAATGATAAGGATAGGATGGATTAAAACGCATACGCAATTTCAATCGTGCCACTTTGTAGAACGGGTCACTGGCTGACCATCCTTTGTAAGGCCTGTTTTGTGGATCAGCATCTACATATACATAATCCCCATCCTCAATTCCTAAATCCTGCGCAGCTTTTGGATTCATATATATTGTATGTTCTCCTACACCGGGTTGTCGTTTGTCAGTCCTCCATGGATCACCAAACGGATTGTTGAGAAGAAATTGCCAATCGGTTACCTGCCATGAAGAATGAGTTGCGTGTCTTGTTTTCGGAGTGAAGCAATAAAAATGAAATCCTTTTTCCCATAGAGGATTTTTGGTATTTTTGACTTCAGACCATGGAAGTTTTATATTTCTTGCTTGTCTTTCTTCCGGAGTCATTGCTTCGCGAGAAATCCCATAATCTTCGGGACGGATGAGTGGATTTGCAGATACAATTACATTTGGAAGGTAGGGAGTTGCTTCCGGTCCTTCTCTGTGAACAATAAAATTCTCACCGTATTCAATTACTTCGGGTTCGTCGTTATATGATTGCAGACGGCCGGTAGGAGTAAAAAACGGAATACTGTCTTTAATCTGTTCAAAAAATGGATTACGCGGATAGGTTCTGAATTGGAATAAAGCGGCACCCGGTTCACCATATTTTCCTGCCATAATATCGGCAGTTGTATATCCTTGAGTGGGAATGCTTGAATCGAGAAGACGGTCAATATAAACTTCAGTTTTACCTTCCAGTGCAAATTTCCAATATTCTTCAAAGCGTTTGTCGTTATATATTTCTCCTAATTTTTTTGCGGTATCTGCCCAGATTTTAACATCGTCCTTTGAATCAAAAACCGGTTTTAGTCCGCCTTTCCAGATTTGTAAGAACGGGTTGGAACATGCACCAGTCAACTCATAGGTTTGTTGCTCGACCCAACTGTTTGCCGGTAAAACGAAGTCAGCATACTCGCAGGTGGATGTCATCTCAATATCCTGTGACACTATCATTTCAATGTTAGGATTTACATTTTTAATCATCTCGTAACACCACTTGGCATTGTTGAGAAGATTTACGTTCGTGTGCCACAATGCTTTTGTAGGAGTAGGCATGTGTGTTTTTCCGGTAAATACTTTCTTTCCATATTTCGGTGTGTTTACCATGAGTGGTCTGTCATCACTATTCCAGTAAGCGGGCTCTTCATCCTGCGTATATCCGTGTGCGTGTATTTCTTTTCCTTTTGCAAAAGGATTCAGGTTAGCTTCAAACGGATCTTCGGAAATCCATCCTTTAAATCCGGGACCGGTTTCTTCTGATCCATGGAAAAGACCTGCTTTATAATTTCCTGCCCATGTATGACTTCCGGCTCCGGGAATTCCAATGTTTCCGGTAAGCATCAGCGGAAGATAAGTGGCACGATTAACTTCGGTTGCATGGAACCAGTGATTGATGCCCTCACCAATGTGAATGGCAACGGGCTTCATGGTTGCAATATCTTTAGCAAGTTGTTGGATGAGCTCTTTGGGAGCATGCGTAATTTCAACTACCTGTTCTAATGAATAATCTTTCAAATGAATATTTTTATAGGCAGTGAATATGGTGAGTACTTCAATTTCTTTTCCGTCGGCTAATTTTACTTTACCTTCCCAGTCAATTTTTGGATTTAGTTTAGCTAAATAAGTTCCAACCTGATCACGGGTGATGGGCTGAACCGTTTTTGTATTTTCATCAAAAACCATATAATCCCCAATCATTTTATATTGTTCTTCTTTCAAGCCATGAATTTTGAAACTGGCGCCTTCTTTTGATAAACCCCTTTTATATCCTTTTATAACTTGTTCAGCGTTGAGTCGTTTCAAATTATCTTTTCTGATTAAAATGGGCATGTCTGTAAATTCTTTGATAAATTTTTCATCATACCATTTATTATCTATTATGATTTTTGTGACACCCAGCAACAAAGCGGCATCGGTATTTGGCCGTATGGTGAGCCAGTAATTTGCCCGAGTAGCCGAAGGGCTGTATTCCGGTGTGATGACAACAATTTTTCCTCCCCGTTCCATAATTTCAGTCATAAAATGATTATCGGCTCGTTTGTTTTCAATTAAATTTTTACCGAGACCGATATGTAATTTACTATTGCGTAAATCATTAAAATCGCAGTCAGAACCCTGTAGTCCGTGAACAAAGGGATGACCTGGCGCCTGGTCACCATGCCAGGTATAATTTGACCAGATTCTACCTCCGTGTGCTTTTTCGTGATCCACTTTGCGTATGTGAGTATCCATGATGGAAAGGGTATTGGAAAAACGGTATGCACCATATTTTCCAATGACACCAAGTAATCCCATTCCACCTCTGAGTTTAATTGTCCGGGTCCCCGCACCATCCCAATGGGTTAACATTTCTTCAGGATAACCCTGGGCAAGTAGCAATTTTTTTCCTTCTTCTCCGCTGTAACGTGTGGCTATGTTTATTAAACCCTTTGCCAGATAGGTATGTGCTTCGTCCCAGCTTAACCGAACAAATGTATCAGTGGCACGGGCTGTAAATTTATACTTAGCTTTATTTTCCGGTGTTAATTCAGGAAATCCATCATCTGCCCATTGTTTCCATGTTTTTCTTACCATAGGATATTTAAGACGATAACTTCCATACACTCTTCTATGGAAAGTAAAACCATTTGAACATCCTCTTGGATTCCATGCATGCGTTGATTTATTTCCCTGCGGATCTGAAATTTTATGATTGTCGTAGTTTTGTTCAGCACGCATCATGACCCCGTTACGGACAAAGGCACGCATACGACATTCGTGAGTGCAATTGGGAGAACAGATAAAAGTGAAGGAGCTGTCACACGCATATTGATTACGGTAAACCTTTTCCCAATCACGACTCGGATAAAAAGCAAGGGGATTTTCTATGTCATCCAGCGTGCCGAGGAAGTGCATGTTTTTGAAAGCGCTCAGCATCATGACAGTGCCACCACCGCCGATTAAGCCGAGAGTGAGAAATTTTTTCCGGCTGATGTTTTTTTGTTTTGAGGATTCTTCCATGGTTGTTGTTCGTTGTTTTGTTGTTTGTTCTTCGTTGTTTGTTGTTCGTTGTTTGTTGGATATTGGATGTTTGAGCAATGAACAATGTCAAATGAACAATGTCAAATGTCAAATGACCAATGCCCAAAAACCAATGCCCAATAACCAATGTTACCGCACCTTCAATTTATACCACGTTGATACCATTTTCTGTCCGTTCCGGTCATTCATGCTTCCATTCCATATTGCAAACGCAACAGGTATTTCTTTTCCATTTGCGATTTGCACTTCCTCTTTGCCGCCCGACATATTTCTAATTAACACTACAGTCCATTTATTTTCCGCCCATACGCCTTTGCCGGTGACATTTTGATTTATAGTTGGTTTTGATTTCAATGTTCCGGGACCTTTTGCAGATACTGCTTCTACCGGACTTGATTTAATATCCTGCGACAGATTATTACCAGCATCTCTTCCGGTTGAAAGCGCATTTGGATGAATTGATTGAGGATAATCGGTTGTGTGTCCATCTGCATAAGAGCTATGTGCGTACAGTTGATTATTATCTTTCCCAATCCGTGCCTGCCAGTCGGAGTGCCAGAACCAGATATCAACGGGACTGTCTTTACTACCCATTCCATGAAAACCGGGTTTATCTGTCAAGGAAAATTGAACGGCGGAACCGTCCTGAAATTCCTGAATTCTGTAAGTATTATCAGTTTTATCGGGGTCATTCCAAACCATTTTCACCGCCACTTTTTGCCCATCATAAATGGCAGATACAGAAACGAGCAATTGATTGTTGCTCGTCTTTTGCCATAGACGGTTCACCGGAATAGAATACGTCTTCGCATTACTCCAGATTTTGGAATTGCCAAAAAGTTTATCGGTATCAGTAATTGCAGATGATTTCTGACATTCAATAATATTATTCTCAGGGGAAATTGTATTTTGTGTGCTCGCATTTTTTACTTCCAAACTTTTAATATAATGAATAAGCCCCCAAATGTATTTTTGCCTGTCTGCATCATTAGTTCCTGCCATTTCATTAATAGCGCTTTCAAAAGAAGGCATCGGAGTGCCACTCATTCCGGTGATAAAGCGAAGGTACAGGTCTTTGGGAGAACCCCCTCCTACATACGTACCACTCGTAAAATCCCGGACGGGTATCGGGTATCCCCATCCGTCTTTCAGAGTGAGCGCCGATGGACCGTCGCCAATTCCTTTTTCACCGTGGCATTTATCACATCCCAATGAAGTATAAACGGATTTTCCTTTTTCTACTAATTCAGCAGAAGAAGCTAACGGTTCGGGTACTTTCACAGGGTTGGTGACAGCGCCTGTAAAATAATTTTCGCAGGGCTGATTTGGCGGGCATTTTTGAGATAGTTTTTTTACAAAATCCACAAGCGACTTAATTTCATCTTCTTTTAAAAAAGTAAAAGAAGGCATGGCGGTACCTGCCATACCGTTTTTTATCGTTTTAAACAAATCATCATCCGATGGCATTTGACCACTTGGGGTGCTTCTTAGTTTGAACATCCCTTTAGTGAAATTACGAGGTTTTGGATACAGCAAATAAGCAAGCTCACCTTCTCCATCCCCCTGACTTCCGTGGCAAGGAGTGCAATAAGTATTATATAATGTTTCAGTTTCAACGGTAGGGTTTGATTTCTTATTTTCTTCTTTATTCAACCAGTATTTCGGTTGAATGATAAAAGAACCGAAAAGAAAATATGCGCTAAACCCAATAAGCAGAAGGAAAAATTTTTTGCTCATGATTTTTTAGGAATATGATAAGAATCAGTAATAATATGTGACGGATATTATGAATTAAGTCATCAAAAGTATTCACAGGTGGCAGACATATCAATGATTTTTGTCAGCGATGGTAGTGACAAAAATTAGGTTTGTAGAAAAAAACAGGGAGACGTTTGGCTGAATTTTTAGAAATGCCCTATTGTATTGTTCCCAATGCGGTTTTCAAATCATCCATGATATCATTTGGATTTTCAACCCCAACCGATAAGCGGATCATTTTATCGGTGATTCCGAATTTTTTTTGAGTTTTTTTATCAATATCCGAATGGGTCATAGTGGCAGGATGTTCAGCCAGTGATTCAGTTCCACCAAGTGAGACCGCCAGTTTAATAAGTTTCAGATGATTCAGAAATTGAAATGCTTCTTTTTCACCGCCGCGAAGGTCAAACGAAATCATGGAGCCGGGTGAAAAGCATTGTTTTTTATAAATTTCGTATTGCGGGTCTTGGGGGTCAATAGTTCCCGGGAAATATACTTTTTCAACTTTCGGGTGCGATGCTAAAAAATCTGCAATCTGAACGGCGTTTTTCATCTGGCAGGTCATTCTGAGTTTTAATGTTTCCAAACTTCTCATCAGTAACCATCCGGTCCAGGGTCCCGCCATGGTTCCAAAAAATGTACGCACCGCACGAACAAGTTGAATATCTTCTTTTTTGCCAAGGCAAGCGCCGGCAATGACATCGCTATGTCCGCCAATAAATTTTGTAGCGGAATAGATTACCAGATCGGCTCCATGTTTAAGCGGATGTTGCCACAAGGGACCTAAGAACGTATTGTCAACTGCTAATTTTACCTTATTGTTGGATGTTGACATTTGCTCGGCTATTTCTGCACACATACCGATATCCACCATCACATTCGTAGGATTTGCAGGAGTTTCAATATAAAGCATTTTTATTTTTCCTTTACCGTTGGATTTTTTAACCAATTGCAGGATTTCTTTTTTAGTGGCACCGGCATTAAAACCAATGACCTGAATGTTCAATCCTGTAAGGATGTGTTTGATAAAATAATCAGTGCCACCATATAAGGGATCACTATGTAAAATGGTATCTCCTGGTTTCAGATAGGTCATCAGCGTGGTTGCAATAGCCGCCATTCCGCTCTCAAAAACAGTACAGGATTCTGCGCCGTCCCAGAGAGAAAGACGGTTTTCAAGAATTTCAAGGTCTGGATTATTTAACCGGCTGTAAATAAGTCCGAGGTTTTCATGTCGCCCTTGTTTTCGTAAACCGTAGGCAATTTCAAAAAATGCTTTTCCTTCTTCCGCATTTTTGAATACAAAAGTGGAAGTTTGAAAAATGGGACATTTTAAAGCGCCTTCCGACCATTCGGGATTATAAGCATAGCTCATCATTAAGCTTTCAGGGTTGGTGATTCCGGCAGGAGGGGAGGGTTTGGGTTTTTTCATTTTATTTTTTTATCAAACGTACGTAAAAATATTTATTTTTCACATATACCCCGTTAGAAAACAAATAAAAAAACAATGAATAAACTCTCCAAAAACAACATTACATTAATCATTTTTTATTTCGGAAATAAGTAGTTATATTGCGCTTTTATTTTTACAACAGTAACCTTAAATCTAAAACAAAACAAAAAATGAAAAAGACAGCCATTTTATCCGCAATTGTAGCAGTTTTAATACTTAGCTTAACTACTTGCAAAAAACACGAACATGAAGAAATCACACCAGTAACCGATGATAATGTAGTTCCGGAAAACATGACCATTGATGTGCCCGATGCCATTAGTTCCCCAACGCTACAGGCGCGTTATGGAGAAAGTCAGGGAGATGGAATAAAAGGGAGCGAGGTCTATAAACATTTAAGAGTTTTTATCAATGTTGGAGAAGGCGCGGCTGATTTTGTAAAAAAAATCATGTCAGCCATTCGCAAACACAATATAAATAAAGCGATGTCTTTCACCTTTACGAGCAACGATGACCAGCGGGTAAAGGCGGTCAGAGTAATTCAAAATGCTGTGTTGAATAGTAAGACGTGGGAATTCAAACTCACGATGAAAGATGCCGACAGCAGTATGGCGCTTGAAATTTTCTGGGATAGAAATCCGGTAAAGGGTATTGCTACGGTTTGTCCTAAAAATCTCAACCGGAATGAAACGATGGATACAGCGGTGCATTATCAGGTTGACTATACAGAAAGTGATTCCGTTTATGAAAAAAGAATGATTGTATCGGTTTCAGGAATTCCCAAAAAAGATAATTTTTCGATGAATACGCTGAAAATGTTTGTTGGAAAAAAAGGAGATGTGCTTGATATTTATGGAAATTCCAATCATCCGGATATTATATTGATTGACACGACCTATACCGGCGGAAGAAACTGGGCATTTGTGGCACACGCGAATAATGCGATTAACATGGGAGTAGCGAAAGTGGCACTGCCTCCTTCCTCTACCAATACAAACAGTAGCTTATTCAGCGCATATTCCATATACAAAGTGCTGGAAAGTGAAATCAAAACAAGATATCCTGGGGCGGATTCTGCCACCATAGCCACGTACCTGAAAGAAGCAAAAGAACCGGGATACTTTAAAAGTCCAAATGGATACATTGCCTCCGGTGACACCATTCCCGATGCAAGTTTCACACAAACCTTCGTTGACCTATCGAAGTTGAAACCTTACATTCCGAGTGAAATTGCGAATTTGGTTGTGAAGTTTCAGAAGTGAGATTTCAAAACCCCCCCACCATATCCTCCAGCGCCTTTACGTCATTCAACCAAATCTTCCGCCCCTCCGCGTGAATCAAATTCTCACTTTTAAAGGACTTTAGTTGCCCAATTAATTGTTCCGGAGAAATTCCGGCAAAGTCGGCAATATCTTTCCGAAATAATTCTGCATTTAATAATAAAGGTGATTTTTGCCCCATGCCAAATACCTTCTTTATCTCTAATAACGCATCCACAGTTTTTTCTTTTACTGTCATTTTCGACATATTCATAAAACGTGATTCAATACGCTTGAGCTCGTCGGCATAAAAAAGAAGAATGGTGAAAGACAATTTTGGGAAGTGATGCAACAGTTGATAAAAATCATCTTTGGGAATGAAACACATCGTTGCATCTTCAAGCGCGGCGGCAGAAATGGGATAAATCATTTCAGAACCAAAACCACGATGCCCTACTACCTCACCGTCCTTTGCAAACCGGAGTATAAGGTCATGTCCTTTTGCGAAAGAGCGATACACTTTCACCTTCCCTTTTTGTATAAAAAAGATTCCCATCACCGGATTGTCCTCTACAATGATTTGATGTCCTTTTTTGTAATGGTAAAATATAATTGCATTTTTTTTCAGAAAAGTTTGTCCCGACTGGCTATGCGGGCAGTAAGAGAATAACATGCAATTCGTGTGTTTGCACGATTCAGACAACGTTCGTGAATTGCCCCCGTTTTTGGGAGGATTTTCTTTGACGGAATTTGTTTCGTATTTTGATTTCATTGGTTTAACCGTTACTGTGCCGGGGGAAAATGGGTATAAGGGTATAGGGTATAAGGAAATATTGAAGTTCTATACCCCTATACCTTTATACTCCTACGAGGGTACTTTCGACAACATTTTATAAAACTCCCATCTCAAACTAATATCCTGCTGTTCCAGTGTGTGAAGTTTTTCTTTATGAACGGGATCCTTTTTAATGGATGAATGAAACCGGTTTTCCAACGTAGCAAAATCCTTAAAAGTAAGCGACGGGTCTTTACTGTCAAGCATTAACGGATTTTCTCCTTTTAACATTCTATCGGGATTATAACGGTACAAAAGCCAGTAACCGGCATCCACCGCAGTTTTTTGATGTTGGAGACCTTTTGAAATATCAGTTATTCCATGAGCGATACAATGGGAATAAGCAATAATCAAAGAGGGTCCATTAAAATTTTCCGCTTCCAGGATTGCCTTTACTGCCTGCGCATCATTGGCGCCCATAGCCACACTGGCAATGTAAGCATTTTTATATCCCATCATCATCAATCCCAGGTCCTTTTTGGGAGTAGTTTTGCCGGAAGCAGAGAAGCGCGCCACCGATGAACGCGGAGTGGATTTTGAAGTTTGCCCGCCTGTGTTGGAATAAACCTCCGTATCAAGCACAAGAATATTGACGTTTCTACCCGACGCAATTACATGATCTAATCCACCAAAACCAATATCATAAGCCCATCCATCTCCTCCAATTATCCAAACACTTTTTTTAACAAGATAATCTGCCAGCGATAATAACTGGGAAGAAGATGGAATAGCGGCATCAGATAATTTTTCCTTTAGCAATTGAACCCGGTTTCTTTGTCTTGCTATTTCAGCTTCATTATTCTGCGCTGAGTTTATGATTTCATTTACAAGAGTGTCACCCAACTCAGCACTTGCGTTTTTCAAAAGTTCACAAGCAAACTCATACTTTTTATCGGCAGACAAACGGAAGCCCAGCCCAAACTCAGCATTATCTTCAAATAGTGAGTTTGCCCAGGCAGGTCCTCTGCCTTCTTCATTGGTCGTCCATGGCGTAGTGGGTAAATTTCCCCCATAAATGGATGAACAACCGGTAGCATTGGCTACCAGTGCACGGTCACCGAATAATTGTGTCACTAATTTTACGTAAGGGGTTTCGCCACATCCCGAACAGGCACCAGAATATTCAAACAAGGGTCGCAGAAACTGGGAAAATTTCACGGAATTCATTTTTATTAACTCCCGGTTGATTTCAGGAATTTTTAAAAAATAATCAAGGTTCAATCCCTCTTTATTTTTGACGTCCGTAGTATTCGGCGACATGTTTATCGCCTTATGATTTTCATTTTCTTTAGAAGAAGCAGGACAAACTTCTACACAAATTTTACAACCGGTGCAGTCCTCCACAGCTACCTGAAGGGAATATAAAATATCGGCGCCGAAGTCCTTTCCTTTGAACGCAGTTTTTTTAAATGTATCCGGCACTCCGTTTAACACACCTTGGTTGAAAACTTTAGCGCGGATGGCGGCATGGGGGCAAACAATGACACATTTATTGCATTGAATACATAACGACTCATCCCAAACCGGTACTTCATCAGCGATATTTCTTTTTTCCCATTGTGTAGTGCCTGACGGAAAAGTTCCATCAGGTGAGAAACAGCTTGCCGGCAACTCGTCTCCGTTACGTTCAAGTATTTTACTGCAAACATTTATGAAAAATTCAGAAGCGCCGTTAAAATTAGTTGTATGTGTTTTTTGGGAAGTTAGTCCCTCTTTCTTAACCTCCTTCAACCCCGAAAGGGTTACATCCACGGCATTCAGGTTTTGTTCCACAATTTTTTCTCCTTTCTGACTGTAGGATTTACGGATTGTGTTTTTAATTAACTTCATCGCATCCTCTTGCGGAATAATTCCTGCTATAGCAAAAAAACAGGTCTGCATAATGGTGTTGATACGCGTACCCAATCCGGATTCTCTGGCAATTTTATATCCGTCAATAACATAGAAACGAATGTTTTTCAACAGCATTATTTTCTGCAATTCTACAGAAAGAGAATTCCAGATTTGATTTTCAGAGATCCGGGTGTTTAATAAAAATACAGCCCCTGATGCGGCATCCGAGAGCATGTTGAATTTATCAAGAAATTGTTCCTGGTGGCAGGCAATGAAATTGGGTTGCTCAATTAAGTAAATGGAACGGATGGGTTTTTCACTGAAGCGCAAATGGGAAACGGTATAAGACCCTGATTTTTTTGAATCATATTCAAAATAACCCTGAACATGATTTGCGGTGTTCTCGCCAATTATTTTTATTGAATTTTTGTTTGCGCTAACCGTGCCATCAGCGCCAAGACCATAAAATTTCCCACGAAAATCTGTGGAGGACTCAATAGAAAAATGAGTATCGAATGGCAGATGAGTAAAGCTGACATCATCGGTTATGCCAATGGTGAAATGATTTTTTGGAACATCCTTTTTAAGTTCATCAAAAATTGCCTTTATCATAGCAGGAGAAAATTCTTTTGAAGAAAGACCATATCTTCCTCCGGTAATCACAGGCATTTTTTCAAATCCACTTTCAATTCCTTTTTCAGCGAAAGAAGTAATGACATCCTGATATAATGGCTCTCCGGATGCACCGGGTTCCTTTGTCCGGTCCATGACCGCTATTTTTTTTACGGTAGATGGAATGGAAGTTAAAAAGTGAGTTATTGAAAATGGCCTATACAATCTTACTCTGACCATTCCTGTATTTTCGCCTTGTTGATTCAAATAGTCAATGGTCTCTTCCACTGTTTCACTCCCGGATCCCATGATGATGATAATGCGTTCAGCAGTGGCACTGCCATAATATTCAAATAATTTATATTTCCTACCTGTCAATGCTGTAAACTCTTTCATGGTTTCTTCTACCAGTTCAGGGCAACGGGAATAATAGGGGTTAATAGTTTCTCGCGCCTGAAAATAAACATCCGGATTCTGGGAAGTACCTCTGACTACAGGGTGTTCGGGAGTAAGTGCATTTTTTCTGAATTCAAAAAGTTCTTTTTCAGGGATAAGTTTTTTAATAATGTCATCGTCAGGAATTGAAATTTTCATTACTTCATGGGAAGTCCTGAATCCGTCAAAAAAATGTAAAAAAGGAAGTCGTGATTTAAGTGCGACTACATGAGAAATCAGCGCTAAATCGGCGACAGATTGAACGGAGCTTGAACTGAGTAATGCAAAGCCGGTCATGCGGGTGGACATGACATCGCTGTGGTCGCCAAAAATAGAGAGTGCGTGAGTGGCAATAGTCCGGGCGGCAACATGTAAAACAGCGGGGAGAAGTTCGCCTGCCATTTTATACATATTAGGAATCATAAGCAAAAGTCCTTGAGACGAGGTAAAGGTTGTTGCTAATGAACCAGCTTGCAATGCTCCATGAATACAACCGGCGGCTCCTGCTTCACTCTGCATTTCCATGATTTCGGGAATGGCTCCCCAGATATTTCGTTTTCCTTCTGTAGCCCAGATATCACACCATTCACCCATTGGAGAGGAAGGAGTAATGGGATAAATAGCACAAATCTCACTTAATTTGAAAGCGATTTTTGCGGCGGCTTCGTTGCCGTCAACGATTGACTGTGGCATATAGGAAATTTAAATAACATTGAAACAGCGGAGAAATACATTAAGGCAATTGCGTAATACTATTAGTAATAAAAAACCAACGCGACCAAATGTAATTACATTTAATACTTTTTTTAATGAGATTTCTCAAAAAAATCCCTGACATTTGTCATGTTGTTTACTTTTTCAGGTAGTGGATTGGCACATGGTAAACATACTTAGTTATTTAATGTTATATGTTATTCATTATTTTTTCAAAAACGTCTTTACCTTTGGTATATAAACCAAATAATTATTTTTTCTTATAGAGGTCTTCTACCCAGGAAAGAAGCGTCATCATGGAAGGAAAACCAAGGGTTGGTAATGTAAGAAATACAATATGCTCAACTTCTTCTCTGGTGACACCGAGCATTCTTGCTTTTTTAATATGAGAATGAAAGGCACCTTCCATTCTGGCACCACCGGAGATTGCTACTTTTATCAATGCCCTCGTTTTTTCATCCAAAGGACCTGCCTTATGTACAGAATCGCCTAACGCAGAATATGCGTTGGCAATTTCAGGGTATTTGTCCATAAATATTGTAAACCTTTTGGGTGGTTGATTTTTCATGCTGTTTGTTGGTTTATATAGTTTATCGCAAAAGTACCATTTTCATAAATAGCAAATAAATGACATTTGTCATTATTTACATTAAGCAACATCATGTTCAGGGGTAGGAGATGATGTTACCTTTGTCTCAAACTAAAAGAAAATAGGTATAGTGTATTTAGGTATAAGGAAATATTGAAGTTCTATACCTCTATACCTCTATACCCCTATACCCCATGTTTGAAACCTTAAAAAACATTCCCGCGAAAGAGGTTAAAAATCAATTCATTAAGCTCAATGAAGATGAGAAGAAAATAATTTATTCTGTTTCCGACCATTTAGTAAACTTTATTATTGAAAGGTATCAGAAAAAAATTTCCGGTTATTCTTCTGAAGAACAAAAAACTAAATTTAATCGAAGATTTTTCCGGTTATTTGAGAAAATTTCATAAGTATGTTCAATTATCTGAAGTATAACATTCCCGCTCCAAGATATACTAGCTACCCCACAATACCTTTCTGGAATAATAAAATTAAAAAATCAGATGAATGGTTCACGATGGTAAAAGAGTCATTCTCCAAAACCAATAAAAAAGAGGGCATACACCTTTACGTGCATTTACCCTTTTGTGAAAATTTATGCACGTATTGCGGTTGTAACCGCTACATAACAAAAAATCATTCGGTGGAAGAGTTTTATGTCAACGCTATTTTAAAGGAGTGGGAAATGTATTTGAAAAATTTTTCTGAAATTCCCATCATTCGTGAATTTCATTTAGGGGGTGGGACTCCTACTTTTTTTCATTCGGAACAATTGGAACGGCTTGTCAATGGCATTTTAAATAGTGCAGAGATGCCTAAACAACACGATTATAGTTTCGAAGGACATCCTGACAACACAATGAATGAACATTTATCGTCTCTTTCCCGATTGGGATTTAACCGCATTAGTTTGGGAATTCAGGATTTTGACCCGGCTGTTCAGAAGAGGATTAACCGGATACAAACTGTTGAGCAAATAAAAAAAATTACAGACGATGCAAGAAGCTCAGGGTTTACTTCTGTGAATTATGATTTAATATATGGGTTGCCATCTCAAAATGAAAAAAGTATTCATCTTACAATGCAGAAAGTGAGTGAATTAAAACCGGATAGAATTGCATTTTACAGTTATGCGCATGTTCCATGGCTTAAACCGGCTCAGAAATCACTTGAACCGTTTCTTCCCTCGCAGGAAGTGAAAATGAATTTACATTTATTGGGAAGAAAATTATTAAACGAAATGGGATATAAAGAAGTCGGAATGGATCATTTTGCATTACCGGAAGATGAATTATTTACTGCTTTTCGTGAAAAACGGCTGAATAGAAATTTTATGGGATATACCCCGCGCGCATCCAGATTATTAATTGGATTAGGCGCTTCTTCCATCAGCGATGCTGTAACCGGTTTTATTCAAAACGTAAAAGAAGCTAAAAAATATGAATCAGAAATAAATAATGGAATTCTACCTGTTATTACAGGTCATAAATTGAGCGATGAAGACATTAAAAGCAGAAAGCAAATCCAGGAAATAATGTGTAGTATGGAAACAGAGATTGGGGAGGATGAATTTTTCATTCAGGATAAATTTACAAAACAATTAAAAACTATGGAAGAAGATGGTTTGATTTCCGTCAACGGGAAAAAAATCAATGTATTGGAGGAAGGAAAATTGTTTCTACGAAATATATGTCTTTTGTTTGACAGGTACTACTATAAAAAATCTATGAAAGAAAAAAAATTCAGTCAGACAGTTTGAGATATACTACGGTCAAGTTTTAAGTTATGGCAAATTGCGAGAATTACTACCAACTTAAAACTCAAAACTTAAAATTTAAAACTTAAAACTCCCTACCCCTCCTTGCTCATTCTTGATGTCTTCGTCATTACTTCATCAATCAATCCGTATTCTTTTGATTCAATGGCGCTCATCCAATTATCTCTATCAGCATCTTTCCAGATTTTGTCGTATTCCTGCCCCGAGTGGTTTGATAAAATATCATACAGTTCTTTTTTCAATTTCTGAATTTCACGGGCGGTGATTTCAATATCGGATGCCTGCCCCTGAACGCCTCCCATCGGTTGGTGAATCATAACCCGGGAGTGCGGAAGAGCGGCACGTTTTCCTTTTGTCCCTGCGCAAAGTAATACAGCGGCCATGGATGCGGCTAATCCGGTACAAACGGTGGACACATCGGGATTAATAAATTGTATCGTATCATAAATTCCCAAACCGGCATACACCTGACCTCCGGGTGAATTAATATAAATAGTGATATCTTTTTTTGCGTCAGATGACTCAAGAAATAATAACTGCGCTTGTACAATGTTGGCAATGTATTCATCAATGGCGGTTCCCAGAAAAATAATCCGGTCTATCATCAATCGTGAAAAGACATCCATCACAGCCACGTTCAGTTTTCGTTCTTCTATGATGTTTGGAGTCATCATACGAGGAAGTATTACCTCCGAGCGAGATATATATTTATCGAGCAATAAACTATTGATGCCAATATGCTTTGTGGCATACTTGCGGAATTCACGGTTTAGATTGTTTGGACTATACATGTTCATGATGTTGGGTTTTATGAGTTTCTTCTTCGAGTTTTAAAAATTCGGTTACAGTGATTGATTTCTTCAGAGGAATTACTGTGTTTAAAATAACGTTTGAAATTTTACCATATTCAAGTGTATCATACGTATGTTGAACATTTTCCTGATTTGATAAAAACCGGTTTACACCTTCCTCCAGAATTTCATTAATTTTTTCTTCTCCCAGGTTATAATATTGATATTGCGCCCTGAGAGAGGTACGGGTATAGTTTTTTATTTCTTCAGGAGTAATTGCTAACTGATATTTAGATACCAACGCATCTAAAATCAATCGCCGTTTTAGGGATGTGAGAAGACCTTCAAACTCCTGTGCTTCTTCTTCAGGAGTATGTTCATGCGCTTTTTCTCCTTCGTGATGATGATGCTTATGGGTTTTTGAGTGCCACTTTTTCAGAAAACTTTCGGGTAAGGCGGGATTCAACGATTCAAATAGATGATTCAAGACCTCTCGTACATGAATAGTTCTGGCATCGCGGTTATAGGAATCCTCCAGGTCTTTGCGTATTTTTTGTTTGAATTCTTCCAGCGAATCAGAGGCATTTTCACCCAGAACGTTTTTGAAGAATTCATGCGTTAACTCTGCTTTTATAATGGAATAAATATCTTTGATGACAAATACAAGATTTTCATTAAATTTTAGCGCATCCGCTTGCGGAAGATCGAGCAAGGCAGAAAGTCGTTCCGGTTTTCCACTTAACATCAGAGCCGGGTTTGATTCAATTTCCGCTTCTAATGGTTTATCTAAAAATTTCACCAACTCTTCTTCGTTAATGTCACTCAGATTAAATACTTTTCCGGTTCTAAAATTTTTTCCATCTTTCAGAATATCGCAACGGACAAAATCACCCCGTTGGCAGTTAATCTTTTTTTCTTCTTTTCCATGACGTAATTGAAGCATGGAAATAGCATCTTCCACAGAAGTGTCATCCACTTGTATTTCGTGCAACGTAGTGCTCACTTTTGAAAGGTCTAATTCTATGTCGGGTGCCAAACCGATTTCAAACAAAAATTCAAATGTTGCAGGGTTGTCAAAATCAAGTTTTTTTTCCGGATTTTCAAGGGGCAGGGGTTGTCCTAATATGGCAAGTTTTTGTTCTTTGAAATAATTTTTAAGTGAGGAGTCAACGGTTTCTTCAATTGTTTTTCCGAGCATGTACTTGCCTACTAATTTCTTTACAATGGGGAGAGGAACATTGCCCGGGCGAAATCCTTTCATAGCAAATGTTTTGCGATAATCGGAGAGTTCTTTATTAATTTTCTGTTCGTAATCCGCAGGATCAATTACGAGTTTGATAATTCCGTTCAGTGGGTCTGATTTAGTGAGGGTTAGTTGCATGCGTATGGAAAATTAATTACGTATTCAGTGCGGGTGAAGGGACTCGAACCCATATCCCGTGTTACCGGGTCCAGATCCTAAGTCTGGTGCGTCTGCCAGTTCCGCCACACCCGCAGTGTGCGAGTAAAAGAGGGGCAAAGATAGTGAAAAGATAGAAACTTTACCAATCAGGGTAATCTTTGTAAGTTTGTGTAGTCAATGGTTAAAAAAAATAGTGCGGTATAATCAATTTTATGAAAAAATCACTTAAAATTAATTATTTTTCTTTAACCTTAAATCATTTACCATTAACCATTTTTTTCATTACCATACTTCAACTATTTTCCTCTTCTCCTGCAATTGCCCAAACGACAATAATTGATTCGCTCAATGCTGTTTTGGGAAGTACAGTTTTGGGAAGTACAGAAGCCCAATTTGGGCGTCACAACGTGCCGTCTTTGCACGATACCACCCGAATCTCCACTCTCAACGCCCTCGCATGGGAATACAAATTTATAAATCCCGATACGTCATTTACTATTTCTCAACAAGCCCTTGAATTTGCAGAAAAAATAAAATGGGAAAAAGGGAAATCAAAATCTTTAAACAATATAGGTGATTTCTATTCTGAAAAAGGAAAATATTCACTTGCATTGAGTTATTATTCTCAAGCTCTTACCAGCAAAAACGTTATAAATGATAAAAGGGGAACAGCCATCACACTCGGTAAAATTGGAGGAATTTATTATGAGCAAAGTGATTATCAGAAAGCATTACAGCATTTTTTCATGGCGTACGATATAGCACAACAATTGGGAGATAAAAGTGTAATGGCAGTAGATCTTAATAACATCGGACTTATATGCACTGAACAAGGCAACTATCCTGAAGCGTTGGAACATTATTTCAAAGCAATGGAAATAGCAAAGGACTTAAAAGATAAAAAAGGAATAGCTATAAAACTTGGGAATATCGGTCTTGTCTATTATTCTAAGGGTGATTATCCCAACGCATTACAGCATTATTTCAATGCATATGAAATGGATAAAGTGTTGGAAAATAAAAAAGGAATGGCAAGGCATTTATCCAATATCGGACTTGTCTATTCTGCTAAGGGCGAATATCCCAACGCGTTGCAATATTATTTCAAGGCATTGGAAATAAGTCAGGAAATAGGAGATAAAAGTGGAATTTCATCACGACTCCTTAATATTGGAGCTGCCTATGGGTATCAGGGCAATTATCCCAACGCATTGCAAAGTTATTTTCAAGCATTGGAAATAGCTCAGGAGTTAGGAAATAAAAGCGGAATAGGAACCAATCTCGGCAACATCGGAGGTATCTATAACGCACAAGGTAATTTTTCAAAAGCATTACAGCATTATTTCAAAGCGTTGAAAATAGCTGAAGAGTTGGGAGAGAAAAGTAATATTTCTACTTGGTATAGCAACATCGGAACTTTTTATTTTGAACAAAAATGCTACGGTGATGCAGAGAAATTTCTAAATAAATCCCTTGATTTGGCAGTAGAAATAGGATATTTGGATAATATAAAAGATGGGCATAAAAACCTCAGTAAACTTTATTTCTCTGCTCCCCAGAATGCCACCGTAGAAGGCAGAAAAATTTGTGGGGGTAACTCACGCGGTTGCCTCGTCATGTACTCCCTTGCCGTGGAACATTACGAAAATTACCTAAAAGTGAGCGACACTGTTTTTAATGAAGAAAAAAGTGTGAGCATGGGGAAGATGGAAGCAAGGCATGAGTTTGCGCTAATGGAAATAGAAAGAGAGAAAGAAGAAAAAGAGCGCCAGTGGCAGTTGGCAGTGGCAGTTAAACATCGCGATGCCGTGCAGTATTCTATAATTTATAGTGTTCTGGCGGTAATAGTTTTAATAACCATCCTCGTGTTATTTGCAAAATTCAGAGTTCATGAGCATATAAAAACCGGCGCTGTATTTATTACGCTATTAATGCTGTTTGAATTCGTTCTGTTGCTTACAGATATTAGAATTGAAAATCTCACAAGCGGGGATCCGGTTTTTAAACTTGGGATTAATGCGGTGCTTGCTATTGGTTTTTATTTTGCACAAGTATATCTGCTTAAATTACTTCCGGTAAAAACGCTCCAAAAAATTAATAGAGATAATACTAGTGGAAATATGAATGTCCTGTTGTTTTTCTGTATATCTTCCTTTGTATTACTAAGCGCCTTTGCATCTTTACAAAAAAATGATGATAGCCACCAAAGTTCCGTAGGAACAACTCATATTGTAACAACGGACTTCAGTCCGTTGGATTCCCTGAAAACCCTGCTTGCAAATTATCAAAATCAAATCACCGAACTACGCAGTAAAAACAAGCAGAAAGAGGTTTATGAAACCTATCAAAAATTTTCAGTTGTCAAAGATAGTTTACAGCAATTGGAACAGACGCAGGAGTTTTCTAAAATAGATGCAAAACAAGCATTAGAAAAAAAGCAAGTGGAAGAAAATATAAAAGCCGAAGAGATGGCTAAGATTGAAACAGCGAGGAAAAACAGAAACAATAATCTGAAATATTCTTTTATTACTATTCTTATCATTTTGTTTTTTATTTTCATTATTGTTTTCAATTATAAATCAAAATTCGTAAATCGTAAATTCTTAGAAGGCGGCTTATTCGTGTCATTCCTGCTGTTGTTTGAATTTCTTACCGTACTCGCAGACCCCTACATAGAGCAATATACAGGAGGTGCGCCGGCATGGAAGTTGGGATTTAATACAGTGATTGCTATTTGTATATTTCCGGTGCATGCGTGGTTGGAGGGGAAAATCAGGAAGAAGTTGTTTATGCATAATGACATGCCAATAATTCAAAATAAAAAATGAACACCAGATATAAAAACATTTTTTTAGTATCGTATTTTATTTGTTTTGCATTTCCGGGTTTTTCCTTTACCGGCAAGATTGATTCATTAAAATCAAGGTTGCAAATTAACCTTCACGATACTGACAGGGTAAATACACTCAATTTCCTTGCATGGGAATTGAAAGAAAATAACCTTGACTCAGCAATTTTGTTCAGCAGTCAAGCCCTTGAACTTGCAAAAAAATTAAGTGCATCTTACCCAATTACAAGTAACAAGAATAATCCTTCAGCGGATAAATTAGTAAGGACTGCTCAAAGGGGAATAGCCAGTTCCCATAACAACCTTGGATTTTTTATTTTTTTTAAAGGAAATTATCAACAATCATTATCACATCATTTCAGCGCACTATTAATCAGAAAAAAGATTAATGATCGGATTGGTATCGCCGCCTCTCTTGGAAATATCGGCATTGTTTATAGAAATCAGGGGGACTACACAAATGCGTTAAAGCACTTTTTTTCAGCGGTTATAATCGCAAAAGAGATGGGAAACAAAAGAGGAGTTGCGACGGGACTTTACAATATCGGGCATATTTATGTTGAACAAAAGGACTACACAAATGCTCTGAAAAATTACCTTGAAGCATTGGAAATTAATAAAGAACTTGGGCTTAAAAGAGAAATGGCAATGCAACTCTCCAGCATTGGTGCTGTTGAGGGGGAACTAAAAGATTTTCCAAACTCATTAAAACACTACTTAGAAGCGTTGGCTATTTACAAAAAGTTGAAGATTATGCCAGGGATAGCAAACATACTCGGTAACATAGGAGTTATTTACCAATACAAATCTGACTATCAAAACGCATTGAAGCATTACCATGAAGCTCTCGGAATTAACAAGGTAATAAAAAATAAAACTTGGATTACAGCAAATTATGCAAACATGGGTTCTTGCTACACTGAAACAGGGAAGTATTCATTAGCCGAAAAATATCTTGACAGCGCATATACAATTTGTAAAAACATAGGAGAAATGAATTATAACATGGATATAGAAAAGTATTTCAGCGATCTTTACAATGTCACTGCCCGCTACAAACTCGCTTACGAACACTACAAAAAATACTCAGTCGCAAAAGATTCCCTCTTCAATGAAGAAAAAAGTAAAGACATAGGCAGGTTGGAGCAAAAGCATGAGTTTGAAATAGCAGAAGTGCAACGTAAACAGAAGGAAGAAGAGAGAAAACGGCAGGAGGCAGTGGCAGTTGGCAGGAGGAATATCTTGCAGTACAGCGGCATTTTGTTACTTTTGTTTTTATTGTTTATCGGGATATTTTTATTTGCCAGAAAATTCAAAAAAATACATGAACCAAAAACAATCCGGATATATGCAAAAACGCTTGAAATTTCACTTTTTATTTCTTTTTTGATATTCTTTGAATTTATCCTTGTTTTGTTAGATCCCTATACAGATACGATAACCGGCGGTGAACCGGCTTACAAACTTTTATTGAATGTGATTTTAGCAGGGGCAATCTTTCCCTTGCATAATTTTCTTGAAAAAAAGTTGAAGGGAAATATTATATACCAATCTGAAACAGGTTTATAAAAAAAATATATATTAATAATGCCACTGATTACACGGATTTTCGCAGATTTTTAACACAGATTATTTATTCAGTACAATTAACATAAATTTACATTTCCAATCTGTGAATACAATCTGTGAAAATCCGTGTAATCTGTGGCAATAAATTCGCAAACCTACATAAGATTGGTATAACATAAAAAATGACCACCCGATTTAAAAACATTTTTCTGCTAACGTGTTTTATATGTTTTGCATTTCTAAACATGTCTTTTTCCAATAAAACGGATTCGTTAAAAATTCTACTTATCCATGCAAAAGAAGATACAAACAAGGTGAACACCCTTAACGCTCTTGCATTCTACTATTTCTCCTCTGTACCAGATACCGCTTTTTATTTTACCAATATGGCTTTGAAGTTATCTGATAAAATTAACTATGAACGCGGGAAAGCCGTTTCTTATGATGGTATGGCACGTTACTACTATTTGACAGGTGATTATCAAAGTGCATTGAAAAATCTTTCTGAAAAGTTAAAGATTTTTCAGCAACTTAACGACAATAATGGGGTATCTGCCACCCTTGGCAACATCGGAATTATCTATAGGAATCAAGGCGATTACCCAAAGGCATTGGAATTTTATTTCAAGGCATTGAAAATGGATGAAAAACTCGGAAATAAAAACGGTATTGCAATTCGGCTCGGCAACATCGGTATTGTCTATAATAATCAAGGCGATTACCCCAAAGCACTGGAATATTTTTTTGAAGCATTAAAAATGGATGAAGAACTTGGAAACAAAAGCAACGAAGCAGACATACTCGGCAACATCGGAAGTGTCTATAGAAAAAAAGGCGATTACCCCAAAGCATTGGAATATTATTTCAAGGCATTGATTATGAATGAAAAGCTCGGAGATAAAAACGGCATTGCAAGACAATTCGGCAACATTGGCAATGTCTATATTAATAAAGGCGATTACTCCAAAGCATTTGAAAATTATTTCAAAGCATTGAAAATGGCTGAAGAACTTGGAAATAAAAACGGCATTGCAATCTGTCTCGGCAACATCGGATCACTTTATACTAAGACAGGCAAGTTCAAGGAAGCGGAAGAGTACCTGCAAAAAGCACTATTGGTTTCCAAAGAAATAGGAACAAAAGAGAATTTGAAAGACCAATACAAGTACCTCTCCTCTCTCAATGACACAATAGGCAAGCCCAACGAGGCATTGGACGCTTATAAAATGTACATAGTTTACAGAGACAGCATTTACAATGAAGAAAACCTGAAAAAGCAAACACGCACAGAGATGAAATATGAGTATGAGAAAGCGGAAATCGTCAAAGAGCAAGTGGAGAAGGAGGAGAAAAGGAAAGAGGGAGAGCGGGTGAACCGGAGAAACCTATTGCAGTATTCGGGGATAATGCTGAGTTTAATTATTTTGTTTTTCGGGATATTTCTTTTTGCCAGGAGGTTCCGTAAAGTTCAGGAACAAAAGAATGTTCTAAAGCAAACCCGGATATTAGAAGGTGCTTTGTTTATTTCCGTCCTGATATTTTTTGAGTTTATCTTGGTTTTCTTAGACCCATACATTGAGCGAATTACCGGAGGAGCACCTGCGTACAAATTGTTGGTTAATGCGATATTGGCAGGCGCTATTTTTCCTTTACACTATCTTTTGGAAACGAAACTAAAGGCAGGTTTTATTAAAACAAAACAGAATACCTTGGAGGCAGGAATTAAAAATACCCTTCTCAAAATCATCTTATTATGTTCAGGGCTCACGCTTATTTCAGGGCTTAACTTTTTTTTTATGGATAAAACCGACTCACTTAGAGCGGAATTGCAAAAAAAACTGCACGACACCACCCGTGTGAACACCCTCAACGCTCTTGCATTCTACTATTTCTCCTCTGTACCAGATACCGCTTTTTATTTTACCAATATGGCTTTGAAGTTATCTGATAAAATTAACTATAAACGCGGGAAAGCCACTTCTTGTGATGGTATGGCGCGTTATTACTGGATGACAGGTGATTATAAAAATGCACTGGAAAATCTTTCTGAAAAGCTAAAAATCTATCAGCAATTCAACGACAAAAAAAGGATATCCGCCACCCTCAGCAACATCGGAATTGTCTATATGGATCAAGGCGATTACCCTAAAGCATTGGAATATTATTTTGAGTCATTGAAAATGGACGAAGAACTTGGAAATAAAAACGGTATTGCAATAAAACATGGCAACATCGGAAATGTCTATGTGGAACAAGAGGAATACCCCAAAGCATTGGAATATTATTTTAAAGCATTGAAAATGGATGAAGAGCTTGGGAATAAAAGTAACATTGCACTCTGGGTCGGCAATATCGGCAATGTCTATATTGATCAAGGTGATTACCCCAAAGCATTGGAATATTATTTTAAAGCATTGAAAATGGACGAAGAACTTGGAAATAAAAGTAACATTGCAATCTGGCTCGGCAACATCGGCAATGTCTTTAATTATCAAGGCGATTACCTCAAAGCATTGGAATATTATTTTAAGGCATTAAAAATGGATGAAGAACACGGAAATAAAAACGGCATTGCAAGACACCTCGGCAACATCGGCTCGCTTTATACCAAGACCGGCAAGTTCAAGGAAGCAGAAGAATACCTGCAAAAAGCACTTGTGGTTTCAATAGAAATTGGAGCAAAAGAATTTTTGATAGATCAATTCAAGTACCTCTCCGTCCTCTATGACACATCAGGCAAGCCCAACGCGGCGTATGGCGCTTATAAAATGTACATCGTTTACAAGGACAGTATTCATAACGAAGAAAATCTGAAAAAGCAAACCCGCACGGAGATGAAGTACGAGTACGAGAAAGCAGAAATCGTCAAAGTGTCTGTCGAGAAGGAGGAGAAACGGAAAGAGGATGAACGGGTGAACCGGAGAAACTTGTTGCAGTATTCGGGGATTGTGCTGGGTTTATTGTTGCTGTTTATGAGTATTTTTTTAGTTGCCAGAAAATTCAAAAAAATACATGAACAAGGAACCATCAGGATTTATGCAAAAACGCTTGAAATTTCACTGTTTATTTCTTTTTTGATATTCTTTGAATTTATCCTCGTTTTGTTAGATCCCTATACAGATACGATAACCGGCGGTGAACCGGCATACAAACTTTTATTAAATGTGATTTTAGCGGGGGCAATATTTCCCTTGCATAATTTTCTGGAAAAAAAGTTGAAGGGAAATATTATGTAATATATAAAAATTAACCGCGAATTCACGCGAATAAATAAATTAACCGCTAATTCACGCGAATGGTTAGCGTTAACTATCGGTTAATTTTAATATTTCTTTGTTCGAGTATATTCGCGAATAATTAGCGTCAATTAGCGGATAATTTTTATATCTCTATGTTCTGGATCGTACAGTTTAGGTACTACGCACATAGAAATTCACATAGAAAGGGTAGAATAGTAAAAATATTGATAATTTAGTGTTAATTTGTATTAATAATTGTCTTTATTATTTTCCAAACGTGAATTAAAATTACCCATGCGTGTATTATTTCTCGCATATATTATATCACGCAAAGGCGCAAAGTACGCAAAGTATTAAGTACGCAGCGAAAAAAAATCATAAATGATTTTTTTCTTTGCGTCCTCTGCGACTTTGCGTGAGAACTTTTTTTAAATGAGTAGTTATTGAGAATAAACAAATCAGGATACGATAAAAAAATGATTGACATAGACGTCGAAACCGAGAAAAAAGAAATATTAAAACGCTACCGTTCCCTTTTGAGGAAGTGCCAATCCTTTATCAAAAAAGGCGAAAACAAATTAATCCGCAAGGCATTCCAGATGGCAATGGATGCCCACAAAGACATGCGGCGCAAATCGGGAGAACCATACATCTATCACCCCATTTCGGTGGCTATGATTTGTGTGGAGGAAATTGGGCTGGGTGTCACTTCCGTAATATGTGCTTTGTTGCATGACGTAGTGGAAGATACAGATCTTGAATTAGAGGACATTGAAAGAGAATTCGGACCAAAAGTTTCTTCCATCATTGACGGGTTGACCAAAATTTCAGGAGTGTTTGATTATACCGTTTCTGCCCAGGCAGAAAATTTCCGGAAAATGCTCCTTACACTTTCTGATGATGTAAGAGTAATTTTAATAAAACTCGCCGACCGTTTGCATAATATGCGTACACTTGATTCCATGCAACGGGATAAACAATTAAAAATTGCTTCGGAAACCATGTACTTGTATGCCCCACTGTCACACCGGTTGGGTCTATATGCAATCAAATCTGAACTCGAAGATATCAGTTTAAAACACACCGACAGAGATGCCTATCTTGATATTGTAAATAAACTCCAAATTACGAAAGAAAGCAGAAATAAATTCATAAAAGATTTTATAAAGCCCATTGAAGATGCATTATTGGCAGAGGGTTTTCGTGTCGAAATAACCGGACGTCCCAAATCCATTTATTCTATATGGAATAAAATGCAAAAACAGCAGATACCCTTTGAGCAGGTTTATGACCAGTTTGCCATCCGTATTATCCTTGACAGTGAATTGGAAAAAGAAAAAGCCGACTGCTGGAGAGTTTATTCCATTATAACCGACCATTACCTGCCCAATCCGGAGCGGTTGCGTGACTGGATAAGCACTCCTAAATCAAATGGATATGAATCATTACATACTACGGTTATGAGTAATCTGGGGAAATGGGTAGAAGTACAGATTCGCACAAAAAGGATGAATGAAATTGCTGAAAAAGGATTTGCCGCTCATTGGAAATACAAGGACCCGAATTCATCCCAAAGCCACGGATTGGATCATTGGTTAGCAAAGGTGCGTGAATTACTTTCCAATAATGATCCTTCCACTACTGCAGAATTCTTAGATCAATTCCGGATGAATTTGTTCGCAGAGGAGGTTTATGTATTTACTCCTAAAGGAGAATTAAAAACATTACCCGTAAATGCTACGGCACTTGATTTTGCGTTTGAAATCCATAGCCAGGTGGGTTCAAAGTGCATTGGCGCAAAAGTAAACCAGAAGTTAGTGCCACTTAGCCATGCATTGAAAAATGGAGATCAGGTCGAAATATTAACTTCCGGCAAACAAAAACCTACTGAGGATTGGTTGAAATTTGCTGTCACCGCTAAAGCAAAGACAAAGATCAAAGATGCCCTGCGAGACATGAAGAAAAAAATTGCACAGGATGGTGAGGAAACGGTGAAAAAGCATCTTAAAAAACTTAAACTGGAACTAACTCAACAAAATTTGAACCGCCTGCTTTTAGGGTATAGGATGCAAACCCCTTTGGATTTATATTACCGGATAGCTACACAAAAACCGGATTTCCGGGAGTTCAAAGAAATATTATCGGAGGAACAAAAGAAAAAAGAAGTTCCTTCGGCAAAAAGTTTTATCGAAAAATTGAAAGAAGTAAGAGGGGTAGGGGAGGACATGTTGCTGATTGGAGAAGACATGGATAAAATTGACTACACCCTGGCTCCCTGTTGTACTCCCATTCAGGGGGATGATGTTTTTGGTTTTGTAACCATTAACGAAGGAATAAAAATACATCGTTGCAATTGTCCTAATGCAGTGGCACTGATGTCGAATTACGGATACCGGATTATAAAAGCAAAATGGACCAGCCAGAAAGAGGTGGCGTTTTTAGCCGGTTTAAAAATTTCAGGAATTGACAGCGTTGGAATTCTTAATAACATCACGAAAGTCATTTCCAACGAATTGAAAGTTAATATTCGTGGTATTACCATTGATACCACCGACGGCATGTTTGAAGGGGAAATCATGTTGTATGTAAATGATACAAGTCATCTGGAAACCCTCATCCAAAAATTAATGAAAGTGAATGGAGTGTTGAATGTGGTGAGGTTTCATAAATAATGCGGAATTATATATACTAATTAATTATATAGATTGTAAAGACACGGTGCGCCGTGTTTCAATAAAAAAAACCAATGAAACGAATAGCAGTTTTTACATCCGGAGGCGACTCTCCTGGAATGAACGCATGCATCCGTGCGGTAGTACGAACCTGTGTTTACTACAATCTGGAAAATTTTGGAATCATACGTGGCTATCAGGGTATGATTGAAGGAAATTTCATCCCTATGAAATCCAGTTCGGTAAGCAATATCATTCAATATGGTGGCACGATCCTAAAATCAGCCCGGAGCAAAGAATTTTTTTCTCCTGAAGGAAGGAAAAAAGCATATCGCAATCTTCAGCACCATGAAATTGACGGGTTGGTGGCAATTGGAGGAGACGGAACCTTCAGAGGGGCAAGTATTTTTTCAAAAGAAACGGGAATTCCTGTTATTGGGATTCCGGGTACGATAGATAACGATTTATATGGCACCGATTTCACCATAGGATATGATACTGCCATCAATACCGCAGTAGAAGCCATTGATAAAATAAGGAACACGGCGGATTCACACGACCGGATTTTCTTTGTGGAAGTGATGGGTCGCGATGCCGGGTTTATTGCCATGGAATGTGGGATTGGTTCCGGCGCTGAAGTGATAATGGTTCCTGAAACCATAACCACTATGCAGGAAGTGTTTGATATTTTAAAACAGGGCTGGAATCGTCAAAAAACATCTTCGATTATTATTGTAGCTGAAGGGGATGAAGAAGGAAATGCCTCGATGGTTGCCTCTAAAGTGAAAGAAAAATTCCCCCATATTGACGCACGGGTGCTTGTGCTGGGACATATTCAACGGGGAGGCAGTCCTTCGGCTTACGACAGGGTGCTGGCAAGCCGGTTAGGACTTGGCGCCGTGGAAGGTTTAATCAATGGCATGACGCATAAAATGGTGGGAATAGTAAATGGAAAACTAACGTTTACTGAGTTTGATGAGTGTGTTTCGAGAAAAAAAGAAATTAATCAGGAACTACTGAGAATTACGGAGATTCTGAGGGTGTGAGCATAATATATTTTGATTACAATCAAAAAAAAGTATGTTTATCGTTCACTCTTGCCTTTCAGGGCTTATTTTAGTCAGACAATAAATAAATTATAATTCATATATTTGGGTTTATTTTACTCAATTATGATACTCAAAATCAAAAAGTATTTCATTGCTCTCTTTATCTTTTCCTATCCTTTATTAACTGCTCAGGCGCAACCCTGGATGGAAGAACCCTGGTTGAGTAATTCTTCCAGAGCAAAACCCGATTTTAAAACAATTCAGTCAGCGTTTTCAAACTATTGGAAAAATCGTCCCATTGAAAGAAGCAAGGGATGGAAACCCTTTAAGCGTTGGGAATATTTCTGGCAATCAAGAGTGGATAAAGACGGTAAATTTCCTTCGAGGCGATTGGTTTGGAACGAGTGGAAACAATATCGGCAATCGCATCCTAAAATAATTATTTCCGATTCTCTCGCCAACTGGAAACCTGTCGGTCCTTTCATTTCACCTGTCAGCAAAGGGAATCCCGATAACGAAGGAGGCATAGGTAGAATTAATTGTTTTGGGTTTGATCCCAATAAACCAGCCGTTTTCTATGCCGGCTCTCCTTCCGGAGGATTCTGGAAAACTACAAATGGCGGCGCTAACTGGTTTACCACCACCGATGAATTATTGAGTTTAGGGGTAAAAGATATTGCAGTCAATCCAAAAAATCCTACCGAAATATTTATTGCCACCGGCGATATGGATGGCAGTGACACTTACAGCATTGGTGTTTTGAAATCAGTAAATGGTGGCATCAATTGGGAGGAAACCGGTTTATCATGGTCCACCGATAATTATGAACAAGTAGGAAGAGTTATTATTCACCCAATAAATACAGATACGTTATTAGCCGCTACCAGCGCAGGTATTTACCGTAGTGAAAATGGCGGGAACACCTGGTCGAACCGCAAACAGGGGCAATTCAATGACATGGAATTTAATCCCACTAACCCGGATATTGTTTATGCCGTTGGGTCAGGTAAAGTTTACCGTTCTGTTGATAATGGAAAAATCTGGAGCATCATTTCAAGTGGGCTTCCTTCATCCGGAGCCGCAAGAGGTCAGATAGCAGTGACACCGGCAAACCCGGATTTTGTATATGCGTTGTTTTCAAATTCTGAGAGTGGTTTTTATGGAATGTACCGTTCAGAAGATGCAGGAGTCACCTGGAGTAAAAAATCGGATAGTCCTAATATTTTAGGATGGGATATTGCAGGTTCAGGTAGCGGTGGACAGGGATGGTATGATTTAGCGCTGGCGGCTTCGCCCGGAGATCAGGATGTTATTTTTGCGGGAGGAGTGAATATCTGGAAATCTTCCGATGGAGGAACCACCTGGAGCATAAATGCTTTTAGTAACGGTGGCAGTGTACCCTACGTCCATGCCGATATCCATGCGCTTGAATACAGTCCTTTTGGTGCATTGATGGCGGGGTGTGATGGCGGTGTGTTTTACAGCAGTGGAGGAAACGGATGGGAAATGCGCAGTGATGGCATGCAGATTACTCAATACTACAGAATTGCACAATCATCCACCAATCCCCGGATGATTATGGGAGGAGCGCAGGATAATGGCACCAGCATGTTGTTGAATAACGAATGGATTAAAGTAATGGGCGCTGATGGCATGGATTGTCAGATTGATTTTATGGACGATAAACATATTTATGCATCCTGGCAAAATGGAAATTTTTCCGCCTCTGATGATTATGGTGAAACCTTTCGCCCCATTTCACCTTCGGGTGGTGGCGCATGGGTAACTCCAATTGAACTGAATCCCGTAAAGCCCTCTACTATATACATAGGATATAATAACCTGTTCAGATCCTATAACCGCGGGGTTTACTGGCAACAGATTTCAGATGCTGATTTTACCGGTGACATTCAATTTCTGAAAGTGGCACCTTCTGATACGAATGTAATTTATGTTTCTACCTGGGGAGGGTTTTATAAAACCATTGATGGTGGCACTAATTGGATCAATATATCTTCTAAATTACCTTCTGTCAGTATCACAAAAATTTTAATTCATCCGGATGATTCCCGTAAAATCTGGCTCACTAACGGTTATTCCTCTAATTCTTCTGTGTACGAATCAACCAACGGCGGTGACACCTGGCAAAATATTTCCGGTACCCTTCCCAATATATCGGCAAACTGCATTCAATTTGACCCGGGTTCTAATGACGGTTTATATCTTGGAACGGACCTGGGAGTTTTTTACCGTAATGATTCCATAGGTGATTGGATACGTTTTAATAATGGTCTTCCCAATGTCATTGTCAATGAATTGGAAATTTATTTGGCAGGGAAAAAAGTACGTGCAGGTACTTACGGAAGAGGTATCTGGGAGTCGAATCTTTTTTACGATAAGAAACCCATAGCCGGTTTTACTGTTAATAAAGAAATTGTTTGCTCGGGGGAACCGGTTTATTTTTACGAAAACAGTGCCACTATCGCTGAAGAATGGCAATGGACTTTTTATGGATCTGACTCCCTCTATTCGACATTGCAAAATCCCGTTATTAGCTATAAAAAACCCGGAAAGTATCCGGTAGAATTAATCGTAAAAAACAAATTTGGCTCAGATATCCTGATTAAAGAGGGCTATGTTACTGTCTTATCAACTCCCGTTGCCGATTTTACAGTGGACAGTGACACGGTATATCTGAGTCGCGGCGGTCAGGTTTCATTTACCAACAAAACAGTGGATGCAGATACATTTTATTGGGAATTTCCGGGGGAGATTCGTTCTTATGAATTAAATCCTGTTTTTACATTTACCAAAAAGGGTGGATATTACATAACATTAGTAGCAGGGCAGGGAGATTGTTCTACTAAAAAATTGATGAAAATTTATGTATTTCAGAATGCAGTGGATATAACTGAAAACATGGATAATCAAACAGTCATTTCCGTGTATCCCAATCCCATGCAAGAAAATGAAATCACTATTTTTATTCAACAGGAATCGGTACTTGGAAAAGTTACGTGCTCTCTTTTAGATTTAACAGGAAAACGTATTGCAGAACAAACTTTAACTATTTTGGAGAATGAGAAAAAAATCAATTGGATTTTACCTCCGTCGTCCGGCGGATTATATTTTGTAAATATTCAGATTAATAACAGTACTTTCAGGAAGAAACTTGTCCGGATAAATTAAGACGATCTTCCGATTTTGAAATCATACACGCAACCACTGCATCTCCTGTGACATTTACAACCGTGCGGCACATATCCAGAATCCTGTCAACAGCCACTATTAATGCAATTCCTTCTATGGGTACGTGAATAGCTTCGAGAACTATCACCAGCATGACCATACCTGCTCCGGGAACTCCGGCGGCGCCTATGGAAGCCAGCGTGGCAGTCAATACGATCATTAGTTGGTCGGCAAAAGTTAAATCCATATTCAATGCCTGAGCAATAAAAACGGCGGCAACTCCCTGGTAGAGCGAAGTGCCATCCATGTTTATAGTGGCACCCAAGGGTAAAACAAAACTCGAAATTTCTTCGGAGACACCCAGATTTTTTTCCGTACATTCCATGGTTACGGGCAAAGTGGCAGAACTGGAACTTGTACTGAATGCAAGTAATTGAACAGGACGAATTCCTTTAAAAAAATCACCTGGTTTTATCTTGGTAAAAAATCGTAGCAGGGAGAGATATACTAAAAAGATATGCAATAGTAAACCCAATAATACGGTCATAGAATACCAAAGTAAAGCTGTAAGAAGATTGATGGCTCTTGAGGGATTATCACCAGCCACCTCCACGATAAGCCCTGAAATAAGAGCAAATACACCGATTGGAGCTATCTTCATTATAAAATCAATCATACGTAGAATAACTTCATTAACGCCGGAGAAAAAATTGACTACAGGAAGCCGCTTATCCTGTGCCACTCCGATGAGTGCCACTCCGAAGAGTACAGAAAAAAATACCACCTGAAGCATTAAACGGTTATCAGAACAAGCGGTGATAAGATTACTTGGAACCATGTCAACCAGAAATTGCAAGGGACCGGATTTCTTAAAGTCATCGGCGGTAGTGGCATTTTTTTCTATGTTAGTATTGAAAGATGACATCAACTCCTGCCGCATTTCACCGGTAAGTTTTTCACCCGGGCGAATGATGTTTACACAAACTAATCCGATGGCAATAGCCACAACGGTGGTTAGTATGTAAATTCCGATTGTCTTTCCGCCTATTCTTGATAATTTTTTTACATCGCTTAAGCTAGCCACCCCTGTGATTAAGGAAGCAAGAATAAGTGGAATGGCAATTAATTTCAACAGGTTTACAAAAATAGTTCCGAAGGGCTTGATGTAATGTGTAGTTATTTGAGGAGAAATCCCGGTAGAAATACTAATTAATCCCCAGATTAATCCAGCAAGGAGCGCCAATAAAATTAGCGTATGTAAGGGAAGTTTTTTCATGTGTGTAGCGGCACGGTTCGCTGTGGCGCTGTTGATGCGCAAAAGTAATGAAATATTGAAATAAAACAATTTTCTGTACCTTTACCCCTTCTTATAAAAATGAACAATATCCAATTATTAAAGGATGTCTTAAGCAAAGGCAGAAAAAAAATTGTAATAACATCACACCATAAACCGGATGCCGATGCCTTGGGTTCTTCTTTAGCGCTTTATCATTATTTTAAAAAAACAGGTCATGACCCCGTTGTCATAAGTCCAACCGATTATCCAGGTTTTTTAAATTGGATGCCCGGGCAAAAATCTGTTATAAATTTTGAAGTAAAGACAGCGCTTTCCAAAAAATTAATTTCAGAGGCAGACCTGATCTTTTGCATGGATATGTCGAGTTTGGAAAGAATAAATGACATGGGTCCGTTGGTAAAAAATTCCATGGCTCAGAAGGTATTAATAGACCATCATCTCGAACCCGAAAATTTTGCCATGTACCGGTTAAGCGATCCGGAAGCCGCGGCAACGGCTGAACTGGTGTATGATTTCATTGTTAAATACATGAACGATGAAACGAACTTAACCAAAGAAATTGCGGTGTTGATTTATGCAGGCATCCTTACGGATACGGGCTCATTCAAATATCCTACTACAACAAAAAAAACCCACCGGATTGTGGCACATTTAATGGACTTTGACATTAAACATTCAACTATTCATCATTTTATCTATGACAACAGCACCGAAATAAAAACACGTTTTCTGGGTTATATTTTGAAAGAGAAAATTACCGTTTTGAAGAAATACAATACCGCGTATATTGTCATAACCAAAGAGGAACTTAAAAAATACAAATCCCGGACCGGTGACACAGAGGGATTTGTCAATTATGCATTAGCGATTGAGGGAGTCATTTTAGCCGCCATCATTGTTGACAGAGGGGAAATTATCAAATTATCATTCCGTTCCAGAGGAGAATTTCCGGTGAATGAATTTGCGAGAGATCATTTTGAGGGAGGAGGACATAAGAATGCGGCGGGAGGAAAATGTCCGTTGACGCTGGATAAGACCGTTGAAAAGTTTGTGGGACTTCTGCCGGAGTATAGAGAGAAGTTGAGGTTAATCTTTTAACCATCCAACCATCTAACCATTTATTTTTCAATCAAATTCAAATCTTCAAGGTTTTCCCCTCCCGCGTCCACTGACATATCATTTCCGCCACACGAGCAGAAGCACCCTCTGGACCCAGTTTTTCTTTCAATACCTGATATTCGCCTGTCATCTTTTTTCTATATTCGGTGTCACCAAGCAAACGCATCAGTTCATTTCTTAAACCCGTAGGTGTGAATTTTTCCTGCAATAATTCTTTAACACATTCTTTGGCTGACAACAAATTCACTAATGACACATAAGGTATTTTTATTACTTTCCGGGTTATCCATGCAGAAACGGGATTTACACGATAACAAACCACTTGTGGTATATTAAATAAAGCGGTTTCAAGAGTAGCCGTTCCCGATGCAACCACGGCGGTGTTTGCATGATACAATAAATCGTAAGTAGCATCCACTAACAATTTTATAGCGGAATTTTTAAGTGTTTTTTGGTATATATTTTTATCAATTGCAGACAATCCTGCTATTACAAATTGTGTGGCTGGGAAGTCGTTTTGCAAGGCGAGAATTAAAGAAAGATGGCGTTGAATTTCCTGTTTGCGACTTCCGGGTAAAACTGCAACGATGGGATTTTCAGTCAGGTTATTTTTTTTTCGGAATTCCGGATCCGGTTTGAAATTCATTACTTCCTCTTTTACAGGGTTACCAAAAAAATAAACCTGATAGGAAAACCGTTTATAAAATTCTACTTCAAATGGAAAAATAACAATCATTTTATCAATATACTTTTTTATACTGCTAATCCTACTTTGATTCCATGCCCATATCTTGGGAGAGATGTAATAAAAAACATTAAATCCTTTTTGTTTTAACCAGGGTGCCATACGCAGGTTAAATCCAGGATAATCAATCAGTATAACTGCATCGGGCATGAATTGTAAAATATCCTTACGGAAAAACCGGACATTGTTGATTATCTTTCCAGCGTGTGCAACTAATTCTCCGAATCCCATAAAAGACAAATCCCGGTAATGTTTCCGGAGGTTCACACCTTCTGCTTTCATTTTATCACCCCCCCAGACAAAAATTTCAGCAAAAGGGTCTGTTAATTTTAGATGGCGGATGAGATTTGCTCCATGCAAATCACCCGAAGGTTCACCGGAAATAATGTAGTATTTCATGACAGATTTATGCCTATGATAATCAGATTTATGAAATTTTCACACCATGTCTTATCATCTCTGCAGCTAAAGGATGGATTTTATTGAAGTCGCTCATAGCAATAGGATGCGGTTCAATGCGTAAATCACATTTTTCACCCAGCAACATCAACTCCAGTTGCATCTCGTATTCATCTTTTATAAAATTAAATATCAGTGCCACATCAATGTCGCTATATTCGTGAGCATTTCCATTAGCATAAGAGCCAAACAAGTAAGCTTGTTCTACCTGATATCCTTCTTTTTTTATATATGCTAAATAATTTTTTACGATTGAATCAATGTTTTTATCCATTGTCTTAGAGATTTTATATTTTCGATCCATTCAACTGTAAATTCCTTTGCCCCCCTCACATACTCCTCCTGTATTGCCCGCCCACTTCATATAAACTCTTTGAGATTTGCCCCAGCGAACACACTTTGCATACTTCCAGCAATGTGTCAAACAAATTCTTTCCAGTGACAGCCGTTTCTTTTAAGGCAGTCATGGATTTTTCATACACATTTTTATTTCTTTCCTGAAATACATTCAATGTGGTAATAGCAAATTCTTTTTCTGCTGTCGTGGAACGGATGACTTCGGAAGGAATAATGGTAGGAGAACCCTCACTGTTCAAAAAAGTATTGACCCCGACAATAGGATATTCACCATTGTGTTTCAATGTTTCATAATACAAGGACTCCTCCTGAATTTTACTTCGCTGATACATGGTTTCCATTGCCCCCAGCACCCCTCCTCTTTCTGAAATATTTCTGAATTCATTCAAAACCGCCTCCTCCACCAGATCTGTGAGTTCTTCAATGATAAACGAACCTTGCAGGGAATTCTCGTTTTTTGCAAGACCTAATTCTTTATTGATGATATGTTGAATAGCCATGGCTCTGCGTACTGATGTTTCCGTTGGAGTGGTTATTGCCTCGTCATGCGCGTTTGTATGCAGTGAGTTGCAATTATCATAAATAGCGTAAAGCGCCTGCAAGGTCGTGCGAATATCATTAAAATCAATTTCCTGAGCGTGAAGTGAACGACCGGAAGTTTGAATATGATATTTTAATTGCTGGGAACGCTCATTACCTTTGTAAATATATTTAATGGCTTTAGCCCAGATCCTGCGTGCCACTCTTCCGATCACGGCATATTCCGGGTCAATACCGTTGGAAAAGAAAAAGGAAAGGTTTTGCGCAAAATCATCAATTTTTAATCCGCGGGCAAGATAAATTTCCACGTAAGTGAATCCGTTGGCAAGCGTAAATGCAAGTTGAGAGATGGGATTTGCTCCTGCTTCGGCAATATGATAACCGGAAATGGATACCGAATAAAAATTCCGTACTTTATTTCTGGTAAAATTTTCCTGAATGTCACCCATCATTTTCAACGCGAACTCTGTAGAAAAAATGCAGGTGTTCTGCGCCTGGTCTTCTTTTAGAATATCCGCCTGTACCGTACCACGCACGGTAGCCAATGTTTTTTTCTTTATTTCTTCATATACATTCTCAGGAAGAACCTGATCGCCGGTGACACCCAGTAACATCAACCCGAGACCGTTATTACCCTCGGGAAGATAGTTTAAATTCTCGAATGTCATAGCTGAAAATTTAAGCATTTCCACTTTTTCAAGTTTAAATTTCTCAAGCAGTTTAAAATTATTTTTTTCCAGAAATTTAATACTTCCTTTGTGGGTGCTGTTGCAGGTATTTAAAATTTCAAACACTCCTTTTTTATAAAAGAAACGGCATATAAGCGGAAATGCTCTTCCGGCAATGTCTTTTTTGCGGAATTTTTTCAGAATATAAATTTCACTTCGTAATACCCGCGTTTTAGTCATCTCCTTTACCACATAAAAACCAGCTACTGCGCTTTGATACTTGATGAGAAATGCATAATCGTCTTTTGCGGAGAAAAACTGTTGGTGAAATTCTTTTACCTGACCTGTATATTCCGCTCCGTACGCTTCCTGCAATTCCCGGAGTTCAATGTCCTCCAGCAATTCAAGGTCATCCTGATCTACCGAAACCTGTTCTAATTCAACTTCTTCTATACTATAGAATGGAATTTTATCGCGGTTGCTTTTATAAATTTCAAGAAGTTTCTTGTAAGTTTGTTCTATAAGATTGTTTTCATGGATATAAATTTCACATTGCTGATCTATGGCAGTGTTCATAAAAAATCCGAGTAGCATGGGTGCAGGTCCATTAATGGTCATGGAAACTGAAGTGGAGGGGTCACAGAGGTTAAAACCGGAATATAATTTTTTGGCATCGTCTAACGTAGCAACGCTTACTCCGGAATTCCCGATTTTACCATAAATATCCGGGCGATAATCCGGATTTTCACCGTAAAGTGTCACTGAATCAAAAGCAGTGGAGAGCCGGCGGTAAGGTTGCCCTTTCGAAACATAATGAAACCGCTTATTGGTTCTTTCAGGTCCCCCTTCTCCGGCAAACATGCGGGTAGGATCTTCACTCTGACGTTTCAAAGGGAACGTACCGGAAGTAAATGGAAATTTACCCGGAAAATTTTCTTCTAAGTTCCATTTCAAAATATCACCCCAGTCATGAAATTTTGGAATACTTATTTTGGGAACCCGGGTGTGGGATAAGGATTCATAATATAAATCCTGTTCTATGATTTGATTCCGGACTTTATATTGAAACTTGTCTTTGAGATAAAGATTTTTATTTTTTTCCCAATCTTCTAATACCTTTTTACATTCCGGATCTAATTTTTCTTCAAGACCATTTTTTAATTTCAACAGGAATTTAATTTCTTCACGTATTGTCTCGCTTTCCCCCTTTCCCCCTTTCTCACTTTCTTCTTTTAAGATGCTCAATGTGCCGCTAATCTGATACAACTTTCTCGCAATTTCCGATTGTTCATTAACAAATTTTTTATATCGGTCACTGTTTTCAGCGATTTCAGCAAGATATCTTACCCGAGAAGGTGGAATAATAATTTCTGCACTTTGATTTTTGACACTTGAAAGTGCACTCACTGAAATCTCATTGATATTTTTTGAGCCGGAAAAAGTGACACTCGTTTTAGACAGTATCTTTTTCAAAAGTGAAACATAAAATTCATTAACGCCCGTGTCATTGAATTTCGAGGCAACGGTAGCATATACAGGCAGGTCTTCTTCTTTCGCATCAAATAATTTATGATTCCGGCGATATTGTTTGCGTACATCCCGCAATGCATCCTGAGAGCCCTTCTTATCCGATTTGTTAATTACCACCATGTCGGCATAATCAAGCATGTCAATCTTTTCCAACTGAGTTCCCGCGCCGTATTCACTGGTCATTACATAAACTGACAGATCCACATGATTCACTATTTCGGAGTCCGATTGACCAATCCCGGATGTCTCAACTAAGATTATTCCAAAGCCGGCAGTTTTGCATATTTTAATAGCATCTTCAAGGTACAGTGATACCGATTTTGAAGAATGGCGTGTTGCAAGAGAGCGCATATACACCTTTTCGTTATAAATGGAGTTCATGCGTATTCTGTCGCCAAGCAAGGCGCCGCCAGTTTTCTTTTTTGTAGGGTCAATGGATAGAATGGCTACCGATAAAGTTGGAAAATCGTTCTGTAACCGCCGGACAATTTCATCGGTGATACTTGATTTTCCGGAGCCGCCGGTGCCGGTTAGCCCGATGACGGGTATGGTTTTATGCGTGTTGGAATTTTTTAATTGGTTGATAAATTCACGGGACTGTTCCGAAAAATTCTCACAATACGTAATGGTTTTAGCAATTATAAGAGGATCTTTCTTAGTTACTTTATCCACATCTCCATTCAGATGGGTTACGGTAGGAAAATCACATTTGCCAAGCATATCGTTAATCATTCCCTGCAAACCCATGGACCTTCCATCATCGGGAGAATAAATTCCGGCGATACCATAGTTGTGTAATTCTTCAATTTCTTTGGGAAGAATCACTCCACCGCCTCCACCAAAAATTTTAATATGCCCTGCGCCTTTTTCTTTCAACAAATCATGCATGTATTTAAAATATTCAAGATGTCCGCCCTGGTAGGAAGTAACAGCAACGGCTTGTACGTCTTCCTGAATGGCACATTCCACAATTTCACTCACGGAACGGTTGTGTCCCAAATGAATTACTTCACATCCGGATGATTGCAGGATTCGCCGCATCAGATTGATGGCGGCATCGTGACCGTCAAAAAGCGAAGCCGCAGTGACGATCCGTATTTTGTTTTTAGGTTTGTATGGCTCGGGGGAGGTCATTCAGTGAATATTGGATTGGAAAACCAGAAAATCTTTAATATTGTTTCTTAAACTCAAAATATTTCATTTCCACAAATGTATGAATTTTATTATTTATGGAAATAGCTGAATTTTTTTACATTTGCACTTTCCTTCCCCTTATCCCCTTATACCCCTATACCCCTATACCCCTATACCCCTATACCCCTATACCCCTATACCCCTATACCCCTTATACCCCTACACCCCCTATACCCCATACCCCCTGAATGACCCTTCCCATCCTTTCCCTCACCCTTCTCTCCATCGTACTCGTATCCCTGGTGAAAGAGGTCTGGAAAGGATACATCACCTTGTTCGCTGTATTGGGCAACACTGTTTTAAGTTCTTATATTGCAGTTATTGCACTTAAAGGACATAACTATGAAGAAATTTTTTATGGGGGTCCTGTTTTCGGGGAAATTCCTGTCAGGGTGGATGCGCTCGGCGCATGGTTCATTTTGCTAATGAATTTTACCACACTCACCGGAATTTTATACGGTAGAAAATACTTGAGTCATTACAAAAATCATCCGCCAAACATAACCATCCACTACTCAAGCTATATTGCCATTCATTTAACCATGCTCGGTATATATGCTGTACAAAATTCACTTGTTTTTTTATGTGTTTGGGAATTGATGGCAATATGTTCTTTTTTTCTCATTGTCTTTGAACATGAAAAGGTAAAAACAATCAAAGCAGGAATCAATTTTCTGGTTCAGGCGCATATAGGAATTGTTTTTCTGATGCTCGGATTTATCTATGTTCACGCTCATACCGGTTCATTCGATTTTGCGGCTATCAATCTATATAGTGTCACTGCCGGTAATGCGGTAAATTTCATTCTTTTTTTATGTTTCTTTATTGGATTTGCCACCAAGGCGGGGTTTGTTCCATTTCATACCTGGCTTCCGTACGCACATCCTGCGGCACCTGCTCATGTTTCAGGTATGATGTCAGGAGTCATCATTAAACTCGGAATTTTCGGAATCCTGAAAATGCTGTTGCTTATCAAAGGAAATTATCTGTTACTGGGGTATATCATTCTCATTTTATCTGTTATTTCGGGTTTATATGGAGTGATGCTTGCCATCGTTCAGCACAATGTCAAAAAACTTTTGGCATATCATAGTATTGAAAATATTGGGATTATAGGAATAGGGATCGGGCTGGGTTGTATAGGACTTGGATTAAACAATTCTGGGCTTGCTTTTGCGGGTTTTGCCGGTGCCTTACTACATACATTAAACCATTCGCTTTTCAAGTCACTGTTATTTTATGTTTCCGGAACCGTATATCAGGCAACTCACACAATGAATATTGAAAAATTAGGCGGACTCATCAAAAAAATGCCACAGAGTGCCACTTTGTTTTTAGTGGCATCCATGGCTATCTGCGGACTTCCCCCTTTCAACGGTTTCATTTCTGAATTTCTGATTTTTTCGGGGTTGTTCCATGGTATCAATTCATCTTATATGTCTTCATCGCTCCTGATGATTTTTTCAATTGTCGGATTAGTTACCATAGGAGGATTGGCGATATTGTGCTTCACCAAAGCATTCGGAATTATTTTTCTCGGTACCCAACGCTCCGTGTATCCTCACCCTGTTCAGGAAGTGGAATTTTCATCACTTTTCCCAAAATACATGGTAGTCATTTTAATTGTCCTGATTGGAGTAGTGCCACAATTTTTTCTCGGTATTATTTCAACACCCGTCTCCCTTTTTACCGGAGAAATTGCAATCAACACACAGGGGATGGAATTTATTTCCATACTGCAATCAGTCAGCGTAGCTGTTTGGGGTTTTATTTTACTTACTCTGATTCTTTTTGGAATAAGAAAATGGATTTCTTCAAAAATCATAGCCACTTCTCCTACCTGGGGTTGCGGGTATGTTGCGCCAAATCCTAAACTTCAATATACGGCTAACTCCTTTGTTCGTTCTTACCGTAAACTGGCAAAGCCCTTACTCATGATAAATAAAAAAGAAACGGAAATAAAATCTGTTTTTCCAGAGCCGGTTCATGTTCATACAAATCCTTACGACAAAATAGAAGCGATTTTCATTGACCTCCCGATTAAAAACCTTAAAAGATTCATGCAACGATTTCGTTTCCTGCAAAATGGAAATCCTCAATTTTATATTTTATACGGAGTAATATTTATTCTTTTGGCTATAGGTATTCCACTGTTAGCCGATGCGGTCAATTATATAACGGGACTTTTAAAACAAATGTAATTATTTATGATTAGTTTCTCGCTGATAATTATTTCAAGTTTATTTTTCTCAGGAATTATCATTCGTACAAAATGTATTTTTTCGGGTAGGAAAGGACCCGGAATTTTTCAACCTATAAAGGATATCCGCAAATTATTAAGGAAGGGTTCTGTTTATAGTGACACCAGTAGTTTTATTTTTAAGATAGCGCCTACTCTTTATTTCTCTACCCTTTTAACGGCTACGTTATTTATTCCTTTTGGAGATGAGCCGGGATTAATTTCCTTCAAGGGGGATTTTGTTTTTTTTGCTTACCTGTTGGCGCTTGGAAAATTTTTTATGATTATCTCTTCATTGGATACCGGCAGTAGTTTTGAAGGCATGGGAGCAAGTCGCGAAGCGTTATATTCCATGTTGGTGGAGCCGGCATTTTTCATTTTAATGGGTTCCTTTGCTTTATTGACCGGACATCTTTCTTTTTACGAAATATTCAGCCACTTGCATTTTGGTTCCTATATTTCTTATGCGGTAGGAGCACTTGCCGCATTTGTCTTTGTAATAATTGCCATGATTGAAAATAGCCGCATGCCCATAGACGATCCAAAAACTCATCTGGAGCTTACCATGATCCATGAAGTAATGATCCTCGACAACAGCGGATTTGACCTCGGGCTTATTTTATATGGATCTTCTCTGAAATTTGCCATGTATGGCGCTATCATTTCAAATTTCTTTCTTACCCGCGGGAAAGAATGGTTTTTTTCCGTTCTCATTTTTGCAGGAATTCAGTTGTTGTTAGCCGTAATCATCGGAGCGATAGAATCATTCATGGCACGATTCAGAATGAACCATAATCCCCAATTTATATTTTCACTCACTTCCATTTCATTGCTCATATTCTTAGGCGTGTTACTTATATTGGGAAAAATTGTATAATTTAATAATTTATGACCAATTTCTCACCCCTCTCCATTTTTGGAGAGGGGCTGGGGTGAGGTTTTTTCGAATCCAGATTTATTTTATATGACAAATATTTTACTTATCACCTTCCTCATCACGCTCGTCTTCATGGGGATGCAAAACCGGCTTTATGGATATATTTCCATTCTTTCCTTTCAGGGAATTCTCCTTTTTGGAGTGGCATTTATTGAATTGATTGAAATAAAACCCCTTAATCTGGTATTTGTATTGTTTGAAACGATAGTATTTAAAACAATTGCCATTCCTGTTTTTCTCAATTATGTTATAAAACGTAATAACATTACCCGTGAAGCAGAACCTTTTCTTCCTAATTTCTTCTCCGTAGTAATTATTACCGCTATTATACTCGGCTCCTTCCTGCTTTCAAACACCATTCATGACACGCATCTCGGAAAAATATTTTTTGTAGTGGCACTGTCGGCATTATTCACCGGACTTTTCATCATTACCACCCGTAGAAAAATAATTACACATGTAATCGGGTTTCTCGTGATAGAAAATGGTGTATTCGTTCTTTCACTGGCTGTCGGAAGCACCATGCCTATGATGGTGAATTCCGGAATATTAATTGACATTTTTGCAAGCGTGTTTTTATTAGGAATTTTTGCAAATAAAATCGGAGATGTATTAAAAGAACAGGACGTGGATCATTTAAGGCAATTGAAGGATTAATTGAAGAGACACGGTGCGCCGTGTCTCTATACAATAATTTATAGAAGAAACCCTAAGGTATATCATGATAGGAATTTATCTCATCGGCACCCTTATTATTAGTTCACTGTTAGTTGTAAATCGTAACAGAAGGGTAAACTATTTACTGGTAGGATTGTTTACAGTTCTTCAATGGATATTGACCTTGTATGAATATAATCATCTTAATAAGGAAGAACTTGGATACTTTATTCCCGATTCACTGGCTATTCTTTTCTTGTTTGCATTAAGTGTCATTATCATTCCTGTTTTTTATCACAGTTTTATTTATTTCAAACATAGCCGTGACATTCCTCGTGAACAGGGAGTTTATTTTGCCGCTATGATTGTGTTGATGGCTTCTTTAAGTGCCGCTTACCTCGCAAGTCATCTGGGTGTTTCCTGGGTTTTTATTGAACTCACCACGTTGAGCGCATCTGCTCTCATTTATCACAGAAGAAATTTACGTTCCCTTGAAGGCACATGGAAATATATTTTTGTTTGTTCCATCAGCATTACGTTGGTCTTTATAGGAATTCTTTTTCTTACACTTGCTCTACAGGAAGAAGGGTTGAAAAATTTATCCTATCATGCCCTCGTAAATAAAGCCCCCTTGCTTAATGTGTTTTGGTTGAAACTTTCTTTTCTATTTATCCTGACCGGTTTAACAGCCAAAGCAGGATTAGTTCCCATGTACACTGCGGGAATTGACGCCAAGGATAAAGCGCCGTCTCCAGCCGGAGCCGTTTTTGCCAGTGCACTTATGAATATGGGATTCATCGCAATTTACCGTTTTTATGAAATTATCAGTTATACTTCCATCTATGCTTGGTCCAATAAAATAATTCTCATCTCCGGCGGACTATCGGTTTTTGTAGCAACCGTTTACATGCTGAGGGTAAAAAACTTTAAACGCCTCCTTGCTTATTCCGGTGTTTATCATATAGGATTAGCTGTTACAGGGTTGGCTTCCGGTGGAGTAGGACGTTATGCCGCCATCTTGCATCTAATACTTCATACGTTTACCAAATCCGCTTTATTTTTTCAGGTAGGACCCGTTTACAGAATATTCAAAAGCAAAAACATCTATGATATGGGTAATTATTTCAAGTACAATTTGAGTGGCACTCTGGTTCTTTTAGTTGCGTTTTTTACCATTACCGCCATGCCCCCAACCGGAATGTTTGTAAGCGAATTTATGATTTTCCGCTCGCTGTTTGACTCCGGAAACTGGGGGATGTTGGCTGGATTATTAATCCTGTTGACTCTTATCATCTACGCATTTGGAAAAAATATCTTTAAAATACTTTTTACTTCCCCTGCCGGTTTTAACGAATCGGAAATTCCCAAAATTCCTGTCATTGAATCTGTCCCTGAATTTATTCTTCTGGGCTTGGTTATGTATCTTGGGATTTATCCTCCGGCTGTCTTTGTAAATTTAATTAATAACGCTATCAGTTTGTTGCCATGACACGATCTATAATCATTAAAAATAATCAAACAATTCCTCTAAGAGAAATTCCTGTTCTTGGATACGATGAATTTCTGGAATACAATACATCCTTGCTTAGAGAACATTATAATCATTGTGTAAATTATTTTGGTTTTCCACAAAGAAACGAAATGCAATTAATCTGTTGTATTGCGAATGATTCCGAGCATGAAATTTTTGTCTCTTCTTCCGTAATTGATGCAAATACAACACAATACTCATTTACAAAACATCATCTTTCTTTTCATATTTTTGAAAGGGAGTTAGCAGAAATCTCAGGAATTAACTATTGTGACCATCCCTGGTTGAAACCGGTGCGTTTTCCTGCTGACCGGAAAAATAAAAATTCACAAATCATAAATTATCCTTTCTATAATTCCCACAGCGAAGAACTGCACGAAGTAGGAGTGGGTCCTATTCATGCCGGGGTCATTGAACCTGGGCATTTCCGTTTTATATGCAACGGAGAACAAATTCTTCATTTGGAAATTCAACTTGGATTTCAACATAGAGGAATAGAGAGATTGTTTCAAGAAAAGAAAAAACTTTTGCAGAGAACTACCCTCGCAGAAAATATTGCGGGTGACACTGTCGCCGGACATTCCACTGCTTTTGCAAATCTTTGGGAAAGTTTATCAGGGTTTAAAGCGGATGACGATTTGCAGTTTTCCAGAACCCTTGCGTTGGAATTAGAACGTATTGCCGTACATACCGGAAATTTGAGTGCCATCTGTACCGACATTGGCTACCAGTTGGGAAGTGCTGTATTTGGGCGTCTGCGGACCCCCATTATAAATTTTTTTCAGAACTGGTGCGGAAATCGTCTTGCAAAGGGATTAATCAGAGCCGGAAAAAATAATTTTCCTTTTACCTATAATTTAAGAGAACAACTGACACAGCTCATTAATCAATTTAAACCTGATTTTAAGGAGATGTACAACGAATTTAAAAACCTTCCAAGTGCAATGGCACGGTTGGAAAAAACGGGTATAGTGACACAAGAACAGGCACGGTCTATAGGTGCGGTAGGTATGTCTGCAAAAATGTCTGGGATTTCAAGAGACATACGCACTTCTCATCCACATGACTTTTATAAGAACATTAACCATGAACCGATTTTAAAAAAGCATGGAGATGTGTATTCACGAACTCAAATCCGTAAAGAAGAAATTTTACAATCCATTAAATATATACGCGGGATGATGGAAAATATTCCGGAAGAAAATAAAAACAGAAATAGGTTGAAATCACCCTCACCCGAGTCATTTTGCATTTCCTTAGTGGAAGGGTGGAGAGGTGAAATCTGTCACTGTGCTGTCACCGATGAACAAGGTGAACTCCTTTATTATAAAGTGAAAGATCCTTCCATGCATAATTGGCTTGCGCTTGCATTAGCAGTTCGTAATAATGAAATTTCCGATTTTCCGGTTTGCAATAAAAGTTTTGATTTAAGTTACTGCGGACATGATTTATAATTTATACTTTAAACGGAGCAAATTTCAGCAAAAATATATATAACCATATAACCATTTAACCATTTAACCATATAACCATATAACAATCATCCAAAGTACACGAAATTTATATCTATTACATTATAAGCTAAAATGTTAGAAAACATTAAAATATTAATCCACCAGGGAAAACAATACATTCCCTATGTCACCACCGCAAAAATTCCTGGAATTTTTAGAGGCAGACCGGTCATCTCAACGTCACACGTTGACGAACAGGCATTGATGGAATTATGCCCCACCGGTGCCATTCAAAAAAATCCAATGCGCATAGACCTTGGTAAATGCACTTTTTGCGGAGAATGTGCAATTGCCTTCCCCGAAAAAATAAAATTTACCACTGATTATAAAATTTCTTCCAATGAAAGGGAGCGGTTAATTGTGAAAGAAGGAGAGGATATTCCCATCACGTTAGATCCGGAACTAATCCGAAAAGAAATAAAAAAATATTTCGGCGATTCATTGAAACTCCGTCAGGTTTCGGCGGGAGGGGATAACAGTTGTGAAATGGAACTGAATGCTTGTGGAAATGTAAATTTTGATATGGGAAGATTCGGAATTGAATTTGTGGCATCACCCCGTCACGCCGACGGCATTGTGATTACCGGACCTATTACCGAAAACATGGCGGAGCCGTTGCAACTATGTTACGATGCCACCCCTTCTCCCAAAATAATTATTTTAGCCGGAACCGACGCCATCAGCGGCGGTATCTTTGAAGGCAGTCCTGCATTGAACCGGAGTTTCCTCGAAAAATATAAAATTGACTTGTACGTCCCCGGAAATCCGATTCATCCATTGACGTTTATCAATGGGGTGTTGGAGTTGATTGGGAAAAGAAAAGGGTGATAGTTGCGTTTTCTAATTACAACCCCTCAATCCAAATTCTTAACATCCCCCACCCAATGGACACTATCTTCCAGTAACGGCAATCCCGCATCAAAATAATGATTAAATAAGACGCGAAAAGTGTTTACAGCAGTCATGGAATCATAGTATCCAATTTTTTTATTTTCAGGAATGTAAACAGCGTTGATATTATTAAGTGAACCTTCCAATATTTCTTTGAAAGAAAGTGGTTCATTGAATTTATCGTTAACAATTTCTCCTTCGGTAAACTCAATAAATGAACCCAGTGGAGGTCCATGGTCCGACTGAAGTAGGATGACCGGTTTTTTTCCGGACTTGTTTAAAATTATTTCAATTACCTCCATGATTTTTTTGGTTATGAAAATATATTGATTTATGTAAAGTTCTTTTTTATACTTCCCGCGGTTTGTAATATCAACATGCGTTGTTGAATTTTTTTCACCGTTTTTCCCAAAAACAAAGGGAACATGAGGGCAAAGAATATGTGCAAAAACAAATTTTGGAGAAGGTTTTTCCGGGATGATACTAAATTCATCCAACGTATATAAAATTTTTGTCCGGAAATCTTCTACTACAAAAAACTTCTCAATCGCAAGAAGAACAGAGGATTCCAGCAAGGTGTAACGGAACTCATTAAACATTCCTTTCTCGATATATTCATCGGCATACCCTTCCAGATTCACATTGCTCGTTCCAGAGGATACGTGAATAGTATGATAACCGAGTTTTTTAAATATAGAAAAAACAGCATTCCGGTTAATCAGCTCGTACCATTTTTTCATATCAGGTAAGTGCATCATGTTAAGCGTACTGGCAATGTAGTAAAATGTCCCGAGATAATTTGGACGGCTTTTTTCCAATACCTGAAATCCTTTAGCATACAAAAAATTATAAAACGCAGAATTATCATAGTCAAAATGTTTTTTCATGACTTCTTTTCCCCCATACCCGTCAAAAATTAAATAATATATATCGGGCTTATCGTTTGTCTGCTTGTTCCATGAAGTTACATCATATTTTATTTCTGGAATAGAAGAAATTCTGGTGGAAATTTTTCTTTTCTCAAAAATTCCTGTCACTAAAAAAAATAAGGGAATAATCAGTGTTACTATTGAAATTCTATTCAGAATGTGGTTTGCAGTAATCAGTGATTTTTTTCTGAGTAGGTAAAAAAGTAAACCATAAATCAAAAATAAGAGAGGAATAAGTGTCCGGTGACGGATGAATGCTTCCACAGGATCATGACTCCCGTTGATTAAACGGAAAACATGACCATAGCATAAAAAAATCAGCATGCACATACTTGTAAAAAAAGAAGACAAATCATGCCGTCTTGTAAATAAAAAATGAAGCAGATATATAAAAATGGCTGTACAAATGCTAACCATCAGAGGTGCCATGATTTCACCTGTGGATAAACGTTTGATGTTATTGGCAAGGAGAAATAAGATAGGAAAAATGGAGAAGAGAAGAGGGGAGAGGAGGGAAGATAGAAGGGAAGGAGGGGGATTCTTTTTCTTTTCCATTTCCGAAATAATTATTTTATAGGATAGAATGAGTCCTATAAATATAGCCGCAAGCAATTGATACATCAGTTTGGCTGAACCGGGATGGATGTGGAGGAGCATGTTTTTTTTTGGGAACGTCTGCTAAAGTACGTAGATTTGCTTAATTGTGCAAAATATATTTTAGATTCGCAAAATATTTTCCTTTGAAAATATTAAAAATACAAAAATAATCGTAACCACTCAGCATAAAAATAGTTTTCACGCAAAGTCGCAAAGAGCGCAAAGAAAAAAATCAGTTGATTTTTTTTCTCTGCGAACTTAATACTTTGCGTACTTTGCGCCTTTGCGTGACATAATATTTGTGAGAAATAACACCTACCTGAGTAGTTACAAATAATCTATATTTTACCCCGATACCCCGATACCCCCACACCCTTATCCCTTTATTCCCTACCTTTGCCTTCCTTATGAAGGTCTCCCCCGAACTTCCTTTTCAAGTCATTTATTCCTTTTATGAACATGAATTTCTGGGAATTCTTCCCGAGTCATATATTGTTCAGACCAAAGGAAACCGTGAGTTGACCCTTCAGCATCAAACCTTATCGGTAAGGAATGTCACTGAATTCAGTCATGGATTGGATGAAAAGGATATGGAATTGGTTCATCTTATTGATGATACCCACCCGGAAGCAATCATCCGGAAATTTCATAAAGAAAAAATTCGCCCCGCCGATTTCTTTCAGCGTTTTTTTCTGCCCAAAAGCAAATACCATAATCCCCGTTTTTTGGAATACATCCAATCGTATATTGACCGGAAAATAGCCGACTTGTTTGATTTGTGGGTCGGGAAAAGATTATTTTTCTCAAACCCGGACGGAGAACCTGCGGGCAGAGAACTCTTCATTCAGAAAGAACCCGCTCGGGTGTATTTCCATTTTGACCGCAACGAAGAAAATACCCATTACTTTATCATTATCAAATGTGGCGATGAAAGAATAAATTTCCAGTTTCAGAATGCTAAAATTTTATGTCAGCAACCCGTCTGGCTCTTGGTCAACAACCTGCTGTATTATTTTCCAAAAGAAATAGACGGAAAAAAAATATCCCCTTTCCTAAATAAATGGTTTATTGAAATTCCGCGCTCGCTGGAAGAAGAGTATTTTAAAAAATTTGCAAGACCCCTCATCGAATCACATAAAGTTTTTCTCAACGGAATGACACTGATTGAAGAAAAACATGCACCGATTGCCCGGCTGGTTTTTTCACATTCCAAACAGGCACAAACCGGAACTTTATTTGAACCCTCAGCAGAAGACACTGAAAAATTTTCTCCTACCTCAGCACCGGATGAAACGATTATTCAGTGTTTATTCAGGTATGGTAATTATCAACTCCCCCTGGATGAAAACAAATCATTTTCAGTAGAATTTTCCAAAGAGGGAACCGGATGGATTTTTGCAAGAATATTCAGGGATTCCATTTTTGAAAAAACTAAAATCACATTTTTTAAACAACTGGGAGTCACTTTTTCCCATGCTACCTGCAAAATGAACCGTCTCGATTTTTTAGGTTGGTTAAATCTGCATTATGACGTATTGATGAACCAAGGAATAGAATTGGAAGAATTAAAAAACACATCCTCTGATTCCACTGCCGAGAAATATTTTATCGGACAAGCAAACATTTCTATTGAAGTTAAAGAAGGGAATGATTGGTTTGATGTTTATTCCACTGTACGTTTCGGAAAATATGAAATCCCTTTTATCGAATTAAAAAACCATATTCTTAGCAACATCCGGGAATTCCGTTTGCCCGATGGCACGGTGGCTGTCATCCCTTCAGAGTGGTTTGCTCAATTTGGAAATCTCAGCGTTCATTTACAGGAAGACAACGGAAGATTAAAATTAAAAAAATATCATGTAGGAATCGTTCGCTCACTCGAAGATAAAAAATTAATTGTGCCTGCTAAAGATGGCAAAATGAACAATCTTTTGGAGCCAGAAAAATTAACGGACATTCCTATGCCGGATGAATTTAACGGACAACTCAGGCACTATCAGAAAACAGGGTATAACTGGCTCCATTATCTCAACAGTTTGAAAATGGGCGGCTTTCTTGCCGATGACATGGGCTTGGGAAAAACAGTTCAAACCCTTGCTTTTTTAATGTCACTCTATAAAGAAAAAGAAATAAAAAATGCTTCGCTGGTAATCATGCCTACTTCCCTTATATATAACTGGGAAGATGAAGCCAGAAAGTTCACGCCAGCACTAAAAGTTATGAAATTTACAGGACCCCAGCGACAGAAAGATCCAATGGTTTTTCATCAACATCACGTAATATTTACAACGTATGGTATTGTAAGAATGGACCATGACTTTCTTAAGAAATATCCCTTTAATTATATTATTCTTGATGAGTCACAAGCCATAAAAAATTTTTCCTCGCAAATTTCACAAGCCGTAAAAAATCTTGAGTCAGCGAACCGGATTATGCTAACCGGAACCCCCATTGAGAATTCTACCTCTGACCTTTGGTCACAAATGGAATTTGCCAATCACGGATTCCTCGGTAATTTTAAATATTTTAACAGTGAGTTTGTGATTCCTATCGAAAAACAAAAAAATCAGGAAAGATCTGTGGAATTACAGAAAATGATTCAGCCCTTTATTCTCAGGAGAACCAAACAACAGGTTGAAAAAGAACTCCCCGAGAAATTTGAACAAGTCCTTTTCAATGAAATGTCGGAGGAACAACAGATTTTCTATGACGAAATTAAATCGGGATTCCGGAACCAGATTTTGAAATCCATAGGAGAAAAAGGGCTAGCACAATCCCAGTTTATTTTACTTCAGGGATTGACCATGTTGCGTCAAATTGTAAATCATCCACGAATGTTGAATGAGGACTACTCCGGTGACTCCGGAAAATTCAATGAAGTGTGTGAGATGATTGAAAATGCCATGAAAGAAGGGCATAAGGTTTTGATTTTTTCCCAGTTTGTAAAACTGTTGACTATTCTGAGGGAACACCTCGATAAAAGCAATATAATTTACGCCTATCTTGACGGAAATACACAAAACCGTAAATCACCGGTTGAAAAATTTCAGCACGATGACGCAGTGAAATTATTTCTTATTTCTCTTAAAGCCGGCGGCTTAGGACTAAATCTGACCGCGGCAGATTATGTTTTTATTCTCGACCCCTGGTGGAACCCAGCAGTAGAAATGCAAGCCATTAACCGTGCTCACCGGATTGGGCAGGATAAAACGGTTTTTATTTATAAATTTATAACCAAAAACAGTGTGGAAGAAAAAATTCTGAATCTCCAGGCAAGTAAATTAAAATTAGCGGAAGATTTAATCCGCACAGATGACAGCATCTTCAGAAGTTTGACAGAAGGGGATATACGGGAGATTTTGGATTGATATGCTTTTCCATTTATTTCCCCGTTGTCCCCGATAAATATCCGTCCCCCTTTTTCTCCCACTCCTCTTTTATGGGCTTGCTTAACCGGTAAAATTTTCTTGTTAGTGTTTTGAACTCATAATTTAATGTATAGAGATATGTTCCCTCCGGGAGATTTGATGTTTCAAGTTCCAGTATAGTTTCTCCTGCCGGTAGTACCCTTGTGGCGCTCCTCCATAATTGCCCCTTCCTGTCATAAATTAAAATCCTGACCTCTCCTTCAGCAGGAAGCGTAACATTAATTCGCGTGTATCGATCACTTTTATTTACCGGATTGGGATAGTTGGCAGAAACAGTAAATTCATCGGATTCATTTCTTACAGGTATGGCTATTACGTTTGATAATTTTGTTTCTCCATTTATATCAACCTGGTTAAGACGGTAATAATATACACCGGGAGTTTTTTTGGAAAAATCAGCGTAGGAATATTTTTGTTTTTCTCCTGCTATTTCTCCTTCATTTACAAAGCCCAACTCAATAAATTTTTTTAAATCTTTGGAATATTCAACATGGAAACTTTTACCGTTAATAGAGGAACTTGTTTCCCATTCAAGTAACGTACCTGCTCCATCTTGTTTTCCTGAAAAACTAAGCAAATCAAGTGGTAGCGCTGATGATGCCGCTCCCGTGAAATCATGATTCATGGGGATTGATGTAAGAGAATTGATGTTTAACCGGTTGTTGTTTGCATCCGCCAGACCAAATTCGCCCCAGGAGGTGCCATCCCATCTTACAGCATACATGCTGGCTTCAGAACCAGTGACATCGGCGTCTGTATAATTGTAAGTAAGGGAATAATTTATAGTAGTGACACCCCCTGAATTTATTCTCCAATACCTGGAAATCACATTATCCGTATTTAAAAAGTTTGGATGAAGGTCGTCAGTGACACTTATTGTAATGTAAGTGCCATTGCTGTTGCCACTGTTTCTCGCAAATGTCAACGGAGTATAATCATTATTATCACCGACAGGAAATAATTGTGAAAAGTTCCCAGTATAATTTTTGCGTACCACTCCACCGTTAAAAGTAGTGGCATTAATGTAGCTGTTGGAATTTCCGCCTGCGATGGAACCATTTGCTGTAATTATCAACGGTTGGCTTCCTAACTTTAATACTCCGGAATTAAAGGTGATAGTGCCATTTATGGTAGCGCCGCCTCCTTCATTTTTTTCAAGCAAAAGCTGTGGCGAAACCGGACTGGTGCTTTCAATAACTACATTTTTATAATAAAAGAAATCAGTCCCTGCACCTGCATTTTCCCCTACTAATTGTTGAGTATTTCCATTAAACCGGACTGTTGATTTATTCAGACAATTTAGTACTCCGTAATTCTGTCCTTTTCCTGCATCTCCACGGATAAAATTACCTCCAATCTTTAATACAGAACCATCGTCACGAAGCGTTATTTTTGTTTTTCCCTGATTAGTGGCTATGTATTGAATATTTCCGACTACCTGTAACAAACCCTGATTGCTTACTGACACATCAATTCTTTCCACACCGCCGGAATAATCCATCAGGAGATTTCCTGAGATAGTTACCTTGGCAGTATTTTTTATTTCCACGGAGATATTGTTTTTTCCGCTTTCATAGTAGGAATTAAAATCTCCTGCAACAGTTGTCGTTGAATTTTTCTCAAATAAAAATTCTATTTTTTGGGATGTACCTCCTGTTTTACGGGCTATTACATTCCCACCAATGTTTAATGTGCAATTTGCATCCTGAACATGAATATGGATTTTTTTAGAAGTGGCATTAGCTACTGCCGATAAGTTACCGGAAATGGACATGGTCTTACCGGCTTGCAACTCAAATTTGGTCTCTTGAGAATTGGTCGCTTCTAAAAATACCTGAGCACAGCCCGCATTTTGATTTCGGATTTCCATTTCACAGCCCTTAATATAAGCAATATCTCCTGCTTTTGGATAATTCCCTGTATTAAATCCGCTACCATACGAGCCCGTTGTCCAACTTGAGTTGTTTTCCCATTGCACAATTTTTCCATTAGTTACGGAATAGTAGATGGTTTGTGCATTTACTTTAACAAACGAAAAAACCAGAAAAAGGAGAGCCACCTTTTTGTGTGAAATCAAATTGGTTTGTATAAATTTATTCATGCAAATTAGATGTTAATACAGGTTAAATTTTCAAAAGAAATTTAATATTTTTTAATTTAGAAATATAAAAGTACCATTGAATAGGTCACTTTAGTAAGATAAAATTATTAACCCCCCTGTATTTAATTAACGCAGAAAGCCATCAATTATTTCATAAAGGCAATTTTTTTAATAAAAAACTTGTGTTTTAATGAAAATAACATATTTTTGCAAAGTTTTTATGGGAAAATCTGTTAATGGAGGTCTGATTTTCTTAGTTTTTTGAAAGTGATAATCATTCGTGAGAATAGTAAGCTTTTAAAAAATATAAAACTTCCTATAAACTAATCGGAGAAAAAACTCTCTGAAAAAACTAAAAAAAAAATGAAAAAGTCATTCTTCTTATTGATAGTTATTTTAACTATTGCACTTTCTAACCAAGCACAAGACATGAAACCTGGTTCAGGAGATAAATCCATAGAACTTCAATTTGCTCCCTTAAGTGGAAGCCCGGTTGGAATCAATGGCTTACAATTTAGGATGTTCTCAGGAACGAGCGCTTACAGAGCAAATCTTTTTATCGGGATGACAAGTGAAGGCAAAGTTCATTATGATGATAATTCTACAGATTCACTCAAACTGGAGGATACCGAATCAAGTTTTACATTTGGTTTGACACCCGGTATTGAGTTTCACATGGCAGGCACTGACCGTCTATCGCCATATTGCGGAGTAGTGGTTGATTTTGGTATGAAAACCAGCACAAGCAAAACACAGACAAAATCCAAAAAAATAGATACCATGACTGAAACTGGAAAAGATGGATGGCTCCGAATTGGATTAAACGCTCCTTGCGGATTTGACTGGTATTTTACAAAACACGCGTATTTGGGAGCTGAATTAGGTTTTGGTTTTGCCATGACATCGAAATCAACAATAAAAAGAAGTACTGATGCCGAAGGCGCAGTAGCTCCAAGAGACGAAGAGCAAGGTTCAACCCTTAACTTCGGTCCAAATGTTAATGGTCAACTCAGATTGGGCTGGATATTCTAATTTCTGATTGGATATTAATTCAATTTAATTATTCCAAAAATATATTGTTATGAAAACGATTAAAAATTTTAAATTAATGTCCCTCTGTGGTGCATTAATTTTTATGTCACTTTTTATTATTTCGTCCTGTACTAATGAATGTCCAGTACCCGGCAATGGTGGCACATCAACAACTGTTACAGACGATAAAACTGTTATGGATAAAGCCCAGAGGGCGTTAAACCGAATTAACAAAATCAAAATTGTTGATACCGGAAACAAAAAGGTATTAGGTACTGCAAATCTCAGAGACGGCGGTTTTTCTTTTGCTGAACCAAACGAAGGTTTTAATTTTTCATCTTCGGAAGGTGTTGAATTTGTCGAAAGTCCAAATGGCGGTGGCATTTTATATGTGTCAGCCAATGCGTTTGGTTCTGTTTCAGGCGGTGGAACTGTTATAGCCGGAAAAACTAGCTTAAACATTAATTACACGTTTTGTTTTTCTGCTTCTGATGAAGCCATGGGGCTAAACATGTTTGGAAGCGACTCCATGTTTTCAGGGGTTTCCGTAGTGTTAGGAATAAGTGGTGATTTTAAAAAGTTATTGGAAGGAAATACATCTGCAGGTGATACATCTTCAGGAGATTCATCTGCTAAGGAAAACCCATTTGAGTTTTTCAATGGGATGGCTGTTTACATAGTTTATGCCGAACGTGCATCTGGTTCTTATGATGTTCTTAATTGGGCTGAGAGTGCACAAGACATGGAAAATAACACGGATAAACTTGCTGACAAAGGATTATCTGTTGTTGTAGATTTTCGTGCGCCCGCTTTCTCATTATCCAGTAAAGGAAAACTAAACGTTTCAGGTGGAAACATTGGCTTTAACGGAGAATACTTGCAATTTTCATTTGAATCCGGACAAGGGTTAGATGATATAGATGAAGATGTCAAATTTAAGAAGGTTGCGGGTTTTGGATCTATGGGATGTAGCAATTAACTGTTCAGCTATATAATAATTTTTTAAAAAAAACCCTCTTGCTCTTAGCGAGAGGGTTTTTGTTTTATATTCCAAACTATACCAAAGGTAAACAGGTTTCTGAAAAAAATGAATAACATATAACAAAAAATAATTAATGTTAAAGGAGTTGAGTACTTAGAAATTATTCATTTTTTGTTTAGTGTTACATGTTTTTTTTCTAAAAAATGAGTTGGTTTGGTATATACCATCGGTATAAAATAATACCCTTACCTCTCCCTTTTCAAATGTATTTTCGCCCGTTTGCAAATCCCTCCTACCGGCGGATTAAACTTCGAAACCGTAACCTCCACCGTATTCACTTTTGAAAAAGCATCAAACACCCGCTGAATTATCCGGTTTCCGATATTTTCCAGCAACCGGGATGGCTTAATCATCTCCTCTTTTACTATGGTGTAAAGTTTTTCATAGTTTACGGTTTGAGAAAGTGAATCGCTTTCTTCTGCTTTGTAAACATCAACCATGATGGAAACATCCACACCAAACTTATTCCCTATTTTCTGTTCCTCATCATAATATCCATGATTTGCAAAAAATTCCATTCCTTCAAGCGAAATTTTTGCTATATCTGAAATTTTTTTCATCTGAATTTGAATTTAACGATTTAAAGTATTACCTTTGTGCGGGGATTTAATCGCCTAAATTATTAATTATTTAACAATTCTTATGATTCTTTTCTATGAACAAAGAAACTGATCAGCTTATCCGGTTGCTCTCATTGGAAGATAATCCGGAAACCATGCGAAAATTTCTTTTCGATTTACTCACTCCTAAAGAATTACTCGAAATGAGTAATCGCTGGAAAGCCGCCAAAATGCTTTCTAAAAGAAACCCATACACTGAAATTGAGTTCACCACAGGACTTAGTTCAGCAACCATTGCCCGTATTTCAAAATGGCTTAAAACCGGAAATAAGGGCTACCAGGCATTCATGGAACGAATGTTGGGCTTGGGTTGGGATTGAAAAGTAAAATGGAAAGCTCAGATTTGTGCCTTACAATCAGAACTCAGAGTTCTCATTCAACTAATACATTAATCTATCAATGTAACTTTTTGATTCTTAATTAGTAAAAGGAGTTTATTCAATAAAAGTGAATAACTTTTTACTTCCAGCTTCCAGTTTCCAACTTCCGACTAACTATGCTGTAAACGGATCATATTTCAGTAAATATCTAAATAACCATATAACCATATAACCATATAACCATATAACTATATAACCATATAACCATATAACCATTTAACCATTTAACCATATAACCATCATCCAAAGTACACATAATTTATACCGATTGCAGTATAACTACAAATATTTTAAAAGTGCTCAAAAGAAAAAAAACTTTTTACTTTGATTTTTCATTTTAATGTATTATATTTGATTTTCCTTACCCTATACTAATCATCGTTATCCCGCATCAATGAAAAACTTCATTCGCATTTCATTGATTTCTTTGCTTTTTCCCCTTCTGTATAATGAAGCATTTTCGCAATCTGCCGCATGGATGTGGGAGGGTGGTGACTCTCTTTTAAACCAGCCTGCTTTTTATGGCGCTAAAAATATTCCAGCGCCTGAAAATACTCCCGGCGCGAGAAAAGATATGATGACATGGACTACGAACGATGGATTATTATGGCTATTCGGTGGTGAAGACAATAATTACCCAACGGGCGCAGGATACTTGAATGACCTATGGACATTTAATCCTCAAACAAAGCAATGGACATGGATGAATGGCGATAACATTCCTAATCAAAAAGGTATTTACGGAAACAAGGGAAGTTTTTCATTTTCATCAAACCCAGGCGCAAGAAAAGAAGCGGTTACCTGGGTAGGAAATGACTCCTGTCTCTGGTTATTTGGCGGTTCCGGTTATTCGGAAAATTCTTCAGGATTATTGAATGATTTATGGAAATATTCACCTAAGCTTAATCAATGGGTTTGGATTAATGGAGAGAAAAATCCAAACATGCCAGGAAAAAAAGGAAAAGTGAGCATTCCCGATTCTGCATCTTACCCGGGTGCAAGAGACCAGGCATCAGGTTCAGTTGATAAAAATGGTGACTTTTGGCTTCATGGAGGAAATGGATATGATTTTAAAGGTGAAAAAAATTATCTGAGCGATTTATGGAGGTTTGATGTCTCCAGCGGACTATGGTCGTGGGAGAGTGGAGCCATCGAAGGGGACCATTCCGGAAAATATGGCATTAAAGGAATACCAAGTCCCGAAAATCTTCCCGGCTCCCGGTATGGGTTTGCTACCTGGCAGGATGATAATAACAATCTCTATATTTTTGGTGGCACCGGCAGAGCGGCTTCCTCTTTGGGCAGTTTGAATGATCTTTGGAAATTTGATTTGAATAACAAAGCATGGACGTGGATGAGTGGTGACAGTACTCCTAATTCTGCTGGCAACTATGGGATAAAAGGTACTGGTGCCTTAGAAAATAATCCTGGGTCAAGGATTTACACTTCTTTCTGGAAAGATAATTCAGGTTGTTTTTTTCTTTTTGGTGGCACCGGTTATAGTAAGAGTGGCACCGGATATCTGAATGATTTATGGAAATATGATCCTGTCACCGGATTTTGGACTTGGCTACATGGGAATGATATTTCAAATAAATATGGAAAATACGGTACCATGGGATTGCCTGACACTTCTAATTGTCCTGGTTCGCGTATGAGTGCCACTGTTTGGAAAGATGTCAACAATAAAATATGGTTGTTTGGTGGTTACGGCTATGAATATTCAGGACCCGTTGATAATCTCAAAGACCTTTGGTCTTATATTCCGTCAACCAATCAATGGATATGGGAAGCCGGTGACAATAATAATTACAACATTTCGCATTATTACAAAAAAAATATTGAATCCGACCTTAACATCCCGGGAGCAAGACAGGGTAGTGCTTTCTGGAAAGATAACCAGCAGTTTATCTACATGTTTGGAGGATTCGGATATGATTCGTCTGTGACTGGTTATTTGAATGATTTTTGGAAATATAATCCCTCAACGGATAAATGGACTTGGATAAATAACGGCTATGCAAAGATTACAGCCCAATATGGTAAAAAAGGAGTGGAAAGTTCTACCAATTTTCCAGGTGCCAGAAAATATGCCAATGCATGGACTGATGTTAATGGAAATTTCTGGCTCTTCGGTGGATATGGATATGATTCTATTAATCAAGGTTACCTGAACGACCTTTGGAAATATAATCCGGTCTCGGGTAATTGGACTTGGATTAATGGAGATAAATTTATTAATTCTACAGGAAAAGATATTCTGGATTCTCTCACAAATCCTTCGGCAAGAAGTGATGCAATGACTATTTATTCCGACTCAGATAAAAATTTATGGCTTTATGGAGGATATGGTTACGATTTAGATTCAAAAACAGGATTTTTATCTGATTTATGGAAGTACGATGCAATCAATAATAAATGGTCATTAGTAAAAGGACTCCCACTTATCAATCTTTCGGCAATCTATGGAACTATCAAAATTCCCTCTGACAACGCAAAACCAGGTGGTGTAAAAAATGGGGTTCTGATTGAAAATAATAATGGAAATCTATATTTATTTGGTGGATACGGCTACGATGATTCGTTACGTCTTGGTTATTTGAATATTCTCTGGAAGTACAATAAATCTACAAACCAATGGTCTTTCGAAAAAGGATTTACGAAACTTAATCAGTTTGGCTCTTATTCAGGAGTGGGTGATCCAATGATGCCTGGATGCCGCACTAATACAGTGGGCATTTCAGATAGTAGTGGCAATCTGATTATTTTTGGTGGCTATGGATATGGTCGTTTTGGTTCAGGTTATCTCAATGATATTTGGAAATTTGAAATAAATACTGACCGATGGTACTGGTTAAAGGGTTCCGATGCATGCAATCAACAAAACATTTATGGGACATTAAATCAGGATACGGTTACAAACAATCCTTCAGGTAGAATAGGAATGGGTGGCTGGAAAGATCAAAATAACCTTATGATTTTTGGGGGATACGGGTATGAAACCCCTTATCTCGCAAATTACTTTAAAGATTTATGGAAATATAATTTGACTTCCTTAAACTGGAGTTGGATTAACACCAATGGAAAACATAAAAATAATGGCTTGGGAATTTATGGAAAAAAAAATATTTCAGATCCTCTTAATCATCCGGGTGGCAGGTGCGATGCCAGCGGTTGGTACGATTCTATTCATCATAAATTATTATTATATGGTGGCTATGGTTTTTCAGCAGATAATTCTGGCGGATTAGGTGACCTTTGGGAATATGATATTTTAGCAAAAGGTTGGAAATGGATCGGGGGTTCCGAAAAAACAAATCCAGGAGCAAATTATGGCACTAAAGGAGTTGCGTCTCTCACTAATTCTCCCGGTTCACGTTATGGTGCAACAGCAATTACATCAGATAACGGGAATTTATTTCTCATTGGAGGAAGCCCTTACAGCAGTGCTAACTTTTTAAATGATTTGTGGAGTTACAATGTAGTTACAAACAAATGGATGTGGGTAGCAGGTACGAATCAAGCCAATCAAATGGGGTCTTATGGTAAGCTGGGAATTTCAACTACAGCCAATCAGCCCGGTGGCAGATACCATTCTGGAGGATGGATAGTTGGTGACACTATGATAATTTCTTTCGGTGGTTATGGAATGGAGACAACAGTGATACCTACCGTTATGAATGATCTTTGGAATTACAATCTCAACAATAATAAGTGGACTTGGTTCAGCGGAATCAATATAAATAATCTATTCGGAATTTATAATCAATTGAACACTCCCGATGCCAGAAATATTCCGGGTGCCCGTGCCGACCATGTTACCTGGTTTGATGTTGATAATAATTTGTGGCTTTTAGGCGGGTATGGTTTTTCTGAAATAAATTTCGGATACCTCAACGACCTCTGGAAATTTAATCCGTTGACTCGTCAATGGACATGGATACGCGGTGAAAAATTAGTGAATGAATTTGGAAATTTTGGTCCTTCCGGTGAATTCAGTTCAACATTATCTCCAGGCGCAAGAAGAGACGCAGTGACACTTACCGATAAAGGAAATAATATCTGGCTTTTCGGTGGATACGGATACAGTAAATATAATTCCGGTTACCTGAACGACTTGTGGAAATTTGATCCTGAACGAAAGCAATGGTCTTTCATAAATGGAAATTTGTACGCCAACGAAGGTGGAAAATATAATGTGAAAGATAGCATGCGAATATCTACAAGTTTATCTTGTAGAACTGAGATGGCTGGATGGGTGGATACCTCTGGTGGGCTGTGGTTTTATGGAGGATTCGGAATGGGATATGATTCATCGTTTACCTTGCGTTCCGGAAAATTAAATGATATTTTCAAATTTGATTTTGGTTCTTATCCGGTACCTGAATTCATAGCTGATACTACAGAGGGCTGTATTCCACTTGAAATTCATTTTACAAACCTGACGGAGTTTGGAGATAAATTTTCATGGGATTTCGGAGATGGAAATAAAAGCGAAAACACGAATCCGGTTCATATTTATAACCAGGGAGGTGTTTTCACAGTGACACTGGGTGCCACTAATTCAGCAGGTACCGTTTATAAAATACGTAAAACCTATATCATAGCACATCCCCGTCCAGCTATCAATTTTAATGTCAGCCCATTGAAACCAATTATAGGTGTGCCGGCAACCTTTACTAATCTAACTACTGATGGAAGATCTTATGAGTGGAATTTTGGAGATGGTGACACAAGTACAATGTTACATCCTACCCATACCTATAATCAGTTGGGATTTAAAACTATCATACTGACTGTAAACAGTGAATTCGGGTGTGTGGTCAATAAAATTTTTCAGAACCGAATTGAAGTGGTGCCGGTGCCACCCATTGACCCGGTTGCTATTTTTCACACTAATTCTGTAATAGGGTGTGCTCCATTTAACGTGAAATTTCTAAATAACAGTTTGAATTCTGACAAGTATGTATGGGATTTCGGAGACCAGAACAGTTCGGGTGATTTTGAACCGGAACATACGTATTATTTGCCTGGTAATTATACCGTCACTCTGATTTCAGCCAATGATTCCATGTCGCATACCGAAACAAAAACCGGATATATTGTTGTAAGTGGGGGACCAACCACTGACTTTTCAGTGGATAATCTGAAACCGGTTGTGGGTGACACTGTTCGTTTTTTAAATCAAACACCCGAAGGAGTTTCCTTTCTCTGGGATTTTGGAGATGGTTATTCAAGTCCATTGAAAGACCCCTCTCATAAGTATTCCAATCTTGGATTATATGATGTCACACTGGTTGCTTATAACTGGCTGGGATGTTCTTCTAAAGAAATCAAATCCTTTTTTATTGAAGTCATTCCACCAAAACCCATCGTGCGATTCTCAACTCCTGCAACGTTGGGCTGTTCCCCTTTTGAAGTAAAATTTAATAATTACACTGAATATGCAGGAACATACTTCTGGGATTTTGGTAACGGCAAATCCTCAACGGAACATTCCCCCGTCCATAGTTACAATTCGCCTGGAAAATATTCAGTGTCACTAATTGCGTATGGGCAATCCGGCGAATCCTCCTATTCACGATCAGATTACATTACGGTGTTGGTTTCACCTTTTCTTGATATAAATGCCGAACCCAGGCAAACAACTGTGAATACACCCATTCAATTCAGAAATTTTTCTAACGGACAAATTAAATCGTACTTATGGGATTTCGGGGATAGCGCTTTTAGTTCGAAAACTGAACCTGTTTACACCTATCAAAAACCCGGAACCTATACCATTACGCTTAATGCCACCAGCCAGTCAGGGTGTTCAATATCCAGAAAATTCCCTGATTTTATAACTGTTTTTCCAACTTCTATTAATGAAAATTCTGGTATGATTCAAAAAATTTCAGTTATTCCAAATCCGGTAAATGATAAACCGGTAATTATGCTCGAAGTAAAAGAGCCGGGGAAAATAGATATGGAATTACTGAACGTGCTGGGACAAAAGATATATGAAAAAAATCAAGTGTCACTTGTTTCCGGTAGCAACAAAATAACCATGGATGATTTCCCAGAACTTAAACCTGGTATTTATGAATTACGGATAAAAAACAAACAGATAAGTAGAAGTCAGAAAATTTTTAAGCCCTGAAAGGACGTAATAGGATGAGCATAAACCACTTAGTACATTTTTTTATCTCGCCAATATTAATTTTATTAATGTCATTCACTATTTCCCACTCGCAGACCTTGGAAGGAAAAGTGTATGGTCTTGTAGAAAAATCAGGGAAAACTGTTAAAGAAATATTACCAGGCGCTTCGGTTTACTGGTCCGGTACAAACACCGGAACCACTACAAATGGAAAAGGTGCTTTTGAAATTTCTACCGGTAATAGTATGCAAAAAAAATTAGTGGCAAGTTTTGTGGGGTATTATCCTGACACTGTCACTGTTACAAATCAAAAGTTTATTGAGTTTAATTTAAAAGGGTTGAAGCAATTAAAGGAGGTGATTATATCTACTGAAAGACCCGATGTATTTATTTCGGAAAAAGAACCGGTCAAAACCGAAATCATTACACAAAGGGAATTAGCCAAAGGAGCATGTTGCGACTTAGCAGGTTGCTTTAATACAAATGCATCCGTAGAACCAACCACCACTAACATCATTACCAATGCGCATGAACTAAGAATTCTTGGACTTTCAGGAGTATATAATCAGATTTTAATAGATGGAATGCCTTTGATTCAGGGATTAACCTATACCTACGGAGTAAGCAGTATTCCGGGATCTTTAGTTGATAATATTTATGTTTCAAAAGGCGCTAATTCTGTGTTGCAGGGATATGAAAATATTTCCGGGCAAATCAATGTGGAAACCAAAAAACCGGTTCAGAATGAGAAATTGCTATTGAATGGCTACTTGAATAGTTTTTTTGAAAAGCAACTGAATATGAATTATTCATTTATTCCTGAGAAAAATAAAAATATCAGAAATCTCATCGCATTTCATACATCTCAACCCGCTTTAAAATACGATGCTGACAACGATAATTTTCTGGATGTTCCATTACTTACCCGTTATATGGTTTTTGATAAATTTATGCTGAATGATAAGGATAGTTTGGGATTTCATGGTTTAGTTGGATTAAGATTTTTAAAAGAACAACGGATAGGCGGAGAAAAAAATTATAAACCGGAAAACAACAAAGGGGATACAGTTGTGTATGGTCAATTTGTTGATTTTATACAACCGGAAATCTATTTGAAAACCGGTTACCGTTTTAATGCCAGGCATGCCATAACGTTTAATTCAAATGTGTTTAGTCATCGGCAGAATTCCTGGTTCGGAGAAACTCATTATACCGGAAATCAGGAAAATTTTTATGTTGCGGTGCAGTATGAATTAAAATGGCGTGAAAAACATGAGTTAAAAACAGGTATAAGCGTAAGAAAACGAAATCAGAAGGAAGAAATTATTTTTCAAAAATTTTTTTATGGAAAATCGTACGCAGGAATATATGATTATGACGAAAGTGTCACCGGTTTATTTGCAGAAAATATTTTTCGATGGAAAGGCGACATCCTTCAATTTATTTCAGGAATTAGAATGGATAATCACAAGCAATTCGGAAACGTGACTACCCCCCGGGGATTGTTGAAGTATGAAATCAATGAGAAAACCAATGTACGGGTATCGGCTGGTACCGGTTGGAGAACGGTCAATCTTTTTTCGGAAAATGTAACCCTGCTTGCGAGTCAGCGTGATATTGTGATTCCGGAACCGTTGCGAGCCGAATCAGCCGTCAATTACGGGGTAAATTTTACTCACAACTACGAAAAAGGAAACATCACCGGTAATGTATCATTGGATTTTTACAGAACTGAATTCCAAAATCAGATTTTTCCCGATTACGATTCTGTTCCTGGAAAAATTTACGTCACTAATTTCGAAGGTATTTCAAATTCAAATGGGTTTCAGGCGGAAGCCGGGACAAAATTTCACAACGTATTATCATTTAAGATGGCTTATATTTTTCTGGATGTTTACCGTATCAAGTATACTAAAAAAGTGCCATTAACTTTTAATCCTTCCGGAAGAATTCTACTTACAATTTCCTATAAACCAACCAACGAGAAGTGGCACCTGGATGGAAACATTCACTGGTACGGTGAACAGAAATTACCCAATACTTCTCAGAATCCGGAAATCTTCCGAAGACCGGACCACTCTGAACCGTACTATGTTAGTAATTTACAATTTACAAGAAGTTGGAATTATTTTGAAGGGTATTTGGGATGTGAGAATATTTTTAATTTCAGACAGGAAAAACCAATTATCAGTTGGGAAAATCCATATGGCCCCTACTTCGACACTTCCTCAGCATGGGGACCCACCAAAGGACGTGAGTGGTATTTAGGTTTCAGGTTAAAATTTTAGTGTTTATACAAAACCATTTAACCATCTATCAGTATATTATAAAATATTCGTAAATTAAATTGCTTTTGATATATCTTCTAAATTCTGTTCAATAAAATTTTGTGAATATTCTTTGATCATATCCCTTACTTTTCTGAATGACTGTACTATTTCTTCTTCGCTTCCTCTTACTTTGGCAGGGTCTGGAAAGTTTTGATGAAACTTTTTTGCTTTTGATGGAAAGTAAGGACAGTTCTCTTTAGCATTATCGCAAACAGTTATGATATAATCAAAATCAATGTGAGCGTATTCATTTACATGGTTGGAAGTGTGGGAAGAAATATCAATACCATCTTCTTTCATAACCTGTATGGCTTTTGGATTTACTCCGTGAGTTTCAATACCCGCACTGTAAATGATTGCTTTACTTTTTGCGAAGAAACGAAAATATCCTTCCGCCATCTGACTTCGGCAGGAATTTCCTGTACAGAGGATTAAAATATTTTTCATCGCATTATTCTATGAGCAACTTCCTGCACCACAGCAGGAAGATTGATTGTGTTCCTTCGTTTGGTTAGCAATTTCACTGTACTTTTCCTTTACAATTTCTTTAATTTTTGTATTGTCCACGATTTTGAGGTTTTAAAAACGCTTACAAGTTTAATGTATTTGTAAACAAAATTGACAGTAACTGAATTTTTTGTACCTTTGTAAGAAAATATTTTATGTACTCAGAATTTCATACTAAAGCCAGTGCACTTGACGATAGTTTTCTGAAAGGGCTAAGAACGATTTTTAAAAACAAACCTATTTCTATCATAGTTGAGGAGGATATGGATGAAACGGAATATCTTCTTGCAAGTCCCGCAAACCGGAAAATGCTTGAGAGTTCGTTAAAAAGTGAAGAAGGGTATGAATTTACGATTGATGAGTTTAGGAAATACAGCAGAGATTTGATGCGTGGGAAAAATCCGGATGTTTCAAAACTGAGAAAAGTAAAAATTCCGAAATGAAGCGCATTATTTTGGATCATCCGGCACACGACCAATATCGGGAGTGGGCTAAAGAAGATAAAAAAATATTTGAGAAAATCTCCAAGTTGATGGATGAAATTATAATTGATCCATTTCATGGTACCGGTAAACCCGAGCCACTTAAATATCAATATAAAGGATGCTGGTCACGGAGAATTGACAAAGTACATCGTTTGGTTTACAGGGTAACCGATGATGCTATAATTGTTATTTCCTGTAAATATCATTATTAGCTATCTACCCCTTATAAATTCTCACCCCAACACATGCGTATAGCATTTTGATAGATTGACATATTGATTGTCTTTTTCACAACAATGCATCAGCAGAAGCTCCAGTAATTTTTCATGTTTAAGTAGAACAATTTTATCTCCTTTATCTTCAATGATTTTCTCTTGTCTGAATTTTGCCAGCACACGAATTGCCTCTGTACCCGTTGTCCCGGCTATATCAGCAATATCCTGCCTTGAAATCCTCACATCAAGCAAAATTCCTTTAGGCGACAGAACCCCGTATTTCTTTTTCATCATTAATAACGCCTCGGCTACTTTCTCAGCAGAACTTAATTGAACAAGATGTTTCAGGCGTAATTCTAAAAATGACATTTCACGGATATAAAAATTTAACAACTGTACTGCAAAGTCGTTATTTTCTTTAAGCATATTGTCCAGAAGTGACTTTTCTATGAAACAAAGTACACAGTCATCCAAGGCAATGCTACTGACGAGATAGTTTGTTTCAGTATCTGAACGTAACCCGAACAATTCACCGGAAGATACCAGACGAACAATTTGCTCTTTTCCTCCTTTACCGGTATTGTATATTTTTACTTTACCTGTAAAAATAAAGTATGCCCCCCGGACGATATTATCTTCATGAAAGATGACCTGCTTACGCTGATATCGTCCGACTTCTTTTTTTTTATCAATCAACGTTCTCCAATGTTGAGAACAATACTTATTGATAAAGCAATTGCTATTAGGGCAGGAAATACAAGATGGGTACTCACTATTCATTTCAAGGTAATTTTCGTCAGCTACTAGTAACCAGTACCATAATTTTAATGTTTATTTAAGTTACACTTTATAAATTTTCACACAACACTCCTTATGTAACGATTGTCCTCCTATGGGATCTGACTTACACGGGCGTAAGTTAGAATCTGTAGAACCTCTACCCTTTGCTTCTTTCCCCATCGCCCAGTGACCAAACCCATGTTGCGAGCCGACCACTTCCGGATGTATGGCTTCTGTGAGTTGAACTTTCGCTTTCATTTTTCCATATTTTGATTCTACCCAAACAATATCGCCGGTTGATAAACCCAGCTTTTCACCGGTTTTAGTATTTACTTGTAAAGGATTCTCGGGTTTCAACTCCAGTAACCAGCGATTGTTTTGTGTTCGTGTATGCGTGTGCGTTGCCTCTTTCCAGTTGATTAAAAAGAAAGGAAATTCATTGTTCGGGTACCAGTCACGCTGTTTGTAATCGGGAAATTCACTGCAGGGATTACCATTTGCATCGGTTTTTCCTTTCAGATAGTTTAGTACTAACTCCACTTTTCCGGTAGGAGTCATAAACCCTTTTACCGCTTTCTTTGTTACTTTTGGTTTGAACTTCGGATCATTGTTCTTGTTTTCATCTTCTACCATAAAATATGTTCCCAATCGTTTTCCTCCATCGGCTTTTGGTTTGTCGTAGATATGTTCTATCTCCACTTCTTTTTCTTCACCGTTTTTAAGCATTTTAATTTTTACTTTTTCAACTACGGTTGTTTTCAACACATCTTCAGCAATCTCTTTTTTGTATTTTTCATATTCAGTTTTTCCGGTAGTCCATACCGCTCCCGGTAATTTTTTAAATTCTTCCAACGTTATTTTAGGAGCGCCGTTAATTATTTCTTTAGAGAAAAATGCTTCATACCATTTTGTAAGATTTTCCTCACGTTCCCCGGTGATTGGATTATTCCAGAAAAATTCATGACCCTCTGAGTCAGTCAAACCAAGACGTCTTCCTATTTCAACAACAAATTCTGCCTCAGTGGGTTGACCAAAAATCGGTTTTACAACGGGCTGTCGTAAACTAAGTGAGGGCCAGGTTACCCAATTGCCTGTCCAGTCATATCGCTCAAGATACGTTGCCCCAGGCACCACAATGTCTGCCATCAATGCTGTTTCAGAGAGAAAAATATCATTCACTACTACAAATTCAAGATTACTCAACGCTTTGATAACGGTTTCAGTTCCCGGTACCGCCATAACAGGATTTTGAAAAACTATCATAGCCATTTTAGCCGGATAATTACCTTTCTTATCTGCAAGCTGTTGAAAAATTTCGGTATAACAACCTGAACCATGAAACATAGGATATTTTTTATTGTCACCGGCATATCTTGGAGCTTTTGGTTTTTCCACATGTAGATGCTGATGGCTATTCCCTTTTTTATTGGGAGAAACCAAAGTTCCTTTACGATCAATACCACCGGTGAGTGCGGCAAGAGCCGCAATAGCGGCGCCTCCATTCACAGCATTGGAATGTTGCCCTGGACCAGACCACACATCTACAACGGCGGGCTTAGCGTTAGCAAATTCTTTAGCAATTCTTTCAATGGTTGCCGCAGGCACTGTCGTAATTTTTTCAGCCCATTCGGGTGTCTTATCTTTCACATGTTCTGAAAATTGCTCAAAGCCATAAGTCCATTCGTTAATGAATTTTTCATCATAAAGTTTATCTCTGATAATGACATGACACATGGCAAGAGCCATTGCCCCATCGGTGGAAGGACGAATGGGAATCCATTCGTTCGCTTTACGTGCAGTATAAGAAAGATACGGGTCAACCACTACTAACTTCGCTCCATTTTCTAATGCACGAGTAATGATTCTCGGCAAACACGACCATTTGGTTGCCCCCAAAGGATTCCATCCGAAAAGTAAAATATATTTTGATTGAATAGAATCCATCAACGGTCTTTCATCACCCATTACTGCTTTGAAAGATGCTTTTCGCGCTGTATCGCACAAGTTGGAGTGATTGCTGTAATTAGGGCTTCCGTATAAATCGCAAAAATCCTTTTGAATATGAGTGAAACTATGATCTTCTGAAAACCAAAGTAATGCTTCCGGCGTCCCTGCATCCTTCAGTTGTTTCATTTTTGCAACAATGGTTTTATATGCTTCGTCCCATGAAATTTCCTGCCAGCCGGGGTCTTCGTTGAGTCCTTTTTTCGGGTTGGTTCTTTTTACCGGTTTAGCTAAACGGTCTGGGTCATAAAGTGTCATTATTCCTGCATTTCCTTTAGGACACATGGATGCGCCTTCTGCGGGGCAGTTATTGAAAAAGTCATCAGAGATGTTACTGAAGCCGATTGGATTATGTGAATTAGGTTTAATGCGGATTAATTTACCATCTACAACCTGACATAATATGCCGGTTTGTCCACCACACATATTACAACACGAAGGAATCCATTCGCCTGAGTTAAAGCTAAAACGTTTATCCACTTCGGCATTAAAATCTTCGGCTCCGTGGACTTTTGAAAGCCACGTCATTCCGGCAAGCAAACCGCCAGCGCCAAGAACGGATTTTGCCAGGAAACTTTTGCGCGATTCTGTTGTTGGTGTATTCATAATTTTTTTATTAATTTTTTCTGGTTGCAATTTATTTTGTGTTGTGTAGCGTATTTACGGGAAATTTTTTTAGTGAATAAATGAATGCCCAGATTATTAATGAAATGCTTCCTATTGCTACCAACCATTCATTGATACTTGGAAAATATCCGTAAGAAAAACGGAAATGATGATTTGCTTCCGGCAATGTATCAAACGTTGGTGTAATCTGTGGCGGAATCACAATGTTAAGACGGGTTCCTATGATACCGACCACCACGCAAAGTCCTGCAAACCCAAGCCATTTGATAGAGGAGGAAGTATTTTTATTGGCGACAATCAGGATGGGTGCTAACATACCAAGACCTACCTGAACAAACCAGAAAACCGGCCAGTTTGGACCAAAAATAGTCAACGTCCAAGATTTAACTTCATGTGAAATTCCTCCATAGAAAGTAATGAAAATTTCTGAAGTAAATAGCAACATGTCAAATGCGATTACACCGACAGTCAGCGACATAAGAGATTTTACTAATTTTAATTTTTCCGGTTGAGGCAATTTTGAAGTGAGAGAGGTAATGAAAGCCAGTAAGCCACCACCCGAAGCTAAAGCAGATACTAAGAAGATAATGGGGAATAAACCACTAAACCAGCCCGGTCTTGCTTTTGCGACTGCAAATAATGCTCCAGTTCCTCCGTGTACTCCAATAGCTACAGGAATTCCGATGATTCCAAGAATCATCAACCATTTTTTTCCTTCTGCTACTAAATCAGTGGATAATGGTGAACCGGTTTTCATAAAGTGAAAATCAGCCCGCATTACATAATAGAGTTCTGCAATAATTACGACTATATACAGACCATAAAACATCGCTTCCCAAGCAAGAACAGAAGTACTGTGCCAGTTGGTAAGCACTCTGTAAGCCCTGCTCGGATGCCCAAGGTCTATGAATATGAGCCAAACTGCCATCAACATACATAACAATGCCTGAATGAGTGCCAATTTTCCGGCTTTTTCATATTGTTCCATTTTGAAAACATAAATTAAAGTGGAAAGCAGAAATGAACCGGCGGATAAACCGATAAAATAAATATAGAATGCCACCCAGAACCCCCAGGGAACATTTTGCGTCATATTAGTCACCATAAGCCCTTCCTTAAACCTTACAAAAATGGCATATAAACCGATAAGGGTTATTATTGTCAGGATTGCATATCCAAAGTTCCGCAAACCTTTGTTTGCAGAGGTGTCTTGTATTGATGTTGCATTCATATTGATTAGATTTTATAACAAATGATTAATGATAGTATAGACGGGTTTTAAACCCGTCTATACCAATTATATTATGTCAAATAATAAACATTTGGCTCGTTACCCAATTCTTCTTTTAAACGATGATGATTTCTTCTTGCAATCAACTCATGTAAATTTTCACCGTGAACGAGGCATTTTCCGTTTGGATCTTTCAAATCGCCGAAATGAATGGCTTTGCCCATACAGGTTCTGGAGCAAGCGGGTGGCTCCGTGTATTCTCCTTTTTCGTCTTGTAAGTGCAGGCACAACATACATTTTCTTACATTTCCTATAGGAGAACCTCCATCTTTTCTCAAACCAAATTTACCGTTGTATTCGCCTGATGGAATGAGATTGTAAGGATTATTGGGATCGGCAATATAATTATGTCCGTAATCAAACGAACGCGCACCGTAGGGACATGAAGCAATGCAATAACGGCACCCGATACACTTATTGTAATCCACTACTACAATACCATCTTCCCGATGATAGGTAGCAGAAACAGGGCAAACCATTGAGCAGGAACTTTTTTCACAATGCATGCATGGACGAGTGAAATAATTGGAGAATGTATTTGGAAATTCTCCATGTTCTTCTTCAATAAACATATTATATGCAACGCCTGGAGGTGTTTTGTTCTCATTTTTGCAGGCAATCACGCATGCCTTGCACGCAACGCATCGTTGTAAATCAATAATGAATCCCCAGCCGGCTCCTTTTTTTCCGTTAAATCCTTCTATCTTATTGCATCCGGACATTGATAGTGCAGAAGTGACAAGCGCCATTCCACCAATCGTTTTCAAAAATTCACTACGACTCACTGAATTCATCCCGGTTTCTTTTTCAAGGTATGTATCCACAGGTTCTTTTTCTTTCGAAGTTGTTTTAAGTTCATTCTCTATTTTAGTGATGATTGGCAGAAGAGTATTTTTTTTTGCAGGATCTATTTGCAATGCAGTTTTATAATCAGACAATGCCGCGGATAAATCATTGACGGCTACACGGGTAGCCGCTCTGTCAGCGTAAGCATCTGCATAATCCGGATTTAATTTAATAGCTGTGTTCCAATCACAGATGCCTCCTTCCCTGTCACCATTTTGTAACTTTGCCCATCCACGCTGATAATATGCTGTGGCATTGGCGTTGTCTGTTTCAATCGCTCTGTTGTATTCTTTGATTGCACCGGTGAAGTGATTGGAAAACATAAGTTGATTTCCAGCTTCTATTAGCGTTTGTGCCGCTAATTTTTTTGGTGTTGTGGTTTCTGATGATTTCATATTTAATTGTAGTTAAATGCTCAATTTTCAATTATTTAAATACATAAAAGAAAGTCAATCTTGGAACAAAATCAGCACTTCTTTCCCAATATTTACCAAAGTCCTTCGTTTTGTCGTATCCATCGGGTTTCTTTCTGTTATCTGTATAACTGTTTATCCAGATATTGGGAATAATATGAACATTCTTGTTTGGTGTCCAATCCAAACCGAAGGTCATAAACGTTTCGTTATAGGGTTTATAAGCAAGTGCTTTGTATTTTCTGTCACTTTTGTATTCAGTATCCTGATTTACCATATCGTATCTGCCAAATAGTAGTAGTTTGTCTTTAATTACACTTGCCTTTACAAAAAAGGATATGCCAAACGGTTTCACATCTAATAAGGTATCTTTTGTTACTACAGTATCTTTTTGACTTTTATTATTGACTTGGGTTTGATTAACTAATTCAAATCCTACTGTAAAATTTTCTAATTGAAGACCAAGGAAAGCTTCTATGGTAGATTTGCTTTGCGGTAATGAATCTGTTTTTGATGGCAAATAATCTTTGTCGTAAGCGGCTTGTGTTTCAAAATCATAATTGAAAGCGAAAATTATTTTTTTGTCCATCAATTTTGCATCTACGCCCATAAAATATTTCCTGAAGTTGTTGTCTTCGGGTTTGGAACCTTTTCCTGTACCATATAATAAATGATAACCAAAGTTTCCGGATGAGTCCAACTGTCCGGACCATCTGAACCCTAAATCGTTAGAAGGGAGCCATCCGCGTGCATCGCCTACTACTTTTTCAACAGCGCGTAGTCCCCAGGTTCCCTCAGCGGTTGAAAAACTGGTTGTTCCCACTTGACCTATATATAATGAGTGCCTCTTAATAATGTTTTTCCATTCTAAGTTAGCGGCTTTGATATAAACCGTTCTATCTCCGCCGCCGGTAGTAACTCCGTCTCCTCCTTCCAAAAGAAATTTTGCATTAAAATTTGGAGCGAGTTGATAATCATAGCCAAGATAAATCCTTCGGAAAGTTATTCCGGATTGTCCTTTATATTTTTTTCCAAATTCTGAACCACCCCATGGTGTCTTATCCGCAAGAGTATCTCCACCCATTTTCCAATAAAAATCACCGAAGGTTAGCCCCCAAACTTTTCCGGATGGTTTAAATTCTTCTTTTGGCTTTTCTTGTGAAAAGGCAATAGAAAAAGTTGTCAATCCGGCTATCGTTGCCAGAAAGAGCGCTTTTTTCAGAGTATTTTTTAAGGTTTTCATCGTTAAGTTTTATTTTGAGTAAATGATATTATTTACACGGACAAAATTAGATGGGAAAAAGAGATAGGTTTATAACCGTTATCATATACGACTACCTTTTTTCATCACAAAATGCTCTTTTTTTAATAAAAGAAAACATGATTTATGTCAGTTGAATTTGTTATAATCCACAGGTAGTTGTAAAAAAAGTAGAAAAAAATCAATCTGTATTATTAAACTTACTCATCTGAATCAGCTTTTCTAATTTAAGTATTTGAATTTTTTTATCTTCGGTAAATAAAATAACCCCTTCTTTTTTAAATTCTGACAGAAACAGGGAAATTTGTTCCGTAGTGGTTCCGGTTATATCTGCCATGTCCTTTCGTGATAACAAAACATTGATTATGATTTTCCCTTCTTGATTTATTCCGAATTCATTGTTGAGCATAATTAACTTTTCGGCGATGCGCTCGCGTATGGATTTATGTGCCATGCTTCCGATACTTTCTTCCATTTCTCCCATATCACTCGCAACAAGGTGAAGAAGTTGCTTAGTAAACGTTGAATTACGGTTCATTACTTCTACAAAATCCTCTTTATAATAAAAGCAAACTATTGAATCTTCCAGGGTAGTGGCGCTCGCTTTATAGGGCTCATTGCTTAAAAGGGAACGATAGCCAAATATTTCACCGCATTTAATCAAGCGTATAATTACTTCTTTATCTTTAATTGTTTCTCTCCATAATTTAATACTGCCATGGGAAAGAAAATATAATCCAAATGGCGAGTTTCCTTCATTAAAAACGATTTGCCCTTTTTTATAAGTAGAGCAGGTTTTATGGCGGTTGAGAATCTGAATATCTTCAGCGGTAAGATAAGAAGAAAAATCTGTATCAGGAAAATTGCAGGAGCCGGGTTGAATGTGTGTGGTCATGGGGCGTTGGAAATTGGTCGTTGGTCATTAGTCATTGGTCAATCAAGGGTAATTCAATAGTAATACAGTTGTAATACGGTTGTAATACCATTGAATTACCATTGTATTACTATTTTATTACTATCGTATTACTATTGAGTTACCATTGTATTACTATTGTATATCTATTGAATCATTTAGCAAAGGAAGACGCATTAACTTCCTGTAATAGGGTAATTTTTTAAGCATCATTAATTTATCCAAATGCGATTCTGAGTGTAAATCAGTTCCGGCTAAGTCAATAAGACGGGCATCAATTAATTCTTCGGCAATTTTTTTTGCTTTAGGACCATAATGACCGGTAAGCGATAATAAATTTAATTGAAATAATATTCCGCTCTCTCGCAACCGGAAATAATGATTAAAATCATCATACAAATATAAGTATCTTTCCGGATGTGCCAATATGGGCTTATATCCGGCTGATTTGATTTCAGAAATAATCTGCGTGAAATTTGCCGGTTTGTTTAAAAAACCGGTTTCTACCAACACATAATTTTCACTGCCGAAAGATAATAATTTTCCCTGTTGGAGTTTTTTCAAGAACCACTCGTCTAAAAAATACTCCGCGGCGGCATGCAATGACACTTCAATTTTTCTTTCTGCTAACACCTGTTGGAGTGCATTAAGACCCGTCAAAATTATTTCGGGAGTATTTTTATAATGGTCACCGGTTATGTGTGGGGTAGTAATTAAGCGTGCATATCCCAAGGTTTGAAGTCCCTGAATAAGCCGGATGCTATCCTCTGTTGTTTTTGCTCCATCATCAATACCGGGAATCAAATGCGAGTGCATGTCTGTAGTCACCGGAAAAAATTCTGTATCCTCCATGTCTTCAGCGCCACCACCTAAAAATTTTTTCAGGAATTCAAACATCATAAAAAATTTTGTTTATTTCTCACCCCTCTCCATTTTTTTGGAGAGGGGCTGGGGTGAGGTTGGATTTAAAGAAGAACCATTATTTAAAAATTTTTATAAGCCAGTTTTTCTTTTCCGTTTTGGTAGTTTCTTCTTCCGTATAATAACCACTCGACTCCCCGTTTCCGTAACCATATCCGTAACCATATCCATATCCGTAACCATATCCATATCCACCGTATCCATACCTGGAACCATATCCATATCCGTACCCATAAGAAGAACCACCGTATCCTACCGCATTTAATACCAATGCAAAATTAATTTTTAAATTCTCATTTTTCAGAATATTCAGCGTGTTTAGAAATTGGCGTTTGGTAAACCCTAATCTTACTACATACATTCCTATATGACTATGTCTGAATATATGCATTCCATCGGTGACCATACCCAACGGTGGTGTGTCAATGATGATGACAGAATACCTTTTTTTTAATTCAATAAGTACATCCTGAAATCTTTGAGAAAGTATCAGCTCGGAGGGGTTCGGTGGGATAGGACCGGAGGGGATTACATTCAGGTTCCCAAGTTGAGTTTGAATGATGGCTTCGTCCAACGAACAGCGATGACTCAATAATGTACTCATCCCTATGTTATTATTTAACCCGAAAGCAAGGTTTAACTTAGGTCTTCGTAAATCCAGATCAAGGCAGACCACTTTTTTCTCTGCCATAGCAATAACGGCACTCAGATTGGCGGCGATAAACGTTTTTCCTTCCTTACTTACAGTAGAACTAATTGAAACCACTTTGCAGGTTTCGTCGCCGGCTATAAAATCAAGGTTTGAACGGATGGCTCTCAATGATTCGGCAAGCAATGATTTTGGATGATCGATCACATACAGGAATGCCGACTGACTTTCTTTTCTGGCTTTGGTTACCAAACCCACAATAGGAAGTTTAGTTAAACGTTCCACATCGTTCCGGCTGTTTACGGTGTCATTCATTAAGTAACGGATAACTACTATCAGAAAGCCCAGAAGAATACCGATGGCAGGTCCCATGGAGTAAACCAATAAATTATCGGGATAAAGTTGCCACCCTGATTTGGCGATTTCCAGCATCATGGTGTTGGAAGTAATCCCTGATTTATTGATAGCCAGTTGCGCTTCTTTTTCAAGTAGTAATTCGTAGATGCTTTGTGCTACTGAAAATTTCCGTTTCAGGCGCATAAACTCCGTTTCGCTAGCAGATAAATTGTTTTCTTCTTGTTGAAATGTTTCAGTGGCATCAACTTTATCAATTTCAGATCGCTTAATTATAATATTTTTCTGAAGTTCTTCTACAGAGCGCATAAGGGAAGCATTCAGAGAAGTAATATCTTTATTTAATTCCAGGATGGTATGATGGTTTTCGGTGAGATAGGAAGAAAGTTCCTGTTTTCTTTTTTGAAGATTGCTTAATTCCTGCAAAAGCTGAACCGGCATGTTTTCACCGGAATAATCGGACAAAGCGGGTATAATCATCCCAATATCTTTACCGGATTTAAGGTATTCTATCAGCGTACCTATGCTTTTTAATTTTAATTCTAATTGAGCTTTTTGGGCATCCTGGTTTTGTACTTGTGTTTTTGGTATAACCGATAAACGCAAGTCGGGGTCTATAATTTTATTTTGTCGTTTAAATATTTGCAGGGATGCCTCTGCATCCTGAACTTCTTTTTCTACAATTTTTAACTGGTCGGTAATAAATTTCAGAGATTGTTCAGTGGCTTTTGTTTTTTGCTCCATTTCCTTGTCAATATAAACATGGGCTACCGTATTGACAAAATCAACGGTTCGTTCAAAAACATGGTCATCATAATTAATTTTAACGGTTTTGGCATCGGCATTTACGACACCGGCTCCAATGCGGCTTGTCACATCTTCAACGACTTCATCCACCGGCTTTAATAAGAAAAAATATTCGTTACCGGGTATTGCTGGGATATGCGTTTTTTCGAAGGTAAACTCAAACCGTTTATCTTTAACCGGCTCACCAAATTTAGCGCTGATTTCCCAGCGGGCATCCTCTTCTTGAAAATATAATCTGAAATGTTCGCTATCAAGAAATTCGACATGAAATTCGCGTTCATAAATTGAATTATCATAAAGTAGGTATTTTACTTTAAATGGAGAGCTAAGATAAAGTTCAGTGTTTTGAATTTTACCCACCGAAAAATAGCTAACATCCCAGTTACTTCGTCTAACTGCTTCCTCAATAATGTATTTTGATTTTATGAGTTCTAATTCCCTGGATAAATTATTTTCCGTTCCTTTTAATCCCACAAAACTGGTGGTGGTAATGGTTTCTATTTGTAAAAGACAGGATGAGCGATAAACCACTTGCGTATAACGAAGGTAAATCCAGGAAAAAATAAATCCTGCGATGATTAGAAAAAAAATGACAGGAATGGTGCGTATGGCGATGTTAAGCAGAAGAATAAAATCTATTTCCTGAGCCGGATTTGGCTTTTGCACCTGAGATACTCCGTTGCTGTTTTCTTCTGCCATGATTGATTTATAAATGAATTAATGGAATGACAAATGCATTTATACCCCTAAAGCCGTCAACTTAAGGATAAATTTAACACTTTCTTAAAGACCTCACCCCAACCCCTCTCCAAAATGGAGAGGGGCAAGAAATCCGTCAAATGAAAACTACCTAATTTCTAAAAAATATTCCCCAAACCAAAAGAAATGAGGTAAGCAAACTAATGATTGGTTCAATTTCTTTAACCGCTTCTATAGTAATTTTCTTAACGGGTTCAATATAAACGATATCATTTTCTTTAAGAACAAGGTCTTGTTTTTTAAGACCATCAATGGTTGTCAGGTCAACCAGAAAAACTTGTGGATTTTTCAAGTCACCTCTGATAATACGGATATTATAGGCTTTACCTTCCTGAGAAATTCCTTTTGTTTCGGTAAGAAGTTCAATCAGTGTGGTTTTCTCATTTTTAAGATAAAAAACGGTTTGTCCTGTTTCGCCTAAAATAAATACCCTGCGGTTTAACACTTTTAAGATTACATAAATGTTTTTATAATAGTCAGCATATTTTTCTTCGAGCAATCCTGATGCCTGCCTGAGTGTCAATCCATCTAATTTAACCAATCCAGCCAAGGGAATTCTTACCATTCCGTCTGATTCGACAAGATACTCATAAATGTCTATTGCACTTTTAGAATTTCCTCCGGATGCGCCTGTTTGATTTTGCATGCCACCGCCCACCCCCACCCCCAAACCCTGTCCTCCTTTTAAACCAGGACCACCGCCCATATAGTTATAGTCGTTATTCATCAGATAAATGGTTATCATATCTCCGGTTCTGACAATATAGTCAGGATTACTATCTGGTACCGGTTTTTCTTTCCGTTCTTTTTCCAGATAGGTGGCTTGTTCGGGGGTGATTCTGAAAAGTACGTTTTGTTTTCCGATACGGCAAGAGAAGAGCTGTATAGAAATGAAGATTAGAAATAGGATTTTTTTTAGTGAGCTCACGATGGATATCAAATAGAAAATAGCAAATATAAAATAGAAAATATAAGAAATTACTCGTAACCCCCGTCAAACGTTTTTTGTGATAAAAGGTTGTCATATAACAATTTAGTGTCTTTTACCAAACGTAAATAATTAAATCGCTGACCAATATTTTCTTTAGCTTGAATCCCCATATTTTTTCTAAGTTCATCATTTTCAATCAGTGTTTTTAATTGTTGAACAAACATTTTTCTATTGTTGACTTCTGATAATAATCCTGTTTTACCATCAGCTATAATATCTTCAACACCACCGACATTTGTGCTAATCACCGGTTTGCCGGCAGTTTGTGCTTCTATGATGCTAACCGGTGTGCCTTCATTTAAAGAACATAATGAAACCAGGTCTAATCCTGCCATTACTTCGTCAATTTTTTTATCCCAGGAAGTAAAAATAAAATTTACATTTTTGCAATCACCCTCCATCATCTCTGAATAAGAAAGTCCGTATTGTTTTATCTTATATAAAATGTTGTTTTTCGACTCCCCATCTCCAACCATAAACACGTTGAAATTTCTCTTGGTTTCCTGTAATAATTTTGCAATAACATCCACAAAGAATTCCAGATTTTTTACAGGAACCATTCGCCCAACCACTCCAATAGCAATGTCATTTTCACCGAGCATAAAACGTTTTCTGAATTTTATTCTTTTCTCCTCCTGCTTTATGTTGAATCGTTCCATGTTAAATCCCAACGGTATTGTGCAAATCTTTTTATCCGGTATTTTTAATACACTAAGCAATTCGACTTTCTGATTATCGGATAAGGCAATAATGGATGAACATTTTCGGGCAAAATATTTTTCAACTTCAATGATAAAACGGGAGGTCAACGAATTAAAATACGAGTGAAAAACATGTCCGTGGAAAGTATGAATTATAACCGGCACCTTGCACGACAATGCCGCCCATCTTCCCAGAATTCCGGCTTTGGCGGCATGGGTATGAACTATATGTGGTTTAAATTGGAGAATAATTTTTTTTATGTGTTTATATGCCTGCCAATCGTTCCAAAGATTGACATGTCTGTGCATGGTAGATATATATTGAAATGGCACTCCTTCCTGTTCTGCAATGAAAGCGGAAGATGCTTCTGACTCATCTTTCATACCCGCCAGCAACATTGTTTCATATTCCGGCGCTAAATATTTGGTCAGGTAAACCGCATTGTACGTGGGTCCCCCCAGGTTTAAGCGATTAATAATGCGAAGAACGCGTGGCATTGATAATCAAAAAAAACAATATTAACAATAAAACTATTAACTTTGCGTTTTTTAAAGAAAATGGGTACTGTTCAGTATCCAAATTAATTAAACCACTAATTGAACAAGAAAAAAAATTTAGCCACTGATTACACTGATTAAATACGATTTTAAGATTTTTTATAACATTAATCCGTGTAATCAGTGGCAAAATTTTATTTTTTCATTTTGGACTGAACAGTAACAGAAAATGGATATCAAAAAGACAATTTCTTATATAAGATCAGTCACTGATTTTGTGCCTGAAATCGGAATAATTCTCGGCTCCGGTTTGGGCAGTTTAGGTGAAGAATTGAAAAAAACTCAGCAAATAGATTATACTTCCATACCTGATTTTCCCGTTTCAACAGTGAAAGGACATTCCGGGAAATTAATTTTTGGATTTCTGGGAGGCAAAAAAGTGGTCGCCATGCAGGGAAGATTTCATTATTATGAAGGATATTCTATGAAAGTGATTACGTATCCGGTGCAGGTAATGAAAGAATTAGGAATCCATACACTTTTATTATCGAATGCCTGTGGCGGGGTAAACCCGGATTATCGTATTGGTGACCTGATGATAATTGAAGACCATATTAATTTAATCTGGAGCAATCCATTGATTGGTCCCAATCACGATGAGTGGGGACCCCGATTTCCGGATATGAGTGCTCCTTATGATCCAATCTTGATTAAAAAAGCAAAAGAAATAGCACAAAAAAATAACATTCCTATAAAAACAGGAGTATATGCCGCGGTATCCGGTCCTTGCTTTGAAACGAGGGCTGAAATTAGATTTTTAAAAGTAATCGGAGCAGATGTCATCGGAATGTCAACGATTCCGGAAGTAATAGCGGCAAGGCATAGAGGTATTGCATGTTTTGGGTTATCCATTATTACAGATGTTTCATCACCCGATGTGTCTGTAAAAGTTACGCATGAAGAGGTGCTGGAGGCGGCAAACAGTGCGGCACCCAAGATGACAATAATTTTCAGGGAGTTGATTGAAGGTATTGGGGGATAAGGGTATAGAGGTATAGGGGTATAAGGGTATAGAGGTATAAGGGTTGAATCACTTGTTTTTTTCAAAATATTTATTATCTTTGCTTAACCTATAGTGATTTTTTAAGTGAAATTTTGTTTTATGAGAAAAAGTGTTTTATATAAAGTATCTGGTTACCTACTGGTTATCCTTATTATTTATTGGGTGTTTTCCTCACCGGTTTCTGCTCAGAGTTTTAAAAAGAAGCGCTATACATCTTACGGGTTTACAGCCGGAGCCAGCAATTATGTTGGCGACCTGGATGCTAATTTCAGAACTGTTCAGGAAACGGATTATTATGTTGGGGGAACTTATAACTACCGCTATGGTCCTCAGGTTACTCTCAGAGGGCAGATATCCTACACAAATGTTCACGGAAAAGACGCGAATTCCCGTGATGAAGCCCGTTTTTACAGGAATCTTTCATTTAAGTCGTACGTGGTGGAATTGAGTGGTCATATTATTATTGATTTTTTTGAGAATTCAGGAGTATGGACCAAAAGGCAAATTTATACTCCTTATATGTTTGGAGGAATTGGCGTATTCAAATTTAATCCACAAGCGCAACTCAATGGTACCTGGTACGACTTACAGCCCCTTGGCACCGAAGGGCAAGGGTTAGGCGCATTGGGTTATGATAATTATGCCGCAGATAAATATGCGTTGATTCAGATATGTCTCCCTTTTGGGATAGGATACAGGTACAAGCTCAACAGTCACATGGACCTTGCTTTCGAAATTGGATGGAGAAAAACCTTTACCGATTACCTGGATGATGTAAGTACTGTTTATGCTCAGCCCGATGATATCGTTAAACAAAGCGGTCCAGTTGCCGCAAAATTAGCAGACCGTTCTAATGAATGGAATGATCCCAATATTTCCAACGGTTATTTACCTGATAACCAAAGAGGAGATCCTACTGATGATGATTGGTATATTCTTACAGGTTTACATTTTACCTATATTTACAGGGCAGGTGGTGTGAAATGTCCGAAATTCAGATAATGTCCAACATCCGTTTCTCATTTTCTTTTTATCTCCTATTAATTTCTTTCAGATTATTTTCACAGGAAATAGAACTGGGAGGCGCTCTCGGTGTGTTAAATTATACAGGTGACCTTTCGCCCTATCCACATCCTTTGTTTTTCAGACCCGGAGGTGAAATCATGGTTCTTTATAATTTTAACAATATACATTCGGTGAAGGCAAACGTCCTATCTGGTTATATCACAGCTTTTGATGACCAGTTTAATGAGCCGTTCAGGGTAAGAAGAAATTTACACTTCCGGTCATTGATAATTGAATCAGGTGTACAATACCAATATAATTTTTTAGAATTTAAGAACGGAAAAAATACATGGAGTTTCAGCCCTTTTTTATTTGTGGGACTTGCTTATTTTCACCATAATCCCACAGCAGAATATAATGGAAAATGGGTGGAATTACAGGAATTAAAAACAGAAGGTCAGGAACAGCCGGGAAACTTGAAACGTCCTTACTCGCTTTCCGGAACTTGCATACCGTTTGGTATCGGTTTTAAATACAGCGTATCCACCCGTATCAATTTGAATATTGAAATGGGTGCACGTAAAACATTTACCGATTACCTCGACGATGTGAGTGGATTTTATTACAATAACAGCGGATTAGGTGATCCGGCACGATACCTTGCTGACAGAAGTAATGAATTACCGGAGTATGAAAATTTTACAAACCCGGATGGCTCCCAGCGTGGTAATCCGAAAAAAGATGATTGGTATTATTTTCTCAGCGTAGGTCTTTCATATATTTTCTATTGGCCCAAGTGCCCTACTTTCATGCTTTAGAGGGTATAGGGGTATAGGGGCAATACCTTTATAACCTTAGCATGAGTATTTATAATATATTTGCAGTAATTTAGTAACGTTTTTCAGTATCTTTATTATGTATAAGCATCAGAGATTTTTTTTTACAACTCTTTCAATATTTTTTTTATTAGTTAGTTGCACCGGTAGGATATTCTCACAAACGCCCTGGTCGAGGTGGACATCAGAAACCGAATTGGTGTATAATACTATTCTTGAATCAGGCGCATCGGAAATTCTAACGCAAAGAGACAAAAACGTATTTTATGATATTCGCTCAAACAGGGTTAGAAATCAGTGTCGCTTACGACTTGATTCATTACTAAGTTCAGACAGCACACAGGCAGTATTTATCATAGAAGAATTCAGTACTATGTCTTCCGAACATCGTATGGAAGAAAGATATTTTAAACGGAATAAATCGAATCCCGAAGTTTTTTTTAACAATGAAAAAGCCATTCATCCCTATCTTGACATAGAAGGATGGCCACATCGTTCGTTAAATAGCATCCGTAAACACATCGAAGAACAATTAAATCTTGATTATTTACTTCCATATAAATACATACGGGGTAAAGTAGTAAGTTGGGACAGCTACAAATATTCTCCAGAGAATTATCATAACTTTGAATTATACAAACCCAGCGAATACCGCATAGAAACATACTTTGAGAAAAAAACTACCGGTGAATTATTCGTAAGAGTTTGTTTTATAATGCCTTCGGATGATGAGAAGAAGACCATTACGATAGATATTTCACAGTATTAATTAGAAGATAGAAGATAGAAAATAGAAGATAGAAGATAGAAAATAGAAAATAGAAGATAGAAAATAGAAAATAGAAAATTCAATCACAATGTACGGAGGAGGATATATTTTTGATAAACTACAGGACAATCAGGTAAATGATGATCCTGAAAAGCTTTTGTTGTTCGAAGAAAGAATCGCGCGGGGTGAAAAGATAGAGCCCCGCGATTGGATGCCTTTTGATTACAGGCGGCAATTGATTCGATTAATAGAACAACATGCACATTCTGAAATTATTGGAGCATTACCCGAAGGAACCTGGATTACACGAGCTCCTGGATTCAAACGAAAATTAGCGCTTATAGCAAAAGTTCAGGATGAAATTGGTCACGGGCAATTATTATACAGTGCGGCAGAAACGCTTGGGAAATCCCGTGAAAACATGATTAATGATTTATTGAATGGAAAGTCAAAATACTCCAACGTTTTTAACTATCCTGCCGAAACCTGGGCTGATGTCACTGTCATTGGATTTCTTATTGATGCAGGTGCTATTATTAATCAGATAACAAACTCAAAAGGTTCTTATGCGCCTTATTGCAGAGCCCTCGAACGGATTTGTTATGAAGAATCGTTTCATTTGAAACAAGGGCACGAAGGGTTAGTTTTTCTTGCTACCGGAACTTTTGTACAACGAGAGATGTTGCAGGATGCATTGAACCGTTGGTGGGAACCCATCATGCACTTCTTCGGTCCTCCGGATAAAGCATCGGTACATTCAGAAAAACTTATGAAATGGAAAGTAAAAATGGCAAGCAATGATGATATGCGCCAGGAATTTTTGAATACATACGTACCAAAAATCTGGGAATTAGGTCTTACGTTACCTGACCCTAAATTGAAAAAAAATACAGAAACCAACAAATGGGAATATACCGAACCAAACTGGGAAACTTTCTGGCAGGTTATCAATGGAAATGGTCCCTGTAATAAAGAACGGTTAAAAGTGAGAATGTGGGCGGAAGAGCACGGAAGATGGGTGAGAGATGCCCTGAAAACAAATCAGCTTACACAATCAGTGCCACTGGCTTGATAAATCCAACGCCCAAATGTCCTCTCTTGACCCACGCATCAATCGCCTTGAACTTCCGCAAATACCGGGTGGGGAAATATTAAAAAATCAGGAGCATTGGATTACGTATGAAGTTTTTCATATTAAAAAACGCGGCGATCATCCGGTTCATGTTGGCTGTGTACATGCACCTCATCCTGATCTGGCGCTTGTTTTTGCCAAAGAACAATATGGCAGACGTTTGGCGTGTGTGTCACTTTGGGTTTGCAAAAGTTCAGACATTCACGCTTTCAGCATGGAGGATGAAGATATGTTTTATTCGGCTGTATCAGACGAAAAAAAATACAGGGACGCTAGCGGATTTAAGGTGCGTGATAAGATAAATAAATTTAAAAAAGGAAATTCAGACGCTCTGGTTTAAGTCTGTAGCCAGGTAAGTGCGGTAGCGACTTAAACCCGATTTGTAATTTTCTATATATGTAACAAAGTAGAACATGCATTCCATAAAAAATCTCCTTTACAACATCGCCGACGACCTTTTAATCATGGGGCATCGTCATTCGGAATGGACAGGACTGGGTCCGATACTCGAGGAGGATATCTCATTTTCTTCCCTTGCGCAGGATAAAATTGGTTTGGCTTATCAGATTTATAAAATACTGAATGAGACGGAAAAAGAGGACTTGCCTGACAGAATTGCATTTTTGCGAAACGAGTCACAGTACCGTTGTTGTCAGTTTGTAGAGTTACCTAACGGAGAATATGATTTTTCGCTCATCAGGCATTTTTTATTTGATCATGCCATGGATTTACGTTTTAGAATGTTTGGGAAATCAAACTATCAACCCTTGTCATTTCTGAGCAGAAAAACAGCAGGGGAAATGAAATATCACATTCTACATGCCGATATCTGGATTAAACAACTTGGAAACAACAACGAAATAAGTCATGTACGCATGCAAAAAGCGATTGAGGTTGCTTTTCCTTATTCTTTAGGAATGTTTGAAACATTTCCATTCGAGAAAGAACTTATTGAACTTGGCATTTATCAGGGGGAACAGGAAATAAAAATAAGTTGGTTGGAAAAAATATCCATGATTTTAAAAGAAGCAAATTTTAATTTACCGGATCCTGAAAAAATTAAACCCGTTTTTGGAGGCAGAACCGGAAATCATACCGGATTTTTAAAACCATTGTTGGAAGAAATGAATGAAGTTTATAGTTCTGATCCGGAGACGGAATGGTAACTCAAACCACTCACCCATGACCCGCGAAGATATATTAACCATCCTGAACGAAGTGAAAGACCCTGAAATTCCGGTTTTGTCTATCACCGACATGGGGATTGTCAGCGAAATAAAAATTGAATCCGACTTGAGCGTATCGGTTCAGGTGACCCCTACTTTTTTAGGATGCCCCGCCTTTGATTTAATTGTAAAGCAAATTAAAGAAGCGCTTAATCAAAATGGAATCAATGTAAAGGAAGTTGTTATGGACAAAAACCGTACATGGAACAGCAACCTTATCTCCGATAAAGGGCGGAAAATTTTACAGGAGTTTGGTCTTACTCCTCCCACGCGATACGAAAAAACTTTTGAAGGTAGTGAATTGGAAAAAGTGGCTTGCCCGCAATGCGGAAGCAGAAACACCATTCTTCGCTCTACCTTTGGTTCTACATTATGCCGGAGCATTCATTATTGCTATTCGTGTCACCAGGCATTTGAACACTTCAAACCGTTGTAAAAAAAATGAAAACTTCCCATGCGTAGTAAATCGTATCTGTTTTTTATCATTTTTTTATTTTTTTCCTGCAAGGACTTTACAACCAAAAAACTTTCTGATTCTGAAAAACAAGAACTTGAGTTCCGGATTAAGAATGAAATGGACAGCATTAATTTTTACTGGAATGTGATGGCAAAGTCCATGGATGAGGAATTGAAAAACATCAAACATCTGATTGATCTGATTGCGGTTGTGGAAGGATGTGATTCTGTAAATCAAAAAAAGGCACTTTTACTTTTTCAGGATTTCAGCAAGATAAAATATACAATGAAAATGATAAGCGCTTCCGATAGTATTGATTATTTTGATAACAAAATGACAGAGATAATAGAAAAGACATTTGAAGCCGCCCGAAACAGCCCGAACCTGAAAATGTATCCTTTATATGAACAGTTGGTAAATGAAATCAAAAAAGCAGACGATGAAATATTACATCTAAGAATCAGGTATGACGAAAATGTTTTTGGATTCAGGAAATTAAAAGAAGAAAATAAAAAATTACTATCCCAACTTGGAGAGAATTATAAAAATCTACCGGAGTTTCCTGTTTTTACCATTACACCCACCACGAAATAATTGTATAGACCAGCCAACTCATCAAGCCAGAAGCAGGAATAGTAAGAACCCAAGCCATCATAATATTGGAAGCCACTCCCCAACGTACTGCAGAAAATCTGTTTACCATTCCAACTCCCATAATAGAACCCGTAATGGAATGAGTAGTGCTCACGGGTATTCCGGCCAATGCAGTTCCGAATAGGGTAAATGCAGAAGAAATTTCAGCACAAAATCCACCTACAGGTTTCAAATGGGTTAGATTCACTCCTAAGGTTTTGATAACCTTTTTACCGCCGACTAAAGTTCCCAAGCCAATTACAGTATAACATGAAAAAATAACCCAAGTAGGAATATAAAAATCTTTACCCAGATAACCCGTACTGTAAAGAAGAATGGCAATAACACCCATGGTTTTCTGTGCATCGTTTGAACCATGACCCAAACTGTATGCGGCGGATGAAACTAATTGTCCTACTTTAAATAAACCATCTACTGCTTGTGGTCTCCACTTTCTGAAAATCCATTGGGTAACAATCATAAATATTCCACCAAGAATAACCCCAAATACCGGGGAGAGAAAAATAAAAAGAATGACTTTTGAGATGCCGGAAAGTATTAGCACCTGCACTCCACCTTTTGCAATTCCTGCTCCGATTAAACCACCGATTAACGAATGGGATACGCTAATTGGCAATCCATAAATTGTACAGAAATATACCCAAATAATTCCACCGACCAACGCAGAAAGAATCATATATTCATTAACGATATGTGGCTCAACTATGCCTTTACCGATAGTATTGGCAACATGAAGCCCGAAAATAAAAACAGCGGCAAAATTGAAAAAAGCCGCCCAAGCCACAGCAAAATTTGGACGTAAAACCCGGGTTGAAACAACGGTAGCGATTGAATTGGCGGCATCATTCATTCCGTTCAGGAAGTCGAAGGCAAGTGCAAGAATGATGGTTATAATGACTATGGTTAGCATGGGGTAATGATTAAGTAAAGACACGGTACACCGTGTCTTTACTTAATCATCTAATACAAGGTTTAAGTCGCCGTCACACTGGCTGGGCTACAGACCTAAACCAGAGAGTGCTTTACACTAACATACTTTCAAGCCGATTTCACCAGAATGGACTCAATTACATTGGCGGCATCTTCACATTTATCGGTGGCTGTTTCTAATGCCGCGAGAACTTCTTTCATTTTTATCAGTTTGATGGCATCTTTTTCTTCTTCAAATAATGCGGCAAGCGCCGAATCAAAAACATCATCCGCATGATTTTCATAACTATTTATTAATACAAGTGCCTCACGCATTTGATGAACTTTTTTCATGTTCCGAAGTTCTTTGATGGCTCTTTGCAATTGTTCCGATGATTTAACAATTAATTCAGATAATTTAACTATCGCGGGAGTACACTCTTCCACTTTATATAATTCAATCCGTTTTGATGCTCCGTGGATAAAGTCGATTATATCGTCAATAGCCGAAGTCAGTGCATGAATATCTTCCCGGTCAAATGGAGTTATAAATGTAGAACTTAGTTCGTTAAAAATTTGATGGGCTACCTCGTCTCCATCATGTTCGGTTTTTTCAATTTGTCTTATTAATTCCGCCCGACGTTCCTTGGAGGATGTTGTAACTAATTCATTCAGTAATTTTGAAATTTCAACCAAAATCTCAGAAGATTTTTCAAAATAAGTAAAGAATTTTTTTTCTTTGGGTAGAAGTTGCTGAAAAAAGCTGTTCATGCTCATGGTTTTTTGAATTATGGGTGCAAAGGAAGGGTACAAATGTAAAGAAATTGTAAATTTTAAATTAACTTTGGGCAAAAAGTATGAAAAAAATCCTCCCTTATATAGTTTTAGTACTTTCCCTTAATCTACCTGCACTTGCCGCCGAAAATTCCAGGAGTGACACCTTAGATATCCTTCATTATACTATCACCCTGAAAATCACTGATTTTACAGGGAAAAAAATATCGGGAAATTGTAAAATTCTTATTGCCTCCAAAATTAATAACCTGACTCGAATAGATTTAGATTTGCTCAGGTTTACCGTTGATTCGGTAAAAAATTACCAGACCGGACTTAATTATTCTTATAACGACACATTGTTGAGCATTACCACTCTTTCTCCATTAATGAAAAGTGACACTATTTCAATTACTGTATTTTATCAGGGAATTCCTCCAATGGATCCTTCGGGATGGGGCGGTTTTTACTTTAGCGGTAATTACGCCTTTAATCTTGGGGTTGGATTTGAATCCTATCCTCATGTTTTTGGGAGAGCATGGTTCCCTTGCGTTGATAATTTTGTAGAACGTTCTACTTACGAGTTTTTTATCACTACCAAGGGAAGCATGAAAGCATTCTGCAATGGCTTATTGCAGGAGGTGGTTGATAACGGCGATTTAACTAATACATGGCATTGGAAAATGAATCAAACCATTCCTACTTATCTCGCATCGGTGGCAGTTTCTTATTACAAGACGGTTAATATGACTTATCAGGGATTGAATGGACCCATTCCTGTTCAGTTCGGTGCGGCTACGTCTGATACTTCCAAAATGAAAACCTCGTTTAAAAATTTATTTGGATGTATAGATGGTTTTGAAAATTCGTATGGTCCCCATCGTTTCGATAGGATCGGATTTAATTTGGTACCCTTTAATTCAGGCGCCATGGAGCATGCCACCAATATCAGTTATCCGCAATATGCGGCGGATGGTACTCTTTCGCAGGAGGATTTATATGCTCATGAACTTTCTCATCATTGGTGGGGTGACTTAATAACGTGTGAGACGCAGGAAGACATGTGGATTAACGAGGGAATGGCATCTTATTCGGAATATATATTTTGGGAAAATGTGTATGGAAAGGAGAAATACCGTCAAAAAGTGGTGGAAAATCTGGAGACCGTTCTTCACATGGCTCATATTAACGACAACGGCTACCGTGCTATATATGGAATCCCCAAAGAATACACGTATGGAGATCATGTATATCAAAAGGGATCGCAAGTAGCCCATACGTTACGCGCCTATATGGGGGATTCTTTGTTTTTTCATTGCCTGAAACAATTATTAAATACCTACTCTTTTAATTCAGTAAATACCATACAGGTTCGGGATTTTCTTACTTCCTGTTCCGAAATAAATCTTTCTCCGTTTTTTGAGCAATGGATATTTAATCCCGGGTTTCCTCATTTTGAATATGATTCCGTAGTTGTAGAAAAATATGCCACTTGGTATAGAGTGTCACTTCGAATCCAGCAACGAACAAAAGAAGCTCCGGAAATATTTACGGATGTTCCTATGGAAATTACCTTTTTAGATAAAGAACGGAATGAGATTACTGAAAAAGTTATTGTTCCCGGAGAGTGTCTGGTTTATAAAACACATATTCCATTTAACCCAGCAATGATTATTCTTGACCGCGCTGATAAAATAAGCGATGCCATTACTTCAGAGGAGAAGACGCTTAAAGTAACCGGTAACAGTTTTTTTAATTATGCCCAGCTTTCACTTAACGTGAGTAAAATACAGGACTCCGCCTTATTTCGTGTAGAGCATAACTGGATTGCTCCAACGCGCAAAGGAAATTTACCGGAAGGTTTTCATCTTTCCGATGCCCGGTACTGGAAAATAGACGGAATTTTCCCGGATTCCCTTCAGGGAAAACTTACCTTTAAATACAACGGAGCTAATGCAAGCGGAGGATATCTTGATAATTCATGGATTACCAACAGCGAAGACAGCATCGCGCTGATGTTTCGTACTTCAACGGATTCTATTTGGAAAATTCATCCCGATTACACACTGAACATTCAGAGTAGTGCCACTAATAAGATAGGGCAGATTGTAACCAATAATATCTTAAAAGGATACTATGCTTTTGGAATTTATGATGCCTCAAGGAGTGACACTTTTACAACGTCGTCGAAGCCCGATTGCATATCCATTATTACAAGCCAACCGGAAGAAAATCGAATGATTCCGGATTTTTCCTTTTATCCTAATCCGGTTATTGATTATATTCAAGTGATACTACCTCGTGAGTGGCACGATTTCTCGGCGACAATTTTTGACAACACCGGCAGGGTAGTGATGCATCGATACAGCGGCAGTGGTAGTGGCAGTAGGAGTGGCAGTGGCAGTAGCAGTAGCAGTGGCAGTAGCAGTAACAGTGGCAGTAACAGTAGCAGTAGCAGTGGCAGTAGCAGTTGTAGGATTTACATCAAAAATCTACCGGAGGGTATTTATATCTTAAAAGTGAGCGGGGGAGAGGTAAATTATTACGGTAAGGTGGTGGTGTTACGGTAAGAAAGGAAGGGCAAAACGCACTTTTCCGTACATAAAATTACGAAAAACAGCACTTTTTCTTACATAAATTTGTATATTTGTAGCACTTTTTAGTAGATAAAATGAAAAGGCAACTGTATACTGAATTAATTTCCTGGAAAAAAAGCAAACATCGCAAGCCATTATTATTGCAAGGAGCAAGGCAGGTGGGCAAAACGTATCTCGTAGAAGAATTTGCAAAAAAAGAATATTCCAACTATATCTATTTTAACTTTGAACAAGTACCTGATTTAAAGTTATTATTCAAGGGCAATCTGGATCCTAAAAGATTAATTGCAGACCTTTCATTGTACATTGGCAAAAAAATCCTCTCTGATGACACATTGATATTTTTTGATGAAATCCAAGTATCGCCTGAAGCATTGATTTCATTAAAATATTTTAATGAACAGGCATCACACTATCATATAATTTCAGCCGGTTCCTTACTTGGAGTAAGTATAGGCAAACAAAGCAATTTCCCTGTGGGAAAAGTTAATTTCATGACCATGTATCCCATGAGTTTCGCTGAATATTTATTTGCGTTTGGGGAAGAACTTTTACTCAAAGAATTAGAAAACAGAAAAACATTTCAACCCTTACCGGAAATAATTCATGAAAAATTGCTTGGCCACTTAAAAATGTATCTCTATCTTGGCGGGATGCCTGAAGTTTTAAAATCCTATTTGGATGAAAGAGATATAGCATTGGCAAGAAAGATTCAGAATGAAATTTTGGAAGCATATCAGCGAGATTTTTCCAAGTATTCAGAAAAATCTTTAGCAATTAAAATTTCTGAATTATGGCACTCCATCCCATACCAACTCTCAAAAGAGAACAAAAAGTTTAAGTACAGTGATGTAGTTAAAAAAGCCCGTGCCTCAAGTTATGAGCAAACCATTGAATGGTTAAAAAATGCAGGGTTAATATACTTGTCGTATAATATAAGCACACCCAAAATTCCCCTAAAAGGATACTCGGATAATACTAAATTTAAAATCTATTTTCACGATACCGGATTGTTAGGAGCCATGTTAAAAATTTCATCGGATTTAATCATTAAGCCCACCGAATTATTTTCAGAATATAATGGTGCTTTTGTAAAAAACCTGATTGCCACCGAGTTGACTTCATCATTGAGACGGGAATTATTTTATTGGACTTCTCAAAATGAAGCCGAAGTTGATTTTATACTTCAACAGGGAAATGAGATATATCCGCTCGAGGTAAAAAGTGGTTCAAACAGGAATATAAAGAGTTTAAGAAGTTATGAAGAAAAATTTAAACCAAAATTAATATTCAGAGTATCCCCAAGAAATTTTTACCGGGATAAAGAATTTATAAATATACCGCTTTATGCGGTTTCATTTGTTTTATCATTGGATTAATCATGGTTGCCGAATATAACCTTGTGTCTTCGTGTCTTTGTGTTTAAAAGAGTTTAACACGTAAGATAATTAAAAGTAATGACCTGTAGCATGAAAATAATTTTATTCTTTTTAAAATATACCCTCTGCTTCTGGGTTCAGTTTTGCACCCCCCTCGCCGCTCAACAATTTTCTACCGAAGATCAGAAACAATTGGATTCGCTGAATGCGATTGTCAATAATCCGGCGTCTCATGATACCTCCTTAGCCAATGCTTATCTGGGGTTATCCGAAATTTTATATGTTTCTAACCCGGATACAATGATTCCTCTTTGTGAGAAAGCTAAAAAATTTGCTTTAAAAAATCTTACAAATTCCTCTCTAAGTAAGGAAGAAAAAAAAGCATTCAGAACTGCTCTGGCAGGTGCTTTTAATAATATCGGTTATATCTATAATAATCAAGGCGACATTGCCAAAGCTTTGGAGTACTATCATCGTAGTTTAAAAATTCAAGAAGAAATTGGTGATAAATCAGGATTAGGAAAATGTTTAATTATTATTGGATTTATCTACCAAACTAAAGGAAATATCCTAATGGCTTTGGATTATTATAATAAAGGTTTGGCTATTATGGAAGAAATCGGAGATAAAAAAGGAATATCAGAAACCTGTTGGAACATTGGTAACAATTTCAATAATCAAGGAGACATAGTACATTCTTTAGATTTTCTTTATAAAAGTTTAAAAACTCAAGAAAAAATTGGAGATAAACAAGGAATGGCTTATAGCTTGATCAGCATAGCAAACATCTATCAAGTACAAAAAGATTTTATACAAAGTTTAAATTACTATCATAAAAGTTTAAAGATTTGCGAAGAAATTGGAGATAAACAAGGAATAGCTCTAATCTCAAACAACATAGGACTGATCTATAGTAATCAAAGAGAGTTGGCAGATGCTCTAAAATTTTTTCATAAAAGTTTAAAGATTCAGGAAGAGATTGGAGACAAACCTGGAATAGGCGTTAGCTTAATTAATATAGGGTCTATTTATGAAAAACAAGTGGAAACTCAAAACACTGATTTGCAAAACAAAACAAACATTTCCCTCGCTACAGAGTTTTTTAGAAAAAGTATGATCATGAGCAATGAATCTAATGACAGGCTTTGGCAATCTGAAGCTTTACGTTGGATGAGTAAAATAAAATTGAAAGCAGATCAATTAGATAGCGCCGAACTATACGCTAAACAAAGTATGAATATAGTTAAGGAATTTGGTTATCCTGAATTTACACGAAATGCTGCTGAACTGATCAGCACCATCTCCCGCAAACAAGCCCTCGTTTCCGGAATCCCTCTCCAAAAACAAGTGTCACTCTGGCAAGAAGCATTGAAAATGTATGAGCTATATATAGTAAACCGCGATAGCGTGCTGAATAAAGAAACTCAAAAAGCCGCTATCCGCCAGCAAACGAAATATGAATTTGAAAAGGAAATGTTAGTGAAAGAGCAGAAGGAAAAGGAGAAAAAGCGGCAGGAGCAGTCAGCAGTAAGCAGGCGTGATAAATTGCAAAATTCGGTAATAATGCTCGGATTGTTTGTGGTTTTTGGAATTGTTTTTATGATGGGAAGAATTCGATTGTCCCACCGTGTTGTTGAACTTCTCATTTTCATTCCTTTTCTTCTGCTTTTTGAATTTATATTGACACTGCTTGATAATACAATAAATATGTGGACCGGCGGAGCTCCGTTTTATAAACTGTTTATCAATGCTTTATTAGCGATGATGATTTTTCCTCTACACAGGTTTTTGGAGAGCGTATTTAAGAAACGGCTTTTTAAGGGGGAGAGGGACATCGTTTGTGAGGACACAAACGAAGGCGGGAACAAAACCGGAATGTCGTTGCTGATGGTTATTTGTTTCTGGATTCTTGTTACCGGTTTCCGACAACCAGCAACCAGTTACCAGCAATCGGTAACGGACTCATTGTTAAACGAATTAAAAATTGCACAACACGATACCGCAAAATTGAATGTATTAATTGAATTGGTCGAAACCATTGAAGATGATAAAATATGGCATCAATACAACAAACAAGCCATGAAGCTGGCGCAACATATTTCAAAAAACAGAAATGAAAAAATTAGGTTGAAAGGAAAAAAAGGACTTGCTGAAACCTTAAATAATACAGGGATTATCTACCATGATCAAGGAAATATAGCTATGGCATTGGAATATCATTTAAAGAGTTTAAAGATTCAGGAAGAGATAGGCGATAAAAAAGCTATCGCTGTCGGGTATAACAATTTAGGGTTCATTTACAATGAACTTGGAGACATTGTTAATGCCTTGAAATACCATCACAATAGTTTAAAAATCCGTGAAGCAATAGGTGATGTATATGGAATCGCACAAAGCTTAAACAATATTGGTATCATTTATAAAAATCAAAATGACACTGCCCATGCGATTGAATATTATCAAAGAAGTTTAATGGCATACGAAAAAATCAACGATAAAAAAGGCATTGCCGCATGTTTAAACAATATGGGAATCATTTATGACAATAAAAATGATTTTATTTCCGCTATGAAATATTATCACGAAAGTTTAAAGATTCAGGAAGCAACAGGAAACAAACAGGGAATAGCTGTTTGCTACCATAATCTCGGAGAAATGTATTCCAATCAAAGTGAAATCTCTACCATAGATTCTGTTCGTCAAAGGAATATTTTACTATCGAATGAGTATTTTCATAAAAGTTTAATATTAAGTAAAGAAATTGATGATAGGTATTGGCAATGTTTTGCTTTGTTAGGACTTACGAATCTAAAATTACTCGTTATGCAGTTAGATAGCGCTAAGTTATTTGGTGAAATGGGTTTAAAAATAGCAAATGAATTAGAAATTCCTGCAAAAATCAGGGATGCCTCCTATCGGCTGAGTAATGTATATCGCATGGAAGCAAAAACGAATAGTATTCCCCTACAAAAACAAGTGTCACTCTGGAAGGCGGCGTTAAAAATGTATGAAGTATTTATTGTAAACCGCGACAGTGTTTTAAATAAAGAAACCCAAAAAGCTACCATTCGTCAACAAACGAAATATGAATTTGAAAAGGCAATGATTGTGAAAGAACAGGAGGAGAGGGAGAAAAAGCGGCAGGAGGCAGTGGTAGTTGACAGACGTGATAAACTTCAGAATTCAGTTATTATGATTGGATTATTTGTTGTTTTTGGAATTGTATTCTTGTTGGGAAGATTTCAATTACCTCCGAACTTAGTAGGGCTTCTCGTGTTCATTCCGTTCCTTTTGTTTTTTGAATTTATATTGACCTTGTTTGATAGCAAAATAGATGTATGGACAGGCGGTGCACCGTTTTATAAACTGCTGATTAATGCGGGATTGGCGATGGTAATATTTCCGATGCACCGGTATTTGGAGGGGGTGTTTAAGAGGAGGTTATTTAAAAGAACGTAAATTTCCATTAGCATATTCGCATCTCGATACCAGCATATCTGCTTTCCATATAAGTACATTCAGTAGTTCCGGCTGTGAGTTTATTTTTACAAGCGGTGGATTTTTATAAACATCAATGGAATTAAAATTTTGTACCAATGCCTCTAAAGCCGATTGAAAATAATACAAAGATGAATCCATGCTGTTTTTAACAGGAATGCTATCGGAATGAAGCGATAATTGTTCATATAAAATCCCAAGATTTTTTAAATCCAAAGCCGCCTCGTTTGATTTTCTTCCATACATTGAATAACTAATAACTAACGATTTTTCAAAATATATTTTAGCTTGGGAGAATTTTTTTATTAAGACCAATGTATTACCTAAATTTGAATATAACCCCTCCAGTAGAGGATGAAAGTCACTATAGTTGTTTCTTACCCTTTCTGTAGCTATTATTAAAGAATCAAGACATCGTTGATATTCCCCTCTGCTGGCAAAATTAGTAGACAAGTTAATTACAGAACCAATTACCAAAGGATGGTCCAACCCAAAAATTTTCATATAAATTGCGAGTGATTTCTGGTAATATTGTTCTGCAATCAGATAATCCTCTTTTTCCTCAAACAAATTCCCGATATCATTAAGTGTATTAGCAGTTTCCGAATGGGATTCTCCTAAATTTTTTAACCTGATTGAAAGTGCTTTTTCTAAATAAATAAATGCATTTTCAAGATCTCCCAAATCCAAATAAAAATTACCCAAATTATGATAAGTATTATGAAATTCTGTTTCTGGAATATCAGGATTTTGAATAGATATTTCAAGAGCTGTCTGATAATTTTCAAGTGCTTTATCAAAATCTCCCCTGATTTTATAAATCTGACCGAGATTATTATACTTCCCACTCAGATTAGATAAATCATCAGTTTCATTTTTTTTGGCAAAGTCCATGTCCTTCAAAAAATAGTTCATCCCTTCATCAAAATATCCTAATTCGGAGTATATTATTCCATAATAACTGTAAACAGCGCCTAATGTATTCTTTTCAATACCCGGAAATTCTTTTATGGATTGTTCTGCTTCTTTCAGAAAATTAAAAGCGTTGGGATAATCAGCTTTTGATTTACAAATATTTACAGACATCAATGAGCACCATACATAATCGTAGGCGTAACCCAATTGCTTAAAAAGTGGTTTTGAAGTAGCCAAATAATACAAAACGCTGTCAAACTTCTGACTGTAATAACACTTTTTGGCTCTTTTATATATACGATAAGCCATTAAACTGTCTGTGTTATCAAATTTCCGGGTTTTAGATGACTCTAAATTGTAAAAACTTAGGTTAACTTTTTCAAAAGCCGAACATTTGGGATCTTGCTGTGCCGGCGCTATCTGGAAAGAAAACAGGAAAAGTATAAAGATTATATTGCCTCTAAACATAATCCGCAAAGTAACGAACAATCGAACAATTGAACAATCGAACAATTGAACAACTGAACAATTGAACAATCGAACAATTGAACAACTGCACATTTGAACAATTGAACAATTGAACATTTGAACAATCGAACAATTGAACATTTGAACAATCGAACAATTGAACAATTGAACATTTGAACAATCGAACAATTGAACAATTGAACATTTGAACAATCGAACAATTGAACAATCGAACAAACATCATATAGACAAACCCGATTGTTAGCTGTTTATTTTTAAATAATTACAATTATTTTGTTTTTATAACTATTTACTGTACCTTTGCCTCCCTTTTGAATTGGAGAACCTTGTTTGTGTATTAAACACGTAGTAAAACAATCCCAGAAAGGGTATTAAATTAACAAAAAACCATGACAGACCCCGTAGCAGATTTTCTTACCCGTCTCAGGAACTCCTTGAAAGCCAGGCACAGAGTCGTTGAAATACCCGCTTCGAACCTGAAAAAGGAGATGACCAAAGTTTTATATCAAAAAGGGTATATTGATAATTATAAAGTGGATGATACCACCAAGCCGGGGGTCATTAAAATTGCTTTAAAATACGGCCAATCCGGAAAGGTTCCGGCTATCTTAAAAATACAAAGAGCGAGCAAACCCGGGCTAAGGTTGTTTGCCGGAAATAAAAAAATTCCAAGAGTGCTTAATGGATTAGGTATCGCCATTATGTCAACTTCCCACGGAGTTATGAGTGATAAGGAAGCTAAAAAGAAAAAAATTGGTGGAGAGGTGTTGTGTTACGTTTACTAGTAAATTAATAGTAAAAATTAAATTGATTAAACCTTAAATAGATTAAACCTTAAATAGATTAAACCCTAAATAGATTAAACCCTAAAAAGATTAAATGTTATGTCGAGGATAGGAAATAAAACCATATTTATTCCAAAAAATGTTCAATTGGAATTAAAAGATAATTCTGTTATGGTAAAAGGACCCTTGGGTTCTTTATCACAATCCATAGACCCTGAAATAAAAGTAAACATTAAGGACAATCAAATTTCAATCACCAGACCTTCGGATCAGAAGCGACATAAATCATTGCATGGAACCACCCGCGCACAGATAGCGAGCATGGTAAAAGGGGTTTCGGAAGGTTATAAAATGAATTTGGAATTAATCGGAGTTGGATTTAAGTCAATTTTGCAAGGAAATGTGCTTGATTTAAGTATTGGTTTTTCTCACAATATTATGTTTCAGTTACCCAAAGAAGTGAAGATCAAAACAGAAATTCCAAAAGGGGGAAATCCGACTATTTATTTAGAATGTATTGATAAACAATTATTAGGACAAATCGGCGCTAAAATCCGTGGATTCAGAAAACCGGAGCCCTATAAAGGAAAAGGTATAAAATATTCAACGGAGATAATCAGGAAGAAAGCAGGTAAAACAGCCGCCGCTAAGAAGTAATGGTATAGAGAAAATGTAACTTTATTCGTACCTTATACCCTATACGCATTTTCATTTAGTATATTTGTAATCATTTGATACACACTATTTAGTCATGAAATCCAAGACCATACTCAGAAGAAACCGGATACGAAGAAAAATAAAAAGCATTGTTAGGGGAAACGAATCCAGACCCCGGTTATCCGTTTTCAGAAGTAACAAGGAAATATATGCCCAATTGATTGACGATTCAAAAGGGATTACCTTATATAGCCAATCCTCCATTAAACAGGAATTTCCTGAAAAAACAAAAAAAGCGGAAAAAGCTAAATTAGTGGGAAAACTTTTGGCAGAAAAAGCCATTTCAGGAGGAGTAAAATCGGTGGTATTTGACCGCGGTGGTTACCAATATCATGGAAGAGTGAAAGCTGTGGCGGATGGCGCCAGAGAAGGTGGGTTGGTTTTCTAAAAATAATTAAACTTAACAAGTTGCATAAGAAATTTTCCTAATACAAATTAATTCCTGAATTTTCTCATAATTTAAAACCATTAACCCTCAACTTTAACTTCAATATGAAATCACAAAACGTAGGCAGAATCAAGACCAGTGAAATGGAATTAACAGAAAGGGTAGTGAGTGTTAACCGGGTAGCAAAAGTTGTAAAAGGCGGCAGGAGATTTAGTTTCGCGGCGGTTGTAGTAGTTGGAAATTCCAACGGAGTCGTTGGGTATGGACTCGGTAAAGCTAATGAAGTGGTAGATGCTATTTCGAAAGGGGTTGATGATGCCAAAAAAAATCTGGTAAAAGTTCCTGTTATAAGAGGAACTATCCCCCATGCCATTAACGGAAAACATGACGGGGGAAAAGTATTTTTAAAACCTGCGGCTCCCGGAACCGGTGTAATTGCAGGTGGCGCCATGCGTGCTGTGCTCGAAAGTGCAGGTATTAAAGATGTTCTTGCAAAATCAAAAGGTTCTTCTAATCCGCATAATGTGGTAAAGGCAACTTTTGATGCATTGATGAATATGAGAGATCCTGTAACGGTGGCTCAGCAAAGAGGAATTAGTATCAGTAAAGTGTTCCAAGGATAGTTCTGGTTCTTATTTGTGTAAAAATTAAACAATAATACGCTGAAACAATGAACAAAATCAAATTAAGGCAAACGCGAAGTATAGCCAACAAAAGTGAAAGAGAAAGAAGGACCATCAAAGCCCTTGGATTAGGGCGACCAAATTACACCAGCGAAATAGCAGAATCACCTCAGGTACAAGGTATGATAAAAAGTGTAGGGCATTTAGTAGAAATCATTAACTAATTTTTAACAATTCACATTACGTATATGTTACTCAATAAACTAACCCCCGCTCCTGGCTCAATCAAAAAGCCGAAAAGAATCGGTAGAGGTCAGGGATCCGGTCATGGCGGGACATCCACCCGAGGGCTAAACGGTAACCAATCCCGGTCGGGTTATAAACGGAAATTAGGATACGAAGGCGGGCAAAACCCCTTATACAGACGACTACCAAAATTTGGATTTACTCCCCGTGTAAATAATGATTTTAATTGTGTGAACATTGACACCTTGGAAGAAATGGTAAAAAAATTCAGCATAAATAAAGTGGATTTGGCGGTGATGGCTGAGCACGGATTGATTTCAAATAAAAAAATGCCTGTAAAAATTCTAGGTAGAGGTGAACTAAAAACCGCCATAGAGTTACATGCACATGCCTATTCTAAAAGTGCATTGGAAGCCATCTCCAAATCAGGGGGTACGGCAAATTATATCAAAAAATAAAGCGTGAAAAAGTTAATAGAAACTATAAAAAATATATTCAGCATTGAGGATTTACGGGTCCGGATTCTGAACACACTTGGTTTTTTGTTGGTTTATCGCCTTGGAACCTTTATTGTATTACCAGGCATAAATCCGGGAAACCTCGAAGAATTTACATCACAGTCACAAAAAGGAATTTTAGGGTTGTTGGATATGTTTGCAGGTGGTGCCTTTAGTAATGCTTCCATTTTTGCCTTGGGAATAATGCCTTATATTTCTGCCTCCATCGTCATGCAGTTGCTGGCTATTGCAGTTCCTTATTTTGCAAAACTCCAGAAAGAAGGGGAAGATGGAAGAAAACGAATCAATCAATACACACGATATCTTACCATATTGATCACTGCAGGGCAGGCATCGGGCTTTGTGGCAAATTTAAAATATAATTATCCTGGAGCTATTGCGGTAGAGAGTTCAGTATTTTTTGTAATTATTTGCGCCGTGGTCTTAACCGCCGGAACCATGTTTGTTTTATGGCTGGGTGAAAAAATAACAGACAAGGGAATTGGTAACGGAGTGTCCATGATTATAATGATTGGAATTGTATCACGCCTTCCTATTTCCATATTAGCCGAATCAAGCTCAAAATTTACCGCCAATAAACCGTTGGTTTTTCTCATCGAAATAGCCGTTTTATTTTTTACAGTGATGGGGGTTGTTTTATTGACGCAGGGGACACGGAAAATTCCCGTTCAGTATGCTAAAAGAATTATTGGAAATAAAGTGTATGGTGGTCAGCGTCAGTACATCCCACTAAAAATTAATGCCGCCGGGGTCATGCCTATCATTTTTGCTCAAGCCATTATGTTTATACCTTCTATTTTTGCCTCCTTCTTCCCCGAAGTTTCCATGGTTGAAATGATTGGACTTACTTTCTCAGACCACACTTCCTGGCAATACAGTATTTTATTTGCAATTCTCGTTATTCTATTCACTTATTTTTATACAGCTATACAGATTAATCCTAACCAGATGGCAGATGATATGAAGCGTAACGGAGGATTTATTCCTGGAGTTAAACCCGGTAAAAAAACATCTGAGTTTATTGATTCCATTTTAACAAGAATTACGCTCCCTGGCTCTATATTTCTTGCCCTTGTAGCTGTTTTACCTGCGTTTGCCAGAATGTTTGGAGTTACCACAGAGTTTGCACAATTTTTTGGAGGAACCTCGTTATTGATTCTGGTTGGAGTATTATTGGATACATTGCAACAAGTCGAAAGCCATTTATTAATGAGGCATTACGATGGATTAATGAAATCAGGGAGAATTAAAGGAAGAACAAGTATAGCCGCATAGCACAGAACATGATTTTTTTTAAAACAGAAGAAGAAATTGAGGGAATTAGAATAAGTTGTGACCTGGTTTCAAAAGCCCTGGCAGAAATAGGAAAAATAGCGCTACCAGGAGTCAGGACAATAGAACTGGATGCCAGAGCCGATGAGTTTATCCGGGATAATCATGCGTTTCCGGCGTTCAAAAATTACAGGGGATTTCCAAATTCTATTTGTGTTTCAGTTAACGATATGGTAGTTCACGGAATTCCCGGTGACTATTTTTTAAAAGAAGGGGATATTGTTTCTATTGATTGCGGTGTGAAATTGAATGATTTTTTTGGCGACTCGGCTTATACATTTACGGTAGGAGAAATTAACCCCGAAATCAGTAAGTTGCTTACGGTTACTAAAGAATCGTTATTAAAAGGAATTGAGATGGCTGTTTCAGGAAATAGGGTTGGGGATATAGGATTTGCTGTTCAATCATATATTTTACCTTTCGGATATGGGATAGTAAGAGATTTAGTAGGACATGGCGTAGGTAGAAACCTGCATGAAGACCCGGAGGTTCCAAATTATGGCAACAGGGGTAAAGGAAACAAGATGGGAGACGGATTGGTTATAGCGATTGAACCCATGATTAACATGGGGACTAAGGATGTTTTCAGAGAAAAGGACGGTTGGACTATTAAAACAAAAGACGGTAAACCATCTGCTCATTTTGAGCATACGGTAGTAGTTAGAAAAGGAACACCAGAAATTTTGACCACCTTTTCATATATTGAAAAAACAGAGGCACTGGTTGAGGTAGCACAAATGGTTTGACAGGAAAGTATATAAAAAGGAAAAAGGAACGACAGGAAAATATGTAAAAAAGAAAAAAAAGGAAAAAGTTATAAAAAAAACCTTCAAGGTATTGCATGGAATTGAAGTGCCGGCTAACCTTGAAGGTTTGATTAAAGGAAAACAGGAATATATGGCTAAACAACTCTCTGTTAAACAAGACGGTACTATCGTTGAAGCGTTGTCGAATGCCATGTTCCGTGTAAAACTTGAAAACGGGCATATTGTTATAGCCCATATTTCCGGAAAAATGAGGATGCACTACATAAAAATATTGCCAGGCGATAGGGTTTCTGTAGAAATGTCACCATACGATTTAAACAGGGGTAGGATAACATTCCGGTATAATTAATAATTTATTTAAATTTTGTATCTTTGCGAAATTTTTTTAAACAATGAAAGTAAGATCATCCATTAAAAAACGCAGTGTTGGCTGCATAGTTGTCAGAAGGAAAGGCAGATTGTATATTATTAATAAAAAAAATCCAAAGTTCAAACAAAGACAAAGGTAAGGGTTTGGTTATAAGAGTTCAGGAATTGGAATGACGAATTATTCAAAAAATTATAAATTATTAAACAATTAAAAAATTAAAACATGGCACGCGTTTCCGGAATAAACATCCCAGATACTAAAAGAGGAGAAATAGCTTTAGCATACCTGTATGGTGTTGGAAAAAGCTTGGCTCAGAAAATCTTAGACAAAGCCGGAGTCAGCCGCGACAAAAAAGTGAAGGACTGGAGTGACGAGGAAGGGAGTGCCATCCGAAAAATTATTAGCGATGAATACACTGTAGAAGGTGCGTTAAGATCGGAAGTTCAATTAAATATTAAAAGGTTAATGGATATAGGATGTTACAGGGGACAGCGGCATAGAAAGGGTCTTCCGGTACGTGGTCAAAGAACCCGTAATAACGCCAGAACCAGAAAAGGGAAAAGGAAAACAGTCGCAGGAAAGAAAAAGGTAGCCGCCAAGAAATAACAGTGTAAAGGCAAACCTATGTGTATGCCTTTTATTATATTCGAACCCCGTAGGGGTTCCATTATTATAATATTAATCAATTAAACCCAACCCCGTAGGGGTTTCATATTCGTAACATGGCAGAGCAATCCGAAAAACAAACCAAAGAAAAAGTAAAAGACAAATCCAGAAAAAGAGTAGTGGTAGTGGAACCAACCGGAAAAGTTTTCATTCAATCTACATTTAATAATATTATCATTTCGATTACCAATAATGCGGGACAAGTAATTTCATGGTCATCGGCAGGAAAAATGGGATTCAGGGGTTCTAAAAAAAATACGCCTTACGCCGCGCTTCAGGCATCCAGTGATTGTGCAAAAAAAGCCCATGATTTGGGCTTAAAGAAAGCAATGGTTTTTGTAAAAGGACCCGGCGCAGGCAGAGAATCAGCAATTCGTACATTACAAACCTCCGGTATTGAGATAACATCCATTAAGGACATTACCCCATTACCGCATAACGGTTGCAGACCTCCAAAAAGGAGAAGAGTTTAGCATTTAATATTTATAAAACAATTAACCTTATTCCCTTAGTAGCATGGCAAAATACATAGGACCCCGTTTACGAGTATCTCGAAGATTAAAAGAACCCATATTCGGGCAACATCCGACATTGGAAAAAAAGAATTATCCACCGGGTATGCATGGAAAAACGAAAAAATCCAAGCAATCCGAATATGCGGTACAGTTGGTGGAAAAGCAAAAAGCAAAATATACGTATGGGGTGTTGGAAAGACAATTCAGGATTTTTTTTAATAAAGCGTCACACATGAAGGGAATGACAGGCGCGAACCTGTTAAAATTATTAGAATCACGGCTCGATAACACAATATTCAGATTGGGCGTAGCCCCCACAAGACGCGCTTCGAGACAGCTCGTTTCTCACAGGCATATTTTAGTAAACGGGGATATCGTAAATGTCCCATCGTATATTTTAAAACCCGGCGATTTAATTTCGGTCAGAGAAAGATCGAAAGCATTGGAAAGTATCAACAATTCTGTAAATGTAAACGCACCCGGAAATAAATTTCCATGGTTAAGTTGGGATGCTGAAAAATATCAGGGTACATTCGTCATGGCACCCGAAAGAGAAATGATCCCCGAAACCATTAAAGAACATTTAATCGTCGAATTGTATTCAAAATAGTAATAGGTCATTGGACATTGATCATTAAGCACTATTCATTGCTCATTAATCAATAAACAAATATTAATAATTCAACAAATCAATAATCAAAAAAAACTATGGCTCTTTTCACATTCCAGATGCCCGAAAAAGTTGTTATGGAGAAAGCAGACGACTTTCATGGCATATTCGAATTTAAACCCTTGGAAAAAGGATATGGTATTACGGTTGGCAATGCCCTTAGAAGGATTTTATTATCATCTCTTGAAGGATATGCAATCACTTCCATTAAAGTAAACAACATTCTGCATGAGTTTACTACCATCGAGGGGGTTGTAGAGGATTTGACCGAAATAATTTTGAACCTTAAACAAGTACGGTTTAAAAAAATTCTGGACTCCAACGATAAAATTTATGTTTCTATAAAAAACATGACTGCTTTTACGGCCGGAGATATAGCCAAGCATACCAATGCTTACCAGATTCTGAATCCCGATATGGTTATTTGTCACATGGAACCCTTTGTAAATTTTGAATTGGAATTAACTATAGAAAAAGGAAGGGGCTATGTACCGGCAGAAGAAAACAAAAAGCCCGACCAATCGCTGGGAACTATAGCCATTGATTCTGTTTTCACTCCAATTAAAAATGTAAAATATAAAGTAGAAAATTTCAGGGTTGAGCAAAAAACTGACTACGAGAAACTCATAATTGAGATTTTAACCGATGGTTCCATTCATCCCGAAGAGGCATTAAAAGGAGCCGCAAGTATTTTGATAAAACACTTCCTTTTGATTTCAGATAAAAATATTACCATGGAATTTGAGAAAGATGAAATTCTTGCTCCAGTGGATGAAAACTTCCTTCACATGCGGAAAGTGCTGAAAACACCTCTGAGCGATCTTGACCTTTCCGTAAGAGCGTACAATTGTTTAAAAGCCGCTGATATCAAAACGCTTGCTGAGTTAGTGACATTTGATATCGGTGATATGTTAAAATTCAGAAATTTTGGTAAAAAATCACTCTCCGAGTTGGAAGAATTGGTTAAAACCAAAGGGCTTTCCTTTGGTATGGATATCACAAAATATAAACTGGACGAAGAATAATCATGAGACACCTAAATAAATTTAAACACCTCAGCCGTAAAGCCGGGCACCGTTCGGCTTTATTATCTAACCTTGCCTGTTCGCTCATAAAATACAAGCGCATAGAGACCACTGAAGCAAAGGCAAAGTCGCTGAGGAGATTTATTGAACCCATACTCACCTGTTCTAAGACCGACACCACACATTCGCGCAGGGTTGTATTTTCAAAATTAGGTGACAAGTATGCCGTTAAAGAATTATTTGCAAGTATTTCCGGGAAGGTAATAAACCGCCCGGGAGGATATACCAGGATTTTAAAAACACGCACCCGCCCGGGTGACAGTGCACATCTTTGCCTGATTGAACTGGTTGATTTTGCTCAACTTCCTACCGCAGAAACCGGCAAGGCAAAGGCAAAACGTAAGAAAACGAGAAGGTCAAAAGGAAAAACGGAACAGAAAGCTGAAGCAAAACAAACAGAAAAAGTAGAAAACGCTAAGTAGTGGCGAACCTGTGTGTTTGCCAATAATACAGCGGAGAGACAGGGATTCGAACCCTGGGTACCCTTGCAGGTACACATGCTTTCCAGGCATGCCCAATCGGCCACTCTGGCATCTCTCCTGAAACGAAGGGCAAAATTACAATTCTTATTTTAATAACCAAGTAGATTTAACGGTATAAAGGTATAGGGTATAAGGAAAAATTAAAGTTCTACTTTTCTTTACCTCAATTCCCCATTCCGCTTGAATATCCTATATTTGCCCCCTTCCTTTCCATGCAAAACGACATTCATAAAAAAATAACAGGAGCGGGTGTATTAATTACTCTCGGTATTATTTTCGGCGACATAGGCACCTCTCCGCTTTACGTGTTGAAAGCCATTATGGGTGAAAGGGAAATTTCTGAATTATTGGTTTACGGAGGATTATCTTGTGTATTCTGGACGCTCACCATACAAACTACCTTTAAATACATCAGCTTGACCTTGCAGGCAGATAATCATGGGGAAGGTGGCATTTTCTCATTATATGCGCTTGTTAAGAAACATCACAAATGGTTGTACTTTCCTGCGTTTGTTGGCGCTGGAACCATGCTTGCAGATGGTATAATCACTCCGCCTATCTCAGTAACTTCTGCTATCGAAGGACTTAAAATTATTTCGCCCGACATTCCCGTTATACCTATCGTAATATTTATTCTTATTATTTTATTTGCTTTTCAGCAATTTGGAACAAAAATAGTCGGTGCCGCTTTTGGTCCAATCATGCTACTATGGTTTTCTATGCTTTTTGTTTTGGGAATCCGCCAGGTTTTTTTTGTTCCTGAAATTTTGAAGGCAATTAATCCTGTTTATGCTTATGAATTATTAAAAAATTATCCAGCCGGATTCTGGTTATTGGGCTCCGTATTTCTGGCAACCACAGGAGCTGAGGCATTGTACTCCGACTTAGGCCATTGCGGAAGAAAAAATATCCGAATATCGTGGATGTTTGTGAAAGCCGCATTAATAGCAAATTATTTTGGTCAGGGTGCATGGATGCTAAGTTCCGGAAAAACACATCTGTTAGGAGCAAACCCTTTCTATGAAATTATGCCTCTTTGGTTTTTGTGGATTGGAATTGGTATTGCAACAGTGGCCACATTCATTGCGAGTCAGGCATTGATTACCGGTTCTTTCACGCTCATCAGCGAAGCAGTGTCACTCAACTTCTGGCCACGGGTATTGATAAAATACCCAACAAATATCAAAGGGCAACTTTACATACCGAGTATCAATTGGTTTTTATTTGCAGGATGTGTGGGAGCTGTTTTATTTTTTCAGGAGTCAGCCCGCATGGAAGCCGCTTATGGGTTTAATATTTCCATAGCGATGATGATGACCACCTTTCTGATGACCTACTACTTATTGTACGTGAAAAAATTTCCAACGTGGATAGTAGTAGTGATACTCATAGTTTTTGTTTCGGTAGAATCCTGTTTTTTTGTTGCCAATCTCTTGAAAATTAAACAAGCGTGGGCGTTCTTATTGATTGTGTTTGCTATTATTTTCACCATGTATGTATGGTACCGCGGTAGGAAAATTCTCAATAAACTCGTAGTGTTTTTAAACATCAACGAACATCTTCCCACCCTCGTGGACCTCAGCCATGATAATACCATTTCAAAATATGCTTCCAATCTCATTTATCTTACCAGTGCTAACAATCCCCGTCAGATAGAACGGCGGATCATTTACTCGATTATAAACCGAAATCCTAAGCGGGCAGACATCTATTGGTTTATTCACGTGGACCGCACCAATGAACCTTACACTATGGAATATTCAGTGGACCCCATGTTCGACAAAAAAGTATTCAGAATAAATTTCAGGTTGGGATTCAGAATTCAGCCGCGGGTGAATTTGCTTTTCAGAAAAGTAATTGAAGAAATGGTGGCAAAAAAAGAGCTGGATATCAGTAGTCCTTATAAGTCGTTGAGTAAATATAAACTTCCCTCCGATTTTAAATTTGTAATTCTGGAACGTTTTTTATCCATTGAAAATGAATTCTCTCTTAAGGAAGGTTTTATCCTTAATTCTTATTTTCTGCTAAGAAGAATTGGTTTGCCCGATACTAAAACATTCGGTTTAGATACCAGCGATGTCACCATTGAAAAAATTCCGTTGATTATTTCTCCTGTAACGACAATGCCGCTGAAGAGAATGGAGTGAGGGGGAGCCATTTTTTTAAAAAATAATTTTTTTCCGTTCTGATAAGTAATTTCCGCCATTTCTCCTTCGCTTATTCCTTTTACTTCTGCCAATTTTTTCAACACATAAACTAAGTACGCCGGCTCATTCCTTTTTCCGCGGAATGGCACAGGCGCCAGATAGGGTGAATCCGTTTCAAGTATGATGTTTGAAATATCACTAAAACGCCCACAAATATTTTGCTAAACTGTTCTGATAATAAAAAAATAATTATCTTTGTAATATAAAAATGGGAAATAGAATTCACTCAATAATAAAACGAAAGACGAAAAACAATTAATTAATAATTATTTTAACTAAATGAGAAACTTCCTACTTATTACAGTTTTTGCGCTGAGCATTAATAAAATAAATGCCCAATGGCAACCTAAATATGGTTATTGTAGTGATATTAGATGCTTTGCTGTAAATGGAACAAATATTTTTGCAGGTTCTATGTTCGCAGTGCTTTTATCAACTAATAATGGTGCTACTTGGACTAAGGTATTAAATACTGGGGTTACTGATTTAGCTTCAATAGGGACCAACATTTTCGCTGCTAATTACGATGGTGTGTATTTATCGTCCAATAATGGCAGCAGTTGGACAGCAGTGAACAACGGATTAACTAATACAAAAGTCAAATCATTAGCTGTAATCGGATCAAACATTTTTGCGGGGACTTTTGGTGGTGGGGTATTTTTATCGTCCAATAATGGAGACAGTTGGACTGACGTAAACAACAATTTAATATTTCGTACTATTCAATCATTAGCTGCAAGTGGGACAAATATTTTTGCGGCTATTTATTATACCAACTATGTATATTTATCGTCCAATAATGGAGACAGTTGGACAAAAATCAATATCGGCTTAACAAATCCAAATTCATACCTTTCAGCAGTTACGAACGGGCCTAATATTTTCCTTGGGGGTACAGGCGGAGTGTTTTTATCCTCTGATAATGGCAACAACTGGTCTTCTAAAGGTTTAGGCGAAGTACGTACCTTGGCTATTAGTGGTACAAACATTTTTGCGGGGACTTCTGATGATGGAGTATTTTTATCGTCCAATGATGGCAGTAATTGGACTAAAGTAAATACCGGTTTAACTACAACTATTGTCAACTCTTTAATCATAAGCGAATCAAATGTTTTTGCTGCTACTAATGACCCGATTTTTTTATCGTCTAACAATGGGAATAGTTGGGATGCTGTATGTTCAGGGATGTCATCAAATTATATTCGTTCAATAGCTATAAGTGGAAAAAACATTATTGCTGGGGGGGATGGGGGGAAGGTTTTTTTAACATCCGACGATGGTATTATTTGGCACCCTATTTATTTGCCAACAAATTTTAATGTTCGTAGTATTGTCATAATTGGAACTAACATTTTTGCAGGGACTCAAGGTGACGGAGTGTTTTTATCGGCTAATAATGGTGACAGTTGGACCTCAATTAATAATGGGTTAACAAATAAAACTGTATGGTCGTTAGCAACAAATGGTTCAAACATTTTTGCGGGGACTGGTTTTGGAGTATTTTTATCGTCTAATAATGGAAGTAGTTGGGCTACAGTCAGTAATAATGGTCCGTCTGGGAACATCCGTTCATTAGCTATTAGCGGGACAAACATTTTTGCAGGGGCTTATAACGCGTTATATTTATCTTCTAATAATGGTGATAGTTGGACAGCATTGAGTAATAACGGTGATTTTTTTGGTGTTGGTTTACTTGCTGTAAGTGGAGCAAAGATTGTTGCAAAAGATTATTTTGATGGTGTTATTTTTTCATCTAATAATGGTAGCAGTTGGGCTTCTGCGAATACTGGGTTACCTATACCTGATAATATATATTCATTAGCCATAAGCGATTCATATATTTTTGTTGGTACAGGAGATGGGATTTATTTTTCGTCTAATAATGGTAACAGTTGGGCTGAGGCGAATTCTGGTATTACATACAGTTTTACAGATTTTAATTCAATTACCATAAACGGGCAAAATATTTATGCTGGGACTTCTATGGGTATTTATAAACGGACATTATCTGATTTTGCATCAGGGCTTGATGAAAATTCTTATAATTCGTATTTTGTGGCGTATCCTATCCATAATAGCGGAAAATTAAAGATTGAATTTGATAACAATAAATTAAAAAATAATGTTAATTTAGAAATTTACGGTTTACTTGCAAATAAAATAGTCACAAAATTCAATTTAACACAACCAGTTTTAACTGAGATAGACATTTCTAAATTTCCAAGTGGAATATATTTTATAAAAATTTATGATACAGAAAAATTTTATATAAAGAAAATAGTGCTTCAATAGATTTAATGTGTATTATTGGAATATTGCATTTTAAAAGAAATACGAATATTTGGCGAATGAGAATTAAGGGAAGTGCTACTTCTTAAAACATTTATTAGAAAATAATTTTATTGTGTTATCAAAAATAATTCTTGCCATCTCCTCTTCATTCCCCCCTTTAATTTCCGATAGTTTTTTCAACACATAAACTAAGTACGCCGGCTCATTCCTTTTTCCGCGGAATGGCACCGGCGCCAGATAGGGTGAATCCGTTTCAAGTACCATGGCTGAAAGAGGAATGTTTTTTAATGATTCGCTCAGCCCACTGTTTTTAAAGGTAAGTACCCCGCCGATTCCAAGAAAAAAGCCCAATTCAATTATTTTTTTTGCCTGTTCTTCACTTCCGGAAAAACAATGGAACACGCCTTTCATTCCGGAAAAATGATTTTGAATAATGATATCTAATGTTTCATTTATAGCATTTCTTGTATGGAGCACCAACGGTAAATTGTATTTTTTTGCAAAATGTATTTGAAAAGTCAGCGCTTCTTTTTGCCACTCAAAAGTTGTTTTATCCCAATGTAAATCAAGTCCCACTTCTCCAATGGCTACAAATTTTTTTTTGGATAACCATGCTGACACTACTTGAATTTCCTTTTCCCAATGAGCATTTACCGAACAGGGATGGAGACCTATCATAGGAAAACAAATTTCCGGGTACATTGCTTCCGTTTTTAATAAATCATCAACAGTGCCACTGTCAATATTGGGCATCAGGATTTTGAAAACTCCGGCGTTTTGCGCTCTGCTTACTATATCCTTCAAATCAGTAGAAAATTCTTTCAGGAAGAGGTGGGCGTGAGTATCAATGAGGGGCATGGGGGCGGGGTATAAAGTTTACTCCTGCACCATCACCGGCATCCAATCCTCCAAATTAACATTATTATGATCGTATTTAATTTTCAGAAAATACAAGCCCTGCATCAAATTTCCAAGCGTGAATTTTCCATCACGTTGAGGTTTTATATGCAACACTTCCTGTCCCTGAAGGTTGAACACCTGAATTTCATTGGGAGTGACATTCCCACAACAAGAGAGTTGAAGTTGAAATTGTTCTTTTCCAGGATTGGGGATAAGTTTGAAATGTACATCGTTGTTTGTATAACTTTTAGCAATTCCTACTTTTACAAATTCCACCGAATCACAGAATTCCTCTACGCAACCCGCTGGTGTCACCGATTGCACGCAAACATTATAAACACCGTTAGTATCATAAACGTGTGCGATTGTTGATAAAGATGAATCAACATTTCCATCTCCGAAATTCCAGACAAAAGAACTTCCGAAAGTATTATCGGGATTAAAAAGTATAGTGTCACCCGTCATGCTGTACGTAAAACCTGCCTGATTGGGATAAACTCCGATTGAAATTTTATTTTCCAATGTACCGCAAGTAATAGCTCCAGAATCCCCTACGCTTACTGTAAACGCAGTGGGTTGAAAAATATTAATCGTATAGGGACCTTGTGTTGTGCCCAAACTGTCTGACCAATTAAAAAAATAATTTCCAGTACCTCCGGTGACACTTAGCACACCAATCTCTACAGTTGAATTTTTACAAACGGTTGTGTCACTTGAAACGATGACACTCAACGGAGCACAATTTATGGCTGAACAGGTTTTTGTGCTTGCAATTCCTGGTGAACAAAGACCGAAAGAAATTCCTCTTACCATTAAGGATAGAGTTTCTCCCGGTGATAAGCCGGTAGTGTCATAGACAAATGTATTTCCTACATTTTTCCATACAGTTCCTCCATCAAAACTTATTTCATATCCATCAGCGCCAATAGACGGATTCCAGACATATTCAATGGAAGATAATGTTGTAGCGCCACAATTTACAAGGGGAGCTGTCGGAAAATTATTTACTGTCACTGTGACATCATCTGACCCAGGTTGTGAACATCCATCTGAAACAAACAAGGAATAATTCGTAGTGACTGAGGGAGCGGCTATTGGATTTTGAATAGTATTTGAATTTAATCCTACAGAAGGAACCCACGAATAGGAATAGGGTCCACCATTTCCACCGGTGACACTTGCAGATAAATTTGTAATTTCTCCTTCACATAAAGAAACATTTGTTCCTGCAATGACAGTTAAAGGCGGATTAACGCTCACTACAACATTAGCAGTTGCAGTTGGTGAACACCCACCATCGCTTACATAAACAATATAAGTAGTAGTAAACAGCGGGGAAGTTGAAGTAAGAGGTAGCAATGGATTATCAACAGAACCGGATGAAGCCACCCAGCTATAAGTAAAAGCTCCGCCACTTCCTCCAGTAGCGTTTGCGCTGAGAGAGGCACTCATACCTTGACATATTATTGTAGGATTAGCAGTTGCTGATGCTGTAATGGGCGGTGTCACTGTAACAGTAACATCATCACTAACCATTGGAGAACATCCATCAGATACATATACCATATAGGTAGTTGTAGCGCTTGGGGATGCATTTGGATTAGCGGTATTAGTGGCACTTAATCCGGTTGAAGGTGTCCATGAATACGTATAAGGACCTCCATTCCCACCGGAAACGGAAACATTCAAAGTTACTGATGACCCGGTACAAATAGAGGTGTTACTTCCAGCAGTAGCAGAAATAGCCGGTTGTACGGTAATCAAGTTATTTTTTGTCTCCGAATCAGTGCCACCATCTCCGGTAGCTGTTAATGTCACAGTGAACAACCCCGAAGTAGAATATGTATGGGAAGGACTAACCTCCGTGCTTGTAGTGCCATCACCGAAATCCCAGAGATAGGATGTGGCATCGGTAGAAAGATTTGTAAAACTAATGGAACCGTTCAAGCAAATATCAGTACCGGAAACCGAGAAAGCGGCAACGGGTGGAGTGACAGGAATTTCTTCTGTAAGAGTGAAATTGGTTGTATAAATATTATCGCCGCTTGTACTACCGCTTGAGTTGGTGGCATTGAATGCGGCATAAATTTTCACAGTGCCACTGCCTGAAACCGGAGCGGTCCAGTCAGCAGACCAGGTGTTGGTTCCGGCGCTGGTTTGTGCATTGCCGGTGGAAGTGTGTTCCACATAAATTTTTGAACCGGAAGTTTTTGTTTGGGTTCTTGTTAATTCGGTCAATGTCCATGAACCCGCCATGGTATTATTAGAGTTCAAGAATGTCACCATCTGAAAGCCGAATTTGCTTCTACCCGATTCAGTGACAGTAGCGGTTACAGTATATTGTTTTCCGGGAGTATATTCGGTAACCGGATTGCCGGCATCTTTAACTGAAAGCGAGACGATACCTAAACCGGTATTGGCTGTTCCGCTGTGACAGTCGGTGCAAAGCCCATCCCCGGGAGCGCCGGTTTTTCCTGCGGCAGGACCACCGGAATTAGTAAAGGATATGGAATAAAAAAATGTTGATAGGCAGAGTGTGGTTACGAGTAATAAAGTGAATTTGTGCTTCATGATGTTATAATAGTGAAACTGAAAATTACAAAGTTACTAAAATTCTTGCATTACATTCCTACCAAAATCTTCCCGTTAGCAAACGTATTTTTATTGTTTCTCAACCAATAAAAATAAATCCCATTGTTTATTTGTCCGAGTGAAATATAGGATTTTGAAAACCGGATTTTTGTTTGAAATATTTTTCTTCCAAGAACATCAAATAATTCAAAATCGTACGAATTATTCGGAACATCCGAAACTTCTAAAATGAAATTGTTACCTGATACAGGGTTCGGTAAAATTTTTACGTTTACAGAATAAGCTAAATTATATTCTTCAATACCAGATGATGCTTTAATAGTTATATTTTCCGAAGACAATGCAGTATTGCCACAACCATTGATTACAGTCAATTTAACTGTATAGGAACCGGGATTTGTGTAGGTATGAGAAATGAAAATTCCCGACCCTGTTTGTCCGTCTCCAAAGTCCCATTGAATGATCTTACCGGTGCCGATGCAGATAAAATTTACAGGAATACTTGCAACTACTTCTTCATAACCGGTGGAGGAGGAGAAATAAATTTGACTTAGAGCAGGTGAATTATCATTAGTAATATTTAATTCAAAATTTGCAGAATCTGACAGATTGCAGGAATTAGTTACAATTGCGTTGGGAAAATAGGTTCCCGGATTTGGGTATGCATATTTTCCAAAGTTAATCCTTTCAACACCGTTCTCTATTAGAAGCGATGAAAAATTAGTTATTGTATTTCCATCCCCCGTGTTCCATTTTATATTTTTATAGTAACCGGCGTTATAAAAAAGAATTGTATCTCCCGGGCATATAGCCCCATCTTCTATAATTCCTACATCGTTACCAATTTCAGGCAATACAGAGTTTGAAATGCTGACTGTTTTCATTGATGATGTATCAAAACCGCATCCATTTGTAATTTTATAGGTTACATTATAACTACCCGAAACATTATAACTATGCTTAGGATTTTCAAGAGTGCTGGTTGTCCCATCACCAAAATTCCAAAAGTGATTTGTAAAATTATTATCTCCTCTGAAGAATAAAGTATCTCCGGGGCAAGCGCTATCATTATTTAAGTTAAAATAAGCATCATCGGTAAACCTAATACCATTTTCCACTACGATTTGATCATATAACGTTGTGTCAATTCCACAATAGTTAGAAATCTTAAGGGAAACATTATAAGTACCGATTGTAGAATAGCTATGGTAAACATTGTAAGAATTGGGTCCGTCGTAAGAACTCGTTTGACCATCCCCGAAATCCCACAGGTAATTTTTAAATCCATCAGCATTTATAAAAAAAGTGTTTCTATCATTAGGACATGAGAGTTCCCTTAAGTAAATATTAAGATAATTATAATCAATCCTCAAATCATTACGTATTTCAATTGATTTATTAAGAATGGTGGAAATACCACAATTGTTTGTAACTTTAACGGAAACAAAGAAGGTCCCGGTATTTGCAAAAGCATGGCTTTCATAAGAATCTCCGTATTTTGTAGTTCCATCACCAAAATCCCAGAAATAAGTATAAGAAGATAAGCCATTGATGAGGGTAAAACTCATTTCTCCACCAGGACAACCTTTTGCTTTGTCATAATTACTAAAGCTCATGTTGGTAATTGGACTATCATTTGTAATTTGAATTGTTTTGGAGGAAGAATTGCTCAGACCACAACTGTTGGTTACTTTCAATGTCACTGTATAAGTACCTATATTTGAATAAGAATGAGAAATATATCCTTTATCGGATGTTGAACCATCGCCAAAATCCAATAAAAATTTATCTGTAGAGTTACGATAGTATTCAAAATTAATTTTATCTCCGGGGCATGCAAGGTTTGTGCTTGAGTAAATAGTTGGAGCAGGGGGAATTATATTATTGCTAATTTTTATTTCAACCGAGTCAGAATTACTTAATCCGCAACCATTAGTAACCGTTAAGATTACGTTGTAATTACCTATATTTATGAAAACATGGTCTCCGTTTATGGTATTAGAGGTTGTTCCATCATTATAATCCCAAAGATAGTTAGCATAATTGTTACCATAAGAATAAATGGATACCCGTTCCCCCGGACAAGCGCTATCGGGATTCACAGATATGTATGGCTTTTGCGGGTAGATATTATTAGTAATTTTTAATGTTTTTTGAAGAGTGTCGATAATCCCGCATTTATAAGAGAGTATTAGTTTAATGTTGTAGGTGCCGGGTGTAGTAAAAGCATGAGCTGGATTTGAAGAATTTGAAGTACTTCCATCGCCAAAATCCCATGTATAGGATTGGACATTACTACTGTAGATGGAAAAATTTACTAATTCCTGAGGACATGCGGAGTCAGCAGAATAAATGCTATTATTAGAGTTATTGTCATATACTTCTACGGCATACCCAACGCCTTCGAATTTATTACCTGTGGAATCATACCCTTTTAACATTGGATAAAAGAATCCTGAAGTTGTATAAGTATGTGTAGCATTGAATCCTTCAAATTCGGGAGATCCATCATCGAAATCCCACACGTACTTACTTACTTGAAGCTCACCGGTTTTCCTATAATTAAAAAAAAGAGATCCCGAATTTGGACAGGAGCAAGTATTGTCATCAGGGTCAATAATGTTAATACGTAAAACCATGTATTGTTCGCGATTTCTTATTCTTACAATATATACATCATAGGAATTTGGTATAATTACAGACGAAGAAGGCGTACCTGCCATGTATTCTGATTTAGCATAAGCCACATCGGAAGATAAATAATCAAAAGAGTTTCTTGCTTTCACAAACATGGTTCCATTCTTAGAAATCCAGCCACCGGTAAAGGGTGCTCCTGCTGAATCGGTATTGCATATATCTTTAAGGGAATCGTTGGCAGAAGCAGAAACAGTATTGTCAGATAATAAATCGTAGAAACCGCCCAGTGAACTCTGAATATGGTATAATATTTTGAATTTATGAAACACAAAAACACTGTCGGATTTTGTGATTGAAGTATTGGTAAATGTGACATTAAGCGGAGGGCAACCACTGGTAGGGATATAAGTGTAATTAATTTGTGCCACTAATAAAGTTGCATTGCAAACTAAACAGGTGAGCAATAAATTAAAGAATCTGGAAAATAGGAAAATTGATTTCATGGAAGGGGTGGTTTTTTTTAATTGTATTTTTTCAGAGTCCAATAGGAACGAATAATAAAGTTAGCCGGACAATCGTGTTATTTCTTTTTATTCTTCGTTTCTTTCTCCTCAGGCGCTTTCTTCTCCACGTTGAAAGCCAGCGCATCTTTCTCTTTGTCGTAATCAGCGACCAATTTGTCGCCTTTCTGTAATTCGTATTTCAGAATTTCTTCGGCTACGGGATCTTCCAGCAATTTTTGAATGGCACGATTCAATGGGCGGGCGCCGAAGTTGGCGTCGTAGCCCTTATCGCAGATGAAATCTTTTGCTTTTTTCGTAAGCTCAATGGAATATCCCATTGACAACATCCGGTCAAGCAATTTCTTTAAGTTTATTTCAAGAATATCGTTGATGTGCTGGCGTTTCAGTGAATTAAAAACAATCACATCATCAATACGATTCAGAAACTCAGGGGAAAATGTTTTTTTAAGAGCGTTTTCTATGGTTGTCTTAGCAAAAGTATCTGCCTGTTCGAGTTTGCTTTTAGTCATGAATCCAATACCCATTCCAAAATCTTTCAGGTCTCTGGAACCAATGTTCGATGTCATGATAATGATGGCATTTTTAAAATCAATTTTTCTGCCTAATCCGTCTGTAATGGTTCCATCATCGAGTACTGAAAGAAGAATATTGAATACATCGGGATGCGCTTTTTCAATTTCATCGAGCAATACCACCGAATAAGGTTTTCGTCTCACTTTCTCGGTAAGTTGACCACCCTCCTCATATCCCACATAACCCGGAGGGGCGCCAACGAGGCGTGACACTGAAAATTTTTCCATGTACTCGCTCATGTCTATTCTAACCAAGGCATCTTCGGTATCAAATAAATACCGCGCAATCACTTTTGCCATTTCGGTTTTTCCTACACCGGTAGGTCCTAAAAAAATAAAAGAACCTATTGGACGGTTCGGGTCTTTTAATCCGGCACGGGTTCTTTGGATGGCTTTGGTTAATTTAATAATAGGCTCGTCTTGCCCGATTATTTGCTTTTTCAATTCATCCACCATCCCCAGTAATTTTTTTCCCTCACTGGCAAGAATTTTATTTACCGGAATTCCGGTCATCATGGAAACTACTTCCGAAACATTCTCTTCTGTCACTACATATTTCTGAGTACGGGTTTCCTCTTCCCATTTAATTTTTTCCAGATCGAGTTGTTCGAGCAATCTTTTTTCTTTATCTCTGAGTTGAGCGGCTTCTTCGTATTTCTGACTTTTAACAACTTTGTTTTTTTCTTCTTTGATTTTTTCAATTTGTTTCTCTATGGAAATAATGGTTTCCGGAACGTGAATGTTTGTCAGGTGAACTCTCGAACCCGCTTCATCCAGCACATCAATCGCTTTGTCAGGCAAATAGCGGTCGGTCATGTAACGGGCTGATAATTTTACACAGGAAGTTACGGCATCATCTGTATAAGTAACATGGTGGTGATTTTCATATTTTTCTTTTATGTTCTGAAGAATAAGAACCGTTTCTTCGGGAGAAGTTGGGTCAACCATCACTTTTTGAAAACGACGGTCAAGCGCGCCGTCTTTTTCAATATACTGGCGGTATTCGTCTAACGTAGTGGCGCCAATGCATTGAATTTCTCCTCTTGACAAGGCAGGTTTAAACATGTTGGAAGCATCGAGCGATCCGGATGCGCCGCCTGCACCGATGATGGTGTGAATTTCATCAATAAAAAGAATAACATCGGGACTTTTTTCCAATTCATTCATTACGGCTTTCATGCGTTCTTCAAATTGTCCGCGGTATTTTGTTCCAGCAACCAAAGAAGCCAGGTCGAGGGTTACGACTCTTTTATTAAATAATACTCTGGATACTTTTCGTTGAATAATCCTGAGAGCAAGTCCTTCAGCGATGGCGGTTTTTCCAACGCCGGGTTCACCGATTAAAATTGGATTATTTTTCTTTCTTCTCGATAAAATCTGTGACACTCTTTCAATTTCTTTTTCCCGTCCCACAATCGGATCTAATTTTCCATCTTCTGCGGCAAGGGTGAGGTCTCTGCCGAAATTATCGAGTACGGGAGTTCTTGATTTTTCAGTAGGTTTTTTTCTGCTTTCACCCGAGCTGTAAAATCCTTTTGAGGATTCTTCCTCACTTTCCATTTCAGCTACTGCCTTGGGTTTGGTCATCATGTTTTCCAGATCTTTTTTTATAACATTATAATTTACATTGAAACGCGATAAAACCTGAGAGGCAATATTATCGTTTTCTTTCAGAATTGAAAGAAGAAGATGTTCGGTGCTTATAATATCGGCTCTAAATAATTTTGCTTCGAGATAAGTTAATTTCAAAACTCTTTCTGCTTGCCTTGTGAGCGGGATATTATTAGGATTAATGGCTTTATTAAAAGTAGCAGAATCGCGTATGGTCTCTTCAATTATATTCCGTAAATCGTTAAATTCAACGCGATTGTCTTTTAGTAAATTAATGGCTAATCCTTCACCGTCTCTGAGTAAACCCAGTAGAAGATGCTCTGTGCCAATGTATTCATGACCTAACCGTAAGGCCTCCTCACGGCTGTATGAAATGACTTCTTTAACTTTGTTTGAAAATTTTGCTTCCATGTTGTTTGATTAAAGTGTGAAGGAATAGCGCCTTTTACCTTAAATTCCATCGAAAAGTATTAAAAATATTTATAAACAGCAAAATAATGTGAATTTTTTTATTAACAGCTATTCTAAAGCGTCTATTTAAGCGTATTTTTGATGCTAAAACAGCTCATTAACGAATTTATGCCATTCCATCACAATTATCATCTCTAATTTCTGTAATTTTTCATATCTTTACAAACTATGCCTAAGGCAAAAACGTATGAAAGTTAAAATTATGAAGCAATTACGAATAATTCTCTACTCTTTTTTATTTCTGTTCATACTGAACGCAAATAGTGCAGAAGTAAAAGGAAAATCACTTAAAGCATATTTTGAATATTGCCGGTTTAAATCGTATGAAGTAAACAAGGGTTACCTGGAACTTTATTTGTTGATAGAGGGAAACAGTTTGAAATATTCTAAAAACTCTTCAGGAAATTATTCCTGTAGTGCTTTTTGCCAGATAGAAATTTCTGATAAAGATGGTATCCGTTATTTCGATAAATTTAATCTTATTTCCCCGTTCCTGAAGGACACATTAGTCGAACCCTTTTTGCTGAAAACGCAAAAAAGGATTTTGCTACCCTATAATTCCTATAAAATAAAACTTACCCTCCAGGATAACGAAGGCGCCAAAAAAGAGTATAATCATGAACAGGAATTTGAATTAATGTTTAGCGAAGAGTTGTTATCAATCAGCGATATTCAATTGATTGATACTTATAAAAAGACGGAGGAAAATAATGAAAGGACCCGTAATGGATATGAGATGAATACCTATATGTCTGATTTTTATCCCTCTGAAAAAAACATACTGACATTTTATTGTGAAATTTATAATATGCAAAAAGTGCTGGGGGAGAATGAAGATTTTCTGATTATAAACAACATTACAAATTCGCAAACAGGAAGGACCATCGCTGATTTTTCATCCTTCAGTAAGAAAAAGGCACAAAAGGTTTGTCCGTTGTTAAAAGAAATAAAAATTGACCAACTGCCTTCCGGTAACTACCATCTTTTTGTGGAAGTGAAAGATAAAAATAATCGCACCTTGTTGAATAAAAATTTATTCTTTCAACGTAGTAACAAAGCCCTCGATGAAATTCTTGAAACCAAAGAAAAGAATGCACTGACGGATATTTCCGGGACTTTTGTGTTGCAATACAATGAACAGGAATTGAATGAATATATGAAATTTTTAAGACCTGTTTCCGAGGAAAAAGAAGTAACCAGGGCATCAGATTTATTGAGACGCGGCTCATTTACTGACAAACAAAAGTTTTTTCTTTCCTTCTGGAAAAAAAGAGAACCGCTTAAACCCGAGGTGGAGTGGAATGATTATTTATTAAGTGTAAATTATGTCAATAGCAAATACAAAAGTCCCCCTTTGCAGGGCTATGAGACAGACCGCGGCAGAATTTTTCTCAAATACAAAGCGCCGGTGCGGATTGTCACCAATGAAAACGACATGGAGAGAGTTCATGGAACCTACATGCAACCTTACGAAATCTGGCATTATTACAAGGCAGGAAATGAAACCAACCGGATTTTTGTATTTTTTCAACGAAATATCGGGAGTGATTTTGTGCTGATTCATTCGGATGTAAAGGGGGAGATTACTAATTATCAGTGGAAAAAAGAAATTGCCGGTGAACAATATTGGAATCCGCAAGTTAAGGATAGGGAAGGGGATAAGGAGATTTACAAGGGGGATAGGTAGGGGGGGGAAAGATAGAAAATAGAAGATAGAAAATAGAAAATAGAAAATCGTAAATCGTAAATCAAAAATCGTAAATCATTAATGATTCTCTACTACCTTTTAAAAATCACCGGTCATCTTCCTTTTTTTGCTATTTATTTTTTATCGGATGTGCTTTATTATATATCTTTTTATGTAATCCGGTATAGGAAAAAAGTGGCATTTGAAAATCTGAATATTGCATTTCCTGAATTAAATAAGTTGGAAAAACAGGCAATCATGAAAAAATTCTATCATAATCTTTGTGATTTAATTATGGAAACTATTAAAGTACAATCCATGGATCCATCTGATTTTAAAGAAAGAGTAAGCATTAAAAACTCAGAAATCATGATAAGTTATTTACTGTCAAAAACATCGGTAATAGCATTGGTAGGACACGTAGGAAATCATGAATGGATGGGAATTGCAGGCGGAATTCATTGGGGATATCCCGTTGACACAATATACAGACCTCTAAGAAACAAAGCAGTGGATGCACTTTTAAGAGAAACACGGAAACGATTTGGAAATTATTTGATTCCTATGAAAGAAACCACGAAAGAATTTTTAAAACGTAAAGAAATATTACGTATGATAGCCATAGCCGGTGACCAAACCCCACCTAAAGATGAAATCAATTATTGGGGAAATTTTTTTGGTAGAAAAACTCCATTTTATAATGGTACTCAGAAATTAGCTGAGTTTACAAAACTCCCAGTCATTTTTGGGTATATGAAAAGAATAAAACGTGGGTATTATGAAATGGTCATTGAAAAATTAGCGGAGCCGCCATACATGGGCAATAACAACGAAATTATTGATTTGTATGTAGAGCGGTTAGAGAAAGTGGTACGCCAATATCCTGATTTATGGCTTTGGTCGCATAGGAAGTGGAAGTATAGTTGAGTTTCAAGTTTTAAGTTCCGGAATAATTTGAACGCATCGTATTCATCCACCTTTCCTTTTAATAGAACAACCGGTTGCTTTCACAATGGTCTTGAGAGGTTCTTTATTTTCCAGCAATGCCTTAAGGGCATCTCGCAGGTAGTGTTCCTGAACATCCGCCGCATTTTGTGGATTATCATCAATAGCGCCTTTATAGCGAAGCACAAAATTCCCATCGGTATTTTGTAATACAAAAACCTCCGGTGTTTTAGTGGCGCCGAAGCGGTCGCTGACCGTTTGGTCGCTGTTTACCAAATAAGGAAAGGGATAATTTTTTGCTTTTGCCTTTTGTAACATGTTTTCTTCAGAGTCCTCAGAATACCGCGTAGGATCATTAGGATTTATGGCAATGAAAGCAACTCCATTTTGTGAAAATTCTTTTGAAGCCAGTATGAGACGGTCTTCGTACAATTTGGCATACGGGCAATGATTGCAGGTAAATACCACGACCACTAATTTATTTTTTTTATAATCGCTTAGTGTCACATTCTTTTTATCAGTGGCATTGTGGAGGGTAAAGTCCTGGACTTTTTCTCCGATGGAATAGGAACCGTCGGTGAACATGGGGAATAGGGTGAGAAGGATTGAGAGAATTGAATTCATGGGTTATATTTAAAAGAGCAAATTTACGTGAATTTTTTTGATTTTTATTAATACTTGCTATTACTACTTTGTTACATTAGCGGACAATGGCAAATCTGGTTTAAGTAGAAACACGGCGCACCGTGTTTCTACACCCATCTGCTAATATTCCCAGCTCGCCTCGTCTTTTTTCTCTCTTTTCTCTTTAATTTTTTGCGCCTCTTTTGCGTTTTTAATGGGTTCGCCGTTTTGTTCTATGATATCTGTTTGAAATTTCCGTTCAAGAAAAATCCTAGCTAATGAAATTTCATCGGCATCGTTGAGTGGGTTTTTGACAGTATATAGACCGCTTACTTTCACAAGGTCATCAAATTTAAAAACCGGACCCATGTAATCCAAACCATTGCCGGTACATTCTGAAGAAAAAACAAGATTGATGTATTTAATATCGTAGGAATATTGGGAACGATTTTTATCGAACCGTTGTACTTCGAGAATATCTGCATAAATGGAAAAACAATTCAGAATCCAGGGATCAGTTTCAAGACAGAGATTACCTGTACATTCAAATGATTCGAACTTCTCAAGTTGAGATAAAGCCAGTTCAGGCATACCAAAATGAGCCAGAAATTCTGAATAGGCAACCGGTTTATCGGGTGCACCTGGGAAATATGCATTCAGTTTTCCTTCACAGTAGGCACGAAGAATTACACGGGGAAGTTCTTTCAGGTATTGATTATTTTTCTTACGGAAATCAAGACGATGCAGGAGATAATTTCCTAAATACGCAATATGCTTTTTGGGGAGTGACACTTGTCCGGTCACGTTGCCAGGCATTAAACCAATCAGAAAAAAGAAAAGACAAACAAAAATTTTCATAAATTCATTTTTTAACTATTTGGTCAATTCCAGTCACTGATGCCAGTTGCCTGGAATTTTGAACAAGAGTTATATTTTCAACAAGCAAAAAAGTATGCGACTTCATTTTCCATGATTTCACCGATTGTTCGGTCAAATCAGTGGAAGGAAGCATGGCGACATTACCATTATCCATAATGGAAAAAATTTTCACGCCTTCTACAGGAAGAATGCTGAACCCTGTTTTCCATTCGTAAGGTGAAAAATACAAAACGGAATTGATATGGGGATACACTACGTAAACCATTCTCGTTAAAGGGGCTTTCTGATTCAGAATTTTGAAATCAGCAACAATGGGAACGTAATTTTCTTTATCAAGAATGTAATCGTAATTATACAAACCAAAAGAGTCAATTTCCAAACTTTTAAAAGCATTATTTTTAAGAGCATTTTCGTATTCCCATCGTCTTCCGCTTTCGATGTCATATTCTTCACCATCTTCACCCCTTATTTGTGATGAGTCATTTAAAGATGGAACAGGTGAAGAACCCCAGAGTTGGTTTACGCTGTCACTATACATAGAAGTGGCAGATAAATCTGCCACCGGTGAGTTATAATTATTCCAGACACTGTTTGTAAAGTCGTAGCGGTAGGCGATGGTTTTGGTTTCCACGTTTTCAACTGCAAAAAATACGTTTATAGTTTTGCCTGGTTTCAGAGCCAACGTTTCTTTTTCGCAGATAGCATATACTTCAAACATACCTGATGTCACTAAATCCTTCCTCAACTTTCCTTCAAAATATTTCATAGTAATATCCGCAGTAATTATTTCAGAAGGTGTGCGTAACTCCCTGTATGAAAAAGTTATTTTTGTATTGCAGGGTTTATTATTTTTGAATAGGAGTGCTTCCTGAGGAATAAATACTTTTGAGCCCGTGTGATGCTGAAATCCAGTGCATTTTGAAACATCGAGATTATAGAGAGTGAAAGGAATATCATCGAGGGAATGGCTTCTCTCTTTCCGGGCAGAGTTAATGGAAGACAGGAAAAACAAGGAAGCGATGCAAAAACCGGTTATGAAAATTTTTTTCATGATTTTATTCTTTGTATATCTCTTCCACCAACGTTTCATTTTTTGCCATTATGTTTTTTCTTTTGCATTTCAGCGTTGGCGTTAATTCGTTGCTTTCAATAGTCCATTCGGAGGGCAATAATCTGAATTTTTTAATTCTCTCGAATGGGGAAAAATTCTCATTCAGGCGGTCAATATCCGAATGAATAAGTTGTGTCACTGCTGGATTTTTTATAATTTCATCGTTGGAATTAAACCGGACATTTTCTTTAGCAAATTTTTCTTTCAATAATGCAAAAGCAGGAATAATCAACGCCGCAGGAAATTTCTTTCCATCTCCGATGACCATTATCTGTTCTATAAACGGGGATTCCTTCATTTTATTTTCAATCAACTGCGGAGCAATGAATTTCCCGCCTGAGGTCTTGAACATTTCTTTCTTACGGTCAGTTATTTTAAGAAACATTCCCTCAAAACAACCGATATCTCCAGTATGAAAAAAACCGTTTTTGTCAATGGCTTCCGCTGTAAGATCCGGGCGTTTATAGTATCCCATCATCACATTGGGTCCTTTTACAAGAATTTCTCCGTCTTCCGCAATTTTTACTTCTACATCTCTGATAACCGGTCCTACAGTTCCTATTTTTATACATCCGGGTTTAGAGACAAGGTTAACGGCAACTACCGGAGATGTTTCAGTAAGACCATATCCTTCGAGCACTGAAATTTTTGCGGCATTGAAAACCCTTGCCAGACGAGGTTGCAAAGCCGCACCTCCCGAAACAATACGGGTGACATTTCCTCCCAACGCCGCTCTCCATTTAGAAAATATAAGCTTATTAGCCAACGCTAATTGTAAATTATAAATAAACCCATGCGTATGTTCGAAATCAAATTTTTTTGCTAATTCCAACGCCCAGAAAAACAGTGAGCGTTTAATACCGGTTAATGCATTTGCTTTGGCAAGTATTTTATCGTAAACCTTTTCAAGAAAGCGCGGAACGGTAGTAAAAATATGCGGTTGAACTTCCTTCAAATTGTCGCCAATCGTTTCCATGTTTTCTGCATAATAGATGGAAGTACCTTTGCTCATGTACATATAGGTAATCATTCTTTCAAAAACGTGGCACAGAGGTAAAAAACTTAATGCCTTTTCGTTGGAACGAATATCACCAATTTCAGCGCCGATAATGGAATTACTGACTAAGTTATGATGTGAGAGCATGACTCCTTTGGGAGTGCCTGTAGTGCCGGATGTATATATTAGTGTTGCGAGGTCTTCCGGTTTCACACTCTCACGCAAGGTGTTTATTTTGTTTTTGTCCTGTTTTTTTCCTGATTCAAGAATTTCAGTCCAATGTCTGCAACCCTTGATTTGATTAAAGCTGAATATTTCTTTTAACGAGGGGACTTGTGGTTTTATAGCAGAAATTTTTTCGTACAGTGCCTGGTCAGAAACAAAAATATATTGTGCGTTACAGTCATTGAGGATAAAAACGTAATCGGAAGGATTCAGATTTGGATACATGGCTACTTGAACAGCACCCATGCTAAGTATGCCCATGTCGGTAAAATTCCATTCTGGGCGGTTATTGGAAACAGTGGCAATGGCAGTGCCCTTAGTGACACCCATTGAAGAAAGACCCAGTGCCATAAAATCAGCATGATCTAAAAATTCCTGAGAGGAATATTTTTTCCAATTGCCATCTGATTTACAAGCAAGGGCATCCGATTTAGGATACTGAGTTACCTGTTGGGTAAGGAAGTCAAAGATTCTGGTGGGATGCATAGGGGGGGGTGGATTGAATTACATTTTATGCAAACTTACACGAAAATTTTCAATTATTCATGATTTTCCTGATTTCACTCTTGCAAGGGAATTAATATGGCAATCATTATGCGAAAAAGTAGTGTAAATCCGCATCAGAGATGCCATTTTTAAACTAAGCCGCCGCCGCAATCACCGCGATACTTACTTCTTTACATCCATTTGCCAACAAAACATTCGCACATGCCTCCAAAGTTGAACCGGTTGTCAGTACATCATCAATAATCAAAACCCTCTGTTCTTTCAAATCAATTCCTTTGCAGGGAGCGAAAACGGTTTCTACATTTTTCCATCTCGCCATGCGGTTCTTTTTTGTTTGAGTGGATGTGGCAACAGTCCTTCGTAATACTGAGGTTGAAAATGCCGCTCCTAAATTGACAGAAATTCCTTTAGCAAAACCTTCGCTCTGATTATATCCCCTTTTTCTAAGTTTAGCAGGGTGTAAAGGAACGGCCGTCACTAAGTCAAAAAGCCCTTTGTATCCGGATTTCATCAACATTCTACCGTAATTATTTCCCAGAAATTCAGAAATCCCAGGCGCATTTCCATATTTCAGATTATGCAGTAGTTTTTGCACCCTTCCGCCTCTGACAAAATGCAAATAGGCAAACGTATATTTCAATGGTACTTTTCCCCAGAAACGGCGCTGAAGTTCATTGTCCGGATTCTGATGGTAATCGGTTACCGGAAGTTTATAATGACAATGCGTACAGATAAATTTTTCGCCTCGCACCAACAGGCGCTTGCAGGCAAAACAGGTGTGCGGATAAATAAGCGAGATGAAATCCCGAAGAGCAGATTTGAGCATAGGTAAATGGAATTAGAAGGGACAAAGGTAGAAAATTTTGGTGAATTTTAAATACCTTTGGATAATTTTGCAAATCAGCAGGTATGAATACTTCCACCGGAGATATCGCTTTACTTTATTCAGAAATTGAAAAATTTTCCATTAGTTCACCGGATGACTTAGAAAACTTCCGTTTGAAATTTCTTGTGAAGAAAGGAATTATCCCATCCCTCTTATCTGAAATTAAAAATATCGCACCGGAAAACCGGCGTGACTACGGGGAGTCGGTTAATAAATTAAAAACGCTTGCCGAATCAAAGTTTAAAACTGCCGGTGAAGAAATTATCAATAAGCAATCCGTTGCCAGTGACACTTTATTAGATTTGAGTTTGCCCGGACCCGAAATGCCGCTGGGATCCATTCATCCTGTGACACTCATCCGGAACCGGATCATTGAAATTTTTTCCCATATAGGTTTTACCGTTTCGTATGGTCCGGAAATAGAAGACGACTGGCATAATTTCACGGCGTTGAACATGGGAGAAAATCACCCTGCCCGCGACATGCAGGATACGTTTTTTATTCAGAAGAATCCCGATATTTTATTGCGCACACATACTTCCAACGTGCAAATCCGTGTCATGGAAAATCAAAAACCCCCCATACGGACACTGTCACCGGGAAGGACGTTTCGCAATGAAGCTATTTCAGCCAGAGCGCATTGCATGTTTCATCAGGTAGAGGGCTTGTACATTGATGAAGGAGTCAGCTTTTCCGATTTAAAACAAACATTGCAATATTTTGTGCACGAAATGTTTGGCAAAGAAATTTCCATGCGGCTTCGTGCTTCCTATTTTCCATTTACCGAACCCAGTGCGGAGGTGGACATAACCTGCCTTATCTGTAAAAGTAAAGGGTGTAATGTATGCAAACATTCCGGGTGGGTAGAAATAATGGGAGCAGGCATGGTAGATCCAGCCGTATTGGAAAACGGGAAAATAGATTCTGAAAAATTTACAGGTTTTGCTTTTGGGATGGGAATAGAACGGATTGCCATGTTGAAATATCAGATTAATGATTTGAGATTGTTTCAGGAGAATGATTTAAGATTTTTGCGGCAGTGGGTGGGGGGGTAGGGTTGCCAATCAATACAAATAACAGAAGTAAACTAGTTTTATAAAAAATAATAAATAACATTTAACACATAACAATAAATGACTAAGTGGGGTCACTATTCAATTTTTTGTAATTGTTTTTTGTAAAGTGGTCATACTTATTCATTTTTTATTTTTTTTATTTAGTGTTTTATGTTTTTTTTTAAACCTGAGTTGTTTTACTATTGCATTAACTAAAAAAAATTATTATGCGCATAGGATTAATAGTGTTCTTTTATCTTTTTGCAATGAATGCATCCATCCCGCAATCACTTGATTCCACTAAAAATAAATTATCATTGACTCAGGGATTAAATCAGTTTCCGGGTGACTCTATAGCCCTTTCCGTTCAAAATAAAAAACAGGTCAAACAAACAAAAACGAAACAAACTCTTGGTGCGTTAGGCGCTATATTGATTATAACCGCGGGGAGTTATTTTCTTTTTTATACGAGGAGCAAGTGATGATTTTTCCATTTAACCATATAACCATTCAACCATTTAACCATTCAGCCAATCGCCTAATCTATCTCCTTTTATTCCTTCTCACATCCTGCGCCAATATCGTACCACCGACCGGAGGTCCCAAAGATGAAACTCCACCTAAGTTAGTTCACTCAAAGCCAACCGATGAACAGCGAAATTATAGAGATAACACTCTCGAACTTGAATTTGATGAATATGTGAACACCAATAATTTAAGCACGAATTGGATAGTATCCCCTCCTTTAAAATATCCGGTGGAAACCAAAGTTAAAAAGAAAAAATTTTTTATTACGCTGAAGGATACACTACTTTCAAACACTACGTACCGTTTTCAATTTGAAAATTCGATTGTGGACAATACCGAAAAAAATCCTCCCGATGAGTTAACCCTCACTTTCAGCACCGGGGAAATTATTGATACCGGCATTGTAAAGGGAATGATTTCAGAGGTTCTTAGCGGAAATCCGGTGCATGGAATTACAGTAGGACTCATTCCTGCGAAGGACAGTGACACTGTTCATTTCGTTAAAAAAACTCCTCTTTTTCTTACCCGAAGTACTAAAACCGGAGAATTTCAGTTAAAAAACCTGCCACAAGGGCAATTTAATGTAATAGCGTTTGATGATAAAAATAAAAATTATACCTGTGATATTAGTTCTGAACGGGTGGCATTCACCGATTCGTTGATTTCCATTAGACAGGATACTATAAAATTGAATCTTCATTTATACAAAGAAGACCACCTTCCTCCCTATATTTTGAAATCGCAAGCGGATGAAAAAAATAAAATCACCTTGCAGTTCAGTGAGGGAGTTGATTCAATTTCTCTTTTTCAGTTGAATGACAGCGCTTCATCTCCTGTTCCTTTTATCCCGCTGTATGACGGAAAAAATCTTGTGGCATTTCCAACTATTGAGAAGGATAGTGTTTCATTACACGTTACAGCCATTGATTCCTCATACAACAAAATGCAGGACACATTATTCATAGGCGTAAAACCGGATGCTAAAAAGGACTCTGTCCCTTTTGTTATTTCGGTTTTTCCTTCCAATGGCACTCTAATCATGAATTCCAACCAGATAAAATTTTTATTTCGGGTACCGGTAATTGGAAAAACAATTCCATTGTTGGAATTTATGGTGGATTCTGTAAAAACTATTCTGTTAAATAAAGAAGATGAGTATGCCTGGAATAAATACGGAAACGAATTAAGCATTAAGAGGAATATACCCTTTACTAAAAATCTGCGGATTAGTATTCCGGATAGTATGTTTTCGGATGTTTACGGTTTGAAAAACCGGAAAGAACCTTTTATATATTACAAAGATAACGATGCCGGTTACGGAGCATTAAGTGGCACTGTAAATACCATCTGGAAAAATTTCACACTGGACCTGCTCGACGATAAAGGGAGAGTCCTGCGTCAATTAAAAAATAATCACACATTCCGTTTTGAATGGCTAAAACCCGGTAAGTACGTATTTCGTTTGCTGGAAGACAGGAACAATAACGAAAGGTGGGACAGGGGTGATATTTTCAAAAACATTTTACCTGAAAAAATATTTTATTATAAAAATATTATGCCACTGAAAGCGAATTGGGAGATTGAGAATATTGAGGTGAATGTGGAGTAGGGGGAGAATGGGAAAAGGGGGAAGGAGAGAAAGGGAAAAAGGAAAAAGGAAAAAGGAAAAAGGAAAAAGGAAAAAGGAAAAAGGAAAAAGGAAAAAGGAAAAAGGAAAAAGGAAAAAGGAAAAAGGAAAAAGGAAAAAGGAAAAAGGAAAAAGGAAAAAGGAAAAAGGAAAAAGGAGAAAGGAAAAAGGAGAAAGAAGAGAGAAGAAAGAAGAAAGGAAAAAGAAGAAATTTGAAAATATTGTAACTATTCAGCATAAAAAAAGTTCTCACGCAAAGCCGCAAAGAGGCAAAGAGGCAAAGAAAAAATCATTTATGATTTTTTTACTCTGCGTACTTAATACTCTGCGTACTTTGCGTCTTTGCGTGACATAATATTTGCGAGAAATAATACACACCGGAGTAGCTATAATATATTTACGAAAAAATACTAATATGTTTTTGAGTTAAAGTTGAAAATGAGCAAACACTTGGCTTTCCAGCAAATCCGGATTCCTTTATTGGTTTTACAAGGGAGATTTCTTATCGTAAGAACTTTCTTAATACTTCTTGTTATAAATTGCCCTCTGCACTATTTTACCGGTACAGCGCAGGTCGTTGACGATTCCACTAAAAATATTTTTGGTACTAAAACAACGCAATACATAACCGAAGAGGATTTGCGTTACGGTATTAGCACTAAACATCCGGCAGATACCAGCTTACAGGGTATTCACGATTACAATTTTGTGCAGAAAGCAGAAATGACTTCCCAGCATCTTGGCAATCTTGGAACGGCTTATTATCCATTGTATTTCTCGATTGACTCTTCATCAACCCCCGATGCGGGATTTAATAATTTTAATGCATATTATACAAATCCCAAAAAAAGAAAATATTTTGATTCGAAGTCCCCTTACGCGGATTTATTTTACATGATTGGCACTAAAGATGAACAGATTTTTTCTGCTACTTTCGCACGCAATATAACCCGTACATGGAACATGGGCGCTGAGTACAAGCGAATGGCATCGGATAAAAAGATTGGTTCAACTGCGCTACACGATAATCAGTTGGATTTTAAAGGGCTGGATTTATTTTCCTGGTTTCATAGTCCCGGGTACCGCTATCACTTGCTTGTATTATTTTCATATACCGACCATAAAATAAAAGAGACCGGCGGGGTATTTCAGGATACAACCATTTCCAAGGATGAATTTTTTGACGGAGATATTGAGGGAGTAAATTTATACACAGCACAAACCCATCATTACAGAAGGGAATGGCAGATTTATCAATTTTACGATTTTGGAAGAAGAACAAGTGACACGTTGTCGGATTGGGAAGTTGATGATAGAAACACTATTGATTTTTATTCAAACCGGAAATGGTTAAAAGATTCAGCCACCTATAATACTCCTGAAAAAAAAGACAGTATTTGTAAAATATATAAGAAATATTTTTCAGATTCACTCCACTTTGTTAAAAGTAACCGTGAACGGTTAAGACCCAAAAAATTCCGTTTTTATAATCGGTTTAAAGGAAATCAACGCACGTATAAATTTACAGACGATGCGCCCGAGCCGGCTTTTTACTCAGCGTTCACGGATTCATTATTTTCTTTCGCTTTGTATGAAAATATCCGTTGGAATTTTTTAGAACAAACCGTTGGGTTTGCATTACCCGGCAATAATAAAACGGATTCCAACCACTGTTTTCATGCTGATTTCTATTTAAAATCACAGCAATATAATTCCAGCAATGAGAATGGCACTTTAACTTCTCCAACGTCATCGCTGGTAACCGGATTTTATTCCATTCTAAATACAAGAAATTGGAAGTTTACGATAGATGGGTGGCATTTTTTGAAAAGTTATGATGAAGGGAAAAATTATATTAAAACATCAGCCGGTTTGCACGATTTCCTTTTTCGATTTATACAAAATAAAAATTTTGGAAATGAATTGCAAAAAGAGTATCAGGGGGATTTTATACAATGGAAAAATATTTTTAATTCCATGACCACCCGGCAATTAGAGGCAGGATATCAGTGGATCCCAAAGAACAAGGCATGGAAAATTTATCCTGTGATTGGAAAAATCATGATTGAAAACCTGATTTATTACGACACCCAAAGTAAACCCATTCAAACGCTTTCCACTCATTCATTTTTTTATTTTAATTTGCGGTTCAATTTTTATCCTTCACATTTCGGTTTTGAGAATTATTTTCAGCAGAACTTTTTAAGTGACACCGGATTAATCCGTCTCCCCGGTTTTTACATTTTCAACCGGTTGTATTATGAAAATACTGTTTTCGGAAGAAAGATGCCTATGCAAACCGGATTTGATTTACGGACTACGGATTCATGGAATGCTTATTCCTATAACCCTGTGATACAACAGTTTTACCTGCAAAATAAATTTCCCATGCGGGCATATACGTCTGTAGATTTCTTTTTAAATTTCCGCATAGGAGATGCGCTCGTATTTTTTAAAATTACCCATCTAAATCAGGGCATTGTAACTAAGGGATATTTTGCATCCCCCTGGTACCCGGCGTATCCGAGAACGATGCAACTCGGAGTGAATTGGAGATTTTTTGATTGAAGTTTTTTCTTAGTATTTCTTAGTTTCTTTGTGTCTTAATTTTTATATCTTACGCAAGAGTTCTATTATAAATAAATGAAAAATATTTTCTTACTTCTTTGGATTACCGTACTCTTTGTACCTGATTCATGCGCTCAGGACACTGATTCCGGTTCTATTCCTAAAAAAACTTCCTGGTACAACCGCTTGCGTTTTGATTCTGAATTTCGTTTTGCAGTGCCTCCGGAAAAAGAATCAGCGGTATGGAATTATTTATTAATACGTTATAAAAATCCGGAAATACTATTAGGCACCTCTAAAAACAGTTCTTTAATCCTCTCCCAACCCTCTCCAGAGAGGGACACAAAGGAAGTTTTTAGAGGTGCCATTTTGAAAAATCAGGGTTCACCCTATCTTTCCAGATTTGCCGAAGAACTTTTTTTAGACACGTATTATGATACGAGGAATCTGCATGTATTAGATGCCAAAGCGGGAGTGCGTTACCGGCGAAGATTTTATGAAAAAGAACCCGGCAAGATGTCACCCGATAAAGAATTAGTGCAAATCAAATTTAACTCTGAAAATCCATCCGATACGCTGGTACGCGGGGAATTTAAGTTTCCGGTTAAATCAAAAAAGAAAAAAAACGATAGTGCTCCTCAGCCGGAAGAGGAAAAAAAGCAAAGAGAACCCGATGAATATGTATATAAAATGGTTAAGAAAAAAGAACAGAAGGATTTTCTGGAGAAGGCAACCTTGCTTAAAACGGATCCTATGAAATTAAGACGGAAACTTGATCTGGAACAATTACGGAAACGGGTTTATATTTTAAGAAATGACACTACTTTTATTACCTTAACGCTTGATCTTGTGAATTCCAAAAAATGGGGAATCAAGGCGCACTTTGCAGAAGTGGAATTTGAAATCAATGAAAAGGTGTTTACGGTGAGTGACACCAACACAAGAAACCGTTTATGGAACATGCTTAAATTGCTTGAGGACGATTTAGTAAAAACATTTCCTGATTTAGTACAGGATCAATTACCAAAGTATAATAAGATGGCAAACCAATTTGAAAAGAAAATACCGGCATTTCGGTTCTGGTTGAGAAATGAAAAAAGGATTATACTGATTTTAGTATGTTTGGTGATATTTGGTGTTGGAGCGCCTTTGATTAGAAAAAAAATACGGTAAACCTCAAATTTATTTATACCCCTCCTTATGCACCGTTTTTACCGCCCTCCCCGAGGGGTCGTTCAAATTTTGAAAAGACGCATCCCATGCCAATGCTTCTGCGGAACTGCAAGCAACCGATTTAACGGATGGCACACAGGATGCCGCTGAATCGGATGGAAATAATTCGCTGAAAATGGAACGGTAACGGTATTCTTCTTTGGACATAGGAGTATTTATGGGAAAACGAAATTTAGCATTTTTAATTTGTTCATCGCTTACTTCTTTTTCAGCCACCGCCTTAAGAGTGTCAATCCAGCTATAGCCAACTCCATCGGAAAATTGTTCTTTCTGCCTCCACACAATACTTTCCGGCAAATAATCCTCAAAAGATTTTCGCAAGATCCATTTTTCGATTTTTCCGTTTCCAGCCATTTTATCCGCCGGATTTAAACGCATGGAAACATCCAGAACCTCTTTATCTAAAAACGGAACACGCCCTTCTACTCCCCATGCCGCCAGCGATTTATTGGCACGCAAACAATCGTACAAATGCAATTTCGAAAGTTTCCGTACAGTTTCTTTGTGAAATTCTTTAGGATCAGGCGCCTTATGAAAATACAAATAACCGCCAAAAATTTCATCAGCGCCTTCTCCTGATAATACCATTTTGATGCCCATGGATTTAATGACTCTTGCCAACAAATACATGGGAGTAGCCGCTCTTACCGTAGTGACATCATACGTTTCCAAATGATAAATGACATCCCGGATGGCATCTAACCCTTCCTGAATGGTAAAATTTATTTCATGGTGAACGGAGCCAATATGCAGTGCCACTTGTTTAGCCGCCGCCAAATCCGGAGAACCCAGTAATCCAATAGCAAAGGAATGTAATTGCGGATACCACGCTTGTTGCATATCGCCGGATTCAATACGTTTAGGTGCAAACTTCTTAGTGATGGCAGAAATTATTGATGAATCCAATCCTCCTGAAAGGAGCACTCCGTAAGGTACATCCGACATTAATTGCCTGTGTACGGCATCTTCCAGCGTTTTTCGTAACAAAACAGAATTGGAAACATTATTTTTCACATTTTCATATTCCGACCAATCCCGTTGATACCAGCATTTTGGTTCAGCGCTTTCAGCACTGAATAAATAATGACCGGGAGGAAACTCCAGAATTTTATTGCAAACTCCTTCCAGCGCTTTTAATTCGGAAGCAACATAAAAATTACCGGATTTATCCCAGCCCATATAGAGAGGAATAATGCCAATAGGGTCTCTGGCAATAAAATAATTATTTGCTGTTTTATCATACAAAGCAAAAGCAAATATTCCGTTCAATTCATCCAGGAAGTGAATCCCCTTTTTTTTGTAAAGAGCTAAAATCACTTCACAATCGGAGTGTGTCATAAACCCGTATTCCGTTAGTTCTTTTCGTAATTCCTGATGATTGTATATTTCACCATTTACTGCAAGAATCAGATTCTGGTCTTTGCTGTAAAGAGGTTGCCTGCCCGATTGCGGGTCCACAATAGCCAATCGTTCATGGGTAAGAATTACGTGAGTGTCACAATAAATTCCCGACCAGTCGGGACCCCTGTGACGGATTTTTTTGGACAGTTCAAGAACCTGAGACCTTAAATCTCTGGCAGTGCCATTGGAAGTGAATACACCGATTATGCCGCACATGGTGTGTTATGAATCTAAAAAATTTTCTCGAACCCCGTATATGCTCTCAGCACTTCCGGTACAATTATGCCATCCGGTGTCTGATAATTTTCAATAATCGCCGCAAGTATCCGCGCTAATCCTAACGCACTGCCGTTTAAGGTGTGTGCAAGCTGTGTTTTTTTATTGGCATCTTTGAAACGGAGTCGCAAACGGTTTGCCTGAAAGGTTTCAAAGTTTGAGACCGAACTCACTTCCAACCATTTTTTTTGTCCGGCGGCAAAAACCTCCAGGTCGTAAGTCATTGCGGAAGTGAAACTCATGTCACCGCCACAAAGAAGCAAGGTACGGGAATGAAGTCCGAGGGAAATAATCAGATTCTGCACAAAGTTTCGCATTTCTTCGAGTGTCAGGTAGGAATTTTCCGGTTTGCAAATTTGCACTATCTCAACTTTATCAAATTGATGAAGACGGTTTAATCCTCTCACGTCTGCACCCCAGGAACCGGCTTCCCTGCGAAAACAAGGAGTGTAGCCCGTAATTTTTACCGGTAGGTCTTCTTCTTTCAGAATGACATCACGGTAAATGTTGGTTAGTGGCACTTCAGCGGTGGGAATAGCATATAATTTATCTTCTTTCATTTCATACATCATTCCGTCTTTATCGGGAAGCTGTCCTGTGGCATACGCACTTGCTGAGTTCACAAATACGGGAGGAATCATTTCTTTGTAGCCGGCTTTACATGCCTCATCAAGGCAATAATTAATCAAAGCCCGTAATAAACGAGCGCCTTTTCCCTTGTAAACGGGAAATCCGGGACCGGAAATTTTAATGCCGGTCTCAAAATCAATGATATCGTATTTTTTAATAATGTCCCAATGCGGAAACAAGGTGCCGGTTGCCGTTGGCTTGCAATCATTTTCATAGACAGGTTTGTTATCAGCGGCGGTTTTGCCTGCCGGAACTTTTTCGGAGGGAGTATTAGGAATCCGGACAAGTAGTTCTTCAAGTGCTGTTTCTGCCTCTCTGATTTTCTGTTCTAATTCTTTTGCTTTTTCGCGGAACCCGGTGGCTTCAATTTTAAGTTTTTCTGCTTCTGCATTTTGTCCGGTAGTCATAAGGCGCCCTATTTCTTTGGCGGAACGGTTTCCGGAGGCATTGATAGTATCCAATTCGGTCTGGAGTTCCCGTTTTTGTTGATCGGCGCTAAGCACTTCTTTAATTATATTTTCTGCCGGAAAGTTTTTTATTAGAAGTTTCTGGGTGATTTCTTCGGAGTGTAGGCGGAGTGTTGAAATTTCGAGCATGGGTATAGGAATTATTAATTATTATACTGCAATCGGTATAAATTTTCTTGTAACTCTGTTCATTGTTCCATTGCTACATAGTTTCATTGTTGTGCTGAAATCATGGAGTCAATTAACAATGAAACAATAAAACAATAGAACTATATGCCAATATAGACATTTGCTGAAATTTGTTCCGTTTACAGTATAATTATTAATTATCAATTCACCCCCATTCCAAATATCTTCCTTTCTGCACGATTAGGACTCCATACATCACCTCTGAATTTTTCATCATTGATTTTCCGGAATACATCCTCTATAAAAACAGGCCAGATGCGTGCTGTGCCATCCTTTGAGCAAGTGATGACAGATTTTCCATCGGGGAAAAAATGGGCTTCCTGCACCTGTCCGTTGTGCCCTTTCAATACATTGATTTCATTTCCATCCAAATCCCAGACACGGGCTGTAAGATCATCAGAGGAAGTCAATAAGTATTTCCCATCGGGTGACACTTCCACCGTATTGATTAAATCTGTATGACCTGTCAAATGAGCAATATCTTTACCGAGCAAGTTCCAGATAATTCCTGTGCGGTCTGAAGAAACAGTCACAATGTATTTTTGATTCTGCATAAATACCACATCGCTTATTCCTTCAGAATGACCGGCAAGAATTTGCAGAAAATTTCCCATTCCATCATAGATTCGTGCAGTGCCATCCGATGAACCCGTAATAATATAGGCGCCATCCTTTGAAAAACAACAGGTATAAACCTCAGCAGTGTGACCAGTTAGTTTTCGCACCAGATTTCCGTCACGGTCCCATAAGCGGGCAGTGTTATCGCCGCTGGCAGTAAGTATGAAACGGCCGTCATTAGAAAAACGGGCAACCCGAATTCTACCAATGTGCCCTCTGAGTGTGGCATATTTTTTCAATAATTTAGTGTCACCTTCTTTGATAAACTGCCAGACAATGGCTGTTTTATCCGCACTGGGAGTGATGAGAAATTTTCCATCATCTGTTATATGGGGTTGATAAATATTTCCGGTATGACCGGATAATGTCTGAAGGCATTGCCCATCCATTTTCCATAACCGTATGGTTTTATCATAAGAAGTAGTGATGATAAATTGTTCATCGGGAGTTATCAGAGAGTAATATACTTTATCGGTGTGTCCTACCAGTGTTTTTAAAAGTTCACCAGCGTTATTCCATAAACATGCATTATTATCCCACGAAGAGGTAACGATGTATTTACCGCTTTGGGATACAGTGACATCCCACACATATTCTACATGGTTACGTAGCACACGGGTTTCTTTTTGAGTTAAATCCCATATTCTAATTGCGCCGCTGTTATGTGTAGTTAGAACCCGCTGGCTATTGGGAGTAAATAAAGCCAGCATGAACAAGTCATTTGCTTTTAATATGTGTAGCGTGTTTCCGTTCTGGCTCCAAATCCGGCAGGTATTGTCTTCTGAAGCAGTGGCAATAGTTTCACCATCGGTTGCAAAAGAAGCAGAAACAATTTTCCCGTTATGCCCCTGAAAAAAATTAAGTAATTGTACATATACATTGCCGGGTTTGTCCGAAAAATCCCAGAGAATCCCAGAAAAATCATCTGAATAAGTAAAAATTTTGCTTCCATCCGGCGAAAAAATGGCACCGGTTAAGGGTGCGGTATGTCCTTTCAAATCAGCCACCAGATTTCCTTTCATGCCCCATAATTTAGCTGTAAAATCAACGGAATAACTTAAAATATATTTCCCATCGTTTGAAAAAGTGGCACCCAATACCGGCGCAGTATGTCCTTCTAAGGTTTTAAGAAGAACTCCGTCAAAAGTCCATAGCATAAGATTGTTATCAGAAGAAGTGGTAACAATTTGCCGGGCATTTGGTGAAAAAGATGCAGATAAAACGGGACCTTTATGACCTTTGAGTATCCGTAAGGGTTTAATAATATTCCAGATGATGGCAGTACTGTCATCAGAAGTAGAAATAATAAAATTGCCTGCGGGTGAAAACTGCGCAGAATTAATCACTCCGTTATGAGCAGTCAGTTTTTGAACTTCATTTCCTTTTAAATCCCATAGACGTATGGTACGGTCGGCTGAGCAAGAAAGCACTTTTTTATTATCGGGAGAAAATTGTACTGATTTTACAATATCATCATGCATCATAACCGCCTGAGGTTTGCCAAAAATATCCCAAAGGCGTACGCTTTTATCATTGGATGCGGTTACTAAATATCGTCCGTCAGTAGAAAACATTCCACTAGTGACATAATGCGAATGGCCTGAAATTAATTTGTAAAAAGGAGGATTCATAAACGATTCCATGACAGCTTGCTTTGCATACGTCCCGGGATATACGTTATATGCGGCTTCTGCCAGACGGAACGCCATGGTAGGGTCATTATTTACAGTAAGAAAAGACCTGTAAGAAAGTTCATTCGATCTTGAAACTTTATTTGATTCAATGGCATTGGTTCTCTCTTTATTGGCATTGATAAATCCAATGATGGACAGTACCAGCAAAAATGAAATGAGAAGAATGGTGCTCCTGGTAAAATTTTTTTTGAAAGAAATATTTTTACGGCTATGGCTCAGGAACTCACGGATGTTTTGTAACCGCAAGCGGGCAAGTTTTGATTTCATTCTATCCTGCTCTTCCTTGTTGTTAAGCGTATTAGTGAGATCGGGAGTTGAATGATTTCCGTTAGTGGATGTGAGTTCGGTGTTTTCTCCGGACTTTTCTTTTTCTTTTGAAAGTTTTATTCTGCTTTCAAGCATGTATCTTTTTATCCAACCGGCATTAGGGTTTTGGTTTTGAAACCATTGATAAAAATATTCCAATGTTCCTTCCCCAAGCAAGTATTCTTTCTTTTTACTGTTCTTTACCCAACGGTCAAGCTGGTTTTCAAGGTCTATATATATTTTTACGCTTTCCTGTTCCTTGTCCACCCAATCTCGCAGCAAACTCCAATTTCTGATTAATGCTTCATGCGTGATGTCGAGTATGATATCCGGTTTTACTAATTCCTCCTTGAGTGACACTTCAACGATGGTTTGATCCAAATCATAAATAAATGGCTGAATAAATGTGTTGCCTTGTTCTCTGAAGTTATTCAGAACTCTGCCAATGGTTCTGTGGTCAACCCCCGGCAAATCCACCATTTCAGCAATATTTTTGATCGTCACACGGTTTCTCACAGCTTTTCCATTATCCATGCGGGTAAGACAAGTAAAAGCAACCCGGATAATATGTTTGGAAAGTTGTTCGCCCACCGGCGCTTGAGTAGAAGTTCTTTTATGTGCGATTTCAAATAATTCTGAAGCATGGGCATCCAGCACATTTCCAATGGATGGATTCTCAAACAGCAGACGTTTGTATTCCGGAAGTTTTGCGAACCAATTTTTAAAAGTGACTTGATCTTCCTGAGGGAGCTCCACTTTGGGCATTCCACCTGCCATGGCATAATGAATCAGGTCCATGGGTACGTTTTCTAAGGAAGCAATATGCCAGATTTGATACAAGACATGTTGCAAAACGGGAAGAATTTCTATACATTCTTTCAAATCAAAAATCAATCGCTCCACTAAGCGATCGGTAATGGAATAACCGGTAAGCAGGCAGGGCTCCTTAATGGCTTTCATCAATTCGTTTCTTTTAAGACGGGGAACGAAGTAATGATTACGATGAATTAATTCGGGCAATCCGGGAAAAGCGGCACAAGATCCCATATAGTCGGATCGCATGGTACACAGAATATAAATGGGAAGTTTTTCGTCCTTTGCAAGTTTTTTGGTTTCAAGCAATAGATTTATAACGGTTTGCGAATTTACGGATGGAATTCCTTCGGTATAATTTTCCACGTTTGTAAAAAACTCTTCAAACTGGTCGGTAAAAATCAACAGATTGGCGGCTTGATGTTGTTTTTTCTTTTTTTCTTCGGGAGTTAGTGAAAGAAATGAATCACTTTTTTCATCTACATAGAAAGGCGAATTTTTGTAGAGGTTGCAAAGGGAGGAAAAACCATACCCCATTAATGATTCCACGCTCTCAGGGGTCTGATATCCGAGAGCGTTGGATAAACTTTTGGCAAAGTTACCCAGCGGATTTCTTTCGGGACGGAAACTTGCAACGATCCAATTATTGAATTGCGTATTGATTAATCCGGCTTTCAATGCAGGAATGACTCCTGCTTTTACCAACGATGTTTTCCCGTCGCCCGATGCCCCTGTCATCATGATGAAATTATCCTGCTTAATCATTTCCAGGATTTCCAGGATGTGGGAATCGCGTCCTTTAAAATAAAGGGATTCTTCTTCACGGTATGGACGTAAACCAATGTAGGGGCAATGAGTGGAAACGGAGGGTGTCACTGTTATGAAAATGGGTTAAAAATCTTTTTTATTTCTGAAACAATATTCTCTTTCTTTGCAAATTTATGTATAATACCGGGAAGACGAAGGGTTTCAGGTTCCTTTTCCCCATCAATTTCACCAATCCATGCAATTTGGTTTTTCGAGTGAACTCCTCCGGTAAGTTTCCAAAGATACTGAACAAATGGCTTAGCCCAGTTGAACGTTTCTTTGCTGAAAACAATCGTAAGGCGGCTTCCCTGTACATTTTTCTGAATGTCATTGATTCCGTCTTTGTTTCCATTCATCATATAGCTTGAAAACCTGCAAGACATATCTTGTGTAATTTCTTTTTTGATTTCTTCGGCACGGTCAATATCCAAGTAGTTATACACTAAAAGAAGGTCCGATTCAATCTCTTTCCTGGCGGTCAGTTTACTATCAAGAATATTTTGCCGTAAATCTTCTGCAAGATACATAAGATGAGTGGCATTCATAAACATAATCCCGTCAGACAAGCTGTTTCTGATTTGCTGAATAAATGACTCCTGTAAAGGAGAAACCACTCCCCCTGTTTTAAAATAGTTTATAAAAATACGAAATGGTTTAATATGATTTGCTAAAACGGATTTTGCCTGTTCCAACTGATACATGGCAAAAGATTTTTTTTCATCGTTTTCAAAGCTTCTACCATACTCGTCACTTACCAAATGTATGGAAGCATCTGTCTGGGAAACACATTCATTCACTATATTTTTAAATTTCTCTTCGTCAATGGGGCAGTCATATTGAGGAATTACCAGCATCCCTGAATTTTGCAATATGAGTATGAGTTCTTCCCGTTTTAGTTTAAGGTCGGCAGAGGTCCAAGGAATGTAAATCACTCCATAATTTTCTTTTTCAGCTAAACTTGGGTTTTTTACTGCCTTTAATATGTCGCTTATAACTAATGCCAGTTTATTTAATTGACTTCTGAATGCCATTTTTTGATGTAAACCAAGGTCGTTGAAATTATCTTCTGGCTTCAGCGGATGGTCAAGGCGGTCATGTCCTTCATAAACAAAGTCAAAGGTCTTGAAAGGATGCCCTGTGCTTTTTTCGAGGAGAAGCATTTGTGATTTATCAGGAAAGCTGATTTTTGCCGGTAATATTCTATTGTAAGAACAATACGCATTTACTTTAACGACTAGTCCCAGGTTATCATGGCAGGCGCTGTCATGAAAGCGCATAAATTCATCATTCCAATAGGGTGAATTTTCCTGGCAATAGGATTTAATAATGACTGGAATAAATAAAAGTGATTTAGGTAATTGGGAAATGTTTGCCTGACTTTTCCAATATTCAATGTGAACGGAATTAGGAATCAATGTTTTTAATTCCATTTCCAATTGCTGAGCAAATACTTTTACCCAGTCGGCAGAAACGGAATCATCTGCCTGATAACTGATAAAAATATCACAATCAAATTCGGGTAGGATTGATGGCATGGGTAAAGAATCGGTAAAATTAAGAAAAAATCATCAAATTACAACCTCGCCAGTCAGATTCGTCCATCCTGCCCAGAATCTGAAAGTTACCTTCCGGGTCTATAATCCCTAAATCGTCCAATTCGAGAAAAGCACAGGTATGTATGTTTGCAAGGTCAATTACATTTACTGCGCCTCTTTTGCCTTCCAATAGAAAATGGAAGGGGTCATGGATATCGCGAATAAGAATTTTCATCCAGGGTGGGGGAGAGAAAGAAAAGCTTGGGGGCACTATATAGGACTGTGACATAAGTTCAGTCATGCCATATTCAGAATATACTTTTTGCACACCCGTTTGATTTGTTAAAAATTCATGCAACTCCATCCGTGTCATTTCTTTTTTTCTCCCTTTCATACCCCCGGTTTCCATAAGAATCAATTCCGGAAAATGTATGGGGTGCTTATAAAAAAAATCATACAAAGCGTAGCTAAGACCGAGCAGAATTATTCTTTTATTAGCAGGGAATTTTCCTGTGGGATGTGATAATAAGTCAGCAAGACATTCTTCATTCTCATAATAAAAACCGGAAACACTATCGTTGGATAGTTGAATAAAATGTTCTACCATGTGGACTAAGGATGATGTTTCTCTATTTTTTAATAATGGAATTAAAGCGAGAATACTATAATTATCTAATGCGCCCCAGGAATAGTTGTAACAGCGCACGCAGTTCGTTAAATAAGATGAAATCTCTTTGATGTAATGCTTTGAAGGTTGAGTGCCGGTTGTTCCGGAACTGAGAAAATAGTTTGTAAAGGGTACGTCACCACAGAAAACCGGGTGCGTTTTAAAAAAACGAACTGGCAGAAAAGGGATTTTCATTAATGAATCTACCTGTTCGGGTGGCCTTCCAATTCGTTGTGAATATTCCCTGTAAACTTTGTTATGTTCAAATTGAAATTCAAACAGGGCGAGGGCATTTTTTTCGAAATCGCCGGAATGGGTGGAAGGGAGATTTTTAAAAAATTTTTCGGGATTGAATGGATGGTGCATCATCTGGTTGTTAAAATAATCCAAACCTTCAAGGTTATCCTGCGCTGTTTGACTTCTTTTGCAACTTTTTCTGCTTTTTCTTTTTCAAGTTGTTGTTTAAAAGCGGTCATTGATGGAAGGTATAAGGTATATGGTATGAAAACTGAACGGTATTACGAGGAAGTTTATTGAAATCCTGTTTTGTTTTTCTTTTTATACTTTTGTCTTACATACTTTACAATACTATCTACTAAAACAGTATATTTTGTAAGGTTGTAACCAGCACTTTCAGCTAATTCTTTTTGAACCCTCCACTTTTCTTTTAATAAAATTGTTGTTTCCATTGTATAAAGATATTTAAGTTTAATCAATAAATAATTCCATAGGGGTAATGATTTCCGGGACAAATAAATTTAATCTTGAATTTAATATACGGATATGTTCTTTTTTATTGGCGTTTGCTAAGTGAGTGCAGTTCCAAGTTAATAAAAAATCAATTTTAAAATAGGAAGCATAAGCAAGGTGCATTGCATCGCCAATTAATTCTTTTGGCATAAGGAAATTTTTCATATAAATAGAGGCAATATCAATAATTTCCTTTTTTCGTTCAACTAATTGAATAGTCAAAGCATGTTCTATTGCCTTTGTTTTATTCGGGTAATTTCCTTTTTGGAGTTCGGCAATAACCTCAGGAGAAATAAATGTCATATAGTATTTGCGCTGGGTATTCCACCAACGTGTAGTTATTTCAATAAAGGATCTGATTTTTATTCTTTCATCCACAAGATAACTGATTACGGATGTTTCAACATATACACTTTTTTTATTTTTTTTAGAAGTTGCAATCGGACGCATTATTATATTTATTTACAAAAGTACAAAATTTTCACGTAAATTTGTAAAACAATCAACCCTGTCAGACATGAAAACCTTTTATTTCCGTGGTCATTTGTGGCTACTCTCCCTGACAATTTTTATAGTTACGACTTCCTGCATCGAAACGCCCGATTTCTCTGTGATTCCCGCTTTGAAGTTTGAAAAGATTGAAGTGCTTAGGAATAATCAGGGAATTGAATCTGTGGTAAAAGTTACATTATCCTTTACCGATGGAGATGGTGACTTAGGGTATCCAACCGACCAAATCGGTGACGCTGATATTTTTCTGACTAAATTCAGAAAGGTAAAAGGAAATTTTATTGAAATGAAAATTGACACGGGATCCTTTCCCGACACCAACTCTATTGCAGAGCCATACGAGTTCCGATTACCCGAGGGTATTTCAAAACCCGGAGTAAAAAGGCAAGTGGAAGGTTTTATAGATGTGTTTGACATTTTTGCCAATGATACCCGCCTAAGCGTAAATGACACCATTCTTTTTGAAGTGGAAATTCAGGATCTGGCTAAGCACATCAGCAACCGTGTGCGAACTTCCGAGGTGGTGATTCATAAATAGTGACACTGATACTCAACCATCGTTTCACAAAATACAAAAGAGAAACGTTAATCAGAATCCTTAAACACCTCATTCCACATGATCCAAAACATACCTTTTCAGCTCACAGATTGGGACAAAATTCCCACCACTGAACACAAAGGAGAAACCGGAGTTGCCTATTGGAAAACCCTTCAGTTCGAAGGACTGAGAATAAGAATGGTTGAATATTCCCAAAATTACAAGGCAGACCATTGGTGCGAAAAAGGGCACATCATTTATTGCATCGAAGGAGAAATGGACACAGAACTTGCTGACGGTAGCGTATTTAAATTAATGAAAGGAATGTCGTATCAGGTGTCGGATGAATTAAGTTCGCACCGTACACGTTCAATTAATGGGGTAAAATTATTTATTGTGGACGGAGATTTTTTGAAATTGAAAACAAAATAACAAAAAAACTTGATAATCATCTCCTCAATTCCCCCAACGCTTTCTCAATCCGATCCACTGCTTTGCAGATTTTCTCGTCCTCAGCGGCATATACAAACCGGATACTGTTGGGATCCCCGAATGCTTCGCCGGGTACTAATGCCACATGCGCTTTTTCGAGCAGGTAAAAACTCATGTCTTCAGCCGATAAAATTTTCTTTCCATTCCAATGTGTTCCAAAGTAACTGCTCACATCCGTAAAAATATAAAACGCTCCTTGTGGAATGTCAAATTTTAATCCGGGAATTTTTTTTAATAATCCTGCCATGAGATCCCGCCTTCTTAAATATGCCTTCAGCATATCATCGGTTTCACTTAATTTTGATTTCAGTGCCACTATAGCGGCACGCTGGGTAATAGAGCATGTAGCGGATGTCACCTGCCCCTGCACTTTCTCACACGCTTTCGCAATCCATAACGGCGCCGCCATGTATCCCAACCTCCATCCCGTCATGGCATAACTTTTTGAGAGACCATTCAGAATCACCACCCGGTCACGCAACTCTTGAAAACTTCCTATACTATGATGTTTGCCGGTAAAATTAATATATTCATAAATTTCATCTGAAACAATTACAATGTTTTCATGTTCTTTTAAAACCTCAGCCCAGGCGGCTAATTCTTTCTCGCTTAAAACAGTGCCCGATGGATTGCAGGGAGATGAAAAAATGAGCATGCGTGTCCTGGGTGTAATAGCATCTTTAATTTGTTGCGGATCTATTTTAAAATGAGTATCCACGGAAGAAGGTATCGTTTTACAAACCCCTTCTGCTAATTGTATGAGCGTATTATAGCTCACCCAGTAAGGTGAAGGAATCAGCACTTCATCACCAGGATTAATCACGCTTAAAATTACGTTTGCTACTGATTGTTTCACTCCGGTAGAAACAATAATTTGTTCCGGCGTAAACGAAAGTTCATTATCACGTTTGAATTTTTCACAAATTGCTTCTCTCAAATCGAGGTATCCGCTAACGGGTGTATAATAGGTGTATTTGCGGGCTTGCAAGGCATCCATCGCGGCTTTTACAATGGGTTCGGGAGTAGGAAAATTGGGCTCCCCCAAACTTAAATTAATGACATCAACTCCTTTTGCAATCAGTTCACGCGCTTTTTTTGACATGGCAAGCGTCTGTGACTCTGTAAGGTTTTCAATCCGGTCCGATAGCGTTTGTGGGTGTGCGAGTGTTTTCAATGGAATAGGATTAATTGGATACGCAAACTTACATGAAAATTTTTTGAATTTCACATAAACTGTATAAAAAATTCAACAAATTTTTCGCCCCTCTCCTTTTTTTGGAGAGGGGCTGGGGTGAGGTAGGATTTAATAATAAAAAATTTCATTTCAGCAGGTAAAAAAACAATCCTATGAGCAAAATCAGAAAAATTAGTGTTCGTATAGCTGAGGTTTTGATTTTTTCTTTTCGGAAATTGAAAAGGTGTCTTCTTTTCCTGAAAAGTCCACTCATAGTTTGTTTTTCCTCTGTCATAGAATCTTTTTCTTCCTGAAAGTATCTGGGCTGATAATCAAATTTCTTGTTTTTGGGAAGTGGGAATAATGACGGGAGTTTCATTCTTCAAATGTACATGAAAATTATGATTTACAGATTAATGTGATGTAAATCCAGGCGTTCGTTCACCCCTCTCCATTTTTTTGGAGAGGGGCTGGGGGAGGTTTTTTTTAATGAAAACGGAGAAAAAATTCAGTACTTTTACAACGATGAATTTTAAGAAGACAAAATATTTCTTATTGCTATTTTTTACGTTTCTGCTCATTCATTGCAAGGTACCCAAAAAAATAACTCACCAACCAAAACGCAGGGATATTATTTCATGGGAACAAATGCCTTATTCCGCTGATACATCCACTCTGAAAAATCTTTTCAAACCCCAATTAAATCACCCTTGGGTGGACAGTGTTTTTAATACGTTGAGTGAGGAAGAAAAAATAGGGCAATTATTTATGGTTGCGGCGTATTCTAACCGAGACGAAAAATTTAATCTCAAAATTGATTCGCTGATAAGGGATTATAAAATCGGGGGATTGATTTTTTTTCAGGGGGGACCTGTGCGTCAGGTAAAATTGACAAATCGTTGGCAGGCAATTTCCAATGTTCCTTTGCTTATTTCCATTGATGGAGAATGGGGTTTGGGGATGCGCCTCGACAGCACACTCAGTTTTCCCAGACAAATGACACTGGGTGCCATCAATGATAATCGTAAAATTTTTGAAATGGGAAAAGAAATTGCATCCCAGTGCAAAATGCTTGGCATTCATGTAAATTTTGCTCCCGTTGCTGATATAAACAGTAATCCGCTGAACCCGGTGATTGGTGACCGCTCCTTCGGCGAATCCCGCGAGGAGGTCTTTGATAAAGCGTATGCCTATATGGAAGGTCTTCAGCAAAATGGCATTATTGCGAATGGAAAACATTTTCCAGGACACGGTGACACGGGCGCTGATTCCCATGTTGAACTTCCTCTGCTTAATCATGATGTAAAACGTCTTGATTCCTTAGAATTATTTCCTTTTCGGAAATTAATAAACCACGGACTTATGAGCATGATGGTGGCACACCTTCATATTCCCACCATGGATTCTACTGCGTTTTCCTCTACTACGCTCTCCGAAAACGTGGTTTGTGAATTGTTAAAAGATAAATTGAGATTTCAGGGTTTGATTTTTACCGATGCCCTGAACATGAAAGCAGTCAGTAAATATTTTGAACCTGGAAAATTAGAAGTAAAAGCATTACAGGCAGGCAACGATGTATTGCTTTATCCGGAGAATATCCCTCTTGCCATAAAAGAAATTTGTAATGCCGTTGCTGACGGAACACTACTTCGTGAGGATATAGACAATAGTGTCAGAAAAATATTGTATTTCAAATATTGGTGTGGGTTAAAACGAAAACAAACCATTCCCGATACTAATCTTTTTAATAATCTTAATAATGCCACTGCTAAAATATTTGCGAGCCAGTTATATGAAGATGCACAAACCCTTGTCAGAAATGAAAAAGATTTCCTTCCGGTTCAATCTCCAGAGACCTTTCGTTTCGCCTCTCTTTCTGCAGGCGCTCCGGAAGGAAATTTATTTCAGCAAACCCTCACTCATTATGCACCATTTTCACATTTTACACTGAAGAAAAATGATGCTGATATAGCGTATGATTCGTTGAAGCACATGCTTGATGATTTTGATGTAGTGGTCGTAGGATTACACAGGATTGGTAAAATTCAAAGCAGGGATTTTGGAATGGATAAACGTTTATTGAGCATGCTTGAGGAATTGAATCAAAAAACCCGCGTCATCATAGTATTGTTTGGAACTCCTTACGCCTTGACCCTACTCGAAAATTTTCATTGGCTTTTACTTTCTTATGAGGATAATGACTACACCCGGCAGATAGCTCCTCAGATATTATTTGGCGCTATGGGTGTAAAGGGAACGCTTCCGGTTACTGCCTCTCCGCAATTTTCGTATGGAACGGGAATTAAAACAAACAGTAATTTACGATTACGGGTTGGATATCCTGAAGAAGTGGGAATGTCCTCAGTGTGTCTTAATAAAATTGATAGTATTGCAAACGATGCCATAAAAAACAAAGCCACACCCGGCGCTCAGGTTCTTGTGGCACGAAAAGGGTTGGTGGTCTTTGAAAAATGTTTTGGATATACTGCGTATGATTCGCTCGAAAAGGTGACACCAAACACGTTATATGATATAGCATCTGTATCAAAAGTGGCAGGCACACTGCAGGCAATTATGTATCTGAAAAGCGAAGATAAAATTGATCTGAACAAACCCGTTTCCTATTATATTCCCGAATTAAAGAGGACGAATAAAGATACCTTGAAAATTGTGGATATTCTCACCCATCAGTCCGGGTTGCCCGCCTACCTGGAATATTGGAAAAATACACTCGATAAAAAAACCGGAAAAATATCTCCCGTTTTTTATTTTCCTTCCGGTGACACTATAAATTCCGGCATTTCTGTTTCTTCCTCTTTGAAAGGGATTCCTTCATTACCTGATTCCGTTTGGAAATGGACAATCAATTCTCCCGTTACCGGAAAGAAAGAATATGTTTATAGTGACATTGGTTTTCAAATCATGAAGAAAGCCGTTGAAAATATTCTCTACGAACCAATGGAAAATTTTCTAACCAGAACTTTTTATAATCCATTGGGATTATCCACCCTTGGTTACAATCCGTTGAAAAAATTTCCACTTGACAGAATGGCGCCAACAGAGATGGATACTGTATTCCGCAGAGAATTGATTCGTGGCACTGTTCACGATCCTGGTGCCGCGATGCAGGGAGGAATTGCCGGTCATGCCGGTCTTTTTTCTAACATCCATGATTTAGCCGTCTTAATGCAGATGAATTTGCAGGACGGTTATTATGGCGGAAGAAGATATTTTAATAAAGGAATAGTAAAAGAATTTTACTCTTACAAGACCCCGGTAAGCAGGCGTTCATTGGGCTGGGATAAAAAAGAACCCAAAGGGAATGGTCCCACTTCTGAACTTGCATCAACCAATACATTCGGACATTCAGGATTCACGGGTACCTGCGTTTGGGTTGACCCCGATAAAGAGCTGGTTTACATTTTTCTATCAAACCGGGTGCATCCGGATGTGGGAAATAAAAAACTCATTACAATGGATGTAAGAACAAAAATAATGGATGTAATTTACAGAAGCATGGAGTAGTGAAATCACGCTTTAATTCCAACTACCAACACATCATCCGTCTGCTCCCGCGTACCTTTCCATTCCTTGTAATTTTTGTATAATGTTTTCTGCTGATCTTCCATAGATAGTTTTTGAATATTTCCCAGCAATTCAATAAAATTTCTTTTTACAAACTTTTTATTATGAGTGCCACCGAATTGGTCCTGATAGCCATCTGATGCAAGATAAATTGTGTCACCGGAATTCAAAGGGATTATTGTTTCATTAAAATTCCTTTTTTCTTCCCATTGAAATCCGCCTATTGGTGACTTATCCGGAGAAATTTCATGAAAGGTATTTTGTGTGAAGTAAAACAAAGGACGGTTGGCGCCGGCATATATTACTTTTTTCTCTGATAAATTTACGGTACATAAAACCATATCCATTCCATCTCTTGTGCTTGTGTCTTCCTCCGATTGTCGCAAAATATTCCTTATTCCCTCGTGCATCAGATTCAAAATTTTAGCGGGGCTGATTTCTTTTTTTTCGTTTACAATCTGGTGCAATAAAGAGTTTCCGATCATAGCCATCAAGGCACCGGGTACTCCATGTCCGGTACAATCACCTACTCCAATGATGAAACATTCTTTTCCTTTTTCGGGCAATTCTTTAAACCAGTAAAAATCTCCGCTTACCACATCTTTGGGTTCATATAGAATAAATGACTGCGAGACAAATTGTTTTATTTTTCCTGAATCAGGAAGAATTGCCTGTTGAATCCGCGAGGCATATTCAATGCTATCGGTGATGTTTTTGTTTTTCTCTTCAATCTCTTCTTTTTTCAGGAGAATTTCTTTTGTTTTTTCATTTACTTTTTCATCTAATGTTTGAATCATTTCATTTTTAGTTCGCATGGCTGATAAAACGGCTTCCCTTATTTTCATGGAAACCATGCCGGAAATGACACTGCAAACGACAAAAATGACAGATTTAAAAAAGAGCAAGGGGGCGAAAGTTTCTGCAATTACATCTTGTCCCCAGAAAATCAATAATAATGCATATTCAACTCCGGCGGTAATTCCAATAAAAACGGAAATTTTCATGTCCAAATAAAGCGCAGATAGTATGATAAAAAATAAATACAAAAAAACCGGTGGACCGTTCATTAAATCCATTTTAGTAAAAGGGATACCTTGCGGAAAATGAATCAACAGGAAAAACATTATCAGTGAAGGGAAAGTGACTTCCAGAAAAACTACCGGATATGCTTTTTTAATAGCGTACGCTCTGCCTTCCCGTACAACTTTTTTAAAATAAAAGAAAGAATATAATTCAGCGAAGAAAGTTAATCCGAATAAAGATACAACGGGTATTAAGATTTCAGAAGTGACCTGAGAGAACCACGTTTTATAGATAAATGTAAAAACGATTAATATGGTTAGTTGAGCACTCCAAACAATTCCAAAAAAAATTGCCAGCACTTTTGATTTGAGCAAGGCGCTTTTTCCGAGAGCAATTTCGAGTTGGGGGTCGCGGGGGGAGGGCATGGGGGAATTCGGAGATTATTGATTAGTGAGAAAAAAGTTCTTAACTACACAGCAGAAAATTAGAGAAAAAATGAACAATTTCAAATGTTCAATTTACAATGAACAAGTAATAAAAAGAAAAAATGACAAACGAAAAAAGAAAGTTTGACCTTAAAGGGATGATTACGTGAATATTGTTAGTTGTTCGTTTGGCACTGAACATTTTTTAATTTCTTTTATTTTTCTGAATTAAACATACAGCTGAGCAGTAACAGTTGACGTGTATGCCTTTCAGAGCTAATAAGCTAAAACCTGAAAGTTATATAAATTTTTCAAATATAGGGTTAATTTATTTTTGATGTGCATAGGAAATGGGCTAACTCAGAAATAACTCGCCAATCCCACCTGAAACCCTCCGGTACGGCTGAGATTCCCCGGTAAATCGTATTCCCAGTGCCACCGGTAGTTCATACGCAATACGGTCCCTGGTATTGGAAAAAATGAAATGCCTCCGCTGAGTGCATATAATTCATCGAATTTGTGTTCACGGGATAAAATAAATTTACCTTCGTTAAAATCCACAAATTCCGAACGCATGAAAATATTTAGACGGGCATTTTCAAGCCGTCCCATTTTACCTTTTTTCACTGCAAATATCATGTCTAAAAAATATCCCCATTGACGGTTACCGTAATTTTCTCCGGCTTCCGCAGGCACATCAATCCAAACCCGTGACACTTCCCCATTGAGTGTCACCCGTTGAAAAAATTCCCGCTGATAATAAAGAGATCCCAAATGCAAATTTCTTTTTTTATCTATATCCAATCCATCTTTTTTAAACGTATTGTAAGCGCCACCATACCAGGAAATACCCAATTCCCCCAATAATGGAAAATTTATGCTGATTCTCGCATTTCCCATAGGAACGCCGTTGTTATCTTCTCCTAACATTTCTCCGGATTTTCCTGCTCTTAATAACGTCTTCCCTTCTTCATTGTGAATGACGTTTTCGCCCAATCCATTCAATAGGTATAAATAATAAGTTATTCGTGCATTCCACGGAAATAAATTTCCAAAAATGCCAAACCCTACTTCCGATAAAGTAGAGGGAACTATATCGGTCGCCGCCAAGGGTCTGTTTATCATATCCCACTTAGGACTGTCATGATTAATATTAAAATCACCTACGGGAGTCAATAATATTCCTCCGCGAAAAGAGAAATCAGGAAATATCCTGAAATCAATCATTGCCGTTTCGATATTTATTTCCTCAGTTCCATGCTCAAATTCCAGTTCAGAAAGAAATTTGATATGAGAGGTCACCGGTGAATAAAGAAAAAGATTGAATCTCCTGAGTTCCATGGAAAAACCTTCGCTGACACCATCGGTTGCGAAATAATTTGTATTGCCTTCTGCATATCCGCCGGACGCCATGTTTCCGGTATTTCCGCCAATAAAAGGGCGATTGTAAATAGCTTCCCGGGCGATTGAAGTGTCACCCTGCGCGAATACAGAGGAGGAATAAATAATTAATAAAAGAAGATATAGCATGGTGAAATTATTACGTTGTAAAACAGTTGTAATACGGTTGTAATGCAGTTGTAATACGGTTGTTTATCATTGTATTACCATTGTATTAATAATGCACATACACATATTCCGAATCGAAACTGGTTTGAAATTTTTGTAAATCATCTTTTGCAGGTGGATTCAAAACCTTTCCTTCAAAAGAAAATTCACTACCATGACAGGGACAAACCAATTTATTCCCTGAAGGATCTAACTCGCATCCCTTATGAGTGCATCGTAAAGAAACACTTGTAAATTCTGCGTCACTTTTTTTATAAATCAAAACGGGTTTTCTGAAATGTGCGTTTTCCAGCACCACAAAACTCTGAATTTTAAATTCATTTAGTGTGATTCCGGTTTTATTTTTAAAATCAACACCCTGAATGTAGTTGATACCCGCGCAACCGGATAAAAATGTTGCAAGAGGCCCCAACAGAGGCAGTGACATCAACGTGCCACTGAATTTCAGGAATTTATTACGGTCTAAGGAAAACATACTATTTTTTATAGCGATTCAACAAACTTCACCACTTTCTCTTTATCTTCCGGCGATAACTTTAAAAATGCATTTTTACGGCTTGCGGCTTCCCCTCCATGATAGCTGACTGCCTCTTCAATAGAAGAAGCCCTGCCATCATGAAGAAAATATTTTTTTCCACCTTGTGAGGAAGACGCTAATCCAATGCCCCACAGAGGAGCCGTTCTCCATTCAAAACTTGTTGCCGCACCTTCTGTGAATCCATCATCCAAGCCAGCACCCATGTCGTGTAATAGAAAATCGGAATAAGGAGCAAATTCTTTTTCGCTAAGTTGTTCTATATCACTTTTGGCTGTTTTAAATGAAGGACGGTGACACGAAATACATCCTATAGCGGAAAATAGTTGCTCTCCTGCTAAAACATCCGGGTCATTTTCATTTCTGCGAGGCGGGCTTTTTAATGTTCGCAGATAAAAAACAAGATTTTGTAAAACAGCAGAGGTTACTTCGGGATCTGCGATAGCATCCACGCTTTGGACTCCGGTTTTATAATTGTAAAGATCATACGGTTCAAAATCATTGGTTATCCCAATATCTTCCTTAAGCGCAAAAGCAACCTGGTCAATCAATCGTATCTTACTTGCTTTTTTACCAAACCGGGCAAGATATTTTCCGTCACGTTCTATATGTATCAACTGCGGAGTAAAATTATTTCGGGGTATTACGTAGGATGCTCTGCCTGAAATACCATCGCTGTTAGTGTCACTGGAGTCCTCCCATGATAGAATTAGTGAATCATGAATGGCGGCAATGTAGCCAAAACCGGTTACGGCAGGAGGCAATCGTTTCGTAAAAACATTTGCTTTCTCAGGGATAAGTTCCGTTGAATAATTTGAAATGGCATTGGTTTGGTGCTGGGGACCTCCTTCTTCCAACAGATAATCGTAATTATTCCCATTTTTAAAAGCAAACCGCGTAACTAAATTTGCAGGAATCCCTTTTCCACCGACTGTATGGCAACCCACGCATGAATTCTGAATGAAGATAGGACCGAGTCCTTCTTGTGGAGTATAGATTTTTGAAAATAAGGCATCACCTTTAAGGAATTGGTTGTTTTGTGATGGAGTAAGTCCATCCAGAGGACCTTCAAGTACATTTTCTCCTCCAGGGTCTGGAGGGAGGAATTTTTCGCATGAGGAAAGGGCTAATAGTAAAGCAAGCCCCACCCATGCGTTTATTGTCCGGAAATAAACCATGGGACAAAGATATACAATTTTTTGGATATATGAAAATAATTTTTAGGGTGAACTAAATAATTTAAGGGCATCTCTAAAAACTATCTATTGTCCCTAATCTAATACATCCAACTCCATAGCCAACCATCCTTAGTATTATATCCCAGCGCCGGTAGTGGTAAATGATAAAAATTCAAATAAAAAAATATTTTTTTCAAAAGAACGTTTTTTACCGGCAACTTGGTTAGGTCAATATCCGGGGCTATATATATTTCCTTAAAAGACAAAACGTTCAATTCATTATTTCCATAAATCAACCCTTCAGCACCGTATCCTAAAGCAATTCCAAACACCTTTAGCAAGTTTTCCTTATTGTTTCCAGAAAGGTTTCCTGCGTTTGAACAAAACCAATAGGTTTGCCCATTGTAGTCCTTAATAATTCTTTGTGCAACCGTTCTACCTAATACCTCCGGGCGAATGGACGCATAAGGAGAATTTCTATAGGAGAATTTTATTTCAAGAATTTGTTTTGAAAATAGCATCTCTTGAGAAATGAACCAGGCAGATCCTCCCAAATTAGACAACGCATCCCATCCGGAAGCCCCATACCCTGAAGAATAACCATCAAATAGTTCAATAGGCGTAAGTAGAATTGCTCCCAGGAGTCCTCCCCACCATAGACAATTTTTTTCACTGAAGCCCGCTTGGCGAAACCAACGATTTCCGGCACGGCTTATCTGGTATGTAAAGAACAGATGACCGGTTTTATCCATATAATACCATTCACGACCATCGTTAAAAAAATGAAATTGGCTGGATTTCTGATTCGCATACCATACATGGTTAAGAAAAAATAATCCGCCTGTATAACCGGTTCCAAGAGTGGTTAGAAAAAAAATTTTTTGATGTTGAATTTTTTTTGTACTATCATCTACCTGGGAATATCCCGGTTTCTCATTTGAAAAAAATTCAATGATTAAAAGTGAAATGATTAATTTTGTTTGATAATGTAAAATCAACCGGAAGAATTTATCTTTAAGTCGTTTTATGAAATCTTTCATGTTGGAATAATTCCTTTAAACTATACAACATTAATAACTTTTTAAACAATGTCCACAATTTGTGGAAAAAATACACTTGCTTATTACCTTACCACCAAATAATTTTATCCACGAATTCCCTTACATTAAAAAGTGCGTTGGAGACCCTTCTAATCGGGTTTTGGGGGATTCTTTCACTAAAAAATGAAAATAAATCTGGAATGTCGAAAAAACTAACGTAAACAACTATATCATTAGTTTATAATAATACAATTTAACCCGGACTAAACAAACATCTAAAATGGCTAAGAAAACAAAAACCGAAAGCAAGGGACTGAGCTTCGACAGGTATTTTACACAGGAAGGTAAAAGCCCATTCGACCAATTTGAATATGAGTATCGTTCCTCCATCATCCGCAATCCTGCGGGAGATACCGTATTTGAAATGAATAATGTTGAAGTACCCAAAGGATGGTCACAAGTGGCTACCGATATTCTGGCTCAAAAATATTTCCGTAAAGCCGGTGTACCTCAACCGAATGGTAAAACCGGTTCCGAAAATTCCCTCAAACAGGTAGCCCATCGTCTGGCTAATTGCTGGATGAGTTGGGGTAAACGCTATAATTACTTTGCAACCGAAAAAGATGCAAAAATATTTTACGATGAGTTGGTATATATGATTTTGGGTCAATGTGCCGCTCCAAATTCCCCACAATGGTTTAATACCGGTTTGTATGACACCTATAATATAAAGGGTACCCCACAAGGACACTATTATGTAGATCCTAAAACCGAAGAATTGAAAATATCAACTTCTGCGTATGAGAGACCACAACCCCATGCATGTTTTATCCTATCTGTCAATGACGACCTCGTCAACGAAGGGGGTATCATGGACTTGTGGGTTCGTGAAGCCAGAATTTTCAAATATGGTTCCGGAGTCGGGACAAATTTTTCAAGTATCAGAGGGTCCGGCGAAATTCTTTCCGGCGGTGGTACTTCTTCGGGGCTTATGTCTTTTTTGAAAATAGGGGACAGAGCCGCAGGCGCTATAAAATCCGGTGGAACCACCCGCAGAGCGGCAAAAATGGTTTGCCTTGATTTAGACCATCCAGAAATTCTCAGCTTTGTTAACTGGAAAGTAAATGAAGAGAAAAAAGTTGGCGCACTTATTAATGCAGGTTATCCATCCGATTACGAAGGAGAGGCATACATCACGGTTTCCGGTCAGAATTCAAATAATTCTGTTCGCGTACCTCATTCATTTTTCAAACTGTTGGAAGAAAATGGTGACTGGGAAACAACTTCACGTACCGATGGGCATGTGATGAGCAAAATTCCGGCTAAAGAACTTTGGAATCAAATCTGTAATGCCGCCTGGGCATGTGCCGACCCAGGTGTGCAATATGATACAACCATTCAGGAGTGGCATACGTGCCCGGAAGATGGTAAAATCAAAGCATCGAACCCATGTAGCGAATATATGTTCCTTGACAACACTGCATGCAATCTGGCTTCCATGAACCTGATGAAATTCTTTGATGAGGAAAAATTAACCTTTGATGTAAATGGTTTTGAATACGCCTGCAGAATCTGGACAACAGTTCTTGAAATTTCAGTGCTGATGGCTCACTTCCCCTCTAAAGAAATCGCCAGATTATCCTATCAATTCAGAACCTTAGGATTAGGGTTTGCCAACCTGGGAACCGTGCTTATGGTTTCAGGTATTCCTTATGACAGTGACAAGGCATTTGCCATTGCGGGAGCCGTTTCTGCAATTATGACCGGAACAGCGTATGCAACCAGTGCGGAATTGGCGCACTCAATCGGAACTTTCAAAGGTTTTGTAAAGAATAAAGACCACATGATGAGGGTGATGAGAAATCACCGCTTTGCGGCATATAACGCCACGGATGCTTACGAAGGATTGTCTATTCCGGCAGTTGGGATTAACCCTAAATACTGTCCGGATTATTTGTTAAAAGCCGCTACCAACGCCTGGGACAAAGCCGTTCAGTTGGGCGAAAAGTACGGATACAGGAATGCACAGACCACCGTCATTGCTCCTACCGGCACCATTGGACTGGCTATGGATTGTGATACCACCGGAGTGGAACCGGATTTTGCGCTGGTGAAATTTAAAAAACTTGCCGGAGGCGGTTATTTTAAAATAATAAATCAATCCATTCCAAAGGCATTAAAAACTATCGGCTATAAATCATACGAAATTGATGACATCATTAAATATGTGGTAGGAAAAGGGACTCTTGCCGGTAGCACACATATCAATCATGAATCGCTTAAAGCCAAAGGATTCGCCCGTGAAGACATTGAAAAAGCGGAGAAAAATTTACCTTCCGCTTTCGAAATTCAATTTGCTTTTAACGTTTGGACTTTAGGAGAAGATTGTCTGAAGCGTCTTGGTTTCAAACCCGAACAATATCAGAATCCTGATTTTGATTTGTTAAAACAACTTGGTTTCAGTGACTATCAGATTGAGCAGGCAAATAATTACGTTTGCGGAACCATGACTGTAGAAGGAGCGCCTCACTTGAAAGAAGAACATTATCCTATTTTTGATTGTGCTAATAAATGCGGTAAGATTGGAAAGCGATTTATAGAACCCCATGCTCACATACGCATGATGGCGGCAGTGCAACCGTTTATTTCGGGTGCTATTTCTAAAACTATAAATCTTCCCAACGAAGCCACCGTTGATGATATAAGAAGTTGTTATGAACTTTCATGGAAATTAGGATTAAAAGCCAACGCATTGTATCGTGATGGTTGCAAACTTTCTCAACCCTTATCCAACAAATCGGATAAAAAGGAAAGTGAAAACGGTAAAGCGGAAAAATATGAAGTCAGCGTAAACGATTTAACTCCTGAATTAGTATTGGAAGCGGCTAAGAAATTTATTAAAGAAACATCCAATACAGATTTTCATCATCAATTATCAAGTATCCGTCAGGTATTGCCTTCTAAACGAAGAGGGTTTACACAAAAAGCGAAAATTGCAGGGCAGACACTTTTTGTGCGTACCGGTGAATATAAAGACGGAACCTTAGGTGAAATTTTTATTGATATGCACAAAGAAGGGGCTTCCTTCCGTTCGATACTGAATTGTTTTGCGATTGCTGTGTCATTAGGATTACAATACGGAGTTCCTCTGGAAGAATTTGTGTCACGATTCACTTTCACCCGTTTTGAACCATGCGGAATGGTGGAGCATCCCAATATTAAATCAGCTACATCCGTAGTTGATTATGTATTCCGGTTACTCGCCTTTGAGTACTTGAACCGCACGGATCTGGTACAAGTGCCACCACAGGAAATGGCACAGCAGATTGCCGATAGCCCTACAGCTACAAACGATGAGATTGAAAATTTCTTAGAAGAGAATTTTGAAAATACACCCGAAAATGGTACAAATGGTAATGCCAATCCATCTAAAAAGCTAAAAGCGCAAACTACTCTTCAACCGGCAACTCAGACGGTAGCTGTTTCTACTCAGGAATATTTAAGCAACATGAGCGGCGATGCTCCGGCTTGCCATGAGTGCGGACATATTACCGTACGCTCCGGTGTTTGCTATAAATGTTTGAACTGCGGGGCAAGTATGGGATGTTCGTGATTTGGGTATCCAAATGTTCCTCCGTTATACAAAATATTCTCTCCTCTGGGCTTTTCTGATTTTCGTCCTCTGCCTGTTCCCAGGAAAATACATCCCTTCTGTTTGGTGGTTGGAATTATTATCTTTTGACAAATTAGTTCATGCGGGTTTATTTTTTATTCTCGTCATCTTAATGACACGGGGATTTTCCCTTCAACAGAAATTTTCACATCTTCGTAATTATTGTCTGGTTACTTCCTTTTATATAAGTGTCTTTTATGGAGGTGCGCTTGAACTCATGCAAGGGACATTTTTTTCGGGAAGAACGGCGGAATTTTCTGATTTTATTGCAAACGCATTTGGATGTGCGATGGCTGGGTTTTTTTACAAGGGGATTGAGAAAAGATATTTGAACAAATGGGTTTGGTAGACATTTTCACTGCGCCATCTCACACATGAATTTAATGCGCATCAACCGTATTTCTTCCTCCGTAAAACCATCTTTTTCTAACTCGTTTACAGCAGTTTGAATATCATCGGTTTCAGCTTTCATAAAATATTCGTACGCGAGTTCCTGGCGATCTTCGTCTATGGCGCTGTCAATATAATAATCAAGATTCAGTTTGGTGCCGGAATTTACAATTTGTTCGATTTCATGCATAAGTTCGGTCATTTCAAGGTTTTTTGAATCAGCAATCTCATTGAGTCCTACCTTCTTATCTACCTGCTGAATAATGAGAACCTTAATTTGTGATTTTTTAATTGCTGATTTAACCACAATATCCGGCATAACTTCAATTTCGTTTTCTTCCACATAACTGTTGATAAGATTTAAAAATGGATCGCCGTATTTCATCACTTTACCCATTCCTACTCCGGTCATTTTTCCCAATTGGTCTTTGGTAATAGGAAATTTGGTAGCCATTTCCTCCAGGGATGGGTCCTGAAAGATTACAAAAGGCGGCACATTCTTCTCTTTGGCAATTTTTTTTCGCAGTGCTTTTAACTTATCGAGCAATATCTGATCGTAGGTGCAAAAATCTTCCATGGGAATATCGGGCTCTTCACTGGCAAGTTTATCATAATCATGATCTTTTGTAAATTCAATGGACCGTGGTTTTTTAATGTACGCTCTTCCTTCCTCTGTCAATTTAAATACTCCAAAATCCTGAATATCCTTGTACATTAAGTTACTCATCAGGGTATGATGAAGAATGGAATTCCAGAAATGCACATCTTCATTAGACCCTTTGCCAAATACTTCAAGCCGGTCATGCAGATAGCTAACGACATGCGGGTTTACAACACCACGTATTACATTTACAAGATGTATGGCGCCGAACCGTTCCTCGGTTAACCGTACCGTATTTAATAACAATAAAACCTCATCTTTTGCTTCAAATTTTGGTTTGGGATGTAGGCAGTTGTCACAACGTCCGCAGTTGTCAAGATCATAGATTTCCCCGAAGTAATGCAACAGTTGTTTTCTTCTGCAAACGGATGATTCGGAGTAAGAAGCCATCTGATCCAAAAGATATTTACCGGTTTCTCTCTCCATCACCGTCTTATCTTTCATGAATTTTTCAAGCCGGATAATATCGTTGTAACTGTAAAACATGATGCAATTTCCTTCCAGCCCATCCCTTCCGGATCTTCCGGTTTCCTGGTAATATCCTTCTATGCTTTTAGGAACATCGTAATGAATTACAAACCGTACATCGGGTTTGTCTATTCCCATACCAAACGCAATAGTGGCTACAATAATGTCCACATTTTCATTGAGGAAATCATCCTGATTTTTCATACGCACGGGTTGTTCAAGTCCGGCATGGTAAGGTAACGCTTTAATGCCATTTACTTTTAAAAGTTCAGCCACTTCTTCCACTTTTTTTCTGCTAAGGCAATAAATAATTCCTGATTTTTTAGGATGACCTTTAATGAATTTGATTATGTTTTTATCAACATCTCTTTTAGGTCGTACTTCATAAAATAAATTAGGTCGGTTAAACGAAGATTTGAAAACTACTGCATCCGCCATTCCCAGATTTTTCTGAATATCGAGTTGCACCTTGGGGGTAGCTGTTGCAGTTAATGCAATAAGCGGTAAATTTCCGATAGAGTCAACCACACTTCGTATTTTGCGGTATTCGGGTCTGAAGTCATGTCCCCATTCTGAAATACAATGCGCTTCATCTACGGCGACAAATGCCAACTTTAATTGTTTGAGAAATTCAACATTTTCTCCTTTAGCCAATGATTCAGGCGCCACATATAACAACTTCACTTTATCCTGAAGAGATTCTTTTTTTACCCGTTGAATTTCCGAACGGGAAAGAGAGGAATTTAAAAAATGTGCAGTGAAACCATACGACCTTAATTGGTCAACCTGATTTTTCATAAGCGCTATCAGTGGGGAAACAACAATCGCTATTCCGGGTCCCATGATAGCCGGTAATTGATAGCATAGCGATTTCCCGGCTCCGGTTGGCATAATGACAAATACATTTTTACCATCCAGGATGGCTTCAATGATTGCCTGTTGGTTTCCACGGAAATCTTTATATCCGAATAACTCAGTAAGATTTTGTTTTAAAAACTTGTTTTTGACATCCATCTGTTTACACTAATTGGCAAAAAGGAATACGAATTTACAAAAAAAAAATATTATTCAAATTAATTTAACTAAATTTGTTATTTATTATAAAAGCCGGCTAATTACCTAACTAATTGATTTTCAGCTAAAAAGATTAATAACCCTTGAAAGATACGAAAAATATTAAGAATAAAGCCATCCAGACAATATTATCGGAGGCAGAATCCATTCGTTCGCTGGTTCATTCCATAAACGCTGATTTTATTAATTGTGTAAAAGAAATTCTGAAATGCAAGGGGCGGGTGATTGTAACAGGCATTGGAAAAAGCGCTATTGTGGGAAATAAAATTGTTTCTACATTTAATTCCACAGGAACCCCTTCTGTTTTTATGCATGCGGCTGATGCCATTCACGGCGACATGGGAATTATTCAGAAAGAAGATATAGTTATTTGTATTTCTTATAGCGGAAATACACCTGAAATAAAAGCGTTGTTGCCACAGATAAAAAAAACAGGATGCAAGACCATTGGAATTACAGGAAATAAGAATTCTTATCTTGGAGAAAATGTAACTAATCTATTGAATGTGAAAGTAAAAAATGAATCAGGACTTGAAAATATGTTGCCTACAAACAGTACTACTGCGACCATGGTTATGGGAGATGCATTGGCGGTTTGTTTGCTCGAATGTCGTGGGTTTACAGTAGAGGATTTCGGAAAATTACATCCGGGCGGACAAATAGGAAAAAAAATATATCTGCGTATAAAAGATATTTGCACACAACATGAAAATCCAAATGTATTTTCAGATACGCCTGTGAACGATGTCATTCTTGAAATTACTTCAAAACGATTAGGCGCCGCCGTAGTAACTGATAAAAGTGGCACTGTGTTGGGAATTGTCACAGACGGTGATTTAAGAAGAATGCTCGAAAAAAATAAAAATTTTTCCAGGATGAAGGCGATTGACATTATGAGTAAAAATCCAAGAACTATAGATTACCTTGCTTATGCGGCTGAGGCAATTCCTGTTATTAAAGAAAATAAAATTACCCAGGTGATCGCATTAAAAGATGGAAAATTATTTGGCGTGGTGCATATTCATGATTTGATTAAAGAGGGATTATTGTAACAAATTTTAAAAACTATGAAACAACCCTATATCATAATCATGGCTGGAGGCGTAGGTAGCCGATTCTGGCCATTGAGTCGTACTCCTCACCCCAAGCAATTTCTCGATATTTTAGGAACGGGAAAAACCATGATTCAACAAACATACGAACGGTTTTTACCTCTTACAAATCCAAAAAATATTTATGTAGTAACCAACCAGATTTATGTAGAGCTTGTAAAGAAACAACTGCCTGATTTAAGCGATAACCAGATTCTTGCTGAACCGGTGGCACGAAATACAGCTCCCTGCATTGCTTATGCCAGCTATAAGATTGCCAAATTAGATCCCGGCGCCGTTACTGTGGTTACCCCCTCTGATCATATTATACAAAAAGAAGAAGAATTCCGTGCAGTAATTAATCAGGCAGTTCTTTCCGCCCATAAAGAACCGGCATTAGTGACACTCGGAATAAAACCCCGCAGACCCGATACCGGATATGGTTATATTCAGTTTATGGATAAAGACAAACGGAAAACAATAAGAAAGGTAAAAACTTTTACAGAAAAACCGGTAAAAGAAATCGCAGAAACATTCTTTAAAAGCGGGGATTTTTTATGGAACTCCGGTATGTTTATATGGTCGGTAAAAACAATCATTGAGGCATTTGAAAAACATTTACCGCAGATGGCTGAAATTTTTGCAGAAGGAAACGAATTTTACCACACTAAAAAAGAAAATGATTTTATCACAAAAACCTATTCTCTTTGTAAAAACGTTTCCATAGATATCGGGATTATGGAAAAAGCCACTAATACGTATGTAATTCCGGGCGATTTTGACTGGTCGGATGTAGGAACCTGGAATGCCTTGTATGAATTGCATCACCAGGATGAACAAGGAAATGCGGTGGATGGAAACATGCTTTTATTTGAGACATCCAATAGCATTATAAAACTGGGTGGAGAAAAGTTAGCCGTCATACAAGGGCTAAAGGATTACATTGTGGCGGAAGCCGATGGTATTTTGCTTATTTGTCACCGTGGACAGGAGCAACGAATAAAAGATTTCGTGGCGGCGTTACGATTAGAGAAATGGAATAAGTATATCTGAAAAATCAGTTCTCCACTTTATAAACTACCACTTTTTCTCCTACGGGTCCGCAAAACCGGTTTAATTCCTCCGCCAATATTTTCCTTTCAGGAATATCAAGGTAAAGACGATACATATCCATGGAACGGAAAAATAACAAGAAGTGTATATATACGGATTTATTGTTTGATGCTACCAGGTCCTTCACAATATGGTAGGATTCGCAAACTTTGCTGTAAAATTTTCTTCTTACCGTAATCAACTGAGTAAAGAAAAACTCTTCCTTTTCATAAGGAATGGTTACAGTAATTTTTTCAAAGATTTTCAAAATTGGTCATTAGTCATTAGTCATTGGTTGTAATTTCTAATGACCAATGACTAATGCCTAATTTCTAATTATCACGGAAACTTCAACGGTACTTTCCCCTTCAATGCATCTTTCGCTTTTTGCTCGGCTTCTTTTTTAAGTCGGTCTGCCTCCTGTCTTACCTTTTCTTCCGCTTCCCGCTTCTTTTTTTCCGCTTCTGCTTTTATCCGGTCCGCTTCCGCTTTTGTTCTCGCTTCTGCTTCCCTTTTCACTCTGTCAGCTTCGGCTCTCACCTTGTCTTCCGCCTCTTTCTTCAACCGTTCCGTTTCCTTTCTGACTTTATCATCCACCGCGTTTTTAGTGTCACTGCTGTTTTCAATGCTCCCTCCGGTAACCTTGGGATCATCCACAGTGCCACCAATGTTAAGATTAATTTTCACTCTTTCCCCAATCAGATTTTTTTGCCCTGTCAATGCAGAAAAAGCGGCATTCGCCAACTGACCTGCCGCACCTGAGGGGACATCTAATTTCATCAGGTAATCCATAGTTTTGTCAATGCCATTGCTTCCGGCTATGTTTGCTTTCATGTTTCCGCTCTGTACATCAAAGGGTTTTACGTGCACTCTGCCTTCCTTTATTTCAACTTCGAGCAACATGTCTTTAAATTGCATGGATTTGAAATCATTAATATGTGTAAATTCTGCAATGGAATTGAGAGCCGGAAAATTAGTAACTTCCAACTTGCTCAGATTGATTTTACCATTCCCTTCAAAGGTGTTTAACTGGGGAGATAATGCCGCATCCATTTTTCCGGCTATTATAAATTTAGTGGATACCTTCCCTTTGGAATACCTCGCTACCGGCGCCATGGAACGAACGGTATTGAATGTTTCATACGCTTTTGAAATATCAATCTGATTCAGATTCAACATAAAATTCATCTTTGGTTCTACTTTATTCTGTGTATCAAAAGTGCCATCCATGGAAACATTTCCATCTAACGTTGTAAATGAGGTCTTGCTTAATGTTAATTTTTTATCACGGATAATGATACCTCCCTTGAAATCGTTTAATGTGAGATTTTGAAATAACAAAGTGTTAATTCCAACATTCATTTCAAAGTCAATAGTAGTCGGAATTTCTACTGCTTGTGATGTATCAGCAGGCGGTAGTGTTGTTGCTTCTGAAGTTTTTGGGTCAGCCGCTTGCTCACTCAGCCATTCATTTACGTCAAACTTATTGCAAGTAAGTGAAAGGGTTCCTTTCAACTTTTCATTTTTGAGTAAAATAAATGCCAGGTAATTAGTCAGATTTCCAGTGACACTAAAATCTGATTTTCCTGCAAAACCTTTGCACGGGTCAAGTTTTAGTTGCTGTGGTGAAAATGCGAGTGTGGCTGAACTTATTTTCAAACCCTGGGGAAATGAATCGCCCTTAAATTCAAGATTAGAAATTTTTATGCTCCCGGAAGTAGGCAGTTGCATATATTTTCCTGATTCGACGTAAGATTTTCTGCCTGCTGTTTTAAGGGAGATATCCATTAAACCGGAAAGCGTCAGGTTTTCCTGTGGAAAAATTTTCATGATTTTTTCAAGATCAATTTTTCCATTCAGATTCAGATTATAAGCAGGGTCGTCTATGTTTTTGATTTGCAAGACAGCATCCAACGGTTGATTATCAATCTCCGCATGAAATGATTTTAAATCAAGATACGTATCTTCGGGTTTTCCGGTGGCACTGGAGGCATCGAGAGCGAAAGTTGTTTTATCAATTACAGAAGGAAACTGCGGGCTTTTAAAATATCCGTTTTCAAGTGTCACTGACGCCATTACAGAAGGCATTGATTTATTTTTTACATTGTAAATACCTTTTGCAGATGCATCCATTGCAAGCTGACCTCTCATCTCTAAATTTGAAATCGGCAACGATTTCACTATATCGGAAAGATTAATTTTTCCTTTAATTTCTCCATCGAGATTCATCGTTTCAAGTCCTTTCATGGAAAATTTTAAATCAATCGGGTTATTTCCCAATTCAGCATGGAATTGTGAAATGGAAAGGGATGTGTTTTCAGAAAGCCCATCCTGATTTTCAATATTCAATTTAATGGTTAAATTTTTAACGGGTTGGGGTAAATCGGGATACTGAAAAAATCCGTTTTCAACCGCAAGATTCAACGTGTATGCAGGGAGTGTGTTTGTGGCGCTGTTGAAAATTCCTTTCGCAGTTCCATCAAGTGTAAAACTTCCGGAGGTTTTAATTTTGTCAAATTCTCCTGTAAATACACCGGGAACAAGAGAGAGCAAACTTTTAAACTCTGTTTTACCCGTCCCGAATTTCAGGTCCATTTTGATATCCTCTCCTGGCATTTCAAGGTTGCCATCTAGCGAAAGCGTTAAATCATTAATTCCCACAGAATTTTTGCGAAAAACATATTTTTGATTTTTCAGATCCAAATCAAGACCGGCGGAAACATTCAATGAATTCCCATTAAGATATTTTACGCCATCGTAATCAAGTGTCACTGCGGGCGTTTCAATTTCGATATTCATGGAAGTATAGTCGCCGCTGAAATCACCGGAACCACTGTGATATAAATTTTCTATGCGAAGGGAAACAGGCAGTGTTTCATCAATGTAACGGATATTTCCTTTTTCGAGCATCCATTTATTCAGGTTGATTGAAAAGGAAGAAGATCCGGTTTCGCCGGTAGTAGTGTCTTCGGAAGGAATCATAATGTCCCAATTTGCCTTTCCGTTTTTCATCACTTTTGCAACTATTCTAGGTTGTTCGAGCAGTATTTTTTTAATAGAAATTTTTGAATTGCCGATGACACTCCAGATTCCCAATGTAACCTGCAAACTCTTTACATCAGCCAGGGTGTCGTTTGCGAACTCATCTTTTCCCACGATTCCGAAATTATCAAGCTGTAATGTAATGTCAGGAAAATTTGAAAAAACAGATAGTGAAATTTCAGGATAATAAACAGATGCGTTAATGTTTTTTGTTATTTCCTGGTCTAATTTCTCTTTAATTTTACCTTTAAAGAGGATGGGGGTAATCAACAGTAAGAGGAATAAAATTCCAAGTAAGATAAAAAAATACTTTAAGCCCTTTTTCATTATGCAGTTTTTGAGAAAATCAGCCGTAAAGTTATGAAATAGTTGGAATTATTATTGAATCCGTACTATCGGTTCATAGAAACCAGAAATTCATCATTGTTTTTCGTTCCTTTCATGTTAGATAATAGGAATTCAATGGCTTCGCCGGAATTCATATCCGACATGTGTTTGCGTAAAATCCAGACACGGTTTAATTCTTCATGGTCCATCAGCAATTCTTCACGGCGGGTACCGGAAGCGGGAACATCAATGGCGGGATAAATTCTTTTGTTGGATAATTTACGGTCGAGTTGGAGTTCCATGTTGCCGGTTCCTTTAAATTCTTCAAAAATCACCTCGTCCATTTTTGAGCCGGTATCAATTAATGCAGTAGCAATAATGGTAAGAGAGCCGCCACCTTCCACTTTTCTTGCCGCGCCAAAAAAACGTTTTGGTTTATGCAGTGCATTGGCATCAACACCCCCTGATAATATTTTTCCTGAAGCCGGAGTAACGGTATTATGTGCACGGGCAAGACGGGTAATAGAATCCAATAAAACCACAACATCATGTCCACATTCTACCATTCGCTTTGCTTTTTCAAGAACCATAGCCGCCACTCTTACGTGTTTTTCAGCCGGCTCATCAAAAGTAGAAGCAATTACTTCTGCTTTCACACTTCGCTCCATATCGGTCACTTCTTCAGGACGTTCATCCACAAGAAGTATCATCAGGTATGCTTCCGGGTGATTTTTGGCAATAGCATTTGCGATTTGTTGCAAAAGAACTGTCTTACCGGATTTTGGCTGAGAAACAATCATCCCCCTTTGTCCTTTCCCAATCGGAGAAAATAAATCCATTATCCGTGTGGAATATTCATCCGGAGTTGTTGATAATTTGAACCTTTCGTTTGGAAATAGTGGGGTAAGATGGTCAAACTGGATACGATCTCTTATTTCATCGGTGGTTCTTCCATTGATGGATTCCACTCTGAGAAGCGCAAAAAATTTCTCACCTTCTCTGGGAGGTCTGATTTGCCCCCTGACGGTGTCTCCTGTTTTTAACCCAAATAATTTGATTTGAGAATGAGAAACATAAACGTCATCGGGACTGGATAAATAATTATAATCGGAAGAACGGAGGAATCCGAAACCTTCGGGCATCATCTCCAGAACACCATCGTTGGAAACCACCCCATCGAGTTCCGAGAATCCTTCAAGCCCGGAATGGTTTTCTGCGTGTCTTTCATCTTTCGTTGGGTTGTCTGAATAATTGGTAGATTCAAAGGTTGTTTCTGATTTTTCCATGTTACTTGGGTTTGTTGTGAAATAAAATTAAAAGTTAAAATATTGGAATAATGGAATGTTGGAAAAATGGAATGTTGGAATATATAGTCAAAATTCCTTCTTCCAATTTAAGCAAGGAGAGAATCCCAAAATAAAAAACTACCCTCATTACATTAAGAAAATAAAAGGAAGCGGGGACACCTTGGTGAAGCTATTAACAATAAAATCACGGATTAGTTAATAATATCGGCTACTATGGCTTTCAACACTATAATTATATTATATAGATTATTACCCTAAAGGGCGTATTAAAAGAGAACTTATAAGGATGTAATTTAAAAAGAACTATTTGGTGGCGATTAACCTGGGTTTTCGAGGTTATTTTATGAAACCCACGACAAAGATAATACTATTTTTTTAAATTCCAAATTTTTGTTAAAGTTTTTTTTGGGGGGGGAAACATAGAATAAAGTTATTTCACCTTCACGCCCCTTGCTTTCGCCGCTTCCTCCAACCGCCGTTGAAAGGCAGATTTCTGCTTGGGTGGTTTTAGTTTGTTTTGTTCTATCTCCTGACGGATTTTATTTTCATCCACAAACGAACGGATAAGCGCCATCTGACCAAATGTAATAATGTTGGATAGAAAATAATAATACGTTAAAGCGGCAGGAAAACTATTTAGCACAAACATAAAAATAACAGGCATGGCGTAACTGAGAAATTTCATTTGTCCGGTTGCCGCCGCTGTCATTTGCTGATTCATCCAAGTATAAATCAACGTGGAAGCAGTCATCAGGATTGTAAATAAACTGATATGACTTCCGTAAAATGGAATCGTAAAGGGAAGGTCGAGAATGGAATCATACGTAGATAAATCAGGCGCCCATAAAAAAGCTTTTTGCCGGAGCTCAATGGAAGAAGGAAAAAATGTAAACATGGCAAATAAAATGGGAATCTGTAACAACTGAGGAATACAGCCACCCAGAGGATTCACACCGGCGCTTTTGTAAAGTTTCATGGACTCCTGTTGAAAACGGGTCATGTCGTCACCGTGCTTTTTCTTCAACTCGTCTAACTCGGGCTTTAACACTTTCGTTTTTGCCATGGATAAATATGACTTATACGTCAACGGAAATAGCCCTAATTTGATGATGAAGACCAGAAGAAAAATAATCAACCCATAATTCGTAAAATATTTTTCAAGCCAGTTAAAAACGGGTATGATAACGTAACGGTTCACCCATCCAAAAATTCCCCATCCTAAGTAAATATTTTTTTCAAAACCAGCCGATACTTTTTTTAACCTGAGATAGTTGTTGGGTCCGAAATAAAAATGAAATTTGCCTTCGCCTGATAAGACCTTATCCCACGGAAAATACATTTGCATTGAGAAATTTTTTACGTGAAGGGTGTCGGCTTCATTCACTTCGCTTTTCACCAATCCGCCTTCAAAAGTGGCATCCGAAATTATGGCTGATGAGAAAAATTTATCTTTAAAAGAAACCCATCTTACAGGAGTTGGCATTGATTCCTGCTGATATTCATTTTTTGTTTCTGATAAATTTTCAAAATCACCGTTGGCATATTGAAAATTTATAGTGGCATGCTGACGATTGTACTTCAAGTCCCTTTCCAAGCGAATGAGCCGGTCTGTCCATGTAAATTCAAGCGGGTTGTTGCTTGAGGCAAGATCCTCTTTGAAACCTGTGCAAATAATGTCACAAAATAAATCAAACCCTTCTCCCGCAAGAGAATAGTTGATTTCAACTTTTTTTCCATCAGAAAGTAAAAGAAGCAGTGACACTTCTGCAGTGTCATTTTCTCTGGCAAAAACATTCCGTTCATGGCTTATGTAATAAAATTCCACCAAATCGAATATCCGGTTACCCGTTGTGAACTTCCAGTTCATGGTACAGGAATTACTATCAAATAGTATCAACGGTTTCTTTTCCCAGGTTTTGTAGTTTTTCAATGCCACTTCCTGTATTCTTCCTCCTTTTGTGTTGAGTGAAATTTTAATATCTTTATTTTCCAACAAAATCACTTTTTCTTCTCCCTTCAAACCGGGTAACCATTCTCCGTATTTTTCCCGAATAGATTTTGAAGTATCGGAAAAAACCGGCTCTGTATTTTCTGTGATAATTTGAGTATTTTTATTTGAAACGATAGTATTCGCAGAAGTGTCACTTCTTAAGGAATCAAAGTTTTCTGGTAGATTTTTGTTTTTCTGTTCTTCCGGGGGTTTTGGCATAAACCACCATGAATAAACAATGAGAATCAGACATATAACCAATAAGCCCTGGAGTTGTTTTTTGTCCATTTAATTTATAATTGTTTTTTTAAATTTCCAATCTCTACACCCCTTTCGCAAATTCCAATGCCGCTTTAATAAATTTAACAAACAAGGGATGAGGATTATGAACGGTACTTTTGAGTTCGGGGTGAAATTGCACGCCTATAAACCAAGGGTGATCTTTCAATTCAATCATTTCCACCAAATCCATATCAGGGTTTACTCCCGACATAATCATTCCGTTTTTGGAAAACACATCCAGATATTTGTTATTAAACTCGTACCGGTGACGGTGACGTTCATTTATTTTGGTTTTTCCATAAATAGCCGCCGCTCTCGTTCCTTTTTTTATTTCGCAGGGATAAGAACCCAAGCGCATCGTACCTCCTTTGGCTGTAACTTTTTTCTGTTCTTCCATCAGGTCAATCACAGGAAACCTTGTTTTAGGATTAATTTCGGTTGAGGAAGCATTTTTCATTTTCAATACATTTCTCGCAAATTCCGTTACCGCGCATTGCATTCCCAAACAAATTCCAAAGAATGGAATTCCTTTTTCCCTTGCATATCTTATAGCTGAAATTTTTCCATCAATGCCTCTGGAGCCGAAACCTGGTGCCACGAGTATTCCCGAAAGACCGTTGAGCAATTCTCCAACGTTTTCAGAATTTAATGATTCAGCATGGATGGGGATGACATGTAATTTTGTTTCATTAGCGGCTCCGGCATGTGTAAATGCTTCGTGAATGGATTTGTAAGCATCTTTTAATTCCACATACTTGCCGATGAGTCCAATTGAAATTTCAGACGTAGGGTTTTTTAGCCGTCCCAGAAACTCTTTCCAACTGTCAAGGTCCGGTTCATTTACAGATTTCAGGCGAAGCTTTTTCAGTACAATCGTATCTAATTGTTCTTTGCGTAAGAGCAATGGAACATCGTAAATGGAATCTGCATCTAATGATTCTATAACTGAATTTATGTGAACGTTGCAGAAAAGGGCAATTTTTTTCCGGATTTCAAGGGGAAGAGATTTTTCTGTGCGGCAAACAATAATATCCGGTTGAATTCCTTGCTCGAGCAATGTTTTAACTGAGTGTTGCGTAGGTTTTGTTTTTAATTCCTGTGCTTTTTCCAAATAGGGAACTAATGTCAAGTGAATATCAATGGCACTGCTCGCCAGTTCCCACTTTAATTGTCTTACAGATTCAACAAAAGGAAGGGATTCTATATCTCCAACACATCCTCCTATTTCAGTAAGAATGATATCATAATTTCCTGACTCGCCTAAACTTTTTATATAACGTTTAATTTCATCGGTAATGTGAGGAATAATCTGCACGGTTTTTCCCAGGTAATCCCCTTTTCTTTCTTTAGAAATAACGGTATTGTAAATCCTGCCTGTAGTAATGTTATTTGCCCGTGAGGTAGGTGTGTTTAAAAAACGCTCGTAATGTCCGAGGTCTAAATCGGTTTCAGCGCCGTCATCGGTCACATAACACTCGCCGTGTTCGTAAGGGTTCATGGTACCCGGGTCTATATTGATATAGGGATCTAATTTTTGAATGGCTACTTTATATCCACGCGCCTGAAGTAATTTCCCGAGGGAAGCCGTGAGAATGCCTTTGCCCAAAGAGGAGGTCACACCACCGGTTACGAATATATATTTGGGGGATTTCATTTAAAAAGGGCAAAGATACATTTTTTTACTGCAAAATTGAAAAACATATAATTTACAATTTCTGGCAATTAAATATGATGTTAATTGTTTTTTTTTACCTTTGTAAACACCTTAAAATAACATGGAGCACCTCATCATTGAAAAATCTGCCCGTCCTTTCATAGCGCTCATCCGCTTAAATCGCCCCAACGAACTCAATGCGCTGAATCTTCAATTGATGGGTGAACTGCGTGATACCTTGAAAGATCTTGACGGAGATGATGCAGTAAAAGTAATAGTTATTACAGGAAACGAAAAAGCATTTGCGGCAGGCGCCGATATAAAAGAAATGGCGGATAAAAATGCCATTGACATGTTGAAAGTTGACCAGTTCAGTACCTGGGACCAGATTAAGAAAACAAAAAAACCGCTGATAGCCGCTGTTTCGGGGTTTGCATTGGGTGGCGGTTGTGAACTTACTATGTTATGTGATATGATTATTGCCTCTGAAACCGCCAGATTTGGTCAGCCGGAAATAAAAATAGGGGTCATGCCCGGAGCGGGTGGCACTCAACGATTGACAAGAGCGGTGGGAAAGGCAAAAGCGATGGAAATGGTGCTTACAGGAAAAATGATAAGCGCAAAAGAGGCATTGGATGCCGGGCTGATTAATAAAATTGTTCCGGTGGAATTATATCTCGAAGAAGCATTGAATGTAGCATCTGAAATTGCCTCCATGTCACCGGTGGCAATTCGGCTTGCGAAAGAGTCGGTACTGAGAGCGTTTGAGACCTCATTGGAAGAAGGGTTGCAGTTTGAACGAAAAAATTTCTATTTAACGTTTTCCAGTGAAGACCAGAAAGAAGGGATGAAGGCGTTTATCGGGAAAAGAAAGCCGGAATTTAAAGGGAGGTGAATCAATACCCAATGCCGAATGACCAATAGCCAATGACCATACGAAAAGCTCAAATTAAAGATAGTGTGTCACTCGTAGAAAATAATCTGCGCATGGCTTATGAAACCGAAGGAAAGCGTTTAAATAAAATTATTTTGCAGAAAGGAGTCAGCGCCGTATTGAAATTTCCTGAAAAAGGATTTTATCTGATAGCTGAAATAAATGGCACTGTCGCCGGAAGTTTAATGATTACAAACGAATGGTCTGACTGGAGAAATAGTACTTTTTGGTGGATACAAAGTGTTTATGTATTGCCGGAATTTCGTAAAAAGGGCATCTACCGGAAATTATACAGGGAAGTAAAACGGTTGGCAAAAAAAGAAAAGAATGTATGTGGCATCCGGTTATATGTAGAGAAAAATAACATTAAGGCGCAGAAGGTTTATGAAAAAACAGGAATGGAATGTTCCCATTATATTATGTTTGAAGTTGAAAGTTAAAAGGGTATAGGGGTATAGGGTATAAAAGAGCGTCCTATACCTTTATACCTTTATACCTTTATACCTTTATACCTTTATACCCTATATCCCTATATCCCTATACCTTATACCCCCACCTTCGTCACCGCCTGAAACGTATGCCTCGTTTTTTGCACCAGTAAAATTTCTTTTCCATGAGTATGTTTGTTTATCAAATCATCATGGTAGTGCATAATCGTAAGCAATTCCAAATCCTTGTTGAATAAAACGTGAAAGTCCTTGTGGAGAAAATTATAAAAGTCCTTGTGTTTGCCGGTTTGGCCGTCCACACAAACTGAGAAAGAGATTGCTGAATTCTGCATCAGATTAATTTTTAATTTGAATCGAAAAGCGGTGTCAAAAATATGGCTTAGATTTTTTTCGGTGATAAACGAATAATCCTTCGCTGAGAGGGAAAACAGGCATTGCTTTTTTTTCAAAATGATGGCAGGTGTTATGTATTCTTCCGGCGTTTCATCTACTATCGTCCCTTTTTCATCCGGTGTTTTAAAACATTTCACATGAAGGGGTATGTGTGCATCCACTAATGGCTTTATAGTTTTCGGGTGAATTACAGAAGCCCCATAATAAGCCATTTCTATCATCTGATGGTAAGAAAGATGTTCGTATTTTACGGTTCCGGGAAATAGTTTAGGGTCGGCATTCAGTATTCCTCTGACATCCTTCCAGATATTGATGGAATCGGCTTTCAGGCATTTGGCAAAAATAGCCGCAGTAAAATCGGATCCCTCTCTCCCAAGGGTAGTTGTAAAATTTTCGGAAGTGCCACCAATAAATCCTTGCGTTAATACCACTTGTTTTTCGAGAAAACCCGGAATATCACGGACAATTAATTTTTCTGTTAATGCCCAGTTGACACGCGCATCCCGGTAGGTATTGTCGGTCTGAATAAAACTTCTCGCATCCACCCATTTGGTATTTACAGCTGTTTTGTTTAAGTATTGAGAAATTATTTTAGTAGAAATAAGTTCACCGAATGACACTAATTGATCATAACTCAAATCATAATCGTTCGAGGGTTCTTCTTCGAGGTGCCACTCCATTTCTACAAAAAGATTTTCTAACTCATCGTAAACCGGATGCACTGTTTCTGAAAAAAGTTCTTTCACAATAGAACGATGATATGCTTTAACCTTTTCAAATTCGGCAGTGAAATTCTTTTTTGTAAAATATTGTTTATGCAATTCTTCCAATGCATTTGTCATTTTGCCCATAGCAGAGATTACGAGAAGGAGCCGGTTGGCTACAGCAAATTTTTTTATAATAGATGTAGTGTTTTTAATTGCGGAGGCATCCTGAACAGAAACACCGCCGAATTTAAAGATGAGTAGGGGGGGCATGGGATTATAATAGTTATGCAAAAGTAATACAATGTGAATACAATAGTAATACAATGGTAATACAGTGGTAAAACAATGGTATTACAATCGTATTACAACTGTATTACTACTTTATTACCACAGCTAAAACGGATATCCAATTCCCACGTTCACCTGCGATTCAAATTTGCCTGCAACAAAAGGGTCTTCATTAATACTCAAATAATACGGGTCGTACATTCTTATAGCACCATCCAATCTGACAACGAGAAATGAGAAATCGAAGCGCAACCCAAACCCACTGCTGATCGCAAGTTCTTTGAAAAAGCTATTAAAGTGAAATTTGCTTCCCGGTCTGCTTACATCATCATTGAATGTCCATATATTTCCGGCATCTACAAAAAAAGCGCCGTTGATGAATTTGATAATATTAAAACGTAATTCGGAAGAACTTTCCAATGCAATTTCGCCTCCCTGTTCAAAAATGTTATTTTCAGCTCTGAAAGTTCCTGGACCTAATCGTCTTGCAAGCCAGGCACGGTTGCTGTTGCTCCCACCTGTAAAAAAATATTTATCATAAGGTAAAACGGTTGATTTTAAAAGCGGACCTGTTAATCCTACATACAGGCGATTCGCAAAAACTGAAATGTTCCGCACGGGTAAATAGTATCTCAAGTCACCACTGCCTCTTAAATATCTGTATAACCTCAATTTCAGAGTTGTTATATGTGTTTCGCTGGGAATAGTCGGATCTAATAATTGGCGCAGATAATAAATACCAAACCCTCCACCCTCAAGCAACCCTCTGAAAAAGATGGATTTTTTTACAGATATAAGGGATGAATTATTATAGGTGTGAATCAGCTTTAAACTCGTTACCAATGCACGGTCAAAGCTATTAATTAAAAAATTCCCTTTCTGTTGCTGTAGCTGTAAAAAATCAGAAAACTCCGGACTCAGGTCCGAAAAAACCAAACTAATATCGAATGGTGCAAATGAAGTGCGTGAGTAAATATTTTTTCTCCAGTCGAAATTATAAGAAAAATTCAAACTGGTGCGTTTGTATAATTTTCGCTGTTCATGAAAAAAACCGGTTGTGATCCTTGTTTTTGGATTATAAGGTCTGAATTGTTCGCCGCTGTGAGTAGGATACCAGAAAAATGGAAATAATAATGAGAACTCAGCCCCTAATTCCTGGTTTCCGGTAAACAGTTTTTCTTCTCCGTTTGTGTTTGAGGAACCTGCTTGAAAATCAACCCCCCCGTGAAAGCGCGAATTCAAAATCTGAGCGCCTCCAAATAAATTTCTTACAGTAAATAGCATGGTTCCTGCTATTCCTGGTGTTTGCACCCCTTCAAGTTCTCTCAACGTGACATCAAACTGAAAACTGTAACTGTACTTTTCCATTGGGGTTAGATTTATGAACGTTCTGAGAAACCTGCCCGTTGTGTCACGGAGATGTTCATTCTTTATAGTGATAAACTTAAAAATACCCATGTCACTTAATAGATTCTGAGTCGCCATTATATTACCTGCTCTGAATAAGCTCGTGGGACGGATTCTGATTTTCCGGTACAGAACTTTTTCAGAATATTTTTTCCGGTAGTTTAAAAAAAATACACCTTCATAATTGCTGGTGTCACGGTTTTTTTCGCTCTCAGAAGCAGTTGCATCTGTCATAACAAAAACATCCTTTATATAATAAATGTTATGAGCACTATCGGAAGATGGATTTTTAAGAATTAAATGTACTTTAGCATCTCTTTTATGGTTAGAGGTGTCAATTTCAAAATATATATACTCTTTATTAAAATAATAATACCCCTGATTTCTTAATTTTTGTTCCATTCTGACTCTTTCTTTTCCCAAGACATCCTCATCAAAGATAATTCCGGGTTTCAACATGCGATCCTCATTGTTTTCGTATGAAAACAGGGCTTCCATTTCCTTGTTTTCATAGTTATAGGTAACATTGGAAATATAAAAGGGTTTTTTTTCAACAATAAGATATTCAAGTTTTGCCTGGCGGTTTTTAAGTTTAATTTTTAGTCCTATTTCAGCATGCAAATACCCTTTGCTTTGATAAAGGCGCAAAATATCTTTCCGAATGTTTTCGGCAAGCGTAGAATCAAATAAAACGGGGGGTTCACCCAACGTTCTCCGGAAAATGTTATCCGGATTTTTAAAATAGCTTCCTAAATTATATAACGCAAGATAGGGTCGTGTACCGATTATTCTCCGGTTTGGTTTTTGGCGTGATAGCAAATATTTAATATTATCGGTTTTAACATTTTTCCCACCCTTGATTTTTATTTTATTAAGCAGAATTTCATTATCTTTGAGAAAATGTGTAGCCGTACATCCGTTAATGCATACTATTATTACCGGTAATAAAATTATTCTTATGTTTCGCAGAATTTTCATTTTTTAAAATTCAATGACTTCGTTTGTGAGGACACAAACGAAAGCGATAAACCAGTGCCCAATGACCAACGCTGAAATAAAACACCTCCATTCACTTCATCAAAAAAAGTATAGGGAAAAAAACAACACTTTCTTTGTAGAAGGAGCAACCAATGTTCTGGAATGTCTTAAGACGTCATACAAAATAAAGGTAATTTATGGAAGCAAACAATTTTTTGACTCAAATAAAAAGGAATTAGAACCTTTTATGAGTATTTTCAACGCTACAAGTCCTAATGAACTTCAACGTGCAGGAACGCTCGAAACTAATAATTCCTCTATCGCTCTTTTAGAAATACCGGCAACTCATAAAACACTTCTCCCAGACCCTACTTCAAAACTTGTGCTGGTATTTGCTCATATAAGCGACCCCGGTAATTTTGGTGCTTTAATCCGTGTAGCCGATTGGTATGGTTTCACAGATATTCTTTGTTCCAAAAATACAGTTGATTTTTTTAATCCAAAAGTACTGCATGCAACCATGGGTTCATGGTCAAGAGTAAATGCATTCTATATTCATCTTGAGGATTATTTTGAAAAATACAAAAACAAAACCGAAATTTATGGTGCGGTACTGAACGGAAAAAACCTGCATACAACGAAACTAAACAAAAATGGTATCTTACTGATAGGAAACGAAGCCCATGGAATATCAGATACCCTTTTAAAATATATAACAGTGCCACTTACCATTCCCCGTTTTGGGAAAGCGGAATCCCTGAATGTGGCAACGGCTACAGCGGTTTTTTGTGACTATTTTAGGAGAACTTTACCAAAACAAATCAAGTTTTAAAATAAATAACATATAACATAAAACAAGAAATGAATAATTATTAAGTACTCACCGCCTTTGACATTAATTATTTTTTGTTATGTGTTATTTATTGTTTTTTTAAACCTGATTACTTTGAGTATAACCATGAACACCCTCATCCTCGGTTCCGGCGGCAGAGAGCATGCCTTCGGATGGAAAATAAAACAAAGCCCACACTGCAATAAATTATTTTTTGCTCCGGGAAATGGTGGCACTACTTCCTGTGGCACAAACATTTCAATCGGTGTAAATGATTTTTCTGCCATTTCAGAGTTTATTAAGGATGAAAAAATTGAAATGCTTGTGGTAGGACCCGAAGAACCCCTCGTGAAGGGGGTAGTTGATTATTTGAAGCCGATTAAATCATTCGAATCATTAAAAATTATCGGACCTTCCAAATCCGGCGCCTTATTGGAAGGTAGCAAGGATTTCGCCAAGCAATTCCTGATAAAACATAACATACCTACTGCTAATTATAAAACATTTACACCCAAAACATTCAAAGAAGGGATTAATTTTATCAGATCAAATTCATTTCCATTAGTGCTCAAAGCAGATGGATTAGCCGCAGGAAAAGGAGTGCTCATCTGCAAAAACTCGGAAGAAGCAGAATATTTCCTTGAAGAAATCTTGCTCAAGGAAAAATTCGGTTCCGCGGGGATACAAGTGGTTATTGAACAGTACCTGGAAGGCATTGAGGTTTCGGTATTTGTTTTGACCGATGGAAAAACCTATAAAATATTGCCCTGTGCCAAGGACTACAAACGCATAGGAGAAGGAGATACCGGAATGAATACAGGAGGCATGGGCGCTATTTCACCGGTACCTTTTGTGACAACCGGCTTAATGAAAAAAATTGAAGAAAAGATTATAATACCGAGCATCCGGGGATTGCAGAAAGATGCTATTCCATACACCGGTTTTCTTTTTATAGGATTGATGATTTGCAAAGATGAACCCTACGTTTTGGAATACAATGTAAGAATGGGTGACCCCGAAACAGAAGCGGTGTTACCGAGAATAGAAACTGATTTGCTGGAACTTTTTCATTGCTGTGCAGAAAAAAAATTAAATACCTGTGATTTAAAAATATCAACAAATTCTATTGCAACCGTTGTTCTTGCCTCCGGAGGTTATCCGGGTGAGTATGAAAAAAATAAAAAAATTTCGGGTTTGGAAGAAGTGAAAGATACCCTCGTATTTCATTCAGGAACCCGCTTAGAAAACGGTAACTTTTTTACAAACGGTGGAAGGGTGCTTGCCTTATCTTCCTTGGGAAAGACCGGAGAAGAAGCGCTAAAAAAATCTTTTGCTTCTGCAGAAAAAATTCAATGGGAGGGGAGGTATTATAGGAGGGATATTGGGAGGGATGTTGGGGAAATGGGGTGTTAGCATCTTATCAAAAATATTTCAACCAATTATGGCAAAATATTATTGTTTCAAATTATTATTAAAAACATATAACATATAACAAAAAATGAATAATGTTAAAGGTTTCCCCTCACTTTTTATTATTCATTTTGTGTTATATGTTATATGTTATTTATTTTTTTCTTGTTTGGTTGTGACTCGTTCACGTTTGGATATTAGATATTTGATTTTATATTTTTTGACGATATGAAAAATTTCTCCTGTACCATCCTCTTTTTTCTTGTTTCCATTTCATTTGCACCTTTATCATTCTCCGGTGACACTTCCCGCCTCAGCAGTCGTGCGCCTCAGACGAGTGACACTAAAATTAGCTCTACCAAAGCCGACTCCCTCAAATCCCTTCTGGCACGTACAGACGCTCCAAAGGGCATCTCCGGTGACACTACCCGGATTAATCTCCTCAACCTGCTCACTGCTGAATTAATTAACGCCGGCGAATACGGGCAAGCTATGATATATGCAGATGAAGCGGTAATTCTCTGTGAAAAATTATTTTCTACAAAAAATAATTTATCGGCAATTATTAATATTAATAAAGCCACGGCTTATAATAATATGGGCATGATTTATTCTGATAAAAGCGACTACGACAAGGCATTGAAGTTTTATTTAAAAGCCCTTTTAGTTTACGAAAAACTTGGAAATAAAAACGGGGTATCAGATTCTTATAACAATATTGCTAATATTCATACGTATAAAAGTGACTACAACAAAGCACTGGAATATTATTTAAAAGCATTATCCATTTATAAAGAAGTAGATAATAAAAAAGGAATTGCCGCTTCTTACAACAATATAGGAAGTATTCACGCGTATAAAAACGAATTCAACAAGACATTAGAATGTTATTTCAAAGCGTTATCCATTAATGAAATACTCCGGGATAAAAATGGTATGTCAAATTCTTATAACAACATAGCTAATGTTCATGCTTATAAAGGCAACCTCAACAAGGCATTAAAATATTATTTCAAAGCAATGTCTATGCAAGAAGAATTAGGGGATAAAAAAGGGATGACTGCTTCCTGCAATAATATCGGACAAATAAATACCGAATTAAAAAGATATAAAGAATCAAGGCATTGGTTAAACAAATGCGTCCTACTCTCCAAAGAGAATGGAATGAAAGCATTTCTTATGAACGCTTATATCGGGTTATCGGACTTAGACAGCACCCTCGGCAACTGGAATTCCGCCTACACTTACCACAAATTATACACTCAAGTCAAAGACAGCATATTCAACGAAGAATCCAGCAAGCAAATAACCGATATGCAAACCCGGTATGAAGCGGATAAGAAAGAAAGAGAAAACAAACTCTTGAGACAGAAAAAAAATATCCGTGTATTGGAAGAAAAGCAAAAAACAGAAAAAGAACGCGAGGAACTGGAAAAAATCCAAAGGCGGAATATGCTGCAATACTCCGGCATTGGCTTGACATTATTTGTGTTGTTTATAGGAATTTTCCTGTTTGCCAGAAGGTTTGGTAAATCAATGGAACATAGTAAAAATCTAACCTACATAAAAATTACGGAGGCATCTCTTTTTATTTCGTTTCTTATATTTTTCGAATTCATCTTGGTTTTATTAGATCCCAATCTGGAGAAATTTACCGGCGGTGAACCTTTGTTGAAATTGTTTTTCAACGTCTTGCTTGCGGGGGTTATTTTTCCATTACACAATTTGCTTGAAAAAAAATTATCACCGTCCCTTATTTCTACCGAAAGTAAAACAGGATCCTTCTTGTTTTTTATTTTTCTTTCATTAATCCTTGCATCATTCTCTGGTGACACTACTCGTAGCAATCGCCGTACACCTCAACAGGGTGACATTAAAATTGGCTCTTCCAAAGCCGACTCCCTCAAATCCCTTCTGGCACGCACAGACGCTCTAAATGGCATCTCCGGTGACACTGCCCGGATTAATCTCCTCAACCAGCTCACCTCCGAATTAACCAACACCGGTAATTACGAACAGGCACTGGAATATGCAAATGAAGCGTTAATCCTTTGCGACAAACTTCTTTCGGTAAAAAATAATCAATCATACATCATCAATAATAAAAAAGCCACTGTTTACAATAAAATCGGCATTATTCATAAATATAAAGGAGAATACAAAATGGCAATAGATTTTTTTTTTAAATCATTAACTATATATAAAGAACTCGGAGATAAACAGGGAATTTCAATGTCTTACCAAAACATTGGAGTTATTCATGCTGAAAGAGGCAACTATGAAAAGGGGATAGAATTTTTTTTAAAATCTTTGAATATAAAAGAAATACTAAACGATAAAAAGGGAATATCTAATTCTTATCTTTCCATAGGACTTATTCTTTCTGATAAAGGAGAATACGATAAAGCGTTGAAGTTTTATTTCAAAGCATTATCAGTAAAAGAAGAACTCGTAGATAAAAGGGGAATAGCTGATTCTTACAACAACATTGGCAATGTTTACAATCATAAAAGTGATTACAACATTGCGCTGGAGTATCATTTCAAATCACTTTATATAAATAAAGGGCTTGGAGATAAAAATGGAATGGCTGCTTCTTACAATAACATTGGCTCAATTTACAAAAATAAAGGCGACTACGACATGGCACTAAAGTTTTTATACAAAGCATTAACGATATATGAAGAACTCGGAGATAAAAAAGGAATTTCTAGTGCTTATATCAATATAGGTATTATTTATAAAAGCCAAAACGAATACGATAAAGCACTTACGCTTTATTTCAAGGCGTTATCTATTTTTAAAGAACTTGGGGCTAAACGTGGAATAGCTATGTCTTACAACAACATCGGTATCATTCACAAAAATAAAGGAGATAAATCTCGTCAAATTGGAGATAGTGTAAAAGCAAGCCACGATTATGATATGGCAATGGAGTTTTATGGCAAATCATTATCTATAAGAGAAAAACTCGGAGATAAAAAAGGAATGTCTGAAACGTACAGTAACATAGGTAATATTTATGCTGATAAAAGGGACTACGACAAGGCGATAGAATTTTATTTCAAAGATTTATCAATCAGTGAAGAGCTTGGCAATAAAAATGGCATGGCTGGTTCTTATTACAATATTGGGCAAATAAATACGGAACAGAAAAAGTATAAAGAATCAAGACAATGCCTAAATAAAGGGCTACAATTCTCAAAAGAAACCGGAGCGAAAGAAGTACTAATGCTCGTTTACGAGGGTTTATCTCACTTAGACAGCACCCTCTCCAACTGGAAATCCGCCTACACCTATCACAAATTATACGCACAGGTAAAAGACAACATCTTTAACGAAGAATCCAACAAGCAAATAGCCGACATGCAAACACGATATGAGACCGATAAAAAAGAAAAAGAAAACGAGCTTTTACGGCAGGAAAATCATCTTTTTGAATTGAAGAAAAAACAGGTTGCAGAACAAAAACGGGCAAACGAAGAAAAAATCCAAAAACGTAATTTATTGGAATATACTGGAATTGCCATTGGGTTATTTATCCTTGGTGTATCATTGGGTTTCTTCAAACGGTTAAAAGTACCTGTAAAATTGATAGAAGTTTCTGTATTTATTGTCTTTATGATTTTTTTTGAATTCGCGCTGGTTGTCCTTGACCCTGTATTGGATAAATTATCCGGTGGCGCACCTGCCTGGCGTTTATTGATGAACTCTGTAATTGCGGGAGGAATATTTTACCTGCACAAATTTAGTGAGCGGTGGTTGAAGAAGGGTAGTGTAGTTGGTATGTGACTTACCATCACTTAAAGGAATACCCGTCTTACACTCTTATCCCTATCACTAAAATATCATCCACCTGTATCTTTTCCCCCCGCCATCTCTCCAGATAGTCATCTAAATATTCTTTCTGTTCTTTCATTGACAAGTTCTGAATACCAGAAAGAATTTTTTTAAAATTATTTCTCATAATCCGTTTTCCTTTAGGACCTCCGTCCTGATCAGCATATCCATCCGATGATATATAAAAAGTATCACCTGGTTTTAATTGCACTGTGTGTGTCGCAAAATACTGTTCAATTTCAGTATCTCCACCAATCGTTTTTTTGGTAGGTTCAAATTCTTCTATTTCTGCAGTCCCTTTTCGCAAAATCCATAAAGGTCGGTTGGCGCCCGCATACTGAACCAGATAATTTTTTAAATTTATGGAGCATAATGCAATGTCCATTCCTTCATAAATAGAACTTGTTCTTTCCTCATGCCTGAAAGTTTCTTTTACTAATCTGTTTGCTAATGCTAACATTTCGCCTGGTATATGTGTCTGCTTAACTGCATAATTTAATTTTTCTGAACAAACCATACTTGTCAATGCCCCAGGAACGCCATGTCCGGTACAATCAGCCGCCGCTATTAATGCAGTGTCATATTGATGATTAAACCAATAAAAATCACCTGCTACAATATCTTTTGGTTTGTAAAGAATAAAACTATGAGGCAGAGTTGCCCAAATGATGCTTCTATGAGGCAAAATGGCGCTTTGTATTCTTTTCGCATAAACAATACTTTCTGTGATTTGTTTTTGTTTGTCCTCAATAAGGATTTTTTGAGATACTACTTCCGCTGTTCTTTCTGTAACAACTTTTTCCAGATGTTTTTTATCCAAAGCAAGTTTATAAGAACCGACTTTTTGCACACCCAAAATAAAAAAATACATGACTAAATAGATTCCTCCATAAATAAGATATTTAACAAAATACAACTGATTAAACGAGTATTTCAGCAATGAAGTATTCAATCCTTTTTGCACCGACAAGTATTGTTTTTTATCGCCGATTTTTTTTATTGTCATTGCCATAACGTCTAATGCACCTTCTCCTTTGCCGGTAAAATCAACCACTACCGGATAAGAAAAATCACTTCTTGTAATAATAAGTTTTTGTTCATCTTTGCTTCTGATGAACAATTCATTCTCCCCGTCACCATCTGCGTCCATATCCGAACAAAATCCCCCATCCAAACCGATAGTAAATTGCTTAACGGTATCCAAATTTTCATCTAATTGCATAATCACTCCTTTCCCACTTGACAAAAATAATTTGTCTCTTTTTTTAGAACTTAGTGAAATAATTTCAAGCTCGCAACTTCTAACGGTGCCTGAAATTATTTTTTCCTTGATTTTTTCCCCTTTCAGATTATACAGAGATAATGCAGGTTGTATGGTATCTTCATTTCCTCCATACTGGTAGAGGACGGCAAGATAGTTTGACTCATCATGATGATAAGGTAACACCGAGACCTGTGAAGTGAAGAGTGGAAATTCAACCGGCTCAAAAAGAAATTGTAAATTCTTGTTTAATACCATTAACCAGGCGCTTTCATCGGGATAAGGACCCTGGGAACCATTGCCCACTGCCCAGACGGTAGATAAAATAATTTCATCTGTGCTATCTTCTGTCATATTATAAAAAATAAGTTCGTTTGATGCAGAACCTGCTTTAGGTGATTTACTCCATGTTTTTTTCCGGATGTTAAACGAGTAAACATTTCTTGGTTGAAGGGAAAAACCTGCACATAATGAAAAAACCGCTTCCCGGAATCCGTCATTATCCATGTCCTTTAATTCAATTTTACTCTGGAGTGCATCGGTCATGGTCTTCCTGAATTTTCCGAGCGTGTCAATAAATTGAAATGCAATGATGTCTCCCACGTTGTTTTCAGACAGTGGCTCAAACACTAACAAAAACAATGAATCGGCTCGTTGCATGATTGAATATATTTCATCGTTTTTGTTTTGGTTGTAATCGCCAAAAGAAGTGTGATAAAGTTGTAATGGTTTATAGGTATGATAGTTAACCTGCTTTATTATTCCTCCGGAATGATTGTAGATGATGAAATAGGTATATTGTTGAGCAGGATCATGTCCGTAACAAGCTAAAACTTTTTCACTTACTCCATCGTGGTCAAGATCATTGTAAAAAACAAACCGTTGTTCAGCACTTAGTCGAATGGAATGACAGTCAATAAATTCAACTTTATATTTGTCAAAAATATCAGGAAGAAAAGGGATAATGATTCCTGTTACAAGTAATGCGATAAAAACAGGTTTGGCAAGGTAATGGATGAGGATATTTCTAAACCTCCGGCTTGGCATAGATGATTCCATTCGTGTAAATTCTTAATCAGAATAATCATAGCATAGTGTCCGAATTAAAATTGTAAATCAAAAATCAAAAATCGTAAATCGTAAATCAATCTCAAACCTGCCCCACCAGTTCCCTTGTAGAATAAGCGCCCTGTGCGAGGTTTACACTCACTTTTTCAAACGCAGTAATTGTTTGATTTACATCTTCCATAGTATGAACGGCTGTAGGCATCAAGCGTAACATAATGATATCTTTAGGAACCACCGGATAAACCACTATGGATGCAAAAATTCCATGATTTTCACGGAGATCCACTGTAAGATTCAGCGCTTCATCAACCGTTCCGCTTAAATAAATTGGAGTAACGGGAGATTGCGTTTTACCAATCTGAAATCCTTTTTCTGTTAAACCTTTTTGTAATGTCATGGCAATATTCCAGAGCGTATCTTTAAAGCTTGGATTATTTTTCAACAACTCAAGCCGTTTGAGATTTCCTATAACAAGCGGCATAGGCATGGATTTGGCAAAAATCTGAGAACGGGTATTGTATCTTAAATATTCAATGACCTGTTCTTTGCCGGAAACAAAAGCCCCAATGCTTGACATGGATTTTGCAAAAGTTGAAAAATACAGGTCTATTTCATTTTGAACTCCTAATTCTTCACCGGTACCTGAGCCCGTTTTTCCCATCGTACCAAACCCATGCGCATCATCCACAAAAAGACGAAATGGATATTTGTTTTTAAGTTCAACTATTTTTTTCAGGTCACCAATATCTCCAGCCATACCAAATACCCCTTCAGAAATTACCAGTATTCCGCCTCCTGAGTCCTTGGTCATCTTAACGGCACGTTGAAGTTGAACTTCCAGATTTTCCATGTCATTGTGAGGAAAAACAAAGCGTTTTCCCTGATGGAGCCGCACCCCGTCAACAATGCAGGCATGTGCCTCGGCATCGTACACAACCACATCTTTCCGGTCCACAAGGCAATCAATGATTGATACAACTCCCTGATACCCGTAATTTAGCAGGAGGGTATCTTCTTTTTTGACAAAAGAAGAGAGTTCTTCCTCAAGTTCTTCATGGTATTTGGTATTTCCCGACATCATCCTTGCGCCCATCGGAGCGGCAAGCCCCCATGTTTTTGCGGCTTCCGCATCGGTCTTTCGCACCTCAGGATGATTCGCCAAACCAAGGTAATTATTGAGTGACCAAACTATTACCTCTTTCCCACGAAAGAACATCCGGTTACTTATCTCACCTTCCAATTTTGGGAAAGTAAAATAACCATGTGCCGCTTTGGAATATTTTCCAAGAGGTCCTGGGTTTTCAATGAGTTTTTCAAAAAGGTCCAAGATTGATTGGGTTTAAAATTTAAACAAAGTCCGCAAAGTAAAGGATTTTATTTATAAATACAAATACCCCTATCACAAAATAATAAAATAGTATGTGTAAGCTGACTTTTATCATAAATATAATATATTTGCGTTTTCATTATTTCTTTCCAAGCCCTTATTTAACATGATTCCTCAAACTATCATCAAATTCTTTCAGGAGCCCGGAATGGGATATATTCTGGCAACCCGCGATAACAATCTTCAACCCTGTATAAATCATGCATGGGGAATGAAGGTTAATCACACCGGAACTGAGATAACTTTTTATGTCAAAAACAGCCATTCCGAAAAACATCTTGCTAATCTTCTGGATAATGGTAGAGTTGCTTTTTGTGTAGGACAACAACCCTCTCACCGGACGTATCAGTTTAAAGGACAGTATGTTTCCCATAATGCTTGCACAGAGGAAGATAATAAAATCTTAGATGAATGTTTTGCTGGGTTTAAGATTTTATTAGTGGCAATGTTTGGTGAACAAGCATTATCTCTGCTTGATAACTACCCTTTTAAACCAGCCACAGCAATCACTTTCAGAGTGGAAGAAATTTTTAATCAAACACCGGGACCCGATGCAGGGCAGAAACTTGAATGAAATTTTATAACACTAAACACATAACACTAAACACATAACACTAAACACATAACACTAAACACATAACACTAAACACATAATCATGATTTCCCCCGAAATGTTACCTGCCCTACAAGGAGTAATCCCTTCTTTTTTGGCAACATGCAACGCCAAAGGAGAGCCCAATGCGGCTGTTATTTCACAAGCATTTTATGTGGATGAAAAACACCTGGCGCTTTCTTTCCAGTTTTTTAACAAGACCATTAAAAATGTAAGAGAAAATCCCAAAGCATTTTTAGAAGTTATCAATCCGCAAAATTTTGATTTCTGGAATATGGAAATTGAATACGACCATTCTGAAACAGAGGGCGCTGTCTTCGACCAGATGGATATGCAACTCGAAGCGATTGCATCAATGAGCGGAATGTCAGGAATTTTTACTTTAAAATCTGCGGATATTTACAGGGTGAAATCAGTGAAAAAATTGTTGTAACGACTTAGCAACATAATAATAACTGAAAGGTTGCCACTGATTACACGGATTAATAATAAAATAGATTAAAGATAAGTTTTATAAAAAAATAATTCGTGCAATCAGTGGCAACATTTTTTTTTGCTACTGAGTAGTAGCAAAATATTTTATTGCAAATCTGCATCAGATTAGTATAAATTAAAGAAATCAGAATATGCAATCCGTTTCTACCGATACCGATGAATTAAAAAACAAAGTAGTAGAAAATCAACAGCTTATTGAAAAGTTGAATGCAGACCTTGCGCGCAAAACCCAGGAGGTACGAATTTTTCAGGAAATTTCTACTGAAATTAATGCCACGTTGAACCTCGATTCCATTCTTAGTAAAATGTTAGTGTCATTGGATAATACTTTTGGCTTCAAACATTCTATGGTATTACTCTTAAGCCAATCCGGTGATAAACTGGAAGTAAAAGCAAGTCATGGGTATGCTGAAAGCGGATTGGGTGCCACCATCACCATCGGAGAAGGAATTATCGGGGTAGTGGCTAAAAGAAAAAAATTAATGCGGGTAGGAAATATTGGTTCACAGATGGCTTATTTTAATTCTGTAAAAAAGGAATTTGCCGCCGCCGGTCGGTCTATGCAGGAAAATATAACAATACCGGGACTTCCAAATGTCCAGAGTCAGGTAGCTATACCCTTGCTTTCAGAAGGTACATTGGTAGGAGTGCTCGCGGTGGAAAGCGAAACAGCCAGTATTTTTGACAGCCGTGATGAAATGATTATCACCATACTTGCCAATCAGGCGGCAAGTGCCATTGAGAAAGCCAGAACTCATGAGGAACTCAAAAGAATAAATGACCATCTTGAGGATTTAGTGGCACTGAAAACCGCTGAGGTTACCCGTCAGAATAATGAATTGGAAGAAAAAAATAAAAATATAACCGACAGCATCCTGTATGCAAGACGCATTCAGACAGCCATACTTCCTTCCTCAAAATACTTAGATGAACATCTCAGAGATTATTTTATTTTTCACGGACCCCGCGATATTGTATCGGGCGATTTTTACTGGGTAAATAAAAAAGACAACAAATTATTTTTTGCGGCGGTAGATTGTACGGGACATGGAGTTCCCGGCGCTATTGTTAGCATGGTGGCACACTCAAACCTGCAAAGAGCGCTCATCCTTTTTGGATTGCGAAAACCCTCTGATATTCTTGATAAAGTGAATGAAGGGGTGATGGAAAATTTCAAACCACAGGACGACATGCCGGAGATTCAGGATGGAATGGATGTGGCACTGTGCGCTCTCGACCGAGAACATAAAAAAATAGAATTTGCAGGCGCTTACCGACCTTTAATTTTGATACGCAACAACACCCTTACCGAAATTAAAGGGAATAACCAACCCATCGGACATTTCATTGAGAGAATTAATTTTACTCATCACGAACTGGATTTACAATCCGGGGATGTGCTTTATGTTTTCTCGGATGGTTATGGCGACCAGTTTGGATACGATTCAGCCCGTACATTCAAAAAACCAAAAAAATTTGCAAAAAAGCGATTTCTTGAATTGCTTCTTTCCATTCATAAAGCCCCAATGAAAGAGCAAAAAGAAATACTCAAACGAACCTTTGATGCATGGAAAGGAAGTGAAGAACAATTGGATGATGTGCTGGTTATGGGGCTGAGAGTGTAAATGAATGTTGTATATACCATGGGAATTTAATTTATAAAAAAAACATAAAACATTTAACAATAAATAATAAATGACAAAGGGGGTGAAACATTAATCATTATTCATTTTATGTTTTATGTTTTATGTTTTTTCTTTTAGTAATTCCGAGATGGTTTTGTATATGCAATTATATTCATGCAATTAAATTTTTATAAAGTAATTCCGACCATTCCACGTCCTCTCTTGCATCTTTTGCCTCTTGCATTATTGATGCTAATTCTTTTTTCACTTCCTGCCTATCCGTTTCAAAACAAATTACTTCTTACCTCAGACACGATTTATCCGGCTCCATGTTACCTTACCTTTTTTAAAGAGGAAAAAGAAATTCTGACGATTGCTGAAGTGATGAAAATTCCCACCGAAAATTTTAAGCCAATCCCCGATTGCAGTCCAAATTTCGGGATAGACGAGAAGGGCTATTGGTTCCGGCTTGAAATCAGAAATGAGAATCCGGAAATTAAGGAATGGTGGGCTGAAATTGATTTAAACACACTCGACAAAATCAATTTTTTTCTGGTGGATTCATCCGGTCATTCTATTGAAAAGTTCGCCGGAAATTTATTTCCTGTAACTATGAAAGATACGCGGCATAGAAATCCATTATTCAGAATGAAATTAGAACATGGAAAGGAATATACTCTTTTTATCCGTGCCGCCAGTACTACGTTTGTCGGTTTTCCCTTAATGATATTGCCCCTTTCCCGTCTTCACGAAAAGGACTTGACTTACCAGATGTTTTTTGGAATTTTTTATGGGATAATTTTTATCATGATTATTTACAACCTCATCTTATATTTTTATATCAAAGACCGCTCGTTTATTTATTATGTGTTGTATATGGTTGGGATGACGGTTAATTTTTTATGCATAAACGGATATTTTACATTGCTCCCCATTCCTTTTTCTGAATATTTTAATTATCATGTATTCAATCTGGATGTTTGTTTTATAACTTTTTCAGCTTGCCTCTTTACAAAAGCATTTCTCAATACACGGCTTAACAGCCCAATTGCACATAAAATTCTGAATGTTTTGCAATTCTTATGTCTTTTTCTGATGGTATGCGAATTTATCTTTCCCAAGCAATACTTAGTTCCCATAACTAATTTAGTGACACTGCTGACTATTTTTATTGCTACGGGAATCAGTATTCATATCTGGAAAAAAGGATATACCCCGGCAGGTTATTATTTACTTGCTTTCAGCACACTTTTCATAGCTGTGATTGCCATCATTCTCACTAATTTCGGTTTAATGCCTTTAAACTGGCTTACCCTTAATGGGATGCAAATCGCCTCGGCACTGGAGTCGGTCTTGTTGTCTTTTGCACTCGGTTACCGCATCAATGTCTTGAAAAAAAGCAAGGAGGATTTTCAGGAAAAACTTATCACGCAGTTGCAGGTGAATGAGAAAATTAAAGATGAAGTGAACCGGAATTTGGAAAACATGGTTCAGCAAAGAACTTCTGCCTTGGAAGCAACCAATAAAATTTTATCAGATCAGAAAAGAATCATTCAACAAAAAAATACTGACATCACCGATAGCATTAACTATGCACATCATATTCAAAAAGCGATTCTCCCCGAAACGGATGTTTTAGAAAAATATTTTGCTGAATCATTCATTTATTATCAACCCAAAGCCATCGTCAGCGGTGACTTTTATTGGTTCTCACAACTTAACGTGAACGGTCAGAATCGTTTTATTATTTCAGTTGGGGACTGCACCGGTCATGGAGTCCCGGGTGCACTTATGTCTATGATTGGCAACACTCTCCTCAATGAAATAATTGTTACCAATAAGGTAGTGAATCCCTCTCAGATATTAATGGAACTGAACAATTCCATTAAAAAGATATTGAAACAGGAGATTACGTTTACCTCCGCTAAAGATGGAATGGATATTTCCGTCTGCAGTTTTAGTATGGATAGGGCATCTCTAAAAACTACCTTTATGTCCCTCTCTGGAGAGGGAAGGGAGAGGAATAAAGAACAGTTTTTAGAGATGCCCGATAATTTAATCCGGTTGGAATTTGCGGGCGCCTATCACCCGTTATTACATTTCAGAAACGGGCAGGCAACTATTCTGTTACCGGATAGAACTGCTATCGGTGGATTTACCTCTGAAAATTATTCTTTTAAAAATCAAGAACTGGATATTAACAAGGGTGACACTATTTATCTTTTTTCAGACGGATACGGTGATCAATTTGGATTTGATAAAAATCATTCTACAAAAAAACCAAAAAAATTCACCAAAAAAAGATTCAGGAATCTGCTAACTACCATACATTCCTACCCATTGAAAGAACAAAAAGAAATACTCATGCAAACCTTCGACGAGTGGAAGCAGGAGGAAGAGCAGTTGGATGATGTGCTGGTGATTGGGTTGAGGGTGTGAGGGGGTTCAAACTGCAATCTTTTTATACTTTATCCTCTGTTCTTCAAATAATCTTAACTGTTGTTCCGCAATGTGGTAGGTTCCGTTACCATTTACTCTGTTTTCGGTCATTCCGGTTGTCCTTGCTGCTGCGGTAACTTCACCCCAGCTAATAAAATAATTTTCAAAATATTCAATTGGGAACTTACTGTATTGTGTTACTTCGTCTTTTGTCGGGATGTGACCAATTTGTATTGAAATGGTTTTGATTTCAAGTTGTAAAACTTTTTTACTCACTTCATATTTTTGTTTTTTCAATCTCTCAACACGGCTATTTTTTGCCTTTGGCTTGCCGTCATTTATTTTTCTAAATGGATCAAGTCCTGAATTTAATTCTTTGTGTCTTTGAGTTGTGATGTCGTGATAATATTCGGATAGTTCAATGCCGACGTATTTTCTGTTTAGTTGTTGTGCTGTCAATGTAGTTGTGCCTGCACCGTTAAATGGGTCTAAAACAAATTCACCTTCATTGGTGAAAAGTGAAATTAAGCGATACATAAACATAGGCGGTAATTGACAAGGGTGGTCAACTCTGCGACTGTTGTGTTTTAAACGGTGAATATCATACCAAACATTTGAAACAAACTCATTGTCTTTTATTTTCAAACGCTTGCGTTTGGAAATGCAATTTGGTCTGATACAAAAGTTTTCTTTGTATGTTTCAATAGCTTTATTTTCTAAGATAGAATTTGTTTCCCTCTCTATTGCTGGCAAATTTTTTGGTTTACCTTTACTAAAACAAAGAACTGAATAATGCGAAGGCATTATCATCCTCACCGGCATTGATAAGCCTTCCCAAACAATCCAATCTTGGTAATCTAAAATTGTGTTTAAGTGTTTGAAGTGTCTTACGCACCATTGTGGAATATTTAAAACTGCAAGTGTCCTTCCTGGTTTCAAAACTCTTGCAAGTTCACTTAACCATTGGTCGCACCATTCAAAATATTTTTTAATATCAATTTCATCATCCCAACTTTCGTATTTCTTATTGAGGTTGTAAGGTGGATCTGCAAAACAAAAATCAATACTGTGGTCAGGAATAGTTTTGAGTTGCTCAATACAATCCCCATTTAACAACTTTGATTTAGCAGAATAATAATTTTCGGTTTGGGAAAACTGAATGAAGGAATGTTTCTTGTTTGTGGGTTTATAAAATTCTCTTTGGTCGTAAACATTCAAATGTTTGTATTGAGGCAATCCGAACAAATCGCATAAACGATTAATAAGTTCACTTGGATAATTTTCAAAGTCAACTGTAATGTCACGCCAAACATCTGACATCAATGTTCCAAATTCATGATACAAATGTTTTTTACCACCGTAATCTTTTGCTGTCTTGTCGCAACATGGGCAATAAGTATAAGCAATTCTTGTCTTGGTGTGTTGTAAACTTTTTTTATATCGTGTGAGAATTAATAATGTTCCGTGCTGTTCTGTTAAATAATTTTTATGCTCAATTGGTTTTTCAAGTTTAACCGTAATCCAAAGCTTCAAATGTATGTCATGTTTTAATTGAGCACAAAAATCATTTGCAAGAATTGGTGAAGCGAGAATAGCAATTGTAGCGTTCTTATCTGTCTGGCTGATAAAGTTATTTAAGTCAAAAAATAGCTTTTCTTTTTTAGGGATAGCTTCAAGCGAATTATAATATGGAAGAATTATAAACTCAACATTATCAGAAGTGGCTTTTACTTCCGATAAGCTTTTGCTTATTTTTTTTGCTTTGAGTGTTATTGGATTTTCGCTTTGGTGCATAATTTACTTGTTACTTGTCTAAACTCAATAAAAATTTTGAAAGCAAATCAAGTTCGCTGTCTTTCAAAGTAACTGTGCAATCACTGAATTGGCAAAGAGTTCTCAATGCAGATAATCTTTCAAAGTTTCCTGCTCCATCAATGATGTAAGAAATAAAATGTCCACGCTTATGAAGTTGTTTCAGCCTGTCTTGTGCTTGCCCGGCTTTGCGTTCAATTACACTATTGGTCGTTACTTGAAAACAAACTTCAATTGCACAATATTTCCCCTTCGGAGATTTGGCAACAATATCATAAGAAAGAAGCGTTCGTTTGTTCTGACTAATTTTTTGAATTTGCTTTTTGCTAAAGTCCCATTTAGGTAACTTGTCTTGCAAATAATCTACAACATATTTTTGAGCAAGGTTTCCCAATGAATTTGCGGTTGCACCGCCTGTAATTCTGCTAACCCAAATATATCGTTGTCTTACAAATGCATCAAGTTCTTTTTTATGTCCAATTAAGGTTCCGATTGTGCATTTTTCTTCAATGTCTGATGGAATGTTTTCAGCTAACGTAGCACCACCAAACAAAAGCAGATTGGTAATATCTTCAATTACCGGTGTGAGTTTTTGGTGGGTTGATAGTCCAACTCCGTCAACTTTCAGATAAGTATTGTTCCAAGTTTTGTTTCCTGAAAGTGTCTGAAATTTGTATGAATAGTTCTCTGCGTTCCAAGCAAATTCCATTGTGTTGTTTTCAAATATTTTTGGCAACTCTTTTTTAAATCGCATCAGTTTTTCACCTCCAATATCAGAAAGAACCATCAAATGTTTTAGGAAAAGATTTGCAGAAAGTTCTTTTGTAGTAGCTAAAACTTTCAGCCAAGCAAATGGTTCAGCATCTGCAATGTTTAACAAACTGATAAACTTGTCTTGCGTTTCAATAAGTTTTGGAATTATACTGGAATTGCGCTCTGTTTCGGCAATTTTAGGTGGCCAAAATTTAAGTGCGTTCGCTTCTAAATCTGCTATTTTTCTTGTCATTTTATCTGTCGATATTTTGATGATCTGTTTGTCTATTTACTTAGACAGCTAACGTACATGGGTTTAAGAAGTTTCTGGTTTTACTTGCGTCCGTCCTGAAAGAAAACGCAAAGTTAATTTAAAATAACGAACTTTCAAATTTTCACGTACCCCGCCATTTCTTTAAACCCCATATGTGTGTCCCGAATGGCAAATATAGTTCTTTGAAAAGAGAAAACCAGAGGATGTAAGTCCCTTATGCGTCCCGATAGTAGCGGGAAAGCATTAGTTCCGACAGTAGTGTCGGGGCAAGGTGGTTTACCGTAAGGTATGCACTGAAGTAAGCGTGTCTGCAAAGGTCTGTACTGACGAACAGGAAGCGGATAGGAGGCAAAACTGAACGGATGAGGTGGTGTGAGAGGCACACCCCGCTTGTTTATTCAGGTGGGACTACCTACACGATTAGCTGTAGTCCCGTCTTTTGTGTCGCTGGTTTCAAGCATTGTTTGTCTGTTTTTTGTCTTTGTTTTCACTCTGCAACGTTAACACCAAACTGGAGGTTACAGGGAAGTAATATATATTTTGTCAGTTTTTAAAATACTGTTTAAAATAAATCTTTTATATGGAATTGAAAAAGATGAATATTTTTCGTTGAGGAACAAAATAAGAAGTGAAATTGTTAAGGAATGAATTTCCTTAAATTCAATCAAAAATTTTTCAGAAAATTCTTTATTAAACTTAATCTGCTTTAAGTATTTTATAAAATGCATATAATTCCCGTCCTTACTGTGAACAAATTTAGATAATTCAGAATACTTTGGTTTGATACGATTTAATAAATTCAATTCTGCCGTATGGCTCTTAATGCTAGGATGTTCGCATACATATTTAATTAGGTCTTCAAAAAAAATATAATTTTTACTTTTTTCCTCAAGCAAGGAGAACTCAATAGGATGATGGAAATAATAAATAAATTTTAAAGTGTTTTCTAAAATATCTCTTAACAAAATCATTACTAATTTTTCATATCCCTTTAATAAGAGAGGCATTAATTGAAGATAATCAGATTGAATTTCTGACAAAAAAATATTCGCATTATTCTTTATGTTTAACTTCGATTTTAAAATTAAATAAGCATAGGTAGTTTCGTGAATCTTTTTTATAGAGCCAATGTTCTCTGCCTCAAAAGGAATAAAAATATTTTGAGTTTCCGAAAAATATTTATGAACTTCTTTGAAATCGTCTTTACAAGAATCTATAGGCATAATTTTTTCTTATATACTACTTATTGCTTTTTCCCATTCAAGAAAAATATTTTTTCCATCTATACTCTTTACATTTTTCATTACAGCATTAAGTGCATTATTAATTCTTTGCGTTTCAAAACTCTGTAATTCTGAAATTTTCACAATGATAATCCCAATTAATTCTGGTCTTGTTTTGTTTCCTTTAGGAATTTTAATATTCAAAATATTTTCAGCAAACAATTTAATACTTTCAGTAGTTGCGAAGTAATTAGTGTTATTTAAAAGAAATGGAAGCCCACCAATAATTTCAATTTTATTCTTATCTGCTAATGATAAAAAACCTTTCTTGCTATCAAATTTATCAAATATGACATTACGAGTGACTTGATTTTTATCAGAGGTAGATAAAATAAGTTCTTTTAGCTGTTTTAAATCCTTCTTATCAATCTTGCTTAACAAGTCAATAAAAGTAATTAATTTTTCATTGTTTTTTTTCTCATTCATTTTCTATATCATTTATTCTACTAATAAATTCATCAGTTATATTTTTTAATGCTGCTACATTATCAATGGCTCTTGGATATTCAAATATTAATTTATTAAAAGCGGCTGCCTCACCTGTTCCAGTAAGGTCTTTAAGGTAGTTGTCAAAAAAATATCTCCCTCGTAATGCCTTCATATTAGCCATTGTCCTATTCATAAGAATGGTATCTTTAAACAAAGTAAAAACAGTGCCTATCTGAATTAAATTCTTTTCAGTATCCTCTTCTAATTGTTTAATTGCCTTCTCAAGTAATACAAACCCAAACGAAGAAAGGTGGTCTGGTTTGACAGGTATTAAATATGAGTCTGCTGCAATCAAAGCACTCTTTGTGAAAAAATACATTGATGGAGGGCAATCAATTAGGATAAAGTCGTATTTATCTTTAATTGTATTAAGAAAAATCTTTAACCTATTCTCTGCGTTCGTAGTATCTAAATCCATCAATTCTAATGTTGAAGGAATTAAATCAACATACGCGTTCCCATTCTCATAAACTCTAAAGGTTAAATTTTTTAAAATAAGTTTTGGTGGTTCTTTTTTAGATTTCTTTCTTACTGTACTTGGATTAACAATTCTTCTTTTCTGATATATTGAAAGGACTGTTTCCTTCTTTTTAAAATCTCCTTCTCTCTTTATCCACGAAGCATACTCTTCAGGTTCCATAAAATATTGCGAGAGATTTGCTTGCATGTCAACGTCAACAATCAAAATTTTCTTTTGATGAAAATGTGCTAATGAACCGGCAAGATTAGCAGTCATTGTTGTTTTGCCAACACCACCTTTCATATTCATAACTGCTATTGTTTTAATCATTTCTTATTCGATTTAAAATAAATTCAAATATTATTTGGGTGCAAAGGTATATAAAAATTCATTATATTTTTTTTTCGATTTCTGTCGTAAAACTTTAAAGTTAGCAGACATTTTAAATCGGAGCGTTGGGATTGCCGATAACAATTTTATCTACGCATTGTTTATATCTCGCCCTTATTTTATAACGTCCTTCTATTATCATCCCTTTCCCTTAATTTTTGCCCGTAGCGTATTTTTATTATCATATTTAGTAATAGCGCATTTTAAATATCTTTTTATTAATAGCGTTTTTTAAATATCAACTTCTGTCAGGCAGTCAAAGGTAGGTAAATTTTCTCTGTTTTTTTCACATCGTTTACATTTTTTACGTCCATCAGAAAGTTTGTAAGCCATTGTTCTTGCTTTACAGTGCGAGCATAATAAATGTCCTCCAATTACCAATTTCTAATTACCAATTACCAATTTCTTACTCATCCGGCATATATTTCTCTCTCCGCGTCTCTTAAACTCTACCGTATCCATTATTTTTTTTATTAATATCATGCCCAGCCCGTTTTTACGGTTCTCAGTAATAATATTTTTAATTTCTGGGGTTTTATATCCTGAAAAATTAAATGCTCTTCCTTTATCAATCACCTCTATGATGATTTTGTCTGAAGAATTCTGAAATCTGATTTCAAGTTCGTTTCCGTTACATTGATTGGCATGTATCATGGCGTTGGAACATACCTCATCCACCGCCATGATGATTTGATTGCGTAATACAGGATTTGAAACCAGGTCTGTTAAATGTTTTTCCAGAAACCCGCGAATGCAGGTAAGGTTCTTGCGATCACAGAATGTTATAAATTTTTTCATGGACATCCGGCGTGTTTATTTCTGTTTTACAATGGTCTCAATCAGTGTCACTCCTTCATCCCTTGTTGACTTAATACTCATTATTTTATCGAGTCCTACTATTTCAAAAATGTTTTTTACTTTCTCATTCATTCCGAAAAACACAAATCCACCTTTTTGATTTTTGAGATGTTCGCGGTGAGAAATAAAAACTCCCAGTCCGGCTGAACTGATATATTCCAGCTTCTGACAATTAATCAATAGAGTGAATACTTTCTTTTTAAGCAGTTCGTTTATGACCGTATCCACTTGCAGGGAGGATGCCGCATCCAGTTCACCATCCAGCGTAAGTTCCGAATAGTTTTTTTCTTCTGTGATTTTCAGATTCATGGTTTGTGTGGTTAAATTTTGATATATATGTCTTATACGGATATCTAAAATATTAAGGTCTTTCGGTCATATTTATTGTCTGCCCAAAAAGTCGGAATTATACAAGAATCTCCCGCAGATGACGCAGATTTTCGCAGATAATTAACTTTTTAATCTGCGTTTATCAGCGCAATCTGCGGGAAATATTGACTTTTCTTACATACACTATCTATGAAACAAACCTAACCGCCAGCAATGTATAATCGTCCTTGGCTCCGGCTTTCCCACTGAATTGTTTTATGTCCTCCATAATAATATCTACCAATGCAGAAGCGCCCTGCGAATGATGGACATTAAATAACTCCCGTAACCGCTGAATTCCATAGAGTTCACCGCTTTCATTTTTTGACTCAATAATGCCATCGGTAAAAATCAGCAGGATGTCGCCCGGAGAATAATGCTGGTGACACTCTTCGGTCATGCTCTTAAATTCACTTTCCCCGACAATTCCCAATCCGATCCCCTTTGGATTTTGTTCTGTTATTTTATGGGTTGCATTTTCATAATATAATGCCGGTGAGTGCCCTCCACGAACAAAGTAATAAGTGCGATTGGTTGGATCAATTTTATACAGCGATAATGTTAAGAAAGTTGACTTCTCCAGACAAGCATGAACTGCATTGTTGGCAAGCGACAAAAGGTTAAAGGGAGAAAGATTTAGACGAACCAACCCTTGAAAAATTCCCTTAAGTTGAGCTGTATGAAATGCGGCGGAAGTTCCTTTCCCACTAACATCACCTATCACCAACGTTATTTGTCCATCGGGATGATTAAAAAAATCATAATAATCACCTCCCACTTCATCCGCTGAATAATAACGGGTGGTAAGTTCAATATGCTTGTTCGAAGAAAAATCTTTTGGGAGAAGTCCTTTCTGAACATTTCTGGCAATTTTTAATTCTTCTTCATACAAACCAAATTCAATGGATTTCTTTATCAATCGTGAATTTTCAATCGAAACAGTGGCTTGAATGACAAAGGTGGTCATCAAATCAATAATTTCCTTTTCAAACCCGTTCGAAATGTCTTTGAGGAGGAAAAGGAACCCTAATTTTTCCTTATGTGCCTGAAGTGGAATACCAAGAAGGGAACGGAACCCGGAATTTATTTTAAATGGTTTTTCTGCATCCCTTAAACGTTTGACATGAATATTTCCGGTGATGGCATCCGGTTTAACATCTTTAAGAACTTCTTTTAACTGTAAAATTTTCTCTGGTAAAATACCTTTGTGCTGAACAATTTTGATTTTACCATCGTCTGAATTTTGTTCAAGCCAGCCCGCCTGCGATAATGATCCCTTAATGCCCGCCTCAATCAGCGTGGTAAAAATTTCATTTTCATTGTGTCCTAAAGAGCCGATCTCGCTTAGTTTCTGAAATCCTTTTACATCTTCAAACTTTTGTTCGAACACGGAAGAGGTAGGAAGATTAAACAATAATACCAACAATGACAGTACCCCATAAATAAAAAGAAAAACAGCTACGACCTGAAAAAAAATGTTTTCCCTGATATTGATGATGAGATTCTGATTTCTGCCTTCATTGAAAAAATGATAGACAAAGACAGCGGCGGTTGCCAAAATAAAAAAAAGAAGAAAAATGGATTTCCATTTCTGCACGTAATTTAAAAAAGCAATCCATTTCAGATTAATGCTTAGAATGAGGATAATGAGTACACATAGAGCCAGAAAACCAAGGATCAGAGGATCATTAAACTTATAGGTGTAAAAATTAAATACGAGGGTAACCAGCAACAGCAAATGAAAAATATTCCAGAGATATACTATCCTCCTTGAACGTTGATATAAAATCATTTTTTTAAAAATATAAATAACCGGAATAAAAAAAACAACCGCCAGCGTGAAACTAAGTTGGTAAATTAAATCAACTGCCACTTGTTCATTCATTAACCGGGTTCCCTGCAAGCTCCAAACGATTCCACCAATCAGAATTTTGACGATAAAAAGACAAAAGGCGCCGGTTATAAAAATTTTCCAGAGCAAATCCACCACTTGAAAAGTGTCTTTCGCATCGAAATTATTTTTAAAAAAGTACAGTGTAGAAATCAGGAAGATCGTCAGAAAGATAGACGTCAGGGAAGGAGAAAGCCCAAAATCAATTCGATGGGTATTTCCGAAAACGATAAAAACATCGGAAGCAAGAAGTAACAACCAGCTTAAAATGCTAAGTGTTACAAGAATTCTTTGCTTGAGTTTGTAGGATATCACCTGCTGTAATTAGGAGCTTCTTTGGTTATTTGAACACCGTGTGGGTGGCTTTCGTGCATTCCAGAAGAAGTTATTTTAACAAATTTTGCTTTTTTCAATGCCTCGATGTTTGCCGCACCGCAATATCCCATACTGGCTTTTAATCCACCCACTAATTGGTAAATAATTTCTGAAACCGTTCCTTTATAAGGAACCTGCCCTTCAATGCCTTCAGGTACTAATTTAGCAATTTCGTCTTCAGGATCCTGAAAATAACGGTCACGGGAACCATGTTTCATGGCATCAATAGAACCCATGCCTCGGTAGGATTTGAATTTTCGTCCATCAAAAATAATAGTTTCTCCGGGTGATTCTTCCGAACCGGCTAACATAAATCCCGTCATAACTGTGCTGGCTCCAGCCGCAATGGCTTTGGGAATATCCCCTGTAAATTTAATTCCACCGTCTGCAATGATGGGAATATTTTTCTTTTTGGAAGCAATACTTGCCAGGTAAATCGCTGATAATTGTGGCACTCCGATACCTGCAATAATCCGGGTAGTACATATACTTCCAGGTCCAATGCCAACCTTTATTCCATCTACTCCTGCATCTATTAATGCCTTTGCGCCTTCAGAGGTGGCAATATTTCCGGCAATTAATTCCATATCGGGGTATTTTTTTCGGATACTTTTAATAGATAGAATTACTCCTTTGGAATGGCCGTGAGCCGTGTCAATACTCAACACATCGGCGCCGGCATTTATCAGAGCATCCACTCTTTCCATCATGTCTTCAGTGACACCCACAGCGGCTCCCACTCTTAACCTTCCGAGCGTGTCTTTGCTGGCTTTTGGGAAATCCTTTTTCTTTATAATATCCCGGTAGGTAATTAATCCTACCAGTTCTCCTTTCTTATTTACCACCGGAAGTTTTTCAATTCTGTATCTCTGTAAAATTCCTTCTGCTTTTTTTAAATCAGTGCCCTCCTCAGCCGTAATCAGATTCTCTTTTACCATTACTTCGGTAACCGGTTTCTTTTTATTTTTTTCGAAACGAAGGTCCCGGTTGGTAAGAATTCCCACTAAGATTTTGTGATGATTAATGATTGGAATCCCCCCTATTTTATGCTCATGCATTAAAAACATGGCATCCCCGATGGTAGCGGTTTGTTCAAGCACAATCGGGTCAAGTATCATCCCGCTTTCTGAACGTTTCACCCGCTTTACTTCGTCCGCCTGAATAGTAATAGGATTGTTTTTATGTAGAAAGCCGATTCCTCCCTCCTGGGCAAGTGCGATAGCCATACGATGCTCAGTCACAGTATCCATTGCGGCTGAAACAATAGGTACATTCAAACGAATATTCCGGGTTAGCTGTGTAGAGGTGTCCACCTCTCTGGGAAGTACTTCGGAGTAACCTGGCAAAAGAAGAACATCATCATAGGTGAGCGCTTCAAAGAGGATTTTTTCGGAGAGATTATGCATAGCAAATAAATTACGTACATTTATTTGCGGTACAATATTACATGAAAAATTTTGAAATAGCAACCCTCACCAATCCGCAACAGTTTTTCTGAATAAATCTTCCATCAGCTTAGCGGAAATTTCTTCCATCAGTTCATCCTGCTTCTCCGTGAGCAATACCGAAGCATCAAAGTCGGCAAACTGGCTTAATACACTTTCAAAATTTTTTTCTTTATCAAGGCGATTGGTGAATTTATATTTTATACCCACGGTAAGACGGTTTTTTCTGGCAATGTCACCCGAGCTAATATCTACGGGTGTCACTGAGAAAGTGACCAACGAACTTTCAAGGGTAAGGTCTCCGCTTTCATTGGCAAGGGTTAATTGTGTGTTTTGTAAATAATAATCGCGGGTTTTTTCAGTTAAAAATTGTACTAACGATGGCGGAGCTTCCGGCGAAATTAATTGATACGGTGGGATGCTGATGGTTTTTATATCCGGAGAAAGTGATGCGCCGGTAAAGGAATAGATACCGCAAGAAACTTGGCTCAAGCATAAAATAGCAGTGAAAATAAAATACAAAAGTTGATTTCTATAAATACGCATAATTTGTAACCATCTAACCATTTAACCATTTAACCATCTAACCATCCAACCATCTTCCCCTAACTTTCAATATCATATTCAATCAACTTCCTATACAACGTCCTCTCAGAAATACCCAGCTCTCTCGCGGCTTTATTACGGCGATTTTTGTTTTTTGCAAGCGCTTTCAGAATTAATTCTTTCTCATTTTCCTGTAAGGATAAACTTTGAGGCATTTGTTCGGCAATCGGAGTATCTATTTCAATAGTATCTTTCTTTTTTTCAACATCGTGCAAAGGCATTTCTTTTGGATCATCGGACCCAAAGATTTCGTCTTTATCTTCTAAATTCTGCAAATTAACTTTTTCTCCTTTCGACATTTCATATACTATTTTCTTTAACTCAAACATATCTCTTTTCATTTCAAATAAAAATTTATACAAAAGTTCTCTTTCAGTATATTCATTCCCGCCGGGATTTCCCATTGTGTAAAGTGCAGGAAGGGTTGAAGTTTGCGGCTCCGGTAAATATTTTTTCAATGAATCTGCCTGGATGATTTTTCCTTTTTCAAGCACCGAGACCTGTTCGCAAATATTTTTCAATTGTCGGATATTACCCGGAAACCGGAAATTCAACAGCACTTCTTTGGCTTCATTATCCAGCGTAACCGGTTCCGAACGGTATTTTTCAGAGAAATCCGAAGTAAATTTTCTGAAAAGCAGATAGATATCTTCTCCTCGCTCACGTAATGGAGGAACTTCAATGGGAACCGTACTAAGACGGTAATACAAATCCTTCCTGAACTTACCTAGATTTATTGCATCAAGCAGGTTAATATTAGTAGCGGCTACTACCCTCACGTTGGTTTTCAGCGGTTTCGAAGAACCTACACGAATGTATTCACCTAACTCCAGAACTCTTAACAGACGTGCCTGTGTTCCTAACGGTAATTCTCCAATCTCATCCAGAAAAATGGTTCCTCCATCCGTAACTTCAAAATAACCCTGCCGGGCTTCATGCGCTCCTGTAAACGAACCCTTTTCATGTCCGAATAACTCCGAATCAATGGTCCCCTCCGGTATAGCGCCACAGTTGATGGCTATAAATTTTCCGTGTTTTCGCGGACTTAGCTGATGGATAATTTTTGAAAAAATCTCTTTGCCTGTTCCGCTTTCGCCAAAAATCAGCACGGTTAGTTCGGTGGAAGCAACACTGGCGGCTACTTCAAGTGCATGGTTAATAAGCGGATTATTACCTATTATTCCGAAACGTTGTTTAATGCTTTGGATGTCAATGTTCATAGAAGATGACAAAGATAAGCATTTCAGGGGAATCGGACAAATTGGCAGGAAGGTTTTTTATTTATTAGATCTCTTGCGGGACTTTCTTATTCTCTTTCAAATAAAATTAGGACGCATAAAATTGTTAAGACAACTACAGGGAATATATTTTATGCTGAAAACAATAAAACAAACCTTTAAATGATTTTTATCATATCACTTGTTTTTTTGAAAATAAAGCAGTACATCGCACTCTTATTTTATATTGTTAGTTTAAGTTTATTTTGAATGATTGTGGATTTTCAACACTTATGTATTTTAAAAATTAAATCTTAATAAAATTTTCTTGCTATGAAAACCTTAATAACTTTTATCGCGTTGAGTTTTTTAACACCATTAGCAGAAGCTCAAAAATATATACCGCTACCTTTGGAATGTGCTTATTGGAGAATAGAATCTTGGGGTGTAGACCCTCCTTACACTTCTGAATATGTAATCAGAACCAACGGTGACACACTTATTAACGATTTAATATATGTAAAAATAGTTGGTGACAACCAGAGTTGTTGTTCTTGCAGTTCACCATCATCAGCGTACGTTGCTGCAATCCGTCAAGACACTATGGAAAGAAAGATATACGTAATAGAAAAAGATAGTATTATTGAAAAAATATTATATGACTTTACTCAAAGTATTGGGGACACAGTTAATTCTGTTTTGACAAAAACGTGTGGTGCTGTGATAATAGGTGACATTGACTCTATGATGATCAGTGGTATTTATCATAGGAGATTACTTTTTGCTAAAGATTTTGGATGTCTTGGTTATGATAGTGGTTTTATCGAGGGTCTTGGTAGCACAACAGGTCTCCTGTCTGATTTAGTCGGTTTTGAGTGGGGAGATAGATTGCTTTGCGCTGGTGTAAATGAGAAGACCATATTCCCTGATAGTTCTTCTCAATGCAGAAAATTAGTTACTTATTTTAATAGTAAACTTATTTTAGATGATTTCACAATTTCACTTTTTCCTAATCCTGCTTCTAATGGATTTTTTGAAATTAAATTCAATAAACAAATTAGAAAGGCAACTATGAAAATCCATGATTTGTTATCAAGAGAAATTGAATCAATATATCTCAGTAATTCAACAGGTTTGATTATTGAAAATAACAACCTTAAAAATGGAATGTTTATTATCAGCATCCATGAACAAGGGCAGGGTGTTTACTATTTCAAACTTTTTTGTCAGTGACGTAAAGAGGTTTGAAATAATATTTATTTCAAACATGATTTAATTTAATCAATAAATAATTAAAAAACATGAAAAAGTTAGCCATTTTATTGTTATTTGGGAACTACTTGTGTTTTTCTCAATCAAACCAGGTACATTTTGATCTTGAAAACCCCAATGCTGATTTTTATGAGATACAACGGTCAGCTGAATTATTTTTTACTTCTGAGGACCCTTCTAGAAGTTTGGACACGAATGAAACCGGGGACGGAGATTTTGAAAAATACACCCGATGGGAATCTTTCTGGAAGAGTAGGGTAAAAAATACAGAGACACGCCTTGGAGATATGACCTATTTGAATGATGCAATGATAAAATATATTCAAAACCAAGGAACAATTTGTTCTGGTACAAGTGACTTAAATGACTATTGGGCATCATTAGGTCCGATAAAAGACCCCTTTTTAGGATCCGGTAGTTCTACCGGGCAAAATTTGGGGATGATTATAAGCTTATGGGTGCACCCACAGAATTCAAATGTAATTTACGCAGGGGGGCGTTTTGGTGGATTATTCAGAACCGCAAATGGAAATTCGGGGAATCCTACTTGGGTGTCAGTTACAGATAATAGCCGGCTCCCTTTTCAGGGGATTAAATCAATTATTGTGATTCCCGGAAACGGAGACCCTTTAGATACAAGTGATGATATAATTCTTATAGCATCCGGCACGCGAGCTTTCGATAGGGCAGGTTATGGTATGGGTGTATGGAAATCGAATGACGACGGTCAAACATGGAATCCCACAAACGGCCTTTCTTATTCTCTTTCAAATAAAATTAGGACACATAAAATTGTTAATGCAACCAATGAGGATGTATTTTTTACTTTGAATGATAAAACAAACCATTAAATGATTTTTATCATATTACTTGTTTTTATGAAAATTTTACCATACCTTACAATGTTTTTCTTCCCACTTTTTATCATTATGCTTAATATAAATTTGAAATTTCAAACTTAAAAATCAAAAATAATTTCATCATCAAATAAATCATAAAATTATGAACATTATTTGAATCATGAAACGATCATACTCTTACTAATCCAATAATGATGAAACCACCGTACTTGTTTTTTGTACTAATTTTTATTTTCCTGATTTTATTTCGATACACACCTGGGCTGGCTCAGAATTGGACTATAACGGGAGGTGGGGATACTTTCGATACAGGGGTATCCATTGATTACGATAATAATGGAAATGTTTATTCTCTTACTTTTTATCAGGGGCCTGATGTTTTATTTGGCGATACTACTTTTGTTGGTGATGTTCATGGTTATCTATTGGCAAAATTCAACTCATCAGGTACTATGCAATGGATTGTAAATATCATTTGTCCTACCGCATCTGTTTTTGGTAATGTAGCAAATATAAAAGTAGATAGTTTATCTAATGTGTATGTTGTGGGCACTTTTAGTGATTCCGTTAGTTTTGGTGATACTACTTTATATCGCTTAACGCCCAATATGGATTTCTTTCTTGCCAAATTTAACAAAGATGGCGTTTTACAATGGGCCAAAAGATCAGACAATCATTATTCAACTTCAGGGTCTATTACATTTAGTACTTTTATTGCAGGATTTGATTCTGTTTTTAATATAAATGTTATTATTTCTTTTTTTAGGGATACTATTATTTTAAATAAGGATACGTTAGTTGGCTACGATGACCATATTATAGCAAGATTTGACCCCAAAGGTAATGTGGTTTATAGCAAAATGTTTTTGGGTTTGACTGAAGCACCCGGGTATGTTGACAATATGGATAATTATTATGTAGCAAGTGATTCAGGTTTGATAATAAAGTATAATTCTAATGGTGTTCGATTATGGTCTGTAGATCCTGGCGATGGATTTTACACTGATTTTATTAGAGTTGATGGTTTTGATAACATGTATGTGCTTACTTCGGATTATGTTTTAAAAAAATACAATAACAGTGGTAATTTCATCTGGCAAAAAAAAATTAATCTTCTTAATAAATCGGTCGGCTTTGTTCCTTTTGGAGTTGATAATAATGGCAATATTATTATATGGGCTGGATTAGGATATTCCGATATTTCCGTATTATATCTTGAAAAATGGGATTCTTCAGGCAAGTTTATAGGAGCTATATATTTAGGAAATAAAATAGACTCAATTAATAATGCTGGGGGATATATAGAAGATATTGTACTTTCTAACGATGGTAACATTTATTTAACCGGTGATTTTGCTTATAATGGAAATTCCGGATTACTTTTTATTAATGATACTATCATAAGTGACGGGCGTGGTTTTTTCCTGACCAAACTTCATTCTTCACAGTTAGATATTACTGTGAGTATAAATAATATACAAGGAATAAATAAATTATTAGATATTTATCCCAATCCATTTTCCAATGAACTAAATCTGCTTTTTTTATTAGAAAATGAAATAATAAATATAGAAATTATTAATCTTATGGGTGTAAAAGTATTATCACAAAAGGGCATTACAGTACAAGAATTGATAAAATTAAAATTGAATACCAATTATTTTATCAGCGGAATTTATTTCCTTAACATATTTACTAAAAACCATTTCATCACCAAAAAAATCATTAAATTATGAACACAATTGAAAAAAACAACCGCATCGTTATGTTCTGTGCTATATGTTTTATTGCTCATGGCATTATTGCACAAAATGATTCAACTACTATGAACAACTTTAATTTTCAAAGAAAAGTATTACAGGAATATTTTGACAAACTTTCCATAGAAAGAAATGGAGATCTGTCTGGAACTGGATTCAACGATTTTAAAAGATGGGAATGGTTTTACTCACAAAGGGTTGGACCGGACGGCGATTATTCAAAGATGAATAATGCTTTACAGGAATATTTTGTTCAAAGAGTAAATAAGAGTTCACAAAGAGTTGCATCATCCACATCTATTTGCACCGCTACCTTATCAAATTGGCAACCTCTGGGTCCCTCCGTTTTTCCAACCCAATATCCCAATTCCAAATCCAACGGCGTAGGCAGAACAGACGCTGTTGTATTTCAACCCGGCAACAACAATATTATATATGTCTGTACGCCTTCTGCTGGTTTATGGAAATCAACGGATGGAGGTCAAACATGGAATCCTTCAGGACTTTCTTATTCTCTTTCAAATAAAATTAGGACGCATAAAATTGTTATTTCAACCAATGGGGATGTATTTTTTGCTTTTAACTACAAAACAAACTCTTAAATGATTTTTATCATTTTACTTGTTTTTTTGAAAATAAAACCGTACATTGCAATCTTATTTATATAGTTATTTTATTCTTTTTTAAATAATTGTGGATTTTCAAAACTTATGTATTTTAAAAATTAAATCTTTCTAAAATTTTCCTGCAATGAAAACCTTACTAACTTTTATCGCTTTGAGTTTTTTTATTTCTCTATCCAAAGCTCAAAAATATATTCCACTTCCTTTGGATAGCGCTTATTGGAGAGAATCATATACGTGGCAAAGTCCATTTGATCCACCCTATTATGATTATACAGAATATATTAATCAAACGGCAGGTGACACTTTAATAAATGGCTTAATATATACAAAGATTTTTCAAAAAATTTCCGTTGGGGGGAATATTAGTAATGATATAATCGCTGTATTACGTCAAGACACACTCAAAAAAAAAATATACGCTATAGAAAAAGACAGTACGAACGAAAAAATATTATATGACTTTAACTTAAATATTGGTGATACCGTTCTTTCCTTTTTGGTCTTTCAAAACAACAATTGTGATATTGTAACAATAAATAATATCGATTCCTTGTTAATAAACGAGATCTACCATAAAGAATTTTTTACAATTGGTTGCTATTTCCCTAATACTGATTATTCTTTTATTGAAGGCATCGGAGGTTCAACAGGTCTTCTTGCACCCCCTTCTGGTTCTATGAATTGGGAAACCAAATTAATATGTTCTGGATACAATAATAAAACTATTTATCCCGATAGCTCATACACATGCAGTAAATTAATAACCGGAATTAATAATCAACCAGCTTTTACAAAGTTTTCTGTAGCTGTTTTCCCTAATCCTGTTAATAAAGGTAACTTTGAAATTAAATTCAATAAGCATATAAAAAAAGGGACATTGAAAATCTATGATATATTTTCAAGAGAATTAGAATCAATCTACCTCAACAATATGAGCGATATTGTTATTTCAAATAAAAAATTGAAAAAGGGTTTGTTTCTAATAGCTATAAATGAAACTGGAGGAGATACATTTTATTTCAAACTTTTTAGTGATTAATACCATATTATTTAAAAATGTATAAATATTATTAATTACTCAAAGAAAATGAAAAAACTAACAATCTTTTTTATGTTTGGTTGGCTGATTGGCTATTCTCAAACAAGTGAGATACATTTTGACCTTGATAACCCCGATGCTGACTTTTTTCAAGTTCAAAGGAATGCAGAATTGTATTTTGATACAGACCCCACACTCCGGAGTGCCACTGCTCCCGACCCTCTTTTTAAACAATATGCCCGCTGGCAATGGTTCTGGAGTAAACGTATTATGGTTACCTCTACCGGAATTGGTGACATGCAATACCTGAATGATGCAATGGCTAAATATATTACGAACCAAAATCAAATTTGTGGCAATTCTTCTCAATCATCGTCCAATTGGGAATCGCTTGGTCCTGATAGTGATCCTATACTCTCAAATACAACAGATAGAGGGCAAAATCTGGGTATGATAATCAGCTTATGGGTGCATCCACAGAATACAAATGTAATTTATGCAGGTAGTCGTTTTGGTGGATTATTCAGGACCACAAATGGAAATTCTGGAAATCCTTCCTGGGTGTCAGTCACAGATAATAGCCGGCTCCCTTTTCAGGGGATTAAATCAATTATTGTGATTCCCGGAAATGGAGACCCTTTAGATACAAGCGATGATGTAATTCTCATTGCTTCCGGTACGCAAGCTTTCAGTAGAGCAGGTTATGGTATGGGTGTATGGAAATCGAATGACGGCGGTCAAACATGGAATCCTACCGGACTTTCTTATTCTCTTTCTAATAAAATTATGACGCATAAAATTGTTAAGACAACTACTGGAAATGTATTTTATGCTGTAACTGAAAAAGCAAATCCTCATGAATCCGTTGTATATAAATCAACTGACGGTGGTGATAATTGGACGGATTTGGGTTTACCTTCAGGTCAGATTCTTTGGGATTTAAAAATAGACCCATCAGACCCTAACAATGTTTTTGTGAGCGGGGGCGGTTTATTCAGATATAAAAATGGAGTTTGGAAAGATTTATCATACTATTTAGTGCGAGATATTTCAGAAAAAAGAGTAAGTATAACTTTTTCCGGAAATACTGTTTATGCACTTTATCTTCATCATTACACTCAAAATATTATACCCAATTTTTATTTAATCAACTCAACGGATGGTGGTAACACGTGGAGTACGCCAATTATTACAAAATTGACTGGTGGAAATAGCAAGTATAGTATGTTTTTTATTGAGGTCTCTGCTTCAAACCCATTGATAATATATGCAGGTAATAATCAAGGTGTATTGTATAAGTCATTAAATGGTGGATTAAATTTTAATAGCATAACTTGTTACAGTCAATTTTATGACAATGGCAATTGTAGTGAGTCTTCCCCTGTAGGTAGTTATACTCACGCCGACATTCGTGTCATGCACCTTTATTCCAATTCAACGGATGGTTTATCGGATAATCTATTTATTGGAAACGATGGCGGTATAATGAAAACAAACAATGGAGGAAATAGTTGGGATAATCTGAATGGAAATGGATTGTCAATAAATTTGTTTAATGGAATTGGGATTTCAGAAATCAATATTAATTTAATTGTAGGGGGAACAACCGATAATGGTTTCTTTACCCAAAATGGCGGCGATTGGATTGTTAATGTTACTAGATTTCCTGCTAATGTTCCGGTGGGTGATGCTAATGATTGTGTAATTGATGCTAAATTTCCAGAATTTATTTATGGAAATAATTCACCTGGACCAGGCATTGCAAAATCAAGTAATTCCGGTGTAACCTGGGCAAAAGTATCATCACCCTGCAAACATGGAGATTGTAATGCACAATATTACGGTGCTCCCATGCTTATGCATCCCACAAACAACAATCTTTATTTGGGATACCATGATGTTTGGTATATAAATAATCCCAGCACAAATTTAATTTCTTTAACTTCAATATGGACTCGCCTTTCGGATTTCACAACTAATAATGGCGTACCCGCCGGTACGAAATTAATTGCATTAGACGTCGCACCCTCCGATCCGCAAGTAATGTATGCCGCTTACGATGGGATTGCTTTTGATGGAATTACCTACCCATGTTCCCCATCAAAAAAAATATTCAAAACAACCAATGGAGGGTCAAGTTGGTTAGATATTTCAACAAATTTCCCATCTGTTTGCTGGCGATCTGTAACTGATTTAGTAATTAACCCAACCAATCCTCAGGAGTTATGGGTATCTCTCGGAGGATTTGCAGAAAATCCAGTAGGGTCCGGTAATGGTGTATCCCGGGTTTATCATTCAAGTGATGGTGGAACAAACTGGAATGATTATTCTTCCGGATTACCCGAATTTCCAATTAATTGCATTGTTTATCAGAAGGGTTCAAATAACGGTTTATATGTAGGTACCGATGTGGGTGTATTTTATAGAGAAGGGTGCATGGCGCAATGGTCTTGTTTCAGCGCCAACCTGCCTCCTGTATTTGTTACCGATCTGGAAATAAACAGCGCTACCGGAAAAATTGTTGCCGCTACTTTTGGCAGAGGAATATGGGAATCCGATTTAGCAACTGAGCCACAAACTTTAACTATTGATTCCCCAAGTCAATGGGATGGTGAAACTAAAAATATAAATGGTATATTTCTAAATGCCGATTTAACTATTAAAAACAGCGCAATTAATTTAGGCGGGGTAGATATTCCCAAAATTACAGTGAACGCCGGGCGTTCACTAATCATTGATAATTCAACCCTTGGTCTTTTCTGTAACCAGACCAGATATGATTTGGAAGTAAAAAACGGTGGCACTGTTATCTTCCGCAACACAAGTACTTTTACCATAGAAGACAATGCAGAAATTTTAATTCACAGAGGTGGAAAGGTGGTTATAGAATCCACTTCACAATTTATTTATAAAAATCTTACTTCCGGAAAAGGCATTGTGTTCAGTGGCGCTCCTACCGCTGACCCTGAACCATTCGTAGAAATCAGAGGCAACCTCACCGTTGCCGATTACGCGAATTTCACTTTCACGGGAGATGGATTTATCCGTTTTGGGTTGCCAAACAATGGCACTGGCGCTTCTGATATTATGACAAGTCCCAATTCAAAAATAACTCTTATCGGAAGTGACCGCAATGATAAAATAGCAGAAATTTTAGATGAAACTTACCTCTTGCCCAACTGGGATGGAACTACCGGATTTATCATAAAAGACGGAACCATACTCATGGGCGCCAATGCCAGAATTAGGACTGCAAACACAAAATTTGTTTTTAGAAACGCATCTTTTTTAAGACTCAATACCGCAAATCATGGTGGAATTGGCACCGGGGGATGTTATGCTACCATTGACAACATTATGGTAGATGGCGCCACCAGAGGAATCTCAGCTAACCTCGCTACTTGCGATGGTTCTCCTCTTATTATCAGCAACAGTATTTTTCAGAATTGCGAAACTGGCATTTATACGTATAGTAAAGGAGGCATTTTCTATAAGGTAAAATTGTTAAATAACACCACCGGTTGGAAAGCCGATGCGCCGGTTTTCGGTTCAACTATGAATAACTGCGAAATTAAAAATAATCAAACAGGAGTTGAATACAATGGCGGCGCCGGAAGCAGTTTATATACTTCCTCTTCAACTATTAATAATAACAGTTTGTATGGTGTAAACGTGAAAGGGGTGTCAGCCAAAATACGTTGCTCACAAATCACCCTTAATGGCACAGGCATTTATGTTGACATAAATGGAACATTGAACATGGGCATTGATACGGATATAAAAACAGTGTATGCTCCTTACCTGGAACACGATGGGGGTTGGGTGAATGCAGGCAACAATGGCTATACAATTGAGATGTATAAAGCTAAGTCCTTATACCTGAAAAATGGGCTAAACATTCTTTCTCCTGCAGTTCCCAACACTAGAAGCATTGTTAATGGAACAATAATTAAAAGCAATGATAATTCAACCATTGATGCAAATTATAATTATTGGAAATACAGCACGAGTCCATCAGATGGAAAGCCCCAATCGGCTGAGGACTATCAATTATCTCGTCTATGGGCAGAAAAAAATTTATTACTGCCTGTACAAATAATTGACCCAACACCCATCTCAAGTATTCCAATGTGTGGCGTCATTCCTTTTATGACATATATTTACAGGGACCCTTGTCCGGGTTGCAGGGTAATAACCACAAGAGATTTTATAAAAAAACGTTTGGACGAAGCCATCAGTATCGCCTTAAAAAAAATGTCGGAAATTCATAACGGCTGTGATTTATCAGATGCATGCCACGGAGAAAATGTGATTAACGATGACCGTAAAGCGATAGACCTTTTTAATCAGATTTTGATGTTTAATATTCCGAAACCCAAGCCGGAGGAAGAGGAATTACTAAAACTTGCCTACCAGAAAATGATGAGAGCCATTTCCAACGCCTTTCTTACGGGCAAGATGACGCGTGAAGAAAACAGTCCTGTGTTTAGTCCTGAATTACAGATGGTCGTTGAAGTGCAGGATAAATTAATACAAGAAGCCAACACCGGTGACACTGATTATTTCAAACGGTTATTTGTATCAATGGAAAAAGCACAAGTTTTGCGGATGGCGGGAAGGCATGATGTTTCATTGCCGTTATTGGAACAAACTAAAACTTGGGTTAGAATGCAAGAAAAGGATTGGGTAGAACAATGGGAATGTTGGGTAGCGTCAGAAAAACAATTTTATGCCGGCGCCATTTCCCAAATAGAATTTGAAAACATTATTCCAAATTGTGGAATTATTAATTCTGCCAATTCAAACGCAAGAACAGTTTCTTCTGCTTTAAATCTGCAACCGGAAAATTCAGTTGATAATAAACTGAAAGGAACAAATAAATCATCTGTTTCTAAAGAAAATCCTTTTCAAGAAACAAACGATAATTTAAAATCAACCATTGATAATACATTAAGTTTTCAGCTTTATCCCAACCCCGCCCAGGGTATTTTTAAAGTAGTTCATAATTATGGTGAAGAAACTCCGGCGCTGTTTGAAATTTCGGATTTGCAAGGAAAAAAGATGCTTTCCCTTTCTATCCAACAGATTGAAACCAACACTTTGTTAAACCTCACACTCTTGCCTCAGGGGGTATATGTTTATAGTGTACGTTCAGAGGGGAAGTTGATTTCTCTTGGTCGGTTGATGGTGATGTATTAAAAAATTTTTCTAAAAAAATAAATATAGTGTGAATAAAACCTTGTGTCTTCGTGTCAATGTGTTTAAAAAGTGACTTGCGCAAGAGATTTATTATTTGTAATTACAACCCCCTTTAATGTTCCAATAGAATAATCTAACACTTCTACCTCCACGTATTCTCCAAACTTGTTTTCATCTTTCGGAAACACAACTCCCTTATTCTGACTATTTCTTCCATAAAGAAATGCTGACGATTTTTTGGAAACACTTTCTATCAAAACCTGATACCTTTTATGTAAATCCTTTTGGTTGCTTATTAATGAGCATTTGTTTTGAAGGGCAATAATTTCCTGTAACCGGCGTTTTTTGATCTCTTCCGGTATATCGTCCTTGAAATTTCTTTCCGCCAAAGTTCCGGGTCTTTCCGAATAAACAAAAGTATAAGCATAATCAAAGTTGACTTGTTCCATCAATGAGAGTGTTTGCTGATGGTCTTCCTCTGTTTCGGTGCAGAATCCAGCCATAATATCGGTAGTGATTCCGCAATCCTCTCCCAGAATATTCCGGATTTATTTTATTCTATCCAGATACCATTCACGGGTATATTCCCGTTTCATCAATTCAAGTATGCGGGTGCTTCCGCTTTGTACAGGTAAATGAACTGCCTTACAAAGATTATCGTATTTTTTCATGGTCAGCAATACTTCATCGCTCATATCTTTTGGATGAGAGGTCATAAACCTGACTCTTAGTTCCGGATGGATAATTGCCACTTTTTCAAGCAATCCGGAAAAATTTAATTTATGAGTAGTGTCACTCCAGTTGTAAGAATCCACATTCTGACCCAGTAGTGTCACTTCGTTGAAGCCCTTGTCAAAAAGTTCTTTTGCCTCTTTTACAATTGTTTCAGGATTCCTGCTACGTTCTCTGCCTCTGGTAAATGGAACCACGCAAAACGAACACATGTTGTCACAGCCCCGCATGATGGAAATAAATGCTGTAATACCATTACTGTGAATACGCACAGGGCTGATGTCAGCGTATGTTTCCTCGCGTGACAATAAAACATTGATACCTTTTTCACCTCCTTCTGCCAGTGACACCAACTTGGGTAGATCCCTGTAGGCATCGGGACCAACAACAATGTCAACGATTTTTTCCTCCTCCAGCAAACGGTGTTTCAAACGTTCAGCCATACAACCCAGAATTCCAATGAGTAAACCGGGTTTTTTTTTCTTCATTACGTTCAATTCTTTCAAGCGTTGAAAAATTTTCAGTTCTGCATTTTCACGAATGGAACAGGTATTCAATAAAATCAAATCTGTCGTAGAGTAATCAGTAGTAGGAGAGTATCCTTCACCGGAAAGTACGGATGCCACAATCTCGGAGTCGGAAAAATTCATCTGACAACCATACGTTTCAAGCAGGAATTTCCGGTTGGAACGGCTTGTGAGTTCTGCTTTTGCGGAAGTGTCACTGTACACTTCACCCTGACGGGATTCGTTTATGATTTTGGTTTCGGTCAGGAATTCCATTGTTATTCTGATAGTTTATTAGCAGGCGCTCTGTAATAGCACGCATTCACTTCAAATCCAATCAGCACTACATAAGACACCACATACATCCACAGCATAAGTGCAATAATGGCACCGATGGAGCCGTACAGTTTATTAAATTCTGCAAAGTTACTCAGGTAATATGAGAATCCGTAAGATGCCGCTAAACTTAAAAAGGTAGCAAGCATGCCGCCCGGGTTAAAAAATTTCCATTTTTGCCTTACGGGAGGTAAAAAGTAATAGAGAGAGGAAATTACTACAAAAAACAGTGCCACTACCATGGCTTCATTAAAAATCAACAAGAGATAATACAGAATTTTATCTTTAAGAATTCCAAATTCGTGCAGAAAATCAAGCACACGGCTCCCGACTGTTAAAAGTATGATGGCTATAAATACCAATAGAGAAAGTGTAAATGTATGTAAAACGGCTATTCCTCTTTTTTTTAAAAAATTTCGTTTCTTAAATGACTCATTTTGTTTGCTGAATACTTCCATGAGTGCCATGATGCCATTACTGGAAGTGTAGAGCGCCATTAAAAATCCAAGAGAGAGGAGACCTCCATGAGGTTGCGCTACAATATCGTGAATGGTACCGGCGGTAAGTTCAAATAGTGCTTTCGGCATTATTTCGGAGAAGAAATCAAGAATCTGAACGCTGAGATCCTTTACAGGAATATAAGGTATCAATGTAAAAATAAAAATCATTGCAGGAAAAATTGCCAGTGTAAAGCTAAATGCCACCGCAGATGCTTTCCTGCGAATGGACTCTTTTTCGGCTTCTGTTTTAAGTAGTTTGATAAAATTGTACAACGTTAGTTGACGCTTTTTCGAGAGGTTGATGTTCTGAAATAACCATCGAACCTTCCGGTAAACGGGATGATTTCGTATGTACGTTGCAGGGTTCAATTTCTATTTTCTATTTTCTATCTTCTATTTTCCTTTAATAGCTACGCAAAATATGGCTTCATCGCCTCCAGCAATCCATCCTGAGCCATTATCGGTTTCCCTGTCAGTTTATCTACAAAGACCAGTATGGCTTCTGCTTTTGTAATCAGATTTCCGGGTTCGTTAAATAATTCATATAAGAAATGTATCCGGGTAGTAGGAATTTCAGGAATGGTGGTTTTAAGCAATAAAAGATCATCGTAATGAGCGGGACGTAGAAATTTGCATTTATATTCATACACCGGAAGTGCAATTCCCTGTTCTTCCATCAGCTTGTAAGTAAAACCTAATTTTCTTAATAATTCGGTTCTTCCCACTTCAAAATAAGCGGCATAATTACCATAATAGACATAGCCCATCTGGTCTGTCTCGGAATAGCGTACACGAAATTGGGTTTCACCGGTGAGCATTGGGGATTCTGGGGTATTTATTGTTTTTGAAATTAGTTATTTATTGTTACTGTTCAGTCCAATAAATTTATTGCCACCAATTACACTGATTGAAAAAATAAAATAATTAATTCGTGAACTTAGCGAAGCGATCTCACGAACACTTTTAAAAATAAATATATGGTGAGTAAATTAGTGGCAAAAAAATAAACCGACGGAACAGTAACTATTTTTTTAACATTACAAATATACGCTTTTTCACCGCACCCCCCTCTCATTCAACGCTCGCTGATACTTCGCCGCATTCTTCAGATGCTCCGAAAATGTTTCCGCAAAATTATGTGAACCACTCATATCTTCCTTTGCACAAAAATAAAGATAGTTATGCTGGGAGGACTTTAACACTGCGTCTATGGAACTAATCGTTGGGAAGTTAATAGGACCCGGAGGAAGTCCTGCATGTTTGTAGGTATTGAAAGGTGACTCGGTGGTTTTAAGTTCCGCGGTCACCCGTTTTATTGAAAAATCACCCACGGCAAAAATTAAGGTCGGGTCTGCCTGCAGTGGCATTCCCATCCGAAGACGGTTCAGATAAACCCCCGCAATGTCACGCTTCTCCGGCTCATAATTCGTTTCTGCTTCTACAATGGAAGCTAGCGTTGTAACTTCATGCTGGGTTAAGCGCAATAATTTCGCTTTTTCCTTTCGTTGAAAATTCCAGAATTTTCTGTATTCCTTCACCATTCTTGCAATCACATTTTTTGCATTAGTATTCCAGTAAAACTCATACGTGTTAGGAATAAATATAACTGAAATGCTCAGGGTATCAAATCCCAAACTGTCGGTATAAACCGGGTCCGATAATAATTTTAATAATTCAAGTGAGTCGGTTTCCAGCATGGTAGCAATTTTCTGAGCGAGGTGTTTTTTTAAACGATGGCTTTGAAAAGTGACATTCACGGGCGTTTGTGTGCCTGCCCTCAGACATTTCAATAACTCAAAATTATTCCATCCGTTTACCAACTGATAACAACCCGGATATATTTTTTGAGGATAGTTGATAATTTTTGCCAGCAAGAAAAATTCGTTGGGATTTTTTAATACGTTTCTTTTTTTTAACGTATCCATCACTTCTTCCATTCCAGCGCCAGTACGGATATGGATTAATGGATTTTTCGAGGTGAGTTGAATGTTTTCATAAAATAGAATACGGTATCCCTTCCAAAGCAAACCGAAACCCGCAAGGAAGCAGATAATGAGAAAGAAAATGAAAAATTTTTTGGTCATCCAATTCTACCCGTGAACCCGGAGGGATTCGAACCCCCAACCTTGTGGTCCGTAGCCACATGCTCTATCCAGTTAAGCTACGGGTCCAGTTGTCAATTGTAATTTTACAAAGTTACATCAAATTTTTTTCAGAATTTCTTTGTCGCCACCAACACCCCATCTTCCCAAAGCTCTTCCTTCAACTTGGTTCTTCCATCGGACTGAAAATATTTCCAGAAACCATTTTTCTTACCATCCTTAAATGATCCTTGCATAGTGACACTCCCCTTATCTGAATACCATATCCAATTTCCAACAGGATTCCCTTTGCTGTAATTCCCTTTTTGCTGAAGAACACCGTTTGCATAATAGTACCTCCAGAAACCCTGCTCTAATCCGTTTACAAACTCCCCTTCTTCTGCCAGCACACTGTCTTTATGATACCCGCGCCAGATTCCTTCGGCAAAATTATTTTCATAGTAACCAATTTGTTCAATATCTCCATTTTCAAAAAAATATTTCCATTTTCCTTCCCGCTTTCCATACGAGAAATATCCTATTTGCTCCAGGTTACCATTACGGTAAAATGATTTATATAGTCCATGCGCTAAGGAATCAAGAAAAAATGACTGCGTTTTTAACGTTCCATTTTCATAATAATCCTCCCAGAGCTTCAATTCACGGATTGAATCGGATTGTGAAAACGCAAAAAAAGGTAAAAATAGAAAAGAAAAAAAGATGATAAAAAAATTTGGAAATTTTATATACATAACCATTTAACCATTTAACCATTCAACCATTTAACCCCTATATATTGAAATCAAGTATTCTGTTCTCTACCAATCAAAAATGTTTCCACCCCTGTGCTTTAAGTGGCACCACTTGCCCTGAGCGCAAATGCAAATTATTTCCCGAAGAGAAATGATTTACTTTTCCTATGATGGAAATTTCCGGATGATTTTTAAGCATTTCAAACGCAGATAAATCAACCGTAAATAGCAATTCATAGTCCTCGCCTCCGTTCAACGCACAGGTAGTTAGCGGGATATTTAATTCCTGTGCCACTGCTGAGGTCATGGAGTCAACCGGAAGTTTTTCCTCATAAATATCAATTCCTGTATTCGATTCTTTTGCCAGATGCAATACCTCCGAAGCCAGCCCATCTGAAATATCTATCATCGAAGTCGGAATAATTGCAAGGTTTCTGAATTCATTTATCATGTCGGTCCGGGCTTCCGGTTTCAGTTGTCTTTTTAAAATATATTCGTACCCCGATAATTCGGGTTGCATTCCCGGTTGTGACACAAATACACTTTTTTCTCTTTCAAGAATTTGCAGTCCCATGTAAGCCGCGCCTAAGTTTCCGGTGACACAAACCAGATTGTTTTCCTTTGCTCCGCTCCGGTAAACAATTTCATTTTTTTTTGCATAACCGGTAATGGAAATTGAAATTATGAGTCCGGATTTTGAGCTGGTAGTGTCACCTCCCACCAAATCGAGTTTATAATATTCGCAAGCCAACCGTATTCCTTCATACAATTCACGTATTGCTTCTAACGTGAAACGGCTACTGACAGCAATGGAAACGGTAATCTCTCTGGGCAATGCATTCATAGCCGCGATATCAGAAACATTCACTACCACCGATTTATAACCCAAATGTTTAAGAGGAGTATAGCTTAAGTCAAAATGCACTCCTTCTGCCAGCAAATCGGATGACAAAAGCAGAACATTTTCGTTCCCCAAATCAATAACCGATGCATCATCCCCAATTCCTTTAATGGTCGTTTTATGATGGAGATGTATTTCTTTTTTGAGATCTTCTATCAGCCCAAACTCGCCGATTTCTGAAAGAGGGGTTAGTTTTTTATCATCCATTCCGCAAAGGTATGATTCTATTTAATTTATACCCCTATACCCCTATACCCCTATACCCCTATACCCCTATACCCCTATACCCCTATGCCCACTTTCTGCCCTTTATAACATACAATAATATTATTGTATATATTATAATACACTTATTGAATTATAAACAAATGAATGTTAATAATAAATAAAAACCATATCGCAAAATAACGTATAAAATAACAAACTAAAATATGTATTGTAATGTGTACAAAAAATCATAATATAAACATTATTAGGTTAATAATTAAACGACATGATTAGAACAAGTAAAAAAAATTAACGATACTTTTGTACATTAAATTATTCACTCTATTGTATAAAAAACAATAAATCATGAAATGGATAACCAGTAAAATCCGTGGGTTTATCAATGATTTCGGCTCAAACCGATTATCCCTAAAACCCAAAAACAATATCATTGCCGTCAGACGATTGAACTGCTACGATGAAATAGAAATTGTATATCTGAGGAAAAAACAGGTAGGTTGATGACATTGTGCAGTTGTCAAATGACGCTATGTATATAAAGTTTAATTTATAACTTTTTGACTAACGATATTTAGTCCCGTATGGGACTAATATATTGGTAGAATAAATTATGGAACTTCAAGTGAACCCCGTAGGGGTTCGATATAATCAAATTTCATTTAATCAGACAACAGAAATAAAAAATGCTAAAAAAATTCATTCCAGGCATTGTACTGCTCTTCTGCTCTCTATCGTTTTCCTCTCAACGGGAGAAATTACCTGAGGAAAATTATAGTATTCAAGGTTGGTGGAGAAACGCAGAATCGTCAACCTTTCTTCTTTTTAAAGGAAATAAAGCTATCGAATATAAAATCATCGAGCCGCATATCTTATCAAGAACTAGTTACAAGATTTTAAAAAAGCATGGTAATAAGATGGAATTAAAACGACTGAAAGTAAAATCAACTTCATTTCCGTTATCCGAAGGCAGTTGTCTGATTTTCGATTGTAACATGGAAAACGAAAATGTTTTTATCTGCAAAATAAAATGGAATGACTCAGATAAAGAAGAAATTTTTAATAGCCGGTTTCATAGAATCAGTGAAAATGAATTTGAAGAGTTTGTCGGACAGTTTAATAATCAATACAGAAATTGCATGGCTTCAAATTGGGGAAATCCATTTTAACCATTTTAACCATATAACCATCCAACATTCCAACATTCCAACATCCAGCATCCAACATCCAACATTCCAACATGAAAAAACCCTTTAACTATCTTACCGTGTATCTAAGCACATTTCTGTTCCTTGGCTCAACTATAAGTCATGCCGGAAAACTTTACTCTCCAAAATTTGGCGCATCTTCGGGCTTATCTCAAAACTACCGGATGTACAATTTTTTTTATAAAACCAATGGGAAAGGTATTTTTTTCGATTACACTTATTTTGATCAGATTTATAAGGATGGATACCGGTTCGCCGCAAAAGATGACTTGACACGGAATTTGGTAATTAATGAAACCTGCGAAAATGTATACAACAGCATGGGGGTTGGATATATCTTACCGGTGCTGAACAAGAACGAAAAATTTCTTCTCAACATTCCATCTTCAGTTTATAGCGGATTTGGTAACAGTGAAAGAATCACTTATACACAAAAAGAAGGGTATGTAGAAACCCCGGATCTGAAAAATAAAAATTATATGGTATTCGGATTAAAAACCGGAATCAGCGTAGAATTCAAATTTTATGAACGGTTTTACTTCGGACTTTCTAACTATGTTGATTATGAATTGGATGGTAAACGACCCACGTCATCTTTACCTGTTGGCTCAAAACTTTATGTTTGGAATCCTTGCTTTAGCTTGATGTTCATCCCATAGCCCTCATTCTGAAATCTTCCTGAATACCACTCTCCCCCCTTCCTTTATTTCAGCGGCGAAATTTGCAGTGCCATCATCTGTGGTTTCTTCATAAATTTTATTTTCACCATCTATCAGCATAAGCACACGATAAGGCATTTTCCTTCCGAATTTATCAACCATTTTTAATACAATAGTATCTTTCAGCTCTATGATCGTGCTGATAAAATGATTTTCATCGAGGTAAAAAGTTACATTGGGATTAACTTTCTGCAAATTGAGGTTAAATTTGTCAGAAATACTTTTAAGGGACTCATCTTCTTCTTTTACTACTTCCGGCTGAATCTCTTTTTTAGTATCCATACTGTTCTTATGGGACTCATCTTCTTTTTTTACTACTTCCGGTTGCAACTCTTTTTTATTATCAATACTATTCTTACTGGACTCATCTTCTTCTTTTACCACTACCGGTTGAATTTCTTTTTTTAAAGTGTCACTAATAATTACTTTTTCATCTTTCTCCTGGAGAGGGGAGGTGGAGGAAGAATCCTTGTTATTCGCGAGGTTCTTATTATCAATAGGTTCTTTCTCTACCGGTTCCGGAACTTGTAATGGCTCCTTTTCTTCTGAATATTTATTTTGATTTACTGTCAGCGAAGAGGAAGGTTCTTTCTTTTGAATATTTTCTGACGGCTGTTTATAAGCCAATAAGGTTGAATCTTCATTCTGACTCTGAATGACGATTTGACTTACCATTGACAATGAATCCCGCTCTCTCTTCATTTTCTCTAATTCTATAACCATTCGTAATGAGTCCGCTTCTGCCTGTAATCGCTTTGCCGCCCAAATATGTTCAAGGGAATCCTTCTCTCTGTTCTTTCGGGTGATTAGGTACATATTCTTCAGCGAATCTTCTTCTCTTAGCTTTCGGATATTTTCATGTACCAACCGCAATGAATCCGATTCACGGTTTCTTTTATACGTTTCATGAACTAATTTTAAAGAATCTGTTTCCCGTTGTTTTTTTATATTTTGCATGGAAATTAATAACGAATCATTCTCTCTCTTTCTTTTTTTCGATCTATAAACAACAATCAAAGAATCGTTCTGTTTGTTCCTCACAACAAGTTCTTTTTTAAATTCCAAGGTATCTTTTATGGCTTTATGACTCGCTATTGTAATTTCGTTTTTCAATGAATCAATTTCCCGTTGTTTTTTTGAGAGTTCCATCGCAAATTTCAGAGAATCGGCGGTTCGCTGTTTTTGGGAATTTTCAATGGTTATGCGCAACGCTTCTTCCCTGTTCTTAACCTCTTTTAATTCAGCCGCAATCCAGAGTGAATCTTTTTCCCGTTGCATTTTTGTTGATCTTATCATTTCTTGTATCATTTCTTCCTGTTGCTTTAAGCGGCTTGTTTCTTTTGCTAATCGCACTGAGTCATCGACTGATAAATTTTTGATGGATTCCTTACTCATTTTATCACGGATAGAATTCATTTGAACTCTTTCCATGGCATTAGCTTTTTTCAAGGAATCAATTTCCATTTGTTTTTTAGCAATTTCTAATGCCTTTTGTTCCTCTTCTTCCATTAAACGTTTGTTCATTTTTCTGACAAACATTAAGGAATCTTTCTCCTTCTGGGTCCGGGCTATTTCTTTTGCTTTACGGTTAATCTCTTCCTGAATCCTCATGGCATCGTCTTCATTAGTGTTGACCCCTTTTTCATTTTTCTCTTCAGCAGATGCTTCCAGTGCAAGTTGCAATGAATCAAGCTGTTTTTGTTCTTTAACTAATTTAATGGCTAACCGCAAGGAATCTTTTTCTTTTTGCATTCCGGCAAGTTCCTTTATTAACTGATCAAGAGAAGTTTTTTTTACAACCGGTTCTTCACTTATGGTCTTAGGTTGTTCATCTCTTTTAGCATATACAGGAGTGGATGCTTTAACTTTTATCCCTGGAAAGTTATTAACCATTCCACTGCGGCTAATCAAACGGATGAGATTATTTCCAAAATCAGCGACAACCACATTTCCGTTTTTATCAGCGCTCACGCCAACAGGCAAATTAAATTTAGAAAACTCAGCGGGACCATCAATGTAACCAGCCACTCCGCTACCGGCGTAGGTTGATACATTCCCTTCCGTATCAACACGGCGTATCCTGTGATTCCATGCATCGGCAACAAAAATATTTCCGGAGTAGTCAACCGCAATACCCGAAGGAAATGAAAATCTGGCTTCAACACCTGTTGTGTCAGCAAAACCAGGATAACCTGAACCGGCAAGCACTTTGATAAAACCCGGTTTGGAAATTTTGATTATGTTGTGTTCAATCCGGTTTGTGATATAAACATTTCCTGCAGTATCAAAACATATAGAACGTGGCAACCGGAACTGGTCTATTAGATGTTGTCCGCTGATACTTTCAAGTTTTTTCTTGGGAGAAACTGTTCCAGTGTCTATCTTATGAACGACCCCCATAGGGTCAATTTTAAAAATATGTTCATCAGAATAACCAAGGAGATATACGAAGCCGGAAGGATCCATAAATACGCCTTCGGGAATAGATATAAACTGCCCCATCAAGCCACTCTCCTCCTCAAAAGTAGCAAGTAATTCCACAGGTAATGTTCTGACAACACCGCTTGGGCTTATACTTTTAATGTATTTACCATATTTATCCTGCAAATAAACATTTCCGTTCAGGTCAATCAGCACTTTTTTCTGAGCAGGAAATTCAAGATAAGTAGAATCCTGACTGTCTTTTTTTTCAGTAGAAGTTGTATCACTCCCGCTTTTAGGATTTTGCCCGGGAAGAATACAATGTATGGCTAATACAAAAAACAAGAATCCAAAAACAGTAGTTTTGTTTAATAATTTGTACATTCCTTGTTAAAAGTGACCGATTTTGATAAATAAAAATTTCAAAGATACTATTTTTAGGTTAATTTTACCCCAAATATTTTTTTTCTATACACATTGCAAAATTCTCCCATTAAAAAATTATTCACGGAAACGCTGACGTACGGCTTCAGTTCGCTCCTCGGAAGATTTCTGAATTACCTGCTGGTTCCTTTTTATACAGCAGTGTTTTCGGCTTCCTCGTACGGAATGGTAACGGAATTATATGCCTACCTTGCTTTCTTATCAATACTATACACCTATGGAATGGAAACAGGATATTTTTATTTTTCTGAAAAATCGAATGAAAAATCAGGTGTTTTTCAAACTATTTTGACCTCCGTTTTTTTCACCGGTATATTATTTTCACTTTTGATTTGCCTGTTTGCAGGAAATATTAGCGCGTTATTATCCTATCAGGGTCGCGAAAATATTATTTATTGGATTGCGTTCATTTTGTTTACAGATGCCTTTACCGCCATTCCCTTTGCAAAACTCAGGAGAGAGAATAAAACAAAAAAATTTGCTACCCTTAAATTAATAAATATCGGGTTGAATTTATTTTTGAATTTTTTCTTTTTGTATCTGTGTCCCAAAATGTATGTACAAAACGCAGATCCCTCGTTCCCTTTTACTCTTTACAATCCGGATTGGAACGTGGAATATGTTTTCCTATCAAACCTGCTCGCAAATTTAATTTACATACCCTTGCTGTTGCCTCAATTGAAAGAATTCCGGTTAAAGTTAGATGTAAAGTTATGGAGAGAGATTATGACGTATTCTCTCCCTATGCTTATAGTAGGAATAGCGGGAATGGTCAACGAAGTTCTCGATAGGATTTTATTGCGTTTCTGGTTACCCGAAAATTTCTACCCTGGGTTGGATAAATTAGGCACCGTTGGAATTTATGGCGCATGTTATAAATTTTCCATTTTTATGACCTTGGGAATTCAGGCATTCCGCTTTGCCGCCGAACCCTTCTTCTTTTCAAAAGCAAAAGAAAAAAACTCTCCCGTACTTTTTGCTAATGTGATGGATTGGTTTATTAGTATCGGAACCCTGATTTTTCTGTTCATCTCCCTGAACCTTGACTCACTTAAATTGCTTTTATTAAGAACGGAATATCATCAGGGATTACAGGTAGTTCCCATATTACTATTGGCAAATTTATTTCTTGGAATTTATTATAATCTTTCCGTTTGGTATAAAGTAACCGGTAAAACCCGTTATGGAATGTGGATAAGCTTGCTTGGCGCTTTAGTGACACTTATTGGTAATTTTGCGCTTATCCCTGTGTTAGGATACAAGGGTTCAGCCATTGCCACCTTAATTTGTTACGTTGGAATAGCTACATTATGTTATCTATGGGGAGCCAGGTTTTTTCCGGTACCCTATAAAATTAAAAACGCTTTTTATACGATTGGTTCTGCGGTAGTTCTTGTTATTCTTGCAGATTGGATTTTTATTTTCCCGGTTTGGATAAATGAACTTATCTTTGTAGGATATTTGGCAGTAATTTTTTTAGTAAAAAGAAACAAAATCAATCTCACAAAACAAATTGGATGAAATGAATAACAATGCGGCGTAAGCCCATTGTCTTAAAACAGAAAAAATAAAATGCACCACACCCCACTCAAGGTAAAAGTTATCAATCGCTCCCCAAACCCTCTCCCTGAATATCAAACGCAGGATTCGGCAGGATTGGATCTAAGGGCATGGTGTGAAAATGATGTTCTTTTAAAAGCAGGAGAGAAAATTCTGGTAGGAACGGGATTGTATATTGAAATGCCCTCCAACTGTGAAGGTCAGGTAAGGCCTCGGAGTGGACTGGCATTAAAGCACGGTGTCACTGTCTTAAATTCTCCTGGAACAATTGATCCCGACTACAGAGGTGAAATCAAGGTCTTATTGATAAATCACTCTTCTGAAGATTTTATAATTCATAACGGAGAACGGATTGCTCAGATGATTTTTAGTTCGTTTAATAAAATTGAATGGGTGGAATCCGGAGAACTTCAGCACTCCCAACGAATGCAGGGTGGCTACGGACACACAGGGGTAGTATGAACATTTCCAATAATTATATCAAACGTTAACAGGTTTTACGAAAAATAATAAATAACATAAAACACTTAACAATAAATGACTAAGGAGGTTTCCCATCCAATTTTTTGTCATAGTTCTATGGATAGCGTTCATACATATACATTTATTATTTCGTGTTTCGTGTTATATGTTTTTTTCTAAAATCCGAGTTGTTTTTGTATAATTAATAATTTCTAATTTCAAAATAATATGAACATCATCGTCCCAATGGCAGGCGCAGGCAAGAGAATGCGCCCGCATACTTTAACAACTCCAAAACCACTCTTACCTGTTGCAGGTAAATCCATCGTTGAGTGGCTTTTAATTGACATTGCTAAAATGAATCCTGGCAAACTCGGCGAAATTGCTTTCGTTACCGGGCATTTTGGACAAGAAACCGAGATAGAGTTGGCTCAAATCGCAAAACGGCTCAATTGTACTTCCAGTATTCATTACCAGCAGACAGCGTTAGGAACCGCACACGCTATACTTTGTGCCAAACCGGTACTTAAAGGACCGGTGATTATTGCTTTTGCCGACACCTTGTTTAAAACGGATTTTCAGCTTGATAAAAACGCTGACGGGGTAATCTGGGTAAAAAAAGTGGAAGATCCAAGACAGTTTGGTGTGGTTAAATTAAATAAGGAAAATGTAATTACTGATTTTGTAGAGAAACCCTCGGAGTTTGTTTCTGACCTTGCTATCATTGGAATATATTTTTTCAAGGATGGGGAAAATTTGTGCAAGGAGCTGGAATATCTTATAGAAAATAATATCAAAGACAAAGGAGAATATCAGTTAACCAACGCTATGGAAAATATGAAGAAAAAAGGGTTAAAACTCCTTCCGGGAAAAGTGGATGAATGGCTCGATTTCGGGAACGTGGAGGTATCGTTAAGTTCTCATAAACGGTATCTGGATTTTATTAAAAATCAATCGTTGATTTCTCAGGATGTCCTACTCGAAAATACAACGTTGATTCAACCGGTTAGTATTGGAGCAGGAACAAAAATTAGCAATTCAGTTATCGGTCCACATATCTCCATCGGAAAAAATTGTCATATTACTAACTCTATAATCAGTAACTCCATGATTCGTGATAATAGCAATTTAACCCGGGTTAATCTTGAGAATTCCATGATTGGCAACCATACAGAAGTAAAAGGCGTATTACAAAGTTTGAATTTGGGCGATTATTCCACCGCAAAAAGTTGATTTCATGTACATTTAACCATTTAGCCATTTAACCATAAAGCATTTTAACTAAAAATAAATCATTCTAAAATCAGATTACATTTGTTTTAATTTTTTTTCGTATCTTCGTATAATAAGAAAATGAAATCACGGCTTTTTATATTATTTCTACTATTTCCTGCGTTGCTCTGCTGGCAATCCGTCTCGCTTTTTTCGCAGGAGAAAACCAAGGGCAAATTTGGTTTCTTTAATGGTTCTAAGGAAAAAGGAGAGTTCCCGCTCGAGGAAAATACGCTATTTGTAGAAGGCATGCGTGAGTACATGCTGGGCAATTTTAACAGCGCCATAAATTATTTTGAAAAGGTCATACAGCAAAATTCAAAAAACGATGCCGCTTATTATCAAATCGGGTTGATTTTATTTTCTCAGGGTTTTTACAATAACGCACTTCCTTATGCACAGAATGCCATTAGTTTGGATAACCGGAACGAATATTATTATCAGTTGCTTTCAAATGTATATGAAGCATTACTGCAATTTCCGGATGCCATTAAAATAATAAAAAAACTAATCGAAGAGGTATCTGCTTCCGAAGAATATTTGTTTGAGTTAGCAGGATTATACCTGTATAACAGTCAACCGGAAGAGGCACTGAAAACCTATAATCAAATTGAAAAAAAAATAGGACTGACCCCGGAGGTTTCTCTTCAGAAACAAAAAATATTCCTGCAACTTAACCGGCTCGATGATGCCATCATCACCGGTGAAAAGCTGATTGAAAAATTCCCAGCTGAAACGGACCTGCTTGTAAAACATGCTTTCTTACTATTCACAAACAGTCGCCATGAGCAAGCTAAGGTTGTATATCAAAAAATATTGGAAATAGAGCCCTCCAATCATCTGGCTCATCTGGGGCTATCGGAAATTTACCGGGGGAAGGGTGAATTTTATAATGCCTGCAAGGAATTAGAAAAAGTAATTATTAATCAGCAGGTTGACTTTGAAACCAAAGAAAGAATTTTATACAATAATCTTTCCTTTATTACCGTAGATGATTCCCTCAGGGATTTAATTTTATCAATGGGTGAAACTTTCGTAAATCAATACCTCGATAACCCACGTTCCCATACGTTATACGGAGACCTTTTATACCGCGCAAAAAGAAACGATGATGCATTGAAATCCTACCTTACGGCTTCCCAATTTAAAAATCCCCCTTTTCAATTATGGCAACAGATCTTGCTGATTGAATCAGAATTAAATCGTATTGATGATTTATTAAATCATTCAGAGCAAGCCATTGAATTGTATCCGAATCATCCTATCATATTGTTATTTAATGGAAATGCTAATCTTCAGAAAAAAAATTATAAAAAAGCCATAAAGTCGTTGGAAAGAGGAGCCAAACTTTCTTCCGGTGACATTCAGCTTTTCATTCAATTTTATTCACTTCTGGGAGATGCCTACAATGGTACAAAAATGCATGAAGAAAGCGATAGCGCTTATGAAACTGTCTTGCGTTTTGAGAGAGATAATGCACATGCCTTGAATAATTATTCCTATTTTCTATCACTCAGAGGGAAAAATCTTGAAAAAGCCGAAGAAATGGGGCGCCGGTTGGTTGAATATTATCCTGATAATTCCACCTATCTCGATACGTATGGTTGGATTTTATATAAGATGCAGAATTATGAAAAAGCAAAGCAATTTCTTGAAAAAGCAGTTTCCCATTCTCCCAATTCCGTCATCGTTGAACATCTGGGTGACATCCTTTTCCGCTTAAATGATAAAGAGGGTGCTTTTGAGTATTGGTTAAAAGCGAAACAACTCGGAAACGGCTCTGAATTTCTTGATAAAAAAATTTCTACCCGCCTGTTATATGAATAAATTCCGATTGTTTTTTCCCCCTATACCCCTATCCCCCTATACCCCTATACCCCTATATCCCGATACCCGATACCCCATATCGTATTTCAAAAAATTATTTTTTTCCTTAACCAACTACCAAATACTTCTCGCAATCGTATGCTCTACCCTCTTTTCTTGCCGTTCTTTGAAAAAGAGACCTGAACCGGTTAAAACCACTGCTAATGAAAATATTATTAATACGTTGTTGGAAAAGCAAAATCGTTTTCAGAATCTCAGCATCAGAACGAAAGTAGAGATGGAAATGAATGGAAAGAAATACAGCAGTCCTGCTACTATACGCATTGTAAAAGATAGTGCTATATGGGCTTCTGTGACACCTTTTCTGGGGATTGAAGCGGTGAGGGTTCTGTTTCGTCAGGATAGTATTTTCATAAATAATCGTCTGCAAAATCAGTATTTAAAATTTTCTTATGATTCTCTTTCCAAGTGGCTACACGCCTCTATCACTTACAAATTCGTTGAGCTTGCCATATCCGGTGAATTTATTCCAAATGCTTTTACACTGGTTCCACTCAACACAGATTCTACTTTGCTCGTTTGCTCTCTTGATTCAAAAGAATTGAAAGGGATATCGTGGATTAATAGAACCAATTATCATTTGAATCAGCTTAAGCTTTCTATAGACGGGAAAGATTCTTTATTGGCAAATTATGATGACTACAGAGAAACAGATGGATTAATTTTTCCATTTTATTCAAAAGTAGATGTTTCGGGTAATGAATTTAAAATTATAATGACAGCAAAACATACCAAACTTGAGAAAGATATTCCGGGACTTAAATTACCTTTCACACAAAATAGCAACGTAAAACAGGAATGATTTTTTGGTTTAAGCATGTAACTAAATAAGCGCGCAAATCTGGTTTAAGCATGTAGGTAAGTAAGTGCGGCAGGTACTTAAACTTATCTATGAAACAAAGTTTGTAACTTTGCAAAGAAAGAAAAAAAATTTTCCCCCACCTCAAAATACAAAATCTAATTTTAACTCTACTTTTGTGGTAAAATTTAACTTGCTTATTACTACATTGGTCTTAACAGTAACAATTATTTTATGTTTTTAAAAATCAGGATTCCTTTAAAACTCCTTTTTCTATTTTTACTTTTTTTTGGAAATAGTAGCTTTTCACAAAGCAATGCTCTTGATTCTCTTTTGGTTAAAATTTCAAAGGAAAAAACAGATACAAATAATATAAAATATTATTACAGAATGGTCCAATTACTTTCCAGAATCGGAGAATATAATAGAGCATTATTGTACTCAGATACGGTCATTGCTTATTGTAAAAAGTTAAATAATAAATATATTTTATCCAATGTGTTTAATGAAATAGGTATTATATACTTAAACAGGGGTGATTTGACTGTCTCTTTGAAGTATTTTACAAAAAGTTTAAATCTGCGCATAGAATTAGGCGATCCGAAAGAAATAAGCAATTCAAATATTAATATAGGAATAATTTATGAAAACCAGGGAGAATATGTGCAGGCGTTAAAATATTATTTTAAGAGCTTAAAAATAAAAGAAGAAGTTAAAGACAGGAAAGGAGAAGCCACTTGTTTAAATAACATAGGGATTATTTACAAAAATCAGGGTAATTTTAGCAAGTCACTTGAATTTTATTTTAAAAGTTTAGACATCTATAATAAAGAACATCTTGAAAATGTTGAAATGGCAAATACGCTTAACAATATCGGGGTGATTTTCGAAATTCAACAAAAACATGACGATGCCAAAACATACTATATGGAAAGTTTTAATCTAAGAAAAAAGCTCGGAGATAAAAGAGGAATTGTTATTTCCATGCTTAGCATGGGTGAACTTGATATTTTGTTATACGAACAAGATAAAGTAAATTATGAAAAAAATTCGTATCCCGGTAGAAATATGGATAGTTACGGTTTACTTGATTCAGCAATCGATCTTTTTGAAAAAGCGCTTATTATTGGAAAAGAATTAAATGATGAATATTTTTTAGGTTATACTTACAACGTGCTGGCACATGCGAATCTAATAAAAAAAAAATACGATGAGGGGTTAAAATATTTTAAAAAATCATTGTATTACACAGGTAAAACGGGTGCCAAACCGGAAGAAATGCAGGCAAACAAATCAATCGCTGAATGTTATTTTAAAAATGGGGATTTCAAAAACGCGTATATTCACCTTCAGAATGCATTTTATTTAAGGGATAGTATTTTCAACAATGAGAAAAACAAAGACATTGGAAGAATTGAAGCAAAATATGAATTTGAAAAACTACAGTTTCAAAAAGAACAAAATGAAAAAGAAAGATTGAGAATAGAAGCAGAATCCAGAGAACGAAGAGACCATCTGCAATATTCACTGATAGTGCTTGGCATGGTTGGGCTTATCATTACAATTTTGTTCTTGGGGAAAATGAATATAAATCCCAAACTTGCTGAGATAATGATATTCATGGTATTTTTAATCTTTTTTGAATTTATCCTCGTGCTTATAGACCCTTATGTAGAGTTTTTCACCGGCGGCGCCCCTGGATTAAAGTTACTTATCAATGCCATCATTGCGGCTCTTATCTTTCCGTTTCATGCGGTTTGCGAGCGGTGGGTGAGGAGGAGGATTTTAAAGGAGGGAGGGGTGAAGGGGTGAAAGGGTGAACGGAGGAAGGTGAGAGGGCGGGAAGACCCTCCGGTTTAAGGTACTTAAACCTTCTCTTTGAATGTAAAATGTAAAATTATAAATTAAAAGTAAATATGATTTAAGAATGTAGTTTTGTTAGTGCGGCAGATACTTAAACCTACTCTTCAAATATCCAACATCAAAAAAAAATTAAATGCAATTTATTCCCCGTACCATATTTCTTCCCCTTCTCCTCCTAGTTTTTTTTATACTAAGTGACACGCATTTTTTATACGCGCAGAAGAAAAAAAAATCCCGCACTGAGTACGAAAACCAGCGCAAAAATGAATTGCAGAAAATAGAATCAGCACAAAAAATTTTAAAAGAAACCCAGCAGGAAAAAGAGGTTACCGTAAGTCAGGTAAAAGCGTTGGCGGAAGCAATTGCCGGACAAGAACGTTTGATTCGCCTCATTCAAAAAGAAATTAAAATTACCGATGGGGAACTCAGAGAAAGTGAAAGTATTGTGATTGCCCTGCAAGGCGACTTAAAAAAATTAAAGGATGAGTACGGAAAAATGATTTACACCTCTTCCAAATCCATGAATCAGAAACAACGTCTCATGTTTTTATTTGCTTCTAATTCATTTAATCAACTTAGAATGAGAATGAAATATCTTAAGCAATATACAGAATCACGTAAATCACAAATGATGGAAATTGATAAGATACAAAATATGCTGGGTAAGGAAATTGAAGAATTGAATGACAGGAAAAATGAAAAATCTAGATTACTGGCTCAGGAAATCATGGAGCAAAAAAAACTTTCCCAATCACGGAATCAAAAAGACCATTTTGTGAAAGAATTAAAATCCATGGAAAGCAAGTTAAAAAAGGAAATCCGTTTCAGGGAAGCGCAAGTGCGGAAATTAGATACGTTAATTGATTCCATTATTAAAGAAGAGATGAGAAAGAAAAAAGAAAAAGAAGCAAAAATCGGAAGGACACCGGAAGCAGATGTTATTTCAAACGCATTTGCAAAAAATAAAGGGAGCATGTTATGGCCCGTAGCGAATGGATTTATTTCAAAAGAGTTTGGCGTGCGTGAACATCCTGTTTTCAGGGATGTTAAAATCGAAAACAACGGAGTGGATATTCAAACCTACAAAGGGGAAGTGGCACGTTGCGTACACAAAGGAAAAGTGGTTACCATTGCTTCAGTTCCCGGTATGGAACAAACCGTTATCGTGGAGCATGGCGATTATTATACTGTGTATGCCAATCTTCAGAATGTAGTGGTAAAACCCGGTGTCACTTTGAATTTTAAAGATGAAATTGGCACTGTGTTTACAGATAAAAACGGAAAAACAGAATTACAATTTCAGGTTTGGAAAGATAAAAATAAATTAGACCCTCAGAGTTGGTTGATGAAAAAATAAAATGGAATTATATTATTCAACAGAAATAAATCCAGACACCATACTCCTCAGCGGGGAAGAAGCAAAGCATTGTGTGAAATCATTGCGGCATAATGCAGGAGATATTATTTCAGTAGGAGATGGACGTGGGAGCATTTATGAATGTAAAATTATAGAAATCAAAACCAACTCGGTTAATCTTCAAATTATTAATAAAAAAATTTTCAGTGAACGAAAAAGACCTGAACTACATATAGCCATATCCCCTTTAAAGAACCCCGGACGCTTAGAGTGGTTTGTGGAAAAGGCAACCGAGATGGGGGTGGATGTCGTTACATTTCTGAATTGCCAACGGACAGAAAAAAGACACGTAAATAGGGAGCGTATCAGAAATATTATAATCTCAGCGGGAAAACAATCCTGCCAAACCTGGTTTACAGAATGTGAAAACCAGGAAGATTTTTTTAAATTTATTGATGGAATACATTCAGGCATCAAATTAATAGCCAATGCAAATCAGGAACCACCTCTTTTTACAAACCTCGTTAACAAAATGACACAAAGTGTCACTGTGCTTATTGGTCCTGAAGGGGATTTTACAAATTCTGAAGTGGAATCGGCTGTTAAAAAAGGTTTTATACAAGTGTCACTTGGACAAAACCGATTACGTACTGAGACAGCGGGGGTGTTGGTTGCTGGTTATTTTTCTGTAATGAAATCTTAACGTAAATTATACAAATCAAAAAAAAGTAATAATGAATACTGAACAAGGAATTTCGAATGATGAAGTATTTCGAAATTCATTTTTCCTTGTTCATTATTCGATATTTAAACAATACACAACATGAAAAAACTCCTACTTCCCTTGATTCTCGCCCCTTATATGGTGGCACTATCTCAAACCATCAAAATTGCTCAGCTTAAATACTCAGGAGGCGGTGACTGGTATGCCAATCCCACTTCTGTTCCGAATTTAATCGCCTTTTGCAATCAAAATCTCAACACCAATCTGCATCCTGAAAGGGTTATTGTAGAAGCAAGTAGTCCGGAAATTTTTAACTTCCCATTTATTCATGTTACAGGACATGGAAATATTGTATTCACCCCATCTGACGTTGAGAATCTGAGAAAATATTTAAAGGGAGGAGGATTTCTTCACATAGATGACAATTACGGAATGGACCAATTTATCCGTAATGAATTAAAAAAATTATTTCCTCAGCAGGAACTCGTGGAAGTGCCATTTTATCATCCTGTTTATCATCAGAAATATGATTTCCCGAATGGACTTCCCAAAGTTCATGAACATGACGGGAAACCCCCGCAGGGCTTTGGAATTTTTTACGAAGGACGCTTGGTTTGCTTTTATAGTTATGAAAGCGATTTGAGCGATGGTTGGGAGGACCCCCATGTGCATAATGACCCGGAAGAAAAACGACAGCAGGCGTTGAAAATGGGAGCCAATTTAATCAGTTATGCATTTAGCGGGAGGTGAGAAGAAAGAAAGTTTTACCCTTTTCTTATTTCGCGCATCATATCACGGGTTCTCTTACCATCAGCGATCTTAAATAATAGGGTTAGTTATTTCATCAATTCTTCCATTGGATCCCTGGAAGATCTGTCTTATTTCCAATATAAGTTTGTCTTTTGAAATTACAATTTTTCTACCTGTCCATGCAAAAATAAATGCGGCAAAGGTGATACCTAATCCCAAAAGTGTTAATCCGGTTTCCATAGAAATTCGTTTTTATACAAAGGTACAATAAATTTTGGTGGTTCTCAACATCCAACATCCCCACATCCCACATCCCACATCCCACATCCAATATCCCAATTTCACAGATAATTTACCATGTTCTAAAATCAACTATCTAAAATCAACTATCATATCCGAGCATGAAAAAAAAAATCTAAATATAAGTTTTGTTAATCAACCATTACTAAAATTTCGGACTTGCTCAAAGTTTCTTAAATCTCCCATCCAAAATAAATGTTAAAACTGGTAAACTGTCCTGAAATTATTCCAAATAAATAGCTTTCTTTTATAACATAACTTGGTTGTGGTAAAGAAGTCATGTCAATCGAAAATTTCATAGGAAGCTTTCCTGAAGTCAATTTTTTCAATGGAAGACATGCTCCAAATCCGTAGGTAAATTCGTTTAATTTATCTTTATTCCAGTTTTTTTCAAAAGCAGAATTTCCGGCATTTAATGTCTCCGAGTAATACCCGCTTCGTAGAATAATAATTTCTGCGATTTTTATTTCTAAACCAATTCTCTCAGCTTTCAAATAATCATAATTAAATACCCTGTCTATTTGAGTATGAAATGTAAATTCCAATAGATTGAGGCTATCCACAAATACAGGTTTAATCATAATATATTGGTAACTAATTCCAAATCTTGAAATTATTGGCAATTCTACAGCTTCTGAATAATTGACATTCAATGTAGATGAGTAGGGTTCTTCTATATCGTTTTTAAAATCAGATAAAGTGAAGTTTATCAAACTATATCCAACGAAAAGACAATGATTTCCCAAACCGTTTTTAAATAATGGAAATTTTTTTAGGGATCCTATATCCATAAATAAACCATGCCCTGTAACTGCTCCGAAAGAAGAAAAAAGATAGTTTGAGTTTATTCCAAAATGCAAATTATGGATTGGTTGGGAAGCAAAAGTTAATGTATAATTAGTTATAAAAGGAGTAAATTTTTCCCCAATACCATCAGGAAAGTTGGTGGTTGTCAATAAAAACTCTTCACCGAAAGTAAGATGATTTACTGCTAATCCAACTATTGAATAATTTTTGATTTTATAACTGGATGAAAAAAATAGATATTTTGCTTTAGTAAGCGCATATAAAGGAGATGCATAATTAATACTACTCTGAAATCCGTTAATTTGACTAAGTCCTGCTGGGTTATAAAATATTGAACCTGCATCATCCCCATTACTTACAAAAGAACGACCCATAGATTCTGCTCTTGCGCTGGGATGTCTTTTGAAAAAAAAATAATCTAACGCACCATTGTATTGACAAAAGGATATTCGGGAAAAAAGGAAAATAAAAATGGATATTATAATTATTTTCATTACTACACTTTTATTTTCTACCTTAATTACGGAAGAAAAATTTCTTTTGGTTTTTCTGGTTATCCAATCCATTAAGGATTGGATAATTGCTCTTTTCATGCTAAAATACAACGGTGCTTTAACAAATAGTATGCAAATAAACAACCTTGTTTAATTAAATCCTACACCTTACCAATCCTCCCCCCCCTATAAACCTCCTCCTGATACAACGCCACCTTCAAGGGTTCAATTAAAGGCGACTCAATCTTTTTTAAAATCTTACGGAATGGATACAACATCCTTATTCCAACTTTTACATCCATCCTGTACTTTATTTTTAAATGACAATACGCCTTCCTGAATCCAAACTTGCTCTCCAGAAACTCATGTACGTTAGTTTGATGACTTATGCTTCGCACCCCATCGGTGACATAACGGAATTTTCGTTCGTTCAGATAGTGTTGACAAACACCATAAAAAAAAACGTATGAACTGTATCCCTGTAAAAACTGAGGGTCAAAATAAATATAACGCAAAAAACAGGCATTCTCCTGACAATAGTTTATTGAAAATCCTGAAAGTTTATCCCCGCTAAATACTCCAAAAAACTCATGATTCTCTTTTAGTTTTAATAGCTTTTGTGTAAAATTTTCCCGAACCACTTTTTTTTCAAATGTTTTATACCGTAGAAATGCATTTTCATAAACGGGATATAAAATTTCTGTTATTGCTTCTGAAATGGTTAGCATACGTGGCTCAAAAATTTTCATTCCCCGTTTAATTTTGTAACGGTCATTCTCCTTGTAATCAGATAACACTCTGGGTTTATCATTAAGGATGAACCACCAGTTTGTCTCAGATCCAATATCAAAACCCTCGTGCCAGCGAATCAGATACGATGGTGCCAATGTGAATAAATGTTTTATTTCCTGAGCGCTTAATGCTATCGGTTGATGTGGTAATGCAAGCGGCAACAATGCCCCTGAATTTTTATACCAACAACTGTTTTTAAAATAAATCTCTTCTGTATAATTCATTCAAATCTGATTAATAACCAAATATCCATTTTAATTTTGATTTCCACACACACTGCTTAGAAATTCAACCAATTTATCCCCCTCTCCATTTTTTTGGAGAGGGGCTGGGGTGAGGTCTTTAAGAAAAGTCAAAATTTATCCTTAAGCTGACGGCTACACCCCATACCACTATTTTATTCCCCTAATATTCCCTACATTTGCCCTGCAATTCCACCCCCCAATGCGCACCCTCGGCATCACGCTCTCCTCCCTTCTGGTTTTTCTGGTTGCTTTTTTAGCCCTTAAACCGGTTTCCAACCTCACTTTCGAACCAAATTCTACCGAAACACAATTCATGAAATTGGTTGAAAATGATGGTGAATTTACCTTCGAAACCGTTACCAATGATCCCCTCCGGACCCGAATTTATACTCTCCAAAATGGCTTGAGAGTTTATCTGACCGTTTATAAAGATAAACCCCGTATTCAAACAAGCATTGCTGTTAAAGCAGGTTCAAAATTTGACCCCCATGAAACAACAGGACTTGCCCATTACTTAGAACACATGGTCTTTAAAGGAACTTCGCATTTTGGAACCAAAGATTTTCAAAAAGAAAAGGAAGAACTCAATAAAATAGAAGAACTCTACGAGGTTTACAGAACTAAAACCGACCCAGCCGAACGGAAAAAACTGTACCACCAGATTGATTCAATTTCCGGTGTTGCCGCTTCACTTGCTATCGCTCAGGAATACGATAAAATGGTAGGAACCATCGGAGCCCAATACACGAATGCTTATACTTCCGTAGAACAAACCGTGTATGTAAATGACATTCCTTCCAATGAACTTGAACGTTGGCTAATGATTGAAGGTGAACGCTTCGGAGAATTGGTTCTTCGCCTTTTTCATACGGAACTTGAAGCCGTTTACGAAGAGAAAAACAGAACATTAGATAATGACCGCAGAAAATGCTTTGAAAAATTATTTAAAGAAATGTTTCAAAAACATACTTACGGTACACAAACCACCATTGGTACCATAGAACATTTGAAAAATCCCTCCATGAAAAAAATTCATCAGTATTTTGATACGTATTATGTACCTAATAACATGGCTATGTGCCTATCCGGTGATTTTGAACCTTCTGCCACTATACGTCTTGTTAATAAATATTTCGGTAATCTGAAACCTAAAAAAATTCCCGAATATGTTCCTCCGGTTGAAAATCCCATTGCTCAACCCATTGAATCAAATGTTTATGGCTACGATGCAGAGTCAGTCATGTTAGGTTTTCGTTTTCCGGGTAATAGTAATAAAGATGTCTTAGTCATGGAAATGATTAACGACCTTCTCTTAAATGAAAGTGCAGGGTTGATTGACCTTGATTTGAATCAAAAACAATTGGTACTGGAAGCAGGATCTTTTCCTGTTACTATGAAAGATTATTCCATGCATGTTCTTTGGGGGCATCCGCGTGAAGGTCAAACCCTTGAGAATTTAAAACAGTTACTCATGCAGGAAATTGAAAAAATAAAAAAAGGCGATTTCCCGGATTGGCTGTTACCCGCCGTCATTTCCGATTATAAATTACGGCTATATAAGAAGTATGAGGATAATTCAGAAAGAGCAGATGCCCTGGTGGAAGCATTTACGATGGATATGGATTGGAAAAACTTCGCCTCAAAAATTTCAGACCTAAGTAAAATTACGAAGCAAGATATTATCAGAGTTGCCAATCATTATTATGGAAATAATTACGTAGCTGTTTATAAACGCACCGGTCCCGATACCGTGGTTCAGAAAGTTGACAAACCATCCATAACTCCTGTCACAGTTAATCGCGAGGAACAATCTGATTTCGTAAAGAATATTTACAAAGTAAAACCTCCTCGCTTAAAACCGGTCTTTCTCGATTTTAAACAAGACATTAAAGAGCTTAAAATTCATAATGACGTGTCTGTATATTATAAAAAGAATGAAGAGAACCCAACGTTCAGCATGTATTATTATTTTGATTTTGGTAAGAACGTGGATCCAAAAATAGAAATAGCCGTGAAGTACCTTGAATTTTTAGGCACTGAAAAATATTCTGCAGAACAATTTTCACAGGAGTTGTACAAGTTAGGATGTCAGTACAATGTATTTGTTTCCAACGAGCAAATGTGGATTAATCTGAGTGGGTTGGAAGAAAATTTTCAGAAAGCAATTAGTTTATTTGAACAACTGCTGGCACAATGTAAGCCGGACCAGACCGCGTTTTTAAATATGATTGATGGTATAATTAAAGAACGAAACGATGCAAAACTTTCTAAAAATGTCATCCTTTTTACCGCTATGCAGAATTATGCAAGATATGGCGGTGATTCCCCTTTCACCAATGTACTTTCCGATGAGCAATTAAAATCATTAAGCGCCGAACAATTGATTTTTATTATCCGCAGTTTATCTTCTCTGAACCATCGCATTTTATATTATGGCACTCAAAGTGAAAAACAAATTACAGGCAACTTAGGCAAACATCACTTATTGCCTGAAAAATTATTTCCCATCCCTGTTTCTAAAAAATTTACAGAGCAGGATACCAAAGAAAATAAGGTCTTTTGGGTAAATTATAAAGATATGGTGCAGGCGGAACTAATGTTTGTGGCGAAGTCAGTAAAATTTGACAAGAATATTGTTCCAGTCGCAAGTTTGTTTAATGAGTATTTTGGGGAAGGGATGAGCAGTTTGGTGTTTCAGGAACTCAGAGAGTCCCGTGCATTGGCGTATTCAGTTAGTTCCCGTTTCAGGGCGCCTGCTTCGGCAAATGAATGTCATTACCTGACAGCTTATATAGGAACTCAGGCAGATAAACTGAATGAATCGTTGAATGGCATGCTCTCCCTGCTTGATAATATGCCATTGTCTGAAAATATTTTCAACATGGCAAAAAATTCCATTCTCGGTACCATGGAAACAGAAAGAATTACTAAAAGTGACATTCTGTTTGAGTATGAAAAAGCAAAAAAACGCGGTTTGGATTTTGATTTAAGGAAAGATATTTACGGGAATGTTCAAACTTTTACGCTTAATGATGTAAAAAAATTCAGTGATGAATACGTTAAGAATAAACCCCGCACCCTGTTGGTCCTTGGTTCCAAAGATAAAATCAATTTCAAAACCCTTGAAAAATATGGAAAAATTCAGGAACTCACGCTAAAAGATATTTTCGGTTATTGATTTTTTTTCGCGCTTCCCCTTTGATTTACAACTGAATTACAAATCAATTACTCTAAATTTCCAATGAAAACTCACTTCTCTGTCCCCCTCTTTCTTCTTTCTTTTCACTTTTCACTTTTCACTTTTCACTTCTCAATTTCTATTTCACATGCCCAAACCGTAAAATGGTCCGTTTTCACCGATTCCATCGTCACCCTTTCCTCTCCGCGTACCGTTGACTTAAACAAAGACGGCGTTCTCGATATTGTTGTAGGGGCAGGTACCGAAGGACAAGGAAATTTTTTCAATGTTTGTGCTTTTGATGGTAAGAATGGCGCTCGCTTGTGGAACGCATATATGCGTGACGAATGTTATGGCACTGCCGTATTTCAGGATATCACCGGTGACAGCATCCCCGATGTTTTCATTGGCGGGCGGCAGGCAGATTTCCGTGCCCTTGACGGTTCAAATGGAAATGTTATCTGGCGTTTCTTCCCCGAAGGTGACACTGACATCGCTGGTGATTACGGTTGGTATAATTTTTATACCAGCCAACTGATTCCCGACCAGAATAACGATGGTTTCAAAGATATTCTGCAGGCAAATGGAGGTGATGGAACCAAACTTCCGCAGGATACTATCCGCCCTCCCGGATGTATCATGGTCTTTGATGCAAAAACCGGTGACGTTCTTACCAAAGTAACGGTTCCCGACAGTCATGAAGTTTATTGCTCCCCGCTTCTTATTGACTTCCTGCACGATGGTAATTATCAGGTAATTTATGGCACCGGCGGTGAAACTATCCGCGGCTCTTTATGGAAAGTGACACTAAAGGATTTAATGAATGGTGACTTGTCTGCTTCCGTTAATATTGTGACAAGTGCCACAAAAGGATTTATTGCTCCTCCTTCCCTCACCGATTTAAACGGAGATAATATCCTTGATATAATTGTTGCGTCATTTGACGGAAATCTCATTGCGGTGGATGGTAAAACAAATCTTGAATTATGGCGTGTCACTATTCCAGAGGGGGAGACCTATTCTTCACCCGCCATCGGTTTATTCAATAGTGACACTATTCCTGACGTTTTTATTAATTTCGGAATAGGAGTGTATCCTTATTACCCCAAGTTCAGACAATTCATGGTGGATGGTGCAAACGGGAATGTATTGTTTGAAGATAGTATCGGTATTTATCAGCTTATGTCACCGATAGCCGTTGACTATAATAATGATGGAACCGATGATATTATTTTTACGGATAACAAAATGAATTTAAAAGCAATGCACGACATTCTGGTACTTGACTTTAAAAATAATGCTAGAACTGAACTTTTCAAAAACCGTCCGGGTGCCTCTATCATTACGACACCATGGGTAGGTGATCTTGATAACGATGACACATTGGATTTGATTTTCACTTACACTCCGGATACAAGTGAAATCTGGGTGGTGGATAAGGGTTGGACTATAGAAAGGATTGACCTTCAAAAATCAGTGCCACCACGTATTGCTTTCGGTGCTTATTTGGGAACTAATTATGATGGGATTTATGATAACACTAACCTGACCATTTATATTATTGAATCCTATAAAAATAATGGTTTTACTTTTTATCCAAATCCCGCGTACAATAAAATTAATTTTTTAATGCCTGAGAACGGTTCTGGTGCTTATATTATTTCTGTGTATGATGTCACCGGAATTAAAATAAGTGAGGATAAAGTTACAAATACCAATACTTCCTTTTCCATACATGATTTATCTTCCGGAATTTATTTTATTGAATTTCTTTCAGAAGAAAAGCCCAATTTAAAATATAGACAGAAATTGGTCATTGGTCATTGATTGTTGGTCATTGATCATTGTTCATTTGTCATTGTTCATTATTTATTGCATTACCACCGCATTACCACCGTATTACCACCGTATTACCACTGAATAACCTCTTGTCCTCGTGAACATCCTGTTTTTCATCATCGCCCTCATCGAAGGTTATTCAGTAATGGCTTTTGAATTGATATCCGCAAGAATATTGGCTCCTACTTTTGGTTCAACACTTCATGTCTGGGGTACGGTCATCGGTGTCACGCTACTTTGCTTATCCATTGGCTATTACATTGGTGGTTATATTACCAACTCAAAACCCGGAGAAAATCAATTGTATATAATTCTGATTGCCTCCGGATTGTTAATAGGATTTCTGACACTTATCTCACAGCCGTTTCTTTTATCGTTTAAAAATACAGGAACCCCTCTTTCTCTGGTTTTAATTTCTTTAGCATTATTTTCTCTTCCCAACATTTTACTGGGAATGATTCCTACCATATTGATAAACCATGTTGGAAAAATTTCTCATGAAACCGGTGGTTCAGCCGGAAAAATTTATAGTATTTCTACCGTAGGAGGAATCCTGAGCTGTTTTGCAAACGGCTTTTTTATTATCCCTCATTTTGGATTAATCAAGCCGGCAATTTTTACTGGACTGCTTCTCGGAATTATTCCTTTTATTTTATTACTCAAACAAAAAAAGCCGGTGGCAATGATTTTTCTTTTTCATCTTGTTTTTATTTCCTACGCTAACAAAAAAATACAGGAGCGTTCCGGTTTTAAATTGATGTATAAATCTGAAGGACTGCTCGGACAAATACTTGTTGTTGATTTCCCCGGATACAGGCAACAAGGGATAATGGGAAGTGACAGGGTATTGTTAGTGAACCGTATGGGACAGACCTGGGTGCATAAGGAAAATATGAACTCTCGGTGGACCTATGGGAATTATATAGTGTCACTGTCCAGTGTTCTTCCCCCCGATTCAAAAGTGCTTTTATTAGGATTGGGAGGTGGCACTGTTGCAAAATTATTGAAAGAACAAAATCATTTCCAGGTGGATGCAGTGGAACTGGATTCCCGTATTATACAAATTTCCTCAACCTACTTCAACCGGAGCGAGGATATTCAAACTGTTGTGGATGATGCCAGGCATTACATACGGACTTGCAAAAAGAAATACGACTTGATTTTATTTGATATTTTCAAAGGGGAAACTCCACCCTCGCACGTTCTCACTGCTGAATGTTTTCAGGAAACCCAACGTCTTTTGAATGACGGAGGCATGGTATTGATTAATTTTAATGGATTTATAACTGAAAAAGCGGAAGGTCTTTCGTTCCGTTCTTTATTAACCACTTTTCAATCCTCCGGTTTCCATGTGAAGATTGTTCCCACTTTTGAAGAATCACGACAAAGGAATACCCTTCTTATCGGAACTAATTATCCTTACGATAAAAATAAAATAAAAATTCCCCTGGAAACATTTTATCCCCGTATTAATTTCTCAAGTATGTTTTTTCCTGTGGAAGATATTGACTTAAAAGATGCTGTATTGCTTACCGATGATAACCCGCTCCTTGAAGTGCTGAACATTCCAGCCGCTCAGCAATGGCGTGAGGACTACACAAAAAACTTTACGATTCCGTTTAGGAAAAAGGGGATTCCGTTGTTTTAAGGGGCTGTATTCTTAAATCTCCGTACTTTTTTCAGGACGAGACACATTGTTTAATACGCCCGCGCAAAAACCACCCGCCTCGCAGAATCTTTTCCCGTCACCATACATTTACCCTTTTCCGCAGAGCCATCCACCGGAATACACCGAATCGTTGCTTTCGTTTCGTCTTTTATCCGTTCTTCGGTTTCTTTAGTCCCATCCCAATGTGCCATTACAAAACCGGGAGTTTCATCCAGCACTTTTTTAAATTGAGCAAAATCGTTTGCTTGACATGTATTTTGTGTTCGCCAATCCAACGCTTTTTTAAAAAGATTTTTTTGTATTTCATCCAATAATTTTGGTATCTCTTTTTCCAGCGTACTAATTGCATACAACTTTTTCTCTTTCGTGTCACGCCGGCTTACTTCCGCAGTGCCATTCTGCAAATCTCTGGGTCCTAAAGCAATGCGCACCGGTACCCCTTTCATTTCATATTCCGAAAATTTCCATCCCGGTTTATGGTCTTTTCGGTCATCAAATTTTACGGTCAATCCTAATGATTTTATTTCAGACAGAATTTTCAGTGCCACTTCAGAAACACGGGTAAATTCATCATCGCTTTTATAAATCGGAACTATTACCACATGCAACGGTGCAATCTTTGGTGGTAATATTAACCCATCATCATCGCTGTGTGCCATAACCAACGCACCCATCAGCCGCGTACTGACACCCCAGGATGTTCCCCACACATGTTCAAGAGCACCAGTACGCGAGGAAAATTTAACATCAAATGCTTTAGCGAAATTTTGTCCTAAGAAATGCGAAGTTCCCATTTGTAATGCCTTGCCATCTTGCATCAGCCCTTCAATACAATAAGTGTCCACAGCGCCGGCAAATTTTTCACTCTCCGATTTTATACCTGAATAAACCGGTATGGCAAGATATTCTTCTGCAAATTTTCTATAAACATCCAGCATTTTCAGTGTCTCCTCCCTTGCTTCTTTTTCTGTTTCATGAGCGGTATGCCCTTCCTGCCATAAAAATTCCGCAGTCCTTAAAAATAACCGCGTCCGCATTTCCCATCTCACAATGTTTGCCCATTGATTTATCAATAATGGCAAATCCCGGTACGATTGAATCCAGTTTTTATAAGTATTCCAGATAATTGTTTCCGAAGTGGGTCTTACAATTAATTCTTCCTCAAGTTTTGAATCCGGATCAACTTCCACGCCTTTGCCATCTGCAGAGTTCCTCAATCTATAATGTGTCACTACCGCACATTCTTTGGCAAAACCCTCTACATGACTTGCTTCTTTTGAAAAGTAGGACTTTGGGATAAACAGAGGAAAATAGGCATTGCTATGTCCTGTTTCCTTAAACATAGTGTCCAGCGCGCTTTGCATTTTTTCCCATATAGAAAATCCGTATGGTTTTATTACCATACATCCTCTTACTGCTGAATTTTCGGCAAGACCGGCTTTTTTTACCAGCTCATTATACCAGAGTGAATAATCTTTTTTCCGGGAAGTTAAAAATTCAGACATGTTTTTTGTAATTTTATGGACTAATGACTAATGACTAATGACTAATGACTAATTTCTAAATGGTACGGTCTTTGCACTTGACCAATTTGCAAATATACACAACACAGTGCACTTAAATTCAAAATATAATCCTTCTCAAACCATGAAAACCTTAAAATTATCACCCGAAAAAGCAAAAAAGAATGAACAACTTCCGTTTTTGCTTTTATTAATAGAGTCATTAGGAATAATGACTTTTTTGTTTTTTTTATCATGCACTACCCCTGCTAACATCCAAAGTTCCCAGGATGACGATGACCTTTATTCTACCGGAAATAAATACACACCCGATCAACCTGTTGTTTCTAACACCAATGAAAACGCAACAAATCAAACTAATCCTAATGAAGGTAACCTATCAGACAACAGATATTCCAATGACGATAATTCCTCACAAAATGATACCAGAACATTTTACCGTACCGATGACCCGGAATATAATAACGATAACTATCAAAAAGAGGAAAAAACCGTTGTAAAAAATTATTATTATGACGATTATGTAGATGCAGATGATTATTACGATTATGCTTACTCTTCACGGATTCGCAGATTTCATCGCCCCTATTCCGGATTTGGATATTATGATAATGCTTACACAAATTATTATTTCTATAATAATGACCCTGCTTATTGGGGAGTTAGTATTTATTCATCCTATTCATGGTGGGGTCCTGGAATTTATTACTCCTATGATCCATGGGTTGGTTCAAGCTGGGGATTGAGTTTTGGCTGGAGTTATCCATATAATTCGTATTGTTCTCCTGTATATTATCATAATTATGGATTCCCCTATTATTCTTCTTATCATAACAGTTACAGCCATGGGTATGCTCATGGATATTCAGATGCGTATTATGGCTCAAGCGGATACTATAATAGTTATGATAAAAATAGTTATTATTATTACGGACCCTCAGACAGCAGAGCAAGTTCTTCGATGAATACTGTCACCGAAAGACCATTGTTCAACAAAAACGGAGGGAGATTAAGTAATACGTCTTCATCACAACGTCCTGTGAAAATAAGAGATTCCAGAAATTCTGAATCAACCGGCAATGATGATAACACCAACCCCGGAAGGCCTAACCGTAATGACACTAAAAGTACAGCGACTCAAATAAATGCAGGACGTCCTTCTCATAACAACACGGGTGCTACTCCTGTAAATGAAGGAAGACCTTCCAGACAAAATGAAACTGTCACTGAACCACAAAAGGAAGAAAATTTCGGAAGGCAAGGTCGTGGCACTGGTGATCCTTCCTTTAGCGGCAGACCCGGCAGACCTGTAAAACGTAGCAACTGGGATGAAAATAACACTGTAAATCAAAATGAAAATTCCCCGGTAATGTCACGTCCTACAGTTAAAGAAGAAACATATCCTCGTCCTTCCGGAAGACCTGTTAAAACATATAACTACCGTCCGGACGAACAACCATCTAATCCACAAAAGGAAAATTCCGAAAATTCCGGCTTTAGCAGACCATCAAGAGTAGAATCAAATCCTTCATATCAAGCGCCTAAACCCTCTGAGTCACCTGTGAGAGGACGTGGAAACAATCCTTCTTACGAAACACCTTCACGACCTTCGCAGGAATCAAGACCATCACGTTCAAATGAGTCAGCTCCTTCAAGACCTTCCTTTAATTTGGGAAATGGTGGTAATTCGGGTAATGGCAGAAGTGAATCAGCGCCTTCAAGAGGAGGAAATTCAAGCGGTGGAAGTCAATCGAAGGGGGGAAGACCACCGAGAAGATAAATTGTGGATTGCTCTTACCCCTCTCCTTTTTGAAGAGGGGCTGGGGTGAGGTCTAACAGAAACTTTGACAAAATATTTTAAATATCGAATTTTGAAAAAGGAATAAAGAATTTCGAAGTACTTCAACATTCAATATTCCTTGTTCAATATTCATTATTTCCTTTTTTTTAACTATATAAATTATGAAAAAACTCCTAACGTTTGGCTTACTTCTGATAGTATTCAGAATTCAGCCCGCCCATGCGCAATACGAAGATATTGCACTGAATTTCTCAAAAACCTATAGCGGTGGCACTGCCCGCTTTTTATCTATGGCAGGCGCACAAACAGCACTCGGTGCCGACCTGAGTTGTCTGACTTCAAATCCGGCAGGTCTTGCTTTTTATACAAAATCCGATATTTCTTTTAGTCCAAGTTTACGGTTTTCGGGAAGTGATAATTCCTTTTTAGACAACCGCATGATTGGTACTAAACAAAATTTTAATATTGCCAATGCGGCGTTTGTTTTTGGTACTCCCGATTTAGGAGAGAATTTTGGATGGCAAAATTTTGCTTTTAGTTTGGGCTTTAACCGGATTAATAATTTTCATAACCGCATTAAGTTTTCCGGATATAATAAGAACTCATCCATTACAGATTTTTTTGAAGAGGAGGCAAATGGTACCTATTATGAAGATTTAAACTTTAATGCTGATAATTTATACTTGTATCCGAATATGGCATTTTATACTTATGCCATTGACACTGTTTCTGAAGTTGATGCCAAACCAGGAACTTTTGGTTATAGTTATCTGGGAGCGGCTTCTGGCGGAAAAATAAGTCAATCTTCTACTGTGGAATATGAAGGCGGACAGGATGAATGGGCTTTCGGATTTGCTTCAAATTATAATAAAAAATTTTATATCGGAGCTTCTCTTGGATTAGTATCAGCAAGATACAGGGAATCATCAGCATTTGTGGAAGAAGATGACTCTTCCAAAATTGCAGATTTTAAAAAATTTACGCTTAACGAAACCAGAGATATCAATGGTACCGGTACTAATTTCAGGATGGGAGTGATATTCAGACCTGTAGATTGGTTACGTTTTGGTGGCAGTATCCAAACCCCTACTTTTTTCACGTTAAATGAAAAAAGTGACAGGTCAATGAAAACAGAACTTGATAACCAACAAGTTGAAATTTCAAAAGGACAGGCGTACGATTTTGATTTGACAACTCCCTATAAATATTCTATTGGCTTAGCGGTTGTGATGAGTACCCATGCACTTTTAACTTTCGACTATGAAGGTATTGACTACCGTGAAGCAAACCTGGGCGCTGATAAATTAGATATTGATTTTATAAAAAATAATAATAACATCACTAACGTTTATACTCAAGGAAATAATATCAGAGCAGGAGGTGAAATCAGATATGGACAGTATCGTTTTAGGGCAGGTTATGGATTATCATCTGATCCATATAGTTATAAAACGGGTGTAAATATTGACAGGGGTTCTTCGAGCATAACAGGTGGCTTTGGCATCAAACAAGAAGGTTTTTACTTTGACATTGCCGTAATAAATACCAAATACAAAAGCAAGTACGCACCGTATTCACTCCTTAATGATTCACAACCGGTTACAACATCTTCCTATAATATTAATACCTTTGTGTTTACCTTTGGAGCTACGTTCTGAGGGTAATTATGAAATGGTATAATAAGAATATATTGCTTATTGTTCTTACGCTAAAAACATTTTCAAACTATTCTGATTATTTTTATTCGCTGATTCCCAGTTTTTCACACGCCTGTTTGGCGGCATTCTGTTCTGCTTGTTTCTTATTGGAAAAAAATCCTTCTCCCAGCGGCTCTTTATCAACCAATACCTGAACGGTAAACATCTTACGATGTCCCGCTCCCGATTCTTTGACCAACACATATTCAACCGTTCTGACATTTTTCTGACTCCATTCTAATAGTTTGCTTTTAAAATTTTTGGAAAGATTAATTAAGGATTCGATATCGGTAAATTGCCCGAACATCCTATCAAGTACAAAATCCCTTGTAAAATCATATCCTTTATCAAGGTAAATGGCGGCAATAAATGCTTCCAGGGTATCACCGTAAATATTTTTTGGTTGTGTGCCGGAATCAAAAAGTGACTCATGCACTATCATGCTGTCGAGTCCCATTTTTTTGCATAACGAACCCAACAATTCCCTGTTTACTAAATTTGATTTAGAGGCGGTAAGAAACCCTTCGTCCTTGGTTGGGTAGCGTCTGAAAAGATATTCAGCGATTATCAGATCCAGCACAGTGTCACCCAGAAATTCCAGACGCTCATTGTTTTCCTGAAAAGTTGTATGGTCCGGATTTGGAATCCGCGTTCGGCGAAAAGATAATTTATATAAAGCAAGATTATCGGGATCTTCTCCAATAATATTGTGAATGTTTTCGATTAATTCTTTATCGGCAGAAAATTGTTTCCGGATAGGGCGAATCAGGAATTTCATAATTAAGTAAGATAAGAGTAAAATAATTCATCTCCACATTAAATTATGAAAAAAGAAAAATGAAATTAGGTTCGACTAAAACGAAACTAATTTCTAATTTCTAATTTCTAACATCAAACATCTAATTTCTAAATAAATTTCTTCACTACAATCGAAGCATTATGTCCCCCAAAACCAAAAGTATTACTAATAGCGGCACGTACGGATTTTTTTTCAACTTTGTTAAAAGTAAGATTTAAGCGTGCATCAATATTTTCATCATCATTAAAATGGTTTATTGTGGGAGGAATTGTATTTTCGATAACTGCAAAAATAGTAGCAATTGTTTCAATGGCACCGGCGGCACCCAGCAAATGACCCGTCATTGATTTGGTGGAACTAATATTCAGATTAAATACATGGTCTCCAAATGCCTTTTGAATTGCCGAAAGCTCACTTATATCTCCAAGAGGGGTGGAAGTACCGTGAACATTAATATAGTCAATATCTGTAGTTTTCAAACCGGAGTCCTTCAACGCATTTTTCATAACCAGCATGGCACCGAGACCTTCGGGATGAGGAGCTGTAATGTGATGAGCATCCGCTGACATACCCCCACCGGCTATTTCAGCATATATTTTTACTCCACGGGCTTTTGCATGTTCAAGTGATTCTAAAATAAGTGCGCCGGCACCTTCTCCCAACACAAATCCATCTCTGTCTTTATCGAAGGGTCTGGAAGCTGTTTTAGGGGAATCATTTCTTTCAGATAATGCCTTCAGCGCATTAAAACCACCTACTCCGGATGGGTTTATTGCGGCTTCAGAGCCACCGGTTACAATAATATCGGCAATGCCGAGGCGTATGTAATTAAAAGCATCAATAATAGCGTGAGTGGATGAAGCACAGGCAGAAGTAGTTGTAAAATTTGGTCCTCTGAATCCATGCCGGATTGAAATATGACCTGCCGCCATGTCCGCTATCATTTTAGGAATGAAAAACGGATTATATCTTGGAGTGCCATCTCCAAGAGCAAAATTTATTGTTTCGTTATGAAATGTTTGAAGACCACCAATTCCGGAACCCCAGATTACACCTATATTATCCGAATCAATGTTTGCTGTTTTGATGCCTGCGTCCTGAATCGCTTCATCAGCGGCTACCACGGCATAATGACAATACGGGTCTAACTTCCTCGACTCCTTTTTATCCAGAAAATTTTCAATATTAAAATTCTTTACTTCACAGGCGAAACGGGTTTTAAATTTCGAGCAATCGAAATGAGTAATCAGGTCAGCGCCGCTCACGCCTTCGCATAGGGACTTCCAATATTTGGAAACAGTGTTACCCAACGGGGTTACTGCACCAAGTCCTGTAACGACAACTCGCTTTAACTCCATGGTTTTCTGACTGAAATCTTAGGATTTTGGACGAGCGTTTTTTTCAATGTAGGCAATTGCCTGACCTACTGACTGGATTCTCTCGGCGTCTTCATCCGGAATACTACAATTAAATTCCTTCTCAAATTCCATGATGAGTTCAACGGTGTCGAGCGAATCAGCTCCGAGGTCGTTGGTAAAACTTGCTTCGGGAGTAAGCTCTGATTCTTCAACCCCGAGTTTATCCATGATAATACTTTTAACTTTGGTTGCTACGTCTGACATGTTAATAAAAAGTTATAAAGGGTTAATTATACTGCAAATAAAAGCAATAATTTGCAAAAAACAAGCATTGAGGCGCAAAAATAAATAAAATTTGTGTTATTCAATGAATTTCTTGTACTTTTGAAATAAAAAATCTCCCATGAACCGAGTAAGAACTATTTCAGCACCTAAGCAGGAATACGAATTTCAACTCTTTGGTATATCAACTCCAATGAAGGACTACCAGCTTGCCTGGGAATTTAATAGAGTGTTGAAAATAGATTTTTGCAAAAAGGAATACTCACTTTCACAAAAGAAAGAAGAACAGGAAAAAAATCTCATTTCTTACTATGAATATAAGGATACAAATTATTTATTCCGACTTTTTCAAAACAAAGTATCACAAAAAGGTATTGAATATCTGATACCTGAAATGAAGTCATTGGATTTTATTTTATTTTTATCTGGAACTGAAAAAGAAAAAGGGACAGAAATCCTTCAGCATAATTGGAAAAATTCAAATCTGTTCAAGGGGATAGTTTTATTCAAAAATCTGTCACCTGCCAAACTGAAATCTATTGATAATATTTTGTGGTAAATATGAGCAGTTGTAATACAGTTGTAATACGGTTGTAATTCAATTGAATTACAATTGTGTTACCACTGTATTACCATTGTATTGCATTTTTAATAATTTACAACGAATCAAATGTTATCCTTTTTTTTCTCCATTTATGTCGCCGTTTCGTCGGTTTTTTGCGGGTGTCACTCGGAGAAGAAGATTATGAAAGAGAGGATTGTAAAAGCAACTCTTTGTGGGAAATATAGTTCTCCGGTTATTGAGCCATCAGGTCTCGAAGCTATAAATGAAGAAGACACATCAGAAGTGTGGACTATCAATGACAGTGGAAGCGAGTCCTATTTGTGGAGTTCGTCACAGAATGGAAAGACAACAGGAAAAATTTTATTGGAGGGGTGTAGAAATTTTGACTGGGAAGATTTAGCAAAAGATGATTCCGGCAGAATATATATAGGTGATTTTGGAAATAATCTTAATCTGAGAAAGGAACTTTTAATTTACCGGATAATGCCTATAAATCTTGATTATAAAAAATTAATAATTGACAGCATAGTATTTCATTTTGCAGAACAAAGAAGTTTTCCTCCCCGACGAAGGGAACGAAATTTTGATTGTGAAGCATTTTTTTATTTTAATGACACACTTTTTCTATTTACCAAAAACCGGGGAATAAACTGGGTCAGATTATATAAAATTCCTGCGAAGCCAGGAAATTATACGGTGGCTTCTCAGGACAGCATATATTTAAAATCCATGATAACCTCAGCGGATATTTCGGAAGATAAAAAATGGGTGGCACTACTCAGCTATGGGAAAATTTATTTTATCAAACTTTTACAGCATAAGGAAATCTTAAAAAATCCGGTGTATTGTCAGCCGTTCCGTCATGGGCAAACCGAAAGCATATTATTTTTGAAATCGGGAGATTTGTTAGTGAGCAATGAGGCGGGGAAGATTTGGAGGTTGAAGTGGAGAGGGGAATTAATGGAGTAGGAGGGAGGGGTATTTTCTTGATTTACTCAGGATAACAAAAATTCCATACCTTTGTGAAAAATGTTAATCACTACCTATACTTATCAGACATAGGTTTGCGAAAATTAACGTAAGAAGTGACGGTAGTAGTTGCAGTAGCAATACTGTATTCTGTAGGGTTTCTCTACAGTGAACCAACATCCAAAATGAAATCCCCCAATTTTATTGACTACGTCAAAATAAATTTTCGCTCCGGTAAGGGAGGCGCCGGATCAGTGCATTTCAGAAGGGAGAAATTTGCACCCAAAGGGGGACCCGATGGTGGAGACGGCGGCAGAGGAGGACACGTCATTTTAAAAGGAAATTCTCAATACTGGACTTTATTGCATCTCAAATACCGCAAACATATTCACGCCGAAGACGGAGAAGCAGGTACCGGAAAGGGATCTTCCGGTTCTCAGGGAAAAGATGTTATTGTGGATGTGCCACTGGGAACCATTGCCCGCGAGGTGAATGATAACTTAGAAGGGAGCAAAATGAATCCTCATTTGTGTGAAATATTAAGAGACGGGGAAGAACAAATACTTTTAAATGGAGGAAAAGGTGGATTGGGAAATATTCATTTTAAATCGTCCACCAATCAAGCGCCTCAATATGCCCAACCCGGAATCCCAGGAAAAGAATCCTGGATTATTCTTGAATTGAAAATCCTTGCTGACGTGGGTTTGGTTGGATTTCCCAATGCCGGTAAATCCACTTTACTCTCCGTGGTTTCTGCCGCTAAACCAGAAATTGCCGACTATCCTTTTACCACACTTACTCCTAATCTCGGCATGGTGAGTTATTATGATAACCGTTCTTTTGTAATGGCAGATATTCCTGGGATCATTGAAGGGGCTTCTCAAGGGAAAGGGTTGGGATTGCAATTTTTACGTCATATTGAAAGAAATTCTGTTCTATTATTTATAATTCCTGCAGATTCTCAGGATATCACTAAAGAATATTCCGTTCTTTTGAATGAACTGAAACAATACAACCCCGATCTCTTGTATAAGAAACGCTTGCTTGGAATTTCAAAATCCGATTTGCTCAGTAAAGAAGAAATTAAAAAATGTTCCAAAAATTTACCCGATATTCCATACATATTCTTTTCATCCCATACAGGTAGCTCCGTATCGGAATTAAAAAATCTTATATGGAAAGAATTGAATAGTAAGCGATAATTGATTTGGATGTTTGATGTTAGATATTTGATGATTGATTTTCGATTTCAAAAATCCAATATCTAACATCCAATATCTAATATCTAACATCCAATATCCAACATCCAATATCTAATATCCAATGGCCAACAAAATCGACCTTCATTTCGAAAAAATTAAACCCAAAAACCACGCATTTTTGAATGACCATGAAAAGTTAATATATCAAATGCAGGTTTTCAGGGGGTTTTATTTCGAAGCCCGGAACAATAGGGAGCATAACATTAAAATCATCCATGGTTCCGGAAAAGGAAAATTGAAAGAAGCCGTTCATAATTTTCTCAATGAACAAACGTGCATCAGTCAAATACGCCCTGGATTATTAAATGAAGGCGGCGAAGGGGTTACTATTGCTTATTTTAAATTGTAACCCATTGTTTTTTGTATATATATTGTATATTTGCACCTCATTTACAAGCGTTTACTATAACCATTCAACCATTCAACCATTTAACCATTTAGCCATTCAACCATTTAGCCATTCAACCATTTAGCCATTTAACCATTTTACAATTCAACCATTCATCAATAATTTACTCTAACAAATTTCACTCATGACCAAAGCACAAATTATACAGGAAATTGTTGAAGCAACGGGCATAGATAAACCCGATGTTCAAAACACCGTCGAGGCCTTTGTTTCTACATTAAAGGGCTTTATGATTGATGGTAAAAATGTTTTTATCAGGGGATTCGGAAGTTTTGTGGTGAGAAAAAGAGCCAAAAAAGTTGCACGTAATATCTCCAAAAACCAGGAAATAATTATTCCGGAACATTTTTATCCTACTTTCAAACCTGCTAAATCTTTTGCTGAAAGGGTAAAGATGAATAATAAAGTTAAAAAATAATGGCATCCTATAGTTGCCCGCAGTGTGGTAAATCCATCTCTCCAAAAGATGCTTGTGAATTTTGCGGTTACCTTATGAAAAATTTTGGTGATCAAGTGCTTTCCATTTCGGAAAAGAAAACCGGATTATTCCCTAAAAAGTTTTATTTTCATTTTTATCTGACTTTAGTTGCAGGTCTTATACTGGTTTTTATTTTATTCAAACTACCTCGTCATGTGATTGATACAAACAGAAACTTAACTTCTTCCCGTACAAGTGATAAAAAAAATTCAAGCCCGGAAGAACCTCAATCGCTTTCAAAAGTTCCTTTAGTAAGCCCGACTGAACTTAACGCAGATCCTAAAACAGTTAATCTGATTCGGGAAATGGAAAAGGATTATAAAGATGAAAAGGAAAACGATAGAAAACTTCAATTAGCTGAAAATCTTTCAAAAGCATACATAGCCATAAGGTATTTTAAAGCCGCCGCTCCCTTGCTATGGAATTTAGCCGTTGAAAAAAATGATGCACAAAGCTGGACACTTGCCGCAAATGCATATCAGGAAGCAATACAGGAAGAGAAAGATTCATTGCTCGTTGATGAATATGTTCATAAGACACGTCAGGCACTTTCTAAAGCACTTGAAATCGAACCCGGTTTAACGGAACCAAAAATTGAACTTGCATTATTATATATGAACGGAACACAACCCATGCAAGGGATAACGTTGTTAAAAGAAGTGCTTGAGAAAGAACCATTGAACGAAAAAGCTGGGTTTTATTTAGGCGCTTTTTCCATGCAAACCGGTCAATATGAGAAAGCTGTATCACGGTTTGAAATTATTATTAAGCATTACCCGGAAAATTTTACAGCATACTATTACCTGGCTATCGCTTACCAAAATTTGGGAAATAAAGAAAAATCATTACCTTTGCTTTCTCAAATAATAGAAAACTGTAAAGATCCTCATATTTTATCTCTAGCTAATCAATTAAAACAAAATTTAATTCAATAATATGTACAGACGCCCAATTTGGGCGTCTCTAAAAAAAATTTAAACAAACTAAACAACCATGCCAAGCGGTAAAAAAAGAAAACGCCATAAAATGGCTACCCACAAACGCAAAAAACGCTTACGGAAAAACCGCCACAAAAAGCGATTAAGATAGTTTTTTCGTTTTTTCATACGTCTTTTCTTTGCTACACTATGCTTTCTTCCACCTAGGAGAAGGGAGGAAGTACATTTTCTTTATAATAACTCCTTTTCAAAAAGGAATAATCGAATTTTACAACAATGGGTAATTCCATTATTCCATTATTCCATTATTTCATTATTTCAATATTCCATTATTCCAACATTCCAACATTCCATTATTCCAACATTCCAACATTCCAACAATCCAACATTCCATTATTCCAACATTCCACCCATCCAAATTACAAACGTGAGTAGCGAACTAATTATCAATTCTTCCCCTTCAGGTACCCGCATTGCCTTGCTTGAAAATAAAAAATTGGTCGAATACCATATTGAAGAACATTCCAAACAATTTCATGTAGGTGATATTTACCTTGGGAAAGTTACAAAATTGCTTCCCGGTCTAAATGCTTCCTTTATAGATATTGGGTCAGAGCGGTACGGTTTTTTGCATTATTTTGATATGGGACCTCAATTCCGCTCGTTACAGAAATTTATCGAATATACGCTTAGTGGTAAAAACCAAAGTTCAAATCTCGAAAACTTTCCTTTGGAAAGAGAAATCGAAAAAACAGGTAAGATGACAGAACTATTGCATAAAAACCAAACCGTTCTTGTTCAAATTCTCAAAGAACCCATTTCCTCAAAAGGTCCACGCTTGTCCTGCGAAATTTCTATTCCCGGACGTTTTCTGGTTTTAGTGCCTTTCACAAATTTTATTACTATTTCCAAAAAAATATTTGAATTTGAAGAGCGAAAACGTTTAAAACAGGTAGTTTCTGCTATTAATAAAAGAAATTTTGGGATTATCATCCGTACTTTGGCTGAAAACAAATCGGTTTCTGAATTAGAAACGGATCTTAAAAATCTTTATCAAAAATGGGATGAGGGAGTGGCAAATCTTCAGCAAGCAACCTCCGGAAATAAAGTGATAGGAGAGCTTGACCGGACCTCTTCTATTTTAAGAGATATGCTCAATTCCGATTTCGACAGCATCATGACCGATGATGAAGAAATGTTTGAGGATACAAAGTCATTCATCCACCAGATTGCTCCCGAAAAAGAAAATATTGTTAAACTCCATAATTCAAAAGTTAAAATATTTGAATCATTCGGCATAGAAAAACAGATAAAAGCATCATTTGGTAAATCAGTGGTCCTTCCGGGCGGCGGATATCTTATTTTTGAACATACCGAAGCGCTACATGTTATTGATGTCAACAGTGGTGTGAAATCAAATTCTGATGACAGTCAGGAATTGACTGCTTTGAATGTAAATCTCGATGCGGCTAGGGAAATTGCCCGTCAATTGCGTTTGAGAGATATCGGGGGAATTATTGTGGTGGACTTTATTGATATGAAAGATCCTCGTAACAGGCATGAACTGCAAAATACCATGCTCAATGAATTAGCCAAGGACCGCACTCAATCAAAAATTTTACCTGTATCAAAATTTGGATTAATGCAAATAACCCGGCAGAGAGTAAGACCTGAAACATTTATTAAAACCGCCGAAGTATGTCCCACCTGCAACGGTACCGGAAATATTTTACCTTCCATCCTTATATCCGATGAAATAGAAAATAATTTACAACATATTCTGCTCGAACAAAATGAAAAAAATCTTACTTTAACAATTCATCCCTTTCTTTTTGCTTTCTTTACTTCCGGCTGGTTTAGCAAGCAACTCCGCTGGTTTTTCCATTATTTCAGATGGGTTAAATTAGTATCCGACACCTCCTGCCCCATTAATCAATATACCTTCACTAATAGTAAGGGCGAAATCATTGAAGTGAAATAATTCATCATTTACCATTTTAACCATCTAACCATCTAACCATCTAACCATCTAACCATCTAACCATTTTAACCATCTAACCATTCATCATTAACGATTTACATACCTTGCCACAATCGGCATTCTCCTTCCCACCCCAAACGCTTTTTCACTCACCCGTAAAACCGGAGGAGTTTGATACCGTTTCCATTCAGTAGCATTTACCATTCCCAACACCCTCTCTACCAATTTTTTTTCAAAACCCATTTTCACTAATTCAGAATTTCCTTTTCTTTTCTCTATATAGTTAAAAAGAATTTTATCAAGAATTAAATAATCAGGCAAGGTATCTGAATCCTTTTGCCCGGATTTTAACTCCGCCGAAGGTGGTTTTAATAGTATGTTTAAAGGGATAATCTCTTTGTCTTTATTCAGGTATTTTGCAAGTTCATACACTTCCGTTTTATATAAATCACCCAACACCGACAATCCCCCGCACATATCCCCGTAGAGAGTCCCATACCCCACTGCCATCTCACTTTTATTTGATGTATTTATCAATATGTACTGAAATTTATTGGATAGCGCCATTAAAATAACCGCTCGGATTCGTGCCTGAATATTTTCTTCAGTCAACCCTGAATGGGTTCCTGCAAATAAAGGGGATAATGTTTTTTCTCCCGATGTATGTAAATCCTCAATGGAAATTAGTTGGCTCTCACAACCCAGGTTTTGAACAAGTTTTTCCGCATCGCTAAGTGAATGTTCCGATGAATACCGGCTGGGCAACATGACGGCAAGCACATTCTCTTTTCCTAACGCTTTGCATAAAAGTACTATTGTCACTGCCGAATCAATTCCTCCCGACAAACCCAGAATTGCTTTTTTAAAACCCATTTTTGCAAAATAATCCTTTATCCCAAGTACTAGCGCCTGGCATATTTCCTTCTCTTTTAAAATGACTTCCTTCGAAAAATCATCTTTTTTTGATTTCGAAAATGCCATAACATCAGCTAACGCTATCACTTTGAAATCTTCCTCAAACGATTTTAGTTCATCGTAAATCTGACCTTTTGAATTCATGCAAAAAGACCTTCCGTCAAATATCAATTCCGTTTGAGCACCCGTATGGTTTACATAAAATAGGGGAAGTTTGTATTTCAGGCAATTCTTTTTCATTACATTTCTTCTTGTTTCAGGATGTTTCCATGAAAATGGTGAAGCAGAAATATTGATTATAAAATCCGGTTTTTGTTTTATTAATTCATCCATCGGTGATTGCCCATATTGTTTTCCGCTTCCTACATTCCAAAGGTCTTCACAAATTGTCAGCGCTAATTTTAATCCTTTGAATTTTATTATCTTAAACTCTTTATTTGGCTCAAAATACCGGTATTCATCAAAAATATCGTAGGTAGGAAGCAATGATTTATGAACAACCTGCTGTATCTTTTTTTTATAGAGAAAAAAACCTGAATTGAAGAGGGACTTTCCCTTGTGGTTACGATTTTGCGAAGGGGAACCAATAATGCAAGCAATGGAATCGGTTAATTGAGAGATAATGTGTATAGATTTCTGACAATTAGAAATGAAATCATTAAATTCCAGAAAATCTCTCGGTGGATATCCGCAAACCGCCAACTCTGAAAAAATAATCAAATCAGCCCCTTCATCCTTTCCCCTCTTTATATAATCAGTTATTTTTATAAGATTGTTTTCAAAATCAGCAATACGGTAATTTAGCTGGGCGATGGCAATTTTCATAATGCAAAATTAACACTTTTTAAAAACAATCCACAATCCATTGTGGATTATAAATTTCAGTATAACTTGCAAAATAATTCTTTTTATATAATTTTGTACTCATGAAAAACTGGCTCACCCAGACAGGTCTTTTATGTATCGGCGTTATTGCCATTTACTCTTTTATACCTGTTGAATCAAAAGTTGAATCAACACTCCCTCCGAAAATATCGCTGGATAATGTTGCTACTCATTATTCCTCTCCCAAGTTAAAAATTACTGATAATATTCTATCTCCGGTTATTGCATCAAAAATTAATGCCGGTCTTCTCTTGGATATCACTACAAACGAAATTATATGGCAAAAAAACCTGAATGTTTCATTTCCTGTTGCCTCACTTACAAAAATGATGGTAGCATTACTAACTCTCGAAGATATCCGGGAAGGTAAGATTGACTGGGAAACCAAGGTCACTATAAACACAGCCGCCAGTTTAATTGGCGGTTCGCAGGTTTATTTGAAAAAAAACGAGGTATATACCGTTGAAGAACTGTTAAAAGGCGCTATGATTTCTTCCGGAAATGATGCCGCCTATCAATTGGCAGATTTTCTGGCTGGTTCCCAAGATAGTTTTGTTATCAGAATGAATATAATGGCAGAAAAAATGGGAATGTCATCCACAAAGTTTTTTAATACAACAGGATTACCTTCTGAATTTAAAGGTGGCAATGAAAATTCTTCAACTCCTTCCGATTTATCTATCCTCGTTTCAGAATTATTAAAATATGATGAATTACTTTCCATTACCAACAAACCGTATGATATACTTGTGAATGGAAAAAGAAAATTAAAACTCCGGAACCATAATCTTTTAGTGAATAGTTATTCTTTTATAGACGGTTTAAAGACCGGCTATACCTGTAAAGCTGGGTTTTGCATTGCTGTGACGGCTACAATTGAAAATCATAGAGTAGTTGCTATTGTCCTTGGTTCGAAGAACCGCAATTTCAGGGACCAGATTACGTTATCTATGTTAAAAAACTATAATGCACAATTAGGGGATGGAAAAACTCAGGGTTTCGTTGGGAAAGTTGGATGCCTTTGAATTAAAATGTAATAGTTGTAAAAATACACTACCTTTGCCCTTCCTTAACGAAACACATTCACACCGTTGTCGTTGAAACAACTTTATTTTTTAAACCAAAACCAAAATAATCATGAAAAAGTTAGTTATGTTTTTTATTTGCTTTTCTTTAGCCGGAATTGCTTTAGTAAAAGCCCAATCATCTGCTTCCAGCGATGCTGAGAAAAAAGAAGCCACTGTTACTGCAACAACAGTAGATGGTTCAACTAATGCCACGGTCTCCACCGATGCTGATTCCAAAACGCATAAATGCACTGATGAATCAAAAAAATGTTGTAAAAAAAGTAAAATGTCCTGCTGTAAAAAGGCAAAAGCCGGTTGCAATGGAAAGAAAGAGGATGCCCCAGCCGGTGCACAGTGAGATATTAATCAAACTCTCATGCCGCTGAAATCCACCATTGACTCCGAAATAAAATCCGCAATGCTTTCCAAAGACAAGGTTCGTCTTCAGGCATTGCGTAGTATTAAATCCCTTATCCTTCTCGCAGAATCTTCTGAAGGAAATAAAGGAGAATTATCCCAGGAAACCGAAATTAAACTCCTTCAAAAAGCCGCAAAGCAACGGAAAGAATCGGGAGAGATTTATAAAGCGCAAGGACGAACCGATCTGGCAGATATTGAATTTTTTGAACTGGGAGTTATTGAAGGTTTTCTACCTAAACAGCTTTCACACGAAGAACTAAAATCCTTGATTACTGAAATCATTTCCAAAACCGGCGCCACATCACAAGCCGATTTCGGAAAAGTAATGGGTACAGCCACAAAAGAACTTGCCGGCAAAGCCGATGGGAAAACAATTTCTCAGTTAGTTAAAGAACTATTATTGAAAATATAATTGTATAGAGAAATTGGGGTGTAGTATTATTGTAAAGTAACATTATTTTTTTAAAATATCGCATAATGAACAAAAAATAACGAATTCTGAAGTATTTGTTACTTCAACATTCAAAATTCCTTGTTCGATATTCGTTATTCCTTTTAATTTATTCTTGTTGTTTTCCCTACCCACCCCCCATGTCCTGGTTCGATCTTATCCTCCTCTTCATCCTTGCCCTCGCCGGCTACAAGGGATACAAGCGTGGCTTTATCAGAGAAGTATTATTTCTAAGCGGTTTAATTATTTCCTGCGTTGCCGCCTGGTACTTCAAAGACCAAACGGCTCAATTCTTAATTGAAAAAGGGGTGAAAACAAAATGGTTGCCTTATTTATCCTTCATCCTGGTTTTTATTGCCTTGTATCTGCTTTTTATTCTCGCCGGAAATTTTATCAAAAAGATAATTAATCTTTCTTTCCTTGGAATGCTCGATAATATTTTAGGATGTTTTGCAGGTATTTTTCTCTGGACTTTTCTGATTGGACTTTTTCTTCTGTTTATCAATCACACCATCCCCAATGATTTTCAAAACTCAATCGCGAATACAACTATTTCTGACTATATTAGATTGGTATCTGCTAAAATTGGAAACTATGTCTTAAGTTTTTTCCCTCAGGACAATTCATTCTATAATAATTTGAAAGAGTTATTTAAAGAACCCATCAATTCATCTCAAAATCAACCTAAAATTGTCTTTACCGGATAAATTCTTGGAAATTACCTTTCTCCCTTTCTCCCGTTCTCCCTTTCTCCCTACCCCCCTGTGGAAAACTTTCCAAAAAAAATCTCTAAAAAAATTTGGAAATCTCAAATCTTTGATTTATCTTCGCACTTCCTTTTACTTGTTCCAACCCCATTTTCGGACAATTTTTTACCGGTTGAAACATCATTTATGAAACAAATATTATTTATCAATTAACCCTTTAACTCAAAAAACCATGACTAACTCATGTCGTTTTCTCCGCATTCTTTTTGTTTTCTGTTTCTTGAATCTCGCTCTTGCAGGTTCTAAAACTTTAGTGGCACAGGACAATGACGGCGACGGCTTCTTTGCCGGCGTTGACGACTGTGATGACACGCAGTGGTTATATGCCGATAACGACGGTGACGGTTTTGGTGCAGGTCCTTTGGCCGGTTGTGGAGTTCCCGACAATACCGACTGTGACGATGCTCTACAAACTTGGAGTGATATTGACGGCGATGGTTTTGGTTCAGGTTCTTTTGTTGCATGTGGTGGAGTGCCCGACAATACCGACTGCGATGATGCACAGTTCTTGTACGCCGATAATGATGGAGATGGTTTTGGTGGCGCTCCTGTTGGTTGCGGTATTCTGGATAATTCCGATTGCGATGATTTTCAGTGGTTATATCCCGATAATGACGGTGACGGCTTTGGTGCTTTTACAAATACTGCTTGTGGTATTGTTGACAATACCGACTGCGATGATGGAAACAACCTGATTTTTCCCTTAAATCCTGAAGTATGTGACGGACTTGACAATGACTGTAGTGGTTTGATTGATGATGGTGGCTTAACCTTTATGGCATACTATATAGATAACGACCTTGATGGCTACGGCGACGATTTCTCATCAACTACCCTATGTTCAGACCCCGGCGCACCATATATTACTACCGGTGGCGACTGCGACGATAATAATAACAATAACTTTCCTTTAAACACTGAAATCTGCGATGGATTGGATAATAACTGCTCTTTCTCAGCAGACGAGGGTCTGTCTTTTTCAAATTATTATGAAGATCTTGATGGCGATGGCTTTGGTTCCAACTATTATGCAAACCTTTGCTACGATCCCGGCGCTCCTTACGTAACTGCAAGCGATGATTGTAACGATGGAGATATTGCAATTAACCCTTCAGCTTTAGAAGTTTGTGATGGTATTGATAACGATTGTAATGGAATGGTGGACGATGGACTAACTTTTACTCCTTATTATAATGACACCGACGGAGATGGTTACGGTTCTTGGGGTCAATCATATTGTCAGGACCCCGGTGCCGGATGGTCCCTGTCAAGTGGTGACTGTAATGATTCGGATACTACTGTGTTCCCAGGCGCAACCGAAATCTGCGACGGACAAGATAACGACTGCAATAGCTTATCTGATGAAGGGCTGTTTTTCCAAACTTACTACTATGATAATGATATGGATGGTTATGGAGATTTTTGGAACACCAACTTTAGTTGTACAAGCCCCGGTGCTAATTGGTCTTTAACTGCAGGCGATTGCAACAACTGGGATTCAAACATATATCCGGGTGCCACAGAAGTTTGTGATGGCGTGGATAACGATTGCAATAATTTAACAGATGATGGATTATCTTTCACTGAATATTTTTATGATGATGATGGAGACGGTTACGGTACATGGCAATCTAATTATTGTAATGACCCCGGTGCTCCCTATACTTTATTAGGGGGTGATTGTGATGGGTGGAATCCAGCCATTAACCCCGGTGCAACAGAAATCTGCAACGGTATTGATGATAATTGTAATGGAGAAACTGATGAAGGAATATCTACTACTTATTTTTATGATAATGATGCAGATGGCTATGGAAGCTGGTCAAGTAATTATTGTTTTGATCCCGGTGCCCCTTATGTTTTAGCAGGCGGCGACTGTGAGGATTTGAATTACGACATTAATCCTGGTGCCAGTGAAATATGCGATGGAAAAGATAATAATTGCGATGGTACCATTGATGAAGGTTTCTCTGAATCAAAAATGTATTATTATGATGGAGATAATGACGGATATGGTGGCACTAACATGATGCAGAGTTGTGTCATCCCCGGTCCTGGATGGATTCTCTACGGAGGCGATTGTTCCGAATGGGACCCGAATATGTATCCAGGTGCCGATGAAGTTTGTAACGGTATGGATGATAACTGCGATGGACAGATTGATGAAGGTTTTGGTGAGTCACTTACCTATTACAGGGATTGGGATGGAGATGGATACGGTGCTGATTGGGATTCTACTAACTCTTGTAATCCAATGGATTCTACATATTCATTAGTGGGTGGCGATTGCGATAACTGGAACTTTGCAATTTACCCGGGAGCTGTTGAAATTTGTGATGGTATGGATAATAATTGTAATGGTGAAATGGATGAAGGTACCGGCTTGACAACCTATTACTGGGACAATGATTTTGATGGATACGGAGTAGATTGGAACTCTACTACATTCTGTAACCCTCCTTCTGATTCAGGTTGGGCAACAACAGGAGGTGATTGTGCTGATTGGGATGTTAATGTAAACCCAGGTGCTACAGAAATTTGTGATGGATGGGATAACAATTGCAATGCCATGTCCGATGAGGGTTTTACTTTCCTAACCTATTATTGGGATGGCGATAATGATGGTTTTGGTGTCTCCTGGTCAACTAATAATTCTTGTCAATCCATGCCTAACTGGGCTTTAGTTGATGGTGATTGCGATGATAACAACAACTTCCGCTTTCCTGGCAACCCCGAAATTTGCGACAGTTATGATAATGATTGCAACGGTTTTATAAACGAAGGTCTTACATATAATATATGGTATTGGGATGGGGATGGGGATGGCTTTGGCGGTTCAAACTCACAAAATATCTGCAGTGACCCAGGCCTACCTTGGACACTCAACGGGGGTGATTGTGAAGATTGGAATACCGCAAGATTTCCCGGAAACCCAGAAATCTGCGATGGTCAGGATAACGATTGCAATGGTACAGCAGATGACGGTATAACCTATACAACATATTATTATGATGGTGGCGACGGCGACGGTTTCGGTTCTTGGTCTCAGGACCTTTGTAGCGATCCGGGAGTACCTTATGTTTTAACCGGTGGTGATTGCGATGAATGGAATGCCGCTATTTTCCCTGGAAATCCTGAGGTATGCGACGGATTAGATAATGATTGCAATATGATGGGTGACGATGGTTTGACTTTTACTACATATTTCTATGACAGTGATGGAGACGCTTATGGTAGCTGGTCTGCAAGTTATTGTAGCGATCCTGGAATCCCTTATGTTTTAGTACCTGGTGATTGCGATGATGGCAATCCGGCTATCAACCCCGGCGCCACCGAAATTTGCGATGGATATGATAATAATTGTGATAGTCAAATAGATGAAGGATTCCCCGTTCTTCCTTCCGATTGGTACTATTTTGACAATGACTTTGATGCTGTTGGTGGCATGTATTTTAATTATATTGCTTGCGACCCGGGTCCTGGTTTCATTAACAACTCTTCCGATTGTGATGATAATGAACCAGCAATTAATCCTTCTGCCGCTGAAGTTGTTTGCGATGGTATAGATAACAACTGTAATGGCCAAATTGACGAAGGTGCTCCTTTAACCTACTATTACGATAATGATGCAGATGGATACGGAGCTAATTCAGGATTTTTCTGCGCTGATCCAGGAAGCCCTTGGTCATTGAACCCTAATGATTGTAATGATAATGATAATTCCATGTTCCCTGGAAATTCTGAACTCTGTGACGGAAAAGATAATAACTGCGACTTTAGTGTGGACGAAGGTCTTGTACCCGCTCCTCCTGCCGACTATTGGGTTGATAATGATGGTGACTCCTATGGTTATGCTTATGCCGGCAACCTTTCTTGCACCGGATTACCTGGTCTTGTTACTATTGATGGTGATTGTGACGATACTAACCCTGCTGTATATCCTGGTCTGGTAGATAACTGCAACGGAATAGACGACGATTGCGATGGAATGTATGACGAAGATGCCGCTTTTACAACCTATTATTGGGATTATGACGGCGATGGTTTCGGATGGGAATGGAATACAACCTCTATTTGCACCGCTCCCGATACTTCTGCATGGGTCCTCTCAATTGACTGTCAGGAATGGAATGCCGCTATATTCCCCGGTAACCCGGAAATATGTGACGGTATTGACAATGACTGTAATGCAATAACCGACGATGGTTTAACATTCAATACGTTCTATTTTGACAATGATTTAGACGGTTACGGAGATGACATGAGTACTCAAAATATCTGTTATTTGCCAGATTCAACTTGGTCATTAACAGGTGGTGATTGCAATGACTGGAATTTAGGAATAAATCCAGGCGCACCTGAAATTTGTGATGGATTGGATAACGATTGCAATGGAATGTCAGACGATGGCTTAACTTTCAATACTTACTATTATGATACCGACTTAGACGGTTACGGATACGATTGGAATACACAGTACGTCTGCTTTGTTCCTGATTCAACTTGGTCATTAACGGGCAGTGATTGCGATGACTGGAACGCAGGTATCAATCCGGGTATGGTTGAAATTTGTGATGGGATGGATAATGATTGCAATGGAATGTCAGATGATGGTTTAACTTTTACTACTTACTATCAGGATAACGATGCTGATGGTTACGGAGATGACATGAATACTCAGAACATCTGCTATGTACCCGATTCAACCTGGGTACTTTCAGGAGGTGACTGTAATATTTGGGATGCATCTATAAATCCAGGGGCAACCGAAATCTGCAATGCTATGGACGATAACTGCGATGGTATGATGGACGATGGTCTTACCTTCAATACCTATTATCAGGATAATGATGGCGATGGTTATGGTTATGAATGGAATTCAATTAGTGTATGTTATTTACCCGACTCTACATGGTCGTTATTATCTGGAGATTGTGATGACTGGAATCCTGGTGTTAATCCTGGTTCAATAGAACTTTGTGGTGGACCCGATGAAAATTGTAATGGTATGTATGATGAAGGTTTAACATTCTCAAAATATTTCTATGACTGGGACAATGATGGGTACGGTAATCCTTGGGGCGGTTCTAATTTATACTGTTATGATCCCGGTATGTCTTATTCATTAGATAGCACCGATTGTGATGATAATAACTCCGGTAAAAATCCGGGTGCCATTGAAATTTGCAACGGAAAAGATGAAAACTGCAACGGAGAAATTGACGAAGGTTTACCTGTTGAACCCATTGCCTCCTATTATTATGACATGGATATGGATGGTTACGGAATGGGATTACTCGCTAATCTGATTTGTAATCCGGGATTAGGTTATTCTACTGTAAACGGCGATTGTAACGATAATAACCCTGCCTCCTTCCCAGGAAACCCTGAAGTTTGTGATGGATACGATAATGATTGCAATGGCACCATTGACGATAGTTTTTCTGAGTCAGTTAAATATTATAATGATAACGACGGTGACGGATTCGGTGATAATTGGAATTTCATTTTCTCTTGCGTTGACCCCGGCTCTCCATGGCTCTTAAACAATGGCGATTGTAATGATATGGATCCCACTGTAAATCCTTCCGCAGTTGAAATCTGCGACGGCATGGATAATAATTGTGATGGAATTGCGGATGATGGATGTGCTATGCTTACCTTCTATTATGACGGAAATGATAATGACGGTTATGGATCCTGGTCCCAGGATTTTACTTTCAACCCAGGTTCACCTTGGGTTGCTTTGGGTGGCGATTGTTATGAATGGAACCCACTCATTAATCCCAGCGCTATTGAAAAATGCGACGGAAAAGATAATAACTGCGATGGTTTAATTGATGAAGGATTTACTCCTACTCTATACTACTATGACGGTGACGGTGACACTTATGGTGATGATGGAAACATCAAACAAACCTGCTCTTCAGTTAGCCCTGTTTGGGTTTTAGCAGGAGGCGATTGCCAACCATGGAACCCAGCTATAAATCCATCTGCAATTGAAATTTGCAATGAGATGGATGATAACTGTGACGGTATGGTTGACGAAGGATTTTCTAAAACAACTTATTATTATGACGGAGAAGATGGCGATGGCTATGGAACAGCCTGGTCACAGGATTATTGTGTTGACCCCGGATTCCCATGGTCATTACTCGGAGGCGATTGCGATATGTGGAATGCATCCATTAATCCAGGTGCTTTCGAAGATTGCGATTATATTGATAATAACTGCGATGGTATGACAGATGAGGGATATACAAAAACTACCTACTATAACGATATGGATGCTGATGGTTATGGTAGTTGGATGCAGGAATTTTGTTCTGACCCCGGTTCCGGTTGGAGTTTAACCGACGGTGATTGTAATGATTTGGATACTTTGATTAACCCTCTGGCAACAGAAATTTGTGATAACATTGATAATAACTGCGACGGCATTATTGATGAGGGCTTCTCTCAAAACACTTATTTTTACGATGGTGATAATGACGGATATGGCGACTTTGGCAACTTCGCTGTGTTTTGCTTAAACCCAGGTTTGGATTGGTCATTAAGCGGTGGTGATTGCGATAATGGTGATCCTAATACCTATCCCGGTGCCGTTGAAGTTTGCGATGGCAAAGACAATAATTGTAATGGTGAAGTAAATGAGGGCTTAGGCACCGGCTCACCCGTTTATTATTGTAAAGATGAAGATAGCGATGGATTTGGTGGAGGTTGGTGCATGGATCTCACCTGTACTCCCGACCCAAGTTGGGTTACCATGGTAGGAGATTGTCAGGACTGGGATCCAGCGATAAACCCTGCCGCCGCTGAAATTCCTTGTAATGGTATTGACGAAAATTGCGATGGCGCTACGGATGAAAACTCCGCATACACTTTATATTCCGACTGGGATAACGATGGTTATGGTGGCTCTGCCGGTTATTTCTGTAATCCAAACCCCGGCTATCCATGGATAACTACCGGCGGCGACTGCGCTGATTGGAATCCTGCAATTAATCCCGTTGCAATGGAGATTTGTGATGGTCAGGATAATAATTGCGATGGCTCGGTTGATGAAGGTTGTTCTATGATGACATTCTTCTATGATGGCGGTGACTACGATGGTTACGGTACTTATTCACAGGATTTCTCATACATACCCGGAACCGATTGGTCAACGATGGGTGGTGATTGTGAAGAATGGAACCCTGCCGTTAATCCCGGTGCCACTGAAATTTGCAACGGTAAAGATGATAATTGCGATGGTCAAATGGACGAGGGCTTCGTAGTTATTCCTCCTACTACCTATTTCTTTGATAATGATTGGGATGGCTTTGGAAGTAATTATGCAGGTAATTTTATTTGTACTCCCGATTCTCAATTTGTCACGAACGACCTTGATTGCGATGATTGGAACTTCTCAGTAAATCCATCCGCTATTGAAATTTGTGACGGCATGGACAATAATTGCGATGGCACCGTAAATGAGGGCTTTACAGAATCACAGGTCTATTTCAAAGATAATGATGGCGATGGTTTTGGGGTGGATTGGGATACAAAATTCTTCTGCGCCGCTCCCGATTCTATGTGGGCACCTGTTTCCGGTGACTGCCTTGACTGGGACATATTCATTAACCCTTCAGCCGCTGAAATTTGTGATGGCGTTGACAATAACTGCGATGGTACAGTTGACGAAGGTTACACAAAAACAACCTATTTTAGCGATGGTGATAATGACGGATATGGTTCCTGGCCACAGGATTTCTGCGTTGACCCTGGAATGGGTTGGTCTTTAGTTGGAGGTGATTGTGCCGAGTGGGACATGAATATTAATCCAGCCGCATTAGAAATTTGCAACGGAACAGACGATAACTGTGATGGTGCAATTGATGAGGGTTTCTCCGAATCAACCGTTTATTATTACGATGCCGACTTTGATGGATTCGGTGTGGATTGGAATACAATGTTGTCATGTGTTAATCCTGGCATCCAATGGTCTTTAATAGGTGGTGATTGTGATGAAGCAAATCCTGCTACTAACCCCGCCGCAAGTGAAATTTGTGATAACAAAGACAATAACTGCGATGGTGTAGCAGATGAAGGATTCTCTAAAACAACTTATTTTACCGATTGGGATGGTGATAGTTTTGGTGGATGGGCTCAGGAATATTGTAGCGACCCAGGATGGCCCTGGATGTTGGTTGGAGGTGATTGTGACGATAACAATCCCGCTATGAACCCTGGTGTTGCTGAGGTTTGCGATGAATTAGATAATAACTGCGATGGGATGGTGGACGAGGGCTTCTCAAAAACTGCCTATTTCAACGATTTGGATGCTGACGGTTATGGAACTTGGGAACAAATGTATTGTGTTGACCCTGGTGTTGGTTGGAGCTTGGTAGGTGGTGATTGCAACGATGGGAAATTTGAAATTAATCCAGCCGCTACGGAAGTTTGTAACAGCATTGACGATAACTGCAACGGATTCGTTGACGAAGGTCTTGCCGATGGAAGTCCCGCTACAAATTATTTCTGGAATTTGGATGGTGATGCATTCGGAGGCAACTGGGCAGGAACCTTAAACTGTACTCCTTCCGTTCCTTATCTCTCAAATGTAACCGGTGACTGTAACGATAATGACATTACCATTTACCCCGGTGCACCGGAAGCCCCTTGCAACGGTATTGATGAAAATTGTGATGGTGTTGTAGACGAAGGTAGCACTTATACCCTTTACTCCGACTATGATAACGATGGCTATGGTGGCAATGTCGGTTACTTCTGTACCCCAAACCCCGGCAACCCATGGATTGTTGCCAACGGTGATTGTGCCGATTGGGATGCCTCTACTTATCCAGGTGCAGTTGAAATCTGCGACGGTCAGGACAATAATTGCGATGGAACAGTGGATGAAGGTTGTACGGTAACTACTTACTACTATGATGGTGATATGGATGGATATGGTACATTTAGTCAGGATTTCTCTTTTGTTCCAGGTCCCGATTGGGCACTTATGACTGGAGATTGTGATGATTCAAACCCCGTTATCAATCCTGCCGGTATTGAAATTTGTAACGGAAAAGATGATAACTGCGATGGTTCTGTAGATGAAGGTTATCCTGTTACTGGACCTGCATCTTATTTCTACGATTTGGATGGTGATAACTATGGCTCTGCCTTCGTTGGTAATTTCTTATGCACACCGGTTGCACCTTTCACAGCCCTTTCAGGCGATTGTAACGATGCTGATACTTTTATAAATCCAGGTGCCGCTGAAGTATGTGACGCATTTGATAATAACTGTAACGGAGATATTGACGAGGGCTTCGCTGAATCAGTTCTTTATTATATGGATAACGATGGAGATGGCTTTGGTGATAATTGGAATTCCATTAGATCCTGCACTGACCCTGGTTCGCCTTACGTAGCCACATCGGGTGATTGCAATGACTGGGATGTTGCGATTAACCCAGGTGCAGTTGAAATTTGCGATAATATAGATAACAATTGCGATGGAATGGTGGACGAAGGATTTTCTCTCACCACCTATTTTAATGACGCTGATAACGATGGATATGGTACTTGGGCAAATAATTTCTGCGTTGATCCAGGCATGGGCTGGTCTTTAGTAGATGGCGATTGTGTTGAGTGGGATGCCGCTATTAATCCCGGTGCCACTGAAATCTGCAATGGCATAGACGATAATTGCGATGGAACAATTGATGAGGGATTTGCCGGCTCATTAGTTTACTTCTTTGATAACGATGCCGACGGATATGGGAATAATTTTAACAACAAACAATTCTGTTCCGATCCTGGCTTCCCATGGACTCTTTCTAATGGTGATTGCGATGACTGGAACCCAGCCGTTAATCCCAGTGCCACTGAAGTTTGTAATGGCATGGACGATAATTGTGATGGAGCCGTTGATGAGGGTTTCGCCACTACAACCTACTATGCTGATGCTGATGGAGACGCTTTTGGTAGAGATGGAAATATAACCGAGTCCTGTTTTGATCCAGGAGCTGGTTGGGTTTTAATTGGTGGGGATTGTGATGATAATAACCCTGCAATAAATCCCACTGCAATTGAAATCTGCAACGAAATTGACGATAATTGCGATGGAGTTGTTGACGAAGGTTCTGTTAAAACAACTTATTTCTGGGATGGTGACACTGACGGTTTCGGTGATTGGTCACAGGATTATTGTGTAGATCCTGGAGCTCCTTATGTACTTGCAGGAGGCGATTGCCAGGATTGGAATGCCACTGTTTATCCAGGCGCTCTCGAATTATGTGATGGGTTGGATAATAACTGCGATGGAAATGTTGACGAAGGTCTAACTCCAGACCCAGGTGCCGACTATTGGTTTGATAACGATGGTGACACTTATGGCGGAGCGTATGCGGGATTCCTCACTTGCACAGCAGGTCCTAACGTTGTAACAAACGATGCGGATTGCGATGATAACAATGCTACTATTAATCCAGGTGCCGCTGAAGTTCCCTGTAATGGCTTAGATGATAATTGCGATGGAGTGGTTGATGAAGGTGGTCCATTTGTAGTGTATGCAGATATGGATGGTGACGGCTTCGGCTCCATGACTGCGGAGTTCTTCTGTGCCGATCCAGGAGCTCCTTATTTAACAGTTTCTGGCGATTGCGATGATACTAACCCTGGAGCTTATCCAGGCGCACTTGAAATTTGCAATGGTATAGATGATAATTGCGATGGAGTTGCGGATGAAGGATTCTCTCCTGTAAATTACTTTGCTGATGGAGATGCAGATGGTTTTGGTAATGATGCAACCTTGTTAGTTGCTTGCGTTGACCCAGGCGCTCCTTATGTAACTACAGGTGGTGACTGTAACGATGGGGATGCAACAATTAATCCTGGTGCCACTGAGGTCTGCGATGGCATTGATAACGATTGTAGCGGTTTAGCTGACGATGGTATTCCTTATCTTACTTATTATGAAGATAATGATACCGATGGATTTGGAGTAGATGCCTCTGCAATTTTGCTTTGCTCTGACCCTGGCTCACCATTCGTTTTAGTTGGCGGTGATTGCAACGATGCCGATGCCGCAGTAAATCCTTCCGCAGTAGAAGTTTGCGACAGCATTGATAACAACTGCGACGGCTCAATTGACGAGGGTGTACAAAATACCTACTATGCAGATGCTGACGGTGACACTTACGGTGATGCCGGTACAACAGCATCCGATTGTAGCGCTCCGTTAGGGTTTGTTTCCGATAACACTGATTGCAACGATGCTGATGCCGCAATTAATCCTTCCGCAGTAGAAGTTTGCGACAGCATTGATAATAATTGCGATGGTCAAATTGACGAAGGAGTACAAAATACTTACTACGCCGATACTGACGGTGACACTTATGGTGACGCCGGTACAACAGCATCCGATTGTAGCGCTCCATTGGGTTTTGTTTCCGATAACACCGATTGCAACGATGCCGATGCCGCAATTAATCCTTCC
>MEPC01000041.1 GCA_001769655.1 Bacteroidetes bacterium RIFCSPLOWO2_12_FULL_37_12 | reverse complement strand
TTACATTCTTTTTCCAAATGCCGTGAAGAACGAATGTGATTAAGATAACCATACACATAAAGTTTCAACAACTCCTTAGGGTGATAGGCAGGTCGGCCTTCGAGAGTTGTTTTGATGATAAACTTAAAATCAGAAAGATTTATGCTTTCTACAAATAGATCTATCATGCGAACATCATTATCTTGTTCGACAAAATGATCAAGCGTTTCAGCTATGATTACGCTATCGGTTCTGTTTTTTCCTTGTATAAATTTCATATACAAAGATTATCCGTAGTTAACAATAGTTAGAATGAAGTATTAAACTTATAAATGTGGGTATCTATAGTTTTTAGACAGATTGACGTTTTGGGGATTTATGAAGTTTATTTTTTTGGGGGATTAGAAGCGAAAACTTTCGTAAACCACAAATCTATAATAAAAGCACAAAAATTTGATTACCGATGTCTGCCCCCAAAAAATAAATTTCATTAAATCCCCTGTTAGCGGATGTGCTATTTGTTTTCATTGTCAAATTTGCCATTTTAATTTGTTATGAATGCATATTACGTAAATTATTATGAATAAAATTACTGCAGTCTTGAAGTAATAAATGTTAAGAAAGAAAAGAAAAGACAACCCTGATGAAAAGCTGTAAGAAAAATACTATTATCCAATACAATTACACAGAAACCAAAACAGAAAACATGAATAAAGCAATTAGAATTGTCGCAATTTCAATATTGTTTTGTTATTGTCAATTAAAATTAAGTTGAAATCATCCCACGAAGAATGTCTTTAAATAGGTCACCCCAAGTCAGCCAGCCCATATTGTCCGCTACTGACTTTTCAGATTTGTATTTTATTCCACATAAACAGTTGCGCAGTGGACTTAAACTATTGTTTTTTCCATATTTGTAATAATTAAACCACCAAGCACTTTTCCATTTTTTTGTTGGTTTATTTAAAGCATTTACCTTACTTTTCTTTTCATTTGTAAATTTTAATAATATGTTAGCTGGGGCAATATCTAAAAAAATAAAATAGAATTCTTTATTTATTACTTCTTTACAATCTAATCCGACTCTTAATTTTCTTGCAATCTGGTCATGTGGATATTTTGAATCTGCTAATTTTATGGAGCTATAAAGTTTTGCTTCAAAAAATATCAATTTGTCAGGCAATTCAATACTTGCATCAACTTCTGTGTTTTCTTCTTTGTCATTTCCTAAATTTGAAAGCCCTGTATATTTTTTTCCGACAAATATTACGATTTGATTATTAGAATAATTTTTGTTATTGAATTTGAAATTACATTTTCTTTCAAATGCATCTTCCATTATTTCATCAAGGACAGAATTTCTATTTCTAAATGAATAATGATCTAATAAGTCAAAACAACTCCAAGTTAAAGCGTCTTCGCTGTTAGAATTTTCACCATATTTTAATTTATGTTGTTTTAAATTTCCATATGATTGATTGAGAAATTTTTCCAAATTTTTCTCTCTTCCTTTAATTATAACATGATTGCGTTGGTAATTTTCGTGTATCATCGTAAAAAGTATGTTACTCGTATGTTTGTAAAATTATTCAGAAGAACAGGGTGAGGGGTTATTAGATACTAAACAACCAAAGAGGTTTGTTGATGAGTAGTAAAAAAAGTTTAAATATTTTTATAAAAGCATTGTAAGTAAATTTCCTTTACCAATTATTTTACCACGAAAATCTCGTGTTTCGTTTGTTCTTGGATTGTATGTTCCAAGTCTTTTGCCATATACATTAAGGATTTCTAAATTTCTTCTACTAATGTCATCCTTAATTCTACCAATAATTTTACCGTGACGGTCTTTTAAAATTTGTTCAGTCATTGTATTTAAGTATTAAATTTTTGCTTACTCTTTTATCGGTTTTCAGCTTCCCCGTATAAGTCAATTTATGATTGCAGGGTTATATTCTTTTACAGTCGCCAAAGCATATCCGCTAACGTTTGTACTTCCGCATTGCTGATATTCCACCTTTATCTCCCCCTCCTCTCAAAACCCTTGTTCTCTTCCTAACTTTCTGATTATCACCATAGCGTTTTATTAATATCATCCTTTTGTTTTTTTTAATCCATTGTTTTTTTGTTACTATACAGTACCCATTTAATTAAACCATTAATTGAACAAGAAAAAAAATTTAGCCACTGATTACACGGATTAAAAATGGTTTTACGATTTTTTTACAACATTAATCTGTGTAATCTGTGGCTAAATTGTATTCTTTCGTTTTGCACAGAACAGTAATACCGTTAATTTCCAAACAAATAACAACTTTTTGCTTTGATACAAATGAGTAGCGTACTTTTAAATATCAACTTCAAAAATATCGTAGCGTTTTTTAATTATCATTTCATTCAAAACCCATGGCAAACAAAAAATTACCTCAGCACCGTCACCGTTCCGCTACGCGAAATCTTTAATCCTGTATATCCTGACGCTCTTACCAAATAGGCATACGCATCCATCATCACTTTCTTGCCTTTGTAAGTGCCATCCCAGAACTCAAAGGGATTATGGGTTTCATAAATAAGCAATCCCCATCTATCAAAAATCTGAAGCCAATATTCTTTTACAAATGAATTTTTTATTTCAAAAACATCGTTTATTCCATCCCCGTCAGGAGTGAACGCGTTCGGTGCAAATACAAACGGTCGCTGTGGAAGCTCTATCACGTTACTGGATGAAATCAAAGAGTCCGATCCATTTTCATAAGCAAGTACTTTATAAAAAAACAACCCGTACTCTCTTTCAAGATTTTCGTCTTTGAAATCAAGTTTATCGGGATTAAATTCTTCTACGGGCTCGTAAGGTCCCTGAAAATCATGACTCCGGTAAAGAACATATCTATTCACACCATTTTTCCAATAGTAATAATCATTCCACTCAAGATTATTTTCAAAAATTCCGTTTTTCCCTTTTAATAAAACGGTGCAGGAATTGTTGCTTAAAATTCCCGGAGTGCCACAGGTGTTATTGGCTCTGACTTTATAACAATAGGAAAAATTCAAAGGATTTACATTCCAATCTTCCCAATTGGTTGTGTCACGGCTACGCACAGATGCCACAAGATTATAGGATGTCTCCGGTTCATTCCGGTATTTTCTGAAAATCTCTACATGCGTAAATGAATTATCCGAAGTTGGATTCCAGGTAATCAGCGTGTGACTGTTAGGTATCACTGTGGCATTTTTCAGATTTGGCGCCACCGGCTCACGAATAGAACATTGTTCACCTGACGATACCCCATTGGCATTACATTTATTTAACGTGGAAATCTTATAACAATATTCTATAGTATCAGATCCATACGCCTGACTGTCATCGTAGAAATCCATGTTTCCAGCTACGGAATCTATAACTTGGAAAGGATTTCCGTTCGTCTTCCGGTGAATGTAATATTTTTCAATACTATTTTCATCCAGCGTATCACTCCATAAAACGTGGATTACATTATCCCCTCCCCTTTCAAGACAACTGGGAGTAACTGCTGGAAAAGGAGGTAGCGGATTTACTTTTATATTTACCGGCAGTGTCACTCCTCCGGTTTGCATGCAGACATTTTTATTTAAAGAGGAAAGATAAAAGTTCATTCTATAGAATGAATCCCTTGCATGTTCGCACTGGGGTGTCCATGAAAAAACCGAAGCAACGGGACCCTGAGTACCCACTCCGGTTTGCTCGTTGAAAATGACAGGAGTTGACTCAAACGAAAAATTCAACGCGGTGACACCCAAAAAAATCAAACTGTCATTTGTTAAATCCTTTCCAACTACTGTAAATGAAACCGGGTTTCTTGCGTTGACAGTAAATAAATTATTTACAGAAGAAGGATTTTCGTTTAACAGATAAATTTCTGGCTCTAATAATCCTGATGTTTTTACATCAATAAAAAACGCAAGCGTATCTATGCCAAGCGGACAACTTCCGGTGTTATCAGTTAAAATAAATTGAATGGGATGTGGACTATTGTTGGCATCATCACACGTAGGTGTAAGACAAAAATCAGCTTCTATAAATCCTGATTGTGAAGTTTTTATTATTAATTCTGAACTATCTTTTAATGGAGGATTGTCCGGAAATATAAATCCAAGAGAAAGAGAATCTGCCGGGTCCGGATCGGTACCAAATAAATGCACGCACTTTTTATTTTTAGCGCTCATGGCTATAGTGTCACCGTTGGTGAGACCCAGTGAAAAGAGCTGGGGTGCGTTGTTCGATTTTTTCTTTATGTAAAAACGCAACAAGGTATTGTCATATTGCGGAGCCGGGCAGGAATTATCAAACGTAGAAAATTCAATAGTATAAATAGTTCCGGGAATCAGCGTGCAGTTTGGTGTAAAACAAAATAAATTACTCAATGTGTCTTGCGGAGAAGTGATGATTTTTGAGACAGGATTAAATACGCCTCCTGCTTCTGCCATATTAAATCCAATTCCGGTTCCGGTTAACGTCAGTTTATCATCCACATCCACATCGTTTGCAAAAACCTTAATGCAATTTTCTTTTCCAGCGGCAAACACAACTGTATCCGTGGTTGAAATATTATCCATTCCTATTACAGGGGGTTCACCTGTGCAGTTTACCACGGTAAGCTGGTATTCAAAAATGGCATTTCCAATGAGTGTTCCATTCCTGAATTCTTCACATTTAATAGCAAAAACATACGTTCCCGTTTCTGTGGGTGTCACAGATATCTGACCGGTAACGGGATCTAATTGAAGGTCTGGAGAACCGTCCATAATATTATTTAGCCCATACCCCGATGACCAGGTGACAGGATCGTAAGGTGCAGGTAAGCCGGGTGGAGAAACGTCATTTTGAGAACTATTTCCGGCTATGGGAGCTATCAGTGAATAACTAAGCTGGTCCCCATCAGCGTCCGTTGCACCGAAATTGTAAGTAAACTGAGAGTTCGTACATAAATACTCACCGGCGCCACTTTTAAATACAGGGCTGGAATTAACTGAGTTAACAGGAGGGATTTCAAGATAAAAGGTCATTCCAACTTCTCCCGGTTTATCAATATTTTTGATTATATGGTTACGACAGCATCGCTCCCAGCTTAAATAATATCCACCTGCACTACTGTATTGGTTTGGATTCAGATAAATACTTTCTCCATAAATCATTTCAGTGACACATGCCTCGCCGGAGTTACATAGCAGATCATCAAAATTCAGTTTATTTTCTTCGATAAGAGATAAAATAAACGTTTCGCGAAACGAATTGGAGTTTTTCTCAAAAATGGAAACATTTACTTGCTGGTCTTTGGCACCAGGATTTCCGTTGATGCAATCAAAATAAAGACGAAGCTCAAGCCAGAAATTTCCATTGCCTTCGTTTCTTAAATTGATATTCCCTCCGATAATGTGGGTTGCGAATGTCTGAGCGGAAATTAACAGAAGTGAGAAGCAAATAAAGAGAAGATATTTTTTCATTAAAAGAAGTTACAAGCCATTCTTTCGATTCTAGTAACTAAGGTACGAATATACGCATTCTTTTGAAAAAAAAGGGGATAGGGAGCAGATTCTTTGAACTTCAATTTTTCCTTATACCTTATACCCTATACCCTATACCTACTTACTTCAGAGGCGCCTGATTCAACTGCTCATTTTCGAGCCATGACTTCCATGATTTTCCTTTGGCATCAAAAAAGAAAAAGCGAGAGCGTCCGGTAGATGATTTCCAGATTAATACATTGATATAACCCCCATGCGAAAATGTCTGAAACATATAATCTCCTTCCGTACCGGAACCCTGCTGATAGGCAGGAAACGATTTTGAATCTGCCTGCACATGCGTAAGGGATGAGATGGAAAATATCAGAATACTTACAGATAATATCACGCAGGAAATTCCTAACATGATTTTCAGGATACTAGTAGCTTTTGTGTTCATGGTGGTTAGAGTTTTGGTTTTCAGTCGGTAAAGGTACTAAAAATTCTAAACTTTAATTTATTTTTGTAAAATGTCTGCAAAATCAAAGAATAAAAAGACAAACACTAAAAACCGGGCTGAGAACACGCCTTTCCCAAAAGTGCAAGAAGTAACCCATCGGGCAGACCGGGTTTATGTTGTCATACTATTGCTGTTTTCTGTAGCGCTTTACCTGAATACTCTTGGGAATGATTATACAGTTGATGATTCTATTGTATTGAAAGAGAACCAATTTGTTAAGAAAGGAATCGCCGGTATTAAAGACATATTAACACACGATACATTCGTAGGTTTTTTTGGGAAAGAAAACCGGGCATTGGTGGGAGGCAGGTATCGTCCGCTTACCCTTGTCATGTTTGCTTTTGAGTATGAATTATGGGGTGAGAATCCTTTACCTAACCATCTGATCAATATATTGCTCTATGCGATAGGTGTTTTGTTAATCTATTTTATGCTGAGAAAAATATTTTTTAATTACGACCCGGTTTTTGCTTTTATCCCCGCCTTGCTGTATGCCGCTCATCCATTGCATGTAGAAGTGGTTGCCAACATCAAGGGAAGAGATGAAATTGTTTGTCTGGCATTTTCCTGTCTGGCGATCATCGGATTATTTATGTTCTTTGAAAAAAAGAAAATCAGTTATCTCGCGGGAGCATGGCTAAGCTTTTTTCTATCCTTATGCGCTAAAGAAACCGCCATTACTTTTTTAGCAGTAATTCCCTTAATACTTTACTTTTTCACTTCCCTCACAAATCGTAAGATTTTTTTCAACACACTTGGATTTACAGTAACAGCAGGAATTTATCTTCTCATCCGCCAGCAATATGCCGGCGGAACTGGCTCACAGCCGGTAACCGAAGTATTGAATAACTCTTATGCCTATGCCACTTTCGGTCAGAAGATGGCTACGATAGCGCATATTCTCGATAAATATTTTTTTCTGATGTTTTTCCCTCACCCTCTGACGTATGATTATTCATTTAACCAGATTCCATTGATCGCTTTTTCACATCCTAAAGCCATACTGGCAGTAGCGTTGCATCTTTTTTTATTCATCATTGCTTTAAAACAGTTTAAGCAGAAAACCTTGCTTTCATTTTGCATATTATATTACTTTATCACTATATCTATTGTTAGTAATATTTTGTTTCCCATCGGCGCTCCTATGGGAGAACGGTTTTTATATCAGCCATCGCTCGCATTCTGCCTGATTGCCGGCAATTTTCTTCTTACCCGTTTTAATAAAAAAAATGCAAGTCCTGCCACCTCCCTTATCCATTTTCAACTAACTAAAAGTCCCTTGCTTTTACTCATTCTCTCCATAATCACACTCACCTTTGGCATACGAACTCTTGTACGGAATACTGTGTGGAAATCTAATTTTTCATTATTTGCAAACGATATCACCTATTCACCGGAAAGTGCGAAAGCCCTCAATGCGTTAGGCGGTGAGTTAGTGACACAATCCAACAAAGAAACCAATATCGAAAAAAAGAAAAACATGCTGAATGAGGCAGTCGTCCATTTGCAAAAAGCAGTAAAAATTCATCCTACTTATTCTAACGCATGGATGTTGCTGGGAAATGCATATTATGGGTTGCATCAGGATGCCGATGAAGCAGTACTATATTATGATAATGCCATAAAGGCAAATCCTTTTTATGCAGATGCCCATTACAACGCAGGATATATATTATTTAATCATAGTAAACCAGACCCTGCCTCTTCCTATCTTGCCAGATTAGTCCGTTTGTCTCCAAATCACATTGATGGTTGGTATTTATTGGGATTGAGTTATAAAGAAAAAAAGATGATTGACTCATCTTTATATTGTTTGAAGGTAGTTTTATCGCTTCAGCCCAATGACTATCGTTCATTACAAAAATTAGGTTTGATTTACGGGGAGCAGAATGATTTGAACAATGCGTTGGTATATCTTGGAAAAGCTATTGAGGTAAACCAGGAGTCATCGGAGGCATATATTAATTATGGTATCGCCAATGCTAAAAGCGGAAAATTAAATGAGGCAATCAAGGTATTTTCGGATGCCCTGCGGAAATGGCCCAAAAACGGTGAGATTGCTTTTAATTTGTCTATCAGCTATCAGAATGCCGGTGACACGGTGCAGGCGGCTAAATACTATAAATTGGCAAAAGAATTAAATCCGGGGCGTTGAAAAGGTATAGGGGTAGGGGTTTAGGGGTATAAGGGTATAAGGGTATAAGGGTATAGCGTGAGCATTTCCTTATACCCTTAAACCCATTTATTTCCGCAATGTAACCTTAATACTTCTCCGGTAGTCACCTTCGATAAACTTGACCACATAAAGCCCGGATTCAAGGTCGTAGATGTCCACCTTAAAATCTTTTTCTCCCATAGGTGCATAAATAGTTTTAACTTTTCCACCGAGCACATTATAAACTTCAATATAGACCTGTTTGGTTGCTTTTTGAGCGAGAATAAAATTAAGCCGGCCGTCGGTTGGATTTGGATAAATTGAAAAACGGTTTCTCAAAAGTTCTTCCTGAATAGTTAACAGATATTCCTCAGAGATATTCGTTTGGCTGGCTAATGCGCATGCCACATCTTTTTCACTGCCATTATAAATAATCTCCTTATCAGACAATCTTACCACTAAGTAAACCGGAAAAGAGTTGTTTTTTACAGAAGGCAAATATTTATTCCAGGGAGAGCCATTCACACCACTTACAGTTAATTTAGGGTCTTGATGATAGGATATTAAAGAGTTACCGGAAATATCGGATCCGGTAGTGGCTTCAACCTCTGAGAACCATTCTGAACCGGTATTTTTCTTAAGGTTTCCTGTATTTATAATTGTCCAAAATGTTATGTTGGGATTTTCGGAAGCAAAACGACTAATGTAAGGCGCCGTTTGTTTGCAAACCTGACAATCGAGTGAATATAAGCTGATAAACAACACAGGAGAAGTTCCTTTGGCAGTCAACTGATCTATAGTCAATGGTTGACCTTCCAGATTTGTGATAAATAAACTTCCTGGGATTGAATTATTCTCGGCGAGTAGATTGTTAAAAAGGAACAGGAAAAGAAAAAGAGTAAAGTTTTTATGCATGCTTTAAAGGATTTGGTTCAATTCGCTCATAAAGGTACGGACTAATTTATTAAAAACCAAATTTTTTTTTATTTTTTTTAGCCGTGTGATTATATAAAGGATAAAAAAGTACTTTCTGGTATTGAGTTAGCTTCGATTTTTGTAACTTTTCTACAAAAAATCCTGCCTCACCTCAGCCCCTCTCCAAAAAAATGGAGTGGGGTGAAAAAATAGTTAATAATTTTTTAAATTTCTGTAAATCACCTACTTATAATGATATAATTTAAAAAAATCCTTACTAATATTCTGTGACTCTAACAAAAAGCTGATTTTTGTATTACCTTTGTAAAAAAATCAGGTTACAGCCATAACGTTCACTATAAAAAAATATCCGGAATGAACACAGAGAATACTGTAAAACAACAAATTACAGAAGTTTTTATGATTCGCCCGGCTACCTTTTTCCCGAATCCTGAAACCCTTTCCGACAATTCTTTTCAATTCCATAAAAAATCGAAAGTTAATAAAGCGGTTTTAACCAAAAAAGCACAGCTTGAGTTTGACAACTTTGTTAAGTTACTAAGGCAAAGTGGAATAACCGTGCATGTACACAAGGATCCCAATAAACCCCCATTACCCGATAGCATTTTCCCAAATAATTGGTTTTCAACTCATCAGGGCGGCGTTGTCATCATTTATCCCATGAAATCACCTTTGAGAAGAAAGGAAAAGCATCCTACATTAGTTACCCTCATAAAAGAAAAATACCCATTAATATATGATTGGTCCGATTGGGAAATAAGAAACCAATTTCTGGAAGGAACCGGCAGTTTGGTTTTGGATCGGGCAAATAAAGTGGTGTATTCTTCTGTTTCTACAAGAACGAGCGAATTTTTGCTTGAAAAATGGATAAAGGAGTTTGGGTATCGTTCTGTCTTGTTTAAGAGTGTTGATAAAAAAGGAAAACCTGTTTTTCATACAAATATCGTTTTAAGCGTGGGCACAAAATTTACCATTGTTTGCATGAGTGCAATCCCTGAGAAAAAACATCGTAAGGAGTTATCTGAAATGTTTAAAAGTACCAATAAAGAGATTATTGAAATATCAAAGGATCAGATGTATGCATTTTGCGGAAATATTCTGGAATTAACCAATCAAGCCGGAGAACAGTTAATTATAATGTCAACCCATGCTTGGGAATCATTTACCAAAGAACAACAGGATAAACTGCAAACGTTTGGAAAAATTTTACATTCACCGCTCGATACCATAGAAACATATGGAGGTGGAGGCGCAAGATGCATGATAGCAGAATTGGTATAATTTTATTAAAATGGTTCCTGAGAAAAAAATCACTCGTCCCATACGGGTATTAATTGCAAAATCCGGTTTGGATGGTCATGACAGAGGAGCAAAATTTATAGCTACAGCCCTGCGTGATGAAGGAATGGAAGTCATTTATACCGGTTTGCGTCAGACGCCGGAAATGATTGTGTCAGCCGCCATGCAGGAAGACGTAGATGCAATCGGAATCAGCATTCTTTCCGGTGCGCATAACACTATTTTCCCAAAAATTCTAAAATTAATGAAAGAAAAAGGGCTTGACGATGTATTACTGACCGGCGGCGGAATTATTCCCGAAGAAGATATGATTGAATTAAAAAAAGCGGGTGTAGGAGAAATATTTCCACCGGGTACAAATTCAAAAGTGGTAGCGGATTTTATTAGGGATTGGGTGAAGGAGAATAGGAACTTTTGATAGAATATTTGAACAATAGAACATTTGAACAATAGAACATTTGAACATTTGAACAATAGAACATTTGAACAATAGAACGTTTGAACATTTGAACAATTGAACATTTGAACAATAGAACATTTGAACATTTGAACATTTGAACATTTGAATATTTGAACAATAGAACATTTGAACAATAGAACATTTGAACATTTGAATATTTGAACAATAGAACATTTGAACAATAGAACATTTGAACATTTGAACAATAGAACAATAGAACAATAGAACATTTGAACAATTGAACATTTGAACAATTGAACATTTGAACAATAGAGCATTTGAATAACAAAATCGAAGTAAAATGAAAGAAAAAAAATATGATATTGAAGAACGGTTGATTGATTTTGCTGTTGAAATAATATTTTTTGTTGAAAGTTTACCCAATACAAAATCAGCATCTCATTTAGGAGGACAAGTGCTGAGGTCTGGCACCTCACCATCATTAAACTATGGCGAAGCAAAAAGCGCTGAATCTAAAAGTGATTTTCTTCATAAAATGAAAGTATGCCTGAAAGAGTTGAGGGAGTCGTTCAATTGTTTAAGGATAATGCATAGAGCAAAAATTTACAAGTCGGAGCAACAAGTAAAAGAACTGATATCAGAATGTAATGAATTGATTTCAATTTTTGTTAAGAGTATTGAAACTGCATCAAAACCCAAAACTACTTCTTAGTTCATTATTCTAATGTTCTAATGTCCTATTGTTCTATTGTTCTATTGTTCTATTGTTCCTTATTCAAATGTTCTTTATGCAATGTTTTTATTTAATAGCTGATCAATAACAAATAATTTATATACTTTCCAAAGAATCCAATTGCCCAAATCCTCCTCCATAAAATCCGTCCTCATCATCGGAAGCGGTCCTATTATTATAGGTCAGGCATGTGAATTTGATTATTCCGGAAGTCAAGCCGCACGCTCCCTGCGCGAAGAAGGAATTGAAGTCATCTTAATCAATTCCAATCCGGCAACCATAATGACCGACCCAATTAATGCAGACCATATATATCTGAAGCCGCTCACCAGAGCTTCCATCATAGAAATCCTTGAAAAACATAAAGTGGATGCCGTACTTCCGACCATGGGGGGTCAAACAGCGCTAAATCTAACTGCAGAATGTGCCAAAACAGGAGTATGGGATAAATATAAAGTAAAGATTATTGGAGTAAACATCTCCACAATTCATAAAACAGAAAACCGCGAAGAATTCCGGCAATTAATGCTTGATTTGAAAATTCCCGTTCCTGAATCACAAACCGCCACTTCCTTTCTGGAAGGAAAAGAAATAGCCCAAAAAATCGGATTCCCTCTTGTAATCAGACCCTCTTTTACACTCGGTGGGACAGGTGGCAGTGTAGTGACACTTAAAGAGGACTTAGACCATGCACTGACAGCAGGACTTCATGCCAGCCCTATTCATGAGGTTTTAGTAGAGAAATGTCTTACCGGATGGAAAGAGTTTGAACTGGAATTATTACGGGATGGCGCAGGAAATACTATTGTGATTTGTTGCATTGAAAATCTTGACCCTATGGGAATCCATACAGGGGATAGTATTACCATAGCGCCTGCCATGACGCTCCCCGATACGGTTTACCAAAACATGCGAAACATGGGATTCAAAATGATGGCTGGGATAGGAGATTTTGCCGGAGGATGCAATGTTCAGTTTTCTGTTAATCCTGCCAACAATGATATTTATGCAATAGAAATCAACCCGAGAGTGTCACGTTCCTCTGCACTTGCATCAAAAGCAACGGGTTATCCGATCGCCAAAATAAGCGCAAAACTTGCTATTGGTTACAACCTCGATGAATTGAATAATCAGATTACAAAAACAACTTCCGCATTTTTTGAGCCCTCATTAGATTATGTAGTCGTGAAAATTCCCCGATGGAACTTTGATAAATTTCAAGGTTCAAACCGTGAGCTTGGTCTTCAAATGAAATCGGTAGGAGAAGTGATGGCAATTGGCAGAACCTTTCAGGAGGCATTGCAAAAAGGATGTCAGTCCCTGGAAATAAAACGTAACGGGATGGGAGCTGACGGAAAGGAACTGCTCAATCTGGAGAAAATAATGAACAGCATGACCCATCCATCCTGGAATAGAATTTTTCATATAAAGGATGCCATGTCACTGGGTATCCGCATCAATACCATTCATAAAACCACTGGCATTGATAAGTGGTTTCTGAATCAGATAGAAGAATTAGTGACATTAGAAAAAGAAATTCAAAGGTACCGGCTTGAAACCATCTCCGTTGAGTTGATGATGGAGGCAAAGAAAAAGGGGTATGCAGACAGGCAAATTGCGCATTTATTGGGATGTCTCGAAAGTCAGGTATTTAAAAAACGAAGGGAAATGGGAATCAAAAGAGTTTATAAATTAGTAGATACCTGCGCGGCAGAGTTTGAGGCAAAAACACCCTATTATTATTCCACTTTTGAGGAAGAGAATGAATCCATTCCTTCCAAAAGAAAAAAAATAATCATTCTGGGATCTGGACCCAACAGAATCGGCCAGGGAATTGAATTTGATTATGGGTGTGTGCATGGCGTTCTGGCAGTGAAAGAATGTGGTTACGAAGCAATCATGATAAACTGCAATCCCGAAACTGTTTCAACTGATTTTGATATTGCTGATAAATTATATTTTGAACCTGTCTTCTGGGAACACATTTACGAAATTATTTTACACGAACAACCCGAAGGAGTCATTGTGCAACTCGGAGGTCAAACAGCGTTAAAACTGGCTGAAAAATTAGAACGGTATGGAATTAAAATTATAGGTACAAGTTTTAATTCGATGGATATTGCTGAAGACAGAGGAAGATTTTCCGACTTATTGAAAGAAAATAATATTCCCTACCCACACTACGGAGTGGCACTCAATGCGGATGATGCCGTAAAAGTTGCCAATGAAGTCGGTTATCCGGTGTTGGTTCGTCCTTCTTATGTATTAGGAGGACAGGGCATGAGTATAGTTATCAATGACAAAGAACTGGAAGAGGCAGTGGTAAAATTAACGTCTGACATTCAGCTTGCCGGCGCCAAATTATTGATAGACCATTTTTTAGACAGAGCTGTTGAAGCCGAAGCCGATGCAATTTGTGACGGGGAAGATGTGCATATCATTGGAATGATGGAACACATTGAACCCGCCGGAATTCACTCAGGAGATTCTTCTGCTGTTTTGCCACCCTTTGATTTGAAACCTGAAATTATCCAAACAATGGAAGAATATACCAAGCGATTAGCGCTTTTATTAAACGTGCGCGGTTTGATAAATGTACAATTTGCCATTAAAAAGGATGTGGTGTATGTGATTGAGGCAAATCCCCGTTCTTCACGCACGGTTCCATTTATCTGCAAGTCATATACTATTCCCTATATCAATTATGCGACCCGGATTATGCTTGGTTATAATAAACTAAAAGATTTTCATTTTGAGCCCAAACTGAACGGATTTGCCATTAAAATTCCTGTATTTTCGTTTGAGAAATTTCCTAACGTCAATAAAGAACTGGGACCAGAAATGAAATCCACCGGCGAATCCATTTTGTTCATTGAGGATTTGATGGATGAGTTTTTTGTGAAGGCATATAATGAGAGGTCTCTTTATTTGAGCAGATAAAAATATTTTTTCCATTTCATGCGCATTATTGTTACAATATTACTGGTCATTATACTAATTCGCCTGCTGGCTCCTACGGTAATCCGTCTGTTTTTTTTTGGATTTGTTCCTTGGTTGATAAAAAGAAACCTGGGGAGTCATGATACAAACTTTCGGGAAAAACACAAAACGTCAGAAGGAACCATTTCTATCAAACATATTCCACAAAAAAAATCCGGGACTGAAAAATTTAAAGATGAAGGGGATTTTGTGGATTATGAGGAGGTGAAATGAATATGTTTCTTGTTCAATTTTATTTTAACTATTCAGTCGGTATGATTTCTCGTAAATAATATGTCACGCAAAGGCGCAAGGTACGCAGAGAAAAAAAATCATTTATGGTTTTTTTCTTTGCGTTCTCTGCGGCTTTGCGTGAGAATTTTTTTTTTGCTGAATAGTTACATTCTATTAATTCCAAAGTTGTAATTTCAAAAAAAAGAATAACATAAAACATTTAACAATATAAATTCTGTGGCTCCCGAAGAATTTAAAAATTTATTATCTCCTGATATTAAACTCTCTGAAACTCAAATTTCGTCAATCAGTGAGATAATATCCGGATTTCCATATTTTTCCACTGCTCAATTATTAAAAAGTAAACATGATATCCAAACTAATCCGGAAAAATCTAATGAAATTTTTGAAAAGTATTCAATTTTTGTTCACGACCCGGTGATGTACCGGCTGTGGGTAAATGATGACAAAATTGTAGAAAACGAAAGTATAAATCAAACCAATCCGGTATTTTCCAACAAATCTATTCAGCAAACTGACTTTTTAAAAAACGTTCCTACCGGAAATCTATTGTTTGAATTAATAATTAATACCGCTGAATCCATTGATTCGAGCCGTTATGGAAGCGTATGTATTCCACAACAAGTTGAACCTATTGTCCGGGAACAAACAACAGCAAGTGAATTTGTATCCTCGCAACATGTAGAAACACATAGTTCATTTTCACCTGAGTCACAGCGTGAATTGATTGATAAATTTATTAACGAAGAGCCCGCTATAACTCCTGTTAAAAACTCTCAAACCGATTTCTCTGACACCGAAAAAAGAGCATTGAAAAGTTCGGAGTTCCGTGACGAAGAATTTGTCAGTGAGACACTGGCAGGAATTTTTCAAAGACAAGGCAATACCCGGAAGGCAATTTCCATTTATCAAAAGCTCCAGTTGAAATTCCCGGAAAAATTTACGTACTTTGCGGGGCTTTTGGATGAATTGAAATAGAAAACATACTCTTTCGGAACAGGTTGGTATAGAAGATAGAAGATAGAAGATAGAAGATAGAAGATAGAAAATAGAAGATAGAAGATAGAAAATAGAAAATAGAAGATAGAAAATAGAAAATAGAAAATAGAAAATAGAAAAATAGAAAATAACACAAAACACTTAACACTTAATAATTAATAATTAATAATTAACAAAAAAATGTACACCATCCTCATCGTTCTCACCATCATCGTGTGTATCCTGCTTGTATTGATAGTGCTCATTCAAAATCCAAAAGGCGGGCTTTCCAGTCAATTTATGGGTGCAGGAACCCAATTGATGGGAGTTAAAAAAACTACTGACCTGCTTGAAAAAATAACCTGGGGATTGGCTATTGCCTTATTGGTTTTCAGTGTTGGAGCTAATGCATTGATTTCAGGTTCAAATGAAACTACCCAAACAAGCTCGGTTGTTGAAAAAGCACAGGAATTACCGGCGGTAGATTTGCCAAAACCTGCAAATTTGCCTTCCACTACGCCAGGACAAACCCCCCCTAACCAAGGTCAACCAGCCACTCCGCCCGCAGGAGGTGGAAAATAATTTCTCCTGTCACATTGTCACCACCTTTTATGCTACACAATCCATCTTACTGTCATGATTTCCTGAAAACACAATTTTTTTTACTTGGCATGGATTCTGTAAGTGAGCGGTTCCCAAAAAATTTTTATTATATAATTTAACAACCTAAAAACAATTTATTGAAATTCATTATGAAAACACAACTTAAACCATTGGGCGACAGGGTTTTGGTGAAACCCGCACCTGCAGAAGAAAAAACCAAAGGTGGTCTTATTATTCCTGATACCGCCAAGGAAAAACCACAGCGCGGCAAAGTGATAGCCGTAGGCACCGGTAAAAAAGATGAACCGATGTCTCTTAAACCAAATGACGATGTATTGTATGGAAAATATTCCGGCACCGAAATCAGTATTGAAGGAGAAGATATGCTGATTATGCGTGAATCCGATATTTTTTGCACCATCTAATCATAAATAATTAACATTTCAACAATTAACACAAATCAAAAATAAACATGAGTAAAATGATTCTTTTTAACACTGAAGCAAGAGAAAACCTGAAAAAAGGGGTTGATTCTCTAGCAAACTCCGTGAAAGTGACCTTAGGTCCTAAAGGGAGAAATGTAGTCATCGAGAAAAAATTCGGTTCCCCCGTAATTACAAAAGACGGAGTAACTGTAGCAAAAGAAGTTGAACTGAAAGACCCCATTGAAAATATGGGTGCTCAAATGCTAAAAGAAGTGGCTCAAAAAACATCCGATGCCGCCGGTGATGGAACCACAACTGCCACCGTTTTAGCACAGGCAATTATAACCACAGGTCTCAAAAACGTTGCCGCAGGTGCAAATCCAATGGATTTGAAAAGAGGAATTGATAAGGCAGTGATTGCAGTGGTTGAGCATCTTAAAACACAATCCAGAAAAATTGAAAATAATCAGGAAATTGAACAAGTGGGAACCATTTCTTCAAATAATGACAGTACCATTGGCAAAATGATAGCCAATGCCATGGAAAAAGTTGGCAAAGATGGTGTCATTACTATTGAAGAGGCAAAAGGAACAGAAACCGAAGTAAAAGTGGTAGAAGGCATGCAGTTTGACCGCGGCTATATTTCGCCGTATTTTATCACCAACTCAGATAAAATGGAAGCCATTTGCGAGAGCGCTTACATTCTTATCTATGATAAGAAAATTTCAAGTATGAAAGAATTACTCCCAATACTTGAAAATGTGGCACAAACCGGAAAACCATTGGTAATTATTTCAGAAGAAGTGGATGGGGAAGCCCTCGCCACGCTGGTAGTAAATAAAATTCGTGGCACACTAAAAGTTGCCGCTGTAAAAGCTCCAGGTTTTGGTGATCGTAGGAAAGCCATGCTTGAAGATATTGCAGTAATTACTAACGGAAGAGTAATTTCAGAAGAACAAGGTTATAAATTGGAAAATGCAACCGTTGAATACCTTGGACAGGCAGAAAAAGTAGTCATTGATAAAGACAATACTACTATCATAAACGGTGCTGGTAAAAAGGATGCCATCAAAGCACGCATTAAGGAAATAAAATCGCAAATGGATACCACTACTTCCGATTATGACAAAGAAAAATTGCAGGAGCGTCTTGCAAAACTTTCAGGTGGAGTCGCAGTTATCTACGTAGGTGCCGCAACAGAAGTAGAGATGAAAGAAAAGAAAGACAGAGTGGATGATGCACTTCATGCAACCCGTGCCGCTGTAGAAGAAGGAACAGTTGCCGGTGGTGGAGTTGCTTATATACGTGCGCTTGCCTCTCTGGACAAAGTTGTCACTGATAATGCTGATCAAAAAACCGGCGTCAATATTATTCGCCAGGCATTGGAAGCTCCTCTGAGAGTGATTGTGGAAAATGCAGGAGGTGAGGGCTCCGTAGTGACACAAAAAGTAAAAGAAGGCAAAAATGACTTCGGGTATAATGCACAGACGGATAAATACGAAAATCTTGTTGCCGCGGGAGTCATTGACCCTACTAAAGTAACTCGCTTTGCGTTGGAAAATGCCGCATCCATTGCTGGTATGTTGCTGACCACCGAGTGTGTACTTGCCGACGAGAAAGAAGAAAAAGAATCCATGCCACAAATGCCACAAGGCGGTGGGATGATGTAGAATAGAGTTAGTACAGTAATATAAAAAACCCTCCGCTGAAAACGGAGGGTTTTTTTTTATAACCAATCTTTACCCCTTCCTCTCAAATATCTCCCCCACCCTCTCTACCCCCATACAATTAAGAATTTGTTGCGGCATTATCCCTCCCTTTCTTGCCATGGTTACTCCAAATTGCATATAATCTATATGCTCGGTACGATGAGCATCGGGGTTAATCGAAAAAATTATTCCCTTGTCAGATGCATATTTTAACCATTTCCAATCAAGGTCTAACCGGTATGTATTGGAATTTATTTCTATCATAACTTTATTGTCAGCACAGGCATCTATCATTTTTTGGTGATCCACTGGATACCCTTTTCTGCGCAACAGCAAGCGCCCGGTGGGATGACCTAACATGGTTACATAAGGATTCTCAAGCGCTTTCAATAATCTTTTCATCGCTTTTTCTTCATTCATTACTAAGTTGGAATGTATGGAAATAATTACAAAATCAAGTTCTTTCAGTATTTCATCAGTAAAATCCAGTTTCCCATCACTTAGAATATCACATTCAATACCATGAAAAATGCGGAAAGGCGCTATCTCCCTGTTTATTTTTTCAATTTCGTTTTTCTGAATTATTAACCTTTCCTCGTTTAACCCGTTGGCATAAAACGCCGCTTTGGAATGGTCAGTTATTCCCAGATAACTCAAGCCCTTTTTCATGCAATGCGTTGCTAATTCGCTGATGGAATTTTTTCCGTCGCTGTACCGGCTATGCACATGCAAAACGCCTTTAATGTCACTGAGTGTCACCGGATGCTCTGAAATTTTATTTTCTTTAATCATTTCCCATTCAAATAAATTCTCCCGGAGTTCCGGAATAATAAATGGTAAATTATTTGCCCGATAAATTTCCTCTTCGGACATGGGAATCATAGGGGCATTTTTCAACAGGGGTTTTAAATGTTCTTTGGAACCGGTGGTTATAAATAATTTTCTGAAAAACTCTGCTTTACGGCAGAAAATGATTTCTACAGGAACAGGAGGAAAAAGCAAATTCAGGTATTTCTCAAAATTATTTTTGGGAGTGCCATTAATAAAATCATAAAATCCTCTCCATGCTAATGGGGCAGAATTGGAATCGTCTTTTCTAAGACCGTTAAAATTCAGGTTATCAGGTATTTCATTTTCAAAACCTGCTAAAAATTCTATTCCAGAAACAATGTTACTTCCTCTTCTCATTTCACCCGTAAGCGAAATTTTCAGCGTTGATGATTGTTGTTGAATTTCTTTAAAAATTGTCTGACTAATTGGAACTGCATGCCCATACAGAAACTTCCCTTTATTACTTTTATAATATTCAAGACATTCGATTAATTCTTCCTGTGTCTTTTTCCCAAATCCTTTCAAAGCGAGTAATTTATTTTCACGGCTCGCCTGTAACATTTCATCAATGGAATGTACGTTTAATTCCCTGTAAATTTGTCCTGCTTTTTTTGGACTTAATCCCGGCACAACAAAAAATTCCATACAGGATTCAGGTAGGGTGGAAAAAAAATTCTCAAATTGTGAAAAGGTTCCGGTAGTTATAATCTCTTTGATTTTCAGTGCAATCGCTGAACCAATTCCTTCTATGTCATTCATATTGTCTTCTGAAATCAAATAAGGAAACCCTTCAATCTTCTCAGCGGCATTCTGATAGCTCTTGATTTTAAATTCATTTTCGTGAGTAAACTCCAATGTTCTTGCATAGAGATTTAAAGCACGGGTGAGGTTTTGATTGTTCATGAGATTTTTTTGTAATTTTAGAGAAAATTTTTACTTTTCGTAGCAAGAAAAATTTAGCCACTGATTACACGGATTATTTTTTTCATAATACTCTTTGTTTCCTTTTCTTTTTTTATCTGTGTAATTAGTGGCAAAAAAATATATCGCCTGAGCTGTTAACCAGAATTTATGATTACAATATTAATAATTCTTCTGTCAAATGTCTGTTTGCAAGCGCAGGACCTCATTTTCAGGCAATTTCCGACAGCATATCTTTATTATAACCCCGCTTATGCCGGATTAGTAGGGAAACATGTTGTTCATTTAAATTCGAAATATTATGGAATTGAAAATATAAATCAAGGTCTTCGTCCTTCCATTAGTTCCTTTTTATCGTATGATACGCATTTTTCAGATTCTCTACATTCTGTAGGGATTTTAGCATTTTATGATAATGAAAGTTATGTGTTTGAATCGCAACATCTTGGAGGTATTTATAGTTTTAATTTAATTTACAGAGAAAATTTGAGGTTTAAAATTGGAACAGAAATAAGTTACAATTCTAAATCCATAGATTTTTCCCGATTAATATTACCCGATCAAATCGATCCACAAAACGGAGTTGTCAGACCAACTATCGAAACATTTCATCATGGAGATGTTCAATATATGGATACTAAACTGGGAGCTGTATTTAAAATTAATAATTTAATTTCTACTTTTTCAGTTAACCATATTTTAAGTCCAAATACTTCACTCATTTATTCAAATTCAACAATCCCGATGAGCTTTTCAGGTACTTTGGAATATTATTTTCTGTTTTTCCCTGAATATTTTGTTTTCAAACCTGGATTTTTATTCAACAAACAGGATATTTTTTATAATTATAATCTTTTATTAAATTTCAGTTTATTTAAACATTATAAGTTGGGGCTGATAATTTCACCTTCTTCGACATTTGGTTGGATGATTGGGATTGATTTTTTGAAGCATTGGACTTTGTTTTTTTATAGTGAAAAATCTATATCAGATCTTGCTCTTGCTAATTTTTTTTCCTACGAGGGTGGAATTAGTTACAGATTTTCAAAGTAATTTTTTGTTACTACTCAGCACTTCAGTTTTTACCACTGATTACACGGATTAAAAAAAATAAAATCCGTGTAATCAGTGGCAACATTTTTTTTGCTGAGTAGTTTCAGTTTTTTTAGCTATTCCGGATTTTCAATCAACTCTATCAATCTCCCGTTAAAAATCTCAACACCGGCTTGATTCAAATGATGTGAATCATAAAAATGCAAGGAATCATTCAGCGAAAGAATTTTGTTAAAATTAAAATAGTTGCTATTCTCCAAAAATATTTTCTCCATTAATTCATTAAATTTATTATTACCATAGGGCAGTTCTAAAAATTCAATTTTTTTATTTTCCTCCCTCTTTATCTCCCTCCAAAGGGAGACATTTGGCTGAATTTTTAGGACTGCCCTATTGAAATTTTTTGTTACGGGCGCTTGTACTAACAAGTAAGGGACGTTATTCTCCTTAAAAAATTCCAAAATTCTAAAAAACGCTATCAATTGATACTTGTTTAATGATTGTTTTTCACTTTTAGGCGCTTCTAAAAATTCAATCTTTCTACTTTCCTCTCTTCTTTCAACATACCCACCTCCGCTCACATAAAAATCATCTCCTTTTTGGACAGGTTCTTCATAACCGGAATTCAGGTGGAAAAACTGTCTGAAAAAACCATATAACAGTGTATTCAAAAGTTTTACATGTTTTATTTTCCAAATCGTAATGAGTGTACCCGTATCAATCGTGTCATTGGCTATAAAATCAAGCTCGGATTCAACTCCGTCACTCGCAAATGCATCTGGCTCCACTTCATAAATAATTAACTCCGGTTGTATCTTTTTCAAATATTTTTTTAACAACCTCTCCGTTTGAATAGGTGTTTGTGAACTTGACCCAAGATTAAAAGAACTGTAGCCATGTTTTTTAAAAATTCGGGTATCAAAACCCCTGTATGCATGAGATGACCCGAGAAATAATATATCCGGCTTATGTATAGTATGTAAATCCTTCATTCTGGAATACAGATGACCATAAGAACCTAATTTGTAATTAAGATTTTTAAGCAAAAAGCCAGGGAGAAATAAACCGGTTACACAGATTAGAAAAAAATAAATTAACCCGGAAAAACATAAAAACAGTAAAAATTTGTTCGAAAATTTATTCATGCTCTTTTTGTTACAATTAAGTGGGTTGATTTTTCCCGCAGATATCGCAGATTTTCGCAGAGAAAATTTTTATAAAAATAAATCTGCGTTTATCTGCGTAATCTGCGGGAGATTATTAATACGAGTGAACAGAAACCTCTTTTTTAAAATTGAAAATAAATAAAAGGGGTCTCAGATGTATGCATATACATTCCTAAAATAAAAATCAAGACAGCATAAAATGTCCAACGAAAAAACCAGTGCCACCGTTTTGCTGTTTCGTAAATGGGATATGGATTATTTCTTCCAATCCATTCAATAACTAACAATATACTAATCAATGGCGCTAATAAAAAAACTTTGCGAGGTAATTCGGGAATATATAAAATGGAACTTGAAAATATTTCTGAAAAAATCTCAATGGCATGTGAAATATTTTCTGCTCTGAAAAAAATCCATCCAACCAATACAAGCAGGAAAGTTGTTAACATTCCGGTAAACTCTTTGAAAGAAGGAAATTTTTTTCCCTCTGCAACCGTTCCCAGGTTCTGCCGGTTTTTATTTGACAATAAAAGAGGCAGAAAAAACAACGCATTCAACGCCCCCCATACTATAAAAGTCCAATTAGCGCCATGCCAGAAACCACTCAATAAAAAAACAATCAATGTATTCCGGATTTTTGTCCATGTACTTGCCCTGCTTCCACCTAACGGAACGTAAACATAATCCCGGAACCAGGTAGTGAGTGAAATGTGCCATCTGCGCCAGAACTCTGCAATATCTCTTGAAAAATAAGGAAAGTTAAAATTCTTCATCAGGTCAAATCCGAATAACCGCGCACATCCAATGGCGATATCAGAATATCCTGAAAAATCACCATAAATCTGAAATGCAAAAAAAACAGCGCCCAGCAATAATGTACTTCCCGAATAATCAGCGCTATGATTAAAAATGTCGTTTGCAAAAACTGCACAATTATCAGCGATGACCATTTTTTTTATAAAACCCCACAGCATTTGTTTTAATCCATCCACTGCTTTTGAATAATCAAAAGTCCGGTTTTTAAAAAACTGAGGTAATAAATTGGAAGCACGTTCTATAGGTCCGGCTACCAATTGTGGAAAAAAACTAACGTAGGCGGCAAATGCAATAAAATCATTCGTGGAATTAATTTTCCTCCTGTAAACATCGAGAGTATAACTCAGGGTTTGAAAAGTGTAAAAACTAATTCCCACAGGGAGAATAATCTGAAGAGAGGATTTGTTAATGGGATTTCCAAAAAAAGTAAATGCCTCACAAAAATTATCAATAAAAAAATTATAATATTTAAAAAATCCGAGCAAGCCAAGGTTAAAAAATAAACTCGTAAACAAAAGAACTTTCCTTTTAGATGGAACATCTGTTTTCTCAATTAAAATAGCAACAAAATAATCAATAAGAATGCTTGCTAAAAGCAGGTTAAGAAATCGCCAGTCCCAAAAACCATAAAAGAAAAAACTGGACAAAACGATAAGCAGATTCTGAAATTTTCGATTGTCTTTCGCCAGAAACCAATAAAGCAAAAAAACTAAAGGAAGGAAAACCGCGAAATCAATGGAGTTAAATAACATAAACTAATAGAAAGGGGTATAGGGAATAGAGGTATAGGGGTATAGGGGTATAGGGGTATAAAATATAAGGAAAAATTGAAGTTTTGTTTTTTCCCTATACCTTATACCCCTATACCTTTATACCTATTTATTTCTTAACGGACATAAATATCCCAGGGAAGCCGCGCCTGAATTCCTTCAAACTTCTCGAGGTCTTTCAATGATTTAAGAGCTTTTCCCCATTCACCAAAGAGTGAATAAACAAGGCGGACTGCTGATTCTTCCGTGTCACCGGTTAGAAGTTTAGTAATGGGGTCTTTTAATACAGGTAAATATTGAATGCGATAATTTTTTCCGAGTTTCGCCATTTTAGCCGCTACCCGAATGGCAGTGGGTAATCCTCCCAGCGAATCAACCAACCCGATTTCCAATGCCTGACTTCCTGTCCATACACGTCCCTGAGCAATTTTTCTGATTGAATCAAGAACCATATTTCTTCCTTGTGCGGCTTTTCGAGTAAACGTACCATAAATGTCATTCATTTCTTCCTGAATGAAATTAATTTCCTGTGATGATAAAGGACGTGTAAACATACCCATATCAGAATAGGCGCCTGTTTTTACTTTGTCGCTGGTGACACCCAACTTGTTATTCAGAAAATCTTTGGCGTTAACCAACAGTCCGATTACACCGATGGATCCTGTGAGTGTACTTCGCTCAGCAATAATTTTATCGCAACCCATGGAAATATAATATCCTCCTGAGGCGGCTAAATCGGACATGGAGGCAATGACCGGTTTTATTTCACGGGTCAGTTGGACTTCTCTCCATATCACATCGGAAGCCAGTGCACTTCCTCCTGGAGAATTTACCCGTAACACAATCGCTTTTACGTTTTTATCTTCCCTTGCTTTGCGAAGAAGTGCGGTCAAACTTTCAGACCCGATAGTTTCATTATCTCCCTTTCCTGTATTTATTCCCCCTTGCGCGAAAATAACAGCTACTTTATTTTTAAAATATTTTTCAGGTTTTTCATTGAGCATTTTCTTATACTGACGGTAGCCAACATAATTTATTTTTTTCCCTGGCTCACTACCGAGCTTTTCACAGAGAATATTTTCCATTTCATCTCGGTAAGCAATGTGATCAACCAATCCATATTTCTTTGCCATCTTTGAATCTCTGACTAATAAAGAATCAGACATCTCCCGTAAATTTTCAACAGACAACTTTCTGGATTCGCTTATTTGATTTAACACCGTTTGATAGATGGATTGAATGATGGCATTCAACTGTTCGCGGTTTGGTTCGCTCATACTGTCTCTCACAAACGGCTCAGCGAAACTTTTATAATCTCCGCATTGAAATAATTGCGGCTTGATTTCAAGTTTATCAAAAAGTCCTTTATAAAATAACATTTCAATGGTAAGACCATTAAATTCAATGGTTCCCATTGGATTTAAAATAATCTGATCGGCTACACTTGAAAGATAATACGTGTTCTCAGCAAAATAATTTCCGTAGGCAAGAATAAATTTACCGGATGTCTTGAATTTTTCAAGCATTCTCCGAATGGGTTCCAATTGTGAAAAGCGGGCTTCTATGTCACTCACGTCTAGTAGAATGCCTTTTATTCGCTTATCTTTCATAGCCGAATGTAAAACCTGTCGTAATTCTACAATACCTGTTTCCTCAGCTTCAAATCCCGGTATTTTTAATTCCTCCAAAGGGTTTGGTTTTTCCCTTTCCACAATGGGTTGGTCGAAAGTTAATTTCAGCACAGAGTTATATTTTATGGAAATTTTTTTCTGTGATTCAGCCACTACGGCAATAATAATAATGGTTGCAATGAAAAAAACTATTACAACGATAACGCCGAGCATGGTAGCCAGCATGTATTTAAAAAATTGTTTCATGTGAAATAAGGATATTTGTTTTTTATTGAAATAATGAACATCAGTAATGATAAAAAAATGTCAGTGGCTTTTTTACTTTTGGGAGCAAATTTAGGGAATAGGAATGAAAATATTCTTACCGCAAAAAAACAGTTGGAGGTATCCGCCGGTAAAATAATTATGTCTTCTTCTGTCTCTGAAACTGAACCCTGGGGAAAAATACATCAACCCGCCTATTTAAACCAGGTTTTAATACTGGAAACTACCCTTTTACCGTATAGATTATTAGACGCCACAAAAACGATAGAAAAAAATTTTGGCGAAAGAATTCCACATTCATGGAACGCAAGAGAAATGGATATTGATATTTTATATTATGATTCACAAGTAATTAATAATCAGTTAATTAATATACCACATCCCTATATTCCTTTTCGTAAATTTACCTTAACACCCTTGGTGGAAATTGCCCCAGATTTCATACACCCTGTGTACAGATTATCTAACGCTGAACTATTAGGGTGCTGTTTGGATACATCTACTGTACTTTCCACAAAACAGTGTGGGGAAAAAAGTGTTCAGAAATAAGGATTAGATACACCTAAGAATTACTTTTCACTGGGATTTTATCTCCTGAAATGGGAATTTTTTGCCCTTTTGGGAGATAGAGTGCTATTAGTATTTTATATTTTAATTAACTGATAAACAATATGATATAAAATTATTGCAAGTAAATATTTTAAAAAAAACAGAACAATGAACAGAGCGAATATTCATTTCGTAATGTTCTAATCATTTGATAATCAAGCGATTATATTGCAAAATCCGCTTTCCGTCCATTCGGTATCGTTTGCTCGGAATGTGTTTAGCGTTAGGGCTATGGGTGTCCGGAGTATATGCTCAGGTTCCTGGCAGAGGTCGTGGTGTCACTCCACAGCAAAAAAAACCCGCTCAGGTGAATGGCACTAAACCAGGTGGACTGTATCCTGTTGACCCGAATAATATTCCCCGTAGAGGTATTATGCAACAGGATCAATACACCAAGCTCTCGTACGGTTTTCCTTCTAAACCCAGAGATAAATGGGCCGCCGGAATTAAGACCGGAATAAATTTCTTTCACGGTGATGTATTAAATAAAACGCAATGGAATGTTGGAGCAGAACTTTCTAAGGCAGTCGGACATGCCATGTCGTTAAGAAGCATTTTTGTAGTGGGACGATTGGGTGGTCAGAACAAAGAACAAAATACTGTCTTGGCAAGTAGCATTGATAATTTGATGGGATATAACGGTGTCACTGTCTGGAATTTTCAAACTACGTATTATTATCTTTCGTTGCAGGCAGTTTTAAATCTAAACAATATTAGCTTTTACCAGGAAGAACCCAAATTGCGTATTCTTGCTTTTATTGGACCAGCATTTATGAACTACACCGTAAGAAGCAACATGCTCGATGCCGGCAATCAGGTGTACGATTATTCAGGAGGAATTAATGGAGTTAATCAGGATGACACTTATGAAACCATTATGGATAAGGACTCCAGCAAAAATTCTTCTGTGCGTCCTGTTCCTATTCTTACCGTAGGATTTGGTATTTCATACCGCTTAACCAAACGTTTTGAAGTGGGATTAGAATATACATTCCATAATGAAATGCTATTTAAAAATGATTTGTGGGATGGAAGAAGATTTCAGGAGACCGTCAACGTTCTTTCAACGGATTATGACGGATTCTCCTCTGTACAGGCAACTGCGCTTTATAATTTCGGAAAAGGAGTTGACCCACTAACCTGGATGAACCCGCTGGAAATAGAATACGAGCAAGTTTTGGAAATGAAAAAGAAACTCAAAGAACTTTTAGTAGATACTGACAATGATGGCGTAGCTGATCCGTTTGATAAAGAAACCGACACACCCGAAGGCGCTAAAGTAAGTCCGGATGGAGTGACACTGGACTCTGACAAAGACGGGAATCCCGATTACCTCGACCCGGAGCCCTATTCGCAGTTTAATACAGCGGTTGATACTACTACAGGCATTACTCCTGTAAATGAACAGGGAGTGCCACTTTACATCGTTGATTTTATTGACCAGAAATTAAAAGATTGTTGTGAGAAAAAAATTATTTATCAGGAAGGAAATGGCTTAAAAGAAATCATGGATGCCACTAAAAAACCGGATGAGAAAAAAGAAAAACTGTGGGGAATCGTTCAGCAACCCACCACGTCATCGGTTCAATCCATGGGATTATGGGCGTTGCCTACTATTCATTTCGATTTGAACCGCGATGAAATAAAACCGGAAATGTTTGATGAATTGCTTTATATTGCAACCGTTTTGCGAAACAATCCGCAACTTGTATTGTCAGTAAACGGGCATACGGATATCCGTTTTACAGATACTTACAATGAAGGGCTGGGCTTACGCAGGGCGAAAACGGCTCGTGAGCATTTGATTAAAAATTATGGATTAGATCCTAACCGTTTGCAAATAAATTCATTTGGGGAAAGGAAAAATCTTATTCCCACAGCAAAAACCGAAATAGAACATTATATGAATCGCCGAGTCGAATTTTATGTGGGAGTGCCAAAATAATTAATTAAACTATAAAACCAACAACTATGCGCTCTGAATTTTTCAAATTATTACTATTCCTTTCTGCCTTATTGTTTTCCTGTAAGACACCTGAAGAGAGAAAAAAGGAAAAAATAATGAAAGACCTGAACATGATTTATCAGCAGGTGCAAACCGGTTTTACGGGCTATAAAGACCTTGAGGAATGTTGCAGAACTATCGGGCATCGGCTTACAGGAAGTCCAAATGGAAAAAAAGCGGAAGAATTTGTTTATCAAAAACTTTTGAACTATGGACTTCAGGTAAGATACGAACCCTTCTCTGTAGATGCCTGGAACAGGAATAAAGTTTTTCTCACCTATTCCGATGGAAAATTTGTTGATACGATTCCATGCGTTGCTCACGCTTTTACTCCAATAGTTGCTGATGTAGTGGCACCAATCGCCGATGTTGGGAATGGACTTGCCTCTGATTTTGACAGTGTAAATGTAAATGGAAAAATAGTGCTTATGAATTTGTATCTCGGAAAAAATGATTCTGCATTAAAAAATCTTCATCGTAGTGAAAAAGCGACTCTGGCTTTGAATCATGGTGCGGCTGGAATTATTTTTATCAATAAACCGGAAGGGGATGTACTGCTTACCGGTACCGTGTCACTGAAAGGAAAAGTCATTGATATTCCGGCGGTTTGCATTTCGGTAGAAAAAGGACGCTTGCTAAGATTTCATTTAAAAGAGAATGTGAATTTAAAAACGCATATTTTCATGGAAAATACATTGGAAAAAGCGACAGCAAGAAATGTAATTGCATCCATACGGGGTTCGAAATATCCTCATCAAAAAATCATGATTGGAGCTCATCTCGACAGTTGGGACCTGGCTACCGGCGCCATTGATAACGGGATAGGAGCTTTTACTGTAGTGGATATTGCACGGGCAATAAAAAACTCAGGTGTCACTCCTGAACATACCCTGGAATTTGCCCTCTGGATGGGAGAGGAATTTGGATTGCTTGGCTCCACTTTTCATGTCAGTGAGTTGAATAAAAATAATTCTACCGATAGCACCCTCTATTATTATAATCTTGATATGACCGGTAATCCTATAGGATTTGAGCTGGAAGGACGTCTTGAAATGGAAGAGGTTTTCAAGCGCTATTCAGATTTTATCCGCGGTCATCGTCCCGACTTTGAAGGCAAAATCACAAGTGACATTAACCTTCATTCTGACCATCTTCCGTTTGCGCTTTATGGAATTCCTGTTCTGCAATTTACAGGTAATCTCGACAAAGAGGTATTTAAGTATTATCACTCTAATAAAGATTTAATTGATCTCGTTAACGCAGACCATCTTCGAAAGACATCTGAAATTGTCTCATTAACCCTTTATCTGCTCGACCAGGAAGATTCTTTGAAAGCCAAAAGATTAACAGATACCCAGGTGAAAGAAAGTTTTGAAAAAGGCGGATTAAAGGAAGAGATGATTTTATCGGGTGACTGGAAGTGGGAGAAATGAAATTAATTAATTACCTTTACCTACTAAATTAATTTTCGATTTTCAGTTATAAATTTTAATTAACCCATTTTGCAAATGATTCAAGAAGAATTCACATCAAACATAAATCAGAAAGAAGAAAAAAGGGATAAAAGCTGGTATGAAAATAAAGCCCAGGATAGCTGGCGGCTTTTTAAAATTCTGGCTGAGTTTGTGGAGGGCTTTGAAAAACTGGGGAAAATAGGACCCTGTGTTTCTATTTTTGGTTCAGCCCGCACAAAACCCGGACATCCCTATTACCAACTTGCAGAAGAAATTGCAAGTAAGTTAGTGCAACGAGGCTATGGCGTTATTACGGGAGGCGGTCCCGGCATCATGGAGGCAGGCAACAAAGGAGCAAGTTTAATCAATGGCAAGTCCGTTGGGCTTACTATTGAACTCCCATTCGAGCAAAAAGGCAATCCCTATATTAACCCCGAATATTTAATTCACTTTGATTATTTTTTTGTACGAAAAGTGATGTTTGTGAAATACGCTCAGGGATTTATTGTGCTTCCCGGTGGTTTTGGAACCCTTGACGAACTATTTGAAGCATTAACATTGATTCAAACCAAAAAAATAACCCGTTTTCCAATTGTATTGGTGGGCAGTAACTATTGGAAAGGATTAATTGATTGGATTAAAGAAACAATTTGTGAGAAAGAAAATAATATAAATCCGGGTGATTTGAAATTAATTAAAGTAGTAGATACCGCTGAGGATGCTGTAAAAATCATTGAAGAGTATTATAAGAAATGGACGTTGAAACCAAACTTTTAGTTGAACATGAAGTATTCAAAAAAAATCTTTTTCGTTTTTATTTTTCTTGTTTTTGTTATGGGCGGGCTATTTATTTTTTGGACATATTCCGATGATTCCAAACAGAAAAAATTATTTAATGAATATTACAAGGTATTTCCCATTGAAGTCCCGAAAACCAGTCAGTTTGCAGGAGAAAAAATTCCGCTGGAGGATTATGAGGTGGTGGAAAGATTCGACAGGGAATTACTTTTAAATACTTATTGGCAATCCAATACACTGCTGATAATGAAACGCTCCAAGCGTTGGTTTCCCATACTTGAAAAAATTCTCAAAAAAAACAATATTCCTGATGACTTCAAATACCTCTGTGCTGTTGAGAGCGGACTAATCAATACAGTGTCACCAGCCGGTGCCACCGGTTTCTGGCAAATCCTTGAAACAACAGGAAAAGAATTAGGGTTGGAAATTAATGATGAAGTGGACGAAAGATATGACCCCATTCGTTCCACCGAAGCCGCTGTCAGGTATTTATCAACCGCTTATAAACTATTCGGAAACTGGACGGAAGTCGCCGCATCCTATAATATAGGCATGAACGGTTTGCGCAGAGCCATTCAGACACAAAAAGCAAATTCATTCTATGACCTCATGTTAAACAGTGAAACATCGAGGTATTTATTCAGAATATTTGCACTAAAAGAAATTCTGGAAAATCCGTTGAAATATGGGTTTATCGTTGAAGATAAGGATTTATATCCTCCTATAAAAACAAAAATTGTGACGGTGGATACTACTATTAACGATTTAGCCGAATTTGGAAAAAAATTTTATATCAGTTATAAATATCTAAAGCTGAACAATCCCTGGTTGAGAAAAAATAAACTTTCTGCAAAACCCAATAAGAAATATAAAATTCTCATACCTGGTTCTCAGCCGCAGTTCAGTCCTTATTATGATGAGTGGCTGGATTCGTTGATGACTATTACTATTGATACATCCAAGACATTGCCGGTGGGTGACAGTTTGCCTAAGATTAGTGAGTGAGGGGGGGAGGGGTATAAAGTAAGTTGATAAAAATTTTTCTTAGTGTGCTTCTTAGTTTCTTTGTGTCTTAGTGTTTAAATTTTATTTGTTTTTTTGACTTATGTAAGAGGTCTATTATTTTTTATTACAATTATGAATTTTAATATTTTAGTCAGTACTATTCAACTGACACATTCGGCTTTACAAAATTCGGCTATCAAGTCAGTTAACCGTTACTTGACTATTCGGAATTGGTTAATCGGATTTTATATTGTGGAATATGAGCAAAAGGGTGAGGACAGGGCAACTTATGGTAAGAAAATACTGGATAATCTTGCAGGAATACTCTCTATAAAGGGACTTACTGCACCAGAACTTTCACGTTGCAGGCAATTCTATCAAACCTATCCAGAAATTCTTGGGTTGATAACCCAAAAATCTGGAGATATGCATAAAGAATTATTATTTATATCAAGTAACATTTATGCTCAAAATCAAATTCTTGGGTTAACGACCCAAGAATTAGAGGATAAAGATTTAAAACATATATCCACAATAATCAATAACATTTCTTATACACATCTCACAGAGCTTATCAAGATAGATGAACCTTTAAAACGAAAATTTTATGAACTTTTGATTTTAAAAACTCAACCATCAGTAAAAGAACTTAAACGGCAAATAAATACACTCACCTATGAACGATTAGGGCTTTCGGGCAATACAGAACATGCCTTTGAGCAAATTCAAAATAAAATAATACCTGCGTCGCAAACCGATATTGTAAAATCACATTATTTCCTTGAATTTCTCAATTTCAATAAACCAGGGTTAGTTGAAGAAAGTGAATTAGAACAGGAAATACTAAACCACCTGCAGGAATTTATTCTTGAAATGGGAAATGGTTTTTGTTTTGAGGCAAGGCAAAAACGCATTCTAATAGGGGATGAGTATGGTTTTATAGACCTTGTCTTTTACCATCGCATCCTCAAATGTCATATACTGATTGATTTAAAAATTGACGAGTTTAATCATGTGGATGCAGGGCAATTGAATACCTACCTTAACTATTACAAAGCAAAAGTTATGCAACCGGACGATAACCTGCCTGTAGGTATATTGCTGGTCACCAATAAAAACAATGCGATGGTAGAATACGCCACGAGTGGATTGGATAATAAATTGTTTGTATCAAAATACCTAATCAAACTACCAAGCAAAAAACAATTGGAAGATTTTATTAAAAACGAAATAAAAAATAATTCATCTATCTTATCTTAAACCTTAATTAAAATGGCATTACGATTTAGAAAAAGAGTTAGGATTTTACCAGGTATTTTTATTAATCTCCTTCCCCAAATCAATTACAACCAGAAAAATGACTGAAGCATTAGAAATCACCGGCGCCCGTGTGCACAATCTGCGTAACATAGATGTGTCTTTTCCAAGAAATAAATTAGTGGTTATCACCGGAATCAGCGGCAGTGGAAAATCGTCGCTTGCTTTTGATACCATTTATGCGGAAGGTCAAAGACGTTATCTCGAAACATTTTCTTCGTATGCCCGGCAATTTCTTGGAGTTCTTGAAAGACCGGACGTTGATAAAATTGATGGATTAAGCCCTGTTATTGCCATCGAGCAAAAAACCACTTCCCACAATCCCCGCTCTACGGTTGGCACCATTACCGAAATTTACGATTATCTGAGAGTGCTGTTCGCTAACGTTTCTACTGCTTACTCTTATGAAAGCGGAAAGAAAATGGAAAAACAATCGGTTGAACAAATTGTGTCACTGATTTGCAATCGTTATAAAAATCAGAATATTTTTTTACTGTCACCGCTTATTAAAGGAAGGAAAGGGCATTACAGAGAACTTTTTGAAAACATGCAAAAGCAAGGGTATCTCCGGATAAGGATTGACGGGAAATTAACGGAGATGCGACATTCCATGCAGTTAGACCGCTTCAAAACACACGATATTGAATTGGTGATTGACCAACTGAAACCGGATAATTCAACTATGGAGCGTTTGTCCGATTCGGTGAAGACCTCCCTTAAAATGGGTAAAGGCACGTTGATGGTAATAGGCGAAGACAGCAGTCATAAAAAAAATAGTTCTGCATTGGATCCTAATGACACAACTATTTCTTTTTACTCACAAAATCTGATGTGTCCGGATTCAGGTATTGCCTATAACGACCCTGCTCCCAATAGCTTTTCATTTAATTCTCCGTATGGCGCTTGTCCGGTCTGTGCAGGAATGGGCACTCTATCGGTTATTTCAGAAAATTTACTGATACCGGATGCAACCAAAAATATAATGGAAGGAGGCATTTCCGCCTTACAACCCGAAAATAATTCTATTCTATTCCGTGAAATACTAACGTTATATGAAAAACACCGGATCAAACCGGATATCCCTTTCGAAAGTATTCCTGTGTCACTTAAAAAAACTATTCTTTACGGAGAAGAAACAGAAATCTCAGGAAAATCTCAAAGAGATAAATCCTTTGAGGGCATCATTCCGTTTATGACAAGACATTACAAAGAAAATACTGAAAGTTTTAAAAATTGGGTGAGTAGTTACATGCTGGAAACCCCATGCAAGGAGTGTCACGGACAACGTTTGAAAAAAGAATCTTTGTTTTTCCGCATCGGCGCAAATAACATTCACGATATTTCTTCCATGGAATTTTACCGGCTCAACGATTGGATTAAACAAATACCACAAATGCTGAATAAAAAGCAGTTGTTAATTGCCGGAGAAATTATTAAAGAATTAGAAAAAAGGGTGAATCTGCTTTTGTATTTAGGTCTTGATTATCTGACTTTAAGCAGACCCACTCATTCTCTTTCCGGAGGAGAATCACAACGCATCCGGCTTGCCACTCAGATTGGTTCCCAATTAACCGGCGTCATGTATATATTGGATGAACCGAGCATTGGACTTCATCAGAGAGATAATCAACGGTTGATTGAATCACTGAAAAGTTTAAGGGACATTGGTAATTCTGTAGTGGTGGTAGAGCATGACAAGCAGATGATGCGTGAAGCGGATTTTATTCTGGATATGGGACCCGGCGCCGGAAAACATGGAGGACTTGTGGTAGCCGCTGAACCACCGGAAAAATTTATTAAAAATGGATCCGTAACAGCGGCGTACTTGAATGGTATCCTAAGGATACCAGTGCCACCGGTAAGAAAGAAAGGAAACGGAAAAAAAATTATTCTGAATGGCATTACAGGAAATAATCTGAAAAACCTGAATGTTGAATTTCCATTAGGATGTTTTATTTGTGTCACGGGTGTCTCGGGGAGCGGAAAATCCACCTTAATTTCTGAGACCCTTTATCCGGTTTTAAAAAATCATTGTTTCCGCTCCCGTGAAAAAGCACATTCTTTTTCGATGACTGAAGGGTTAACTAATATTGATAAAGTCATTGAAGTTGATCAATCCCCCATCGGAAGAACTCCCCGTTCCAATCCAGCCACTTATACAGGAATGTTTATCGAAATCCGGAATTTATTTTCTCAATTACCTGAATCAAAAATTCGGGGATATAAGCCGGGACGTTTTTCATTTAATGTAAAAGGCGGAAGATGCGATGGCTGTGAAGGCGGCGGTATGAAATTAATTGAGATGAATTTTCTTCCTGACGTCCATGTGTTTTGTGATACTTGTAAGGGAAAACGCTACAACCGCGAGACGCTTGAAATCCGTTATAAAGGAAAATCTATTGCGGATGTACTGGAAATGACGGTGGAAGAAGCAGTGCCATTCTTTGAGAACCTTCCCTCCATTTACCGTAAAATTAAAATGTTGTACGAAGTAGGGTTGGGTTACATTACGTTAGGACAACAAGCAACTACACTATCGGGTGGCGAGGCGCAACGGGTAAAATTAGCTACTGAATTGGCAAAAACAGATACTGGAAATACATTTTATATTCTGGATGAACCTACCACGGGCTTGCATTTTCAGGATATAAAAATTCTATTGAATGTGTTGAACCGGCTGGTGGAAAAGGGAAATTCCGTGTTAGTCATAGAGCATAACATGGATGTCATAAAAGTAGCTGACTATATTATTGATATGGGACCGGAGGGTGGTGAGAAAGGCGGGCAGATAGTGGCGCTGGGAACACCGGAGGAAATTGTGCGGGTGAAGAAAAGTTTTACCGGCGAGTTTTTGAGGGAGGAGATTTATGGGTGAGTGGGTAAGCAGGTTCAGTTCAACACAGGATTAAATCTCACCTTTGCGAAAAGCAAAGCTGCGTTTAATCCTTATATGTTGGCGGTAGTTATTATTTTTTTTGTCTTGTCGGCAATTACTTTTTTGATGAAGTCGGGCAGTTCAATTTTATTTTTGTCTGCGATGATTTTAATTGCGTCATAGTATTTCACTTCCTCTCCCGTCCAGTGAAGGTCAAGTCGTCTGATTTCTTTTAACGTAATGTGATTGTAATTTGTCGGGTTGCCCCAGTAGCATTGCATACACAAAGCGGGCTTCTTTTCGATTGTCCAGTTGTCGCAATGTTCGCAACTCCATGATTTTGCTCTGTTGCATGAACCGCATAGCAACATAAAATCTTCTAATTTTCTGTCTGTGTTTGTATCGCCACCAACTTCATAGGGAACACGATGGTCAACCTGCAAATAGCGTTCTTCAAATTGTCCATCACAAATATAACATCTGCCTTTGCCCAATTCATACAATTGTCTTTTGAAATCTTTCGGAAATAAAATTCTACCTGCAATTCTGTTTACTTGGAGTTTTGTAATGTCACCAAATTTGTATGCCGCAATAGATTTTCCGCCTTTTGATTTTACAGTAAATGTTACGAGAGGAATTCCTGTTTCTCTTACATCTCTTGCCGCTCTTGGTGGATGACTGTAACCATAGGTTTTTTCAAGGTCTTCGGTTGTTATAAAGCTGTGCTTCATAATATGGTCAATAACAATTTTAGCTCTCTTGTTTGTTATTGATTTTATATGCTCTATAAATTCTTTCGGATATTTTATCTTTTTCTTACCCATGATTTGCAAAAAGTTCGGTTTGATAAATTTGAGTGCGATTTACTTTTTGTAAATCAATTTTCTCAATTAGAGAAGGTGAAAGATAAATTGCTTCAAAAGTAATTTCCTTACGATTAAGAAGCGTTGCTTGAGATGAACGCCCTGCGTTGATTTCAATTTTTGTTAAATTAAGATTGTCGGGAAGCGGGCTACCAAAAGTTTTGTTCCCTGTCCTGCCGTCAAAACTTAAAATGTATGGAATGTTTCTGTTGTTAAGGTCAAAAAGAGAAACTACAAAATTGTCATACTCAATGTTACCTGCATAATTAAATCCACCATTTAAACCAGTTCCTTGGTAAGGCGGGTCCATATAAATTAAATCGTCAGTTGTAGCACTGTCCAGAATTGCGGAGTAGTCAACAGATTGAATCTTTATTTTACCTTTTAAAAGTTGAGAAACCCGAAGAATATCATCTCTCATCATTTGCGGATTTCTTCCAAGTCGTCTTTTGTCTGGACTTTGATTAAAGCCGCCTTGTGCATTGTAGCGAACTGCTGCTTTGACACATTTTGCTAAAAGAAAAAGTAAGTATTCCGGTTTCTTTGTCTCGTTAAACTTGTCCCTTATTTCATAGTAATATTCTTCTTCATTCCCGTGCTGTCCGTGCCAAATGTCATGATATGATTTAATAATTGACTTAGGTGAATTAATTATTATGTCCCATAATTCTGTCAATGGTTCGTTAATGTCGTTGATTACAAATTTGTCTGCTTTGAAATAGTAAGCCGATGCAATTGTCATGGCAGCAGAACCCGCAAATGGTTCTATCAGTCGGTCAAAGTTGTCGGGATAGAAACGCAAAATCTGGTCTGCAAGATTTCTTTTGCTTCCTTGATATGGTATTGGATGTGGTAATTTCATTGTTTGAATTTTTTGTCAAATGTAGTGAACTTTCAATTAATGCACGGTCGCCATACAATTACCGCCAACGTCAGTTTGTGAAAAAACTTCCCATAATTTGTAGATAAATATCCATTAAAACTTTTATTTACACACAGACGAATAAAAATCTAGTCCACTGTTTCAGCGCTTTTCG
>MEPC01000040.1 GCA_001769655.1 Bacteroidetes bacterium RIFCSPLOWO2_12_FULL_37_12 | reverse complement strand
GACAGCGGGCAGAGGCTTTTTAAGAATGTTGTTTCCAAATATACACCTCATCTGGCGCTTGTCCCCGTGGATAAAACGGGCAAACGAATACGCTCAACATGGTGGTCGTGGAGATTGGAATATTTAAAAGGAAGAGTGCCTGCTAAATTAAGTTATCAGTATGCACACCTTAAGGACACGCTGAGGGAGAATCCTTTTGCACGGAAGTTTGTGCCGGGACGAAACCGCGAATGGCTTGTTGACTGCGACCATTCCATCAGGAACGGAAGTGCAGCTTATTTCAGAGATTTATTTTCTGATAAAGAGAATACAGATGATTTATTCGATCGCGCCGCCGTTCAGAGGCTATTCGAGGCGCATCTGAATGAAAGGATGAATGCATATCATAAGTTATGCGCCATTGCCACAATTATGGAATGGCGCCGGCAATTCTGGGTTTGAATTAATTATTCATGAAGCTGAGAGAGAACATTATCTTGTTCGGTCATATTCCTCAATCAACTGATGTGGCTATTGTAAATCTTGAAGCGCCGGTAACAGCGCGGGGCAGACCTGTTTCAGGGGGGGGAAGCGCATATTTTTCGGCAGCATCCCGAGGCATGTGGAAATTCGAACCGAACTAAATGAATTAAACGTATGAATAGAATGACACCGGAGATTCGGAATATAGCAGTACTTTGATTTAGGAATTATATCTGCCATAAATGATCGAAACAACAGATTTAAATTTACTGCAGTTTGCATCAGCGGATGAGATTAAGGCAAGGACTGATGCAAAACTAAGGGCATTAGTTAAACACGCATATCGTAATGTTTCTTACTACAGGGAGATTTTTGATAAGTCAGGAGTACATTGCTCTGATATTAAAAAAGTTGAGGATTTACATTTATTGCCTGTCTTAAGCCGCCAGACCGTGAAAGATAATTTTCAGAGAAAACTTGTTGCTGATGGCATTCCTAAGATACGCCGCCGTCTGACTTCAACAACAGGTTCTACAGGGATACCGTTAAAGTTCTTCTCTGATGCTGCATCAAATGCGCTGCGGTCTGAAGCATGGGATTTTTTAGATAGATGGGCAGGTATAAGGCATGGAGAGCATAACAGGGTGTGGTTAGGCGCACCGAGACCAAAGCCGCGGTTTAATTTAAGGCATCCTATAAAGTCGTGGTTTGAGAGAAAACGATTCAGACAGCCCAAAGATCTGATATCAGTGTTTATGCTAAAAGCTGAAACAGTGTCGGGTATTTTATATGAAATGCAAAAAAGGTCGCCTTATTTCATTTATGGAATTTCTTCTTCAATCCGCTTTATAGCAAAACATATTGAGGAAGATGGGATTGCATTAGATACTTCACCTGTTTCTGTAATTGGTACATCAGACACGCTTCTGCCTGCTCATCAGCAGCACATCTCAGACATATTTAATTGTCCTGTATACAGCCGGTACGGAAGCTATGAAATGGGCGGAGGCGTTGCCCAGACCTGTCCCGATGTGTCTGAATCCATACATGTCATACCCGAATTAGTGATTTTAGAGATTGTTGATGATGAAGGGCTGCCGGTTCAGCCCGGCGAGAGCGGGAATATCCTGCTTACTGAACTTACAAACTATGTTATGCCCTTAATACGCTATGATACAGGGGATGTCGGTATAGCTTTAGGCCCCTGCGGGTGCGGTCGCGGCTTTCCAGCAATACGGGAGATCATTGGCAGAAACTATGAACAGATTCAGTCACCTTCAGGACAAGCAATCCACGGCTGGGAATTTGAAGTCTATCTTTTTTATGAAAAAGACTACAAAAAATATATTGCTGAATATCAGATAATCCAGAAAGGAAACACTATTGTTTTACGTGTCGTACCGGCTAAGTTCTTTTCTGAGTATATACAAAATACCCTAAGGTCTGACCTAAAGCAGATGATAGGGGAGGAAATGGTAGTGGAGGTTGAGCCTGTCAGATATATAGAGTGCGCTCAGAACGGGAAAAAACCTCTCATAAGGATTATCCATGACATATAGGACAGTTCTGGTATAAATCAATCCACACGCTATACAAGACATTATGAAGTTTGCAGACCTATATAGCGAGGCTATTATCTGGACGTGTTATCTTGAAAACTTTCCATGCCCTGAACGCTACCTAAATATCTATGGGCTCAGCATAAATGAACGTCTTATGTTTGATCAACTTGGAGGGCTGTCTCCTTTTGACGAGTTTTATGTTCGCTGCCCGGGCAGAGAGATAGCACGCGGCATAAGTGATTTGGGTTTATCAAAGAAATCACTCATACTGCCGTGGATATATTGGCCTAAAGGTCATCTCGACACGCTTCAGGGCAAGCACGTTATAGCTCCTTCTGCTGAGATGTTTAACCGTTTTGATAACAAGGTAGAGACAAAGAAGCTGTTTGAGAGACTGGGGATTCCAACACCAATGTGGAGTTTTTCAAACAATGTAGCACAAATGGTGGAAAAGCCTATTCAGGACTCGGCTGGCGGACTTGGTATAAGCCTAACTTCGCTGAATCCGAGGGATGGGTACTTCCTTGAAGAATATGCTTCTGGATACAAGAGCATAGGAATTCAATTTTTTATCTATGACGAGGCTGAGTTTATTTGCGCAGATGAGATGCTGTTTAATTCTGATGGTACTGACGCATTCACTTTTCATGCTCAACGAAATGTAGAGATAGATGAATTGCCGGAAAAATTAATAGATAACTGTCTTAAGCTTATTGAATATATATCAGACAAGGGCTACAAGGGATTTATCGGTATAGATGTACTCGTAAGAGAGGAGAATTACTACTTCCTTGAGATAAACCCAAGGGGGATAGCCTTTTTGCCTGCGTATTTTGCGGCATCTGCTCGGGGGTGGAAAAGATTCAAGGCATATACAGAGAAAAAGACTCCGGGAGATAACGCTTTGATCCTTCTGGATTTTGGCAAATTAAAGAAGGTCGTTGAGAGGCTTTCATAAAGGCGCTATATGGCAAATTTCGTTTTAGTATACGACCCTGATACAGAACGGCGTAATATTTTTCTAAGTAATATCCAGATCACAACAAAGTATTTTGTAAAGCCCTTTCTGAAGCTGTCTCAAGGCATTTACATGGAGACAGAGATGCCGGACTTCTCTTATCAGGCGGGCTTGACTCAAGAACAGTTGGAGGGTACCTCAAAAAGAAAGGTATCAATGCAGTGGCGCTAACTCTGGGGTCACACACGGACATTGAGATGATGTGTGCTACCAAGACAGCAAAAATATTGGGGCGATGATACCCCTATCCATTTCAATGATGGCATTGTGAATGCTTCAGGCAGAAAGATACTGCTTGGGCTTATGTTAATGGCTGGCAATAATGCCCTTTACATATAAAAAAGATAAGATTCTTATTTTTGGCGGTTACAGCCACGAAAACAGAGGCGACCATGCAATGCTTGGAGGAATGGTCCATCATCTTATGCAGGCAATTCCTGATGTTCAGATGATTATATATTCAACTGACCCTGAAAAGATAAACGGTCTTTTTAATGCAAAAATTGTCTGGTCTCCCGAGGTCTATTTTGCCATTTGCGATAAAAGTTTTTTCAAAAGATTATGGTTTAAAAAGCTATTTGCTTTAGCTTTGGGTGTATGGTTTATATTAAATTTTATTATGTTTAAAACTATAGGGAGATGCCTTATAAAAAATAAGGCATCTCTTGGTTTCTATAGGCAGATGCTTGATGCTAAGGCATTGATATTGTCAGGAGGCGGGTATTTAAACAGTATATGGTCATTAAACGAATTATATCCTAAGGCATTTATAGTAATTGCAGCAATATTATCGGGAGTTCCAGTGGTAATGCGCAGTCAGACTATAGGGCCGTTTATCGGCAGATTTGACAGATTTATTGCCAAATTAATTTTCAACAGCATGAGCATAATCGGGTTAAGAGATACTGCAGAAAGTAAAAAGTCTTTGCATGATCTCAATATAAAAAAGAAAGAGGTTTTTACAGGAGACGATTCACTTTTTCTACCGCTTGTTAATGGAGACAGCCTAAAGGAGATTTTTTTTAAGGAAAAGATACCGGCAGGCAAGAAATTAATAGGAGTAAATTTTAGAAACCCAGGCAGTTATGGGAGCGTATGCAGAGAGGTAAAGATTGATTTAATTGCTGCATTACTGGATAAAGTTGCATCTCTAAGAGATGCGCATATTGTATTTTTGCCAATCAGTTATAACACTGGAGATGATGATAGGGTGACGGCTGAAAAGATTCAGGCGCGCATGAAATTAAGTGAAAAAACAACTTTAGTGGCTAATCAATATAATCCAGCCGAGTTTAAAGGACTCATAGGCTCAGTAGATATAGCAATTGGCATTTCTTATCACTTTTTGTTGTTTGCCTTAAGCGGCAGGGTGCCTGCCGTGGGGCTGTTTCCTGATGAATATTACAGACGCAAGAATACAGGGCTTTTTGAGTTGTACGGCATTCCGTCTTATTGCTTTTCTTTAGAGAAGGCAGATACGCCTGATGCTGTAATTAATTTGATTAATAAATTGTTTAAAGATAGTAAGGATATGCGTATGCTGCTTGATAAAAAAAATGTTCAAATGGAAGAAATAAGAAAACCCGAATGGCAAATGTTTATAGATTACCTTAAGGCTGCAAATCAACATTAACTATGGATATAAGCATTATAGTCTGCACACATAACAGGGCTAAAACACTTAAAGAGACACTCCTAAGTTTTTCACAACTAAAATGGCATAAAGGTACTTCCTATGAATTGCTTGTTGTAGATAATAATTCCGGAGACAACACTAAAGCCGTGGTTGCAAAGTTTGCAAGAGAAAATCCGAATATACGATATGTAGTTGAGGATAAAGTTGGGCTTTCGCATGCCAGAAACCGCGGCATCTTAGAAACTCAGGGCAATATAGCGGCTTTTGTAGATGATGATATTGCATTTGATGAATGCTGGGGGCAGGCAATATTGCAGGCTTTTAAAGATTACGAGCTTGCGTCATGCGTGGGCGGAAAGAACATACCTGTCTTTCTTGAGGGCAGCCCTGAATGGAAGATTGACGATGTTGCGGGATTTTATGGAGACACGAGGTTTGGCGAGACTCCAAAATTCATTGAGTTTCCTGAATATCCTTTTGGGCTGAATATGGCATGTAAAAGAGAAGTCTTCAGTAAGGTTGGTCTTTTCAGCATAGACCTCGGCAGATATGGCGGTTCTCTGCTCTCAGGAGAAGAGGCGGAATTTTTTTATCGTGTTAACATGGCAGGGCTGAAAGTCTTTTATACTCCGCATGCAGTTATCCATCATCGTATTCCAGCAGAAAGGACAAAAGCTAGATGGATTATTAGGCGT
>MEPC01000039.1 GCA_001769655.1 Bacteroidetes bacterium RIFCSPLOWO2_12_FULL_37_12 | reverse complement strand
GATTTTTATTTTTTTCTCAACAAAATTTTGGGTGGGGGTTTTTGCGTACTTTCATAAAAAAAATTGCTCAAAACAATATAAAGCGTTATAGAGAATCTTGAAAAAAACAGAGATACATGAAACTTAATGCAAAAGATGTAAAGGGTGGTTTTTTTAAATGTGCAAACATCGTTTTGGACGAAGCTATTACTGCCGTATTTCCAATAATTCAGATTCAAAATGAAAGTTATAAGTTTTTTGCGACAGGTTTTTTTATTTCCGCAGCAGGAATGTTTTGTACAGCTAAACACGTAATATGTGACCCAAATACATCAGAACCTTATCAAAATCTCTATGCTGTATATTTTCATGAAGGAAATCAATGTTATTTTCGAGCAATAAAAAGTGTAATCAATACATCTAAAACAGATATTTGTATCGGAATTATTGAAGATATTCGTTGGAAAAGCAATGACCAAATGGTTAAGAATAAAGTCATGAACATATCCACAAAGGGTATAGAGAATGGGGATTTTGTAGCTACATATGCATATCCTAAGTCAAGTGAAATCAAAAGGGAAGAAGGAAAATGGATATTAGACTTTAATACTTCTTGGCATTTTGGTAACGTAACCCAAGAATTTCCAAATGGTCGGGATAGTTATATGCTCCCAGGACATTGTTATGAAACAAATATGAAAATATTGGGTGGAGCAAGTGGTGCTCCAGTTGCGAATGAAGCGGGACAAATTATAGGTGTAAATAGTACAAGTTTTGATTTCAATGATGACGGTCCAAATGTTTCCTATATTTCACCTATATCTGAAATATTTGAAATGAAGGTGGTGGTTGAAGGTAAAACTTACACAATATTGGAATTGGCTGAAAAGAACCTTATTTCAATTATCAAATAAAAGGCAGCTGGTAACAACTAAGGCTTCGTTGCGTCCATAGGATATGCAATGAAGCCACTGTTGCACTGAATCGGCCTCTGGATGGAAGTTTTTTTTCCCCTTGATTGTTGTGTTTTTTTCCTCTATGGGGATTTCGTTAAATAGATAGAGTAACTATGTTGATGTTCTTGCTGTTTCTTTTATAAAGATTTTTTTTCTTCATCTTTTTAAATAATAAATTTCTTTTTTGGATTTGCTTTTTGAATAGTTCAAAAAATTTTATCTTGTTTTTTTCTTTGATGAAAATAGCACTCCCATCTTGCTCATTTGCAGTTTTTTTTGCGATGTAAAATTTAAAATTTTTATTCATGCACTGTTTTTTAGAAATGACACGGGAGGTCCTCGCTTAAAAAATATTTCTATCGTAAGCATCGTTTCTGTTTTGCAATAAGGACATATACCCGGTTTAAATTCATTTAATTCTCTGGGTTCTTCCGGTGCTTTTTTAATCTGGGATTGTTCCGGTAACAAAGATTTGATTTGTGGAAGAGTCGTTTTTTTACTTGTGGCACTGAGTATTCCGTAATGGCGTATTTTCACAAATTTTGAGGGCAGTATGTGCATACAAAACCTTCTTATGAATTCCATACCTTCCAGTGTCATTTCCAGTTTTTGCGCCCCTTTGCGGTAATCTTTGTAACCAAAAGTAACCTTGCCGAGTTGAATACTCTTTTACTTCGCTGCTTTTTTTACCATTATAGATGGCACAAAAAATCGTATCTTTGTGCACATCTAGTCCACATGTATGTTTCATAAATTTTTTAAATTAAGTTAAATTTTGCACAAATATATGATTGTGCAATGAGCACGAAAAGCGCTGAAACAGTGGACTAGATTTTTATTCGTCTGTGTGTAAATAAAAGTTTTAATGGATATTTATCACAAATTAAGGTGGGATTTTTCACAAACTGCAGTTAGCGGTAAGCGTATGACGACCGCACCGTGATGGAACAATTGAAATAAAATTCTTAAATTTGCGGACAGATAAATAAACTATGAAACAACGGATTTACATTGACACTTCAGTAGTTGGTGGTTGCTTTGACAAAGAATTTAAGGAATGGTCGGACAAGTTATTTGACGATTTTCGGAGTGGAAATAAAATTGCTGTAATTTCTGACATCACGCTTGACGAACTTTCTTTTTCAAGACCAGAAGTTTGCAATCACCTTGACACTATTCCCAACGACCATAAAGAATATGTTTTTAATGACGAACAAGCGGAAGAACTTGCTGACAAATATATCAAGGAGAAAGCAGTAACTCAAAAATCTCACGAAGATGCTTTGCACATTGCTATTGCTACAGTTAACAAAGTTGATGTTTTGGTAAGTTGGAACTTTAAACACATTGTTAACCTTGACCGTATTAGGAAATACAATGCGGTAAATTTGATGAACGGTTATACAATGCTTGAAATTCGTAACCCAAGAGAAATCTTAAAATAAATAAAACAATGGAAAAAGAATTTGATGCAGTTAAAGAAATGCGTTCCATAAGAAAAAAATTGCAAAAAGAGTATGAAAAAAATCCAGCGTTGAGACGCAAACGCTTGGAACAAATCCGAAGAAAGTATCGGCTGACAAGACGGACAAAAGAGAACACCTATCACTAACAACTAAGGTTCATTGCGTCCTTATAACATGCAATTCAACCACTGTTGCACTAAATCTGCCTCTGGCGGAAGTTTTTTCCCCCCTTGATCGTTGTGTTTTTTTTCTATGGGTTTCGTTAAAAAAGTAGAGTGGTTTTGTTTACAAAAATATGTTCAAGAAGTTTCAGAGAGAACTTATTTTTTTATTTTCTGGATTTTTGACTTCCCTAAAATCAAAATACCACTACAGGTTGATTTCAAATTTTTAATTTTTATTCCACACTATTTTTTTCCCTTCCGCATATCGCTTCTATTACATCCGTTTTTTATGTATTTTTGCTGGTGAAAGGTAGTTTTTAGACGGACTGCCGTCAGATTGTGAAAAAACCTATTTTTTAAAGATTTCCATTTCAAAATCCCGTTTTAAATTCTATTACAACCCAACAGAAGCATTAAGAGCGTTCCATTTTTTCATGCCGTAAGACAATATGAAAATTTTACTAGTGCCACAACACCTCGCATTGTGTCACTTTTATGCAAAAACAAAATTTTCCCTCCTTGGCTAAGTGTATTTTTGTTCGCCTTACCGAATCCGTCCTTTGGCGGATAATCCGGTTTCCATTTTTTAAGTTTCTTCAATAGTTTTTTTACTCCGAATATTGAAATGGTTCTTCTTAAATTGTAGCAGATAAAAATGATTCCCATCTCTCCGTCCACTTTTTGTAATCCTTTGAGTAAGGTGTAGGTAAATCCCCATTGTCGTTTAATCGTACCAAAGGGATGCTCGCAAATTTGTTGCCGTCTGTTGTAAAGCTCTCTTTGTGTTTTTATTCTGAAATTATTTCTATCCACTGCATCCTGATTTTCGTTCCGCTCAATTACCCTTCCTCTTCCTCCCGTATTTTTTGTACATTGATTTAATACAGGACACATTTGGCAGAAGGGCGTTTTGTAATGTTTCACTCTTGTGGTTCCCACAGCTGTATGACAAAAGCAGGACTGTCGTACAAAATGGAATTGGGACTTCAGTTTGTAAAAAACACTTACTTCAATTCTGTAACTTTGGAAAACAAGACCGGCCAATTGTTTTGTTTGATTCGAAATTTTGTTCCATGGTTATGTCCGGTACGGGCATCAAAATCAACAAGTATTTTTCCATTGATGAGACCACGAAGAAAATTATTGAAAGCAAAATCTTCTAAAAGTTCAATTTTTTCATATTTAAATTCTTCTTGCCCATTGACAGTTCGACTATCTGCAACCACATAAATAGTATTGCAAATTTTACCGATACATTTTTTTTGCAAATCATCAAATGACCAAGATGCAAATACTTTTTCAACTTCTCCATGATAACCAACAACTCTATTATACCAATCGTAGTGTTTCTTGTGAGTTTTTTTTGGATTAAAAACAATTTCAACAGTTCGTCTGACACTCTCAACATTCAATTTAAATCCTCTATCGGTATAGGAAACGCCATTTAGTGTAGCACGGAAACTCATTTCAGTTTTCGGATATTTTTTTCCTGCCTCTTTGTGAGACCATCCATAATTTGGTAAAATAATTCTTGTGACAACACTTTCGGGTTTTCTCGGTTGTGGGTCAATATGAAACAAGGTAATCATTGACCCGGTGCTCTTGCGTTGTGCTTTCAGTTCCCAATCAACGGTATTTGCAATAGCTAAATTATTTTCAGGAATTTCCAATAAATCTTCCAGTGTATTTCCGACAGCACCATCGTTCTTCGAACGGTTTGTGTGAATCCAACCTTTCCGCCGAATTGCTTTTAATTTTTTTAATAATACTTCCTTAGGAATGTTGAGCAAATCTATTTTCATTTCGGTTTCTTAAAATGTAAAAGATATTCAAATGTAGTTCCCATCGTAATATAATTGGACGGCCACCCAAAAATCCCAATGTTATTTACTACATTTCTTCTATCCCAAATAATTGTATTTCGGAATTCATAACCCCTTTTTCGCAATTCTTCAATTAATGAAATATGAATAGTTATTCGTTTGTTATCCCACCACATATCAGGGACATTTATAACGCAATGCCCATCATCACGCAATACTGACAAGAGTGATTCATAAATATCACCCATTTGTTTTGCGTAAATTTCTAATTCTAAAGTTCCCAAATCTCTTTCGTCTTGGGAGTATTGTTCAACTTTCCCGAGTTGTCCGTTATCTCTATCTCTACGAGATTTATTTTTTCTTTCACGGTTCAATAAGTTCGCATAAGGAGGTGAAGTCCAAATCAACTTAACACATCGCGGTTTCAAATGCTGACTTATATTTCTTGCATCATCTAATATTGCCAATTGCTTTGAACTATTAAATAATTGTTGATTAGACAATCTTTTGTTACTGAGATCCACATATTTTTTTTGCAAATCAAAACCAACAGCATTACGGTTTGTATCTTGACAAGCAACAAGCGTAGTTCCGCTACCAACAAATGGGTCTAGTACAAGTTCGCCTTCGTGAGAAAAAAGTTCAATGACTTTACGAGCCATTGAAATCGGGAAAGTTGCCGGGTGGACAGTTTTATCTCTTATATCGCGCTTCTCATAATAAAACTCCCAGACGCCGAGTTGATTTTTTAACCAATCTTTTGCAGTAAGACAGTTTATCTTGTTCCCAACACATTGGCAAGATTTGTCAATCCCTATATCAATAATTTTAGACGTTTCTTCGGTTTCATATATGACTCCATCCTCATGGAGAACTTGAAATTTAGATCCTTTGGATTTATATTTCTTTACTTTTCTTTCGGCATTTTTCGCATTGAGCGTCCTTTCCTTTACATTCATTTTTGTATATTTTTGGGCAAATATACGTAATTGGGCACACAAGCTAACGTAGGAAATTGCAAGAGCAAGCCCCTACCTGAGTAGTAATATTTTTTTCCTTCCGTATATCGCTTCTATTTCATCCGGGTCTTGTGTATTTTTGCTGGTGAATTTTAGTTTTTAGACGGACTGACGTTATATGCTATTTTAATAAAGCTGCACTTTATAAAATATTTTACAGTAACCATTTGGAATTTGTTCCATTATTAGTTAACTTTGTCACGAAAAGAAAATAATGGAAAAAGTAAGACAAATAATTTATTTCAAGGACTACTTTTTGAACTTCTTTAACGAGCAAACTGAGAAAGTAAAAGAAAAGATAGACCACGTTTTATTTGTGGTGACGGTTACTGATAGAATCCCGAAAAAGTTCTTTGACATATTACCGGAACAGAAGGACTTTATTAAATCAGAGTTGAGTTTCAGAGTAATATTTACAGGATATTCTGTTGTTTTGATGAGGGGAAAGTTGTTGTGTTATTCAACGGTTTTCAAAAAAAATCACAAAAGACACCTCAATCAGAAATTGAAAGAGCACTAAAATTTAAAGATGAATATTTTTCGAAAAAAAATAAAAATTAGATAAAATGAAAACAAAAAATCAAAACATTAAGAACATTACAACTTTTGACGAACACCTTGACAGTCGTTACGGTAAAATTGGGACAATAAAAAGAACTAATTTTGAAATCAAAGCTAAAGCATTTGCTATTGGCGAAGTAATTAAAGAAGAAAGACAATCATCTTCAATGACACAAGAGCAATTAGCTGATAAAACGGGGACAAAAAAGAGCTTCATTTCAAGAATTGAAAATGGACACAGTGACATTCAACTATCAACACTTTACCGGCTTTTAGAACTTGGACTTGGTCGCAAGATTTCATTGAGAATCCTGTAACGAATGACAAAAAACTGCATATAACAACTATGGCTTCGTTGCGTCCTTAGGACATGCAATTCAGCCACTGTTGCACTAAATCTGCCTCTGGACGGAAGATTTTTTCCCCTCTTTGATTGTTGAGTTTTTTTCTTTATGGGGTTTTCGTTAAAAAGGTAAATTCGCTATGTTTACAATATTGTATTAAAGAAGTTCCTGAGAGAATTTTTTTTATTTTCTGGATTTTTGACTTTCCTAAAAGCAAAATACTACTACAGGTAGATTCCAAATTTTTAATTTACATTCCACTCTATTTTTTTTACCTTCTCTATATCGCTTTCATCACATTCGAATTTTATGTAATTTTGCTATTGAAAGGTAATTTTTTAGATGGAATGAAATTATCGGTTACTTGAGGACGACTACAAAAATGAGAATTTTAACAACATTTTTATCAACATTATTTTTGTTTTCCTGCCATAACAAAGTAGCAGAGAAAAAAACTTATAATGCTCAACCTGATACATTCAGACAGTTCTTGAAAAAGTTTACAATCATCGACTTACCTTTTATTTTCAGATACGTTGACTATATTGAAAACTTTGACCTTGACAAAATGGTAGGCATAGACCCAAAATCCAACGACACACTTTATATAAAGGCGGATTATCTTGACGGAATAAAATGTTTTGGCATACTTCCTGACACTTCAAAATTCTTCTCTCTTATTTTTTTTTATCCTGCCGATAACTACTACCCGATGTTAGCTACTTATAACAAATATGGAATTCTTTTAGACCAAACCAATCTAATTGTAAATGGCTGTGGCGGTGATTGCGGGATTACTTATTGCTCTGAAACAGGAATTGTAAATAAAGACCTTACAATTTATTGTGCTGATTCAATAAATTATGAGTATCAATGCGACAGTTTAGGACAACCAATTCCAAACAGTGACATAGTTTTGATTAATTCTAAAATTGGTACATTGACAGAAAATGGTAATTTAAACTTGACAGATGACAAACATGAAGAAATAAAAACAGGCGATAACAACTAACACTTCGTTGCGCTCTTATTACAAGAAAAAAAAGTCACTGTCGCACCGAATCCGCTTCCGGACAGAATTTTTTTTCAGGACGAGTCAAATTAAAAATCAAGTTCTCACATGCCCCCCGATTCCAAATATCACCAATCTTTCTCAGCCGAACTCAAAAAATTAAACCCGGCTCAGAAAAAAGCTGTGGACTCACTCGAAGGTCCCGTTATGGTCATAGCAGGTCCGGGTACCGGCAAAACACAGATTCTCTCAGCAAGAATCGGGAAATTATTATCACATGCAGACCTCCAGGTTCAACCCCATGAAATACTATGCCTCACTTATACAGATGCCGCAACCATTGCCATGCGCGAGCGATTAGTGTCACTCATCGGACCCATCGCCTATAATCTTCACATTTATACTTTTCACGCTTTTTGCAATCAAATCATTCAGGAAAATCAGGAGTATTTCGGTTTCAAAGACCTCCAACCGGTCTCTGACCTCGAAAAATTTGAACTGGTAGAAAAAATGCTGATGGATCTTCCCGTTAATCATCCTCTAAAAAGATTCAAAGGCGATTATCACAGTGACATCATCAATTTGCTGAAACTTTTTAGCATCATGCAAAAAGAAGGTTGGACTCCTGAATTTATTTCTCAGAAAATAGATGAATATTTAAAAGGACTGCCTGACAAAGAAGAATTCCGCTATAAGAAAAAAACAAAAGATGCAAATGTTGGGGACTTAAAAGTGGCAAGAATACGGGAAGAAACAGAAAAAAAAGAACGGTTGCGTTCAGCGGTATTTGAATTGAAAAATTACCGGACGTTTATGATGCAGGCAAGTCGTTATGATTACGATGATATGATTAACTGGGTGAACGATGGGTTCGCTAAAAAACCGGATTTGCTAAGTTCCTACCAGGAAAGATACCAGTATTTTCTGGTGGATGAATATCAGGACACCAATGGTTCCCAGAATGAAATCCTGAAAAAACTCGTCAGTTTCTGGGATAATCCCAACGTATTTATTGTGGGAGACGACGACCAATCCATCTACAGGTTTCAGGGAGCCAACGTGGAGAATATGGAGGACTTTGCCACTAAGTATTCCGGTTCCATAACAAAAATCACGCTGGTGGAAAATTATCGTTCTACACAGAAAATTCTCAATACGGCTACTTCCTTTATTAAACGAAATAACAAACGCTTATCCGGAATCATGCCCGGTATTGATAAAAATCTCAAAGCAAGTAATATAAAAATTGGCTCAAGTGTCACTATGCCTGCTATTCTTCAGTACCCGAATATTTATCATGAGTATGCTGACCTTGCCCATGAAATTATGCGCTTGCTGGAAAATGGCGCTAATCCCTCTGAAATTGCAGTAATTTATCGTCAGCATATTCAGCCCGATCCGCTATTAAAATATTTAAATCATAAAAAGGTTCCTGTCCTCGTTAAAAGAAAAGAAAATATTCTCTCAGCAGTTTTTATAAAGAAAATAATCCGGTTGCTATCCTATCTTTCTAAAGAATATGAAAAACCCGGTAGCGGAAATATTCTGTTGTTTGAATTATTACATGCTGATTTTTTTGGAATTAATGCCGGTGACATTGCCTTAATGACACTTGAGTGCCACAAACAGAAAATTCATCTTCGCGATATGATGGCATCCAGAGAAAGGATGTTTAAAACAGGTATTTCCGGAATTGAAAATATTTCACGTATTCATGATGATTTTACTTTTTGGACGGGAGCCATTGCTAATTTGACCTTGCAGGGATGGTTTGAAAAGATTATTACTCGTGGCGGTATTCTTTCTTTTATATTAAAGTCACCCGATAAATATTACTTAATGAATCTGCTGACCGCATTTTTTGATTTTATAAAATCAGAAACTGCCAAAAATCCTTCCATGCACGTCCGTGAATTTTTATTAATTCTTGAAAAGATGGAAAAGCATGAAATAGCCCTTGAAATCATCCGCATCACCGGAATAGGGGAGGGGGTCAATTTTTTAACAGCCCATGGTTCTAAAGGACTTGAATTCCATCATGTTTTTTTAATCGGATGCACAGCAAATATTTGGGATTCTGCCGGAGGGCGTATGCCTTTTTCTTTTCCGGATAACCTGATAATAAAAAATTTCAGTGATGAGGAAGAAGCAGAAGAAGCCCGCCGGTTATTTTATGTGGCGTTGACGCGTGCAAAAGAGGGCTTAATCATTTCTTTTTCCAATCAGAATTTTAATGAAAAAGGGTTGGAAAAATCGCGTTATGTGGCTGAATTAATGGAATCAGATGACATAACCTTTGAGAACCGGAATTTATCCGAAGATGAATTAGTTGAATTTCAGTCGTTGGCTATGATGGAAGAAGATGCTCCGGAGATCGAATTGCTCGATAAAATTCATCTCGATGAATTATTAAAAAAATACTCCCTTTCACCCACTCACTTATCCAGTTACATTGATTGTCCGGTTTCTTTTTACTACAAGCATTTGATACAGGTTCCAACTGCCAAGAATGAGGCGCTTGGTTTTGGTAGCGCCATTCATCATGCCCTTGAGAAAATATTTTCTGTCATGCAGAAGACGAATTATATATTTCCTGTGCTGACAGAATTCATCACTTATTTTCATGAAGGCATGAAACGGAATAAAGAGTGTTTTACAGAGGCAGAATGGAAAAACCGGATTGATTATGGCGAAAAAATATTGCCTGAGTATTACGAAAAGTATGTTAGAACCTGGCACAAAAATGTGTTGCCTGAAAAACATTATCCTAATTTATTTTTAGATGGAATACCCATAAACGGAATTATTGATAAAATTGAAATAGAAGGCAGTGCTGTTAATGTGGTTGATTACAAAACCGGTAATGTTGAAAATGGGATTAAGAAATTAGTCAGACCGGATGCAGAAACAGAACCTTACGGAGGCGATTACTGGCGGCAGTTGGTATTTTATAAGATTCTTCTTGACACAAAAAAATCACTGCCGGGAATTGTCATCAGCGGGGAAATTGATTTTATAGAAAAGCATAAAAAGAAAGATGATTTCATAAAGGAGAAAGTAATATTTACCTCTGAAGATGTAAAATTTGTTACAAATCTGATAAAGGATGTTTATCAGAAGATAATGAACCGTGAATTTTCAAAGGGATGCGGGAAAGAGGAATGTGGGTGGTGTAATTTTGTTAGGTATTGGATGAGATGAAGTAGATTGATAAAAAATTCTCTGAAAACGGAAGAAACAACAAGAGTGGTGAGCTGGTGAAACCAGACATCACCCGGTTCAAAATCTCCAAAAAGGAGGTGATCCAGCCGCACCTTCCGATACGGCTACCTTGTTACGACTTAGCCCTAGTCAATAATTTTACCCTAGGCGACTCCTTGCGGTTATCGACTTCAGGTACTCTTATCTCCCATGGCTTGACGGGCGGTGTGTACAAGGCCCGGGAACGTATTCACCGCGTCATTGCTGATACGCGATTACTAGCGATTCCAACTTCATGAGGTCGAGTTGCAGACCTCAATCTGAACTGAGAATGGCTTTAAGAGATTGGCATCCAGTTACCTGGTAGCAACCCGTTGTACCATCCATTGTAGCACGTGTGTAGCCCTGGGCGTAAGGGCCATGCTGACTTGACGTCGTCCCCTCCTTCCTCACTCCTTACGGAGGCAGTCTCATTAGAGTTCCTTCTGTATTGCTACAGACGGCAACTAACGATAGGGGTTGCGCTCGTTGCGGGACTTAACCCAACACCTCACGGCACGAGCTGACGACAGCCATGCAACACCTTGTTTCGTGTCCCTTGCGGGTCTCCCACATTTCTGCAGGATTCACTAACATTCTAGCCCAGGTAAGGTTCCTCGCGTATCATCGAATTGAACCACATGCTCCACCGCTTGTGCGGGCCCCCGTCAATTCCTTTGAGTTTCAATCTTGCGACCGTACTCCCCAGGTGGATTACTTAACGCTTTCGCTTGGACGCGTACTGTGTATCGCACACATCGAGTAATCATCGTTTACAGCGTGGACTACCAGGGTATCTAATCCTGTTTGCTCCCCACGCTTTCGTGCCTCAGTGTCAGTTACAGTTTAGTGAACTGCCTTCGCAATTGGTGTTCTGTATGATATCTATGCATTTCACCGCTACAACATACATTCCGCTCACCTCAACTGTACTCAAGTTTGACAGTATCAATGGCAATTCTACGGTTAAGCCGCAGGCTTTCACCACTGACTTATCAAACCACCTACGCACCCTTTAAACCCAGTAAATCCGGATAACGCTTGGACCCTCCGTATTACCGCGGCTGCTGGCACGGAGTTGGCCGGTCCTTATTCGCAGGGTACCGTCAGTTTCCAGACACGTCTGGAATTTTCTTCCCCTGCAAAAGCAGTTTACAATCCATAGGACATTCATCCTGCACGCGGCATGGCTGGTTCAGGCTTTCGCCCATTGACCAATATTCCTTACTGCTGCCTCCCGTAGGAGTCTGGTCCGTGTCTCAGTACCAGTGTGGGGGTGCATCCTCTCAGAGCCCCTAAGCATCGTTGCCTTGGTGAGCCGTTACCTCGCCAACTAGCTAATGCTGCGCATGTCCATATTCAGCCACCGAAGTTTTGAATATCAGGAGATGTCTCCCAATAGTGTTATGCGGTATTAATCTCGGTTTCCCGAGGCTATTCCCCAGCTGAATGAAGGTTACATACGTGTTACTCACCCGTTTGCCACTCTCATCCGCCTTGCGGCGGAATCCCGTACGACTTGCATGTATTAAGCCTGCCGCTAGCGTTCATCCTGAGCCAGGATCAAACTCTCCATTGTAAGTTTGATCTAGTGTCTTCAGATTTGAACCTTTGTTTATTAAACCATTTCTGGTTCTATTAAGAAAATCAAGGGTATTTCTACCTTACTTTTTTCTAGCTTGCTGTTTCTTTCCGAATTTCAAAGAACGTTAAAACCAGTTTATTCAAAAGGTTTTTTCAAATAGGGTGCAAAAATACTGTTAATATTTAATAGTAACAACTATTTTTGAAAATTATTTTTTATTTTAGGTAAGATGCGAGATTGGAATTTTGGAATAATGTTATAATGTTAAATTATTATAGCTTCCTAATACACTCCCATTAATTGATTATCATCAACTTTCCAATTATCTTACTCCGTGATTGTATCTTTATTAAATATACACCTTTTGGAAGATTAAGAGTATTAAAATTTAAAGTACGATTGTTTGAATCGAATGGAATAATATTTACATGTAGTACTTCTCCGATTGAATTTAATAAGCTAACCTCCGTTTTCTCTTTCCACGGAATTGAAATAGTAATAGTTCCGTTTTTTATTGGATTTGGAAATAAATCAAAGGAATTTAATTCATTCTCATAATCAATACCCGTCACACAGTCAATGGCAAAAACAGTATCAATATATGAAACGGCTTTGTTTTCATCCTCTGCAGAAACCGTATAAAAAACAGTATCAACGGTTTTAAAAATATACCATGCTTCAGCACCATTTCCGGTAAACCCTTCTCCTCCCGACCATGAAATCGTTGTATTTCCAATACCACCTGCAACTACAGCAGAAAAATAAGATGTATCATTTAAACATCCTGGAATTACCGTTGGAATTACTTCAAAGAACTCGTTGTTGCTATAGGATTTTCCAATAATATATTGACCGGAGAAATCTGCCCGTTTGGAAAAAATGGCTTCTTTTTGCCCTCTGCGAACTCTCTGTGTTGAAACAATGGTCCATTCCAATGAAGGGTCTGGTCTGAATAATAAAACATAGTTGGTTTTTTCAGATTCGTTGTAACCAACCTGTGAGGCAATGTCTATATACATAAACACGGTATCTATGGTAGAACTTCTGAATTCATAATAACTTCCAAGAAAACCTGTAATTTCTGCAGGTAAATCTCCCCCGGGATTAATAGCATACTGTCTTGCAAATATAGTATCCGTTTGTCCGGGTTTTTGCCGGTAACCATATTCCATTCCCGACAAATCATTTTTAATCTTAATGTCCTGAAAATCCTGAGTGCTATTATATAAGATGGTGTCAATTCTGACTTTGGCATCCGGTCGTGATAAACCTATCGTCCAATTGGAAAAGTGATTAATGGTGGCGCAAATTCTACCCGACATTCTGAAAGGAATTACTTCAATTACTTTCCACGGGTTGCCTTCCGCCGTGCTATACATGAGATTCAATTGTTGCAGTGAGGTTGTATTAAACCGGGTAGAATCAAATAAAACACACATCGTCACATTAAAACTATCGAGATTTGATTCAATATTCCAGTAAAATTTGTTAAATAAACCGGCGATGGAATCCTGAACAGGACTATGTATTGGCGCTTTAGAATGACCTGAAACCTGCACCTGTGGTTGACCTGTAACAGGGGGAGTAAAATTCTGAAATGACAATAATAATCCAAGATTGGAAAAATCCAACGTGTCACCTGGGTTTTGAACTGTTTGTGTTTCGGTTAGAACCGGATAAAATTTCAGGGCAGAACCGGAATATCCGCACACAAATAAATTTTCTGAGCCCAATAAAGACACTGAGGTGTAGGTTCCCTGGCTTAAAAGTGAAGAATTAGACCAGGAGGAGCCACCATTCTTTGAATTCAGAATGACTCCGTTTGCGCCACAAATCCAGCCAATCATTTCATTTTCAAAAATAATGGAGTTGAGATTTGAGGTGGAAGGAGAAATCATCTTAAGCCAGGAATTTCCACCATCCATTGTTCTTAGTATTAATCCACCGGTTCCCACCAAAAATCCCAAATCCGGTGTTATGAATATTACAGCGTTAAATGATTCTGTATGACCGCTAATAATTTGATTCCAGGTTAATCCACCGTCAATTGTTTTTAGGAAAAATCCGTTGGTGCCAACCGCAAATCCTGACTGATAATTCAGAAAGTAAACGGATTTGATAGAAAAATTTGTATTCAGATATATTTCATTCCAGTTCTGTCCTCCATTTAGTGTTTGAAGTATGTTTCCCCTGGAACCGGCGGCAAAACCAAGAGAATCATCTAAAAAGTAAATTGAGTTAACGATATCTGTCAAACCGTTTGATTGCAAAGTCCAACTCAAGCCCCCATCGTTTGTATGTAGAATTTTTCCCAGATATCCCCCTGTCCAACCATTTAACGAATCGGTGAAATACAAAGAATAAAGCGGCAATGCATTTCCTGCGTTTTGCAATGACCAATTTTCACCCCCATCGGTGGTTTTCAGAATGTTTCCATCATAAGTAGCAATCCACCCATGCAATGAATCGGAAAAAACGACTTGCTCCAGGTCAGCAGTTGATGGAATATTTTTTTTTACCCAGTTTGATTGAGCCATGGAGGACAAAGAGCAGATGAGGAAAAAAAGTAATTTGTAGAGGTTTTTCATGTTGTTATTGTATTATGGGACAAAGGTAGTTTGATTTTTGAATATTAGGGTGAAATATTATAAAATGGTTAAATGGTTATATGGCTAAATGGTTTGGTAATTTTTAAAGTGTAAAAGTAAGAAAAAATTATACATTTTAAAAATTCAATATCCAACATCCTGCATCAACCATCCTTCCTTCTATAATCACACACCTCCCTCACCCCACACTCATCACACTTCGGTTTCCGGGCAGTACACACATATCTCCCATGCAAAATCAGCCAGTGATGCGCCAGATGAATTTTATCTTCCGGAATATACTTTATTAATTGTTTCTCCGTTTCTAAAGGCGTTTTAGAATTTTTACTCAATCCGATGCGCTCCGCCACTCTGAATACATGCGTGTCCACAGCCATTTTTGGTTGTTTGTAAACCACCGATGCAATCACATTCGCTGTTTTTCTACCCACACCTGGCAAGGTCATCAGTTCCTCAACTTCTGAGGGTACCTGGGAATTATATTTATCAACCAATCCCTTTGCCATTCCAATCAGATGTTTGGTTTTATTATTCGGATAGGAAATACTTTTTATAAATGGAAAAACTTCATCAAACGTAGCAACAGCCATTTTTGTAGGAGTGGGAAATCGTAAAAGCAGGGGAGGTGTTACCAGATTCACCCGTTTATCGGTGCATTGAGCGCTCAATATAACAGCAACCAGCAATTCAAAAGGATTTTCGTAATGCAACTCAGTTTTTGCATCCGGTTGATGAGTAGAAAAGTAACGAATGAAGAAGTTGAATTTTTCTTGACGGTTCAATGGGGAAGAATGATGTTTGAAATTTTAATTCCGCCTCGAAATTAATGAATATTCCATAATGTTTTTTATGATTCTATCATCCGGGTTCAGTCGAATCCCAGAAACAGACCTAAATGTTCCATTTAATTCCACGTATTCCTTTTTTAAAGAAATGTCGGAGTCAATAACATGATTTAATTCACGGGCTTCACTTGCGGTGGTTTCCCCATAAATTTTCATTATCATGCGTTCTTCAGTAGTAAAGTTCATGAGCATAATTATTGGTTTTTATTAATTTTTTAAGATTTAACAATGCGTAACGCATTCTACCCAGCGCCGTATTTATTGAAATTTTTTTTAAAGCTGCTATTTCACGAAAAGTCATATCCGAAAAATGCCTCAGCAAAATAATTTCTTTTTGCTCGGCGGGTAATGTATTCATTAGTTCATGAATAAGTTTTTCCTTTTCATCCTGTATCAATTGCTCTTCTTTATTTTCTTCCTTTGCACATAATTTTGAAGAAGCATAATCACTTGAGTCGGCGGTTAAGCATGGATTATTTTTTTTAGTTCTGATGACATCAATGGATAAATGATAAGCAATCCTGCAAATCCATGGTAAAAATTTACCTTCCTCCCTGTATTTTCCTGCTCTGATTACGTGAATGGCTTTAATAAATGTATCCTGAAATAAATCTTCCGCTTCCTGCCTGTTTCTTACAATCAGATATATGGTTGTAAAAATTTTACTTTTATGACGGCGTATTAACTCTTTTAGTGCCAGTTCATCCCCTTGCCGGTATCTCACGATTAAGTCCTTATCTTCTGATGGTATGTAAAGCCGCATATACTATTGATAAACGCAAACTATATTTATTTATTGTTTTAAAATTAAAATTTCTACTAAGATACTACTTTAGTTTGATAAATCAAAGAAATTGTGAATTTTTTCTAAAAAAGTTATTTAAAACTTTAGATTATAATACACAAATATCTTTATAACAGCTATTTATAAAACATTATTTATAATTTTATCTCATCGTGTTTTTGTGGGAAAATAAATGAGAACAAAAACTTGTTTTTCTCAGAAAAAATAGTACATTTGCGGTGAAATTTTAAAACTAAACCAAAACGATCATGAAAACAACACTACGATTTATGCTTTCTGCAGGGCTACTGACAACTTTGTTGGTATTCAATGCCTGTAAAAAAGAAGAAGACAAAAAAGACGATAGCGGTACCAACGATATTGTGTCTGCTATTGAAGCAAATAATGAATTGACATCTACTTCAAGCACTGCAAGTAGTGACACTAAAGAAATTATAAACAGTGAAGGTACTCAATCCCTTGTCCACATGGGAGAATTAGCCCAAAAGGATAATTCGGCTTTGGGTTTAAAACAGGTAACTCATTCTATTACTTCTAATGTGGTTGACCTGATTGAAAAATATCAGAAAAATGAAAAAGTTTCAAACCTCCGTACTTACGGTGAAGATGGCAAGTTTGAAATAAGTAAACACGCCGGTACTTATAGTTGGATGATTTCTGAAGAACGTTGGGATACTTCCGGTAAAGGTCAACCCGCTGATAAAGTTATTTTGAAATTCCCTTCAGATAGTACAAAAACAACAAATAATGCAACGTTAACACTCAATGCTTTTGAACAGGCAACTATTACTAAGGATGGTGTGAATGATTATCCACCCACAAAAATTGATGTAAATCTTAAATTAAATAACGTGATAGTTGCCGAGTTGATTGCAACGGCTTCCTATCAGAGCGATGGTATACCAATAACAGTGAGTATAAACCCATTATATGTAAAACCTTTCAAATTTACTGCTTCCTTAAATAATGCAGGAGCAACCATTTCAGGTACATTAAACCTTACTAAAGAACCTTCAACGACATTAGTTGACATTGCCGCTACCTTGAATTTCAAAGATGATACTAAGAAAGATTTAAAAAATGCTTCCGGTCACGTAGAATATAAAGCACTAAGATTACAGGGAAGTGCAGATATTGAAGGTCTTATGAATGATTCTTTGAATAAAAATGAAGCCGCCCGTATTAATAAATTTATCTTAATTGATATTTTAAAGAACGGAAGAAAACTTGGTTCTGTTTATTTTGAAAAAATATTAGAAACTCCACCTGATACCAGCACCGAAGGTGATTCAACCATGATGGTATATGTGAAATTCAACGATGGTTCTAAAGAAAAAGCAGAGAAATACTTTAAACCAATCGCCACAGATATTGAAAATGAGTTGAAAAGATTGGATAAAAAGTAGAAACTATTAATAATTTAAGAAAACCCTTCGTCTTAGGCGAGGGGTTTTTTTTTGTCCGTATCACAATATCCCTTCATACACATTCATCATCTTACTTGCAATCTCCTTAGAATTAAACTTCTTAAGATGTTCCAGACCTGAATTAATCATTTTATTTCTTAACGATTCATCAGAAAGTGCAGATTTTATGGTGTGTGCAAATTCTGATTCATCTTCCGGACTAAAAAACAACGCCGCATCACCTCCTGCTTCGTGAAAAACAGGTCTGTTTGAGCATATCACCGGTAAACCCGATAGCATTGCCTCGAGAACCGGAATGCCAAATCCCTCAGCTAAGGATGGGTACAAAAATAAACTTGCGCATTGGTATAAAAAGGGCATTTCCTGGTTTTGTAGTGTATGAATGAATTTTACCCTGTTTTCTAATTTATTTTTATTAATAAACTCAATTAGTATTTTCATATAAGATGTTTGCTTTCCTGCCAACACTAAATAAGGGGCATCAGGTTTTAATAAATTCAATGCTTTCAATGTAATAAGGGCATTTTTCCTTTCCTCGATGGTGCCAACCTGTAAAATGAAATGTTCCGGTAAATTATATTTTTTCTTGAATTCTTCGAGTTCTACCTTGCTGGTTTTTATATAAAAATCGTCCATACAGCCCTGATACACCACTTCAATTCTTTCCGGTTCAATCTTAAAGTGTTCACAAATGTCCAATTTGGATGCTTCGCTTACTGTGATAATTTTATCTGCTTTCCTGCAGGCGTAAGCCATTTTTAAACGATAGATATGCTTGTCAATTTTTTTATAAAACTCAGGATGTTTCTCAAAAAGGATATCGTGTACCGTAACCACCAATTTGGTTTTCGACTGTATGCTTTGAAAGGGCAATTCATTGGATAGACCATGAAAAATATCCAGCTTATGGTAATAAAAATGCCGCGAAGTGAAAAAAACTCTCCACAAATTCTTAAGAATCGGTGTTTTAGGTTTTACAACGGTTAAACTTCTTTTATGCTTAAACTCTTTGAGGTATCCTGCATACCTTATATATGGAGTAAACATATAATAATGATGTTCAGGGAATACCTCCATAAGCGCGTTTGACAGAAATCTACCGTACTGACCTAATCCGCTTATATTATTAAAAATTCTTTTGGCATCAAACCCAATGCGTAGAAATTTCATACTTTTGGCTTCTGATTGAGGGCACTAAGATATGACAAATTAGGTAAGTATTGTAAATTAAAATAATATCCTTATATTTGTTATTTGAAAAATTCCGTGACCAAAAAAATAACACATATCGTTTTATTAACTGCTTTTTTTTCAACCACAGTTTTAAATACTTACGGGCAATGTCCGTCAAAAATTGAGGTGTCAAAAGAATCTGCTAAAACCCTAAAATTAACCTGGCATGAACCTCAGGAAAAACCTTCTGAGTTAGAGTCGTTTGAATTGGATGGGCTTGAAATCAAAGGTAGTTTTGATAAAACAGGTGCATGGCGTTCAAAACAGAATAGCGTATTTACAGAAACATGGACATCCAAAGAAAGAGCTATTTTTGTTTATGGGGTAGAATGTAAGTACAAGAATGGGATATTTGAAGAACCTCCTCAGGATTATTTAATTTCATTTACCGGTCAGAATGTAAATAACCAGATACTCATGACTTGGATTGTGATGAAATCGGCGAAAGACAAAAGATACGAAATTGAAAGACGTCTCTCCGACGATTGGGTTATTGTGGATAGTGTTTCTACTTTAAAACCTAAAACAAAGGCATCGAGTGTTATGATTTTTGAATACTTAGACCAAACACCACCTTCCGGTGACTTGGTTTACCGTGTAAAATGTATAAAACCAAATAATAAATTTACGATCTCTGAGCTTATTACGGTAAGTAATTTCGGTGGAAAACAAACCAAACTTACACGGATAGACCCGATTTTCAGATTCGAAAAAGAAACCCAGTTTGAGGTGATGGGAGATAACGGACAACTACTATTTAAAGGTAAAGGTCAGTTTATAGATTTTTCTCAGATTGGAATGGGCACTTTTTCTGTTAAATATAGCGGGAATTCTACCAAAGTGATATTTAACTGATGCGAATAGTTAAATAGTAAAAAAATTGTGAAATTATTTTCACCCAACCATCTAGCCATTTAACCACCTAACCAACTAACCATTTTTTCACCCAATTCTCTTTAATATTTGAAATCCAGATTACCTTCGGTATAATATTTTTGGAATCTCCTCAATATTGAACGTCTTCAATTCATTTTCGCCCCTTTGTATTTCTTTTAGCTTTATAAGACACTTTTCAGTTTTTAAAATAATTTCATCTATATTTAGTTGGGAAAGATGACTTTTTTTATTCTCACATTTTATTAACCCTTTTGTGAGCATGCTTTCTGCTCCTTTTAAGTTCCCGAAACAAAAATGATAATATCCAATAGCCAATTGAACTAATCCCTGATATGCCTCCTTTGCAGGTCCATGTACTTCATGCCATACCGCTTCAAAAGTATCGTGAGCATCAAAAAAATCGTGATTATTAAAAAAATTTACACCTTTTAAAAATTCATTGTTCTCTCCGGGATTCATCATTATAGTAAGAAATATTTCTATTGATTCAAATTTATGTGAATATTTTGATTTCCAATTAATCTTGATAAAAATTCAACTAATTTTTTACCCCTCTCCTTTTTTGTAGAGGGGCAGGGGTGAGGTCAGATTTTTAGAAGAAATTTCGTAATTTTACAAAGTTAATGCATTATATGAAACCCACTCACGAATCCATAACCAATTCACTTAGAAAAGTCATTGAACCCGATTTAGGGAAAGATCTGATTTCTCTTGAGATGATAAAGGATATTATAATCGAAGGGAATACTGTCAATTTCATATTGCTTCTTACTACTCCGGCTTGCCCATTAATTGAAAAAATGAAAAGTGATTGTAAGAACGCTATTTTAAACGATCATTCAAAAGACCTTTTGATAAATATCAACACTACTCATCAGGTAACCACATTACGTTCCGATGCAGGGCAAGTACTTCCTGGTGTAAAAAACATTATCGCCATTGCATCCGGAAAAGGCGGAGTCGGAAAATCTACCATTGCCGCGAATCTCGCTGTTGGGTTAGCATTAAATAATGCCAAAGTGGGTTTGATTGATGCAGATATTTATGGTCCTTCCATGCCAATCATGTTTAACTTACGGGATGCAAAACCCATGTTAAAAAATGAAAATGGAAGAAATTTAATGGTTCCGGTAGAAGCGTACGGAGTAAAAATATTATCTATAGGATTTTTAGTGGACCCAAAACAATCGGTAGTATGGAGAGGACCCATGGCAAGTTCTGCCTTGCGACAATTTGTAACGGATGCCGAGTGGGGAGAACTTGATTATTTATTAATTGATTTACCTCCCGGCACCGGTGACATTCATCTTACGTTGGTACAAACGGTACCCGTGACAGGCGCTATTATTGTTACTACTCCACAGGAAGTGTCACTGGCAGATGCAGAAAAAGGATTGGATATGTTCGCATCACAACGGATAAATGTTCCAGTACTTGGTATAGTAGAAAACATGGCTTATTTTATTCCTGAAGAATTACCCGGCAATAAATATTTTATATTTGGAAAGGATGGTGGAAAAAAACTCGCAGAAGAACGAAAGGTACCTCTGTTAGGGCAAATTCCTTTAGTGCAGGGCATCTGTGAAAGTGGAGATAAAGGCGCCCCAATAGTTTTGAAAACAGGTCATCCCATGTCAATAGCATTTATGGAATTAGCTAAATCAGTGGCACAACAGGTTGCTATCCGGAACGCAAAATTTGATGCTACAAAAGTGGTCGAGATTGTCAGATAAATTGAAAATCGTGGAAAATTCAACTTCAAATACACAGCTTTTAGAACGGATTGAAAAAGCCCTCGAAAGTATTCGTCCCTATCTGATTTCAGATGGCGGGAACGTGAGATTGATTGGAGTGACTGACGAAATGATCGCACAAGTAGAATTAACCGGTAATTGCAGTAACTGCCGTATTTCAAATATGACATTAAAAGCCGGTGTGGAAGAATCAATTTTAAATATGGTGCCGGAGATTAAAGGTGTTGAAGCAATAGGCAATTGAATTTTTGTTTAAACACTAACCATCTAACCATCTAACCATTTAACCATCTAACTATTTAACCATTTGAAACCAACCCCCTCAACATATTCATAGCAACAATAGCGCTCATCTCAATGTTTCTCAATCTATCCTGATTCAATTGAATTTTCTTGCAAAATGTTTGATTCTTAATAGAACAAGCGATGAAAACAGTTCCAACAGGTTTTGACAGAGTGCCACCTGATGGTCCCGCTATACCGGTGATTCCAATTCCAAAATCGGTCTTGAATTTTTGTTTAATATTTTTTGACATGCAAACAGCCGCTTCTTCGCTTACTGCTCCGTATTTCTTCAGAATTTTTTCCGGAATTCCCAGCGTTTTTTTCTTTATTTCATTGCTGTAGGCAATCACAGAACCTTTAAAATAGGAAGAACTTCCTGGGATACTGGTGAGTAAATGACTCAAATACCCGCCCGTGCAACTTTCAGCACACGCTAATGTTTTATTTTTCTGAATTAAGATGTTAGCAAGAGCATTTTCTGGTTTATCATTTTCACTTCCTATTAAATAATTTTTGATAATTGATTTTAATTTTAAAATCTGCTTTCGCAGATTCGTTTGTTCGTTAATTCTATCAGTACCTGAAACGCTTAGACGAAGTTTTACCATAGAGGGGGATGGGAGGTAAGCAAGTTTGAAATTAACAGGCAGTTCTTTTTCGAATTGTTCGAGCTTGTCTGACAAAAATGATTCTCCGATTCCGGAAGTAACCAATGTTTTATGAATAATAATGAACTCACCCGTATTTTTTTTTCGAAGTGTCGTTAATTTTGAAATAATTGATTCAGTCATCATTTGCTTCATCTCAAATGGAACGCCTGGTAGAAAAATAAAATGTTTGGAATTGTTCTCTGAAAATTTTTTCTCAAACCACATACCGGGTGCTGTCCCCCATTTATTCCGGATAGGTATGCAGGATTTAGGTATTACGGCTTGGGAACGATTGGTTTCGGTTAATTCTTTTCCTGATTTACGGAATAACCGTATGATATCTTTCAAACAATTATTATTTAATTCCAAACTTGTTGAAAAATACTTGCAGGCGGCTTCTTTCGTTTTATCGTCTTTAGTTGGTCCCAACCCACCGGTGATAATAATGATATCTGAATTTTTTTCACATAAATCTAACCCCCACAAAATATCATTAATGTCATCACCCACGGTGAGTGTTGTTTTGATGGTGATTCCAGCGTCATTCAAACGTGGCGCCATCCATTGTGCATTGGTATTTGTAATTTGCCCGATGAGAATTTCGTCACCGATAGAGAGAATGCATGCAGTCATGAACGTTAGAGGTATAGGGTATAAGGTATAAAGGTATAGCCCCTATACCTTATACCTTATGCCCATTTTCTTTTAGTTTAATAACCCCTTTATCCTCTTCGAAAGCTTTTTGGATATGCCCGTTAAGGGAAGCCGGACAACATTATTACAAATACCGAGTTGAGATAACAATTCTTTTATCCCCGATGGATTTCCTTCTTCATAAATACTCTCGCAGAAGGGGAGGAGTTCATGCATTATGGAAGACGATTTAATACGATTAGATGCAAGAGCAAAATTTGTCATGGCAGAAAACTTTTCAGGCAGGGCATTGGCAAGCACAGAAATTACCCCATTCATTCCTATTGAAATTCCAGGTAATGTAAATGTATCATCACCGGAAAGTACAATAAAATCTGTTTTTTTTGTTGCTTTTACGATGTTCATACATTGATAAATATCGGTTGATGCTTCTTTTATTCCTATAATATTGGGATGTGACGAAAGTCGTACTGAAGTAGTATAATGAAGATTCGATGCGGTACGTGATGGGACATTATAAAGTATAACCGGAACAGGAGAAATAGCGGCTATTGCATTGAAATGTTTGTATAACCCTTCCTGGGATGGCTTGTTATAATATGGACAAACTGAGAGAATTGCATCCGAATTTTTTATATCGGGATTCGAGGATATTTCTTTCAAAAGCGATGAGGTAAAATTTCCACCTGCTCCGTAAACAATGGGTAATTGTTTTTTTACGATTTGCTTTAAGTAATTGAAAATCTTTCGCTTCTCGTCATAAGTTAATACCGATGATTCTCCAGTCGTTCCAAATACAACCAGAAAGTTCACTTTCCCGGAAAGAACATGTTCGAGAAGTTTCCCAAAACTTTTATAGTCCACCTCTCCGTTTTTAAGAAATGGTGTCACAAGTGCCACGCCGGTTCCAGTGAAATTTTGCATAATTTTTTTGGCTAAAGTAAAATTTTTAAGGTATGGGGTATAAAGGTATAGGGTATAAGGAAATATTGAAGTTTTATACCCCTATACCCCTATACCCTTATACCTTTATACCCTTATACCCCTATACCCTTATACCCTTATACCCCTATACCCTTATACCCCTCCCTTATACCCTTATACCCTTCCCTATACCCTATACCCTATACCCCTTTTTCCCCTCCCCTTGTCCTTCTTACTTCGGTCAATGCATCCAAGAGATAAACTCTTCTTTTTGGAACGAGCAAGCAACGGTATCTACTTCTAAGAAGAGCGCCCTTCTTAAAAATTTCACCATTTTCTGTCTTAAAAATTCCATTATCGGGAACATCCTCAAGCAATACACTTTTTGGTTTTTTGTCAAATTCTTTTATAGCACGAGTCAGAAATTCATGGAAGTATATTGTGGAAGCGGGATCGGTTAAATAATCCAGCAAAGGAAGTTTAATTTTCTTTGGAAAGACATTGTATGTATAAATATAAGGTTTAATTACTTTTGAAAATTCTTTTTTCCATTCTTTTCCGTGAGGATAGATTTTATCTTTAAATAGTAACCAATTTTTTAAATGAGCAAATTCATGTAAAAATGTAATCAGAAAGTTGTATTTATTAAGAGAGCCATTGATTGTAATTATATGACCTTTTTCTTTAATTGGAGAAGTATAATCACCTAATTTTGTTAAGCGGTTGTTTGAAATAATTAATTCGATTTTGTACTTATTAATTATTTTTAATACAGGTAGTAACGCCTTTGAAGGAAGAAACATCTTCAATTGGTTATGTAAAATATTTTTCATGGGTTTATAAATAGTTAATTTGCTTCAATATGGAAATCTATTTTTTAATTACGCCAGAAAAGTGAATAATTTGTTCTATCAGGAAAGGAATAGAATCACTTTGTTTAGTGTCAATCATAAAATCAAATAACCCTTCTTTCCCGGGATAAAATCTCCCTACTCTGAATTTTGCCTTTGAGTCACATAAAATAAGTTCAAAGGCAAGGGGTAACGTCTCACTTATACAATATAAAATATCGAAGGGTTTCCTGATAAAAGCTGTGATTTCCTGCATCGAATATGAACCCATCCAGTTTATGTCTTTATCAGTTAATTTAATGCAATCATATTTTAGTGAAATCCCTGTGGGTTTCGGGGAATAATTAATGATGATAAATGATTTATTCTTTAATTTTAATTCATAAACAAAGTTATGAAATACTTCTGCGGAGTTTTGTCCGGATGCAGAATATAAAATACCGATTTCTTTTGCTGTCTCAAAGTTAATATTTTCCCGTCTTGATTTATTTAGTTTTATCTTTTTTTCAATAACATACCTGTAAAACGGCTCAAGCATTTTTAACATAAAGCTAGTGAAAATGGGTATAGGGTATAATGGTATAGGGTATAAGGGTATAAGGAAATATTGAAGTTCTATACTTCTATACCCCTATACCTTATACCCCTTTACTTTAGCGTTCCCTTAAATTAAACCACCATGTGAAGAAACCTGCAATAGCCACCACCAATGCAATGGCTCCAATATAGAGTTGATATTTACTAACTTTTAGTCGCAATTCTAAGTTCTCGTTCTTTATTTCTTCGCTTTTGATTATATGACTGATTGAGTTCTTTATCCGTGTGGCAGAGTTCTCGTTTTTGATTATATACTCGTAGGCGCCCTCCTTCAACACATCAAGGGTGGTTTGAATATCTTCCTGCTCTGAGCAAATTATGACATAAGTATCATTTTTGGTTTGCCTGATTTTTTTCAGGGTTTCCAGACCCGTCATACCTTTCAGATTTAAGTCAAGTACCACTATATCAGGATTTCTGCTCATTTTAGCAAGGCAGTCCTCCCCGGAGGAAAAGGTTGAAATTTTATATTTTTTAACCTGATGAAGATGGTGACTGAGAGTTTTTAAGAAAACTTCATCGTCTTCAACAATGAAAATGTTTATGAGTGAATCGTCATTCATGGAATAGGTGGGTTAAGTAAAAATTATCATTATTTAAATTACAGCTACAAAAGTAATAATAAGTTTGTAATTTTGCTATCATGTGGAAAAAAATATTACAATTACTTTCGTTGATTACAGTAATTCTGTTACCTAATTACGGTTATTCACAAACGCTATACATAAAGAATTTTAATGTTGAGCATGGATTACCTCATTTTGAGTTAAAGGTACTTCTACAAGACAATAACGGATATATTTGGATAGGAACCCCAAAAGGACTGTCGAAATATAATGGTAAAATTTTTAAAAATTACCTGATTTCTTCAGGTCTTGCTTCAAACAATATAACCGCTCTTTTTCAGGATTCTAAAGGAGTTATCTGGGTAGGGCATGAACAGGGGGAAATTTCAAAAATAGAAAATCATAAAATCACCAAATTTGTTAATCAAGGAAAACAAATTGACAAAGCGATTTCCTCTATCTATGAGGATTCAAACGGTTATATTTGGATTAGCACTCATGGGTCCGGAGTTTATCGTTATTATGAAAATTACCTTTATAATATTACGCAGGAAAAGGGGCTAAGCAGTAATGATGTTTATTCGGTAATTCAGGATAAAAACGGTGCAATCTGGTTTGCTACTAGTTCCGGCATTACCATACTAAATTACCCAACCGATTCTAATCCTGAAAAAGCGGCGTTTGGTTATCTCACCCCGGCTAATGGTTTAAGTGGAAATTTAATTACATCACTCTCTGTAAATCAAAACGGGGAAATATTAATAGGGTCTCTTGAAGGGGGTTTGACGCTTTTTACACCTCCTAATCGCTACCCTAATCTTATATCTGCTAAGGTAGTAAAAAATTTTAACGGGACTTTTCAGCATATCGGAGTAGGAGAAGGACTTTCATCCAATGTCATAACATCCGTGTACTGGGGGCAGGGAAATATTGTTTATATCGGAACGGAATCAGATGGTCTCTCAAGATTATTTCTATCTAAAGAAAATTTAGGTCCTTTATATCAGGATCCACAGTTTATAAATCTCAGGATTGATAATATCAGTACTAAAAACGGTCTGCCAAACAGTAGTATAAAGCAGGTAATTACAGATAAGGAAGGTAATGTATGGATAGCAACCGGTGGTGGATTATCTGAATATTTTGGAAATCGTTTTGTTTCCTACGGTTTGAAAGAAAATTTTATTGACAATAAAATTCTTACGGCAATATGTGATAAAAAAGGAGTTTTATGGTTTGGAACAGAGAAAGGATTAACAAGGTTCGAATTGAAAGGGATGTCATTGCAGGAAGGTTCCGTTAAAAATTTCAGCATTTCAAACGGTTTACCTCATAATCATGTTCTTGGGTTGTTTCAGGATTCAAAAGGGTTCGTTTGGGTAGGTACCTGGGGGGGCGGGGTAAGCCGGATTAATCCTAATACCTTGGAGATTCAGAATTTCTCAACCCGTGATGGATTGATAAATCAATTGATAACGTGTATTGCCGAAGACGAAGAAGGTAATATCTGGTTTGGAAGCGTGGCTGGTGTTTCAAAATATAATCCAAAAGCCAGTGGTTTAAATTCTTTTCAGAATTATGTGTTAAAAAGTACCCTTGGTGTAAATTACGTTTTTAAAATATTTAAAGACAGTAAAGGAACTCTTTACTTTGCAACGAATGGAGGTGGGCTATTACTGTATGATAAAAAATTAAAGTTTCCATTTATAGAATTTCCTAATTTCCCAAATAAAAATCCTAACGGCATTTCCGAAGACAGAAACGGAAATATCTGGATTACCTCGCAAGGAGGCGGAATCTATAAATATACACCTTCCACTTTTACCCTAGCCAATTACACAACTGCGGATGGACTAAGCTCAGATATGATTTACGGGGTAATTTGTGATAATGAAAATAATGTATGGGTTACTTCCCGTCTATATATTGACAAAATAAACCAGAAAGATGGCACTATCCGAAATTACGGACCTTATGAAGGATTTTCAGGTGTCGAAAATAATCTGAATGCAGTAGCCGTTGATATTAATAATAACTTGTGGTTTGGAACACTTTGGGGCGCTTTTAAATATGATCCGGATGAGGACCACTCAAATAATCAAGAGCCAATCACGCAATTGACTAATCTGCAAATCTATCTGCGTGAAGCGAATTTTCCGAAAGATGGAAAATTCAATTATAATCAAAATTACCTTACACTGGAATTTATTGGCATCAGTTTAAGCGCTCCGGATAAAGTAAATTATCAATTTATGCTGGAAGGGTATGAAAATGACTGGTCGGGTGTCACTAATAAAAATTCTGTCACTTACGCAAAATTACCTTACGGAAAATATACATTCAAAGTAAAAGCATCCAATAACGATGGAGTATGGAATACCAGACCCCTTTCTTATTCTTTCGAAATTCTCCCTCCTTTCTGGAGGAATTGGTGGTTTTATGTAGTTGTCAGCGTCGGTTTAATCTTTTTCATTTATCTCGTGATGAATTTCCGTATAAAGAACATTAAGAAAACAAAAATTGTATTGGAAGAAAAAGTTTGGCAACGTACTAAAGAACTGAACGAGAGGGCGGAAGAATTAGTGAGGGAAAAAGCAAAACTTGAAAAATTAAATAAAGAACTTACCGGCTCAAAACAATTAGTCGAAAAAGCATTGAATGCAAAAAGCGAATTTCTGGCTAATATGTCTCACGAAATACGGACTCCCATGAATGGGATTATCGGCATGGCAGAGCTTTTAGCCGATACTACTCTTGATGAAGAACAAAAGGACTACACCGAAACCATCAAAAAATCTTCGCATACTTTATTAACCATCATTAATGACATTCTTGATATTTCAAAAATGGAGGCAGGTAAATTGGAATTAAAACCTTCTTCTTTTAATATCCGGAAAATGCTGGAACGTCTGGTACTGTTTTTTGAAGCACAATCTAAAAAAACCGATAATACGATACTGATTGACGTAGGGGAAAATATTCCAAAAGAAATCGTTACCGATGAAGTACGGCTTGGGCAGATTTTTAATAATCTGATAAGCAATGCCCTTAAGTTTACAGAAAAAGGAAATGTAAAAATTCGAGTCACTCTTGCATCTTATAAAGATAAAAAGGTTTTGCTGAAAGGGGAAGTGATTGATACGGGTATAGGAATAGCATCGAATCACTTATCGAAACTTTTTCAGAGTTTCACGCAGATTGATTCTTCGTTAAGTAGAAAATATGAAGGCACAGGATTAGGTTTGGCTATTTGCAAGCAATTAACACGGTTAATGGGTGGCGAAATCGGTGTTAGCAGTGAAGTGAATCATGGTTCCAATTTCTGGTTTACATTCGAGGTAGAAGCAGTACAACAGGAAGGAGCTAAACAAAGTAAGTCACCTGATTATAAAGATTATCCGTTACCGATTTCAACCAATCACGGTCGCATATCACTCCACCTTTTCGAACTGAGCCAGCCGTTTGTTTTATTGGTTGAAGATAATCTTGTGAATCAAAAAGTAGCTAAAAAGATGCTCGAAAAAATAGGATGCCATGTGACATTGGCTGGTAACGGAATGGAGGCAGTTGAGCTTGTGGGTAGAAACAAATTTGATTTGATTTTTATGGATATACACATGCCGGTTATGGATGGAGTTCAGGCAATGCAGGAAATAAGGAAAATGGAAAATTTAAAAGTTCCCCCTATTGTGGCACTGACTGCTCATGCGATGGAAGGTGACTATGAAAAATTTATCGCATTGGGTATGGATGACTATATGTCGAAACCGGTAGAAATGGAAAAAATTGAATTTATCATGAAAAAATGGTTATCGGATTTTATAAATAAAAATCAGGAGAATATTGTTAATGGCGACCAACCTTTAATAAATGACGCTATAATTGTTCCCGAAAGGGCTAAAGATTTTAATTTGCCCCTACTTAAACCCGAAGTAGTGGAACAACTGCGTTCCTTAGGTGAAAGTGATGATGGAAAAACCACTATTCTGGAAGATGTGCTGATAACTTATTTTTCTACTACGCAAAAAATTATTGAAAATATGAAAGACGGAATTGAGGAGAGCGACTTTATTAAAGTTCGAAAAGAGGTGCATACCTTGAAAGGCGCTTCCAAAACCATCGGTGCCACTCTTGTAGTTCAGATAGCGCAGGAACTTGAGAATCAGGTTAAGGCAGAACAATATAATTATATAGACCCGCTGTTTAAGAAATTAGTCAATGAAATTGATGAAGCCAAAAAATATGTCGAACAGGTAATCGGAATCAGAGTGAATGGCGTGGGGGTGTAGGAGTTAAAGGGAAATGTAAATGATAAATGTAAGTAACTGCTCAGCAGATACCTTTAGCCACAAGAAAAAATAAATAACATAAAACAAAAAATATTTAATGTTAAACGAAAAGCCCAGAATAATAATCCTTCTCATTTTATCATTTTTTTTACTCTTCAAAACCATCTGCCTTGCACAGATTATTACTCCGAAGTCAGATTCCTTAAAATTACAACTTCCATTTCCCGGTGACACTACCATCACATTACAGGAAGTAAATATATTCTCTCTGCGAAACAGGCAATTTTCGGCTGGAATTAAAACCGATAAAATGGATAGTTCTGTTATAGGACTTCATGTTAACCGGTCATTGGCTGAACTAATGCAATTTGAAAGCAATTTATTTGTCAAGTCGTATGGTCCTGGAAATATTTCTGTCACCTCATTCCGGGGGGGCAGTGCTCAGCATACCGCTGTATTGTGGGATGGCATAAATCTGAATAATCCGATGACGGGGCAATTGGATTTGACAACGGTACCAGGATTCTTCCTTGAGGAGGTTGAAATACAACACGGAGGTGCCGGCGCTTTGTGGGGCAGTGGTTCGGTAGGAGGGACCGTGCATCTGAAATCGTCGCCTATTAAAAAAAAATCAGGCACTTCGGTTAGCTTTGGAGCGAGCGCCGGAAGTTTTTCAAACTTTACACAAAACATTATGTGCATTATTACACAAAAACGGAAAAGTTCTACCTTTAAAATATTTAATGCAAGCGCAAAAAATGATTTTGAAAACGATGATTCATATAAAAAATTATTTTATGGAGCAAGTGTCACTCAAAAAAATCCTACCGTTAATCAAAATGGAGTTCTAAATGAAAACACCTTTCATATTAACGCTAAACAATCAGCCACGCTATCCTTATGGTACCAGAAAATTGATAAATTACGTCCTGTTTCCATTTATGATTCCCTAAATTTTGAAAATCAAAATGACAGGTCTTTTCGTGTGAATTCTTCCTGGAAAAAATCAACTCATAAAATTTTATATGTCATTCGCGGCGCTTATCTGAATGAAAACATGAGGTATAAGGACGATCTCCGAATGATAAATTCAAATCATCAAGCCAATTCTTTTATAATGGAAGAAGAAACCAAGCTAAGTTTTTCGGACAGACATTCTATATTAATTGGTATAAACAATACGTATCTACAATTAAATTCAACCGAGTATGACATGAATTCTACGTTAAACAGAGTTGCTCTTTTTTCTTCTTACAGGTTTAATGCGTTCAATGATAAATTTATTTTTAATTTTTCCGCAAGAAAAGAATATGCTTTTCAAAATAATTCTCCCCTTACCTGGTCAGCAGGTATTGATTATCGCACGTTTGATTGGTTACTGTTGAAAGCCATGTCATCACGGGTTTTCCGGTTCCCAACAATTAATGATAGGTACTGGTCTCCTGGAGGAAATGCAGGATTACTCCCTGAAGATGGATATGGTCATGAAATAGGATGCAAATTACAATTTGTGGATAAAAAAAATAAAACTGAATTTTTAGCGGAGCCGGTTTTATTCACCCGTACGGTGAAAAACTGGATTATCTGGCTTCCGTCCGGAAATTATTGGAGTCCGCAAAATCTGATGGAGGTATGGAGTCGTGGTATGGAAACGAGTTTTAAATTGAATGTAAAAACCGGAAAGTGGCAGTCAAAATTTTCTCTGCTTACGAATTATATACTATCCACCAATGAAAAAAGTAAAGTTGAAAATGACTATTCTGTAGGAAAACAAATTATTTATGTTCCCATGTACAGCGGAAACGGGACTGCTACATTGATTTTTAGGAAAGTGTCCTTAAGCATTCAGGAGCAGTACATTCGTTACAGGTACACCAGCACTGATAATACAGAATATCTCAACCCCTATTGGCTGACTCGTTTGGTTGCGTCTTACGAACTGTTTTTCAAAACTTATTGTTTTACAGTATCGGGTAGTATTGATAATCTTTTTAATGAAAATTATCAAATCGTCCGTTCATGGCAAATGCCATTTAGAAATTATCAGGTGGGATTGAATTTGAGGTTGGATTAATAGACCCCTTGCGTATGTCATTTTTTGAACATACTAAACGCCACACTTCCATAAATTCGCTTTTGAACAAAAAAGGGAAGCGTAGAATAATCATCTCTATCACTGTGTTCATAGATAAACCACCCATTTTTTTTTAATTTACCGTTATCAAAAATAATACTCAAAAGTTTTGTCAATGGCTTCATTTCAAACGGAGGGTCAGCAAAAATCAGATCATATTCTCCGGCTTGTTTTTCCAAAAAACGTATTGAATCCAGACAGAAAGTTTTGATGCCTGTAAAAGAAAGAGATTTTAGTTGGTTATTAATAAATTGAATGCAATTCCTGTTGCTGTCAACGGATTCAATATCCATGCAACCCCTGCTGGAAAATTCGTATGAAATATTACCGGTTCCGCAAAAGAGGTCAAGCACTTTCATGTTTTCAAAAGAGAAATAATTTTCAAGAATATTAAACAGACCACTTTTTGCCATATCGGTTGTGGGACGTACCTGCAAATGTGCCGGCGCTGAAATCCTGATGGATTTGTATTTGCCGGTGATGATGCGGAGTGTTTGATTATTTTTCATTTTATAAGTTACAAGGTTTAAGTCGCAACCTCCATTACCTACTACAGCTTAAACCAGAGTGTTTGAATTTTTAAAAGTGAACCAACATACCTAATTCAGGAAAATTTCCTAATTCACCATTTTTAGATTGAGAATCCGTACAAATCCGGATGGTTTTTATTCCAAGTTTTCGCAATTCATCCGGAAAATTTTCTTCAGAAAAAAGTTCGGCGTAATAGTTCACAGCAAGTTCCTCCACAGAAACGTTAAAGAAAGCTATTGTTTTTTGAAAAAAATGCAGAACATCCGCAGAAGTAGATATAAAACAATGATTTGCAAATATTAAAGAACCATTTAGAAATAAAATTAGAGTCATCCAACCGGATTTCTGAAAAAGAAATGCCACCGCACCTTGTATTGAAATTTCTTTCACAGAAAGCAGGAATTGTGGAATTATCAGATGTGCATGTCGGAGTTCAGTATTGGATGTAGAAATAAAATTATCTGCCATCTCAGGGTAAGTGTAAAAGACATTGAATGAAAAATCCGAAAAGTGATAATTATTTATTTTTTCCGAAGGACCCACCCATGAATGTATTTTAAGTATATCTTTTGCAAAATCAGGATTTGAATAACTATCAGGAATGAAAGAAAAAGGAGTGTCGCCCCAAATCATGTTTATTTTTTTTATAGGAAAAGCGGTCAAATAGGCGCCGTTTTCAAATTTTAATACCGGAAAAAACTCATCTGTCATTAATAAATCAGCTACTGTTTGCATTAATTTTGCCTGACTATGTAACCCTAAAAATTGATATTTCTCAAGCCGGAGTATTTCCCCGTTTTCAGCGGAATGGAGCATTAATTCGCATCCCTGCAGACCAAGAATGAGTGTTAAAGTTATCGCAGAATCATTTTCAGGTAAAATCTTTTTAGTTCCGGGATATGAGTAGATTTTTTTCAATGAATTAAATTATTTATTCATTCCCAATTTCCAGTGGTTTTCACCTACGTTCTTGAACCCAGACAAAGCGCTTTCTCATTTTTATTTTTTCTTCTAACCGGATTGACGGGATTAGGATCTTTCACTTCAAAAACAAATACGGTTGTCAAATTTCTTTTGATTTCACCAGCATAAATTTCGAAGTCAGCTTTCTCATTGCCTGGCACATAACGCAAAGAATCGATAACATAATTATCCGGAAATATGGAATCACGAACTGGCACCCACATCGTATCTCTTTTAAATAGTTTGTTTTTGGAAGTATCATCTTCACTTCCTATAGCCATAATTACAGGAAATTTTCCATTCTTGCAAAAATCAATTAATTCATTCCAGTCACCGGCATATTTGCCTTTTACTGACTTGTAAGATATTTCTGCAATTTTAATTAATTGAAGTCGTTCCTTGATTTTCCCTTCAATATGCTCTATTTCTTTCAATTTCTCAATGGGCTCTCTTATAATCGCATATAGATAATAACCCATGACAAGAATTGCCGGGACCAAAATGAACTTGAGTTTTTTCTCAATGGAGGCATTTAACTTTGGAAAAAGATATACTATGCATAGTATAACGATTGCTATGACTAACAGTAAAAAAAGAAGCATCTTCATGGTGTTTAAATTTTTCACAAATATCAATGAAATTTTTTATATTCAAAACTATAGAATATATACGGTTAATTTATTTTTGATGTGTTGAAATATAATGAACATGGCAACGTCTATACAAATATTTCGTGCCTACGGCACTTTTAATTGAGGTGCGGTAATTTTTTTCTACCGATATGTTGTCCCTACGGGATATTCCAACATTTCACCATCACCTGAAAAAAAGAATAAGCCAATATGCTTTTATTTCGGTAAACCACCACATTTTCTTTATACAATAAAAGATTCATAGTAATTCAGTTAATTAAAATCAAATGTAAAATTTATAACAGCGAATCATTAAATTTCTTAATTTTCAAAATATTATTTTCAAAATTTATTTCGCTAAATTATATTGATAATTCTATGAAAAGTAGAAATCACTTAGCATAATAACAAATAGTTAAAAAATAACATTATAAAAATTCTTATTATTATTAAACAAACAGAATATTATCTTATCAATAATTTGCTTTATTGAAGCAAAACCGATAGTTACTTCTGTTTGATAAAAAAAAAGAAAACTTAAATTTTTTTTGGAAAAAGTAAAACCCATTTATATTTTTGCCACCACTTTCCGCAACTAAAACCATCGTAACGGTTTAAACAGTTAAAGGGAATTAAAAAATTTAATCCTTCAAAAAACAAATAATGAAAAAGTGTATCAACATTCTAAACCATAGCATTTCCATGATTTGCATGGTAACTTTTTTTAGTGTAATTACATTCGCACAAAACCTTGTTCCGGTTAGAAAGTGTGGTACCATGAATGTTCTTGAAAGATTAAAAACTGAGGATCCGGCACTTGAGGTAAAAATGGAAAAAATGGAAAGAGAACTTCAAAAATACCTTACTTCTAACCAAATTAGCCGTGATGCACAAGCAGTAGTGACCATTCCTGTTGTTGTTCACGTTGTTTACAATACTTCCACACAAAACATCAGTGATGCTCAGATACAATCCCAGATAAAAATTTTAAATGATGACTTCAGGCGTTTGAATGCTGATAAGGTAAATACTCCATCTGCTTTTTCTTCGGTTGCCGCCGATTGCCAGATTAACTTTTGCCTTGCTTCAAAAGATCCCAGCGGAAATGCCACTACCGGAATAACCCGTACTTCAACTTCCACTACATCTTTCTATGATGATGATAAAGTTAAATCTTCTTCTACCGGCGGAAAAACAGGGTGGTCCTCTTCCAGCTACCTGAATATCTGGGTTTGTAATCTCGGCGGTGGATTACTTGGCTACGCACAATTTCCCGGCGGTTCATCCTCAACAGATGGGGTAGTTATTGGTCATAAATATTTTGGAAACACCGGTACAGCCACCGCTCCATTTAACAAAGGGCGTACAACAACTCACGAAGTAGGTCACTGGTTGAATCTTTACCATATTTGGGGAGATGCCTATTGCGGAAACGACAATGTTTCAGATACACCCACTCAACAGGCAGATAACTATGGTTGCCCTTCTTATCCACATAAAACCTGCGGTAATACTTCCTCAGGAGATATGTTTATGAATTATATGGATTATACAGATGATGCTTGTATGAATATGTTCAGCACAGGGCAATCCTCGAGAATGAATGCCGCCATTAATAATTACCGTTCCGGATTGCTAACTTCAACCGGTTGCGGTACAGGTACAACTACTACTTGCAATGTCCCATCAGGATTAACATCCTCTTCTATTACAAGCAGTAGTGCCACTCTCGCATGGTCTTCTACCGGCGCAGTCAGTTATAGTATTCAATACAGGAAAACTTCTACAACCACTTGGACATCCACAACTTCTACGAGTACTTCAAAAAGCATTTCAGGTTTATCAGCTTCCACCCAATATGAATTTCAGGTAAAAAGCGTGTGCACCAGTTCAAGTAGTGCATTTTCTTCTTCCGCATATTTTACTACCACAGCGGCTACTTCCGGTTCTTGCTCTGATGTTTATGAGCCAAACGAATCCTTGAGCGCGGCAAAATCAATTTCTACCAGCACATCCTACTATCCGTATATTTGTTCGGCTACGGATGTTGACTGGTTTAAATTCTCCAATACTTCCACGTACAAAAATATAAAAGTGACACTCTCTTATTTGCCGTATGATTATGATTTGTATCTCTACAACTCAAGTGGCACGCTGTTAAAAAAATCGGAAAATGGTGGCACTACCAGCGAAAAAGTTATTTATAATTACGCGCCGGTTGGAACCTATTATATAAAAGTAGTTGGGTACAATGGTGCATACAGCACTTCCACCAAATATAAAATGATTGCTTATAGAAGCAGTAGCGCATATTCATCCAGAACGGCTGAGGACTCCAATCCCTTTGACAACAATCTGGAGAATTTCTCTGATTTGAAAGTATATCCCAATCCGGCTAACGAAAAGATTACTACGAATTTCTTCTTTGAGCAGGAAACACAATTGCATGCAAAAATCATGGATGTCACCGGTAGAGAAGTAATTAATACAACCATAAATACCATTCAGGGTGACAATTATGTTGAGTTTTCTCTTTTCAATTTAGTCAACGGGGTTTACTCTATTCATCTTTTTAATAAAGATGAAAAAGTGACACGTAAGTTTGTGGTTATAAAATAATTTCCATTAGGTAATTTAGTTTTCATGGCAAAGGGCTGTTTGGTTGACAGCCCTTTTTTTTATGTTATTTACCCGTTACAACTCAGCAGATGTCTTTAGCTACAAAAACACATAACATATAACAAAAAATATTAAATTATAAACGAAAAGCCAAAATATGATATAATCTACCAGCACTTAAACATTTTTTGTTTAGTGTTTTATGTTAAGTGTTATTTTTTTAAAATAAAAATGTCTGTACGCTGAGTAGTAACATTTACCAAGGACTACTCAAGTTTTAGTTACAAAAACACATAACACAAAACAAGAAATGAAAAATGTTTAAGAAAAAATTTCTCTCATTCCCTCCATACAAAGGGAAACAATATTACCGAAAGAGCAAAAACCATTAAGATGATTCCTCCGGTCATTAAAAATCCTTTCTGGAGGTAATTAAAGGTCACTTCTGTAAGGGTTGCGTTGGAAATTCTAATGAGATTCAGCAAAAGCGGAATAATGACCGGAAAACTCAACACTGGCAGTAAAATAAAATTTCCTTCCGATTTCTGAGAAATTGCGGATAGCAATGTAAGCGTAGCCGACAATCCTGAAGATCCCAGAAATAGGACTATGATAAAAATTCCAATGCTTTGAATGGGATTTCCCATTACAACCATGTAAAAAAGTAAGGATATACCTCCAATGAAAAGTTGTAGCAGAAGGTTATAAATAATTTTTGCGATAATGATAGCAACAGGGTTGGCTAAAGTGTATAAATACAAATTTCTCCTGCGGTTTTCAAGCATAAAACTTTTCGAAACAGCATTAATGGCAACAAAAAGCATGATGAGCCAATAAACAGCTATCCAGGTTTGCGGGTCAGGATTACGAAAACTCTGATAGCATATTGTGATCATCGAAAAAACATATAATAGTATTCCGTTTAGTGCATATTTTTTTCTCCACTCCAGAAGGAGGTCTTTTTTTAGTAGGCAAATAATTTGAGAGGGGATCATTTAGTTGTAATGCAGTTGTAATACGGTTGAAATACGGTTGTAATGCAGTTGTAATACGGTTGTAATACGGTTGTAATACGGTTGTAATACTATCGTATTGCAACTGAACCACAATTGTATTACCATAGTATTACAATTGTATTACCACGTATTACTACCGTAAAGCCAACGTTTTATCATTGTATTAAAGGGTAAAGATAGAAAAAGAATGAGAAAGTTATAATAATCATCCAACAAAAATCCTTAATTTAGCGCACAAATGAAAATTAATAAACTACTCATTGCCAACCGCGGAGAAATTGCCTTACGAATTATGCGTACTGCAAAGGAAATGGGAATTAAAACGGTTGCCGTTTTCAGTGAGGCAGACAGAAATGCATTACATACTCAATACGCGGATGAAGCCGTATGCATTGGTCCGGCGCTATCTTCAGAATCGTATCTGAGAATGGATAAAATAATAAATGCCGCAAAGTTATGTCGTGCCGATGCCATTCATCCCGGTTATGGATTTCTATCTGAAAATCCGGATTTTGCTGAAAAAGTGCTTGAAAACAATCTTATTTTTATCGGACCCACTCCCGAATCCATGCGTTGGATGGGAAATAAACTTACAGCCAAAAAACTTGCTAAAGAAAATAAAGTTCCTGTTTTACCGGGCACCGATACCAAAATAACATCCACTGAAAAATGTATAGAAGTTGCGAAAACCATTGGCTTTCCGGTATTGGTAAAAGCAAGCGCTGGAGGAGGAGGGAAGGGAATGCGCATTTTATATTCCGAAGAAAATGCTTACAAAATCATTCATAGCGCAATGCACGAAGCCAAATCCTCATTCGGAGATGATTCTGTTTTTATTGAAAAATATTTACCCGCTCCCCGTCATATTGAACTACAAGTGCTTTGTGACAATTTCGGAAATTCGGTATATCTTTTTGAAAGAGAATGTTCTATTCAGCGAAGACATCAAAAGCTAATTGAAGAAGCGCCGTCCTGCCTGCTTACTCCTGAAAAAAGAAAAGAGATGGGTGAATGTGCTATACGATTGGCAAAAGCATGTAATTACCGGAACGCCGGTACGCTTGAATTTCTCATGGATGAAAATATGAATTTTTATTTTATGGAAATGAATACCCGCCTTCAGGTAGAACATCCGGTAACTGAATTGATTACCGGAATTGATATTGTGAGAGAGCAATTAACTATTGCTATGGGAAATCCATTACGATTTAATCAGGATAATCTTTCGATAAATGGTCATGCAATTGAATTGCGGATTAATGCCGAAGATCCTGAAAATAATTTTATGCCCGATTCAGGTAAATTATCAAGTTATAAAATTCCACAAGGAGTTGGAATCAGAGTGGATGACGGTTTTAAAGAAAATCAGGAAATACCCGTTTATTACGATTCCATGATAGGAAAATTAATTGTTTGGGGAGAAACACGGGAAATCGCCATACAAAGGATATTACGGGCTATAGACGATTTTGAAATTACAGGCATTAATACAACGCTTTTGTTTGGCAGATGGGTTTTTAACCATTTGGATTTCAAAAATGGTAAAATAAATACAAAATTTATTGAAAACAACTTCAACGCCGGAAATCTGAACGGAAATTTAAGTGAACAGGAAGAAATTGCTGGCGCTGTGTTGGCAGTTTGTTATTGGAATCATTTTAAGGCGTCATCTAAAATTTCGATTCAGCAAGAGGCGAGTCGTAAAAATATTTCCAATTGGAAAAAGAATAGAATTCATCATTCATCAAATTTCCCAAACGGTGCTTCTGTTACGGCGTAAATGCTGACGGAGATTAATAATAAAATATAAAGACAAGTAAATAAGGATAGGAGAACCTAAAGTTATAAAAGAGGCATAAATAAAAAACATCCTTATGCTTGAAGAAGAAAAACCGAGTTTGTCCCCCAGTTTGGCACAAACACCGAATGCCTGTTTTTCAAAAAAGGTTTTAATAGGATTTATTACGCTATTCATGTTTTACTAAAAGAATATGGGTATAAGGGTATAGGGTATAAGGGTATAGGGTATAAGGGCGTAATCAAAGTATTACCTCTATACCATTATACCTTTATATCCTTATACCCTTTATCCTAATTTCACCAAACTCATCAGTATGAGTTTATCTCAAATAATACAATGTCCGCGAAGGTACAAAAAATAGTTCAATTTTTTAAAATTGTCAGAATCAATAACCTGTTGATTATTGCTTTAGCCCAATGGCTGACAGCCCGATTCCTTATTCCATTTTCTGTTTATGAACAAGCATCAATATTCCAAATTATTTTATCTTCTGTGCTGTTGGTTTTATCCGGTTTCCTGTTTAATGACTTAATGGATTTAAAAACTGATTCGGCGAATAATAAATTAAACGGTTTTATTTTTCTGGGAACAAGCAAACTGAAATATCTCGGCATAATAACATTCCTTTTTTCTTTAGCTCTTTTGCTGGCATGGATAACAACTTCTGTTTTTTTCTGGCTACAGGTATTCACTTTATTATTCATACTCTTGTATTCAGTTTTTATTAAAAAAATTATTTTTTTGAAAAACATTTATGTGTCATTGCTTACCGCCTGGGCAATTGCGATTTTTATTTTTATACATGATTCGTATGATCCGTTTGCATGGTTATTTGTATTTTTTGCATTCTGGCTGAATATGATTCGTGAAGCCGTAAAAGATATGCAGGATAAAAAGGGGGATACCTTTGCAGGAATTTCTACGATACCCGTTGTACTTGGAGATGTTTTTTCGTGGAATTATTTAATCACACTTACTGCTATATTATTGGTATCAGAGATTTTATGTATCCATTACTTGTGGGAATTTTTTGGATTTAGAATTTATTTTTTGATGTTGGTTTTTACACCTTCCTTTTTATTATTATCGTTTATTCTTAGATTCCGAATGACTGAAAATAAATTAGTATGGTTTAACCATATTACAAAAGGTTTAATGATTACTGGTATGATTTCAATGATTTTTTTATAATAGACAATAATTATGAACCTCATTCTCGCTTCCAGTTCCCCTCGCCGTTATCAATTATTAAAGGATGCCGGTCTAACGTTCAAGGTAATTAAACCGCATGTGGAAGAAACAATTCCCCGTAAATTTAATATTTATAAAGTAGCCGAATGCCTTGCAAAAATAAAATCGAATTCCTTACCGGAACCAAAAAGCAATGAAGTGATAATTACGGCGGATACAGTTGTTATTTTAGGCAAAAAAATTCTCGGAAAACCAAAAAACAAAAGACAAGCTGTAAAGATGTTAATGTCATTATCCGCCAGATGCCATAGTGTTGTAACGGGTGTATGTCTTCGCAGTGCCACTAAATCAATTTCCTTCAGTGAAAAAAGCAAGGTGTTTTTTCATAAGGTAAAACCAAATGAAATAATCTATTATGTAAATAATTTCTGTCCTTATGATAAAGCAGGCGCTTATGGTATTCAGGACTGGTTCGGACTTAGGTTCATTAAAAGAGTGGAAGGGTGTTTTTATAACGTGATGGGGTTACCGGTGAGCAGGGTACTGGCTGAGTTGGAGAAGATGAAGCTCTTAATGGAAACACAGAAATTGAATTAATGTACAATTTCTCCGATAGCACATCTTTATCAGGCGATCCCCAAATAACTCTAAAAACAAGGTGGAGCTATGTAATTACGAATCCAACCTCAAAAACTTATTATTATCAGGAAACGGTTGCAATAAAAATCAATATCAGTTATCCTGTTGCAAATCTTCCATTCTTTCCGGTTACCATACCTATTAAACATCTGATTACATATCCTGATACTAACTATCTGGAAACAGAAGCCAAATTGTATTTCACACTTTATAATTCAATAGAAATCTGGGATTATTATGATTTTATAAATCTCCCAAGAAACTGTAGTGGCACTGATGATAGTTTGGATACCACAAGGGTGGTTGTGTCACGAAATCAAATTCCTCAAAGTGATTATGCACCGGTTATAAATAATTTTACAATAACTTGTATTTCTCATTTATTCTTTCTAACTTGTGTCCTCATACTTAAGAAACCACTTTTATAACGCTTCTTTACTAAATATAAACCCTTCTGCACCCTGAACATGAAAAAACTAAATTCAAGAAATTTACTCTTCACATTTGCCAGCGTTTGTTTATCGTTTTCTGCTTGCAAAGACGACAAACCCGCCCCCCCCACTTACTATCTTACCCAAGATATGTATGACTACGTCATTTTTCCCGTGGGTTCTTGGTGGGTGTATAAGGATTCAGCGACGGGGGCGCTGGATACAGTGAAGGTGATAAGTCAGGAAATTAAAATAATTGAAGAAGATGGAGATGGAAACGGGGTTATTGACTATAAATGGGAATACTTATTACAGGATAAATCAAAAACATTTCCCGCTGAACATATTATTAATTGTTTTGGAATGGCTGATGAACTTGAAAAAAGTCATTATTCAATCAAAATTGAAAAAACACATTGTTTTGGGCAAACAGTAATTATTTTCGTTTCAAATATATCATTGGGGAATTCTAATTATTCTGAAAATATATATTACATTGAATTAAGAGACTCATTATTATCACAAAATTTTAATTTCCATCAAATTAAAATATTTAAAATTAGTCGTGTTAAAACAGGTGCTGGTTGTGACATCGATTATGACACAACCTCTAAATACGATGGTATATACTATTACGCAAAAAGCGTTGGGCTCATAAAAAAAACGCACACAGATTCTTTAAACTGGGAACTGATAAATTATCACATAAACAAATAAGAACATGAAAAAGCTTATTTTAATTTTAGCATTTGGTTTAATGGTATTATCAAGTGCTCTTTCTCAAACAAAAGCCCTTATCAAAGTTGTCTCTAAAGAAGACCAAACTTTAGATGGAAATACTGAGATAGAAATATCATATTACTTTTCTGATAGCACTTCTTTATCAGGAAATATACAGACAATTCCAAAAACGGGGTGGAGCGTTATAAATGCTGAAAATCTGCCTGCAAGAAATTATTATTACAGTGACACTCTAACCATAAAAGTTCAAATCAGTTATCCTTTGGCTAATCTCCCATTTTTTCCGGTTACCTTACACATTAAACACCAGGTAACTTACCCTGACAGCGGCTTTTTAGAAACGCAAGCAAAAGTTTATTTCACACCTTATAATTCAATAGAAATCTGGGATTATGATGATTTTATTAATCTCCCAAGAAATTGGGTAAGCCCTGATGATGGATTAGACACATAAAGGGTGGTTGTGGCAAGAACTCAAATTCCACAAAGCGATTATATGCCTGTAAAAATAATTTAACAAAAACTTGCTTTTTTCAATTATTTTTCATTAAATTGCTATGTTTTTAGAAGAATCTATGGTTTGTTGAAATATGAAATAAATTAATTTCACCCCTCGTATATAGAAAAAATTAATTTCAAAAAATCATTTTCATTATCTGATATTTTATTTCCATTCTAATTTTTTTTATTCTTTGTAATAACATGAATCTTCCAAAAATATTACTACTCACCTTTCTGCTCACCCTCGGTTTCTCCTGCAAGAAAGAACCTGTTTGCAATCCATCAGAACTCACAAAAGAATTCCTTGACTACTGGTTTTTTCCACAAGGTAGCTGGTGGGTTTATCAAAAAAAAGGGGCTTTTGGTATCATGGATTCAATGTTTTGTTATTCATCAACAAAAGAAATAGCATTTGACCACGATCCTGAATTATGTGATTTTTTTTATAAAATATTCATTCAACATTCTAACGAAATATTTTTTAATAGCCCGGATAATCCTGGTTACGATTGGTTTAGTAATGTTCCCGGATTCACCTTAAACCCTTTGATTTCTTTTAGTGAGGTTGTGCCTGATTCTGTATTACTTTTTCCTGGTGGTGGGGGGGGGGGGGATATTTACCAATATCCACTTAAAATAGGTAATAATACAGGTCAATTTTTATTTGTTGATACATTCCAAGTATCAGATACACAATTAATGATTAATTATAATAAAATCATTCACATTAAAAGTACTTATAGCGATAGTTCCCACATATATCTCTCAAAAAACATTGGTGTTGTCAAAAAAGTTTATCCCGATAGTTCTGTTTGGATCTTAACCAAGTACTTTATTAACAAATAAAATCATGAACAAAATAATTTTAGTATTTGCCTTAATGCTGTTGCATTTTAAGGCATTCAATCAATCATCTAATTCCGGGCAGTGCCATTCTATCGGCATGGAAGAAAACCGGTTTTTGCTTCATGTTGATTCAAAAGAAGTACCGGTTTCGGGCAGTTCTTTTGATTTGGAATTGAAGGTTATTAGCCAGTTTGACCAAACCTGGAATGAAAATGTTTTTGTCACTGCTCCTACTAATTTTTCAATTCAAAATACATCCGCCCAAGCCCGTTTAAGTTCAACCACCTCAGTTGTGAAAGATGAATCTTTGGACTTTCAGTATAAAGTTTCTTTTGATCCAACTAATCTTCCCTATTATTATCAGGAAATAAAAATACTTCTTGAACCTCGCGATACAATTCATCAAAAATCAGAAAATATTGCTTACATTTATTTTACACCTTACAATACCATTGAGATATTTAATGAGTCAGATTTTATAAAATCAAAAAGAGAATGGTTGCCGGTATCTAATGTTTATCCTCCCAGAACATTTATTCACAAGGATTCTATTCCTCTTTCCAATATTACCTCATCCGATACAATGCTAACCGATAACGAACTTAAAAGAGTTTTTATGGATGGATTGGGATATGCAGTAACCGTGAAGGTGCCGTTAACAGCAACCAATACGGATGAAAGTAATGCAAATAACAGATCATGGGAAAATACTTACCGGTTTAATATTGAAAACTGCCGTTTTTTCGTATGGACACAAAATGACAATGGTAATTGGAATCAATTACCTGTTTCATTCGCAAAAGTAAAAGTATGGAGAGCAAGAGATATAAAGGATACTAAAATTATTAGTACAGATTATTTTACAGATAAACAAGGTTATATGGTTGATGGAAGTGGTAATCGTAAAATTAATTTTACTTATACCTCATATAACGATAGGATTAGGATTTATCTTGAGTTGGAACTTGAAAGCAGTGATGGTAAATTAGAAGTGGAACTTGATGGTCAATGGGGTGTTTCTGATATGGTTACTAATGAAGTAAGTATCAGGTACGATGAACAAAATAAAAAATTAAATTTCGGTGATATTGAAGTTGGCGGACATGAAGGCGCCAGGCAATATTCCTGGGCAAACAATGCATGGAGGAATGTTGAATATGCAATGGGGGAAATCATAGGTCCCGGGCTTGAGATACAAATGAAGGATTGTGATCAATGCAATTCTAATTTCAAGTGGTTATCCGGAGTTGCCCCCACTATCTATATAAGCAGAAGAAGCCGGAATTCCGAGCGAACCCTGTGGCATGAATTCGGCCACTTTGTAATGAGGTGGTTACAGAACGGAAATGACCAGTCCAATACCGGGGGCACTCATAGTTTTTCGGTTAATAATTCATCTCCTCAGCTTACAATAACTGAGGGGTTTGCAAACGGATTTGCCTTTATTATGGATGAAATTTTATTTTGGATGGATAATGAATCGGGATTAATTGAATCCGAAAGGGATATGCATGGAATTTATAGAACTTTGGTTTCAACTGGCGGAGGACGACTATTGAATCAAGTTCATCATCCATACATATCCGAATTAATGTATGGCGTAGCCCTGCTTGATCTTTGGGATGGACCTAATAATTATGCTTCCTATATCTATCCTGCAGGTACAGCCCCAAATAGAACTACTCTTTTTGATGATGGCGGTCAAGATAATTTTGAGATGACACTAAAGGATATTTTGCTTCCATTCAAAAATTCAGGCACGGTGATAGAAGATGTACCGGAGTATTTTAATGCTTTACTTACAGGAAACTGCGAAAGAGATGCAAGTATCAAGCATATTTTTGATATAAATAATTTTACAGGTCTTGGGGCAGATGGTGTAGATATGTTGCTTACAGATATAACACATGAATATTACAGTTATGATAATAATACATGGAGTAGAGAATCAGGTCAGGATTATACTTATACTTATACTTTATCTGATATACGTGAGTTAAATTCATCTGCGTTATCTTTTAACCTTGGTATTCCGAATGTCAAACCAAACTCCACCATTAATTTTATCAATAAATATCTTCCCAATTATAAACTATTAAGAATCACTGAAGACCTGAATATTACTAATGGAGCAATTTTAAGTTTTAATCAAAATACTCCTGTACATTTCTATGCTGCCACAACCCATCCACAAGGGTATAATTATCTCGGTCAGAGAGTTAATATCATTCTGGATTCGCCTGCGCCAAACACTTCACAAAATTTTACAATTTGTAGAAACACCACCCTCACCACCCAATCCGGTGGAAAAATAATACTCGGCGATCCTTCAAACACTGCTTATAGCGCCATAGTAACCAAAGAATCCGGTTCAAAAATTATTCTTGAAAATGATTCTGATTTGGAAGTAAACAACGAATCTCATTTCTCCCTCAATGTAAAAGACCCACTAATTTCTAAAGCGGGCAGTAGAGTAACATTGAACAGAAACTCACAAATTATTCAAAATGCCGGCAGTTACATGGAGCTAAGTGGCACTACCATCCTCAATGATAACAGCCGGATATATGTCAATAAAGAAAAAGACGAAAATGCCGTTTGTGAAATAAGTGGTCCATTGAACATTTTTGGAAATTCTCAAATTATTGTAACCGGCAAAATTGTTTTCAAGAGTACAGCAGTAGTTACTATGAAATATCAGTCAAAAATCATCGTAGAATCCGGCGCCTACATCTGCGTAGAACCCGGAGCTCAATTTATACTTCAGTCCGCTTGTACGTTGCAGGTTAAAGATGGAGCAAACATTCTTTGTAACAATCCAATGTGCAATTGGAATGTTACGGGTGGTAATTTTATCAAACAGAATTTTACGGTCAATGCCGGCAACGATAAACCTGTTGAGAATGGTGACTATGTTGAAATCGGTCAAACCAATAATCCATCCTATTCATACTCATGGACAATAGCAGGTAATAATACTGTCATTTCAACGGAGCGAAAACCTTTTGTGTCACCTTGTGTCACTACTACTTACACCCTTCAGGCATGGAGCGATAAAACTTATAAATGTGAATCCGCTACGGATAATGTTACTGTTAATGTTTTAGCGCTTGTAGCCGATGCCGGGGATGATATTTATTCATGTTCCATACGTAATGGGTCAATTAGGTTAGGAAGTACACCACTCCCCAACCTAAGTTATTCGTGGTCTCCTTCTGACTTTTTGGTGGAAATTTCTGGTGACTACTATAATAATAAAGATGGAGATGCAACCAATGACCCCAATCCTGCTGTGGTAGGTTTAACCAATACAACCACCTACACCCTTACGGTTTCTGATCAATGCGGAAACCAGCAAACGGATGAGGTTATTGTTTACGAAAAGACACTATCAGGTACTCAGTCATTACAAGATATCTGCTACTCCGGCACCGGGTACATTTCTGATAAATCTATTAATGTGTCACTTAACATTGTACCGCAGTATTCCTACTCCTGGTCCATGACTTACACGGGTGAGGTAAGATGGAGGTGGGATTCATTTACCCGTACCTGTATTCCTTACTATCCGGAGATAACAACCATTATATCCAACACCTCTACTTTTTGCGTTTTGCCACCCAACTATCCTAATTTGTATTTTACGCTTACCATAACCGATCCCCAAAACAAATGTTCACAAACAATGCGAGCAAATGTAATCATTGACCCCTCTTGTAGTACGCTGTCATCCTGTGGTGGCAAAGATCCTGACTATGTTTGGAAGGATATTTATTATGATAAGATTATAGATCAAAATACAACTCTTGCAAACACGGAATACGAGGTATTTGGTACATTGAGAATCAGAAATGCAAACCTGACTTTGCAAAATGTTATTTTCAGAATGGGAAGTTGTGCAAAGATCATTGTGGAAGAAACAGCATCCCTTTCAATGATTTCCAGTTTAATTATTGCAATAGGTACTGATGATTGCCCAACCGGTTTACGTTGGCAAGGAGTTGAGGTCTGGGGTAATTTGTATAGCGAATCATCCGTGGTTCGCGGTAAAGTGTCAATGCTGAATTCAGAAATAAGACATGCAGACATTGCGTTATTTGCCGGTAAAAGGGAAAATGGTGTCATTGATAATTCCAAATCCGGTGGCATTATAGAATTTCACGGTAAAAATATTTTTGAAGATAACGGTAATGATATAATAAAACCTGAAAACCCATCCTGGAGAGAGCGTCCGGAGCCGCCTATTGAAGGAATTGAATTTCGCAAACTGTACAGGGGCTCCGCCAGTTGTGAACCAAACCCTTTTGTGCCCAGGCATATTATCATAATAGGTAGGGAAAAACAAGAAATAAGAAACAATACGTTTGATGGTGAAAATGACGACGCGATTTTAGTTGAGAAATCCAAAAACTTAACTATTCACGGAAACAACTTTTCAGAAAATATGAACAACGCGGTGTCACTCAAAGAAAGCAAAGATTTTACGATTCGTGAAAATGTGTTCAAAGTAAAAGATATTGCCATAAAAACAGAGAAAAGTCAAACCGAGAATGGTTCGCTAATAGCTGAAAATACATTTTCAAACAATCGCATAGCCATTGATTTATCGGACGACGACCACAGCAAATCCGAAATTTCATGCAATAAAATGACTTACACAGAATATGGCATTCACAGCATAAATACATACTTGAAAAATCAGGGAACAAAAACTACCGGAGCAGGAAATACATTTATTTCGTTGGAAACAGCACCACGATTAAATCATCAACTGTATCATAATGGCACCGGTGCAGTGATGACGTATTTTTACGACCCGGTGCAACCCATCACCTTGCAAACCGATGTTAATTTAAGAGCGAATGCTGTTAAATCTCAAAGGGATAATGCTTGTTTGAATTCCAATGCAAGAATTTCAGAAGTTACCACTACCACGTTGAGACGAGCAGATACCAAAGAGGAACAATTCAGTTTTGAGTTATCTCCAAATCCTTCGGAAGGGATTTTCACGGTGACTCACAATCTGGATAAAGAAACCAGGAGTTTATTTGAAATCACTGATTTACGAGGGAAAAAAATGTTGGCTATTCCTGCGAATACCATAGAGAGTGACACTAAGTTGAATCTTACTTTATTACCGCGGGGAATGTATTTATACAGAGTACGGGAAGGGGAGAGGGTGATTGGGAATGGGAGGTTGGTCGTGGTGTATTGATAATAACCAAAAGATGCGGTTCCAAAAACTCATTTCATAAAAGATAGGATTTAATAAATAAACTTCATAAATCCATGTCCGTAATTGTTTCTTCCAACAACTCCGCCAACACTCCCTCCTTCAAAGCCGCATTACTAACGCGTATAGCAGAGAATTTGAATTTCTTCAGAAAAAAGTAAACTAATATTGCTGATACTACTATCATATCTGCTCTGAATTCAACCATCCCAGGGATCTTGAGCCGCTCTTCACGGGTAGAGGAAATTAATTGATTGTAAATCTGTTCACACAGAGAATAATCCATGTCTGTTTCTGTTACCTCCGATTGTAAAAATGATGGATTCTGTTCTTTAAAATAAATATCAGAAAAGGTTTCAAATGCCCCGGATGCGCCAATAATAATTCTGGGTCCGTATTCCTTAATTTTATCAGTTAATTCCTGAAGATTTTCTTCAAGAAATTCATTCATTTTTGCTATTTGTTCAGTGGGAATTGGGTCGTTGGTATGGAACCGGTCCAACAATCGCTGTGCCCCGATTTCATAACTTTTTGTCCAGAATATTTTCTCTTCATTTCCTATGATAAATTCAACAGAACCGCCGCCAATATCTATGATCAGAATGGGATATTTTCCAAGGTTTAAGGTGAAATTAATTCCTTTATATATCAACCTTGCCTCTTCTTCTCCGGAAATTACTTTGATGTTTATTCCGGTTTGTTTTTTAATTTGTTCAACAAACTTCACACCGTTAGTTGTACTCCTGATGCCACTCGTTGCCACTGCATGAATAGTTGAAACATTAAATTTATCGGAAATATTTTTAAAATATTTCAATGTCTCAATGCCACGGTCAAAGGCAGTGTCATCAATGATTCCCTTCGATATTCCCTTTTCCCCCAATTTGACAGGAATTCTTTCTTTATGAAGAATGTGAAAATTTCTACCGGCTTGTAACCGGATAATTAAAATATGGAACGTATTGGTCCCAACATCAATAATGGAAATAGTAGTTTGCATTAGCGATAAAAAAACCATTTGAATAATTCACGGGGTGTCACTTTCTTTCCCCACATAAGTATCCCAACCCTGAATACTCTTGAGGCAAGCCAGACACTTCCCAAAAATCCTAACACAAGCAAGCACATGGAAAGCACTAAATCAAAAACAGGAACTCCGAACGGGATTCTCATCATCATAATTACCGGGGAGGTTAATGGGATTATGGAAAACCAGAATGCTACCGGACCGTCAGGATTTTTTAAAATAAATTGGATCATAACCATGGCTAAAATAAGCGGAATAGTTACCGGCAACATGAATTGTTGTGTTTCTGATTCAGCATCTACTGCTGAACCGATGGCGGCAAATAATGCACTGTATAGCAGGTAACCCCCTAAAAAGTAAAATAAAAATGAACCCAACACTAATGGATAATTGACAGTAGAAAAAGCACTGAGGAATCCTGAAACGGACTCTTCATTAATTTCCACATTTTCTATTCCCTCATTTTTTTGAATTTCGTTCAAAGGGATTTTTTCTTTAAATTTATTTCCATAAAATCCGGAAATGGCGCTGGTAACAGCCGCAGACAAAATGACCCAAAGCAGAAATTGAGTTAATCCTACAGCCGCAATTCCAACTATTTTCCCCATCATAAGCTGAAATGGTTTTACCGAAGAAACCAGTACTTCTATAATACGGCTTGTTTTTTCTTCGAGTACTCCCCGCATGACTTGTACTCCATATAGAAAAATAAAAATATAAATCATCAGCGCCGAAATCATGCCAATAGCTAAAGCCGCACCCGCACTTCCTCTTTCTTCCCCTTTTTCGGTTAATTTTATGGTTTTTATATTTATTTTCGTTTTTATCTTTTCGAGAGTAGCCCGGTTAATACCCTCCCTTTCAAACTTAACATCTTCTACAATTTGTTTAATTTGCTTTTCAATGAAATCCTGAATGAGAATGCCCGGCTGTGACAACGAATACAAATAAATGCCTTTAGGATTATCAGGAGAAAAAGTGGACGGTATATATAATATGCCATAATCATCCGATTCTTTTAATTTTTGTTTTTCAATGTCAACTGTACTTTTTTCAGAAAAATGAAAATGAATTTTTTTAGCATCTTCCAGTTTACCATTAAAGAATTTGCTTTCATCAAATACCACAATATTTTTTTCACTATCTGTAGTTTCTTCATTCATAGCCAACCAGATGGATACGCCATAAACAAGCGCTATCAATAAAGGTCCTACAATAGTCATTATCAGAAACGATTTTTTTTTGACCCTGGTCAGGTATTCTCTTTTGCAAATCAGAAGGATTTTATTCATTGATTTCTTGTTTTAGTATGCAAATATAGACGGTTTTAACAAAACCTGTATATCATTAACCATTTAACCATATTACCATTTAACCATTTAATAGTATCTTTGCCAAAATTTTCAACATGAACGATTCCATTAACCTTTTAGGTGTTATTAAAGTGTTTCTCCGTAGGAAGAAAGTAATTGGTATCCTTACCATTTTAGCTTTAATAGGTAGCATTATTATCACTTCGGAGTCCATCATGCCTCCATACTTTAAATCATCTTGTATTTTTTATCCAAGTAACCCTTTAGCCGCAGATCAGCAAAGTTTGTTTGGAGAAAAGGAAATAAGCAGTTTATTTGGTGCTGAAGCCGAAACAGACCGTATGTTGTCAATCGGAAATTCACCGGGGTTAAGCAATTTTATTATTGAAAAGTTTAATTTACTAAGTCATTATGAAATTGATACGGTAAATAATCCCGATTATTTGATTAAAGTAGCCAAGAAATTTCAGAAAAATTTTGAAATTCTTAAAACCCAACATGGCGCCCTTTCTGTAAATGTCTGGGATACCGATAAAAACCTCGCGGCAGATATTGCCAATGAAGTTGTTCGTAAAATGGATGAGATGTACGATTGGTTGGTGAAAGGTAATCAACGGAAAGTTCTTGATATTTATGAACAACGGTATAACCAACAGCAGAAATATGTTCAGGATATTACGGATAGTTTAACCTCTGTCAAAAAAAAATATGGTACTTACAATATTCTGATGCAGAGCGAGGTTCTTTCGAACAGTATAGCGGCATCGCAGGCAGAGTTATCTCTCTTAAAAGCACGGTTAAAATTATTGGAAAAATTTTATAATCCCGCCGATTCAAATATCATTGAACTTGCCGCCATGATAAAGGGCTATGAAGAAAAAATTAACAGTTTAATTTCTCCATCAAGTGGTTCCCGTTTCAATCTTGAATCCTTTTCCAAAGGGGTTGAAATAACTTCGGTGCTGGAAGATAAGAGAAAAGCCGCAGTGGAAGAATTAAACCAGATTAAAGCCAAGTATGAACGTTATTTATCTACTATAAATCAGAAGATTTCTAATCTTTTCATCGTGGAAAGAGCGGCACCTGCACCCAAAAAGGATAAACCCATCCGGTGGTTAATTGTGTTGGCTTCCTCTCTCGGTACTTTTCTGCTTTCTCTGATAACTGCTATCGTTGTTGAAAATTATCAAAGCTGGAAAACCAAGCTGAATGAATAATGTAAAAATTTTGAAAGGAATAAATCCCAATTTATTATTATGGTGTTTTGGGATTTTTTGGCTCGTATGCCTTTTCATTTCCATTTCCAATGAAAACATCAGCTTACTCGTTTTACCCATCCTTTTTTTAACGGCTTATTTTATCATTTACGATTTAAGATCTGCCTTTTATCTTTGTTTGTTAATTTTGCCTGTTACCATTCCTTTTCTGACTCACGAAGGACATAATATTGATATACCTACCGAACCGTTAGTGGTTGTTTTAATGTTGGCAACCATTCTGAAATTAGCTAACGATGCAAATGAATCAAATTATCTATTTAAAAATTCATTAATAGCATTATTAGCTTTTCATGTTTTATGGATATTTATATCTTCCTTAAATTCAACATTTTATATTGTTTCATTTAAATATTTAATTTCAAAATGTTGGCACATCTCAACCTTCACGATACTAGCCATTATTGTTATAAAAACATTCCAACATATTAAAAAACTTTTCTGGATACTATTTATACCATCATTTTTATTAGTTGCGTATGTATTGATAAATCATGCCACGTACCGGTTTCATTTCAGTGATGCTAACCGGGCTGTCTATCCCTTTTTTTTAAATCATTATAATTATGGCGCCTATTTAGCGGCTTTTTTTCCGTTCGTCTGTGTTGCAACTACCTGGTATCAGAAACATTCAATAAGAAAGAATTTTTTAATACTAGCTGCATTAATTTTCTTATTTGCCATTATTTTTTCTTACACCCGAAGTTCCTGGCTATCACTAATTATCGCTCTCTTGTGCTGGGGTTTAGTGCAGTTAAGATTATTTAAACTTATCATGTCAATGAGTGTTATAGGTGTATTGTGCATTATTATTTTTATGAGCTCTAAAAACAGGTTTATGGATTATACTCCTGATTTTTATAAGACCATTTACTTTAAAGATGATATCAGCAAACATTTACAGGCATCGGTAAAATTCAGAGATATTTCAGGAGTGGAAAGAATATACCGCTGGCTTGCGGCTGGTAAAATGGGTATTGAGAAACCGTTAACCGGCTTTGGTCCTGGAACATTTTATAATAATTACAGCCAATATACAGTTTCACTTTTCAGAACGTATGTTAGCAATAACCCCGAACGTTCCAGCGCGCACAATTATTTTCTGCTGATTCTTTCCGAACAGGGTTTTATCGGCTTGGCTATTTTTTTACTATTGTTAACCGGATTTATTGGAAAAGCATTAAAAATTTACTATCACACTGAAAATAATAAAATCAAAAATTTAATACTTGCTGTCTTTCTATCACAGATTATAATTATAACTCATCTTTGTCTGGCAGACCTTCTTGAAGAAATCAAAATCGGAGCATTTTTCCTGCTGAATTTCGCATACATTGTTATTTTGGAAAGAATAGATGGAGAGGAAAGGGTAAGACCCGCAATCTTTCAACCTATTTTATGAATTTACGATTTTTAGTAATTGTATTATCTGTGTTCTGTGTCCCTACTCATGGACAGACCTTCAAGCAACTTCTTGATTCGGCTCAATACCATTCCAAAAAATTTAATATTCAAGTAGCGTTGCAATTTGGAGAAAAAGCCCTTAAACAAGCAGAAATCCAATTCGGCAAAAACGATACAAATTATGCCAATGCATTATCTGTTCTCTTTTTTACTTATTTCCGTGCGGCGAACTATGAAAAAGCCATATCCTATATTAAAGATGAATTAAGTATTAGAAAAAATGTTACAGGTGAAAAATCCGTAGGTTATTCAGTGACACTTAATAACCTTTCAGGACTTTACTATAATATGGGTAGTTATCCTGAAGCGGAAGAACTGTATTTACAATCCATTGCAATAAAAAAAAATGTTATTGGAGAAAACCATTCGGATTATGCCAGGGCTCTTAGTAACCTTGGATTACTCTATTATATAACGGGTCGCTATCAGTTGGCTGAAGAATTATATTTAAAGGCAATCAAAATAAATAAGGCACTATCCACCGATCATTTTTCCACCAATCCTATTTATCTTCAAAACCTTGCATCGTTGTATGAAACAACAGGGCGTTATCCGGAAGCAGAAGAATTGTTTTTACAATCCATTGCTCTTCATAAAAGTCAAGATGGAGAAAAACGCGCCGAATATGCAATGGTAATAAATAACCTGGCTGGTTTATACCAATCATTAGGTCGCTTCCGTTCAGCAGAAGAATTATATGTGCAAGCCATGAATATCAAAAAAAATCTTTTTGGAGAGAATCATCCTTCTTTTGCTAACTCGCTTAATGGATTGGGATTATTTTATATGAATACCCAGCGATATTCTTCAGCAGAGAAATTGTATTTACAATCATCAGAAATAATAAAAATACGTCTTGGTGAAAATCATCCAAATTATGCATCTGTTTTAAACAACCTGGCATATTTATACTATGTCGTAGTTCGTTACTCTAAATCAGAGGAAATGTTTTTAAAATCCATACAATTGAAAACTACACAGAACGTAGAAGATCATCCGGATAATGCCCCGCCAATGAATAATCTGGCTGAGTTATATAAATCAATGGGTCGCTATGCACTCGCAGAAAATTATTTTTTCAGGTCTATGGCTATCCGTAAAGCTCAATTAGGGGAGAAACATCCCCTGTACGCCAATTCTCTCTTCAATCTCGCAATGCTTTATGAAAAAATGGGAAAGTACACTGAAGCAAATTCATTTTTTCAACAGGCATTGGATAAAAATCTATATCAAGTAAGAAATTATTTTCCTTCCATGAGTGAAAAAGAAAAAGGACAATTTTACAATACACTGAAAAATAATTTTGAACATTACTATTCATTTATCGCAAAATACACTATAAACTCCTCTCTTAACGATGCCGATAGCGTTCTTGAGAAAATCTTAAATTACCGTCTTTCAACGAAAGGATTAATGTTTAATTCAGGAAATAAAATAAGAGAAAATATATTTAAAAGCCGTGACACGTCTTTAATAAAATTATTCAACACATGGAAAAATAAACGCGAATATTTAGCTAAATTATTTACCTTGAGCAAAGAGGAACTGGATAATCAAAAAATCAGCATCCCCAATCATGAAAAAGAATTAAACGATCTGGAAAAGGAATTATCAAAAAAATCTGAATTATTTAATTCCAAAGAAGATAAATATGAAATTGACCGGCACGATATTCAACAAAAGTTAAAGGAAGGGGAAGCATTTGTAGAAATAATCCGTTTTAGAAAATATGGTACTGTTACAGATACGATTCATTTTAATGACAGCATTTCATATTTAATGAAAAATGGATTTACGGATTCTATAAATTACGGAGTATTGATACTTACCGCCTTAAAAAAACAGAATTCAAAATCTCAAAATCTAAGATTCATTACTCTTCAAAATGGGAATGAATTGGAAGGGAAGTATTTTAATGGATATAAACTTTCTATAAAACATAACCAACCCTACCCGGAGGGTTTTGAGTTCTATTGGGCTAAGATTGCAAAAGAATTGCAGGGTATAAGAACGGTTTACTTTTCAGCTGACGGGGTTTACAATCAACTGAATTTAAATACACTTCAGAATCCGGCATCAGGTAACTATCTTTTAGAAGAAATAAATATCCGAATGATTACAAGCGGAAAAGATATTATGAATCAAAACAAAATTGTCAATAATAAAGAAAATAGTACTGCTTCCATTTATGGAAATATTAATTATGAAAATCACACGGCAGAGTCCGATTTTGGAAAACTACCTGAGTTACCCGGAACAAAATCAGAATTGCTGTATATTGATTCCTTACTAAAAATCAATAAATGGCAAACAAAACTTTTCCAACAAAATTTTGCTGTGGAAAGTGCGTTGAAACAGGAAAAAAGTCCGGGAATATTGCATATCGCCACTCACGGATATTTTCTTACAGAAAAAAATATCCGGGGGGTAAAGTATCTTGGAATTGATAGTATTTATTTTACAACAAACACACTTCTAAAATCAGGGTTACTAATGGCGATGGATAGTGCTTTCAAAGAAAATGAGATAGTGAATAGCGAAAATAATAGTTATCCCAAAAGAGAGGATGGTATTCTGACTGCGTTTGAAGCTATGAATCTGAACTTGGATAACACAGAATTAGTGGTGCTTTCGGCTTGTGAATCGGGATTAGGAAATGTAGAATACGGAGAAGGGGTTTACGGTTTACAACGTGCATTTCAGCAGGCAGGCGCAAAAGCTGTTCTCATGTCGTTGTGGAAAATCTCTGATGAGCATACCCAGGAACTAATGTCCGGTTTTTATACAAACTGGCTTACAGGAATGGATAAAGTTTCTGCATTGAAAAAAGTACAAATAGACATGAAAATGAAAAACTTATCACCTTATTATTGGGGGGCGTTTGTAATTGTGGGAAATTGAGAGGGGAGGAATAGTATAGGTCATTCAATAAATAATACCAAAAAATGCTTTTTTTTATATAAATAATCAAAAAATTTCAGATTTAGTATGTTTTTTATTACAACGACACCGTTACTCCCTAATCACCTCAACGCTCCCATCATCCATAATTTTCACAATTCCAGATGGCTTTTGATAATCACTATTTTCATATTCCCACTCTACTACATAATCAACCTTTGATATCAGTAGCGGGTCAATCTCATGGAAACTTTTAGGAGTTGATTTTCCGCTAAAATTAGCTGATGTGGAAACAATAGGTTTCTTAAACTCCTTAAGAAGTTCCATACAAAAAGAATTTTTTGCAATACGAAAAGCGATGGAGCCGTCTGAACCCATAGCTAATGGGGAAACATTTTTTCCTTCGGGGAAAATGACAGTTTGTGGCACTGATGAATTCAAAAGATTAATTGCATTATCGGGAATTTTAGCAAGGTATTCCGGTAGGATATTTACAGATTCAATCAGTAGAATAAACGGTTTACCATCCTGCCTGCCTTTGAGACGCATTATTTTTTTAATGGCACTCTCATGAGTTGCATCACAGCCAATTCCCCAAACGGTTTCAGTAGGGTAGAGGATAACCTGCCCTTGCCGGAGAGCAGTGAGCGCGTTAAGAACATGAGGGGACATTTTCTATTTTCTATTTTCTATTTCCTATTTTCTATTTTCAATTTTTTAAAAATAAAAAAAATACAAGCCTGTAAGCCGGATTCTGTAGCTCTTAACGATTTTTAGATCAGGTGAGCTTTCTATCATTTATCTGCGCCGCACATCGCTGCACGGCTTTAGCAACCTACCCGCTAACTTGGACGAGCAGTCCTTCTTCCGGTGTAACCCGGAAACGTCAGCATATTTGGTCTTGCAACCCATAAGGTTTACTCGTTATAGGTGTCACCACCTGTAACTGTGAGCTCTTACCTCACTTTTTCACCCTTACCACTCCGGCTGTCTACGGGAAAGACAAAAATTGAAGTGGCGGTTATTTTCTGTAGCACTTTCTATATTCCTTATTCAGGAATTCTTCCTGTTAGGAAGTATGGCGCTCTGTGTTGTCCGGACTTTCCTCCCCGCATTGCTACGGAGCGATAGAACGGCTTGTATTTTTGTAGGACAAAGGTAGAGTTTTTTTACCTTAGATTATTGAAAATAATAGATTGAAATTATAGGGAAAGAATTCATTTTAACGAAAACAACGCACCATCCGGGTGTTTTGGATTATATTGCAACTTATTTTCCGATGAAATTACAACCAAATCCATTGCTTCAATAGGTATAGCGCCCAGTAAAGGTTCTGTATTGCCTGGTAATACAAAAGCATCTGTATAGCATGTTCTGTCGCCGAAACTTACTTTAATTCCCGAAACTAATTCCAGAGTTTTTATACTACCATCTGCCAATGCGGCATTCATTTTAAAACCCTTTTTTAATCCCAGTTGAGCTAAAATGGTTTCATTAATTGCCATTCTGATAGCGCCTGTATCAATAAGCATATTTACAACAACAGAACGAACTTTATCTTTTGCTATTTTACCTTCAAACCAACTATACTCATCGTATTGGTTTTCAAGTTGTATTTTTGCATAAGTCAATCCCATGATTTCATTTTTTTTACAAATTTACATAATGATTTTCATTTATACAATAAATAGTCAAAAATGAAAAAAAATTATATTAAATTTGGAGATGTCATTTTTTTTTATTTTGCGGGTACTTCAATATTGAAGTAACTAAAAATAAAAACAAAAATGAAAAAAAAGAGCGCATTATTAAAATTACATTTGAATGACCAAAGTGCATAAACGTAATACAGTTATGAAAAACATAGGTAAAACAACATTATTTTGCTTCTGTTTTTTTTATTTTATATTTTCTTGCCATCTTTCTATAGGAAAATCATCTTTTAAGAGCAGAAAAAAGCAAAATCATTTATCTCAAAAACTATCAATTTATAAAGAGCTTGGGAACGACTCTTTGATTACTAAGATTATGCTCAATTATTTTCCGGATATAAATGATTCATATTATGTTTTTCTTGTAAATGTAAGAAGTGGCACTAATACGAATGCTCATGTAATTTATACAGCATACAAACGCATCAAGGAAAATTCGCCCTGTAATTCTGTTTATTTTGTGCTTAATGATGAAGGCATATCAGAAAAAAATATTTCGCTTTTTTTTGGTGATGTTCTTAAAATTTCTTTTGACGATATAATTAAAAAAAACACACGTATTAACGACAGTTTATATGTAGCAATGGGTGGAGAAGGTCCTCTGTCAAAATTGTTGTATGTTAAAAACAATAGATTGTACTTTTCAGAAATATTAAAATATTCAGACCCGGATAAGTTACTATTTCCATGCGATTTTCTGGAAGTAACGTTCAAAGAAAAAGTAAAGTTAGACCAAACTACCACCTTGCACACAAAGTTAAACATGTTCTATTATGTAAACTCAAACTATCTTCTTCAGATTGCAGATGCCACCAATAGAGTGGGATTACTTAATGTTAACACAGGAAAGTTGGATTTTATTATGAACAAAACTAAATTGAATGCCATTGATTTATACAAGGAATATGTTTCCAAAGACCCTAAAAAAATAAAATATGCAAATGACCATGCTGGTTGGGTGAACGAGTATAACCGGTTCGATGTACCTATATATACTGCCAGTGTGCAAAAAAATAATATTTATATTTACTTTGGGATTCAGGTGTTGGAAAGAGTAGAAAAAAATGAGGTTTTAAAATTTTCCACTAATGATTCTATGGTTATAAAAGTGGGAGAACCCATTGCAAATAATTACGCTTTCATTGCTACACTTGATTCACATTTGAATATTCAGAAAATCAATTATATTTATGATATTGATAGAAAACTACAGCCAGGCGTAAATCCTACTTTTGAATTTTTTCTGTTCAAAGATGATACTGTTTTAACTTGCAACGAATTCGAAGATACTTCTGGGTTTAATCAAACTATATACAGTAAGTTTAGAAATAAAGGAGTAGTTGTAATGAAACTCGATGCCCTGAAGAAAAATATAATCTATGCAGGAATGAAACCTGTACCTTCCGTAGATGATTATTTAGAAAAAGGAAATTTTTTTTTATCGGGTGTTTTATTTGAATTTTTTGATGAATCCTTTGTTCATTATCATTCTTCACCCAAAATTTATAATTTGAATTCAGGTAAAGTAGTGACATCATTAAGCGGGACGGAAGACACGGAAGAAAAGAAATGGCTAAACACTTTTCCTGTTGGCTATGATTCACTGCATACACACTTTAATTGGGAATATTTTTCAAGCAATGAAATAAATAATGGGAAATATTATGGCTTTATTTTTGGGAATGGAGGTAAAAAATATCTTGAGATTTTTGGAAAAGATTTTAATAAGTTACAGCTTATTCCCATAGATTCATTTTTACCCAACGGTACTGTAAAAATTATCATGGGAGAAGATGGTTTCTTTGTCTTTGTTTATGAAAATCATGACTATTATTTGTATAAATTTACGCTTTCAATTTCAGATCAATCTTATTAAAAAAATAGAAAGTACCACAAGCAATAAGTGGTGTATTACAACCGGAATTACAATTGTATTACAACCGTATTACATTCATATTAATATCGAAACACATTAACATAAAACCTCTAAATCCCTATTGCAATTGAAAATAATCCCACCAACAAACAATAGATAGAAAAATAAATCAATTTCCCTTTCTTAATCAACTCTATCATCCATTTACAGGCAATATAACCAAATATAAAAGCAGCTATAAAACCGATAAGCAAGGGTAAAAAATTTATTGTATGAAGTGAAGGGTCTTTAAAATATTCCAATGATTTTAAAAGCATGGCTCCGGCAATAGGAGGGAGGACCATCATAAAAGAAAAATAAGCCGCCTTGCTCCGGTCAACTTTCAAAAGTAGCGCTGTGCTGATAGTGGCGCCGGATCTGGATAATCCCGGAAGTAACGCAATGGTCTGCGCAATTCCAATTAGGATCGCTTTCAGGAAGGAAATTTCCCCGTTGGTTTCTTTCATCTTACCGGCATAAAACAGAAGTAATGCGGTTATCAGTAATGAAAAACCAACCAGCAACATTTTACCTGTAAATAACTGCTCAAAAGTTTCTTCAAATAAAAAACCAACGATGCCAACCGGTATTATAGAAACAATAATTTTTAACGAAAAATCAAGGGAATCATTATACTTGAATTCAAACAAGCCCCTAACCAACTCAATAATTTCTTTGCGAAAAACTACCAAGGTGCTAAGCAACGTTGCAAAATGCACCACCACCAGAAAAAGTAAATTCTCCTCCGATTTCACCCCCAGCAAAAATTTTCCAATCTCCATGTGACCACTGCTGGATACAGGAATAAATTCAGTTAGCCCTTGGATGATTCCAAGTATTAATGCTTCGAGATTTGTCATTTGTTTTTTTTATACCCCTATACCCCTATGCCCTATACCTCAAGAGTTGCCTGCCTCATCTTTTGGTTTAATCATTATAGCAAATATCTCTACTATAAATCCAATAACCGTGAGTATAGGTCCAATGTAAAGCCCCAACAGTCCAAAACCAAATTCTTCTTTTTCTAAACCCATGATGATAAATCCCAGGACAATTAATGTCAAGCCGGTGAATAGTAAAATGTAGTTTATTTTCCCGAAAAGGAAACTTTTGGATGGAATGTTTGGTTGTGCCATTTTTTTTGAATATTAAAATTATGTTACTGTTCAGTCCAAAATGAAAAAATAAAATTTTGCCACTGATTACACGGATTAATGTTATAAAAAATCTTAAAATCGTGTTTAATCAGTGTAATCAGTGGCTAAATTTTTTTTCTTGTTCAATTAGTGGCTTAATAAATTTGGATACTGAACAGTAACAAAATTATTTAGTATAAATCATCCAACCTCATTTTTAAATATTTTTTAATTGCACGGTACGAACTAATGACCGCAATTAATACCCCAAGAATAATTACCGCCCCAAAGATAATATAATGCTCGTTTATATTTTGTAAACTTTTTAAATCCTCTAAATATTCACTGATATACCGAATGGTTAAAAATAACAGAATCACAGACAAAATCCCACTGCTTAATCCTTGAATAAATGCTTTCCATATAAATGGACGAATCACAAACAATTCGCTGGCTCCCACTAATTGCATGCTTTTAATTAAGAATCGTTGTGAAAATAAGGCAAGTTTAATAGTGTTGTTGATGAGTATCACCACTATGATAAACAGTATGCAAACAAAAAAGAGCAGGATAATTCCTATTTTGGTTATATTATCGTTTACCACCTGAATATAGGATTCCTGAAAATCTGTTTCAAAAACACCAGGAATGCCTGCAAGCTCTTTTTTTACAAATTTCATGCTGTCGTCATTCGCATATTCGTATTTTATTTTAACTACAAAAGCATCCCGCAGAGGATTGTAGCCCAAAAATTTGGCAAATTCTTCCCCCGTTTGACGGGTAAATGTTTCTGCCGCTTTTTCTTTGGATACGAAACGGATTATTTCTTTTCCAGTATTGGGAACGTAACGCTTAGTCAAAAGTATCTTTTCGATGCTGTCACAAATTTCTTTCTTAATATTTTTGTCAAGGTATATGTACATGACTACATTACTTTTTACATGATTCGATAATTTACTTACGTAAAGAACCATCATGCTGAATAATCCCACAATAAAAAGTACCAAGGTGATGCTTATAATAGCTGTAAGGTACGAAGTACCTATGGCTGTCTTCTTATTTTTCTGGAGTTTTATAGGACTCTGCATGAGATGAGGGTAAGAGGGTATAGAGGAATAGTGGCATAAGTGAATAGGGAACAAATATCCATTAATATTTTGATTTCCACACAGACGAATAAAAATCCAGGCGCTTTTTAACCCCTCTCCATTTTTTTGGAGAGGGGCTGGGGTGAGGTCGGATTTGTAGAAGAAATATATCTAATTAAGTTATATTTGCACTTTTAATTGAAATGAAAAATACCAAATTTCTTTTAATTTTTATTTGCTCTTTCCTCTTAAAAACGGGGTTAAACGCTACATCAGAAAAACAGTTTAATACTCAATCTGAAAAGTATCATGTCTATTTGAAAAATAAAAAAGGAGTTGACTTTAATCCATACACTTTTTTTCATTTGAATGCTATTAATAGACGATTAAAAGAAGGGTTGCCTCTCAGCGATTCTACTGATTTCCCGCTTAATACTTCCTATAAGGAAATAATAAGAAATCTTACTGATTCCATTACCAATGAAAGCAGATGGTTTAATATGTTAACTGTTTATACTTCTAAAACAAATGCCAAACTCATCGGTGAATTAACTTTTGTTTTAAAGATGGAGGGTTCATCTTTAATTAGTGAGAGTCATTTTCTTTCTAAAGAAAATTCTTCAGAATATCTAAATGGCACTTCTAAAAACAACCATTATGTCCCTCTCTTGGAGAGGGTTGGGAGAGGAAAAATTTCAGTTTTTAGAAGTGCCATGAACGATTTATCTACCTTAAAATCCGGCGAACAAAAACTCCTTGAAGCGCAAACTTCAAGATTAGGCGGAACTTTTTTCCGAAATGCGGGATTGAATGGAAAAGGAGTTATTATAGCTGTATTTGATGCTGGGTTTCCATCAGTGGATAAATTGGATGCTTTTAAACATTTAGTTCAGAATAACCAAATTCTGAATACATTTGATTTTGTAAAAAAGAAAAAAGATGTATATGATTTTGGGGTGCATGGAACCATGGTATTGTCGTGTATCGCAGGAATTTATGAAGGTGTGCAGATGGGGCTTGCATCTGGCGCATCTTTTTTATTAGCAAGAACCGA
>MEPC01000038.1:125760-219841 GCA_001769655.1 Bacteroidetes bacterium RIFCSPLOWO2_12_FULL_37_12 | reverse complement strand
AACACAAAACACTTAACACAAAACACTTAACACAAAACACTTAACACAAAACACTTAACACAAAACACTTAACACAAAACACTTAACATAAAACACTTAACAATAAATTACAAAGAGAGTTCACGCTAAAACATTCAATAATCCAATCAATGCCTCTCTCACTTTCCCTTGCTTGATTAATTCTTTTGCCAATAAGTGGCTCTCTTTTTTTAATTGAACAGTGTCATTAGAAAATTTTTGAAAAAGGTTTTTGAGCGGCTCCGAAGTTTTCATAAAATTTTTTATTTCATCTTCTGTTGGAATGGTTTCAACATTTCCTAATTGTCCCAAATCATTTCCACTCAAAATATCGCTATTTCGAATAGCTAAAGGTAGTTGGTCAATGCCAATACCGAGAGTAGTCAGCGGTTTGGGAACTTCAAAAACGGCTGTCCCCGAAGCGCGGCAATATAAATCATAACCCATGCGTGACACTAAATCAATTTTGTGAGTGTCAATGTTTCCCTTTTCATCCAGAATATGGTCAGAAATATGCATAAGTAAAATTTCACAAATCACCAGATTTCCGGCGCCTCCTTCTTTCCCAAGTTCAATCACCTGATTTACTTTACATTCAAACTGTACCGGAGATTCCTTTACCCGCGGTGGTTTCACTTCCAGAGAAGGAATTTGCGTTAATCCTGATTTTAAAAATTCATTGATTCCTTTTGGATATTCTGTACTTGAAAGAGAACATTGATGGACCAATTCATAATTAACAGTATTGATGACCACTTCCCGTGTTTCATAAATATTTTCCAGGGTATGTTTTAAAGTATTATCTCGCACCCGGCGGGCAGGGGAAAACACAAGGATGGGGGGCTTGGCGCTGAATGCATTGAAAAAACTAAAAGGGCTAAGGTTAGGATTACCGTCTTTGTCCACGGTGCTTGCCAATGCGATAGGACGGGGAGCAACCGATGCCAGCAGGTAGCGGTGGAGGAGGGAGGTTTTTTCTTTTGAGGGGGAGAGGGTCATGTTGGATGGATTGGAGTTTTGTCAGATTATACCAAAGGTAAACAGATTTCAGTAAAATAATGAATAACACATAACACTTAACAATAAATGACTAAGTGGGGTCACTATTCAACTTTTTGTGATTGTTTTTTGCATTTTGTTCTTACTTATACATTTTTCATTTAGTGTTATATGTTTTTTTCTAAAACCTGAGTTGTTTTGGTATATGTTGTTACACGCAAAGATAAAAATTATTTCAATAACGTAAGGAATTTGTTTGGTAGGTCGTAGCGTTTGTCGTATTAGAAGTTGGGATTGTTCTTAATTTTTGCATATTTGCACATTAGGATGTGCAAATTAATTAAAAATAGCACATTGGGATGTGCAATCACTGGATTTATATAGGTAGCAAATTCATTAACGAGGGGCTTCACCCTGCGTTAATGTATTCTGCCCTTTCAGGGCTTACTAGAGGCAGTTCATTAACGCAGGGCTTCACCCTGCGTTAATATATTCCGCCCTTTCAGGGCTTACTATTTTTTTAATAATTAATCTCTCCCCCCTTGCGCCCCACCCGCTCCCTTCTCATTATCTTCCTCCTTTTAGCTTTTTTGTTACTGCTTTATTTTAGTTCTCAAAAAAAAAGCAACTACCATTACAAGAACAAATTCAAAAGTCACAAAGCGATTTCTAAAACATCCCCCAAAAAACCAGCTCCGCTTCTCAAAACCATTCCTCCTAATACTGAAATCCCAACATACACATCCGGCGAACAAATCATCCGACACACTGCTTTTACTTTGTGCTATGACGAAAAGCACGAACAAGCAAAATGGGTGGCATACAAATTATCCGCTGAGATGTTGAATGGAAGTGTCACCCGTACCAATAATTTCAGAGAGGATCCCATAGTTAAAACCATTTCTGCGTCACCCGGCGATTATTATCGTAGTGGATATGACCGGGGACATCTTTGCCCGGCGGGTGACATGAAAATATCCACAAATATTATGTCTGAAACTTTTTTCATGAGTAATATGAGTCCGCAAAAACCTGGATTTAATAGAGGAATATGGAAAAAATTAGAAGAACAAGTAAGAAGCTGGGCAACCCAAAACGAGGAAATATATATTGTCACGGGAGGGGTGTTGAATGGTAATTTACAAACTATCGGAAGCAATCGTGTCACTGTGCCACACTATTTTTATAAAGTTATTGTAGATTTGAAAGAGCCGGACATAAAAGGCATAGGTTTCATTCTTCCCAATGAACCGGCAACGCAACATATAGAAAATTTTGCTGTTACCATTGATTTGGTAGAAAAATTTACCGGATTAGATTTTTTTCCGGCATTGCCGGACAGTGTGGAGGAGTGGCTGGAGGGAGGGGTGGAGGCGGGGGATTGGTGGTAGGGGGAAAAAAGGTTAAAAGTTAAAATGTAAAAGTTAAAAAAAAAATAACCCCATCACATCACCGTGGCAGAATCTCAAAATCAAGTGATACCAGCTCTTTGTATTCTTCTCCGGCTTCATGCATACTTTCGTCATGGGTATCGAAATACCATTTTATCTTTATGTCATGTCCGGCATCCCGAAGGGTTTCCAGTTGGAATAAAACATCGAGAATTGCTTTTGAGGAAGCCGTATTAAAATATTCAAGGTTAAATTTTATGCACACTTCTCCCGGAAGGAAAACGGCTGTTTCCTTGAACCAGGATATAATTGGTTTGTAAAATGCAGAAACATCTTCAGGCAATGACCTTCCTGAAAATTCATACAGATTGTTTGCCGGGTCTAATATGACCGAGGGCGTATCGTCCGTGCCTTTTAAAAAGAAAGTGTTCATGGTTGTAAAGTGTTTTTTAATACTGTGCATTGTAAAACAACATAACTTTGTTTATCACTCATTTTGTCAAAATGGTATTTGATTTTATTTCCTGACTTTAGAAAAAGCTCCACTAATCCTAATCCCATCTCGTCAGCCACTGACAATTCCTTAGAAGTTATCAGAGATTTATGCAACTCCTTAATATCTTCGATTTCCATAGTATTAATGGCTAATAATTTATTTTTTAAACCGTCCGATATGATGTTTTCAATAATAATACCTGCGCTTATGAAAAATTCAGAAAGGGTCCCGCTGAGGATAAAAACAGGAGGATGAAACTCTGAATTAAAATTTTTACAAACATTCTGAAGAAAAACCAAGGCGATATTAAAAACCTTTTTTTGCATTGTTATATCCTTTATTTCCGTTTGAAGTTTTTTTTCTATCAACACCAACAAAGATTTAATAATTCCTTGCGAAAAGGTTCCACGGTATGCCGTCAGAATATTGCATGGAGTTTTTTGTTCCAGAATAAACTGCACAAATTCGAGAGGTTTTTTTATTGACATTCTATTTTTCACATTATTTGCTGAACTAAATGAAAATGGATGCTCTTGCGTAACTCGTAATTAGTATAAAAATTATAGGAGTTCGAACCGTAACCATATATTTTTATATAATTCTAATTCCCATGATTAAAACATCATCAATCTGCTTAAACCCGTTTTTCCATTCTCTATATTCATTGCAAATCATTGCACCGATTTCACGTAAACCGGCAACATTATTTTTTAAAATTATTTCTTTTATTTTTGATGTTGTAAACTTTTTTCCTTCCGGTCCCCCGATTTGATCGGGTAATCCATCTGTAAAAAGATAAATAGAATCACCTTTCTGAAGAACGAGAGAATGATTTGTAAATGGTTTCCGGTTACGATATTGATTACCACCAACAGGATAGCGGTCCCCTTTTATTTCAATGAGTTCGTTATCTCTCACTAAATATAAAGGACGGTGAGAGCCGGCATATTCAAGCGATAATTTATTCAGATTTATTTTGCACAAAGCGATATCCATTCCATCGTGTGTTTCGGGATTTTCTTCCTGTTTCAATGTTTTAACAATACCCTGATGAGCAAAATCGAGGATTGTTCCAGGGGAAATGAATCCATCAGTGCCGGTGTTTTGATTCAATAAAAAATTAGCAATTAATGACATAAATGCTCCGGGAACTCCATGACCCGTACAATCTACGGCGGCAAAATAAATATCATCTCCTCTTTCAAATAACCATGGGAAGTCGCCGCTGACTAAATCTCTCGGTTCATACAACATGAAACTTTCAGGAAAAAGAAGTGTTAAGTTTTTTTCTTCCGGAAGCATGACCTTTTGAATCCGGTGTGCATAATTGATGCTCTCTGTAATTTTTTTGTTGGATTCCCTGATTTTCTGTTCATTCATTTTGGCTTCAGTAATATCGTGAGCCACTATCAGAACGGTTTCCATTTCATTTTCTTCATCCAGTTCAGGAATCGCATTTACATCAAGGATTTTCCTGATTCCATTGGCAACATATTCAACTTCCCTGTTTATTTTTTGTTTTACCGTGAAAACATCTTCACTCATTTTTAGCAATAAACTCACAAAGGTAGAATCCATATTTACTTCCCGGATGTTTTTTTGAATAAAATGAACAGGTTTTTCTCCTGTGAAAATCTCAATTACAGGATTGATATAATAAAATACAAATTTCCGGTTCAGGCGCATTATCAGATCTAAACTATTTTCAGAGAGCGCCTGCATTTGTCCGCGCATTTTCTCTTCTTTGATGGCTTTACGCCGCATTGTAATGTCACGGGAATTTAAAATTATTCCCTGTATAGCAGGATCTTTTAGCAAATTTCTACCTGTGGTCTCAAGCCATATTCTTTCACCGTTCTTTTTAATATAACTTAGTTCTATCGTTTTTTGTTCGTTTGGAAAAGTAAGTAGATCGTCAAACATTTTCTGAATAGATGCTTGTCCTTTCGGATGAACTCTGGAAAAATCCGGATCGCCAATCATTTCTTCGGGGGTGTATCCAAGTATTTTAAGCACGGAAGGACTTTCGTATTTTACTTTTCTGTTCTCATCGTAAATACTGATAACTTCTGAAGCGTTTTCGAGAAGCGCCTGCAAGCGTTTCTGGCTGTTACTGACTTCTTCAAGCAACCGGGCGGTTCTTACATTTACGCTATTATTAAAAATAGTTTGAGCAATGATTTTTGAAATTTCCCTGATAAAATTTATTTCTAAAGGTTTTAACTTGTCAAGTGATGCCAATTCCACTGCGCCCTGTACTCGTTCGTTGGCTATAAGTGGCACTATCAACAAACTTACCGGTTTTTTATCTCCTAATATACCGGAAGTAATTGTTGTGTAATCATCTGGAATTTCGGTGCGGTATATATAGTCCCTTTCCATAGCCGCCTGACCTACAAGCCCTTCGCATAATCGGAATTCTTTCCGTATATATTTTTTCCGGTTGTAAGCATAACAAGCCGAAAGTACTATTTTGATTTCCTTCGAAGTAATGTCTTCTTCCGTAAGATAAAATGCACCCTGAACGGCATTTGTTTTTCTGATTAAAAAGACAAGCGTCTGGTATGTAAGATCATGTAAAGGAATATTCATCCGTAATAATTCACTCAAACCGGTCATGCCTTCCATTACCCATTGACGTTCTTTTTCTTCCTGAGAAGTTTTCCGCAAACTGTCGCGCATTAACAACAGGGTATGATTTATTCCAACGTTACCATTTTCCGCAGTGAGGTTTGCCGTCAAATCACCTCTACCGATTTTTTCAGAAAATATTTTAATATTTTCAATTTCACCAAGGAGGTTTTTGTGTTTTTTGTCTTTTTCAGAAATTAAATTTTTAATAAAAAGAAAAACAAAAATCAGAGCAATTCCAAGAAGAAAAGAATAAATTCCTGAAATCAGATAAAATGATTTAAGATAGTTAATTTTATCAAAAAAAATGATGGAGTTTGAGATGGAATCAGTGAAACTATTTGTTAACCATACGATTACAGGAAAGCATAAGAGCATGAGAAATAGTACAGCGCAAATAAAAAGAAAAGACATATTTTTATTTTCAGAGGTCATGATTGAGTTGTGAGGGAACTAACATTGTTGGCTAATAAAAGACCTATATTCATTATACACTTTTCTAACGGCTCAGAAAATGGTTTAAATGAAGCAAACTCCATCACTGCCTCGGAGGAGTTATTGTTTACCAGCGGACAAATCAACAAATACACTTTATTCGTTTTACCTAATCCTGAGTAAACATATCTATGTTCAACAGGAGCTGAATTAATGTTCATCATTTTCATATCCTTGGCGGCTTGTCCGATTAATCCCTCTCCGCATTTGAATTCCAATTGATTTTTTCCATTAATAATAAGTGCATAACCGGCAACCAGCGAATAGCAAACAGTTTCTTCTTTCAATTTTTTTAAATAAAATGCGCCTTGTACCGCCTCAACGGATTGCGAAATTTTATGTAAAATATTTTCTATCAGGTTTAAACCAGCTTTATTATTCTGCAATAAACTTATTATTTCCTTTTCAAGTGCTTCATACGTATTGGGTTCAGAAATATTTTTTGATTCCAACGCATCTGTAGTTGTTGTGTCACTCTGTTGGATTTCATTTGTTTTAATATTTTTAACTTTATTAAATTTTACATTAAAATGGCAAGAAATTACCCAGGCAATCAAAAATATATTTATAATAATAGATATGAAAAAAAGTGTGTACATAAAGATATCAGCCGAGCTGTTATGTTCAATTTCTAAGATTCACGCCATTTAATTTAATTAATAATTCAACCAAATCATCTGTTTTTAAAATATGATCAATGGTGGTGGCTGAAATAGCCGCCTCGGGCATTGTTTTAATGGATGCCTCCTGGGGTGACTGAACCAGTGTTAAAGCGCCTCTTTTTTTTGCCATTTTCATTCCATCAGCACCATCCGAATTAGCGCCCGATAATAGGATTGCAATCATTTTCTCCTTATAAAAGTATGATGCAGAATCCAGTGTTAAATCAATAGAAGGTCTTGAAAATTTTACCATTTCTTCAGTGGATAAAGCAAAATAATTTCCCAATTCAACATACAAATGATAATTTGCCGGAGCCAGATAAGCCAATCCATTTCTAATAATTTCTTTATCATCCGGTTCAACAACTTTCAGATTCGACTTCAGGTTCAGCGCTTCCACAAATCCTTGCCGAACGTGCTTTAAACGATGCAGGCATAAAATCACTGGCAAGTTAAAATTTACGGGCAGGGAAGATAAAATTCGTGTCACTACCTGAAAACTACCTGCCGAACCGCCAATGACTACAGCCCTGTATCCGGAAACGATTCCGGTATTTCTGTTTTGTTCAAGGTCATTCACTTATTTTTCTGTAAATCCGTTCTTCAGCGCAAAACGTTTCAAATTTTTCCGCATTTTTGCAGAAGGCAATGGTTTCTTTTTCACCCACCGCTAAAAATCCTTTCATAAACAAAGAATTATTAAAAAGCCGCAAAACCTGGTTTTGCAATTCCGGTGTAAAATAAATCAATACATTTCTGCAAAGGATTAAATCAAATTTTGAAAATTCGCTTCCCATGACAAGGTCAAATTGTTTGAATGAAACATTCCTCAGCAAATCTTTATTCATAATGTAATTATCTCCGGAAGTAACATAGTAATCGGATAATTTCATTTTACCTTCAAATCGCTGATAATTTTTTTCATTCACTTCGAGAGAACGGATCCAATAAGTGCCACTTTTAGCTTTAGCAATAACCCGATCATTAATATCCGAAGCCACTATTCTTGCTTTTTCATACACGCCCGCTTCCTGAAGTAGAATAGCCAGCGAGTAAATTTCCTCACCCGACGAGCAAGCCGCACTCCAGATCCGTATGGGTTGATTGCAGGCAAGCAAAGGAATCACCTGGTCACGGAGTTTCCTCCAGAACGAAGGGGCGCGGAACATTTCCGTATGATTCACTGTAATTTCTTTGAGAAACTCATCAAAAAGTTCGCGACGGTTCACCAATCCACTTATAAGTTCATCCACATTACTAATGGAATATAATTGGAGAACCCGCGCCACCCTTCTTTTAAAAGAAGACATGGCATACTGACTGAAATCAAAATTGAAATTATTCTTAATGAATGTTACCAGCTTTTTCAGATCGGTCAAAGAAATGTCACCTACCGAGGTAAAAGAAAGGTGTGTTTCGTTATTCATTTCTGTTTATATTTTTCAAGTTCTTGTTTCATAGACATGCTTTCTGTTTCGAGTTTTTCTTTTTCGCTTATTAACTTTTGCATTTCTTTTTGTTGCGAGGAGAATGCATCCAGATTCCGGCGCATTTCTTCTTCCTGTGTTTTTGAATGTCCGAGCATCCGCTGGAGGTCTGCTTCTTTCCGTTGCATTTCCTCCTGAGTAGCGGTCATTTCTTCCATATTCTGACGCATTTCTTCTTCCTGCGCTTTTAATTCTTCTGCCTGCTGTTGCGATTCGTGTAATAGACGTTTGGTTCTTTCATTTATTTTTGTGGATGAAATTGTAGAGGCAATACTCTCAGATAACTTGCTCACAAATTCTATTTCGTGTTTTTCCATGATGGCAAAGGATGCCACTTCAACAATTCCATAAATTTTTTCATTTATTTTAAGTGGCATTATTAAAATGCATCTTGGATTTGCCTCGCCTAAACCGGATGTAATATGTACAAAATGGTCAGGCACATCGGTCATAAAAATATATTCACCCTCTTGCCATGCCTGCCCGATTAATCCGTCACCCACAGAAATTTTTTTATTAATAAATTTTTTTCTTTCCCATGCGTAACAAGCGGCTAATTCCATAGATATTTCATTCGGATTAAAATCATTTATAATAAACAAAGCACCTTGATTTGCCTTCAGGTATTTTACCAGATTAGAAATTATTTCGTGACTTAACACTTCGAGATTATCGCTATTCATACGCAATACTTCACCAAATTTTGCCAACCCTTCGTTTACCCAATTACGCTTTTGGTCTTCCACTGCCATGGCTTTCAACTTATCCCTCATATTGACTAACGAAATACCGAGTGTGTCATTCTGACTTATGGGTTTGAAATCACCGTCAAACTTTCCATCACCTACAGCTCTTGCAAAATCAGATGCTTTCTTCTGGTTAATTATTAATTTATTAACGGATGTAGATGCCTGCCCAATTTCATCTTTTACATCATACTTTAAACTTTGAGAAAGATCGCCTTCAGCCACCATATCAACGGTTCTCGCAAGATTAGTTATAGGTTTTGAAATTAGTAATTGCGTTAGCCAGATGGCACCACCTGCCATTATCATGTTGAAGATAAGAAACAATATAAGAAAAAAATTCTGACGTTCCACTATTTCGGCGGTCTCACGCGTTAAAAATTTTGAATACGCTGTCACTAAGTTAGAATTATTAGAAATCATTTCGTCATAATCGGATTCTATGGATTGAATGATTGAATAATTTCCTTTACTCGTGTCATCCAATAATTTTAATACAGGTATTTTATATTTTTTCCAGAATCCCTCAACATCCGCTATGGTTGATTGGACCGGTTCCGGTGCAGGAGGCAGTAAAAATTTTGTGCCGGGAGCCAATCCTCCTTCTTTTATTGCTTTTAAGGAGTTTTCAAATAAAATCATATCTTGAACAAGTTCATGCCTGACGGTTTCCTGACCTCGGAAAAACCATTCACATTCAATGGCAATCTTTTGATTCAGGGTTAAATTCCGTTCAGTAATAGTTTTTATGGATTCTCCGGCTTTATTTTCAAAACCCTGTATGTATTTAATAATCCAGAAGTTAACCAGAAAAAGCAGAGCACAAAATAAAAATCCAGAGCCAATTTTATATTGGATTTTCATGCTGTTTATGAAGTAGAAGATTTCTTTGCCTGATTGGGGTTTCATGATTGAAAAGTGTAAGGTGAAATTATTACTTCCAAGTCCGGTCTCCAGATTAGTGGTTGAACAGCAACCAAAATTCAACCGTTTAACGGTAACTCGAAATGATTTACCTTAAAGTAAATAATGATTTTGGTGTCATTTTTTGATATGAAAAAATATGCGGTGAAGTGTTTTTTAACAGGTATTTTTTTAATTGGTCAACAAGTGATAGAGAGCACTTGTAAGATTGTTTTATATAACAATCTCACCTAAATTGAAGCTGAAAAAAACCAGGAAAGAAAAAGAAGATGTAAAAAAAAATTCACTTACTCACTCCATCAGACATTCGTTTGAAAGCACCCGTCAAATCGTTTTTCAAATCATTCCTGTTTTCAAAACCAAAACTCAATCGCATTAATCTTTTGCTTATTCCCATTTCTTTCTTTTCGTTTTCTGATAAAGAACTATGGCTACCCGAAAAAGGTTGTGCCACCATGGAAGTGACACAAGCCATGCCGGTTCCGGAATCAAAAAGTTGTAATTCTTTCATGAAATTTTCGTATTGGTTAACAAGGTCTTTCCTGAATTCAAAAAAAATCAAAGTTCCATAACCGGTAAGTTGTTTTTTATCTATTTCAGGATAATAAATTTTTTCTACCTGGGAAAACCGTTTCAGGAATTTTTTCATTTCCAGAGTTGTTCTTTGATGTTCTTTCATCCGTAAGGCAAATGTTTGCAAGCTACGTTTCAATAACCAGGCACTGAATGGTTCCAAAATAGCTCCAGAATAGAATCGTTGTTCCGAAAGGTTTTTAAATATTGTTTCATTATTGGTAACAATAAATCCTCCCATCACATCGCTATGTCCGGAGAAATATTTAGTGGCACTGTGAATCACAATATCCGCACCCCATTTAAGCGGTTGCTGAAATAAGGGCGTTGCCCAGGTATTATCTACCACCACTAATGTTTTAGGATTGATTTTTTTTATATAGGATGAAAGAGATGTAATATCAATGGTTTTCAGAAAAGGATTCGTGGGGGTTTCAAATACAAGCAGTTGCGCATCTTTGGGAAGAAGACGGTAATTTTTTTTCTCGGATAAATCAAGTACAATGAGGCGTGTTCCAAGTTTAGAGGTCAATTTCTGAAATGCTTTTAGAGAACATCCATAAATATCCTTATTAACGACAAGCGATCCTCCGGGAACGAGTATATTCAAGACGATTGAAATGGCTGACATGCCTGTATTGGTTCCCAGAGCATAGTTAGCTTCCTCAAGAATAGCTACACATTTTTCAATTTCTTCGACGTTTGGATTATTTTTTCTGGAGTAGAAAAAAGGTGAGTGCGCTTTAAATGCACTTGATTGATATATAGGTGTATTTACCGGAAAGGCATTTTTGTCTTCCGATTTTGTGTGGAGAATTTGTGTTATTTTATTCATCTTTAATACCTTATCAGATATTTCTTCGCACTTCTTGATATAAAACATTATGTATCAAAAATAAAAATTAACCGCGAATTTGCGCGAATAAATAAATTAACCGCGAATTTACGCGAATAAATAAAAATTAACCGCGAATTTGCGCGAATAAATAAATTAAACGCGAATTTACGCGAATAATTAGCGTTAACTATTGGTTATTATTTTTTTTCTTTATTCGCGTATATTCGCGAATAATTAGCGTCAATTAGCGGTTAATTTTTATATTTCTTTGTTCTGGCTTGTCTAGCTTAGGAAAAATAAATTAATCATTTAATACCGGAAAATGTGCCCTGTCTGACAATGGCATAATACGAAGCTTTGCTCCATTATTTGATGAAATTAATATTTTTTTTTCGTTGATACTGTTTTTTGAAAAAATCACCCTTTCAATTCCTTTATGAATAGGAATTTGTTCTATGTTCCCATCGGGAAATCTTTCCGTCATAATAAAAATATCAGTATTGTAATTTTCTTCCAACACAACATGCAAGCTGTTTATTTCCTCACTCCAGATAAATTCAAATTGCTGAACAGGAACATGAGTCGCATGGCTTATGCTCTGTTTATTTTTGCTCGCCAAAGGGTTAATTATAACAGAGCGTTCTCCACATTTATTACATAAACCATTCTTGTTCAATCCGGTTGCATTTACAGTTAATCCAAATCGTTCAACAAGCAGATAGTTGCATTTTTTACATAATGTATTACTCACATTTTCCGAATAAACATTTCCGATATAACAATGTTTAATTCCTTCAGAAAAAACCAATTTGCGAAGATTAAGCAATGATTCAACGGAAGTACGGGGTTGAGAATACCTGAAAGCCGGATGATAGGCAACCAAATGCAAGGGTACAGTGTCACTCAGATTTTCAAGCATCCACCGGGCTGTTTTTATTGCATCCGTGCCATCATCATTCAAGCCGGTGACAATTAATTGACTTATCTCCAGATGCTTTCCTGATTTACCGATTTGTTTTATTCCTCTTAATACCGGTTCTAATTCTCCCTTGTTATATTTTTTATAAATCAGTGGATTCATACATTTTAATGAGATGCTGAAAATATCAATAACATCCAATAATTCATTCAGTGGTTCTTCCTCAATATATAAAGCGGATTTGTATAAAGTTTTTATGCCATTTTTATGAGCCAATTTAGAAGTGTCCACCACAAATTCGTGCCACACAACCGGATCATTGTAAGTCCAGGAAATGACCTCAATGTTATTCAGTAATGCAATCTCCACCACTTGTTCGGGAGAATAATTTTTTACATTGTCCGGATTAAGATGTTTTATTTGAGAAGTTTGCCAGTTCTGACAATAACTGCAAGACATGGAACAACCGATATTTCCCATGCTAAGGGCTTTGGTACCGGGCATGTAATGATAGATGGCTTCTGTTTCCATGCACTCAAGAGTTGCCTGAACGGCTCTTCCGTAATTAAATGTATGAAGGGATTGCCCAACGGCTCCTCTGACAAGGCAAAAACCCATTTGCTCATGTTTTAATTTACAATGCCTTGGACACAAATCACATTCTATTTTATTTTCCTCAGCATTTTTATGCCAGAAGCGGGCTATTCTTGAATTTTCTTTCCAATTCATATAAGAAGGTATAAAGGTATAGGGGTATAAGGTATAAAGGTATAGAGAAAATGTAACTTTGTTCGCTCCTTATACCCTATACCCTTATACCCTATACCCATTTTCTTTTAGTACATCCGGAAATTTTGTAAATGAATAATTACCGCGTTGAAAATGTGTGGGGACAATTTTTCTCTTGATTTTCACCCAATAATAATAATTCAATGCAAACTGCATGAGCTTATGTTTATAATTACCTCTTATAATACGCTGAATGATTCTTGGCATAGTATAAAATTCCTTATACGCATGCCAGTAACCATCCTGAATTTCCTTGGGTGACATAGTATCGTGTTTAAATACAACGTAGGGTTCACGGTAATGAGAAAGATCAAAATCAAAAATCTTTCCTTCCTTTATGTATTGCTGACCTAAGGGTGTCTTAGGATAAGGAGTCAATATAAAAAATTCAGCCGCCACCACATTCAAGTCGTGAAGAAATTTATAGGATTCATGAAATATTTCTTTTGTATCTGATGGCAATCCAAAAATTATTAAAGCATGGACACCAATTCCCGCATTTTGGATTTTCTGAACAGCTGATTTAAAGAATGTAACTTTGTTCCATGATTTTGAAACGTGATTTAAACTTTGCTGAGAGATGGATTCAAGTCCGATTATGACAAGGCGGCAACCCGATTCGTAAGCGAGTTTTAGCATTTCCTCATCCTTTGCAATATTAATAGTTGCCTGTACACCCCACGTAATTTTTCTTTTGATTTTTTTCATCTCCCTGAAAAGTTCCTTCGCATACTGGGTATCTTCCATCAGATTATCATCAATAAAGTGCATTTCTTTAGCCCCATGAGCTATAATATCTCTGACCACATCCTGAACGGGGCGTTTTCTATATGTTCTTTGATAGAAAGCGATGATGGAGCAATAATCGCATTTGAATGGACAACCTCTGGTTGCCTGTACGGGATAACTTACCCCCAGGGAAAAAAGACGTTTATTGTTAATTAAATCATATCTCGGAACGGGAATGTCACTAAGCGGTGAAGTAAAATCCGATTCGTATGTTGATTTGAGAGTGCCACTTTCAATATCACAAATCATTTGGGACCAGATTTTATCTCCTTCTCCAATACAGATGGAATCCATATATTCTGTAAATAATTCAGGATGCATGGTAACAGCATATCCACCCGCCACAACAATTTTTCCTCTTTTTTTAAATTCTTTTGCAATTTCTATCATCCTGTTTGCATGCAAAAGCCATCCGGAAATTGCAATCACCTCAGCGTCTGAATTAAAATCAAGTTCTTCTAAGCAATCATCAATCATTTGACATTTAATTCCGGGAGGAGTATATGCCGCCAATAAAGGCAATCCCATCTCTGCAAGATTTTTAATAGTTAATCTATCAAGCAGTTTTGTTGCCTTTAATAATTTCCCGTTATCTGCGTAAAAAGATGAACGAACAAATAATATTTTATTTATTTTCATTTCTGCGTATCCATAAATCAATGAGCCAGGGAGTAAGGGTTAGTTCGCAAATCATCCCAAAGAAAAAAACCAATGCACTGACTCCGCCAAGTACCTGCGTAGGTCTGAAATTGCTTAAACAAAACATTCCAAAGCCAATGGTTAAAAGAACAGAGGTTGAAAAGATGCTGAAAGGTAATTCATCCAAAGGTTTTTTCAACCAAAGCCGACGGTATAAGATGTGAATAGTGTCATCATCTAATATTCCCAGACATACCACTGCGGTGATGGCAGTAAGAATATTTATTTCAAAGCCCAGCAAAAGATAAATATATGTAATTATTGAAAGTGGAACTAGGTTGGGTAAAAGGGAAGCAAACGTAATGGGAATGGAACGGGTTAAAAGAAAAATCATGAATGCAATAAAGAAACCGGAAGTTAATAAAGAATTGATTAATGAACGGGAAACCCGCATATTTACATAATCCATAATCAGCACCACGCTTGTGAATGAAATTTTATATTCCGGGTATTTATGAATGAGGGAAGGTAAAATTTTATAGGCAATTTCTTTTACTGACTCTGCATTATTCACTTTTATTTCTATCCTGTACAGATTATTTTCTTTGTTATAATATGGATTTCTTTTGCCGAGATGATTTAAAAAATTTATAGTGGAACCTGGTATTAACCGGATGGAATGATTATCGGTAGCAGAATTTACTCTCACTACATTTTTTGTGTTTCTAAATAATTTTGTCAGAGAAGAAACATAAGTCCTCAGTTTATAATTTTCATCCTCATTGGAAATATTATTTTTGGGTTCAATAAGTATATCCAGCTTTATATGTGAATAAAAATCACGATTCAATTCTTCGTGCGTTTTGTTCAATTCAGAATTTTTTGGAAAAAACATATTGGTATCTGATTTGAATTCTAACTTTCTTACAAAATAGAATGAAGAAATAAAAATAAGAAGAAAAAAAAGCGAGAACGGTTTACGGTTTCTTTCAAGAAAGTTGCTAAAGCCGTTAATTTCTTTTTTATTAATTTTCGATACATTCACCTTTTCAAGCAGATAAGGAGCTGTAAAAAATGTTAAAAAGAATTCTACCATTAAAGAAAGTCCTGTTATTAAACCAAATTCCCGGATAAATTCAGAATCATTAAAAAAATAAAAACTTAGAAAGGCAACGGAAGTGGTAGCGGATGAAAAAAACGAAGGGAGGATGTACAATTTAACCACATTTATTAGTCGTTCATTTTGGTTTGTCAGGTGTTTGAAATGCGCATATCCGCTAAGCAAATGAACCGAATCGGATAAAGAAAGAACCAGCACTACGGGAATTACAAGTATGGTGATGATATTCAGATGAAAATTAAAAATTGAGAAGAAAAACAGAGAGGAAAAGACAGAAATTCCGATAACGGCTGTATTAAATAACAAAGCGGAAAAGGAGCGGAATGTGAAAAAGAAAAAAAGCAGGAAGAAAATCGTAATGGCACATGAAAGCACTATAAAATCTTTTCGGATGTATTGTTGAATGGTATCTTCAATATGAAATAAGCTGATTGCCTTAATTTGTTTTATTCCAGTATAGCGGTAACCGGTTATTGAGTTAAATGCATGTATATCAAAATTTGTTAACGAATCCCTGACCATGACCACAAGAAATGATTTTGTGTCATTACTGATTAAATCATTCAGAATAGGATAGGAAGATGCTTCCCGGATAAACCCGGATAATTGGATACTTGATTTTTCTTCGCCTGGAAATAACAAATAATAAAATTTGTGAAGCGAAATGATTTTTGCCTCAGGAAATTTTTCAACTAATTTTTTTTCAAGTTCCTGCAAGCCCGAAAAAACTTCTTGCAAATTATCGTTAGCGGGTGTTATTTTAATATAGAGCCGGTTCTGAGTTCCAAATAATGATTCTATTCGCTTTAGGGTTTGAGCAAAAACATTTTCATTCAAATCAAATCCCACTAACTTTCCATCAAACGATGGAAGAGTTGAAAAAAATGTTGTCACCACCATCAATGAAATTGTCAGATAGAAGAGTAACTTTCTTCTCCTTACAAGAAAAGATACGATGCTTTCAAATTTATTTTTCATCTGATTGGAGTTCCTGAACATGAGTAATTAATTTTTCTTTTATTAACACATTCCATAAACCAGACCATGCTCCCGTTTCCGAAGGTGTCACAATTCCTTTTTTTAAAAGCAAACCGGAATTTATTTGTTTAACAAGATAAGAAACGAGAAAGGCAGTAATTCCATACATATTTCTGCCATGTACGTATTTAGTTATTTTAATTCCATCCTCTGCGATTGCCTGAACTACCAGCGTAAATTCCTGTTTGGCGATATCATTTTCGTTCAGGTTATGTTTTCGTGATTGGTGTTTTTTTAGAATTTTATCAACGGATTCAATCGGTTGTTTACGGGATGCAAGCAGGAACATAGCATCCGAATGATTCAACATTAAATACGATGCAGAATGGTTGACTTTATATTTTTTATTAAAAAACAATATTTCAGGATAAGGCATGAAAAGGGCTTTAGTAAAACCGGGTAGAAAATCAAAAGATATGTATTTATGAAATGCAAGTGGAGATGCATTTTCCATTTTTCCATTATGAATAAAAAAAGTGGGAAAATGCTTTGATAGTTGCATGGTCAGTTTTGTTCCGGGGGAGGGTTTTGAATTTCTAAAAAAATAATACGATGAAATATCGCTGTATTTAAGTGCAGAGTCCAACATCTCAGAGGCAATTATATCAGCCATGCACGATTCAAAAGAAACGGAATGAATAATAGTAGCACCTTTTTCTTTTGCGAGTTTATCCATCATAAAAGATTGTTCAATAAAAGATTGTTCTCCCGAAATATCTATATAAATTTTACCGTGTTGCACACAAAAATTTCTTATAAAATTTCCCCAAAGGTTAAAAGGTCCTACACAGTTGATTACAATTTCATATTGGAATAAAACGGATTTAATTTTTTCTTCCTTCATTACATCCAATACCAAACATTCGTGGTTATGGGTACATTTTTCAGTAAGATATTGTAATTTTTCCAATGACCTGCCGCATATTGTAAAAGTGACAGAATCCTTATCCAACTTTTCAGCAATCAATTTGCCTGTAAAGCCGGTGGCACCGAGAAGAATAATAGAATGTTTCATTTGGTTCAATAGACCATTGGTATAATTCAGTTTTTTTAACACATAGACACATAGGGCACATAAGGAAAAACACATAGAACTTACTCATTAATAAATTCCTTTGAGCCCTATGTGTCTATGTGGTAATAACTTTTTCTTTTTAAAAAACTGTCTGAAGTATTGCTAATTAATCTTTTTTAAAATGACATTTTCCGGAGGAAGAATATGTTTATGATTTGGAATAATTCTTCCGGAAGCAATAATATTTCCACCACCTGTTTTTGAATAATGCCCGTAAGCAATTCCCAAAAGGGGTTGTTTTGAGTCAAGAATTCCGCAATCGGTAGGAATAAATATATTTTGCTGGTCTAACCGTATATCACAGTTTATCACAGCAAAAACTGCCGATGATTTTCCAAAGACAGAAAATTGATAAGGTCCGTGAATCAGAAAAACATCGTTATAGGTTAAACAAAGATTTACATGATTTCCGTTGGAGATAACATTGTTCTTTCCCAAAACACTGCTCATGATAGATACATTATCATGAATTTTACAACCGTCGCCAATAAAGGAATGACGGATAATGTCATTGGCTCCTACGATTACATTTTTTCCCAATTCAGCATTTTCAATGATGGCGCTGGGATGAACACGACATCCTTTTCCAAATTTATTCAGTGACTTTAAACTTCTGATATACAACATGGAAAAAACAGGAGCGAATTTATTTACAAACCATTGAGGCATCTTCCGTTGAATTGAAATCATCCTTGAAAAATTTTGAGCCAGATTAATCTGAAGCAGATGAAAGGGGGAGGCAAGGCGTGAGATAAGAGTGTCACACTGGTCAAAATGATACTTTCCACCTTTTACAATCTGATCGGGGAGTTCTTCAAAATGTGGAAATAGTTTTTGAGGAATGATAACGGGATTTATCTCTTTCACATTTTTATTGATATAAAAAAAATTAAATGATAGATTCTCAGAAGAAATGGCAGAATGAGGTAATACAAATCGTTCATTAAAAGTATTCTCAGATAACGTTGTGCGGAATGAATGATGTTTGGATATGGCAATTTTTATTACAGCAGAAATAAATGCTGAAGAAAAAAACAAATCCTCGTCAAAAATAAAATATTCGGAGTCGTTAATCTCTTTTTCATCGGTGATGTCCAATAATTTTCCTTTATTTTGAAGAATACCTTTTTCCTGCCAGGTGGAAAGCGGGAGATTTAGAATCGGTGCATCCCCAATTTCTTCTCCAAAGGAAAAAAGTTTTTTCCCTTTCTTCAAGCGGTAAAATACAGGGATATGGGGAGCGGTCATGGAGAGGAAGCGTGAATTTTAAAAAGAATCATCCGGCAAAGAATTCTTACGGTGACAAGATTAATAATCTCATAAATAGTAATGCCCGGTTTTAACTTTTCATCGGATATTTCAGGAAGCCGTTTTTTTAAAACCTCCAATCCTTCTTTAGTAATTACATTGTCAATTTCAAAAGGGACCCCCTTAAGTTCATTTCTGGACTCTGTCTCAAGGTCACTGATTTTTAATGTGATGTTGAACTCTGTTTCCAGGGTGTATAATATATCAACAATGTCAATAGAAGTGATGGCAAGATCGTTAAAAAGAGTTGACTCGGGTAGAATGGTTTCTTTTTCAATTCCACAGGAATTTGAAATAGCGGTTTTTACTTTTTCAAAAATAATTTCTTCGTTCATGTTCAGATAATTAGAGAGGTATACCCTTAAACACTAATCCCCCCATCAATAATAAGAGTAGTTCCGGTAATATAAGAAGCCGCTTTTTCTGAAGCAAGAAAAACCACTGCTTTTGCGACTTCTTCGGGTTTTCCATTTCTCTGAAGTGGAATTATGTCGGTTACATTATCTCCCAACCGCGATTTAAGAGCATGGCTCATGGTGGTTTCAATTATTCCCGGACAAACTGCATTGATGCGTATTCCTTTGGGTCCTATTTCGGTTGCCAATGCTTGCGTAAAGCGATTTATTCCTGCCTTTGAAACAGCGTATGGAATATTCCCCCTGCCAAACCGTGAACCTAATACGCTTGATACATTTACGATAGCTCCTTTTTTCTCTCTGAACATCGGCTTCAGCGCATGCCTGCATAATCTGGCAATAGAAGAAAGATTTACTGTCATTATTTTTTCCCATTCTTCTTCTTCCGTCAAAAGAAAAGGGCGTTCATTCGAGATTCCGGCGCAATTTACCAGAACGTCAATTTTGACAAATTTATTTAAAATAATCCGGAAGCCCTCTTTTACAGAGTTCTGGTCTGTGACATTCATTTTCAAAGGAAATAACTTATTTTTCATTTCTTGATTTATTCCATCACTTTCCAAGATAGTTTTTATTTTATTTTCGTTACCATTATAACACGCATATACTATACTCCCCTCCACTAAAAATTCATGGCAAATAGCCGTTCCGATACCTCCCGAAGCTCCGGTTATCAAAACGATTTTATCTTTTAAGTTTAATTCCATAGAGTTTATTATTATCTTTTTTAGGATGTAAAAAATTTGCCCCTGTCACTATACTCTTACCAGTTTTACTTTCTAATTCTTTTCTTGCATTTTTGCTACCGCCCCTCCTTTTTTACCTGCTTGAGCATTTTCCATAACTCCTTTTGCTTGTTCGGTATCTGCGACATCGGTTTCGCGAAATTTACCATCCTCAGCTTCCATTTTCAACTGTCCCATATTTTGGGACAGTTCGCTACCTTCGGCTTGTAGCTTTGTCTTCAAAGCATGTCAGTATTTTCGTGGACGTGGGCTGTTGGTTAATATCTCAATCACATCTATGATAGAGAAATACCATTTCTCTTGTTCGGCATCCCAGTGGGTTCTTACTTTCTTGGTTTCAAAGAGTTTAATGTTATTCATGGGTTATTATTTATTAAAAGTTTGAAAAATATTAAATCCTTCTTTGTTTTATGGTATAGGCATGGCAGATGAAACAATTGGACAAAAATACGAATATTTTTTTTTCTAACTCACTTGTATCGTATCCCTGCATCCAAGTACACCCTGCATCTCACCACAAAGGTAGAATATCTTCGCAAAAAAATTGCATGGAAAACAAACTGCCTCTGGATTTAAAAACAAGATGTACTTAGATGAAGGGAAACGAATATAGGATGAGTTCGTTTATTATACACTATTTTATGAAAAACAATTTTGGTTACTGTTCAGTATCCAAATTAATTAAACCACTAATTGAGCAAGAAAAAAAATTTTAGCCACTGATTAAACACGATTTTAAGATTTTTATAACATTAATCCGTGTAATCTGTGGCAAAAATTTATTTTTTCATTTTGTACTGAACAGTAACCAATTTTGTAACCAATTGACAAATGAGGAAAATTTCGTAAACTTGCAGTATATCAAAAAAAGAAAATGGAAATAGCAAACCCTATATATGACTTAGTTTTCAAAAGAATGATGGAAAACGAACGCGTCGTCAAATTTTTCATTGGAACGCTTTAGCCATAACCTATGCGATATTGTAAACTACAATAATAAACTTCTGTTTATGAAACATTTTTTCTTATTGATAATACTGGGGTTTAAATATTTCAATCTTTTTTCAATTAATCCTTCTGATTTTATTCGTGCAAAAAACAGCCAATTAATTATCGGAGTAAACGAAAGACCTATTACTTTACGAGGGGTAAATTTTGTTAATGATGCCGGATGGTTAAATTATTCAAATCTATTTATATCCCAAGATCACTCAGAAATAGATTATAATAGAATTAAGGAAATGGGTATGAATGTTGTCCGTTTTATGGTGGACTATGATTTTTTCGTGGACGATTCAGCACCCTATATTTATAGGTCGGAAGGATGGGCATTGTTAGATACAAATTTGAAATGGGCAAGTAAAAACGGCGTTTTTTTAATTTTGGATATGCAACTTGCCTTTAATTCCTCGTTTGGTCCAAATAATCCTGTATGGAAAGATAATGAAAAAAGAAAGCGATTGAAATCGCTGTGGAAAACAATTGCCGAAAGGTATAATAATGATACAACATTTGCGGCTTATGATCTTATAAACGAACCCATTCCACCTGATAGCCACTCACAATGGACTCAACTTGCCCAGGAATTAATTGATACTATCCGTAGTGTAGATATTAATCACCTTCTGATAGTAGAACAATCCATCAGACCTCAGAGTGAACAATTAAATTTGGTAAATGATACTAATGTGATGTACGATTTTCATTTTTACTTTCCACATAATTATTCACATCAATTTGAAGTTTATGCTAATAGAGGGGATGGTGGATATTACCCCGATTCAACTGTATGCATTACACGTGATTTTATGGGCGCTGACCCTCCATGGTATTCTGAAATTTATACTCGTTCTTTACCGCAGGGAAATTCCGATTGGGCTTTTTATTCAAGCGAAATGTTTAAATCAAATGATTCATTAATTGTTGACGCAGTCCCTTTTTTTAAATGTAAAAATAATTCGGGTTGCGCTTATTTTGATGATTTTATACTTGAGGAATTTGATGCTCAACAGAATCTAATCCGGAAAAATCATTTTGAAATTGATACCATACAATCACTATGGACTTTGCCCGAAATAGATACAATGAAATCTTTTTTTAATAATTGGTTTCTGTATCCTGACACAGGAAATAATGGAAATTATAATTTAGTTAATACCGGACACATTGGGAATTATTCTTTTTCAATTTGTAATACAACTTCTTTTCTGAGCTTGGCAAATGACCAAATCAGTTATAAAATTAAACCTACGAATTATTATCGTATCAGCGGTTGGATGAAAGGAAGTGGTATAAATGGGGATAGTTGTAGTATGGGACTTGGTTTTCAAAGATTAAATAATTACTCAGAGTTTGTTCCTTTCACTAAACAATATCTACAAAAAGTTTTTCTGGATAAAATTACATTCGGTCAAAATAATAATGTTCCTATCAATATAGGAGAATATGGCTTAATGAAATATTGTTTTGAGAGTAATATATCTACACTTACCCTAAATAGAGGAGGTCTAATATGGGTTGAAGATTTGATGGATTTATTTGAAGCAAACAACGTTAATTATCAATATTTTGCCTATCATTCCTGGTCATTTGGTTTATTTACCAATTCTATAGGATTACCGGATACTTTATTTTCCAATAAAGACATAATTAATTTTTTTAAATCAAAATTCATTTTGACTCCAACAAACAATTATTCCGATAATCCGGAAATTTTAAATGGCAAAATAAATCACTTTTTACAAAATACTGAAAATGGATTTTTGATTACTGTAACAATTGATAAACCATCAAAAATATTTATTGAAATTTATAATTCAACTAATCAAATAATTGGAATTATCCCTAAAGTAAATTTCAATAGTGGTATATTTCAGATTCCATGGAGTCAAAGAAACTTACCTTCGGGTTTATATTTTTTTAGAATTGTTTCGTCTGCTATGGAATCAGTTGTACTTAAAGGGGTTCATCAAAAACAATGATTCGCTTTATCCTGAGTAGTAACAAATCCATTTAAATATTTTTCAGAACAATAACCGTATTCACTCCCCCGAAAGAAAAATTGCAGGTGATTCCTATAGTTATATTTTGAGTTTTGTTTGCATCTATAACCAAATCCACTTCACCGTTTGTAACGGGCTTCCTGAGATTGATGCAACAAGGGACAAAATTGTTTTCCATACATAAACACAATATTGCAAGTTCCTGAATTCCTGCAGAAGCAATGGCATGACCATGTCTGTCTTTGGTAGATGACATGGGAATTTTTTTTGCATATTCTCCAAATGTATGTTTTATTGCATTTATTTCAACACTATCGTTGGAACGGGTACCTGTACCATGAAGATTGATGTAGTCAACCGCAGATGGATGAATACCGGAATTTTTCAACGCCATAGAAAATGCACGTTTCATTCCAATCCCTTCGGGATGTGGAGCGGTGATATTATAGGCATCCAACGTATTTCCATATCCCATGACCTCAATCAGCGGATTTAGTTTTTTTTTAATAATAAAATCTTCTCCGGCAAGAACGCATATACCAGATGCTTCTCCTGCTAACGTACCATTACGGGTTATATCAAAGGGTTTGCACGCTCTGTCAGGTTCGTCTGAATTACTTGCCAGCACTCCTAATTTATAAAATGAAATGTAAGCAAGAAGATTTATAATGGAATCGGATCCACCCGTTATTACGAGGTCAGTTTCGCCACGGGCTATTGAATCGTAACCCAGGGCGATTGCCTGTGTGGATGCTGTACAGGCAGTTAAAATGGTTTTCTGAAATGCGCCTAATTGCAATTTACTTGCAATATACAAAGAGGATAAATTAAATGGATTAAAAATTCTATTTATAAAACCCTTGCCCGTGTTTATTTTGTTTAGAAATGAAATCAAATATTCTTCTGATATGGTTATGTCACTTTTTAGTAATGCTTCCATCTTTTCTATAGGAGGAGTATCTGCTCCCATTCCAAATAGTATTCCCGCGCGTTGTGGATCCACATCTTCCATCAATAATTTTAGCCGTTCTTCCATTAAATAATAAGATGCAAGCGTCAGCTCAAATTTTCTGTCAAATCCAGCCGCCGATAAAATATTTTCATCTTCATGGTGATACAATGATTCAAGGGGAGATGAAATTTCAGCGGCATAATCAATAGGAAGACCTTGGGTGTTAAAATTTGTGATTTTGTGGGATGAATTAAAATTGTTTTTCAAATTTTTAAGCACTTCGTTTTTCCCTGTTCCCAGAGGACTTACCAAATCATAATCAAGTATGTAAACCTTTTTATGCATTTTTTAACCGTACTAACGATTCTCTTTTAAAAACATCCCGCTCGGCGCAATCAATAAACCTGTGTCCGTTTTTTTTGAAAAAATAAATCGCCACAGCGATACTCATGAAAACACCTGCGGACCCACAGCCACCGAATAAAGGATATAAAGAATACACTTCTTTCCAAATTGATTCGGCACATTTTTTTTCATCCAGATATTCTGACTCTCTGAAAGAACTTCCCAGTATGCATACTTCCGCATCTTTTCCATATTCTGTAAAATGGATAAACGGAACTATATTTTTATTATTTGCCAGATCCGGAACATCGCCTGAAAATTTAAAACCGGTAATTTCACATAGAGGATTTATTCTTCTTTTTTTTACACTTTCTTCCGACTCCAGCAACAAAAAAGATGCACAGGTACTCTCCTTCCACACAGAGTCGGCGGGCATAAAATTTTTAAACATAAAATAAGACGATATACCGCCACCGTTTGCTCCTCCTGCCACTGCCATATCATATTCTCCTAAATGCACCGCATCGTAGCCCTCCTTCAACGCAAAATAAGCGCTCTGGGAAGTTATACCAAACGTTGTATTATTACCCGCAAGCTTACTGTGTTGAGCTACAAAACTCTCGGCAGAATTAGTTAAGGTCCTTAAAGCCAACAATGGAGGAATAGCATGATAAATTTTTTTATTTTTCTCTTCGTTAGTTTTACTTGAAAGAGAAGCGTACAGTGCTTTTGAAAACCAATCCATGTCGTTCACCTGCCGTTCAAAACACACGCCACTTGAAATGTATAAGGGAATATCCGGGATTATTGATTCAGGAAGTTCAGCAGATTTAAGCATTTCACATACACACTCTGTGGCTCCGATAACTTCTGTTCTCATTACTTTTTCATTGCTTTTTGAAGGAGAAAATTCTGTAGAAGCAGTTGGTTTTATTTTTGTTCCGAGCAAAAGTGTTTCTGAGTCAACCGGTACCGGCAACAGAAAAGAGGCGTCTCCTTTTTCCAGTATAGAATAGAAATCATCTAAAGTGGAAGCGCCGGGGCATTTACTATTACAAGCACTGATAAAAACTCTTTGGGGCATGATGTTAATGGTTGGTTTGATTATTTTTTCAGGATAGACATATTCCTTGTCACCACTCCCAGAAATTCATTATGCCTTCTTTCCCCATATTTTCCCTCAAGATTTATTTTTTTTGAAACCAAACCGAATGATAGTTCAATCTGAGCCATTAATTTTTTTTCAACGAACACTTCGGCAGAACCACTGGCACGAGTATAATCAATTGTTTTCAGTGTCCCTGTAATTTCACAACAATCCCCGGGCACTACTATATCTCTGAATTTTGCTTTATGAATCATGCTTAAAATCGGATATATTTCTTCTTTATCAGGATATTCATTTTGAAAACTTTTGGCTATCAGTATTCCCAAAAGCTGTGCGGCTGATTCCACTAATAATACTCCCGGTACCACCGGAAAACCCGGAAAATGGTCATTAAAAATCTCGTCACTTAGTGACCAGCATTTTATGCCTTTTATAGATTTTCCAATATTTATTTCCAGTACCTTGTCAATTAAATAGAACCTCATGTTGGTTATGTATAATGGTTTTAAACAAATTTATTCACACTATGTTAATTTTTTAAAGGTGTTCATGAGATCGCTTCGCTAATTTGCGAATCAATCTTTATTAATTGCCACAGATTTACAGATTAGTACATTCAATTTTTTATGATACAAACTTAATCTTTTTCAAACAATTAGCGAGAGAACCTAAAAGCCCAAATTTTACCTAACTTCTCCCCGTATTTCCGAAATTCAATTCTTTTTCATACCTTTACGCCCCTAACACTTACAACCATGTTCGGAAACTCAAAAAACCCCAATGAACTGGCTGAAATGGCCAAATCAAACAACATCATAGGAAAAGGGACCCTGATTGACGGAAATATTGAGTCCTTTGCAAGCATACGCGTGGATGGTAAGATCATAGGCGATATCCGCACAAAAGCGAAGGCAGTGCTCGGAGATTCTTCCGTTTTACAAGGAAACTTAGTTGCTCAAAATGCAGAAGTAGCCGGTGAATTGAAAGGGAAATTAGAAATTTCAGAACTTCTGATTTTAAAAAGTACAGCAAATATTCATGGAGAAATCCATACCAACAAATTAGTGGTGGAAGCAGGAGCCACCTTTAACGGAACCTGTAACATGGGTGCCGTTGTGAAAGAAATCAAAATTGGAAACCACAAAGCAGACGAACGGGAAACCGAAGAAAGACAAGTTAAGCACGTATATTAAATATTCCGGAGTCGGTATGCAAATGGTGGGTAGCATACTCATTGGGGTCTTCGGTGGACTTTATTTAGACAAATATTTTCAAAATAATTTTAAATGGTTTACAGTGTCATTGACCGTTTTATCCATTGTTAGCGTGCTTTATTCTGTAAGCAAGGAATTTATGTCCAAAAAATAATGCCCTTTTTCAAATTCTTCCTCTACCTCTCCCTTCTTACCGCTATCTTATTCCTTATCATTCTTCTGCCTTTATTTATTTCTAACTCGGTTTTTTTCAAAATGGGTTTCTATTCACTACTTTCGTACTATTTGCTTACCTTGCTGGCTTATTTCATGAGCATTCGCGGAATGAAATCCAAACAAACAGGAACTTTCATGCAATATGTGTTTGGAGCCATGCTGGCTAAACTTGTTCTAAGTTTTTTATTAATTTTGCTTTTCTTTCAGATGTTCAGGAACCAACGCATGGAGTTTGTCTTTTCTTTTTTGATAGCATATCTTTTATTCACCGGATTTGAAATTTTCTGTTTAATGTTAAATGTGAAGGAAAAAAATAAATTATAGAAAAATGAAAAAACTGTTTTTAAATCCATTTATTTTCTTACTGCTTTTTATGCAAAGTCAGAGCAGAGCAGAAGAAAAACATGAAAACGGAGAAAAACCAGACATCTCCGGAATCATGATGCACCACATTCTCGATTCCCACGATTGGCACCTAACGGATATTCCCGGAAAATGGCTGGGGAGAGAAGAAAAATTACCCATTGCCCTGCATCTCCCGTGGTTTTTTTATAATAAAACCGAAAAGAAATTTGAGTTTTTTAGAAATACGCACGCACTTGTTGAAAGTGGGAAATATGTTGTCATGCATGAGCATGTGTATGCGGCGGGTGAAAGTAAGAAGATGGAAGCCGGAAGTCAGAAGATGGAAGACAACGAACATTCAACTAATTCTGAACATGCTGAAGTATCTTATAATCCAGATGTAAAAATAATAGATCTTTCCTTAACCAAGACCTCATTTCAGATGATGTTGGTTATGTTTTTCCTGCTTTATCTTTTTATTTCAGTGGCAAAGCGCTATAAACAAAACCCAGTTTCTTCTCCCAAAGGAATTCAATCCGTACTTGAACCCATCATTGTATTTGTACGGGATGATATTGCAAAACCCAATATTGGACCCAAGTATGAAAAATTACTTCCCTTGCTTTTATGCTTTTTCTTTTTTATCTGGATTTCAAATTTGCTGGGATTAGTTCCCGTTAACATGAATATCATGGGAAATATTTCTGTCACCGCCGCATTGGCAATCGTTACTTTTACCATCACACAATTCAGAGGCAGTAAGGATTATTGGGCGCATATATTCTGGTTTCCCGGAGTAAATATCGGTGTCAAATTTCTAATGATGATAGTAGAAATTGTAGGATTATTTACAAAGCCCTTTGCATTGACGGTGCGTCTTTTTGCAAACATTGCCGCTGGTCATTTTATGATATTAGGATTAGTAGGATTGATTTTCATTATAAAATATGCCGCCATTCCGCTGACATTCATTTTTGTGTTATTTATCAGTACACTGGAATTATTGGTGGGCATCGTACAGGCATACGTGTTTACCTTATTGTCATCTATTTTTATCGGCTCGGCAATGGTGTCACATCATGCACATGAGGAAGGGCATTGAGGATAGATGAAAAAGCGATATATGCCCAACGTGGGCAAGCCACAACCAAAAAGGAAAATTAATAACACATAACACTTAACAAATAATGAATAATAAAAAATGTGGAGGAAAACTTAGACATTATTCATTTTTTGTTATGTGTTAAGTATTATTTATAATAATGAGAAATAAGAATATTTTTTACCAAAATGTACACTTCTAAAAGATTGCATACTAAACTTATTAAAAGTTTGCCGTTTGCATTCTGCTCTTTTTCTGTCGCCTGTTGCTTACTCTTCACTTACTCCTCGTGCCGTTACGACCTGAAGGAAATGGCAAAACCAAATCCTTACTGGAGTCCCCAATATTTAACCCCGTTGGCATTCGGTGAATTGAATTTATTTAGCAAAATAATGAACGATTCATTAATACAGATTGATTCCACCGATTCGCATTTTTTTGTAACCTATTCCGACTCCACCAAGATTGCCAGTGTACAGGAGTACCTTGCTCCCCGTAGTTTTGGCTATAAAGGATCTTACCAATCATTGTCATTCAGTGCCTTCCCCGACAGTGTGAATTTCAGAACTCCCTTTGCCATATTTGCGCAAGCCGGAGGAATATTTAATCCGGAAGATGGCAAAGATTATATCATTCCCGCAATGGGACCCTCAGAGTTACCCGCTGAAACGCTTTCTTTCAATAACATAAAATATCTGCACATGACGGATGGTAAGATTGTATGGAAACTAACCAACAACAATCCCATAGATTTTACCAACCTTTCGTACCGCCTTGTCAATGATTCCACCGGCGATATTTTCGCCCGTGACACGATACCTTTGCTGGTAAAAAATTCGCAGGAAATTACAGAGACCTCGCTGGTAGGTGAAATTATTCCCGGAACTTTTCGTGCCGTAGTCAGTTATACTACTCCCGGCTCCGATGGAGAAGAAGTATTGTATTCTTCATCCGATTCTCTGATTTCTGAATTTGTACTTAAGGACTTAGAGGCAGATTGGGGGAATGCCATCATCCCATCATCCCAGATTGCCAGTGACACTTCAATTCAGATTAGTGACACTGTTTACGATTCACGGCTGACATTTTTTACACTCGAGAGCGGAAAACTTAAATTATCGCTGAAAAATTATTTTACTTTTCCTGTGGAACCGGTCCTTTCATTTCCTTCAATTAAACGGACAGATAATGACAGTATCCTGAGAGTGCCACTTACATTGACTGCATATCCGGGAACAGGACAACCCACACCTGTTGAATCAGAATCAGACCTTACGGGATATTATCTTGATTTCAGAGGTCCCAATCAGAATAGTTACAATCTTTTTGGCTCACAAGCCGACTTGAATTTATCTTCCCAAAACCAGTATGTTGACTTTTCTATTTCCGACAGCATTTATTTCGAATTGAATCTTAGTGAACTGGTACCGGTAAGCTTGCGTGGATTTGTGGGACAGCAGGCATTTTCATATAAAGGAAAAATCCCTTTTAAAAATTCCATGTTCGACAAAATACAGACAGGAACCATTGGATTTGAAAAAGTTGAATTGACTGTGGAATTTGAAAATCACGCCGGATTTGATATGCAACCATCCATCAACAAATTATATTCAGTTAATTCGCGTGACACGAACAAAGTAGTTGAGTTGAATCCGCTCCCAAACATGGACTTAGCTAAATCTGCCACGGATGTTCCATTCGAAAATCTTCCCTATACACCCACATTATATTCCTATACTATACCAAACATGGCGGATGTATTTGCTAATTTTCCTAAGACCATAGTGATAGACATGTCGGCACAAATAAACCCGGATCCTGCGGCAAAAGACCGGTTGGATAATTTTGTGTACAGAAGCAGTGACCTGATAGGAAAATTTCAGGTTAATTTTCCTCTTTCCATTTCATTAACTAATGTCACTCTAACTGACACAGTGAATTTTTCTGTGGGAAAATTGACCGGAAGCGGAGAGGATACAGCAGGGGTATCAGCGCCAGAATTTTCAGAATACGGAATAGAAGATGGTTCTCTTCATGTCATTTTATACAATCAGTTTCCATTGGAAGTAAGCATGAAAATATTTCTTGTGGACAGTTCATTTACAGTGGTTGATTCGATACATAAATCACCCATCCGGGTAGGTCCCGGTCTTCCGGATCCCGTTACAAAAAAAGTTAAGTCACCGGGGACAAGAAGTGCCACTGTGTTTAAGATTGAAGGGAAATTAGCAACAGCGCTTAACAAAACAAAAAAAATAATTGCGAAAGCGGAATTAAACACACCGTTCACGGGAAATACGAATACGGCGCTCTTTTTTGCCGATTACAGAATCCGGTTTCACCTGGCGGGAGATTTGAAGTTGAAGGTGAGTGGGTTGGTGAAGTGAAATCATAGAAATAAATAACATAAAACACATAACAAGAAATGAATAATGAAAAATTTCATATCCTTCTTTTTTTAGTTGCTTTGATTTCAGTGTCACTATCACCCTTGCACGCACAACGTTTTCAGTTGTATCAAACCGGAACATTGTCGGATGCGTTTGAAAATCCTTATCAAAGTGCATTCGTTACTGATAAAGAGAAAAAAATATTTTTCGATAAAGAAAAAAAAGTGATGACGGATAATCAGAAAAAATTTGCGTTTAATTTTACCACATTCTATTTTAATGCAGGGATGACAGGTCCCAACATGACGCTTTTTACAAACTTCCTGACGCACTATGAGAAAAATTTAACCCGCGAGGACTTGCCGCTGGCATCGGCTCCCAATCGTTTTAATAATGATTATAAATTTAATTTTGGAGTCGTTCGTTTTAAATGGAGGGCGAAACCGGGAAAGAGAGACCCTAAGACCGAACTAACGTATGGCTGGCAGTTGTTGATTCAGAATCAGGCAAGCATGTCGGGTAATTTTCTCAATATGATTATTGTTGGAAATGGTCCTTATGCCGGAGAGAAAATGCACAACCTCATGAATTATGATTCATACACCACCTCTTATTTTAAAATTACGTATGGGTGGAAACGGGATATTACCGAAAAACTATCGTTGGGAATTAATTATCACCGGTATCTTGGTATTCATGATATTCGTTCTGAAATTACAGAATCCTATTTTTATACCGCTCCTAATGGCGAGTACACGGAATTACATCTACGAGGGCAATTATCCAGTTTTTTTAATTTTAAAGATTCCACATTCCAAAAAATATTTGATAGTTTCTACAGCGCACAAAACGTAGGAAGTGGTTTCGGTGAAAGTATCAGCGCCGCTTTAAAGCGAGCTTTATTACAGGGAATTTTCAAACAAGGGGGCAGAGGTTTTTCAATGGGAGCATCGTATGATATCACAAAAAAGTTAACGCTTACAGCCGCAGTTAAGGACCTTGGCTATATGAGCTGGAATCCTAATTCTGTGCGGTTCCCCTTCAAAATGGACAGCACATTCAAAGGATTTTTTCAGGTAATTTACGACACAGCGTTGACACTGAAACCCCTATTGGACACTTCGGCGCTCATGGGTTCAGAAGTGGAACAAAAAGTTAGATATATTGACAGCATGATTTTTTCTAATGTCACAGATACAATACCCGGAAGTTATTATTCACCGCTTCCTTTAACTTTTGAATTGGGAGGAGGATATAACTGGAACAGTTGGCTTTATTCGGGACTCCTTATTCATAAAGTACATCGTTTTGGGAATGTTCAATTTACATTATTGAACAGGATAAGGATTTGGAAATGGTTTCTATTAAATACCAATGTAGGCGTAGGAACTGAAAACCACACTGAATTAGGAGCGCAATTTATTTTTGAATCCCCGGGAGTGGATTTTTACGTTGGGTCGGAGCAAATCGGAAATTGGTTTCTTACCAGCATTCAGGCAGGCGCAGATTTTCATTTTGGGTTTGCTATGAGGTTTTAAAATAATCGTATCACAATCGTATCACAATCTTATGTCCATTAACGTCCTCTTTTCCCGCTTTGAAGATTTAAATATTCTCGTCATCGGCGACCTCATGCTCGACACTTATCTTTGGGGTAAGGTGGAAAGAGTGTCACCGGAAGCGCCCATTCCCATCGTCAATGTAAACCGGAAAGAAAATCGTCCGGGAGGAGCAGGAAATGTATTAATGAATATTGTGTCACTCGGCGCAAAACCTCTTATATGCTCGGTAATTGGCAGTGACATTGAAGGAGAGGAATTGTTGGAAATTCTTAAAAAAAATAAAATTCATACAGAAGGGATTATTTGTGATAAATACAGAAAAACAACGGTTAAACAAAGAATTATCGCAAGCCACCAGCAAATGCTGAGAATTGATTCGGAAGATGACCATGAGCTGGAAAAAGAAATCAATGTTCAATTTTTAGCTTCCGTGCGAAGATATTTATCCAAAGCCCATGCAGTAATATTTCAGGATTATGACAAGGGGGTTTTAAATAAAAAAAATATTTCAGCGATAATTAAGATGGCAAAGCAAAAGAAAATTCCGGTTCTGGTAGATCCCAAAAAAAGAAATTTTTCCCATTACAAAGGTGCCACTCTTTTAAAACCCAATCTCAAGGAGTTGAAAGAAGGAATGAAAGTGGAGGTTGATTCAGAATCAGATACCGCTCTCCGGAAAATCTCTCAACGCCTGCTTAATTTAATGTCATTGGATTCGGTTTTATTAACCCTGGCGGAAAAAGGTATTTTTTATCTCGATAAAAACGAATCATTCCGCATTTCTGCAAAAGTTCGTTCGGTTTCCGACGTTTCCGGCGCGGGTGACACGGTAATAAGTGTGATGGCATTGTGCATGGGGGCTGGTGCAACGCCAAAGGTCGCAGTAGAATTAGCAAATCTCGCCGCCGGATTGGTATGCGAAAAAATCGGAGCCGTGCCTGTAAACAAGGAAGAATTACTAAAAACTGTGATGGGAAATAAAGAACAATAGAACATTTGAATAGTGAATGTTGAATTGCGTTTCAATTCTTAATTCTATTGTTCAAATGTTCTATTGTTCAAATGTTCTAATTTCTAATTCTTTATGTCATTTGTTTACCCTTCTTTTCTTTTTGCATTATTTACTCTTTCTATTCCGGTTATCATACATTTTTTTAATCTGCAAAAAGACAAGGTAGTTTGGTTTACCCAGCTTAAATTTCTGAAAGAAGTAAAAGAAAGCTCCTCGCGCAGAAGAAAATTAAAACACTGGTTGATTCTTTTATGCAGGGTCCTATTTCTGACAATGCTTGTATTTCTTTTTGCGCAACCTTTTATACCGGGAACTGATAAAACCAATACTCAAAAAGAAACCTTAGTAAGCATCTATCTCGACAATTCCCAAAGCATGACCGCTGAAAACAGCGAGGGACCTCTTTTTTATCAGGGATTAAAAAAAGCAGAAGAGATTATATCCGGCTTCACTCCGCAAACAAAATTTCAGTTATTGACCAACGAATATAAAGCCGGATCGCACACGGTTCAATCATCAAGAAAAATTTTATCAAGGTTAGCGGAAGTAAAAATTTCACAGATTTTTCGCTCTATGGAAAGTGTGTATCAACGACAGCTTTCTTTTTTTTCTCAACAAAAAGAAAGCGATAAATATATTTTTTGGCTCAGTGATTTTAATAAAAGCACCGCGGCGGATTTAACAAAAATTCAACCGGACACCTCCATTTCTTTTTTTATGATTCCCCTACAAAGCGCTTCAGACCAGAATTTGTATGTTGACTCTGTATATACTGAAAATCCATTTATCAGACCGGGCACCCGTAACCGTTTGTACGTTCGCTTAGTGAACGAAGGAAGCAAGGAAGTAAAAAACCTGACGGTGCGCATGATGCTCGATAGTTTGAGAGCCGGAACTTCCCAGTTGACTATTCCGCCTAAAGGCAAGGGAGTGGCTGAATTTAATTTTACTGTATATGACGATAACTGGAAAAAAGGCACTATTGAATTTGATGACAATCCCATTGCGTTTGATAATAATTATTTTTTTTCATTTAAGCCCAGCAGAAATATTAACATAGCATATATTTATGAAGGAGCAGAAAAAAATTACATGAAAAAAGTTTTTTCATCGGATAGTGTTTTTCATTTCCGCTCTTTTTCTTACCATGCCATTGATTATAGTTATCTTGAGGGAATGAACCTGATTATACTTGATGGAGTATGGAACCCAAGCGAAGCGCTTTCTGTTTTATTATTAAAGCACATAGAGCGAGGCGGCGCCCTATCTATTTTCCCACCTAAAGAAGTGTCACCGGAAAATCTGACCACAGGAAACACGCTCAAAACAAATCTATTTTTCACTTCTTTTTTTGATAAAATTTCATTTCCATCCCCTGTCTGGAAATCAGGGCTGGAAGGCAATCAATCAGAAATTAAAAATTTTTCCTCAGAAGAAGACGAGGACGATTCAACGTATATTCTTAATGAAACAAGTGATGAGAGTGTCACTGACTATTCAAATCTGGCGCCGGTTCATGTGAATGCATCTGATTTTTGGGAAGGAGTATTTGATATTTCAGCAAAGGGTAAAGCAAAAAAGGGAGCCCTGACGGAAAGCATGGATATGCCAAGGGCAGTGGCACGTATTCGCTGGGAAAATTCAAACAAGGTGAGTCAGCAACCTATTATTAAGTTCAGAAACGATGAGCCCTATTTTTCTGTTTTTAATGCAGAAAATGGAAAAATATATTTATTTGCATCAGAAATACAGAGCAAGGACTGTAATCTTGCCTTACATGCTTTATTTGTACCCATGGTTTACAAAATGGCAATTTCAAGCATAAAAAATATTCCTATTGCATGGTCCTTGCAATATCCAATTATTGAAATTCCAATATCCACCGCACCCAAGGAAGCAATTATTAAATTAAAAGGAAATCAGCTTGAACTTATTCCACAATCGCGAATATCCGGAGGAAAATTATATCTTGACATTCCCAGAGAAATTACACAGGCAGGACATTACCTTTTGTCAGGAATTGAAAATACGATTGTGTCACTGAATGCAGGCAAAGAAGAATCACAGTTGAGTTCCTATACAAAGGATGAATTGAAAGCCATTTTTCCTAACACCATGCATATTCATTTTCCGGAAGTAAAAGAAGGAGCGCTAAAAAGTTACATTTCAGAATACCGCTGGGGAAAACCCCTCTGGGAATATTGTTTGATGGGGTGTTTATTCTTTCTTTTGGGAGAGGTATTGTTGATTAGGTTTTGGAAATGAGGAGAATTATATTGCAATCGGTATAAATTTTCGTGTACTCAGGATGAATGCTACATGGTTATGAAGATTGTTAAATGGTTATATGGTTATATAGATTTTTGATGAAATTTGCTCCATTTACAGTATAGCAAAATTTATTTTCAATATTTAAAAAGTGGCAGTAGCAGTGGCAGTAGCAGGGTTAATACAATCAAACAGGGTAAATCAAAATTCCTACCCGTTCAATATGTTCTTTCAAATCCGGATAGGTGAGAGCAGGGTAATTAGTGATGTCCACCCTATAAGGCAAACTTCCTTCTTCCAAATCAAATTTTAAATTCCAAAGTGTTTTTTCATTTATGCCTTTATTCATTATGGCAATATCAATATCGCTTCCCGTTTTGAAATTTCCCTTTGCTCTGCTCCCATAAAGATGAACCACTTTTATTTCAGGATATTTTGCAAAAACACTCAATAACGTGTTAACATCCCTGTCTTTTAATCCAAACGTATTCATCTTAATGGGAATAATTCTTATTTTTTGTGTTCTGAAAGAAGAAAAAGATATAATTTTTCCAGGGCATGAAAGACCTGTTGTCTTAAAATAATTTCTGATTTTAAAAATTTTTCTTCGCTATAGTCATGGGATAAATCATTTCTTGTATCTAATCCATCAATCAATTCCTGAGCATAATCAATAAATCCGGCTTCCTGTGCCTGGCGGAATGTTTCTTTAGGTGATTGCTTGAAAACAAAGCCCTCTTCTTCTAAGTAATCTTTCAGCACTTTCCAGGATAAATCGATGGTAAATTCAAATCGTTGGATAAGTCCGTTTCGTTCGAGTTCATTTAAGTCCTGTTTTAAAAGTGCCTCCTTTAAAGACATAAATGCTTTTTCAAAATTTTTAAATCTTTGTTTCCAGCGGATATCTGAATGTTGCATTTTAGTTAAAATAAATCAATAATTGCAAAGGTAAGTAAAAAATTCAAATTTTTCCCATCTGTAGCCCTGAATGGGTTAATTCTTATTTTGATGTTTTTCCTGAGTGGAATTTACCTTATGATTTGTGTTTGCCATAGTTTTTGTTTTCTTCTTAATTCGTTCCTACGGAACTCAATTGTGTGAAGCCAGATGTTACAACTACGGAATGAAGAGCGTTGTTACAACATGTTTCGTAACTACGGCACTCAAAGGTAAGACATGGAAATTTCTTTCTACCGATATTTTGTCCCAAACGGGACTGCCTGAAGTTTTCAGGCAGATCAATAATGCACGTCAATAATAAACTAACCCACTTTGTAAACAAAGATAGAAAAGTAAATTTTTTTCGTAAATTTGTAAGGGTGAAATTTTTTCAATGTTAAACATATTTTTTGTTCATTATAATTATTGAAATCGAAACCTCATTAACAGAAAAAACAAAGAATCATTGGACAATATTGCAAAGGATTTAAGACAAAGATACAAATTTGATTTATTTGTCCGACCCTATGGCATCGGAATACCCGGACTTCACGCCTCCTACTCCACCACCATCATCCCGTTCGCTGAATTAATATTAGTGCCACTGACACGATAAAAATAAACACCACTCTTCAAGCCACCCCGTTCTATAATGTACTCATCTCCTTTTCTGCCCAATTTACATAAGGTTGTCACCTCTTTGCCTAACAAATTATAAATCTTACAATCAATAGTTTTACTATAACCCCCCAAAAGACCGTTTATTTTTATTACCGTTGAACTATGAAAGGGATTGGGATAAATTTTTACAACATTATTTTTGCTTTTTGGAACAGGATTCACTTTAGTACCCGTACTAATTTTTTTCACTCCGTCATTAACGGTATGCACTGTGACATTGGTCAACACCGGATCGTTGAAATCAAAATATATTCCTGCAGTGTTTTTAATCAGTGTATTGTTGGGAAGATTTTTGTTTTGTTCTGCCCTAAAGCTTACAAACCCGTGACTACCGGGTTCATTCTTATTGCTGTCGGGTAAAAGAATATTATTAAAAGTCCATTCCAATATTCTTTGTCCATAGAGCCGGAAGGTGTAAGTATGACTGGATGCCCCTGATTGTACCGTAAAAATATCCAAATCCGTATCTAACGTATCGCGGATTACTACAGTAAAGGCAGTATCGGTGCCGGTGTTCTGGAATCGTATTAAATATTCCAGCGCTTGGTTGGGATATAAATTGTTTGTTGAGTCCACGCCGGTAGGATAGCCCGCTTTGTCGTTGGGATCGTAACTGCCTCTGACCGCTCCGCAATAAATATCAACTATCGGATCGGCATCATCCTCAGGAAGAGCGGTAATTAAACCCGGTTGCCAGTTCATAGTTCCACCGCATAATTCTATGCTTGCATTTGGATGTGAATTTCCGGGATGTAGAGGATGCTGGTCTGTCTCCAGGCGATAAGTTCTCCCGTCGCCCGAATAAACAAAAATCGTACTGTCACCGCCATTTAGTTTTACAGAATCCACCTTGGTTAAAACACCATCAACGTATAAACGAACCGGACTGTGACACTTCATGTCACCGTCACCAGGTTCTCCTATGTTATAAATCACAAAGCGTACTGCTTTATCACCGGTAGTGTCACTAATGCAACTTGCTTCTACTTTCAACGATGATTTATCCCATGGCAACGTGCAGAGTGACACTCCTGTGGGTATATCAGGAATAGTGTCAAAAACGCAGGAGTCGGCAGGGAACAAATTGGCTGACATGCACAAGGTCTGACCCAGAAGGGCATTACAGCTTAATGAGCAGGCAATAGAGAAATTCTGACATTGGCCAGGATTTAAATTTCCGATATCAAAACGAAATGTATTGTCTCCTAAATCAAGGTAGGATAGGGTGGAGGATTGTACACTCAGCAACGAATCCAATTGAACAAGTATATATGCATTATTTAAAGTGCCTGTAGCAATATTTTCATTACAGGCATTTACATAAACATTCTGGTTGTTGAAACAGCGACGAATGAATGGCATATTTATAGAAACATTTGGCTGGGGACAGGTTTCTGTAGAGATGAAACCAAAAGAAGGAGCAGAAGTAACAGAATCTGGAGCTATAACTGTAAAATTTTGTGAAAGTGGGCAAGTTCGTTTCCATGAGCCGGAGGTATCAGCAGTGATTGAATAATTTCCGGCAGGAAGAGAATCTAAAGTCCAGGTGCCATCCGAATAGGTTTGCATAATCATATTACCGGGATTGATTAATAAATTTCGTCTGGATAAACCGGTTTCGTTTGAGTCATTTACACAATCATTGCTGATATCGTTAAAAACACTTCCATAAATATTTGCTTGTTTTAGTTTTGCAATAAAAATATCATAAGTATCTCCTGTATTATTTGCATTGGTTAAAGTAGTTGTTCCAAAAGTGATGGTATTACTGTTAAAATATCCCGTTATATATACATCCCCACTTGCATCAGCGGACATACTTAAACCCTCATCTGAAGAAGCACCTCCTGCTGACTTTGCCCATAGCACATTTCCACTAGCATCGTATTTAATAATAAAAATATCAGAAGAGTCTGGAAAGTCTGGACTGGTATTGGTTAAAGTAGTTGTTCCGAAGGTGATGGTAGGACTACTAAACGAGCCCGTCATATATACATTCCCGCTTGCATCGCTGGAAACGCTTTTGCCAATATCACCATAAACACCGCCTGCTGACTTAGCCCATAGCACATTTCCGGTAGCATCGTATTTCACAATAAAAATATCATAATCGCCAGCATTCGTTAAAGTAGTTGTTCCGAAGGTGATGGTAGGACTGAAAAAACATCCCGTCATATATACATTGTCGCTTGCATTAGTGGAAACGCTATTGCTATAATCATAAGAAGTACCGCCTGCTGACTTAGCCCACAGCACATTTCCTGAAGCATCGTATTTCACAATAAAGATATTCTGATAATTTGCATTAGTTAAGGTAGTTGTTCCGAAAGTGATATTAGAACTTTGAAAATATCCAGTCATATATGCGTTGCCGCTTGCATCGGTTGAAACATTGACACCCTCATCATAAGAAATACCGCCTGCTGATTTTGCCCATACCACATTTCCGGTTACATCGTATTTCGCAATAAAAATATCATAATAATTTCCTGAATTATTTGCATTAGTTAATGTAGTTGTTCCAAAATTAATTGTAGGACTAAAAAACCCGCCTGTCATAAATACATTCCCGTTTGCATCGGTGGAAATGCTGATGCTAAGATCACTCTCAATACCACCTGCTGACTTTGCCCATAGTATATTTCCAGTAGCATCGAATTTTACAATAAAAATATCTCCATAACCAACACTGGTTAAAGTAGTTGTTCCAAAGGTAATGGCAGGACTTTGAAAAGAGCCAGTCATAAGTACATTCCCGCTTGCATCGGTGGAAACGCAAGTGCCCACATCTGAAGAAGTACCACCTGCTGACTTTGCCCATAGTACATTTCCAGCGGCATCGTATTTCACAATAAAAATATCATAATCGCCTGCATTCGTTAAAGTAGTTGTTCCGAAGGTGATGGTAGAAATATTAAACCTGCCCGTCATATATACATTCCCGCTTGCATCGGTTGAAACACTGTAACCCAAATCCCAAGAAGCACCGCCTGCTGACTTTGCCCATGACCAGTGTGGCATTTGCGCAAAAGTGTTAATGGTTAATAAAACCATTGATAAGATTGTGATTGTTTCTTTCATTGTTTTTGAGGTTATATTAACTACTCAGAAGATGAATATTATTACCACGAAATGTACGAATTAATTTTTGATTATCATAGATGGAATTAATGGCCAAATTCTCTGCTGAATAGTTAGCCCCTACCTCACCCTTTTCCAATTCAAATATTTTTGCTCTTGCCCGGATTCACCATATATCTGCACGGATGAAAAATCTTCCTCGGCAAAAAAAGAATGAGGAGCTCCGGCAGGAATTATTACTGCTGTTCCTTTTTGCATTTGATAGATAGTATCTGCAACCATCAATTTACCGGCACCTGTTTCTACGCATAATATTTCTGTGCACGAATGAGTGTGTTCAGCTACTTTTGTTCCTTTTTTTAGAAAAATTTTACCGGCATAAACATCCTTAGGACCCTCGTTTAATAATGCACTCGAAATAATAGTGGCTTGCAAAGAGTCATTTTTAGCCGAGAAAAAAGGAGCGGTTTCAAAACTTACTAAGGTACCTTTATTTCCGGTGGTTTCCGATTCATTAATATAGGAAAAACCAGCGATTACAAGGAAAAAAAACAAGGTAAAAAGCGGGAGGCGATATGATTTTATGTTCATGATTTCTTGGAAAAATTTTTGCAAATATACATCATCCCCAACTTTGTTTTATTTCCTGATGCGAGTAATAATTCAGCGTATCGCCCTCATGTAGCGCCAATTTGCCCTCAGTGTTCACTCCCATTATGCTCGCCGTAAAGCCGACATCCTCTTTAAAAAAATTACAGGGCTCGTGATACCCCAACAGGGAACGGGAAAATTCAACCCTGATTTCTTCAAACTTTCCTTCGCGAAATAATCGGTACCTCTCATCAAGGCATTTCAACAGCCGAACTAACTCATCCGCCAGCACTTTTTTTTGTTTTAATAATACAAACAAGGAGACAGCATTTGGCAAATCATGAAATTTTTCCTGATTCATGTTTATCCCAATTCCGATGACCGATTGGGTGACTTTCTGATCACGAATGGTGTTTTCAAAAAGAATTCCGGCAATTTTTTTTTGATTTACCAATAAATCATTGGGCCATTTAATTTTAACATGGTCATGGAAAAATCCTGTTAAGTAATCATATATTCCCAAGGTGATAGCCATGTTCAGGATAAACGCATGCGATAAATTAAGATTCTCAGGAAAAAGGACACAACTGAAGGTCAGATTTTGTCCTGGCTCTGATATCCAGGTGTTTGTACCTTGTCCTCTCCCAGCATTTTGCTGATGTGTCCTAAGTACAGTTCCCTCCGGTAAAGGATGGGTTTTTAACCACTCCTGCAGGGTCCGGTTTGTTGAATCGCAGGCATCTATCTCGAAAAAATGTGAGCCAATGATGGCGGGTTGTCTTTTCATAAAATAATGTAACTTTTTCTATAAATCCTACCTCACCCCAGCCCCTCTCCAAAAAGCTGGAGAGGGGTGAGAAATTTGTTGAATTTTTATGATGTTTATTTTGAAATCAAAATTTTCAGTAAGTTTGCATGTGACTTCCTCTTTCAACTGCAAAAATATATCATTTGAAGAAATCATCCCATCCCTCCAACACTAAGTCATCCATTCTTTGCCGCTACGTTATACAAGGTCTCGTGGAAAAAAAAGGGAATGACATTGTTCGTATTGATTTGAGAAAAAATAAAAACCCGATGGCTGATTATTTAATCGTTTGTACAGGAGAATCGGACCGCCATGCCCGTGCGCTTGCTGAGTCGGTTGAAGAAACGATTTTTAAAAAAACAGGATTGGCGGTAAACAGAAAAGAAGGTATCAAGTTATCAGAATGGGTTTTATTGGATTATTTTGATGTAATAGTACACATTTTTCTACGTGAAAAAAGAGAATTTTACGGGTTAGAAGAATTATGGGGCGATGCAGAGATAGAGAAAGTAAGCCCTTAAAGAAAAAAAGTGTATCTTTACACTCTTTTAACACAGGTATAAGGTATATAGGTATAGGGTATAAGGTATAAAACGCGATTGTTCCCTATACCCCTATTTCCCTATACCCCTATACCTCTATACCCATTTCCGTTCAATATTATGGATCCAAAAGAAAATAAAACCCCAACTCCCGTAGGTAAACCTAAAGAAGAAAAGAAAGAGGAGAAAAATACGATAGATAAAAAGAAAAGCAATCCGTTCAGGCAACTCAGGAAGTCCGGTTCTCAAGGCATGCCCAATGCCCAGATGTGGATATTGATTATTCTTCTTGTATTTACAGTTGTTTTATGGTTTGGCGGTAGCGAAAAAAGGAGCATTGTGATAACAGAAAGCCGGTTTGAGCAGATGGTTTCCTCTCACGATGTTGAGAGCATTGTTCTTTTTAATGATGTAAATGTCGAAGTAAACCTGAAAGAAGAAGCGCTTACCAATGAAAAATACCTTAAAGATTGGAGAGGAAAATCCGCCACCGATAAAAAGGTGGTTCTACCCTCAAAAGCACAATATGAATTTAAAGTACAATCCGGCTCAGCACTTATCACTGATTTAAAAGAATACAATAAAACACACAAAGACAATCAGATTGATTATAAAGTAGAAACCCGTCAGGATTGGCGTGATAACTTTTTTCAGTGGGGCTTTCTTTTCCTTTTGATATTTGGCTTTTGGTATATTCTCCGCAGAATGTCAGGAATGGGAGGACCCGGAGGAGGAATATTTTCGATAGGAAAATCAAAAGCGGCATTATTTGACATTGAAAATCAAATCAAAATAACATTTCAGGATGTGGCTGGGCTTGACGAAGCAAAAGTAGAGGTAAAGGAGATTGTTGAATTTTTACAGAATCCCAAAAAATTTACCAATCTCGGAGGTAAAATTCCTAAGGGTTGTCTGTTAGTAGGTCCTCCTGGTACTGGAAAAACTCTTCTTGCCAAAGCCGTTGCCGGTGAAGCCGGTGTTCCTTTTTTTACTATTTCGGGGTCTGACTTTGTAGAAATGTTTGTTGGCGTGGGCGCCGCCAGAGTAAGAGATCTTTTTAAAAATGCAAGAGACAAGGCACCGTGCATTATTTTCATTGATGAAATTGATGCCATCGGTCGTTCACGGGGTAAAAATGTAATACACGGTGGAAATGATGAGCGGGAAAACACCCTTAATCAGCTATTAGTTGAAATGGATGGTTTCGGTACCGACACCGGAGTTATTATTCTTGCCGCTACCAATCGACCCGATGTTTTAGACCCTGCTTTGTTAAGAGCCGGGCGCTTTGACCGTCAAATCGGAATTGATAAACCCGATCTTGCCGGAAGAGAACAAATTTTTGTAGTGCATGCCAAGCCCATAAAAATTGACCAAACGGTTAATTCAGCAAAATTAGCGGCGCAAACACCAGGATTCGCTGGAGCTGATATAGCGAATGTATGCAACGAAGCCGCTCTGATCGCGGCACGTAAAAACAAAGAATTAGTGGGTATGCAGGATTTTCAAGATGCCATTGACAGAGTGATTGGAGGTCTTGAAAAGAAAAGCAAAATAATTTCACCCGAAGAAAAAAACATTGTCGCTTACCACGAGGCAGGTCATGCGGTGGCGGGTTGGTTTTTAAAGCACGCAGACCCATTGGTAAAGGTCAGCATTGTTCCAAGGGGTTTAGCGGCATTAGGATATGCTCAATATTTACCGAAAGAACAATTCCTGTACACACGGGAACAATTAACAGATGGCATGTGCATGGCGTTGGGAGGGAGAGTGGCTGAAGATATAATTTTTAATGAGATATCCACAGGCGCTCAGAATGATCTGGAAAGAATCACAAAAATGGCTTATGCCATGGTAACGGTTTTCGGGATGAATGAGAAAGTAGGGCATGTATCTTTTACCAATACACAAAATCCCTCTGAATTTGTTTTTGAAAAACCGTATTCTGAAGCAACCGCTCAAACCATTGATATAGAAGTCCGCAAAATTATTGATGATGCATATATTTACACAAAAAAACTCCTTTCAGAACACAAGCATCATTTGGAATTAGTGGCAAGTGAGTTGCTGAAAAGAGAGGTTATTTTTCTTAGCGATCTGGAGGAATTGTTAGGAAAACGTCCATTCGGCACTGCTCATCACACCGATACCATGCAAAATATGAAAGGAGAAAATGGACAAAACACCAATGGCACTGGAATAAAAACCGAAGTGATTCCGGGAAAGCAGGAAACCGCCGGGGTTGTTTGAAAAAAGAGTTTCAAGTTTCAGGTTTTAAGTTTCAAGTTTCAAGTTATAATAATACTGGTTCTTTATAAAATTGAGTGGGTAAATTAGGATAAAAAATAACTTATAAGGTAACAGCTAAGCATCTATAAAAGTTGTCACGCAAAGTCGCAAAGTCGCAAAGAAAAAAATCATTTATGATTTTTTTTTCTCTGCGGTCTTAATTCTTTGCGTGACATTATATTTGTGAGAAATAATACACACCGGAGTAGTTATTATTTAAGTTTTTTAAAGGCATACAGAACAAGAATGATGTTTCAGGAATTAAGTAACGTTTATGAAAACCCTTCCCATATATTGCCCACTCAATTATATAAAGAACCATAATACTTTATTATAGGTGAAAATCTTTTATCTTACAGCAACTTGCAACTTAAAACTTGCAACTAAAAACTTCTCACCCCACAATTAATCCCATGGAATTTCCCGAAATCACTGACCGCGAAAAAGTGCTGAAGAAAATCCGCGCCGCATTGATTCAAAAAAATCCTAAACCAGCCCCGCCTGTAAATACTACCGTGGATGTATTTGCTTCTTCCACTGAACCCCTTGATATCCGGTTCGCTCAGGCACTACTTGCGGTAAAAGGGCACTTTGTGTTTTGTGTAAATGAAACAGAATTTCTACAGCACCTTGCAGGTCTTATCGAACAAAATCAATGGTCAAGTGTTTTTTGTTGGGAAACCATGTTGCAGGTAACATTAGACAAGTTTGGCATACGATATTTTCCAGATGATAAACAGTTAATAAAAGTTGAAGCGGGTGTCACTCTTTGTGAGGCGCTTATTGCAAGAACCGGATCAGTGCTGGTAAGTTCTAAACAATCAGCAGGCAGACGACTTACAATTTTTCCGCCGGTACATATTGTAGTGGCATACATAAATCAGTTGGTCGAAGATATTGATGACGCATTAAATCTTATGAAAGAGAAATACAAACAACAATTTCCGTCCATGCTAAGCATAGTTACAGGTCCAAGCCGGACAGCCGATATAGAAAAAACGTTGGTTCTGGGTGCGCATGGACCGAAGGAACTATATGTGTATTTGATTGATGAAAGGAGGGGATGAGATTTTTTTGTCAGTGAAATAGCAGAGGTTATTCAGAATGAAAAAAGTGAAAAAAGGGAATACCGGATTTCTTACAATCCTAAAATGATAAAAAAAATAACAGAATACTACAGAAGTTTATTTTTAGTTGCTATCTGAATAGCTTCTACTTTGTTATGTACCTGAAGTTTGGTGTAAATATTTTCAATATGTTTTCGGACGGTTCGCGGGCTGATGAATAACGTGCCGGCGATTTTCTGGTAATTGTTTCCCACAGCAATCAGCTCCAGAATCTCCAACTCTCTTTTAGTAAGGTTAAAATTATTTCCGGGTGTTTCGGTTCTCTTACCTCTGATCATCTGTAACGCTTTACTTGCAATTACGGGAGACATCGGCGCACCACCGTTCATTGCTTCCTCTAGCGCAGAAATAATTTTGGAGGGTTTATCATCTTTTAACAAATAACCCGTAGCTCCTGCAAGAATGGATTGAAAAATCTTTTCTTCCTCATCAAAAATTGTCAGCATTATAATTTTTACATCGGGGAAATGATGTTTCACTGCTTTAGTAGCTTCAATGCCATCCATTTCAGGCATATTAATATCCATCAGTATTATGTCAGGAACACAAGTAGTGATTTTTTGAAGTAATTCTTTTCCATTCTCCGCAATAAACAAAACTTCCGCTGATTCAAAAGAAGAAATATTTTCCCGGACAGAGCGGGCAAGGTTAAGATTGTCTTCCGCTATTGCAACTTTGATTTTCATTCTGCAAAAGTATTAGTGTCTTTTATCTTATTCAATAAGGCAATTGCCATATTTACAAACATAGAGAAATAATTACCTCTGTCCCCACTCCATCCTTTGAATTTAATGCAAATACACCACCGATTTCTTTCATTCGTATCTTCATATTCTCCAAACCACAATGGTTGTTGCCGTTTTCAGTTTGAACAATCCCTTTTCCATCATCAGCAATAATTATAGTCAAATAGTTTCCCATCGTTGAAATCTTAACTGAAATAGTTTTAGCTCCGGAATGTTTAACGCAATTATTTACCGCTTCCTGTACAATTCGGAAAAGATGAATAGCAGTGGAAGGTTTCAACTCGTTGTTATTTTCACTTTCCATTTCAACGGAAAAATTGATGTGCTCAGTCAAATCGTGTATTTTTAAAAAATGATCATTCACCTTGTCTTTTAATTCGGAAAGCAAGATAGATTCCTTGTTGATCGCCCAGATGGTTTCCCGCAACTGTTGGATGGTTTCTCTTGAAAAATCAGACAAGGACGAAATTTTTTCTTCAGAAATTCCCTTTTCTCCCTTTTCCAGTTTGTGTGAAATATTGTCCAATGAAGTAACAATGTAGGTCAGATGTGAGCCGACATTATCATGCAAATCACGGGAAATTCTTTCCCGTTCCATTTGTATTTTTCTCTGCAATTCTATTTCACGCAACTTCTTCCGCAGTTTTCTCTGTGAAAAAAATTTCACGGTGAAAATCAGTATCAAAAGAAAAAAAAACGCGCCTGTGGTAATAAACCATCCTCTCATCCAGAACGGTGGAATGACATTAACTGTGATGTTCAAAGCAGGTTCAGACCACCTGTTGTTATTCTTTTTTGTTCTGACCTTGAACTTAAATTTTCTGTAAGGAAGATTGGTGAAAGTAGCTATTCGCTGGCCGGAATTCACTTCCACCCATTTTTTATTGAATCCTTCCAGTAGAAAGGAATATGAAATTTTTTCGGCATTGATAAAATCCGGTTCCGCAAATTCAAACGAAATAGTTTTGTCGCCGTAAAAAAGGTCAATCGATTTTTTTCTGGCAATTTCATAAGGAATGATTTTTCTGTAATTCACAGAAACACCTGTCAGCACCAGCTTCGGAAGTATATTTTGCTCAATGAGTTCATCAGGGTTGAATATGAGCAATCCTTCAGGAGAACCGAAAAATATTTCCCCGTTATCATTTTTAAAAAAAGAATTTTGTGAAAATTCGTTGGATACAATTCCATCATTGACATTGTAATTTGAGAAAACTTTTGTATCGGGATTGAATGAAGAAATCCCGCGATTACTGCTCATCCACAAGGTTCCTTTTTCATCTTCCACAATTCCGTAAATGACATTGTTTAACAGACCATCTGCAGTTGTGTAAGATGTAAAAATTTCTTTTTCCCTGTCAAAAAAGTTAATGCCTCCGCCAAGCGTAGAAACCCATATCCGCCCTCTTTTATCTTCCAGAACCGAACTGACGATGTTGTAACTTAAACTTTTTTTGCTGTTGTATTCCGAGAGATGATTTTTAAAAACTTTTGTATTTGGATTAAAAAGTGATAATCCATTGGAAGTGGAAATCCAGAGTATTCCGCCCTGATCTTCCATTGTGCTTATAATGTAATTTACGGGAAGAGAATTATTACTGCTGTCATTCTTATATATTTCAAAACTATTTGTTTTCGGATTGTAACGGTTTAGGCAAAACGGAGTGGAAATCCAGATACTTCCGTCTTTTGTTGTAAGAAGATGAAAAATGTTGTTGTGGCTTAACCCGGAATTTTCAGTTGTAAAAGTTTTTAGGATTTTTCCGCTTAAATCCAACACCATAATCCCTTTGCTCCCACCTATCCATATATTTTCGCTTTTGTCTATTGTAATTGCCCTTGTGTTGAAAGCAAGAAGTTCATAGGGTAAGATTTGTTTTGAAAGAATGTTGTCTTCAAATTTTTTGTAGTTGAAAAAATTTTCTGAGTTCAGGAAAAAAACATTCAATCCGGAATTTGTCCCGATAAAAAGTCGTTTACCATTTTGAAAAATTGACCAGACACTATTATCAGACAATGAGTTTTTATCATTTTTTTTCATTTTAAATGTCGTGAAAATTTTTTGTGGATTAAATACTGAAAGACCATTGTCACTTGTGCCAAGCCAGACCAAACCATTACGGTCGTGATATATCTGTGTAAAGGAATAAGAGGTCAAATCTTTTTCATCTTCGGGAGAATTTTTCAATAGTGTGATACTATTAAGCTGTGAATCCAAAACACAAATGCCGTTTTCTCCACCAACCCAGTAATTTCCATCGTGAGATTCACTTATTCTTTGTATCAGTTCAAGGGGAAGGGAGAGTGTTTGATGCTTTTTATTTTCAATGTTGATTACATGCAACTTGTTTTTTTCCCCAACCCACAACTGATTTTTATTGCTGACCGTCATTGCGGTAACATGTAAATTTGTTATTGCCGGAAGAAATAATTCTTTTGGCTTTGCGTATGAATTATTCTTGTATTCGTAAAACCAAATACCGAGTGAATCGCTGATAAAAATATTCCCGTTACTGTCGTAACAAAAAATATCATGTTTCCAGAATTGCGAAGGTTCGGATTTGATTTGAAAATTTCCGTCATCACCAATCAAGGCAATACCGGTTTTTCCAACCGAATGGAAAACGAGGTCGCCGTTATTATCTTTAAAAAAACTTCTAAATATGTTGTGATAATAATTTTTATCCATGCCTTCTAAAAAAATGCGGGTGAATGTTTCCGTTTTTTTATCAAACCGGTTTAATCCATTTCTAGTACATACCCATAAGTTGTTTGTGTTGTCTTCAATAATTTCTAAAACAAAATCATCGGAAATTGTGGTAGAGTCGTTTTTGTCATGATGGAAAATTTTGAAAGAGTATCCGTCAAAGCGATTAAGCCCGTCCTGCGTGCCGAACCACATCAAGCCATCAGTGTCCTTGAATATGCAATGAACAGAGCTTTGTGACAGCCCTTGTTCCAGCCCTATGTGTTTGATGCGGTACTGAGAAAATAAGGATAACGAAAGAAGAAAAAATATAATGGAGAAAAAGAATTTGAAAAAGAATTTTTTAGTGTGTAAGAAGCACGATCCGGTTAATCTATGAATGGAGGGAGATTGCTTAATAATTCCCGCAGTGAGTGGATGAAGCATAGATTTTACCTTTTGAAAAATATTTATTTTCATTCCTAAAGCTGAAATGGAAAGCGAAAATACGACAAATGCCTTATTGTACAACATTACCGAAAGCAAAACCTTTGTACCGTAATAAGTTAGTTAACCAATAACAAACGAAAATGAAAAAAAATTTACTCTTGCTGGTACTTTTAAACTATGTTATGACAGTATCAGCGCAATGGACGACATTTGATTCTACTAAGGTAAAAACGGGCGGTGTACAATGCATTGGTTCAGTTTATGGACAAGACACTGTTTTCATTTTTAGCACAACCAACAAACTGTTAATCTGCGGTTATTCTTCGCAATCCATGCTTGATTCGTCCTATTATGCAGGATTAGGTTACCCACGCGAAATGGTGCAGGTAAGTAAAACAAATGGCGCTCTTGTCTATCGTGCCTACAATGGTTTTGGCGCTCCATGGTGGGTAAGAAAAATGGACTCTGTTCAAACAACCATTGGCTCCAATTACGGCACTTTTTCTTACAGCGACGCAATGATGTATTCCACTACAGGCGTGCTGTATTACAGGAAGAAAAATGCAAAAGGTGGAAAGGATACACTATACAACTCTATTAACGACGGTACTACATTCACGTCCGTATTTTCCAGTCCATACGGTTGCAATCTTGTGGGCATGTCACCCGATGGCGGTGTTTTTGCAAGAGTGGAAACACAGGTAAACGGGGGTGTTGTAACTTTTGACATGGCAGGTACATATAAAAGCTTGGATGAAGGGGCAACCTGGAACCTGGTCTATAGTTATGCAACTGATTCGGTGGAAGAGTTTGACAATATTGATTGTGTGGGAAGTGATTGTTTCGCAATGGGAAATGTGCTTAAAAACAACGGAACGGATGAATACGATGCTTTTTTCTATTCCAGTGATTATGGCAATACTTGGATATTAAAGAGCATACAAAATTTTAAAGAATTGGGACAACATAACTGGGGTATTGATGAATCGCTGAATGTGTATTTCGGCAAGAGTAACCAGATTTACCGTTCTATTGACAAAGGTGTTACTTTCTCACCATTTATTGTTGGCTTGCCATCACCGACTCAAATGATTTATTCTACATGGGGAAAAATTTTTGCGGGTGTTAATTCAACGCTATATACCCTTAGCAGTGGTGGAACAGGATGGAGGGAAGTTTCTATGGATGAAGAATCAAATATTTTTCCTAATTCTGCAGTTTTTGAAATCTATTTACGGGTACACGAAGAGATGCTCGGTGGCGAATATACTATTTACAATTCTCTGGGACAAGTGATGCAGAAAGAAAAAATCACCAGACGGCAAATAATTTTTTCCATACAAAAATTTCCGTCAGGGATTTATTTTATGAATATGCAGAAAAAAGGGAAACAGAAGGCATTAAAATTTATCAAAGAATAATTAACCAATAATAAAATGCAATTTTTTATGAAGCAAACAATCAGCACGCTCTTTTTGGCAGTAACCATTATTACTGCAACGGCACAGGACAAATTAAAAGAAGCACAGGAATATCTCAATGTTCCGGGCGGAGTTCAGAACGTAGATAAAAAGGTCTTAAAAGAACCCGACCCACAGGCATTTCCATACATTGCCCTCAAATTCAGGACAGCTTCCGTGCAACGATACATCACCGTAAAAGGCAGAACTGCATTGGACAAGGACCAGGTGGTAGAAGCGCCGACTTATGCGATTCTTTCGGGAGTGGATTCATTGTTGTGCCAGGAAATTACCAATGAGTTCACACAAATTTTTTTAGCAAAAATGAAAGAAACAGGAATCACAATAATAGATTTTGCAAAAGTGATGGAGGGAAAAACCTATAAAAAATTTCTTGAAGAACCGGCGGAAAGAAATTTTAACGACAAGGATTTTGGTACGGCACATGTTTATACCAACGACAACATGCCTTTCTTTTATCAGGGTGGAATGAAAATTTTCAAATTCGCGCAGGACAATGAAGGAGGCGCGGCTACACTTCGACTCACAGTTGACTTTGTACAGTTTGAAACCGAAGGCACAAAAACAAAAATCAATGCTGGCGGGGAAGTTGGATACAACTATACAGCCAGTGCTCTACCCATGATAAAAATCACGAGCGATGTTTATCACGAAGGACGGCAATTGGGTGGTCCCATAACTACCGGTGGCTTAGTGCTCGGAACAAAAAAATATCTGTCTGCACAATTTATACAGGCAAAACCGGTAACGGCAACATATGAAGCTCTCACTGAAAAGTATGACGAGAAGTCACCTAAATTTGCTGATAAATCAGCATTTGCACAAACGAGGGGAAAAATATTCGGAGGGCAAATCCAGATGGGGACATTCGTTTTGACAGCAAACAGAGATGCTTACAAAAAAACCTCTTTGGAAGCATTGGCAAAATATACGGATTATGTATTGGAAATCATAAAATCGTATAGAGAAAAATAAAGCCCTTATTTTTATTGAATACCTGCAATTTCTACTGTTTTCTTTACTGCTCGGTCGGTTTATTTTTTAACCACTAATTATACGAATTAGTTATTTTATTTTTTAAGTAGTGTAATTCGTGGCTAAGAATTTATTGAACTGGAAAGTAACAAAATACTAATAAAGTGTGAGAATGTTTCTGTATTTTATCCTGTTTATGTGGAAATCAAAATTTTCATGTAAGTTTGTCACCCAAATTCAACTGCATGACTCAGGATATTCTAATCAAGGCATCACAGCTAATCACCTGCCTTTCAATTCTTGTGATTCTACACGAATTAGGGCATTTTATTCCCGCAAGAATTTTTAAAACCCGGGTAGAAAAATTTTTTCTTTTTTTTGATGTAAGCCAGTTTAAACTTTTCAGTTTTAAAAGAGGTGATACAGAATACGGGGTAGGATGGCTTCCGTTGGGAGGATATGTAAAAATTGCAGGAATGGTTGATGAATCCATGGATGTAAAAAATCTAAAACCCATTCCAGAGTCATGGGAATACCGCGCAAAACCTGCCTGGCAAAGGTTAATCATTATCTCAGGTGGGGTTATCATGAACCTCATACTCGGTATCATTATTTTTACCGGAATTTATTTGTATTGGGGAGAACAATACCTGCTAAATAAAAATGTAAAATATGGCATTGAAGCATTGGAAATCGGAAAACAAATTGGACTTCAATCGGGCGATAAGATAGTAAAGGTAAACGGAAAAGAACTGGAGCGTTTTGAGGATGCGTTGAGAATTCCCATACTTCGCTCTAAAAACTCATATACCATTCAACGCGGGGACAGTATTTTTGAATTGCCAATTCCGGAAAATCTTATCGATTTAATAATCGAGAACAGCAATCAAGGTGTTTTTACATTTGCTTTTAAATTTAAAGTAGGACAAATTTTGCCTGGAAGTAATGCTGAAAAATCGGGATTGATGACTGAGGATGAAATTACAGTTATCAATGGAAAAAATTTTTTTCTGTTTCATGAATTCAGAGAAGAATTGATGTTGAATAAAAATTCTGAAATTAAAGTTGAGATATTAAGAAGAGGGTCAAAGAAGGAAATTACCGTATTAGTTGACAGCGCCGGAAAAATAGGATTTGCACCGGTACCATTAATGGATTTTAATACAACAAAATTTGGTCTCTTAACAGCAATGACATTAGGAACCAAAAAGGCATTTGGCGTAATAAGTGATCAATACAACGGATTAAAAAAAATTTTTCGCGGAGAAACAAAAGCAAAAAATTCTCTCGGAAGTTTTATCCGCATCGGCTCAGTGTTTGATGCAAGTTGGGATTGGCGCAGATTCTGGCTTTTAACTGCTTCGCTTTCCATGGTGCTTGCTGTAATGAATGTACTGCCTATTCCCGCATTAGACGGCGGGCATATACTTTTTCTTCTGCCCGAATTTGTAACCGGAAAACGTCCCAGTGATAAATTTCTCGAAAAAGCGCAGTGGGTGGGAATGGTTATTCTGGGTACGCTAATGCTCTTTGCACTGTTCAACGATATAGTGTGGGCGTTTTTTTCGTAACCCTCCCCACCCTCCTCCTCACAAACCTCTCCACTCTTTCGTGTATCGGATAAATCACCAGTGAAAGCAAAAAGTTTGACCCGAGTTTCCACGCCGGATCGTTTGCCGCAAATTGCTCTATGTAGGGATTCATGAATACGATGACCGTCTCAAAAAGGAGCAAGAAGGGAACGGTAGTAGCGATTTGCAATAATGACTGCGGTATGGAAATTCTAACCAGCAGAGTGACACCACCGAGCAAGGCAAGCACTGCAATGAGAATGAATGAATAACCAATTTTATCTTCACGTACTTTTTCTATTTTTGCTAAACGTGTTTCTTCTTCTGCTCTTTTTTGTCGCTCAAACTCTGCTATTTCTAATTCGTGCTGCATCTCCAATTTGCCTATGTCCTTACTTTTTTCTTCATTAAAGATGCTGTCTTTTGCCGCACAATATTTTTTGTAATGCTCAAAGGCGAGTAGGGTACGACCTGTGGTGTCGTAGAGGCGGGTAAGGTGTTGATGTCCCACCCTGATATCGTCTAAAGAACCAATGGTATCAGCAATTGCGAGAGAGCGTTTTAAAATTTCCTCTGCCTCTTTGAACTTTCCTGTTGTAATATAAAGCGCACCCAGGTTTCCCAGATTTATGACAATTAAATTTTTTGCGGCAAGATCTTCGTCCATTTCCAACGCCTTTAAATAATACTCAACTGCTTTCTTAAACAGGGATGCCCTTACCTCCTCTGTTTTCTGAATGACAGCTTTTTTATTATAGACATTGCCAATATTCCCAAGCCAGATAGCAATTCTGTTTTTATCGCCAAGTTCTTCAGCTACTTTCAGCGCTCTGAAATAATAGTCAATAGCTTTAGTATAGTCGGCTTGATCATAATACACAATCCCGATGTTTCCGAGACGCAAGGCAATTCCTTTTTTATCACCGAGTTCTTCTCCAATTTTCAGCGCACGGAAATAATATTTCAGTGCTTTGGAATGGTTTAATTGGTTTAAATAAACTGCTCCGATATTCCCGAGAGTTTTTGCAATTTCTTCTTTATCTCCTAAATCCTCTTTCATTTTTAGTGACCGGAAATAATAGCTAAGTGCCTTAGGGTAGTCGGCTTGAGTATTATAAACATTCCCTAAGTTGCCGAGATGACGTGCAATACCTTTTTTATTTCCTTGTTCTTCATCTTTTTTTAGTGCCTCGAAAAAATATTTTAATGCGTTGGGAAAGTTGGCTTGCTCCTTATAGACAAGTCCTATATTGCCGAGGATTGCCGCTATTTCGGTTTTATTGCCGAGTTCTTCCGCAAGCTTTAATGTTTTGAAATGGTATTCCAATGCCATCGAATAATTGCCTTGGTTATAATTCAAACTGGCAAGAGTCCGGTAAACTGCTTCAATTCCCTTTTTGAAATTTGTTTTTTCTGCAAGTACCATTGCTTGCCTGGAATATTCAGATGCTCTTTCTCTTTCAGTAATTCGCAATTCCCATGCGAGCTCGTTGAGGGTGTTTATGCGGGTGGTATCGTGCATTTCGGTTTTGTTCAATGCATGTTCCAACGAGTCAATTTTATTATCAAACCCACTGTTGATTAACACAAATGCAGATAGCAGGAAAATGAACATGAAGTTATACTGGTCTTAAACAGATTTGTGAAAATATTTTTATATAAAACAAATAAAAAAGATTTTAGAACGACAGAACATTTGAATAGTGAATGTTGAACGGGAGCTTAAGCTCTTACTTCTACTGTTCAAATGTTCTATTGTTCAAATGTTCTATTGTTCAAATGTTCAAATGTTCACAGTTTTGAGAATCCGTCTTTTCAGCACCCCCTCAAAATACCTGTGCAACGGAAATATCACCACTGCAATCAGCGAATTAAACAGCAGATTCCACACGGGTGCTCCTCCGCTCCACGCATCAATGTAAGGGTTAATAAGGACGAGTATAAATTCAAAGCTGAGCAGGAAGAAGAAGAATACAATGCCCTCCAACAACCATAGCGGTATATGGAAACGTGCCAGTAGCAAGAGGGCAGAACCGAGTAACAAGAGACCAAGCATGATGCCACTGTTTTGCAATAAATTCCTCCTGCTTACTGCTACTGCTTCCTGCCTACTTTTCTCAGCTTCTGCCTGCTCTTTCTTCAACGTCTCCATCTCAAAAATATGCTTTTGCTCCAGGCCACCAATCTCTTTACTTTTTTCTTCATTGAAGAGTGTGTCTTTTGCCGTGCCTGCTTTTTTGTTGTGCGTAAGGGCACTTTCGTAGCGTCTGGCGGCTTCTTTATAATTGCCGGCTTGAAAGGCGAGGTGTGCGGTGGTGTCGTGGAGCTGGGTAAACATTTCATGGTGGTCTTTTTGATAAAGAAGTGCACCAATGCTGTCACTTACACTTAGCGCATTGTCTAAGTAGCTTTCTGCCTTTTGGAATTTTCCTGTTTTGATATAGAGCGAGCCGATGTTGCCGAGGTGTCTTGCAATACCGTCTTTATTTCCAAGTTCTTGATCCATTTTCAATGCCCTGAAATAATACTCCAATGCTTTAGGGTTGTCGCCTTGCTCTTTATAAACAATTCCGATGTTGCCGAGGGTAATTGCAATTTCGCTTTTATTTCCTAATACTTCTTTCATTTTCAATGCCCTGAAATAATACTCCAATGCTTTGGAGTAGTCGGTTTGATAATAATAGACAAGTCCGATGTTACCAAGACGTATTGCAATACTGTTTTTATTTCCGAGTTCATCATCCATTTTCAATGCTCTGAAATAATAATCTAACGCTTTGGGGTAGTCGCCTTGCTCCATATAGACAACACCAATGTTACCGAGACGTATTGCAATACTGTTTTTATTTCCGAGTTCTTCATTTATTTTCAATGCCCTGAAATAATAATCCAACGCTTTGGGATAGTCGCCTTGCTCCATATAGACAATTCCGATGTTACCGAGACGTATTGCAATACTGTTTTTATTTCCGAGTTCTTCATTTATTTTCAATGCCCTGAAATAATAATCCAATGCTTTGGAAAAGTTGCCTTGCTCTTGATAGACAACTCCGATGTTGCCGAGGGATGCGGCAATGCCGTTATTGTCATTGAGGGCTTCTCTTGCGTTCAACACTTTTAACCAGTAAGTAAGTGCATTGGAGTAATCGCCCTGTGTGTAATAATAATGACCGATCGCATGGAAAGAATTGCTGGTGCCTTTTTCCCATTTTATCTTTTCTGCAAGTGATAGTGCTTGCTGTGCATAGTGTAACGCTGTATCGGGAGAGATAGAAATGTATTGGTTAAAAAGCGCGTGGAGGGTATTCACCTGCGTGGAATCGTGCAAGTCTTTTTGAAGTTCTACTTTTAACGAATCAACTTTATTATCAAACCCACTGTTGATAAACACAAGCGTTGTTAGAAGGAAAATGAAAACGATGTTAGTGGCTGGCGGCTGGTTTCCCGTTTTCTCGTTTTCCCATTCTCCCATTCTCCCCTTCTCCCTTTCCCCCTTTCTCCCTTTCTCCCTTTCAACCGGACTTGTCTTTAGAATGCGTCTTTTCAGCACCCCCTCAAAATACCTATGCAACGGAAATATCACCACTGCAATCAACGAATTAAACAGCAGATTCCAAACAGGCGCTCCGCCGCTCCATTTTTCAATGTAAGGGTTCAGAAGGACTAGTATAAATTCAAAAGTGAGCAGAAAGAAGAAGAAGACAATGCCCTCCAACAACCATAGCGGTATATGGAAACGTGCTAACAAAAAGAGGACAGAGCCGAGCAGTAAGAGACCAAGCATGATGCCACTGTGTTGCAACAAATTCCTCCTGCTTACTGCTACTGCCACCTGCCTGTTTTTTTCAGTTTCTGCCTGCCTTTTTTTCATTGCTGACATTTCAAAAATATGCTTTTGCTCCAAGCCACCGATTTCTTTGCTTTTTTCTTCATTGAAGAGTGTGTCTTTTGCCATGCCGGCTTTCCTGTTGTGCGTAAGTGCGCTTTTGTAGAGTAGGGCGGCTGATTTGTAATTGCTGGAACGATAGGCAATGTGGGCGGTTGTGTCGTAGAGGCGGGTGAGGGCTTCGTGGTGGTTTTTTTGATAAAAAAGTGCTCCAATGCTGTCGCTTACAATTAGCGCACTTTCCAAATAGCTTTCTGCTTTTTGAAAATTTCCGGTTTTGGTATAGAGTAAACCGATGTTGCCGAGGATGGCTGAAATACTGTTCTTATTGCCAAGTTCTTCTGCCATTTTCAATACTTTGAAATAATATTCCAATGCTTTGGGGTAATCGCCTTGATTCCTATAGACAATTCCAATGTTGCCGAGGTGTCTTGCAATACCGTTTTTATTTCCAAGTTCTTCATCCATATTAAATGCCTTGAAATAATAATCCAATGCTTTGGGATAGTCGCCTTGCTCATGATAGACAATTCCGATGTTGCCGAGACATATTGCAATACCATTTTTATTACCGAGTTCTTCATTTATTTTCAATGCCCTGAAATAATAGTCCAATGCTTTGGGGTTGTTGCCTTGCTCATCATAGACAAGTCCGATGTTGCCGAGTTGGATTGCAATTCTTTTTTTATCGCCTAACTCTTCTCCAATTTTCAATGTTCTGAAATAATAGTTTAGTGCTTTGGGGTAGTCGCCTTGATTCCAATAGACAATTCCGATGTTGCCGAGGTGTCCTGCAATTCCGTTTTTATTTCCAAGTTCTTTATCTATTTTCAATGCCCTGAAATAATATTCCAATGCCTTGGGGTAGTCGCCTTGATTCCAATAGACAAGTCCGACGTTGCCGAGAGTGGCGGCAATGCCTTTTTTCCACTTTGTATTTTCTGCCAGTTCCAATGCCCGTTGAGCATATTCCAATGCTTTCTCCGGTTTGGAGGAGATGTGTTCGCTAAAGAGTGCGTTAAGGGATTTTACACGATCCGTATCGTGAAGGGATTTGGTGAGGCGGGCGGTAAGGGAGTCGGTTTTTTCGGTTTGGGCAAAAGAATAATGAATACCGAACAAGGAATAATGAAGGGTGAAGTAAAAAAAGAAAGATAGAATACGGATGGAACGCATGGAATGTATTTTCACGAAAAAGAAATCTGTGTTTATCTTTCTATCCATTGTCATGCGTGTTTTTTATTATACTGTAAACAGATCAAATTTCATCAAAAATCTAAATAACCATATAACTAAATAACCATTTAATCATATAACCATTGTATTAATAATTACCGTAATTTTTCTTTTGCCTCCTTGTAATATTTACTATCCTTCTCAGCGTGTTTCAACACTTTTTTATAATATTTTTTTGCCTCTTTAGAATTATTCTCTTCTATCGCCATTTTAGCCAGCCGGCAAAGTGCGGCATGGTAATAACCTGATTCGAGTGCGTTTCCGGTTTCAGAAAAATATAAGGTCTGCTCGTAATATTTTTTGGCGGTTGGCTTATCTCTTTTGTAATACTCATAAATGTACCCCAGAAAATAATTGGCATACCTCCCATCGGTGGAAGCATACCCGGTTTTTTTGTTTTCAATACAGGCAATTATTTCCCGCGCAAGCTCTTCGGCTTTATTTAATTCGCCTTTCCAGAAGGCGATTCTTGCGTAAGAGCGATGAAAGTATGAATTGTTTGGAAATGTACGATGAAGGTATTCAGCCATAGGATACGCTTTACCGGCGTCATTTTCTTCATTCGAAAAAATCCGCATCAGAAAATATTGTGCTTCTGTCCGGGTATAAAAAGCATTGTTGGAAACGAATTGCAATAAGTCAAGCCCTTTTTTCTTGTCGCCTTCTGCCTTAAAAAACATCAACGGCTTTACCCATTTGTAATTCTCAGGAATCCATACAGCATAATAATAATAAATACCGGAACCGAATTTGAATTCATAACTAAATTCGCCAAGTTCTTCCCCATCCAAAATATATTGAAGGGCTTTGAATCCGTTATAGACCGCTTTGGTCCATTTATGTCTTTCCCCATACATTCTTCCTTTAAAACCATACGCCGCGGCCGCAAAAAATGTCGCTTCAATGTCTTTTTCATTTTTTTCAAAAAGTTGATCACATAATGAAAGTACAGTGTCCATATAGGAAACAAAAACATCATCATTATGTACATTATCGAAATCGGGTAACATTTTCCACCACTGGCTAAGTCCCATCAAAAAATAGGGCAGAGGATGAGCAGGATATTGCTGTTTTAACCATCGGAATTCTTTTTCGGATTTTTCAAATTCAAAATTATACATATCGTTTACGGCGTTCATAGCATCAATGCGGACTTCTTCTGTATTCATAAGAAGAATTTTATCCCCCGTGGGTTGAGCAACCGATTGAACGGTTATTAATATTGAAAAAAAGATGATTAGGAGTTGCATGTGAGGAGGGAAGGGTATAGGGGTATAAAGGTATAAGGTATAGGGGTATAAAGGTATATGGAAAAAATATTTGGACTTCTATTTTCCCTTATACCCTATACCTTATACCCTATACCTTATACCCTATACCTTCAAAGCCGTTCCCTTTTCCCTGGCGATATGATTAAACATTATCCTATCCATCCAGGAAGGAAATAAAAAATTAACCAAGCGAATAAATTTTACTTCACGGCTGATAAGAAGTAGCTTTTTTTTATTCTTCCACGCCTTAAAAATTTTTTCTGCTACCCTTTCAGCCGACATTAATTTTGATTCTTCGAGAGGTGTTTCCCCTTGCGCCACTCCTTTCCCATTCAAAGCGGATTTACGAATATTTGAAGCAGTGTACCCGGGACAAGCTAAAAGTATGTGAACTCCTTTGTAGAGGAGTTCGGTACGTAATGATTCAAAAAAACCATGAAGGGCAAATTTTGAAGCCGAATAACCCGTTCTTGCAGGAATACCCCTCAATCCGGCGCCGGAAGATATTACGATGATGCTTCCTTTTGAGTTAAGAATATCTTTTAGAAAATAGTTGGTGCAATAAACCGTCCCCCAGAAATTAATATCCATTACTTCCCTGATAACTTTTAAATCGAGTTCCTGAAATAACGCTCGCATTGAAATTCCAGCATTATTTACCAGAATATCCAATGAATCTGTTAGGGTGTGAACTTTAAGATAAAGATTTTTTACATCTTCTTCACGGCTGACATCGCATTTGATAGTATGGATTTCGGTTCCCATTTCTGAAAGTTCCTCATAGGTAACCCGTAGCCGGTTCTCATCGCGTCCAGTGATAATCACACGAAATTTATTTTTTGCAAAAACCTCTGCGAGGGCTTTCCCAATCCCGGAGGTGCCACCGGTGATAAGGACAGTTTTCAATGGGCTGTGGTATCTTTTGTTTCTTCTGTTTCCTCATTATCATCGTCATTATGACAATTCCAGCGGCTGTATTTTTCACATTTCATTTCGCAGTTTTTCATCCCCATTCCCCGGTGACAGTCCATCATCATGCCGTTTCCGCAGTTACTCATTTGGTTCATCATACTGCAACTACCTCCTCCCTGGTTAAAACCATTATTCATCATACATTTTTGTCCGCCTCGTTCATAGCAACGTGAGTTGCAAAGTGCGCAAGAAACGGCACAGATAAATGTAATAAATCCAACCACAATAACCCCGTAAGCAATGGCTTTATACAAGGTATTGAGATTGTCTTTTTGTGCTTTTGCAAGCAGAAACATACCCGCCACTATAGCGAGCAATGTCAGTGAAATTTGAATGATACAGAGCATGGTTTTTAGGGTTAATTACTAATGACAAATTACTAATGACTGTACAAACGGGTTTTAAACCCGCTTCTACTACGCGGGATGCAAATCAACTTTTTTAGCTATGAGCTGTGAATTATCTTCTACCCAATCAGGATCTTTTATACATACGTCCACCGGACAAACAGCGGCGCATTGGGGCTCTTCATGAAAACCAATACATTCAGTGCATTTTTCAGGAACTATGTAATACAAATCGCCGGAAAGCGCTTCGAATTTCTTCCCAAAATATTCAAACTCAGCACCGCCGGCATATATTGCGGTGTTAGGACATTCGGGTTCGCAAGCGCCGCAATTGATACATTCTTTGTCTATGAATAGTGCCATAGTTTATGAAGTGATTTACAAGAGGGCAAATATACTTATTAATTTTAAAATAAAGGGGTATAGGGCAAAAAGGTATAGGGTATAAAGGTATAGGGGTATAAGGGAAAATTGAAATACAAATATTTTTCCCCTATACCCCTATACCCCTATACCCCTATACCCTTTACAACCCCAACGTGTTAATTATATTTTTTTCATGTAAGTTTGTATTAAGTTTGAAAAATAACCTTTTACCTGAGTTTCAGTAAAAAACCGTTTACATAAAATATCATGACAGTTTCAATTATCATTTCATTGATTATCGGAATGCTTGCAGGCATTGGCATAGGATTATATCTTGCCCGGGCTCAACGAAAAAACTACGCCCCTGTTGTAAAAACTCCAGGAAGTTTAAAACCCACCCCTAACGGAAAAACTTCTTTACCCGAAGAAAAAAAAGATCCTCAGGTAAAACAAAAAGAAGATATACCGGGAGTAATCCGGCTCATGAAAAACGACAAGGGATTCGGCTTTATTACTTTCAATGGGAATAACGAAATATTTTTTCATATAAAAAACTGGAAGAATACGACAAAACCTCCCAGACCAGGCATGAAAGTTCTTTTTAATATTTCAGAGGATGACCAGAAAAGAGGAAAGACAGCCGCTATAAATTTGCGATTGGTTGAATGAGATTTAAGGGGCTTTCACCATCTTCACTACCGTTGAAACTTTTTCCGAACGTAAATTCAACAGATAAATCCCGGAAGAAATAGTTTGTGGCACGGAGATACTGCTGTGATTAGTTCCTTTTTGTAAATTTATCTTACCGATAGCGATATTTTTTCCCAGTATATCCTTCCATTCATACTCTATAGATTCATTCTCAGGTGACTCTATAAGAAGGTTTGCATAATTATTGATAAGCAGGTTGCTTACCTTAAAAACGTAGCCATTTTTCTTAATTTCCGTTTCCGAAACCGGCATAGCCAGAGAAACATCCAGTACAAACATCCCATTGGTCATATCACTTGCTATGATGATATCTTCCTGGTAATCCACATAAACGCTCCAGCAACCCTGGTAAACATTGTCATCGGGGTAGTTATTTCCATTTTGCGGATAGGTGTCAAAAAATCCAACCTGTTTGGGATTTAATGGGTCATTCATGGAATAAGAATAAACTCCGTCTAAATAAGCGGAAATGAATAAAACATTGCCTTTCATGAATGGATTGTGAGGAGTGGAACCAGGATAGGTACCAGGTCTTGTGACAATCGTATCTGTTATAGTCAGGTTTGAAAAATCTGTCACATCCAACACTTTTACAGGAAGTGAACGGGGAACTTCATCTGCAAAAATCAAATAGTTACCATCGGGCGTTAATACACTGCTATGATTATATCCTCCTCTGGGGTATCCGGTGAAAGAACCAATCTGCACAAACTTGGAACGGTTTTCAAAACGGAAAATATACAAACCATCGAAGCCACAGGAAGCATACACCGTGTCATTGCGCACAAACATATCGTGCACATGACCCACTAAGCCAGGATAATCATCATTTAGTTTTCTGAGAAGTTTTGGTTTGCCTGGATTTTCCCATAAATCGAAAACAGCCATAGTGGCACTGCCAACGGAACCGCCTTTAACCGAAGCACAATACAAATTATCACCTTCAATAAAAACAGTATGCGCCCGCTGGAGTATGGAATCTGAATCATGAATTATATTAACGGAATCGGGCAGGTAAGAAAGGTCCGCTATCTGTAAACTGTTAGGCGCCTGGTCGTCGCTTACCATATAAAGAAAATTTTTATAGGTTTTATATTCTCTCCAGATGCAGTTATCTCTTCTTCCCGCAACATAGTCACGTTGTACCGGCTTGGAAGGGTCAGTAATTTCTATGAAATGGGTTCCCATGGAAGAACCAATGATGCCATATTTTTTTGCCTTTACAGGGTCCGAATAGCCCCAGCAACTGGAATAACGAATATCATATATGGGTTCAGCGGGAGCGCCTGATGAATCCCAATGGCTTAGTAATTTAATGTATTCAGACGCATACTGTGCCCGCACAGTAATGGCTGATAAAAAAACGATGATAAAGGAGGTTGTGATTTTCATAAGCGGTAAAGGTAGGAAAATAAATGGAAATGGGAATTTTATTGACGGTGTAGAAACACGGTGCACCGTGTTTCTACATAATTTTCATTTATATTTCGAATTATTTCACATCGTTCAGATTTATGAATCTCACCGACATTCTAATTATATGCACTACCGCATTCCTCGCCTCCTCGCTTACGTTATTCAGTGGTTTCGGGTTGGGAACCATTCTCGTTCCTGTCTTCTGCTTTTTTTTTCCGGCAGACCTTGCAGTGTCACTCACAGCCATTGTTCATCTGCTTAATAATATTTTTAAACTGGGATTACTGGGAAAAAATGCAAACAAGGAAATCATTTTGAAGTTTGGAATTCCTTCGGTTATTACTGCATTTCTGGGCGCATACCTGCTTACAAAATTATCGGTTGGAGAATCACTATTTCATTATACGATAGGAAACCGCGATTGCTTTATTACTCCGCTGAAATTGGTAATTGCATTTTTGATGTTTGTATTTGCATTGTGGGATTTAATCCCTGCGTTTAACCGGATGGAATTTGACAAAAAATATATTCCCTTAGGGGGGTTATTAAGTGGTTTTTTTGGAGGACTTTCCGGAAATCAAGGGGCATTGCGTAGTGCCTTTTTGCTTAGAGCTGGACTATCAAAAGAGGCATTCATAGCGACGGGTGTTACCATTGCAGTAATCACCGATCTGGCAAGAATTTCTTTGTATTCACAGATTGTAAATACACATTCTTCAGAAATCAGTTACTCGCATTGGCTTTTTCCGGCACTGTCTGCTTTTGCGGGAGCTTTTTTAGGAAATAAATTTCTGAAAAAAATATCTACGACCACGGTTCATTTGTTAGTAGCTGTTTTATTAATTGTTTTTTCAATGTTACTTGGTAGTGGGGTGATTTGAGAAAATGGTTACAGTTCATTGTAATAAAAGTATAGCCACGAATTACACGAATTGAAAAAAAAACAAACCGACCTCGTTCCAGCCACCATAGAAGTCAACTCAAGGGATTCGTAATTTTCCCATCGGGTTTAAGGTACTTAATATGCAAGTGCCGTAGGCACGATTTATTTTGTATGGATGGACTTTAGTCCATCCATCAGCGTGTACACGGTATAGTCAAAAAGTGCCCCTTCCTTCGTCAGGGTAAACTCCGGCACGATTCATATCAAACATTAACATATATGTATCGTTCCTACGGAACTCAATTGTTTGAAGTCAGCGTTACCACAACGGACTGAAGGCAGTTGTTACAAAATGTATCGTTCCTATGGAACTCGGTTAATTTTTTATTCAATGTTTAATGTGTTATGTGTATCCTCCTCCTCTTATCCCTCAAAATCTTCCTCTTCATCTGCCCCTCCAATATTTCATGCAAAGGTGCAAGACACGCGGCTATGACAGAGTTGGCGAGCAGGTTTATGATTGGCTTGCCATCTGCCAACATATCTATATATGGATTTAAAAAAACCAGTGTTAATTCAAAAAACATCATGAACGCCACGAATACCAAGCCCTCTATAAAATGGATGGATAAGGGAAGATTAACCGCATAGAGTAGCAAGCCAACTATTAATATCACAATCACAATAAACGCTCCGGACACAGTGAGCATATCGTTTCTTTGTTTTTTTTCTTCTGCTATTTTTGCCAAGTCCTCTTCCTGGTATTTTCGTTGCCGTTCCTGCTTTTCCCACTCGTACTTTTCTTCCAAACCCCCAATTTCCTTGCTTTTTTCTTCATTGAATATGGAATCCTTGTAATTGGAAAATTCCTGATGGTATTGGTAAGCGGCTTTGTGGTTGTTTAATTGAGCGTAGGTTTTGGCAAGATTTTCAGAGGTGAGCATTACCGTATATTTATCTCCTATCTCTTTTGAAACATCTAATCCCTTTAATAAATAATCAAGGGCGTTATCATAATTCCCCATCTCACTGAATAATTCACCAATGTTATTCATACTTGTTGCAACTCCTGCTTTATTACCAATTTCTTCTTTTATTTTCAGTGACCGGATAAAATAATACAGCACACTGTCTTTTTTGTTTTGATAATAATAGACAATTCCGATATTATTCAAACTCGTTGCATAATCTACGCTGTTTCCCATCCCAATGGATTCCTTTATTCTTAAACTTCTCAGATAAAAATCCAATGCACGGTCATATTCACCTTTAGTATTATAAATATTTCCGATATTATTCAAACTCATTGCATATCCTTTACTGTTTTCCATTCCAAGGGATTCCTTTATTGATAAACTTCTCTGATAAAAGTCCAATGCACGATCATATTCGCTTATCAAGTCATAAACATTCCCGATATTATTCAAATTGATTGCATAACCTTTGGTGTTTTCCATTCCAAGGGAATCATATATTCTTAATGATTTAAGGTAATGAGCCAATGCCTGCGGGTAGTTGGAGAGATTTTTCTGAACCCTTCCAATATCATTGTAACAAAATGCTTCTAATTTTGAATATTTTATTTTTTGGCTGAGATCAAGAGCTTGTTGGAAGTAGGGGAGAGATTCTTTTGAATCGTTTAATACATCGCCTATTTCTCTTAATAATTTAATTTTGGTGGTGTCTTCGTTAGTGGCAGATAATATGGTTTTTAGTGAATCTATTTTAGCATTGTTAACTTGTTGAATTGTTATATTGTTGGAGGAATCTTGCGGAGAGTCGGTGTTCGTTTGTGTGTCACTAACGAAGGAGGATAAGAAGGGTAATGCGGTACAAGAAAGAAGCAAGTAGATGATAAATGAGCCCAAAGTATTAGATGTTGGATGTTGGATGTTTGATGTTGCCGACTGCTCATTGCTCGTTGGCGACTGCCCACTGCCACTGCCACTGCCACTGCCACTACCCCCAAACTTCGCAAGGTATCTGCTCACCCGCTTCTCCAACCACTTATGTGCAGGAAAAAAAATGCCTGCTACAACGCAGTTGAGTGCAAATAGTGCAAGGATTTTCTCTTGTGCCAATTTTAGAATTTGCGGTTCAAGGATGAGCAGGGTTAGTTCTAACAACATCATGAACGCAAAGAAAAGCAGTCGTGCCGCCCATACTACCGGAAACTTCTTTCTCACTAAAAATATAACGATAAAAATAAAAGCAATGATGCCCAGAAAACTCCACGAAAACGATATCATCCTGCTCCTGAACGCTGACTCCTCTGCAAGCACTCGTGCTTGTTTTGCTTCTCGCTCGCTGATTTCTTTTTGCTTATCTAACTCGTAGCGGGTTTCCAACGCCCCTATTTCCTTGCTTTTTTCTTCATTAAATATAGAATCCTTGTATGTAGAAAATTCCTGATGGTATTGGTAGGCGGCTTTGTGGTTGTCTAATTGAGCGTAGGTTTCGGCAAGGTTTGCAGTAGTAGCCATTACCGTATATTTATCTCCAATCTCTTTTGAAATATCTAATCCCTTTAATAAATATTCAAGGGCTTTATCATATTTCCCCAACTCACTAAATAATTCACCAATGTTACCCATACTTGCTGCAACCCCTGATTTATTACCCATTTCTTCATCTATTTTCAATGCAAGGATAAAATAATAAAGTGCACTGTCTTTTTTATTTTGATAATAATGTACAACCCCGATATTATTCAAACTGTTTGCATTCTCTTTGGTGTTTTCCATTCCAAGGGATTCATATATTCTTAAACTTCTCTGATAAAAATTCAATGCGAGGTCATATTTGCCTTTTGCCCAATGAACATTCCCGATATTATTCAAACTGCTTGCATAAACTTCGCTGTTTTCCATTCCAAGGGATTCATATATTGATAAACTTCTCTGATAAAAGTCCAATGCGCGATCATATTCGCTTAATATTCTATAAACTTCCCCGATATTATTCAAACTGATTGCGTATCCATTACTGTTTTCCATTCCAAGTGATTCATTTATTCTTAATGCTTTTAGGTAATTATCCAATGCCAGTGGGTAGTTGGAGAGATTATCCTGAACAATTCCAATATCATTGTAACACTCTGCTTCTAATTTTAAATGTTTTATTTTTTGGCTGAGCTCAAGTGCTTGTTGGAAGTAAGGGAGGGATTCTTTAGATTGGTTTAATACATTGCCTATTTGTCTTAATAATTTAATTTTGGAGGTGTCTCCGATGCAAGGTTCGGGGCAGGCAGTTTTGGTGGTGGATAAGAGGGTTTTGAGGGAGTCAATTTTAGCATTATTCAATTGTTGAGTTGTCGGATTGTTGGAGGAATCTTGCAGAGTATCTGCATTGGCAGTTAGCGCGAGGCAACTGCAAAAAATCATTGGAGTAAAAAATAAAAACGTGAGCGTTTTATTTATCATCGTAATAGACCTCTTGCGTAAGTCAAAAAAAATAAATAAAATTTAAACACAATGACACAAAGAAACTAAGAAACACACTAAGAAAAAACTTTGTGGACACCTCGTGTCTTCGTGTCTTTGTGTTTAAAAATTTCCAATTTCCTCCTGAATAATTTCTTCAACAATTCCTCTGCTTTTTCATGCAACGGAAAAAGCAATAATCCCAACATAAAATTACCGGTAAGTTTCCATGCAGGTGCATTTGCCGCAAATTGCTCTAAGAAGGGGTCCGTGAAAACGATAACTGCTTCAAATAACAGCAGAAAAGGCACAGTGGTTGCGATTTGTATTACGGCAGACGGTAATGCGAGACGACTCAGGAGCATGCTGATTATCAGTACAACAATAAATCCCATGAGTACAAGTGTATAACCGATCTTGTCTTCTCTTGCTTTAACAATAAGAGCGGCGGCGGTTTCCTGCTCTGATTTTTTCTTGCGCTCAAATTCCTCTAAATCCATAAGATGTCTCGTTTCTAACTTTCCAATCTCTTTGCTTTTCTCCTCGTTGAATAATGAGTCCTTGGTGGCATCGTATTTTTTGTAGTGATATAAGGCGAGTTCGTAGCGGGCGGTATTTTCGTAGAGGTAACTAAAGTTATTATATACCTCCATTACTCTAAATAAATCTCCTGCGATTTTCCCAAACTGTAATGCACTGTCGAGATATGCTTCAGCTTCTTTATATCTACTCATGTCTCCATAGAGTGAACCAATGCTCCCAAACCAATAGGAAATATGATTTTTATTATTAAACGCTTTAGCAATTTCTAACGCTTCAAAGTAATGGCGCAGGGCTTTGGGGAAGTCGCCCATTTTAACATAAACATTACCGATATTACCGGTAATTATTGCAATATGATCTTTATTACCCAACTCTTTTTCAATTTCCAATGCGACAAAATAATTTTTTAAAGCGTGTGTAAAGTTTCCTTGAACCAAATAAACATTGCCGATATTGCTTATATGTCTTGCCATTCCATTTTTATTTTCTGATGCTTTGTCAATTTCTAATGCTTCCATGTAGTGTTTTAAAGCATTAGGATTGTCTCCTGAATAATAGTAAACAAGACCAATGTTACCCAATGAAGAAGAAATTCCTATTTTATCATCAATTTTTTTTCTTATTTTAAGGGCTTTGAAGTTATAATTAAGTGATTGAAGAAAATTACCTTGAATGTAAACATCCCAGGCAATATGATGAAAAGAATTAGCTATTTGTTTATCATTTTTTATTTTAATGGCAAGCACTAATGCTTTTTTAGCATATTTAATTGCTTGCGATGGATCGTTACTGCTTTCTTCCCATGAAAGATTGTTGAGTGTTTTTATCCTGGTGGTATCGGCTAAATTTTTTTGCAATTCCATCTTCAACGAATCTGTTTTGTTTTGCCATGAAGACACGAAGGCACTAAGAAAAAACACAAAGAAAAGGATAAAAAACTTTGTGTTCTTTGTGCTTCCTTCGTGCTCTTTGTGTTTAAAATTAAACCCCAACGTCATAGCCATCCTTTTTTCAGAAAAATAATACACAACCGAAACCATTCCGGCAAACAAACAACTCATCAATGTTTTATACACAACTTTGTTTCGGGTGAATGTCGTAATTTCTGCATCAAAGAAAATAAGAAGTGTTTCAAACGCAATGAATATAGTGGCAAAGAGCAAACCCAAGACAATGGATTTTCTGTTGAGTTTAATTCGCCAAATTTTTTCAGGCAACTTATTGAAAATACGTTTACTGTTAAGAAGAGATAACAATAGAATGGATAACACCAATGCAATTCCTGCATATTGCATCATATTTCTCCTGTTGAGTGCCACTGCCTCCTGCCTTTTTCTTACTGCCTCCTGCTTTGCTTTTTCCAGCTCCATAATTTGCCACTCGTGTCTTGCTTCCAACCCGCCTATTTCTTTGCTTTTCTCTTCGTTGAAGAGCGAGTCGTTCCATTTTGAGGCATGCTTAAAATTTTCATTAGCCAATTTATATTTCTTTTGTTTTTCAAATAATACTGAAAGATCTTCGTAAATCCAAGCAATGTCATTCGTTCCAATTTCTTGCAAAATTAAAAGTGCACTGTCTAAATATTTCTCTGCTGATTTGTACCTACCGGTCTCAGCGTAGAGGGAGCCAATATTCCTCAGGGTATTGGCTTTTCCCATATCCCATTTTAGTTTTTCTGCTATTCGGAGTGCGTCCGTTAAAATAATATATGAAGTGTCGGGGTTGCTATATTTGTATTCCATAGCAAGAGTGTTGAGTGTGTGTACTCTATCGGTATCGTGAATCGTCTGGGAAAGAAGGGCGATGAGGGAGTCAGCTTTTGGGATTTGAGAGTAGGAAGGGGGAGGGTGAAAAGGTAAAAGGAAAAAGATAAAAGGAAAAAGGAAAAATAAAAAAGAACCTTCAAGGTTTAGCAAGGATTTGAGGCGCCGGCTAACCTTGAAGGTTTGAAATCTAAAATTTAAAAAGAATCGGCGTAACATGCTATTGCAGTTGAATTGTTTTTATAGGACTGGGATATTATTAATATTTTAACTATTGCAAATTTATAGGAAATAAAACATATTCTGATAACGAAAATTAGTAACTATATCAGCAAAAAAAAAATTCTCACGCAAAGTCGCAGAGAGCGCAAAGAAAAAAATCAGTTGATTTTTTTTCTCTGCGTACTTAATGCTTTGCGCACTTTGCGCCTTTGCGTGACATATTATTTGCGTTTTATTAAGGAATGTTGGAATTTTGGAGTGTGAAACCAACTTTCGCACCTTATATCCTTATACCCTTATACCCTTATACCCCTATACCCTTATACCCTATACCTTTTCAATGTCACTTCTAACCCTCCTCAGCCGTCCAGTCGCTACCTATTCTATCGGCAAAATAGAACGGCAAAGCAATCATCCTTCGTTCTATCAGAAAAAAATTTTTAACCGTCTGATCCGGGAAGGAAAAAAAACAAAATTCGGAAAAGAACATAATTTTAATTTCATAAAAAACTACGAGGATTTTAAAGCACGGGTTCCTGTTCGCGACTATGAAGAATTTAAACCATATATAGAACTAATCAAACAAGGCGAATCAAATGTTTTATGGCCCGGAGTGCCACTGTATTTCTGTAAAACCTCCGGTACTGTTTCCGGTGTAAAATACATTCCTATCACAAAGGATTCCATGCCCAATCATATTAATTCAACCCGTTCAGCCATTCTCCATTATATTCACCGCACCGGGAAATCCGGTTTTTTAAAAGGCAAATGGATTTTTTTCAGCGGGAGTCCCGAAATGTACAAAACAGGTTCTGTGTTGACAGGCCGACTGTCAGGAATTGTAAATCACCATGTCCCTGCTTATTTAAGAACTAACCAGATGCCTTCCTATAAGACCAATTGCATAGAGGATTGGGAGCAAAAAATTGATGCTATTGTGGAAGAAACCTTGCCACGGCGCATGACGTTGTTTAGTGGCATTCCGCCCTGGGTGCAGATGTATTTTGAAAAAGTGATCCGAAAAACAGGAAAAAAAATCAAAGAAGTGTTTCCGCATTTTTCGCTGTTTGTTTATGGAGGAGTCAGCTTTGAACCGTATCGAAAAAAATTTGAAGAATATTTTGGCGGAAAAGTGGATACACTTGAGTTATATCCTGCCTCAGAGGGTTTTATTGCGTATCAGGATGCTGAGATTGAAAAAGGACTTTTGATGCTCGTTAATTCAGGTATATTTTACGAATTTATTCCAGCCGAAAAATTTTTTCAGCCCAATCCTCCCCGTCTTACTATTGAGGAAGTCAAAACCGGAGTTAATTATGCCTTGATTATTAATTCTAATGCCGGTTTATGGGGATATTCCATCGGTGACACTGTAAAATTTATTTCTCAAACTCCTCCCCGCATTCAAGTGACAGGAAGAATCAAACATTTCATTTCTGCCTTTGGGGAACATGTGATTGCGGAGGAAGTGGAGAAAGCCATGGAGCTTGCTATTAATAAACATAATTTAAAAATCACAGAATTCACAGTGGCACCGCAGGTTAACCCGGCAGAAGGATTGCCCTATCACGAATGGTTTGTTGAATTTTCAGAACACCCTTCTGACATTTCTTCATTTGCGATGGATTTGAATCAGGCGATGGCTGATAAAAACATTTACTACCGGGATTTAATCAAAGGGAATATTCTTAAACCGCTTGTGGTAACGTTGATTCGCAAAGGCGGGTTTCTGGAATTTATGAAGGAAGAAGGGAAATTGGGAGGTCAAAATAAACCTCCGCGGCTCAGCAATGACAGAAGTGTGGTGGATAAGATGGGGAGGTGGAAGGTATAAGCGTCAACTTAAAAGACCTCACCCCAGCCCCTCTCCAAAAAAGTGGAGAGGGGTTAAGGGTATACTATGAATAAATATTACTACTTTTGGAAACGATAACTCCAAATTAATATCAACATGGTATTATGCCAAAGACAAACAAGTTTTTAAAAAAATAATGAATAACATATAACACTTAACAATAAATTACTAAAGGAGTTCACAATTCAAATTTTTATGATTGTTTTTTGCGATGCGTCTATACTTAAACATTTTTAATTTTTTGTTAAATGTTTTATGTTTTTTTTAAACTTGAGTTGTTTTTGAATTAACGACTCCAACTTAAATGCCCCCCCCAAAACAAATTGTCCTTCTCGGTTCCACCGGCTCCATCGGTATCCAATCGTTGGAAGTAATCCGGAACCATCCGGATAAGTTTTCTATTTTCGCAATAACTGCCGGCACCAATGCAGAAATGTTGCTTTTCCAGGTAAAGGAGTTTAAGCCCAAGCATGCCGTTATTGCTGATGAAACAAAATATAAATTTTTAAAAAAAGAATTGTCGGGTAGTGACACTAAAGTACATGCGGGTGAAAACGCCATTGAAGATATTGTGAAAGAAAAACCAGTGGAGATGGTTATAGCGGCAATCGTAGGTTTTGCCGGGTTGAAACCTGTTTTAACGGCTATTAATTCAAAAAAGCAAATTGCGCTTGCCAATAAAGAAACGCTGGTGGTTGCCGGCGAGCTTGTGACACAATTGGCGAAGAAAAAAAATGTACTCATTCTGCCAGTGGATTCAGAACATTCAGCCATTTTTCAATGTCTCGTAGGGGAAAAAGAAAATCCGGTAGAAAAAATTATTCTCACTGCAAGCGGCGGTCCTTTCAGAGGGAAAACATCTCATCAGCTTTTAAGTGTCACTAAAGAACAAGCACTGAATCATCCTAACTGGAACATGGGAAAAAAGATTACCATTGACTCTGCTACTTTAATGAACAAGGGGTTAGAGGTGATTGAAGCCCATTGGTTATTTAATCTGCATCCCTCAAAAATTCAGGTGGTCATACATCCCCAATCCATCATTCATTCCATGGTACAATTTCAGGACGGTTCCATAAAAGCCCAGATGGGTTTGCCTGACATGCGCCTGCCTATACACTATGCGTTGTCATATCCCAAGCGGTTAAAATCCAATTTTCCGCGATATGATTTTTTTAATAATGGAGGACTCACCTTTGAGAAACCGGATTTAGTGGCATTTCCCTGTCTGAAATTATCATATCAGGCGCTGGAAAAAGGAGGAAATGCTCCCTGTGTATTAAATGCGGCAAATGAAATTGCTGTTCAGCGATTTTTAAATGGAGAAATCCGCTTTTCGGATATTCCGGAAATCATAAGCAGGTGCCTTGAAAAAATTAAATTTATTGATAGTCCGTCGTTGGATGACTTTGTGAGTACGGATGGTGAGACGCGGAAAATTGCCAGGTAGTTAAGCGAGTGCTACGGCGATCTGCGAGGTGAGCGCATGGCGTTCTATTTCTTTACCACTTTTCCTATTTTATACAAAAAGTCCGGTGAAAAATCTGCACCATTATCCCATACAACTGTATCAATGTCTTTATTTAAAGTGGCTTTCTTAAAATATTTTAAATTTTTCAGAGGTGCAAAAATTTCGCCACCTAAATAAGGTTTTACATCAACCAACTTTTTTTCACCTGTGTTAAAGGAAAGCAGTAATTGATATTCTTTAATATATTTTACACTCCTGATAAAATACATATTTAATCTTTTATTAAAATAAGGGTTCTATTTTTAGTTACTGTTCAGAATTGTTTTTCTTGCCACAGATTTCACCGATTTACGCAGATTTTAAACACAGATTTTTTTATTTTTTTTCACTGTTGTTCTACAAAACACAAAAATACTACATTTCTCTCTATGAAAGATAGCGATTTTGCAAATGTAACCTCTCCCTGATTCTCCCTGAATTTTCATTTAGCCCTGAAAGGGCGTAACATATTAACACAGGGCAACGCCCTGTGTGATGTAAGTTCGGTGATTCCCTTAGCCCTGAAAGGGCGTAACTTTTATCATTCGATGCTTTAGTTACCTTAGGGATTAGAAGTGTAACCCTTTCAGGGTTAAGTGTAAGTTTATTCTACACAGGGCGATGCCCCGTGTTATGAAGTTAAGCCCTTGCAGGGCATATAATATTAACATTGATTAGATTTGTGGTTTAAAATTCATGCGAGCTATTATAAAATATCTGGCGATTTTATATTTTTCCCTTCAATCAATAGTGTTTATCTATGCGGATTCTCTATCTGTTCAACTAATAAAAAAACAACTCCCTTCTACAGGAAACGAAGATACTAATCATATTAAACTTTTAATTCAACTATCCAATGAATACAAGACAACAAATCCGGATTCAGCGCTTTTCTTCATTGACAAAGTACTTGATCTGTCACATAAAAAGAACTGGCTTCATGGATTAAATGTGGGTTATCTTACCAAAGGAAGAATTTATTATAAAAAAGACAATTACCAACAAGCATTAATTAACTGGGAAAAATGTTTGAAAATCCGTGAAAAAATTAATGATGTACAGGGCATTGCATCTTCTTTTGCACATATAGGGCAGGTTTATCAGAAACTGGGAAATTACCCGGAAGCCATTAAATTTTTTTTTAAATCACTTACAAAAGCAAGGGTTAGTTATGCGAAAGACATTGAAGCCAACACCCTGAATAATATTGGGATAGTTTATTATAAAATCGCAGATTTTGCAAAATCCATTGAATATTACAAATCATCCGTTGCTATTTACAGGGAGTTGAATAATAAAAGTGCTTTGGCATCCGGGTTAGGCAATATCGGTATTATATATGATGACCTGGCAGATTCCCTAAAAGACAAAGGTGACCTAAAAAAAGCATATCAGTTTTGCATAAAGGCAGATGAATCCTATTCGAGCGCCCTGAAAATTGCTGAGGAAATAAATGACCCATATTACATAGCTGTCTGGATGGGGAATTTGGGCAACATAAAAAAATTGATGGGTGAAATTATTATTTCTGCTAATAAAAATTTGCAAAACGGAAAATTCAGGAATACGGATTCATTATTTCAGGAAGCAGAACACTATTATTTAAGTGCTGTAGAGGTAAGCGAAAAATCGGGGGAATTGAATCTTGTTACCACCAACCTGGGAAATCTTGGCTCATTATTTATTATCAGGAAAGAAAACCGGAAAGCAGAGAATTATCTGACCAAAGCCCTGTTAATAGCAGACAGCATTGGCTTTACTGAAGCCCGGAAAAACTGGAACGAGAAATTGAGTGATTTATTTTCAATTAACGAAAACTGGAAGGATGCCTTTACTTTTTTAAAATCGTTTGCAAGATTGAACGATTCGTTGTTTAATGAAGATAAAAACACTGCCATAGGCAATTACGAGGCAAAACATGAATTTACTATGGCAGAAATTAAAAGAAAAAATGAAGAATTTTTAAAAATCAAACGTGATACTGAAGAGAAAAGCAGGAAAAATACAATGCAGTATTCTATAATTCTGGTTGTTTTAATAATCCTGTTTTCATTTACTTTTTATATTACAAAAATATATTTACCAGAGTGGGTTTTTGCAATTTCCTTTTTCATTTCAACATTACTTTTCTTTGAATTTGTATTATTATTTGCGGAGCCATACATTGAACGGATAACTGGAAACACCCCTTTCTGGAATTTGCTCCTCAACTCTGTTCTTGCTTTATTAATAATTCCCTTTCATCAGTATTGGGAAAAAAAATGGAGAAAACGTTTCATCGTCCTATCTGAACAAATAAAATCTATAAAGACACCTACGGCAATGAACGGCGTTGCAGGAATACTGATGTTCATTATTTTTTTTACATTCTCGGGATTTGAATTGAATAAATCAGACAGCTTGTTAAAAATTTCAAAAAACCGTATTAATTATAATAAAATAAGCGCAAATGATACTGTACTGATAGATGAAATAACTGATGAAATTATACGAATTCAAAGCAATAATCCGAATGCTGCGCTTTTGCTTGGAAGGCAAGCATTGTGGGTTTCTTTAAAACTACCCGAAGATTCAAAAAAAATGATGGTAGAGAAGCAGAAAAACATTGCATTATCCGTGCATGCTATAGGAACGATATATTTTCTAACCCACGAACTTGATTCCGCCCGTTACTATTATGATAAAGAGTTGAAAATCCGGGAAAAATTAAATGATAAAAAAGGTATTGCTATTGCAAAAGCAAATCTGGGAAATATTTTTAACGAAATGGGTCATTTAACTAATGCACTTAACAATTACATGGAGTCGGTAAGAATTTTAGAAAGTATTAATAATATAGAGAGGATTCCGTCTATTCTGGGAAACATTGGTGTCATTTATTTTCAACAGGGAAACTATCCCAAATCATTGGAATACCAGTTAAGAGCCCTCAAAATTTTAGAAAGGGCTAAAGATTCTTTGAAAATTCCTTTTACAATGAGGAATATTGCTACGTTGTACTATTATTTAAATAATGTTCAAAAAGCAAAAGAAATAGCATTAAAGTCATTGAAAATGGATGAGAAATCGGGTGATAAAAGAGGAATTGCCGGTTCACTTGAAATTATAGCTACCATTGAGGAAAGTACCGGGGATTTAGAAAAAGTAATTGAAATTCAGAAAAAAATTCTTGATTTAAGAAAACAAACCGGGGATAAAAGCAACGTATCTGGATCTTATGGAAACATCGGGGCTCTATATATAGATTTAGGTGACAGTATAAAATCGAAGGATACGGCTCAATCCAACCGTTTATATTCAATGGGGTATGAGTATTATGCAAATGCATTGAAAATTGCAAAAGAAATTAACGATAAAAAAGAAATTGCAAGGCATTTAATAAACATGGGAATTCTATTTAGTAAAACAGAGAAATTTAAAGAATCAGAAAACTGCTTTCATCAGGTCACTTCACTTATTGATAGTTTGGGACATTTGGGTTATAAATTACAATTTGAAGAAGCATTCAGTGAACTGTATGAAAAAATGAATAATTACAAAATGGCATATTCGCACTTTAAGGAATATCTGAAAGCAAAAGATTCCATTTTCAGCGATGATAGAAACCGCGAAATAGGAAAATTAGAGACAATGTATGAACTGGAAATGGAAGAATACCGGAAGGAACTCAAAGAAGAGCAAATCAAAAAAGCTGAGGTCGAAAAAAAATTACACGAGAATCATTTACAATATGGTTTTTCTTTCGTATTTATTATTATATTATTTTTTATCATCCTTTTTTCGGGATATTTCAAAATACCATTAAACTTTATGAATGGAATGGTTTCCTTTTCATTGTTAATACTATTTCAATATGTTTTATTGTTAAGCGAACTTTATACATATAATTTAACTCAGGACGAACCCTTTTTCAAATTGGTAATAAATTCCGTTTTGGCGGCTTTAATTTTTCCTGCTGAAATATTTATGAAAAAGAAAATATCAAAAAGATATAAAACGTAATGTAAACCGTTATAAAGAATTTTTTTATGTAAATTTGCCATTATGTTTATCCAGAAAATAATTGTTTTTGCATTATTTGCATTCTGCCTGTTTTATGTAGGAAGAATCATTTATCGTAATTTTTTTTCCAAAAAAAATGAACCCCATTGCAGTAAGTGCTCGACGGATAAGAAGGTATAGGGGTATAAGGTATAGGGGTATAGAGGTATATGGGAAAGACATGAATCTGGTTTAAGTATGTAGCTAAGTTTGTGCGGTAGGTACTTAAACCTACATGTAATGAACTTTTTCCTATTACAAGGTTTAAGTCGCAACTGCACTTACCTGGCTACAGACCTAAACCAGATATATCTTTTCCCCTATCCCTGTACTTCTCCGTCAACCGAGACCAGGGGAAACTTTTTAATTCTTTTTCAGATACCCATTTATAGTCACCCATCCCCTCCGGTTTTGTCTCCTGTAATAATTCAAATTCATAAAATTTTGTGTAAATTATCTGATGACTCAAAACATGACGAATTGTTTTTGATTCCTGAATAAATTTTATCTTTGAAAATCCTACTGAATTTAATTTCTGTAAAATAGTAGTCAGTGAATCTTGTCCCCCGCTGGAGGGGGTAGGGGGTGGATCCGTTTCCATCAAATAAAATTCATAAAGCCCTTTCCAAATATCCCCTTCTGTTCTTTCATGTATCAGGAATTTATTTTTGCACCGGATCACGGCATAATTAAAAAATCGTTTTTTAATTTTTATGTTTTTTTGAATTACGGGTATTTTTCCCTGAATTTTTTTGTTATAGGCAAGACAATATTTATTTACAGGACAAATAACACATGCGGGATTAACGGGAGTGCACATCATAGCGCCCATTTCCATCATTGCCTGATTAAATATATCCGGTTGTTTTACTGAAATTAGCTTTTGTGCAACTTGTTGAAAATATTTTACGGCAATACTTGTATTGACCGGTTTACGATAAGCAAGAATCCGGCTGAGCACACGAATTACATTTCCATCTAATACCGGCACAGGAATTTTCCAGGCAAAAGATGCAATTGCCGCGGCAGTGTAATTGCCTATTCCTTTTAATTTTAACAATTGTTCAAAGGAAGGAGGAAATTTTCCATGAAATTCACTCACGATTTTCCGGGCGGTTTCGTGCATATTCCTCGCACGCGAATAATAACCCAAGCCCTGCCAGATTTTTAAGACCTTTCGTTCTTCCGCTCCGGCTAATGAATAAACATCCGGGAATTCTTTTATAAAATTCAGATAGTAGGGAAGACCCTGATTCACTCTCGTTTGCTGAAGAATAATTTCAGATACCCATATTTTATAAGGGTCTTGTATATTTCTCCATGGCAGGTCCCGTTTGTTTTTGTGATACCAGGCGAAGAGGTTTTTAAGAAAGTGTATTTTATTATTTAATAGTGCTACCTTTGTCATGAATTAAATTTATCCGGAATATTCTTATAACTTAATGCAAGTTTAAGATATTTTAGGGAAAATAATTTTAGGCCTTTTAGAAAACCAAACTTACCAACAGGATGTCCTAAATTTTTGTTTGGTTCAATCGCTAATCTTATGAAAAAAGATTAAATTTGTATCATAAAAATAAGAGAAACAAAAACGAGTTCCGTAGGAACGAAATATATTGTAATAACGGACTTCAGTACGTTGTTGTAACGTTAAATTTGTATCATAAAAATAAGAGAAACAAAACGAGTTCCGTAGGAACGAAATATGTTGTAACAACGGACTTCAGTCCGTTGTTGTAACGTCTGACTTCAGCCCCTTGAGTTCCGTAGGAACGAAACATTTTTGAGGATTTGATATGAATAAAATTACTCATATACGCTCCATCGCCATCGGCGGCTCCGGTACCATGGGAACAGGTATTGCTCAGGTATTTGCCACGGCAGGAATTCATGTTAAAATTTTTGACATAAACTCCACCGCGTTAGAAAAAGCGGAGAAAAATATTATTTCCGGTCTTGACCGCGCCATTCAAAAAGGAAAACTTACTCAGGAAAATAAAGAAAAACTGCTTTCATTGATTTCCTTTACATCTGATGAGAAAGAATTAAAAGGAGATTTGATTCTGGAAGCAATCGTTGAAGATCTAAATGCAAAACAACAATTTTTTTTAACAGTCGAAAAAATAAATTCCCCGGAAGTTATTTTTGCTACCAATACTTCTACCATTCCTGTTTCTCAAATAGCAGAAGGATTAAAGTACCCGAAACGTTTACTCGGAATGCACTTTTTTAATCCGGCTCCGCTGATGAAATTAGTAGAGCTGATCTCCGGAGAAAAAACATCACCTGATATACTAAAAACAGTCGGAGAATTAGCGGAAAAATGCGGAAAAGAATTTGTGCTGGTAAAAGACCGCCCGGGATTTATTGTAAACAGAGTGGCACGCCATTACTACCTCGAAAGTTTGCAACTTCTCGGGGAATCCGCCTGTGATATTTCCGGTATGGATAATCTGCTTGTGAATGCCGGTTTTAAGATGGGTCCCTTCCGGTTGATGGATTTAATAGGAAACGATGTTAATTACGCAGTATCCGCATCGCTTTATAACTCATTTAATGGAGAGCCACGATTTAAACCAAATCCCATTCAGCAAAAGATGGTTGAAGCCGGATTGCTTGGAATTAAAACGGGGAAAGGGTTTTATGAATACACAACAAAATGAAAATAAAATTATCCTGGAATCATATCATTATGGTTGTTTATATCATCCTTTCCGGATGTACCCAAAAGGGCGACCGTAAAAATTCAATAGATATCCAGGGACACCGCGGATGCCGTGGAATAATGCCCGAAAACAGCGTGCCTGCAATGATCAAAGCGCTGGAAATTGGTGTCACTACTCTTGAAATGGATGTAATCATTTCTAAGGATAAAAAAGTTGTTGTATCACATGAGCCGTTTTTATCTCACGAAATATGCCTTACCCCGGAGGGTAAAATTATTTCTGAAAAAGAGGAGCATCTTCTCAACCTTTATACTATGAATTATGACGAAATTAGGTTATGTGATTGTGGTACAAAGCCCCACGATCGCTTTCCTGAACAGCAAAAGATACCTGTCTATAAACCGCTCTTAGGCGAAGTGATTGATTCATCGGAAAATTATTTGAGGAGCCATTCGCTCAATCCTATATGGTATAATATTGAAATAAAAAGCAGTGCAGAAACAGACAGCATATTCCACCCGCCCGTAGTTGAATACGCAGAGTTGGTATTGTCCGTGATAAAAGAAAAAAATATTTCCGGCAGAGTGATAATTCAATCGTTTGATTTGAGACCCCTGCAATACATTCACAGGAAATATCCTGATTTTCAACTGGCATTGCTTATTGAAACGCCTGTACCGGCGGAGAAATCCATTAGCTTGCTCGGATTTATACCCAATATTTACAGTCCTGACTATACGTTTGTGAATAAAGAATTAATTAACTATGCGAAAAAGAATAACATGAAAGTAATCCCATGGACGGTCAATGAGAAGGATGAAATTTTAAAACTTTTGCGCCTCGGTGTGAATGGCATTATCACTGACTACCCTGAGAGGGTTTTAGAGATTATTTTGTCCCAATCCTTGCAGACAGTCGCTCTAAAAAATCTCCCAAATCTCAGAATTTCTCCTTCATAAATTGTATATTTGGTCACTTTTTTAACAAATGACCAGAGACCTGGCGAAAGCCACCATAGAAAAGTTAGTTGAACGCTTCCGAGAGCATCAGAACGACTATCATTTGCCCGATTACAACGAAGCAAAAACCCGTCAGGATTTCATCAATCCGTTTTTCAAGGCACTGGGATGGGACATTGACAACGAGAAAGGCGACAGCGAAGCATACCGCGAAGTAATTTATGAAGATAAAGTTGTAGTTAAAGGAAAAGCAAAAGCGCCCGACTACGGATTTCGGCTTTCAGGAAGCGCGAAGAAAAGATTGTTTTATGTAGAAGCAAAAAAGCCATCCGTTTCACTCAAAGCAAATAAAGAATCCGCCTATCAGTTGAGGCGTTACGGAAGCAGTGCGCAGGCATATATTTCCATTCTCACAAACTTTGAAGATTTTATTGTTTACGATTGTTCGCGCGTTCCAAATCTGCACGACAGCGCGAGCGTTGCAAAACTAAAGCACATTCACTTTGAAAAATATCTTGATGAGTTTGATTTTATTTACGACACCTTTTCGCACGAAGCAGTTACGCATGGCAAGTTCGACAAGTATGTACAAAGCGATACTAATAAAAAAGGAAGCCAAACGCTCGATAAAGAATTTGTTCAGAGTTTAGATGAATGGCGCAGATACCTTGCCGTAAGCATTGCGCACAACAACCGAAAATTAAATGACGAAGAAATAAATTTTGCTGTTCAGCAAACCATTGACCGACTGATTTTCCTGCGCTTCTGCGAAGACCGAGCGGTAGAACCTTATGCACAGTTGCAAAAAGAGGCCTCAAAAGGAAATGCCTATCAAAATCTTTTTCATCTTTTCAAACTTGCAGATGATAAATACAATTCAGGACTTTTCGATTTCAAGAAAGATTTAATTACTCCTCATCTTAAGGTTGATAATAAAGTAATCAAATCAATAATTGAAGACCTTTATTCTCCAATCTGCCGGTACGAATTTTCCGTAATGCCCGTAGAAGTTCTCGGAAACGCCTACGAGCAGTTTCTTGGAAAGGTAATTCGTATTACGCCCGCGCGAAGTGTACGGATTGAAGAAAAGCCCGAAGTGCGTAAAGCGGGTGGAGTTTATTACACGCCTCAATACATAGTTGAATACATTGTAAAAAATACTGTTGGAAAACTCGTTGACGGAAAATCCCCAAAGGAAATTGAGAAGATAAAAATTGTTGACCCCGCTTGCGGAAGTGGTTCTTTTTTGTTGGGCGCGTTTGAATATTTATTGAACTATCACATTAACTGGTATCACCATAAAGGTTACGCAACTAAAAAAGAAAAAGATAATCCCTTCACTCCTCAGGGAACTTTAACAACACACGAAAAGAAACGCATACTTCTCAGCAATATTTTTGGAGTTGACATTGACGCTAACGCAGTTGAAGTAACCAAACTCGGTTTGCTCCTCAAATGTATGGAAGGCGAAACCGAAGCCAGCATTAATCAACAGATGAGCTTATTTCGTGAAAGAGTTCTACCAGATCTTGATTATAATATTAAAGTTGGTAATAGTTTAGTTGATACAGATATTTATGACAGCGAAATGGAGTTAGGGTTTGAGAAAAAAATTAAACCGTTCAGCTGGAAGAATGGATTTCAAGATGTATTTAAGCAGGGTGGTTTTGATGTAGTGATTGGGAATCCGCCCTATTTAAAACTTACAGCCAATAATATTGATGGCGAAATACTATCTTACTACGAAAAGAAATATAAATCTTATTCGGGAGGAAGTTCAAAAAATTTATTTCAATTATTCTTAGAAAGAGTTACTCATTTAGATCCAAAAATATTTTCGTTTATCATTCCAGAAGCTTTGCTTACAACGGAGAGTAACGGAAAAATCAGAGAAATTCTTTTAGAGAACTTCAATATTAATTCGGTAGTAATTTTTGACCACTTTGTATTTCAGGACGCAACGATAGGAACAACAATCGTTGTTGGAGAAAAAGAATCAAAAGAAAAAACAAAAATTGTTAAAATTCATGATTCCCAAAATCAAAGTATTAGTCAAGAAATAAAATTGAACAAAGGCACTGACCCATGGGATGTTTCTTTAGATAATACCAGCAAAACTCTTTTTAAGAAAATTCTGAATTCATCTAAGTTAATGGGAGAATTAGTTGAAATGTCAAAGGGAATGGTCGTAAAAGATAGAAATGATATTCTTACTAAATCACTATCAAAAAAATCTCTCCCGTTTCTATTAGGTAATTGCATGACCCGATATTATTATCATTATGATAAGTATGCTGAATATGAAAAGTTAGATATTATTGGAGGAACAAGAGATTTAGATAAACATATTTCAATACCTCGTTTGTTAATTCGCAGAACTGGAAGTAATTTATGTGTGACTTATTCGGAAAAACAAGAACTGATTGAAAGCACCATCTATATTCTTCGCAGTGAAAAAATAAATTTAAAATTTCTTTTGGGCTTACTTAATTCGAAATTACTTTCATTCTATTTATCAAAACGGCTTATAACAAACGCACAAGGATTTCCACAAGTGCTGATGGGGCAATTAGAACAACTTCCAATTGCAATAACGAATGAAAAAAGTCAAAATGAAATTGCAAAACACGTTAATTTATTATTAAAACTCAATGAAGAATTAAAAGAAGAAAAATTGCAGAATAAGATTGAGCAGATAAAACAACACATAGAACACAGCGAAGAAAAAATAAACGAATTAGTTTATGAATTATATAATTTAACAAAAGAAGAAATTAAAATTGTGGAGGAATAAATAAAATGAAGAGCGAAACAAAAAAAGAGCTACTTAATACTGTACAAGAATTTATGAATAGTGATATTTATAAAGAACAAGAAAAACTTTTAGAGGAAAGAAGTAAGACCTTAAAATCAGGCGCAGATGTTATTCATTTAACCTATTTAGGTCACCAATTAGAGGATAGTGATCTGAAAGAAATAGAAGAAATTCTTAAAAAAGAAAATCTACAGCTTAGTTCCTACAACAAATCCGGTATAATTTATAATTTAATAGATGATTATACACTAACTACATTTTTTGTTATTTCCTATCAAATTTACCAGTTGCTCAATGAAGTAAAATCGAACGCACTATGGGATATATTAAAATATGTCATACTGAAAACATGGAACAAGATTAATACACGAACACATATTGCTAATGAGAAAATAAAATTTGGAATAACTGTTAATCTTGATGAGAAAACAAGAATTAATGTTCAAATAGAAGGCAGTGAAAAATTAGCATCTGAAACCCTTGACAAAGTTTTAACTTACCTTAAAACTCAAGAAAGGAACACAGATAAAAAAATGTTTCCTGATTATATCAACTACGATGAAAAAAAAGGGGCTTTTGTCAAGATTGATGTGGCAAATAAGATTAGAAAAAAGGCAAATAGAAATAGTTAAAAAAAGATATTAAAAAAAAATTAAGACAAAATAAATTTCCAAGATGAAATTTAAAACTATATGAGCATAGCCATACGCATAAAAGATTGTATTGATAACCACGATAAATACGTGAAGATATTGGCAACCAAATCTGACAAAGAATTGGCAAAGAGGATTAATTTGGTTCATATACAAATGGAGCTTGCCGATAAAGCAAAAAATACCGGCTCATTAGAACTCCTTGAGATATGGCGCACACAAATAATTGAAGCGCGTATTTACAAAGCAGAAAATAATATTGCCGATGTTCCGAGTGAAATTGAACTTGCCATTGCCGATATTGAGACATTCACCGCCAAAGCAAAGGAACGGCAGGAAATAGTAAATGAAGCGCATAATCCTATTAAAAAAACTAAGGTAAAAGTTTACCAACCAAAAGCTGATGATAGTCAGCTTTCCTTGTTTTAGAGATTGGAACAAAATAATTTTTACATTTTTAGCAACCGCACTTTCTCGCTCATCCATCCACTGGATGGATACCGTCTTTTGCAATTTTGAGCATTGGCACAATTTCGCTCAAAAGCCCACTGGACTTTTGCCGTGTTGCAAGTTATTTTCTCCTCTCCTTTAAAAAAGCAATGATCAAGATAGAAAGCACCCCTGCGCTGAGAATCCAGAATGTCACTGATGGTTCGCCTTTGAATACGGCTTTATAAAAAAATCCGCCATACAAACCGCCGGTTATCGGGGCAAAAACAGGAATCCAGGCATATCCCCAATTGGAGTTACCTTTTCCATGAATAGGTAAAAAATAGTGGGCAATGCGTGGACCTAAATCCCTGGCGGGATTAATAGCATAACCCGTAGGTCCGCCAAGCGAAATGCCTATTGCCACAATCAAAAGTCCAATGATCAGCGGATTTAAGCCCTGAGTAAATTCATTGGCTCCAATAGCAAGTATAGCAAGCACAAGCACGAAGGTACCTGTCATCTCGGTGACAAAATTTGAGTATGTACTGCGGATTGCGGGTGCGGTGCAAAACACTGCCAGTTTCAACGACTCGTCTTCCGTTACTTTCCAATGGGATAAATAGTGAAAATAGATAATGACAGCGCCGGTAATAGCGCCTGCAAATTGAGCAGTGATGTACAAAGGCACATCTGCCCATGGGAAATCACCTATGGCGGCTAATGCAAGTGTCACCGCCGGATTAATATGTGCTCCGCTGACCTTCCCGACAGCATAAATTGCGATTGCAACTCCCAGACCCCAACCGAAAGTTATCACAATCCATCCCGAATTCTGCGACTTTGATTTGTTTAACAACACTCCTGCCACCACTCCGCATCCGAAGATGATGAGTATCATGGTTCCGATAAATTCTCCTAAAAATGGTGTCATGGAAATTGATTTTTCATTCAAAAGTAACCATTTTTTTTAATAAATTTTCCATCTCTTCCATTTCAGTGCCGCACCTTTGTGTATCCCACTGCAAATAATTTTTCATTTCCTCTGCAATGGCGGGTAAAAGTTTTTTTACCGATTCCGGTTCAAACAAAAACATTCCGGTTCTTCTGATAAAAAAATCCTGAAGTTTATAAACCGATTCATTAGTTACTGCAAACCACAATTGTGCTTTTGCAAGACGGATTTTGGAGTCAGATCCGGAGATCAGAAAATACTTGTTCAAGATTTCATCCGATTGTTTCCCATAAGTTCTTACTAAATAGTTTGCGGAAGAATTTTCCAAGCCATCACTTATTATTTTTTCAGAAATTTTTTTAATATGCTCATTGACTTCCTGCTGACTCGTATATTCGCCACCGTTAATTTTTATTCCTCTTGTTTTACAATGGATAAAAGCAATTCCGGATACCTTCATAAGGTTTTTATTCACAATGTTTACAATTTTTTCTGCCATTTTCCGGTATCCGGTAAGCTTACCACCGGCAATGGAAATCAGTCCGCTTTCGGAGATAAAAATTTCATCCCTGCGCCGCAAATCCGATGGGGTCTTCCCTTCCTCGTGTATCAAAGGGCGTATTCCTGCCCAGGATGAAATAATATCTGAAATTTTCAAGGTAACGGAAGGAAACATTTCATTTGCAGCATTGATAAGATAAGTTGCATCTTCTTTTGAAGCAATCAGAGTTTCCATATCGCCTGTATAATTGGTATCCGTTGTTCCGATATAGGTTACATTACCATGCGGAATTGCAAAAACCATTCTACCTCCGGTGACAGGAAAATAAACGGAATATTTTAATGGCAGTTTGATGTGCCGGACAACAATATGTGCGCCCTTTGTGAGATGCAATCGTTTGCCTGTGATTAAGCGGTCATTTCTGCGCACCTCATCTACCCAGGGACCGGTGCTATTGATTACCTGATTTGCATTTATAATTAAAATTTTCCCAGTTAATAAGTCAACACATTCCACTCCGCACACGCAGTTATTTTTGTAAATAAATTTATTATACCGGAGGTAATTTGCCGGCAGAGCGCCATATCTTGCAGCTGTTTTAATCACCTCAAGGGTAAGACGCGCATCATCCGTTCCGAATTCCATATATAAACCGCTCCCTTTAAGGATGTCCCTTCGCAGAAGCGGTTCTTCATTCACAGTATCCTCTTTTGAAAGTATCTTGTAGCGCCAATCGTGCTCTTTTATTCCAGCCAAAAAATCATAAATCCAAAGTCCTAATGTTGCAGACAATTTTCCGTAAGGACCGTTTTTCAGTATAGGTAAAAGCATCTTTTGAGGAAAAACAAGATGCTGGGCATTGTTGAAGGTGGTTGTCCTTTCATGGGCTACCTCTCTGACTAAATTAAATTCAAATTGTTTAAGATAACGCAATCCGCCGTGGATAAGTTTTGTGGAACGGCTACTTGTACCCGAAGCAAAATCCTGTTTTTCAATCAGACATGTCTTTATTCCCCTTGAAGCGGCATCTAATGCAATACCGGCGCCCGTAATTCCTCCACCAATTATTAACAGATCATGCGTTGAGGAAATTAATTTTTCCAGTAGATAGGGGCGATTTAAGGAGGATAATAGATTCATTGTGAAAATACATAACTTTGATATTTGATGTTGGTGTTCGCAAAAATTTTACATGATAATATCCAATATCTAATATCCAATATCCAATTTCTAATTTCCAATTTCCAACCACCTCATCGTCCGCGTCACTGCTTTCTGCCATTCGGAAAAAAGTTGTTTTCTTTTTTCATCATTCATAGAGGAGCGGAATATTTTATTTACTTTTCGTTTTTTTGAAATTTTCTTTTTATCCCATAAGCCGGATGCAATACCTGCAAGATATGCGGCACCGAGGGCAGTGGACTCAACGATGGCAGGTCGTTCTACAGTGACACCGAGGATATCTGCCTGAAACTGCATGAGCAGATTATTACTACAAGCACCGCCGTCAACCTTTAATTTTTTCAGAGAAATATTGGAATTCTTTTGCATGGCATCAAGCACTTCTTTTGTCTGGTATGCGAGCGATTCCAGTGTAGCTCTTATAATGTGGTTCTTTGTGGTATCGCGTGTAAGTCCGAAAATGGCACCGCGTGCATACATATCCCAATAGGGAGCGCCAAGACCTACAAATGCTGGCACTACATAAACGCCACCGTTATCTTCTGTTTTATTCGCAAAGTATTCTGAGTCGCTTGCTGTATCAATTATTTTTAACCCATCACGAAGCCATTGAATTGCGGCGCCGGCTATAAACACGCTACCTTCCAGAGCGTACGTTATCTTTCCATTCAGTCCCCATGCAATCGTTGATAGCAATCCGGATTTGCTTTGCTGTATATGTTCTCCGGTGTTCATCAGCATAAAGCAGCCGGTGCCATACGTGTTTTTTACTTCACCCTCTTCAAAACAGGTCTGACCAAAAAGTGCGGATTGCTGATCGCCGGCAACCCCGGTAATCGGAATATTCACTCCATCCAAATCAAAGGAACCGAAATAACCCGATGAGTTTTTAACTTCCGGTAGCATCTGCTCAGGGATGTTGAGCGCATCAAGCATCTTCTTATCCCATTTCAAATCCACAATGTTATACAACATCGTACGTGATGCGTTAGAATAATCAGTGACATGGCATTTCCCTTTAGTCATCTTCCATATCAGCCAGGAATCAATGGTTCCGAATAAAAGGTCACCTTTATTAGCAAGGTTGTGAGTGCCACTGACATTATCCAATATCCATTTTACTTTTGTACCTGAAAAATAAGCGTCAATCACGAGACCGGTATTTTTCTTTACATATTTTTCCAGATTGTTTTTTTTAAGCACTTCGCATATAGGTGCGGTTCTGCGGTCCTGCCAAACGATGGCATTGTAAACAGGTAAGCCCGTTTTCTTATTCCAGACCACAGTGGTTTCTCGCTGGTTGGTGATACCTACAGCGGCGATTTCAGAAGGAGCAATTTTCTTTTCATGCAATAGTTGATTTAACACAGCCATTTGTGATTGGAATATTTCCTCAGGGTTGTGTTCCACCCAGCCGGGTTTTGGAAATATCTGTGTAAACTCTCTTTGAGCGATTCCTGCAATTTCGCAATTATAATTGACGAGAATTGCACGGGAGCTGGTGGTTCCCTGGTCCAGGGCGATGATATATTTGTTTTTCATTTTATTAGACCTCTTGCTTTTATCACTTCAATCTTGCCATTGTGGGAAAAACAAACACATCGTCATCTCTTAATTCCTCAGCGGTTTCCCCGTAGCCAAGGTATGCTGTATTCTCTCCAATGTTTTTCTTTCCCCGCAAAGAGACAAAAATGCTTCCCGCTCCAAATCCAATAGGTATTGTTCGGAGACCTTTGTAGGTGCACTGAGGTCCCCCCCGCACATTATCCATGCAAGCTTGGTAGAAATTTTTTTATCATGCTCCGAAATATAATGACCCGCAAACATTCCATAAGCCCCGGCAAGAAATGCACCTAACCCTCCGCGACCTAGCACATGAATATCCTTCCGGATTTGAGGACGGCTATATCCTGCATTATATAAATCAAGAGCAAATAATTTAGCATCTGCTAGCTGCCTCTTATTATTCATACTGATGCGGTCACCCCTTCTCATTATTCCCATGTCAAACGCTTCATGAGCTGACGTAGCAACCTTAGCCATCCCTATCATTAAAAAATTATTCTTCAACGGATTTAATTCAATGTCACCTTCGTGAATGGCATCCGAAGCACGAAGACACATTTCCTTAGTGCCACCACCGCCGGGAATTAATCCTACACCGAATTCCACTAATCCAATATAGGTCTCAGCCGCGGCTTGCAATCCATCGGCATGCAGTGACACTTCACAGCCGCCACCCAGTGTCAATCCATGCGGTGCCACTATTACAGGAATATCTGAATAGCGAAGACGCATCGTGGTTTTCTGAAACAATCTGATCATCATGTCAATCTCATCGTATTCCTGCTCTATGGCATACATTAACAGCAAGGCAAGATTTGCTCCTGCGGAAAAATTCGGTGCCTGATTTCCGATAACCAATCCCTTCCAACCATCCTTCTCTGCGCGGTCAATGGAGCGATGCAACATTTCTGTAATTCCACCTCCAATGGCATTCATCTTCGTATGAAATTCCAGACATAATACCCCATCGCCAATATCAAATAAGGATGCATCTGAATTTGAGTCAACAATATTGGATTTTCTATAATTATCTAAAAGAATAAAATTTTCACTGCCCGGAATAAATTGATTGGATTTACTAACGATATCATAATATTTTTTTCTACCTTTTTCCACTTCATAAAACCGTTTACATCCGGTATTAAGCATTTCGGTTATCCAACCCGCAGGTTTTAAACCCTGGGTTTCCATGCTATTCAGAACATTCTCAATTCCAAGTAAATCCCAGGTTTCAAAAGGACCAAATTCCCAGCCAAAACCGGCTTTTACGGCAAGGTCAATTTTATAAAGTTCACCGCTGATTTCCGGTATGCGGTTCGTGGCATAAACGAATAAACGATTAAAAGTGCCACGTATAAATTCACCTGCTTTATCCTTGCTGTTATAGAGAAGTTTTATTTTTTGGGCAGTGTTTTCCAATGCCTTTGTCGCATCCAGAGAGGCAAACTTTACTTTTGATTTTTGGGAGTATTCAAAAGTTTGAAGATTCAGTGTGAGAATTTCAGAACCCATTTCTGTTTTCACTTTTTTATAAAAACCCTGACGTGTCTTATCTCCCCACCAACGGTTATCGTTTAATTTAGCAACGAATTCCGGTAGTTTGAAAATTTCTTTTGACTCATCCTGCTTCAGACCTTCATGTAAAAAAACAGCTACTTTTACCATGGTATCCAATCCTACGACATCGGTAGTTCTGCAAGTGGCGGATTTAGGTCTTCCTACGACAGAACCGGTTAAGGCATCGGTTTCGTCCACCGTCAATCCCATGGATTGCATGGTGTGAAAAATATCCATGATGGCGAAAATTCCGATACGGTTGGCAATAAATGCGGGAGTGTCTTTGCATAGGACGGTCGTCTTGCCGAGAAATAAATCACCGTAATGCATCAGGAACTCAATAAGTTTACTATCCGTGTTTGGACCCGGAATAATTTCCAATAAAGGAAGGTAGCGTGGAGGATTGAAAAAATGAGTGCCACAAAAATGCCGTTGAAAATCTTCCGAACGGTTTTGGGACATCAGCCGGATGGGAATACCGGAAGTATTTGAAGTTATGATTGTACCCGGTTTGCGGTACTTTTCCACTTCCGTAAAAATTTTATTTTTTATTTCCAGGTTTTCCACAACGGCTTCCAGTATCCAGTCAACACTTTCAATCTCGTTGAGATTATCAGTAAAATTACCGGTATGAATGTGGGAAGCAAAACTTTTTTTATAAAGCGGGGATGGATTTGAATTAATCGCTGTCTTAAGTGATTGATTAACGATGCGGTTTTTTACTGTAGGATGTTCCAGCGTAAGTCCGGCTTTTTTTTCATTTTCAAGTAGTTCGGCGGGGCATATATCAAGAAGAAAAACTTCTAACCCTGCATTGGCGAAATGACAGGCAATCCGGGAACCCATAATACCGGAACCAAGGACTGCAACTTTTTTGATGGAAAACATTGGGGTAAAGGTATGAAATTTTATCCACGAATTAACACGAATTAAGTTTGAGGCAATTTGTGTAAATTCGTGGCTGAATTCAGATAGTTCTCATTTTTATTTCGGATCAAATATTCATTCAAATTTTAAATTATATGCCAACCCCCGGATTCTTATCTCTCCCTAACCTTGCTGATGAACGCATCGGTGGAAAAGTACTTTTCGCTAACGATGATTTTTTTGCTCCTAAGGAAAATCTACTAAAACCCGGCAGAGGGATTTTTATTGAGGGTAAATACACAGACCATGGAAAATGGATGGACGGATGGGAATCGCGAAGGAGAAGAATCCCCGGTCATGACTGGTGCATCATTCAACTTGGCGCTACGGGTATTATTCGTGGAATTGATATTGACACAAACCATTTTCTTGGGAATCATCCTCCATTCGCTTCCGTAGATGCCTGTTATTCCCCGGATGGAATTTCAGAAGAGATGATGAAAGAGGAAAAAACGGACCCATATAAAGTTCTAACCCAAAAAAGCTATAATCGAAATACCTGGAAAGAAATTCTTCCTAAATCGCCTTTAAAACCGGGAAGTCAGAATTTATTTAAGGTAAATTACGGAGAGAAAATCACCCATCTGCGTTTGAATATTTATCCCGATGGAGGAGTAGCTCGCATTAAAGTTTATGGAAATGTTCAAAAAGATATTTCTGAATTTAAAAAGAATGAATTGATTGATTTAGCTGGGATCTTAAACGGCGGTTGCGTGCTTAAATGCAATAACATGTTTTTCAGTCCTAAGGATAATCTGATTTTACCCGGAGAATCATTGAATATGGGCGATGGTTGGGAAACAAAACGAAATCGAAAACCAGGAAATGTGGACTGGGTGATAGTAAAACTTGGATTTCCAGGATTCATAAAAAAAGTGTTGATAGACACTGCCTTTTTTAAAGGAAACTATCCGGATAGTTGTGAGTTATTGGGTTGTCTGCTCACAAAAGAACCCAAAGATATTTCGAATAATTCAGTTATCTGGAAAAGGATTTTTCCACAGACAAAACTACATGCTGACACAAAACATTTTTTTAAAAACGAAATAGAAAATTCCGGACCCTTTTCTCATGTTAAACTGAATATTTATCCCGATGGCGGGATTGCGAGGTTGCGGATTTGGGGGAGGGTAGAAAAAATAGAAAATAGAAAATAGAAAAGAACCTTCAAGGTTTTGCATGGATTTGAGGCGCCGGCTAACCTTGAAGGTTTGGGATTTTAAAATAGAAAATATATAATTATATCAGACATTAAAATGCTATACACTCAATTTCAGGCAAAAAAATTTCTAACCACCTTTTGCGGTTCCCGGAATTGGGTGAACAGCATGATGAAGGACTACCCCTTCCGCAATAAAACTTCGCTTTACCGCTCCGCCAAAAAATCATTTGCACAATTAAATAATAAGGATTGGCTGGAAGCATTTTCCCATCATCCTGAAATAGGAAATATGAAATCGTTGCGGAAAAAATTTTCTTCCACAAAACATCTGGCTGGCAAAGAGCAATCCGGTGTAAATAAAGCATCAAAAGAAACCCTTCTACAGCTTGCGGAATTAAACCGGGCATATAAGAAAAAATTTGGTTTTATTTTCATAATTTGCGCCTCCGGAAAAACGGCTGAGCAAATGTTGGATTCACTTGAAAAGCGAATAAAAAATGATTACAATGACGAATTAAGAATTGCGGCGAAAGAACAGGAAAAGATTACTTTGATGAGAATGTCAATAGAAAAGGTATAAAGGTATAAGGAAAATATAATAATTTATACCCCTATACCCCTATACCCCTATACCCCTATACCCCTATACCCCTATACCCCTATACCCCTATACCCCTATACC
>MEPC01000038.1:0-125732 GCA_001769655.1 Bacteroidetes bacterium RIFCSPLOWO2_12_FULL_37_12 | reverse complement strand
TACCCCTATACCCCTATACCCCTATACCCCTATACCCCTATACCCCTATACCCCTATACCCCTATACCCCTATACCCCTATACCCCTATACCCTTATACCCTATACCCCCTTACAAACATGCAAACAACCCTTAAGCTCAACGTCCTCGAAAACGTGTATTCGGGACTAAAAAAAGCTAATCATAAGCACCTAAGTCGTTATCCGGGTGATTCCGCAGAAAGACAACCCGTTCATACCGTATATGGTGGCGCTCAATTATTCAAATCAGATACAGCGGTAAAAATGGGAAAAGTGGCATTGAATGCTGTTTCATCATTTGCACCTGATTCATCTACGTTTGCGCGGGCATTGAATCTTACCGGTGACTCTGATTTACATAATACGATTTATAAAAAAGTTATTTTTAAACTTGGCGCAGAACCCATCGAAGATTTCCGGATTGATTTTGAAGATGGTTTCGGCAACCGGCCCGATGATGAGGAAGACGAGGTGTCAGTTTCTGCGGCATTGGAGACCGCTAAGGGCATGAGCGAAAAAACATTGCCACCCTATATTGGTATCCGGATTAAACCATTTACGGAAGAATTAAAAAAACGAGCAATACGCACCCTGGATTTGTACCTTTCCACCTTGCTTTTAAAAACGAAGGGAAAGCTCCCGGCAAATTTTTTAGTGACACTTCCCAAAGTAACCATTCCTGAGCAGGTTACTGCACTCGACAACCTGCTGACATCCATAGAAAAAAATCTGAAAATTAAAAAGGGCGCTATTCCCATTGAAATAATGATTGAAACTACGCAATCCATTCTGGATGCACAGGGACGTTCTAACATTCTGGCATTGGTAAAGGCAGGAAACGGCAGATGTAAGGGAGCCCATTTTGGAACGTATGATTACACTGCTTCTTGCGAAATTACCGCAAAATATCAGACCATGGATAATGCGGTTTGTGATTTTGCAAAACATATCATGAAAGTGTCACTGGCGGGCACCGGGGTATGGCTTTCAGATGGCGCAACTAACGTGATGCCGGTGCCTCCCATCAAAGGAGAGAATTTAAGTGAGAAAGAAAAAATACATAATCAGAAAGTCGTTCACAGTGCATGGAAAACTGCCTTTGTCCATATCATACATTCCTTAAAAAATGGTTTTTATCAGGGATGGGATCTTCATCCTGCCCAACTTCCTGTACGTTATGCCGCTGTTTTTTATTTCTTTCTCGATGCGTTTCCGCAAGCATCACAACGGCTGAAGAACTTTATAGAAAAAGCGGCACAGGCAACGCTGACCGGCGATGTTTTTGATGATGCGGCAACCGGACAAGGATTACTAAATTTCTTTTTGCGCGCTTTAAATTGCGGTGCTGTATCAGAAAAAGAAATAACGGAAACCGGACTTACGCTTGAGGAGGTAAGAGGAAAATCATTTTTAAAGATTCTGGAAAACCGATCATGACCCCTTCCAATTATCCAGCCCTCCTCAATAAATTAAAAAAATTCTGCTCCGACAGGGAGCGATGCCGAAGGGATGTGACACTAAAAATTCAAAGGTTAAGGGCAGAAGAGTTCTCCGAAAAGCTAATAGAAGACCTTGAAAAAGCGGACTTTCTGAATGAAAACAGATACATCCGGTTATTTATCCATTCAAAAATACAAAGCCGGAGATGGGGACGAATAAAAGTAAAGGCAAATTTGATGGCGAAAGGGTTTTCCTCTGATAAAATATTGAAAAATTTTAATTTAATTGAAAAAGAGCCCTATAAAGGAAACCTCCGGAACATTCTTACAAAAAAATACGAATCCCTGAAAAATGCAGGAAAAGATAATCTCTTTGCCCGGTTGATGCGTTTCGGAATCGGGAGAGGATATGAACAGGAATTGGTTATGGATATTGTGAATGAAAAATTAAAATGAAAGTACTTATAGCAGAAGATAAAACCGGTCTTGCAGAGAAATTAATGGACTTTCTACGTAAAAAAAGATATGTTGTTTATCTACTCCTTCTGTTTCTACCCAACTATCTCCATTCACAGAGTGTCACTACGTTAATTTCAGACGGAGACGATGCCTTTGCCATCGGAAATTTTTACGCCGCATCCGTATTTTATCAGAAGGCGTGGGAAAAAGATACTCAAGACGCAGGTACAGCGTGGAAATTAGCTGAGGCATTTCTATTGGACAACAATTATGTTGACGCCGAAATATATCATACAAAAGTACTCATCAAAGATGCGGGAAAAAATTTCCCGCTTGTATTTTTCAGAATAGCAAGTGCACAAAAATATTTAGGAAAATATATGGAAGCCAAGAAGAATTTTTCATCCTATTATAAGTCGCATTACAAGGATGGGGATTATTTTATGAAAAAGGCGGAAAAAGAAATTGAATCCTGCAATTTTGCATTGAGAAATTCCAACGATTCGTTGCTTGTACAAATTGAAAATTGCGGCCCGGTAATCAATTCTGTTTATTCCGAACTTTCGCCTTTCCGCGCTTCAGATTCTACGTTTTATTTCTCATCCTCAAAACCGAGATTCGTAAAACAAAATGGAAAAGTAGTAGATTCCATTCTTGTAAATCATGCAGGTATCTATTATGCTGATATCCATGATTCAACATGGAAAAACATTTCCCAAGCAGATTCTGTTTTCAACAATATAAATTACCATAACGCAAACGTTTGCATTAGTCCCGATAAAAAGATTTTGCTCTTTTCCCGTTGTAAAACAGATAAAAATGAAAAGGAATGTGCGTTATATTCACGAAAATTTATCAATGACAAATGGTCTAAAGCAGAACGGTTAAATGAGAAGGTTAATTTGTCAGGCACCAGCAATACACAACCTTCCGTCTCGTTAGATATTACCGGCGGATACCAGCTTTATTTTGCTTCGGATCGTGTGGGAGGATTTGGTGGCTTTGATATCTGGTCTTGCACCCTGCTACCAGACGGAAAAGTAACCAATCCAATAAATCTGGGGAAATCAATTAACACTCCGGATGATGAGATCACTCCTTTTTATCAGGAAAATGAAAAAACGCTTTATTTCAGTTCTACCTGGCATAACGGATTTGGTGGATTCGATATTTTCCGCACCGAAAGAAAATCTCTTTATTGGAGCGAACCACTAAATCTTGGTCATTCTGTAAATTCAAGTTACAATGACTTATATTTTACCATAAACCGTTACGGAAATGCGGGATATTTTACTTCCAATCGCCCCGGCTCCATGCATGATTCTTTAAAAGGGTTAACCTGTTGCAATGATATTTATTATTTTAAAATAATTGAAAAAGAAAAATCTGCTGAAAAGAATGAAACAATTTATGATACTTCAAAAACAGCATCATCCTCTGTGTCACTGACACTTCCCTCTCCTGTTACTGCACAAGGGCAAAACGTTATTCTGAAAGAGATGCAAAAACTTTTGCCGCTAAGTTTATTTTTTCATAACGATGAACCTGATCCCGCTACTCTTTCTCCAACCACATCTAAAAATTTCATGGAACTCACTCAAAATTATAAATTGATGAAAGACATTTATAAAATTGAATATGCAAATGGCTTGGAAGGGGAAGAAAAAAACAATGCAGTAAGAGACATAGAAGATTTTTTCTTTTATCAGGTTGAAAACAATGAAAAAAAACTTAACAGATTTCTTGAACTGCTTCTTTCGTTGCTTGAAAATGGGAGAAAAGTGGAAGTGACATTGAAAGGATATTGCAGTCCGTTGAATTCAAACGAATACAATACACTGTTGGCAAAGAGAAGAATTTCAAGTTTGATAAATTATTTTAAAACATGGAACAATTCAGCGCTTTTAACCTATATTGAAACAAGAAAAGACAAAGAAAAAATGCTGATTATCATTGAAGAATCCATTGGTGAGTTAAAGACAACAGGCATAGTAAGCGATGACCTGAACGACCTTAGGAATTCCGTTTACAGTCCTTCGGCGGCTAAGGAACGAAAAATTGAAGTACGAATGGCGGAGTGGGGAGAGGAGGGGGATTGAGAATTACGAATAGACATACACGCATTAACTTAGCATCCTCAGCAACAGCGAAATCTTCTGTTTCATTTCATTGCGTGGCACAATAAAATCTACGAACCCGTGTTCGAGGAGGAACTCGGCGCTCTGAAATCCTTTAGGTAAATCTTTTCCGATGGTCTCTCGCACTACGCGGGGACCGGCAAAGCCGATGAGGGCGCCGGGTTCGGCGATGTTGAAATCACCCAGCATGGCGAAAGAGGCAGTGACACCACCAGTCGTTGGGTCGGTAAGAATGGAAATGTAAGGCACTTTTTCTTCTTTAAGAAGAGCCAGTTTTGCGGAAGTTTTTGCCAACTGCATCAGAGAGAATGCGGACTCCATCATCCGTGCGCCTCCTGATTTGGAAATGATAATCAGCGGTGTTTTTTTCTCACGGGCGCGGTCAATGCTTCGTGCTACTTTCTCTCCGACCACGGAACCCATGGAACCTCCGATAAATTCAAAATCCATGCAAGCAATGATAATTTTATGATGGTCCATTTCTCCGCTGGCAGTACGAACGGCATCGAATAAGCTGGTTTTTTTCCGGGAAAGTTCCAGCCGGTCTGAATATTTTTTTGTATCTTCAAAATTCAGCATGTCTTTTGAAAACATATTTATATCGTACTCTTCAAATTTATTTTCATCAAATAGAATCTCAAAATATTCTTTCGAGCCGATACGGGATTGGTAACTGCACTGAATGCAGGTATATGCATTTTCCTTGTGTTCTTTCGTATGCATCACCTTTTTACATTCGGGACACTTATACCAAAGTCCATCGGGGACTTCCTTTTTTTCTTCGGTCAGGGTATGAATTCCTGCATCTTTTCGGGTGAACCAAGCCATGGGGGGTGTTTACTTACAAAGGTAGCAAAAAATTATATATTTTCAATTTTTTTATTACTTTTGCGTTGTGTATAACATTTTGCACAAAATAGTTAGTTGGGCATACTTATTTCATTCAAGCCCACATATTGAAAACCAACCCTAAACCCACCCACTCTCCCATGCCCGCCACACTTCCGCAAGAATATAAAGACCTGCCCTGGTCTGTTCGCAAAAAACAAGGTTCATTAAAACCGGGTGAAAAAGCCCCCATGTATCCCTCAACAGGAGAAACGGTTCCTGCCGTTTCATCTGCGCCTAAAACGGAAACCAAACCAATGCCCGTTGAAAAATCAGAAACCCACGTTGAATCTGTGGCATCCACGGGAGGAATTGCGGCAGATCCTAAATTATTGAAAGAAATCAGCGAAAAATTAAAATCGCTTGAATCATCTGTAAATGAGAAATTTTATGAAGAAGCATTTAGCGAAGAAGGAATCAGCGAATATGCGGGTAGTGGCATTCGCGAAAAAAACGCACCGGTTTCGGTGGCACTCGTAGTGGTTTACATAATTATTGCCGCATGGGTGATGGGGATGATTTTATAAGAAGGAAACCTTTTCATCTACCCTCAACTCAACAGCTGAAACAGCAAGCTCACCACAAATACACTCATCAGAAACCATCCGGAAAATCCTTCGAGAATAGCCAACACTAATCCGGCGTTTTTTGGTGCGCTTAACCTGCCGAATCCAAAAGTTACAAATGCGTTAATGCTTTGCAAAACCGCCCATAAAAAACGTTTAGTGCATAAAAAGATAAGGTAAGAAAAAAACAGAACAAATACAAATGTATTTTTAATAATTTTTTTCCAGAATGACAACCCGGACCATTTACCATCCAGAAACGAAATTTTTTTCAACAGCCAGAAATAAATATTCCGGTTCCATTGGGTGATGAAACTAAAAAAGGGCATGGCAAAAATTCTCAGGTAAAACGGTATTTGCGTTTTATTGGCATCTACATAATCAGCATAGTCCTCTTTTTCGGTGAAGATTTTTCGCTCCACACGGTATTCATACAATAAATGCCGCAGGGAGTTTCCGGTTGAAAAATATCTCGACAACATTTCCATATTACTGTAAAACCGGGATGAAAACATGGGGAATGTTTTTGAAGGAATAAAGAAAAAGAAAAAGCTGAAAATCATAACGACGAGAAAAGAATACAGAACTACTTTTTGTGGATTTGTTCCATGGTCCGATACCACTCCAAGAAGATAATTCATAAAAATTTTTACACGAAGGATTCCTTTTTCTTTTATGCCGGTAAATTGGGAAGTGGCAGTCATCCAATAATAATTATTTTCTAATTTCTTCCATTCTCTTGTTACCTTTGAAACATTCATAAAATCACGCTGGGTTCTGAAAGCACGGATAAATTTAGCATAATTGCTCTTAAGGGATTGAAAAAGGAAATCGGTTTCATCCCTTGACTGGTTTTTGGAAAATCCCGTTACCCATTTTGAATCACCGGTAATAGAATCTCCGTATGCCCCGCTTTTCATTATCATTAAGCCCTTGCCGGTTATCTGGTCCCAGTCAAAACGCATGGCTGATTCTTTCAGCTCAAGATTCTTCGTGTCAATTCCTTTGTTGAACGCGGAGTGTGACACCATAAATTCATTGAGAATTTCAGCGTTTTCCAAATCAATGTAAACATTAAACAATGAATTTCCAATGGCTATGTTTCCAAACTGAGAACCGGATAAATCAAGGTAAAACTGATTGTTGGTTGATTCGCTCCCGTTGAATTTACAATGGGAAAACAAGAGATTCTTTACACCAGGTCCGTTCTGAGTAATTACCGTTACCGGTATGCGAAAATTTTTAGCTAATTGGAAAAAAGCAGTTGCAGAAATCCCAAAATCACACTGTTCAAATTTCAACTGACCGTTCATATTATTATCTGTTATAATCGTTTGATTTGAAAATGAACAATGGCTTACCTCCAGATTACGGACAACGCAATCGTCGAGGATAAATCCTTCCTGAAACAGGCAATGCTCCAGTACAAGGTTTGAAAAAGTGCAGTTACGGAAAATAATTTTTTTCTCAAAAACAAGCCCCCTGATAACCAGGTCAACCCGCTGGTCAAATTTCACTCTTTGAAACTCAACTACTGCAGAAATGTTTAAATTTTCAGTTGCTGAGCCAATCTTTTTCCCAGTATAAAAACTATCCGTTTCAGGCAGAAATGTAACCGTAGAAAAATCCAGCTCATATAAATTATTCGCATTTTTCATCTCCGTAAATAATTCATGAAAGGAAAGTTCCCTGGCGGAGAATCCTTGCATGGGTATCAAAACCAGAAAAATGAAAATCAGGTATTTATTTAGTAATTTTAGCGGCATTAGGATAATGAATTTCGCACTTTTTGGCAAAAAAATATAATATTGAATATTGATCAAGGAATAATGAATTTCGAAGTAACCAAAACTTCAACATTCATTATTCCTTGTTCGATATTCGTTATTCCTTTTTGGTTATGGCTTATCCACGTTAGAATAATGAATTTCGCAAAGTTCGTGAAAATATAAAGAAGTAAATATAAAATGCTTAATAATTACTTTTCAACCTTGTATCTACTCTTGCGACTTACCCTACGACTGCGACTGCCACTGCTCCTGCTCCTGCCCCTTCTCTCCTGCAACCCGTTTGCTCCATCCGTGGACGAAGATATTATTACTCAGGATAAATTACTCGGAAACCGCCGGACTGTAAATGGATTATTTGAATGGTTCCGCAATGCGTATGAACTCCGGGATTCACTTCTTTATGGACAGGTGCTCGCAAAAGATTTTACATTTTCTTACTATGATTTTGATAAAAATGTAGAGATAAACTGGAACCGCGATGTTGAAATGCGCACCACCTACAATTTGTTTCGTAGCGTAACCTCAATTAGTTTGCAATGGAATGATTACCGCTCTATAGACACGACCGTTGCAAATCCGGGAGTGGAAAGAAGTTTTGTATTAAACATAGCCATGAATCAGCAGAATGTATTCAGAGGAGCCGGAAGTGCACGTTTTCAGCTAAGAAAAGATACAGTGGATGGCTACTGGAAAGTTATTTCATGGTATGATAATAGTGATTTTTGACGGATATTTGCGCTTATTTTTATGAAAACAGAACAAACAAAATTATTGATCATAGGAGCAGGTCCTGCCGGCTATACTGCCGCTATCTATGCAGGAAGAGCTCAATTAAACCCGGTATTATATCAGGGACCTCAACCGGGGGGTCAGCTAACCATCACCACCGATGTTGAAAATTATCCAGGTTATCCGGAAGGTGTTTTAGGTCCTAAAATGATGGAGGACTTTAACAAACAAGCCGCCCGATTTGGAACGGATGTCCGCTGGGGTTCAGTCACTTCTGTTGATTTTTCAAATTCAATGCATAAAGTCATTGTTGACAAGGAACTTGAGATTCATGCCAGGGCGGTTATTATTGCCACCGGTGCATCGGCGAAATGGCTTGGGCTTGAGTCAGAAAAACGACTTAACGGTTCGGGAGTTTCCGCCTGTGCAGTTTGCGATGGTTATTTTTTTCGCAAGCAGGATGTAGCTATCGTGGGTGGAGGCGATACTGCCGCCGAAGAATCATTGTATCTGTCAAAACTTTGCCGGAAAGTGTATTTGATTGTCCGCCGGAATGAACTGCGTGCTTCAAAATTTATGGCACAACGGGTTTTAAACACACCAAATCTGGAAGTGAGATGGAATAGTGTCACTGATGAAATTCTGGGAGATAAAACCGTTACCGGTGTCCGCATAAAAAATGTCAATACAGGAGAAATGAATGAAATTCCCATTCAGGGTTTTTTTGTGGCTATTGGGCATCAACCCAATACCTCCGTATTTTCGAAACAGATTGAATTAGACGAATTTGATTATATCCAAACCAAGCCAGGAACCGCGCAAACGAATGTGGAAGGGGTTTTTGCCTGTGGCGATGTTCAGGACAGGCATTACAGACAGGCGGTAACAGCGGCAGGCAGTGGGTGCATGGCGGCGTTGGATGCGGAGAGGTATCTGGCGCGGGGGTAGGTTAAATTAAAAATTAGCACCTAAGCTGGACGAGTCATAACCAAACAAGAAATTTCAAAGAAATAAAAAACATATAACAAAAAATGAATAATGATAAAGTGCAAATCCTTATACTTTTTTCATTTTTTGTTTAGTGTTATGTGTTAAAATTATTGAATAGTTGAGCGTATCATTTTCCATTTTTAAAAATCTGTTTGGTTCTTTCTTGTCTAATTTAGAAAATAAAATTAAATATGAAAACACTTGCATTTAATCAAAATGAATCTGACTATTCTATTTCTCCGATAAGGAGGAAATTGAAAGTTGCTAAAGAGTATATAATAATTTGTTTTTGGCTCTTAATTTTTCTTCCAATTAAAATCAACGCACAAACCCCACAGAACAAATTGATAGAGTTCTTCAAACAGCCCTTCATGCAGGTTTTGAAAACCGAAGAATTGCTCGCAGATTCATCCATGAAAAACTTTTTTGCTTTTTATGAAGATGACAGTTGTCAGATCCTGTCTTTAGGAAATGGCTTTTTCTGTGGAAAATACAAAATCCTGCAATGCAGTGCCACTGAATTGAAAATGATGGTTGCAGATTCTCTTGGAGAAATTGAAATGATTGTCAAAGCCATTGAAGGAATCATGTATATTAATATACCTTCCTTTAAAATTTCTGATTTAAAGACCACATACTTGCCTGTGGAAGATTTTCATTACCTCATCCGCAGGGATTTCCGCAAGTTTCTAACTACCCTGAAACCGGTAAAATATGATAACCGTGGAAATGCACTTAATTCAGAAGTTCCCGACATTCCTAACCGTTTTATGATTGGTCAGCAAAGCCCGGCGGTTCTTCGGATGATAGCTAAAAGTACGGGAGAGTAATTGGGGAAGATATAAGATAGAAAATAGAAGATAGAAGATAGACAAGGTTAAAATCTACCTATCGCCTAAAATACTCATTTCCACAGTTTCATGTGGACAATACCTTTGGGGATTATGTAATTTCATATTATTTTTGTATCTTGGAAAACGAATTAGAAAAATTGTAACTACTCAGGCAGGTGTTATTTTTCACAAATATTATGTCACACAAAGGCGCAAAGTACGCAAAGTATTAAGTACGCAGAGAAAAAAAATCAACTGATTTTTTTCTTTGCACTCTTTGCGACTTTGCGTGAGAACTTTTTTTATGCTGAGTAGTTACGAAAAATTGATTATGAAAAAAATCCTGACTTGTATTTTTTTAATGGCAACATTTTTTTATTTATCTGAGGCAAACGCAAGTGTTTTTTTGTTTCCGGATATCTTTGTTAGTTTACCAAAAGACACGAATGTCCTGAACACTACTAAGGATTCCACAAATTTATCTCTCTCAGAAAAGCATTTGCGCGGGCAACTCCAGATTTCAGGCGTTAGTAATATCTTTCAAGGAAATGACACAGTGCCACTCTTATACGCTGAAGACATAGAAGAATTCCCTGATGAAGATGAATCATGGATTGCGTTGACTTCTTATTTTTCAGTGTGGGATGTGAACAAGGTGAATCCGTATAAAATTGACCCTTGTGTTTTTAAAGATACATTGAAATTTAACTTAGTTGATTCTGCATTTTTTTCTTTCCAAAATGACAGTTTGTTGCGAATGGATACATTCTCCATGCGGGGTGCATCAGCCCCTACGGGACCCACTTCTAAGTCATCCGGTTTCGGATTCCGAGGTATCCGCTTTCATTCAGGAATTGATCTGCGCTTAAAAAAAGGGGAGCCGGTATATGCCGCTTTTGACGGGGTTGTCAGAATAATCAGTAAAGACTGCAAAGGGTATGGCAATTTTGTGGTAATAAGACACTATAATGGTCTTGAAACACTGTACGGACATTTGAACTTTTCTATATTAACCACAGGACAGGAAATCCGTGCCGGTGAGTTGTTGGGATACGGTGGAAATACGGGAAGATCAACCGGTCCTCATCTTCATTTTGAAACCCGCTTTCAGGGAAATCCTATTGACCCTGAACTTTTATTCGATTTCAACACCAATTCACTACTTTCCGATAGATTTACTTTAGTACCTGCTCACTTTGCCTACGCAATTGAAAAAAAGAAACGGATTTATCATACCATTAAAAAGGGAAATACATTATCAGGAATCAGTCACAAATATAAAGTGCCTGTCCGTACGTTATGCCGAATGAATAATATTTCTACCAAAAAATTGCTTAAAATTGGGAAAAAGTTACGGGTGCGATGAATGCAAACAAGACCGACATTTTAGTTTTAGTACCTCATCCCGACGACGCAGAACTCGGATGTGGCGGTACAATTCTTTCCTGTTTAACTAAAGGTAAGAAGGTAGCCATTGTTGATTTTACAAAAGGCGAACTTTCAACCCGTGGAAATTTAAAAACAAGGGCAGTCGAAACCAAAACAGCCACAAATATTCTTGGGGTTCAATTTCGTGAAAACTTAAATTTCAGTGACGGTTTTTTTAAAAAAGATGAAACACACTGTCTGGAAGTCATCCGGATTATCCGGAAATATCAACCGGAAATTATTATTACCTCAAGCCATGACGACAGGCATCCAGACCATGTACGTGCATCGGAAATGGTAAAAGAATGTTTTTTTCTTTCTGGATTGTTCAAAATTAAGACAGAATCCGAAGGAAAACAGCAAGATCTTTGGAAAGCAAAAGCACTTTATTTTTTTATACAGTCCCATTTCATAAAACCTGATTTTATACTTGATATTTCGCCTTTTATGGAAAAAAAATTGCAAAGCATAAAGTCCTATAAAAGTCAATTTTACAATCCGGATAGCACCGAACCGGATACATTCATTTCTTCAAAAAGCTATCTCGATTCGGTATTAGCCAAAGCAAGAATTTTTGGTCAGATTATAGGAGTGGAATACGGGGAGGGATTTAATACAACACGCATTGTGGGATTAAGGGATATTTTGGAATTGATTTGACGTTAAAAATAAATTAACTAATAATTGATTATATAAAAAACATTTAATATCTTCGTACCCAAAATACCAGATGAAACTTGACGATATAGACATACAGATTCTTAACAAACTTCAGGCGAATGGAAGAATAACCAACTTGCAACTTTCCTCTGAAATTGGTTTATCTCCGGCTCCTACTCTGGAAAGGGTAAAAAAACTGGAGCAAACAGGGTATCTTAAAAGTTATCACGCGGTGGTAGATGCCAAGAAGCTCGGATTTGAAGTAAATGCATTTATTCAGGTATCCATCACTATGCAAAAGAAGAATGCAATACTGTCATTTGTAGAGCAGGTAAAAACTATCCCGGAGGTACTCGAATGTCATCAGATTACCGGCACCAGCGATTTTTTACTCCGGGTCATTACAAAAAATCTGGAAGCATACGAAAATCTGGTAACCCGCTCGTTGAGTAATATTGAAGAAATTTCCCAAATGCAATCTATGATGATTCTTTCTACTTATAAGGATTCTAAGGTTATGCCTTTGACGCTTTAGTGTCTAAGGATTTGCACTTTATCATTATTCATTTCTTGTTATGTGTTTTATATTTATTTGAAAGTTATAGTTTGACTTTGCCTCGTCCTACTTAGGAGTTACATGACTAATTCTTAATTCCTCCTCCCCACTCTCCTCCTCACAAATCTCTCCACCCGTTCGTGTATCGGATAAATCACCAGCGAAAGCACAAAATTAGCTCCGAGTTTCCACGCGGGGTCGTTTGCCGCAAATTGCTCTATGTAGGGATTCATGAATACGATGACCGTCTCAAAAAGAAGCAAGAAAGGAACAGTGGTTGCGATTTGCAACAATGATTGCGGTAAGGAAATTCTTACCAGCAGAGTGACACCGCCGAGCAAAACAAGCACGGCTATGAGAATGAATGAATAACCAATTTTATCTTCCCGTGTTTTTTCTAATTTTGCTAAACGCGTTTCTTCTTCTTCCTTTTTGTGTCGCTCAAATTCCGCTATTTCTAATTCGTGCTTCATCTCCAATTTGCCTATGTCCTTACTTTTTTCTTCATTGAAGATGCTGTCTTTTGCCGCGATGTATTTTTTGTAATGCTCAAAGGCGAGTTGGGTACGACCTGTGGTGTCGTAGAGAACGGAAATAATCTGATGTCCTAAACTTATACGCTCTAAAGAACCTAATGTGTCTGCAATGGCGAGTGAGTATTTGAGGTATTCTTCTGCCTCGTTAAATTTTCCAGTTTTGGTATAAAGTGAACCGATATTACATAGTGTTAATGAAAAAAGATTTTTTGCACTGAGCTCTTTATCCATTTTCAGTGCTTGGAAATAATAGTATAATGCTTTTTTGATATTTTCCGTTTTAATTGAACCCTCAGAAGATAATTCAACTTGATCATTATAAACATTTCCGATATTTAATAAAAGGATTGCTATTCTGTTTTTATCTCCAATTTCTTCACCGGTTTTCAGTGCCCTGAAATAATATTCCAACGCTTTAGGATAATCGGATAGAGAATAATATAAATTACCAATGTTACCAAGTGTGCTTGCAATTAAGTTTTTGGCTCCTATTTCTTCCCTGATTTTTAATGCTCTTAAGTAATAGTCCAATGCCTTGGAATATTCTTTCTGCTCCGAGTATATAATTCCGATATTTCCAAGGTCAGTGGCGATTCCTATTTTTTTTCCTGACTCTTCATCCACTTTCAGTGCTCTTAAATAATAATCTAATGCTTTGGGATAATCAGTTTGATCCTTATAAACATTCCCAATATTACCGAGATGACGGGCTATACCGTTTTTATTCAAAAGTTCCTCATCAATTTTTAATGCCCTGAAATAATATTCTAACGCCATAGGGTAGTTGGATTGATTAGTATAAATGCTTCCGATGTTGCCCAGCGATCTGGAAATTCCAGGTTTGTCTTTTAGTTTTTCATTTATTCTTAAAGCGATGAACCAAAATTTAATAGCATTAGGATAATCCGCCTGAGTATAATAATAATGCCCTATGCTGTGAAAAGAATTAGCGAGCCCCTTTTTCCATTTGATGTTTTTTGAAAATTCCAAAGCTTTCTGAGCATAGTCAAATGCCGTATCAGGTGCGGAATTGATGTATTGACTGAAAAGTGCATTTAGCGTGTTTATTCTTGTAGTATCAGCTATATTTTTTTTTAATTCGGCTTTCAACGAATCCGTTTTATTTTGCCACGAAAGCACGAAAACACTAAACCCCACTAAAAAAATGCTTATCAATTTCGTGGGATTTAGTGTTTTAGTGTTTTCGTGGCTAATATTTATTTTTTCAAACCCCAGCTTCTTTTCCAACCGTCTCTCAAAAAAGAAATACACCAGCGAAACCATTCCCGCAAACAAACAACTGACAACAGTTTTCCAAATCACATTACTGCGCGTGATCCGCTCAATATCCTCATCAAAATACACATTGATGGTCTCAAAAACTAAGAAGACAGTAGCGAAAAGCAACCCAAAAACTATACCTTGCTTATTCACACTAATCCACCTTTGCGTCTTTGCGCCTTTGCGTGACACTCTTATTTTATCCGGCAACCACGCCAGCAAACGTCTGCTGTATAACAATCCCACCACTAATGTCACTAACAACAAAACGATGGCAGAATATCGGAGCAGGTTTCTTCGCTCCATCGCTATAAGTGTTTCGCGCTTTTGTTTTTCCAGCAACTTGTGTGCTTCCAGTTCATTCATCTCCCACTCGTGTCGTGCTTCTAATTTGCCAATGTCCTTGCTTTTTTCTTCGTTGAAAATTGAATCCTTAGTTGCACAATATTTTTTGTAATGCTCAAAGGCGAGTTGGGTGCGACCTGTGGTGTCGTAAATATGGGATAGAGATAATTCAAAATTTCTTGAATGGTCTAAAGTTCCAATACTATCACTGAGGGTAAGTGCGCGAATAAGATATTCCTCTGCCTCTTTAAATTTTCCGGTGGTTGCATAAAGCGAGCCGATGTTTCCAAGATGTCTGGCGATACCATTTTTATCACCTACTTCTTTTCCAATTGTCAGCGCTCTGGAAAAATAATCCAAGGCACTCTTAAGCAATGAATCACGCACTCGTTGTTGAACAATGGGTGCATCGGCTTGCTCCAGGTAAACAATTCCGATATTTCCGTAATTGTATGCCAATCCGTTTTTATTTCCGATTTCTTCATCTATTTTGAGCGCCCTGAAATAATAATTTAATGCGTTGAGATAATCATCTTGCTCTCTATAGACAATACCGATATTGGCGAGCCAGATGGACATTAAAATTTTATTATCCATTTCTTCCGCAGAATTGAGCGCCTTGAAATAAAATTTCAATGCTTTGGGATAGTCGGCTTGATTGTGATATACAACCCCGATGTTACCAAGCGTGTTGGTAATTTCATTTTTATTTCCAAGTTCTGTTCTTATCTTCAGCGCTCTGAAATAATAATCCAAGGCATTGGGATAATCGGCTTGTTCGTCATAAACAATACCGATGTTGCCAAGGTGCATGGCAATTTTATTTTTATCGCCAAGTTCCTCACTTATTTTCAACGCCCTGAAATGATAATCCAATGCCTTGCGATAATCGCCTTGCTTCCAATAGGCGAGTCCTATATTGCCAAGACGGATAGACATCCCTTTTTTATTGTTAAGGGCTTCATCAATTTTAAGAGCGGCAAAATGAAATTTTAATGCCTCAGGGAAATAATTTTTGAGAAAATTATAAACTCCCAGTTCGCTTAAAGAAATTGCTGTTCCCTTTTTCCATTGGATACCTTTTGCAATAGATAATGCTTGTGTAGAAAGAATAATAGAAGTATCGGGGTTGTTGTATTGCAGTTTCCATGAGAGTGCGTTGAGGGTATTCACGCGGTCTGTGTCATGAAGGGTTTGAGAGAGGCGGGTGGTGAGAGAGTCAATGAAGGAAGATTGGCAGTAAGCAGTTGGCAGTATGCAAAAAAGACACATTATCTGAACTATGATTTTTTTAATTAAAGGATGGGTAGGATTGAAGAAATTCATGGTGTAAAAATAGGAATTACCAATAACTAATGCCCAATGCCCAATGACTATTGCCCAATGCCCAATTTCCTGAGATTTGTCATTATTTCACTGAATTAATGGAAGTACATTTGCCTTTCCATGCAAGACCTTCTCACCCGCTTCCAACCCCTTGAAATACGAGGCCACGCCCGCGGTGGACAAGGAATGGTTACCGCCTTTGAGATTCTTGCCAAAAGTATTTGCCGCTCCGGTAATTATTTCGTTCAGTCATTTCCTTTTTTCGGGGTAGAACGTACAGGAGCTCCCGTAGTAGGTTTTATCAGAATAAGCAAAACCCCCATCCTGAATCGTTCGAATATTTATAAACCCCATTTAGTCGTTGTTTTTGATGAAGGTCTGATTTCGCAGGTAAATGTTTTTGAAGGGCTGAATCCCGAAGGAAGCATCCTTATCAATACAAACCGCTCTGCGGAAAATTTTTCTACAAACGCAAAAAATATTTTTACCCTGCACGCTACCGGAATTTCACTAAAGTACGGATTGGGTTCCAAAGCGCTTCCAATTGTAAATGCCGCCATGATGGGCGCTGTCACGAAAGTGATAGGTGGCTCCTTGGAAAATCTTATTCAGGATATTGAAAAGTATGTGCCATCCAAGCCCAAAGAAAATGGTTTTTCTGCTAAAGAATCGTATCATGTTGTCAAATGGCTTGAAAGTACAAAAGAAATTATTCCATCAGTACGAAAAACCACAGGTAACGGAAATAGTACAGTGCCACTTGTTCCGTCATGGAACAAGCCGATGACCGCCAATAAAACCGGAAGCTGGAGGGTTTTCAGACCGGTGTATGAAGAAAAAAATGCACCTTGTACTATGAACTGCCCCGCCGGTACCGATGTAAGGAAATTTATAAAACAAGTCAGCGAAAGGGATTTTGAAAGTGCGTGGCAGACCATTCAGGAGCATAATCCTTTTCCATCTATTTGCGGAAGAGTTTGCCCTCATTTCTGCCAGCAAAACTGCAACCGGAAGGGTTTTGATGGAGGAGTGAACATAGGCGCAATAGAACGCTTTGTGGGTGATTATGGTATTATAAACACTCCGGATGTAAAACCAATCCAATATGCAGAAAAAATTGCTGTCGTAGGTGCGGGTCCCGCCGGATTAACAGCGGCACTTCGTTTAAGGAAACAAGGGTATAGTGTCACTGTTTACGAAGCAAGTGATTTCGCGGGAGGAATGATGCAAACCTGCATTCCGTTATTCCGTCTTCCTGAAGAAATACTTTCCCAGGAAATTCATCTTATTCAAAAGCAAGGAGTGAAAATTGTGTGTCGTAAAAAAGTGAATGTGGAAGAATTAAAAGATCAATACAACGCCATACTGGTAAGCATCGGATTGCAGAAAAGTTCAAAAATGAATATAACCAATGAGGAATTTTGCACAGACGGCTTACAGTTTCTCCGGGATGTAAAATACAAGCATAATCTTTCTGAATACAAACATAAAAAGATAGCGGTCATAGGAGGAGGAAATACTGCGATTGATGTTGCAAGAACGTTGCTGAGATTAGGAGCCGTTCCTGTAATTTATTACAGAAGAACCGAAAAGGAAATGCCTGCCATCCGCGAGGAAATTGAAGAAGCAAAGGAGGAAGGCATTGCCATGGAATTCCTGACAGCTCCCGTTGCGGTTGAAAAAGAAAAATCGTCGTTTGTGGTGACACAAACGATGACAAATGTGTCCGGTGAAATTGAAAAGGAAAAACTTAAATCATTAAAAATGATTCGGATGACACAGGGGAAAAAAGATGAAAGCGGCAGATTCAGCTCTTATCCACTGGCGGGTACCGAGTATTCCGTTTATCCTGATAGGATTATTACTGCCATAGGTCAAAAGCCGGATGCGTATGTTTTCGGGAGAGAAATTGACCGTAATGAAATTTTGAATAATCAAGGATTGCTATCCACAAACCCTGTCATTTTGTGCTGTGGGGATTTAGCAGGAGGTGGCACTATCACGGAAGCCATTGGCAGTGGAAATAAAGCGGCAACGCGGACTCATAAATTATTGAGAAGTGAAAATAATGTTCCAGTTTCAACTAATAACGGAAAACAGAATGACTGGGTGAAACCGGAAAAAATAAATTTTAATTATTATTCCTTCGCCAAAAGAAATGAAAACCCAAAACAGCATTTATATAATTATTTAAATGATTTCAGAGAAATAGCCGGAAAATTACTGCAACCGGAAATAGTGGATGAATCAAACCGTTGCCTTCATTGCGGCGACTGTTTTGATTGTGGGAATTGTTATAATTATTGTCCCGATGCCGCGATTTCATTTAACGGAAAGAAAACATTGAAAATTAATTACGATTACTGCAAGGGTTGTGGAATTTGTGTCATCGAATGTCCTTGCGGATATATTTCGTTTAAGAAGGAGGAAGGTGAGCGTGATGGAGAGGTAGAGACGGGTTTAAAACCCGTCTGTACGGTCATTAGAAATTAAAAATTCCCAATTCCCAATTCCCAATTCCCAATACCCAATACCCAATGACCGAAGTTCAACCCATACAAGTAATCAAAGGCAATACAGCCGCCGCGGTAGCCGCTAAGCTATGCAGGGTGAAATATATCCCGGCGTATCCCATAACTCCACAGACAACTATCATTGAAGAAATTGCCTCGATGATTGCAAAAAAGGAGATGGATGCAAATATGGTAAATATGGAAAGTGAACATTCGGTATTTTCAGCGGCGCTCGGCTCTTCCATGACAGGCGCCAGAACCTTTACCGCCACCAGCGGGCAAGGGTTATTTTATGCTCACGAAGTACTGCATGCCATTGCTCATTTCCGGCAACCCATCGTGATTTGTAATGTGGGAAGACCTTCAATTCCATGGAATATCTGGGCTGACCAATCTGATTCGTTATCACAACGTGACACGGGTTGGTTGCAGTTTTATGGAGAAAGTTCTCAGGAAATTCTGGATTCTATTATTCAAGGGTACAAAATTGCTGAAAAATTATCTTTACCGGTGATGGTGGTATCAGATGCATTTTATCAGAGTCATACCAGCGAAAATGTAAACGTACCGGAACAGGAATTGGTGGATTCTTATTTACCACAACGAAAAATATCTGAAAATACTATTCAGGTTGAAAGTCCTAAATCATTTGGAGGATTAGTGCCCCCTGAAATTTATGACCGCTTTAACAAACTTCATTGGGAAGCCATGAATATTGCCGAGGAAGAAACCATTCAAGCCGGAAAGGAATTTTCAAAAATTTTCGGTAGAGAATATGGTGCCGTTGAAGCAGTAAACATAAATCAAAATACAAAAACAATTTTAGTGGCACTCTCAACCATAACAACCACCATCCGCGGAGTGTTGGCAAAATATCCTGAGGTAGGATTATTGAAAATCAGATTATTCAGACCATTTCCAGTAATCTCAATAACGGAGATTATGAAATCAGTGTCACCGGAATGCCGCATGATTACTATTGACCGGAATTACATGGGGGAAAAAGAGGGATGTGTTCATCAGGAAATGAAAAGGGCATTGTATGGGAAAAATTTCCCCATATATGATGTTTATGCCGGTGTAGGAGGCAAGGATGTGCCACCGGAAACAATTGAAAGGATTATAAATTTTGATTTTGGACAGAATGTGGATCCTGTTTGGATTGATATTTAATTTTTGACCAATTCCTTCGTTTGTGAGGACACAAACGAAGGCGATAAATAACCAATGACCAATAACCAATGACCAATGCCTTCGTTTGTGAGGACACAAACGAAGGCGATAAATGACCAATGACCAATAACCAATGACCAATGACCAATAATTTCTACATAGAACAGGAAATGATGTACAGCGGTTCGCTTGGGTGCCGCGGGTGTGGCTGGAGCATGATGGTACGTTATATTTCCGACATATTCGGAGAGGATACAGTGTATGTAGTGCCTGCGTGTTGCTTTTCCATCATTGCCGGTCCCTATCCTATGAATGCACTGAAAAATAATATTGTTCACTCATTGTTTGCGGCATCAGCGGCAACGGCTTCGGGAGTAAGAGCAGGATTAGACGCACAAGGAAAAAATAAAACGCAGGTAGTAGTACTGGCGGGCGATGGTGGTACGTTTGACATAGGACTTCAGGCATTATCAGGAGCGGCGGTACGTAATGAAAACATTGTTTATATATGCAACAACAACGGTGCGTACATGAATACCGGCATACAATCGAGTAGTGCCACTCCCATGGGCGCTGTGACTACCACGGAGCCATCCGTTCATTTTAAAAAAAATAATCCTAAAGACCTGATGGCAATCATCAAGGCACATCAGGTACCTTATTCCGCAACGGCATCATTGGCATTTTTAGAGGATTATCGCATGAAACTTCAGATGGCAAAAAAACATTACGGCTTCCGGTTTCTTATGGTGGATGGTATATGTCCACCGGGTCATAAAATCGAACCCGAGGATGCCATTAAAGTGGCACGTCTGGCAGTTAACTCAAATGCTTTTCCTTTGTTTGAAATAGTAGAAGGAAAAAATAAAATTAATCATCGTCCTGAAAACCCAATACCTGTCACTGAATATCTCCGTCTTCAGGGAAGATTTAAACATTTGTTTTCTACTAACGGAAACCGCGACAATAGAAATTCTGAAATTTTAGAGGATATTCAACGTAATGTGGATGAGCGGTGGATAGAGTTGGGGGGGAATATTTTTAACATATAACACTAAACAAACAATGAAAAATGTTTAAGGAAATGAAGATTTAAATAATATTTCTTACCTTTGTAAAAAACTTTAATCACTACCTAACATGAATACAGGCACACATACATCAGAAAAACCAAACTTTGAAAGAGTTTGGCTAATGTTTCAGGAAACAGATAAAAAGTTTCAGGAAACAAATAGAAAGTTTCAGGAATCTGAAAGAATTCTTACTGAAAAATTTCAGGAAACAGATAGAAAGTTTCAGGAATCTGAAAGAGTTCTTACTGAAAAATTTCAGGAAACAGATAAACAATTCAAAGCCACTGACAGAAAGCTTAGGGAGGTAGAAGGATTGTTTACCGGCAAATGGGGGCGATTGATGGAAGCGCTGGTAGAAGGTGATTTGCTGAAACTATTGCAACGAAAAAACATTAAGGTAGATAAGACATTTTCCAGAATTAAATTTAATTATCAGAACAGAAATGGCGAAATTGATATCATTGCCATGAATGGAAACGAAATAGTGCTGGTAGAAGTAAAAACTACATTAGTTCCCGAGGACGTAAAAGATTTTATTGAAAAAACAGTAACCATTTACAAAAAAGTTTTTCCTGAATACAAAAGCCGTAAGGTTTATGGCGCTGTTGCTTTCCTCAATGCCGAAAGTCATGCAGAATTAAATGCCGAAAGAATGGGATTGTACGTAATCAAAGCGGTGGGAAGCAGTTCATCTATCATCAACCAGAAACGCTTTTTACCTAAAGTATTTTGATGCAGTAATCGTACATAAATTAATTTCTTCAACAAATCTCCCTCAGTAATAATTTATCCTTCACCCTCACTCCTTTTTCCGTCATCTGCAATGTACAACATTCCACTATGGGGTCGTGTTCAAAAAATAAAATATAATTTTCAGACAACGCTGTTTTATAAAACTCCTCTTTCTCCTGCATGGTTATTAACGGACGTATATCATAACCCATTACATAAGGCACCGGTACGTGACACGAACTGGGAATCATATCAGTGACATAAACAATTGTTTTCCCTTTATAGTTGATTCTTGGCATCTGCACGCCATCCGAATGACCATTCGAGATTAGTACATCCAATTCATTTGAAAACGAATAACCGGAAGGGATTTTTTTTAATTGTCCGCTTTCTTCAATAGGAAAAATATTTTCGTTGAGAAAGCTGGCTTTTTCCCTTACGTTTGGTTTTACCGTTGCCCAATCCCAATGTTTTTCATTTACCCAATAAGTGGCATTTGGAAATGCGGTTTCGTATCCATCTCTTCGGGAGTTCCATTTCACACTTCCGCCGCAATGGTCAAAATGTAAATGAGTAAGAATGACATCGGTAATATCTGAAAAGGCATATCCTTTTTCTGCAAGTGATTTTTCGAGAGTAGTAGGATTACTTCGATAGTAAAATCCAAAAAATTTTTCACCCTGCTTTTCTCCGAGACCGTTGTCAATGAGATATAAACGTTTTCCATCTTCAATCAACAGGCAACGCAATGCCCAGGTGCACATGTTATTTTCATCGGCGGGATTTAATTTATTCCAAAGCGATTTAGGTACAACTCCAAACATGGAGCCGCCGTCTAATTTGAAGAAGCCGGTGTCTATAGTGTGAAGAGTCATTCTATTGGGAATTTCACGGTATCACCTGAATGAGATACCAAAGCCCGCTGTAATTACCGGGTAACTTGCAAATGTATATTCCGCATGAAGGGAAAGTAACAGCAACTGCAAACGGAAACCCAAGCCGGCTCTCATGGAATTTGCTCCGGGAAATGTTTTACTGATAGGATTTTCAAAAAATTTCACTGTCTTTTTTGCAAGAAGGTCTTTGTCAAGAGTGGCGCCATAAATTCCTTTTACATCCAACGTTATGTTAGAATAATTAAAACCGGTGGATGCAAAGAGCGTGAGCATGGCAATTTTCTTTGATAATATCAGATTGGTTGTAAAGGAATTGACTCCAAGAATTACTTCCTGTTTGTTCTCGCCGGCGGGAGGAGTTCCTATGACAGTGGCACCGGTTAAATCAGGTAATGGCACATTTAATCCAAATGAAACTTTTAAAGAGTTGTAAGCAAACATACCGGAAAGATCAATAGGAAGATGTTCAAAAACAGGAATCCATTGACCAATATCGTGTTTTACACCGGCACCCCAGAAATCAATTTTTACATCCAGATCCTCTACTAATTTGCTGAGGTCAATGGTGGGTAAATAGCGAACCATGATCTCAGTGTTTTTTATTAAACCAATTCCTCCCTGTATGATGGGAAGAGGGATGATATGAAAATTTATGCCAGGTGGCGTCTGAAATGAATCAATCTTATGGGTATATGCGCCGGGTGCAGGAGATGGAGGACCGTACATAGTAATGGTAGGACCCGGTTTATTATCTCCCATAACCGTTGGGCATATTGAATTAGATGCATCGTATTTAAATGCGCCGGAAAGTCCCAGTTTGCTAAGGTCGTAAGTCAGGTCTTCATCCGGGATCATAACAATATTGGTATTAACCGAAAGATCAAACCCAAGTAATGAATGTGGTTTCCCTGTATTATACCATCCTCCATTCATAGCGGCGCCGAAACCGGAAATCATGGGATTAATATATGCCTGTACGATTTCCCCGGCATCGGGTCCGCCACTGGTTATAAGCGTAGCAACACCCGTTCCCTGTGAGAATGTGTCTTGAGAAGCCATTCCCATTAAGAAAAAAATTACTGAAAGTTTAAGAAAGGATGAACGTAAGATTTTCATGGTTATTTGGGTTAAAAAAGCAAAGGTATAAAAAAGAAATTGGAAAATAGTCGTTACCTTCGTTTGTGAGGACACAAACGAAGGCGATAAATGACCAATGCCCAATGACTAATTCACAATGACTATCTTCTATCATTCAACCAACCATCCAATTTATAACATAAAAAAGCAGAGCCAACTCCGATTACAATCCCACCTAAAACATCAGAGGGATAATGCACTCCCAAAAACATCCGGGAATAAGCGACACTGCCTGCCCATAAATAAGAAGGGATGATTACATACCACGTTGGATAATTTAAACTCAACGAAGTGGCTGTGCAAAAAACGGCTGTGGTGTGACCTGAAGGAAATGAAGGACTTCCGGCTTCAGTGCCACGTTCTATGTCAGGATAAGAAACAAAAGGGCGCTTCCTGTCAATGGAATATTTAAGCGAAGTTGAAAGCAACGTGGAAAGTAACATTGCCGCAGATGATTGAATGCCATTCATTTTTGATACTGAGTCCTTTTTTATAAATCCATAAAACACTAAAGAAGTCGGCAGGGCTATGCTTACAGGCGCGGCGCTGTGTGTGAAACCGATAAATACATTTTCCCATTGCCGGTCTCTGTTGATGGTTATATTCCTGAGAAAATCAATATCCAGATTTTGTGAATAGGAAAGATTGATTGAACAGATGGATGCAAAAAATAAAATTAATCTCATGGTGCGGTTTACAAACTTACAGGAAAAATTTTGAATTATACATAGAAAAATTGAAATCTCTATCTGGTTTAAGTATGTAGACCGGTCAGTGCGACGGCTACTTAAACCTTTCAATAAAACAAAGTTTGTAACTTATTTCAAAAAAACAATAAAGATTTATTTTTTTTACTATTTTTGGCTCATAGAAAAAATATAAATGCGCCCGTTCCTAAAATCCCTCCTTCATTCCTATTCGCAGGTTTTCTTTTCCGGCAATCAACGTTTCGGGATTTTACTTTTATTCATCTCCTTCCTCGACCCGATTTCCGGATTGTGCGGATTGATTTCTGTAATACTTTGTAATCTGCTGGCTACATTTCTGGGATATGACAAATCGCTAATCACCTCCGGAACGTTCGGAGTGAATCCATTGTTGACCTGTCTTGGGTTAGGATTATCTTATCATTTTAATGCTCCTCTGCTTGTTATTATTTTCGTTGCATCTTTACTGTCATTCATAGCTACTATCTGGATAATGGGAAGAATGTCACAATTCGGACTTCCCATGCTAAGCATTCCATTTTTATTGGTAAGCTGGATTATGATATTCGCATGCCGGCAATATACAGGATTGCAAATCAGTGACAGAGGAATTTATATGGCAAACACCATAATGTCGGTGAGCGGGGAAACCGGTTATTATTGGTATGAAAAATTTTCTGCCATTTCCCTTCCTGCTTTTTGGGATGTTTATCTGAAATCATTGGGCGCAGTTTTTTTTGAATACAATCTACTGGCAGGAATTCTTATTGCGCTGGGATTATTAATGATTTCCCGCATTTCTTTTTTACTGTCACTGCTGGGTTTCGCTTCCGGTTGGATTTTTTATTCCTTTATAGGTGCTGATTTTTCTGACCTCGGCTATAGTTTTATAGGATTTAATTTTATTTTGACTGCCATTGCCCTTGGCGGAATTTTTTTAATTCCATCCCGATCATCTTTTATCATGATCATTCTGATAACGCCAATAGTTTCTGTTTTAGTTGCCGCATCCTCAGCATTTCTTTCCTATTTTTATCTCCCCGTGCTTGCACTGCCTTTTAATCTGGCTGTCATTTCTGTCTTGTATTGTCTTCGTTATCGTCCGGTTTACCGTTTTCTGGCTTTGACAGTGACACAATATTTCTCACCCGAAAAAAATCTTTACACTTACCGCAACTGGCTCAACCGCTTTGGTTCAGTGTCACCTTTCCGGATTTATCTCCCTTTCTTCGGCGAGTGGACAGTGTCACAAGGGCACAATGGAGAAATTACCCACAAGGAAAAATGGAAGCATGCCTGGGATTTTGTAATTTCGGATGAACATGGTAAGACATATAAATCCGATGGAAGACAACTTGAGGATTTTTATTGTTTTAATATTCCGGTGACAGCTCCTGCGGATGGTTGGGTGACGGAAGTGATAAATACGGTTGATGATAATGCCATTGGAGAAGTTAATTTACCTGATAACTGGGGCAATACCATTATCCTGAAACACGCAGAGGGTTTATATTCAAAGCTAAGTCATTTAAAAAAAGGAAGTATTGAAATTAAACCCGGCACGTTTATTCATAAAGGAGAAATAGTCGGATACTGCGGGAATTCCGGACGTTCTCCGGAGCCGCATCTGCATTTTCAATTACAAACTACCCCCTATATTGGTTCTTATACCTTGGATTTTCCGCTCGCCGGATATATTTCCCAAAAAGAAAAAAACTACAACTTTCATTTTTTTGAACGCCCAGGAAAAGATCAGTTGGTATCCAATATTATTCCATCAGCGCTTTTAACAAAGGCATTTACTTTCACGCTCGGAAAAAGTTTATATTGGGAGTCAGAAAATCTGAAAAACAGAAACAAAGATACTTTGGAGTGGGAAGTGAAATCAACGATGTTAAATCAAACTTATTTGTATTGCAAACAATCCGGTTCCTGCGCTTATTTTATAAACGATGGCATTCTGTTTTATTTTACGGGATTTGAAGGTGACCGCAATTCCCTTTTATATCATTTTTATCTGAGCGCTCAACGCATCTTACTGGGCAACTACCAGGGATTAACCGTAAAAGATGATTTGGCTCTTTCAGATTTTAATCAAACATTTTTATTTTTTATGGATGACTTTGTGGCTCCTTTTTTCCGCATCAAATTTTCAGAATATGAAATAAATTATACATCCGCAGATAGTGGCATTAATCCATCGGAAATTACGCTGAACTCCAGTGCCACGGTACGGATGGGAAAGATGAAGCTGAAACAATGGAAATTTGAAATGATGTTGGGAAAAGAAGGAATTTTGGAATTTCGTTCATCTGAAAAAGGAAGCGTGAATAGATTGGCAAGGCAGAAGTTTGTGTTGAAATGAAACAAATCATAAAATATACTCTTCAGACACAGATTTCCGAAAATAAAGGAATATTGGAATATTGGAATATTGGTTTTTCCTCCATTATTCCAACATTCCATTATTCCATTTTGATTAAACTTTCGCAAATCTATTTCAGATTGGTTTACCTTACAGTTTTTTTGCTCGGTATTCCTGACATTTATTCTCAGGAAATCAGAAATGCATCATCTCACCAATCAGAAAATAGCGCATCATGGATTGAAAATCTGAAATTATCCAAGACATTTGAAAATTATTATCAGAATCCTGATTCAGCTATTTCCAGCATTTTGGGTCTGCCGTTGGAAGACAACCTCAGACCTTACAGCGATTTCAGATTGGGGAAATTATATCTGCAAAAAGGAAATTTCAGAAAAGCAAAAGAATATTTTACGAAATCCAATTCGCTTTCCATTTATACAACCGGTTTATATGAACTTATTCTGGAATGTGATTTAAAAATGCAAAATTTTTCTTCTGCTGAAGAAACCGCATGGGAATTATATAGAAGTGATTCGCTGAACTATATGGCAAATTTAACGCTTGCATGGCTGGCAATGGCAGACCTTGACTTTTACCGCGCAAGGGAGATACTAGAAAGATATTTGACATATTTTCCATCGGATGTGACCGCAAATGCTTATTACACCGAATGTCTTTCGTCACAAGGTAAAAAAAGCAGTTTTAGGATTCAACAGAATAAAATGACTTTAATTTCACCCCCTGTTCTAATTCAAAAATCGGATACATTGCCAATCAAACAAAATAATATTCCCGATTTTTCATCCTCTCTGAGAGTAAACGCTTACGCATCCTATATATTGGACGAAAGCAATTTGCAGGGTTCATCTCTGACCGCAGAAATTTACAATTATCATTTCTCCGATTATCTCTCCCTGATGAATCTGGGGTTTAATGCCGATAACCGCCGGGAAGGATTGCGTAATTCGTTTGGTTATTTTTTTAATTCGGGATATTCAATAACCTCAAATCAGGGATTTTATACAGTCAAAGAAAAATTTTCGGGTTCTGCCGTTACAAAAGATTTTTTTGTTTTAGATCTTGGCTTCGGCACTTATACTAAATTATGGAATTATGGAATCAGCGCTTTGTTTTTGAGTGACAGTAGTGTTTCCGGAATCCGGCAAGAGCAATTCAATTTTATGAGTCAGTTTTTCAAAAACCGGAGATTGGAAATAAAACTTGTTTATTCCCTGATTAAAGATGAAAAAATAAATAAATCCGGTAACAGCATGGAATTGAACCTGCATTTCAGAATCACTCCTTATACATCGTTTGAGATTCAATATTTTCAGGGGAACATGTTGTATCCGTACTCGCTATCGGATGGTGGAGTACTGGTTTTGACTCCTCAGATATTGGAATCAACGTATGGAGTAAAAATTGAGCAAGAACTTGATGCCCGCTGGCAGCTATTCGGAAAATACAGCAAAGCGACCATCGGTACAACTAACGGTACGGGTGTTTATGGTGGAGTGAAGTATAGGATTAAGAAGTATTAATAATTAAGACCTCACCCCAACCCCTCTCCAAAAAAATGGAGAGGGGCAAAAATTTGTTGAATACATTTCATTTCCATTTAATCATATCTTTCCCGCATACATATTCGTCTATCCATCTGTATAAGGAGTCATTACGTTGCATTTCTTTCAACAAAGGCAGATTGGTTATTCTTTTTAACTCCAGATTATCTTCGACTTTAAAAAGCAAATCACCCTTAATTGAGAAATCTTTTTCAATATAATTTGGAAATGTGGGGCTGCGCGGTTCAAGTTGAAAAGCATTGCGGTTTCTGAATGTATGTGACGTATCAAGGTCAAATCCTAACCAGTGCTTAATCACAGGAAAATTGAAACCAAAATTTTTTTCGAGAAGACCCAGCAATGCGGGAGTAATGTCACGATGTGACACAACCCCTTTTAAACGGTCATTTTTTATAAGCAAAGGGGAATAGATCATTAACGGAACGTGATATACATCCATTTCATTCCGGAAAGGAATGCTCGAAATATTGTGATCGCCAAATATTATGAAGATAGTATTCTTAAATTCTTCACGCATTTTATATTTTTTAAAAAATTCCCTGAGAATATCATCGGTGTATAATACCGACGTAATAATATTGCCCTGCATTGATTTATGAATATTGGCGGGAATTTTTTTCTCATTTACCAATTGTTGAATATAATCTTCATTATACTTTTCAGAAGGATACATGTCGTTTGGACTATGCATGGCTATGGTAAGATAGATATGAAGATACGGGAATTCCGCGTTGGTTTTTTCTAAAAACTCAAATGAACGGTTAAATAAATCGTGGTCATAATATCCCCATACAAACTTTTTATTTTTTGGCAGTTCATAGTTTAAAGTATCAAATTCCTTATTATCAATAATATAATCTATGGAAGAGTTTTTTAAAAACCGATCATAGCCGGTAAAACCGCCCCAGCAACCATAAAAAAATGCAGAACGGTATCCGTTAACTTTTAATAAACGGATGATGGATTCTGATTTAGGATAAGGGTTAAGATTTATGAATGCTTTAGGTAAACCCCAGGGAACAGATGAAAAAACATTCGGGAACACTCCATACGTTCTGAGGGCGTTGCTCAACGCATTTTCCCAATATAAACTGTGCGCAGAAAGTGAATCAAGAAAGGGAGTAAATGAACCATAATAAGCTTTGGGACCAGAAAAGGATCTCGATAAACTCTCAATGATTAAAAACACAAGATTGGGTTTGATGTGTTTATCTTTTCTGAAAAAAGGGGATAACGCAGACAAGTATGGCTCATCATGCAAAAGCGGATAGGTTTGGTTTACATACCGGAAAGAAGAATTGATTTTTTGATAAGCGATAATTTTTTTGACAGCAGACACTTCAATTTCCGGTTTCGGTTTGTTTAGCGTTTTTAAGAGATTTGAAAAAAGAAAAAGGGTTTTGTTATTTGCAAAAAAATAATTGTAGGAAGAATTAAATCTGGATGGATTCACCGTAAAATCTGCAAAATCAATAAAGCAAACGGATACTCCTAAAAAATAAATGCTTAAAATAATTCGGTGCATTATTTTTCCGGTTCGGCGATTGAGTATATTTGAAAAAAGTAACCAACCTCCAAAAACTAATATAATTCCCAGGAATATCCAAAACATCCACGATACATGACTAAGTTCTGTTTTAATGATAAATATAATTTCATGTGAATCATAAATCAACCATAAATTATCGAGGAGTGAAAGATTGGTGATGAAGTATTGAAAAAGAACAAGTTGGATCAGGATAAAAAAAATAACCCATACATTAAATAAAGTAATGGCAGTGTTCTTATGAAAAATGGCAAAAGGTAAGAAAATCAAGCCCCCGGTTAGCCAAACGGTAAATGAAAATTTAATATCATATCCTAACGCAGGTCCAAAGGCACTCCATAAATTGATTTCAAAAAGATGTTGAAATTCAATCGCTTCATAAATCCTGAAAATGATAAGGATGAAAAGAAATAATACGGCAGAGATAGTGACACTGCTAAAATACTGAACTATTTTACGGAAGGGTGATTTAGATAGCATGATGAAACCAGATGGGCAAATTTTTTTTTCATTTCCTCAATGAAAAATGGTGCTCTCAACTTTCAATAATTTTAACACATAACACTAAACAAAAAATGTATAATGTCTAAGAAATTGCACCATACTCCATACACCTGATAATCTACCTGATCACCGTCAACCACCCCTTCAGCGTTCCTCGCGTTTTATAATTGTATTCCATTATCCAGTAGTAAACACCGTCCGACACGCCTTCCGCTTTCCAGTCATTCTGATAATTCTTTTTACGATAAACCTCCGCTCCCCAACGGTTAAAGACGACTAAGTTGGAACTTTGAAATACTTCCAATCCCCGGATGATAAATGCATCATTAGTCCCGTCTCCATTGGGAGTAAATACGTTTGGATAATCATAAGGTGCATCCATGCCAATATCCCGTTTTAAAGAGAATGAATCCAGACAACCATCCTGATTAGTGACTTTCATTACCACTTTGAAACTATCCTCATCGGCAAACGTGTATTTATGTGTCACTGTTTTACCGTTGTCAACTAACGTAGTGCCATCTCCGAAATCCCACTCTACCGTCATTGTATTATCCAGACCGGAAGTCAGGTTGGTAAATGTATATAAAGGATAGACCTCTTTTTCAGGTTTGTCCACAGTAAATTTTGCATTGGGCGTTCCGAATACAGAAACCACCTTTTGCACATTACTCTCGCAATTTTTGGAACCCTTGTTTATGGTCAGGTTCACGCTATACGTGCCACCTGCTGTGTAAACATAACCAGTGTCTTTTGATGTTGAAGTGTCATTAGTGACAGCGGCATCACCAAAATCCCATAGCCAGCGGAAAGCTCTTGAGGAACTATCGGTAAAGAACATAGTATCACCGGCGCAGGCAGTGCCGGACGTAAAATTCGCTAATGCATCATTGTATAAACCAATGAAAATAGTATCTCTTCTCAAACAACCGCCGGGACTTTTTACATTAAACACCAATGGAATGGTATCAATTTGCGGCAACGTAATTACAGAGGGAGTTAAACTATTTGGATTGTTAATGGTGTAACCTGTCGCCGTCCAATTGAATTTATTGGCAGGATCTGAAGTGGCACCCGAAATAGTGACAGTATCTTCGATACATGCAAATATAGTATCGGTGGGAAGGGAATAGACAGGTTCAGCTCCCACTACTACCGTTGTATTTGCCGATGCAGAACATTGAGTTGTTGTGTCAAGCAAAGTAAAAGTAAACGTTTGATTTGAGCTTAACGGAGCGGTGGTTGGATTTAATAGAGTAGAATCGTTAACCAGACCAGAAGGAACAGAAGTCCATGTATATTTATATTGATTGCCTGGATTGTTTACCGGTCCTATCTGTACCGTTTCGTTAGCACATATAGTGTCATTCTGCCCGGCATCGGCTACGGGTAATGCATTAGCAGTAAAGTTTACCACATCACTGTCTTTGCAGGCAGTAAGTGTTCCAACCACTTTAAATGAATAGGATTGTCCTGCTAAGGGCTGTGAAAAGACAGGTGTAATACTGGTAGGATTATTCAAACCGGTAGTGGGACTCCAAACAACAGTGGACGGAGGCAATGACACATTGTTATCAACGGCTAATTGAAGGTCTGTTTTATCGCAAGCAAAAACAGGACTTATTATGGATACCACCGGCAGAGGTCTTACAGTTACAGTAGTAGGAGCCGTTGTTACCGGAGCGCAACCTGAAGCTGTAGCTGTGACCTTGTAAGAATGTGTAGCGCTCGCTTTAAAAGAATACTTGTTTATCTGACTGGCGGCACCCAAAGAATTATTGTCTTCAAAGAACTGATAATTCGTACCACCGCTTGCTGTCAGGTGAACACTATCTCCGTTGCATACAGAAATTGCAGGATCGACTAATAGCGTAGGAGTTAAAGACCCTCCGATGGTCACTGTCACTGTATCTGTAGATATACATCCGTTCCCATTGCTTGTTTGAAATACGAATAAAGAGGGGTTCGCACTTAACGAAGGTGTCACTAAAGGATTTAATGGGTTGGTTTGATTTTTCACCGATGCGCCTGGTGTGATGGTATACCAGGAATTAGTGACATACCCTTGCAATACAGTTAATTGCACATCGCCACCGCAAATAGTTACATTATTACCACCATCGGGTTTGGTATATTGATAGAAAGTGACTACGATTCTGTCTGTGTCATTCGTACACCCGGGGGAACTCCCTATCAACATGAAATTATAAAATGGTGGATTATTTTTATCCGGAACCTGAAGAAAAACAGGAGCCGTTGGGGAAGCAACATCCATCAATGGATTTGCTGAAACCCATCGGAGCGTTTGTGCGGTGGATGCTGTTCCATCCAATGTATAATTCATACTGGGAGCGCCTTCTATAATGCAAAGCCGAACTGTGTCTGCACCGGCTTCTGCATTTATAGAACTGGTTCTGCATAAATTAAATGTATCCACTCCGGTGCATCCATTGGTTTTATCAACAACAGTAATTTTATAATCAATGCATTTGTTTAATGCCGGTATCGGGAATATGGTAGGACTAAAGAAAATAGTGCTACTTATACTATCGGCTGGAGACCAGTTAATGGAGTTGAAGTTGGTGCTGTCAAAAGTAATTTTATAAGCCACATCATCGCAAACTTCCACTGTATCCTGGTCGGCAAATGTATCGGGAATATTTACATTGGCAATTACAGAAATATTTGAAACGCAGGAAGGAGAGTAACTGACTCTGGCATTGTAGGTCGTAGTTTGAGTAGGATTGACAGTGCAGGTTAGTAATCCGGGAATAACAACAGGACCTCCAGACCAAATATTACCGGTTATGGTTAAGCCATTTGGTTTGATGCCGATGGTGCCGGTAATTCCCTGACAGAATGTAGTAGAACTATCGAGAGGAAATGGATTCACAACGACAGAAGCAGTGGTGTCATCCGTACAACCATTGGCATCGGTTGCCAATACCGTTATATCACCCGATTGATTAAAAATAGTGAATGTGGATGCACTCGTTGGGTTTCTAAAAACTATATCCTGCGGTGATGACCACAGGTAAGATGTAAATCCACCGGGAGTAGTGGAAAGGTTTACACTGTCCCCTTTGCACTTAGGGCCTCCAGGAAAATTATTTATGGCTGTGATTGTGGGGAGTGCATTTACTGTCACCGGAACAGTGCGTTGATTAAAACAGCCGGTTGCAAGATTTGTAAGCGACAGAGTTATGTTTTTAACTCCTGCGGTACTATATGTAATTTGAATAGGACCAGGACCTCCGGCAGGATTTGTGGATGAACCGGCTCCAAAATTCCATAACCAATCAAAAGTGACATCAGATTCATTTGTGTTTATTAATCCGGTTGCATTCAAGCAAAGGGTGTTGTCATCAATGCTAAACCCGGCATCCGGATTAGGTTGGACTACAGCCACTATGTCGGCAGTGCCTGTACAACCGCCATTCGTAATGGTTACGGTGTATGTTCCGGCTGAAAGTGCATGAATAGTATCAGTAATTGAACCGGTGCTCCATATATAGGCGTCACCTGCATCCGCAGTTAATAAAAGAAAATTTCCCTGGCAAATTGAGGCGCTTCCGGGATCTGGAGTGATGGCTGGGGTATAAGGTCCTATGCTCACAATGACATTATCACTGCTTGTGCATCCATCTGCGTCGGTGACAGTTACTGAATAATTTCCGGTAGTGACACCTGCGGTTACAGTAAACTTAAGCGTATCAAAATTACCTCCGGTTGCAACGCCATCTCTCTGCCATTGATACGTTACATATCCGTCATCAGCATCAAGAATCAACGTACTTCCGTCGCACAAAGAACGGTCGGGACCTAATTCCAAATTTGGGCTGGGTCTTATATCAATGGAATGTTGTGTCTCACCCGAAGCACATCCTCCTGTGTTAGTGACAGTAAGTGTCACTACCTTTATTCCAGTGGCATCCCAAGTGATATTATGAGGTCCCACTGAAGTTGAGGAGCCCGGACTTGCGCCAGAACCAAAGTTCCATGCAAACGTTGGATTTACAGTATCCTTTCCAGCAAAGGTTGCCACTCCATTGGCTAATTGACCTACGCATGCTTGATTACTTAACGTAAATTCGGAAGTAGGATTAGCCACTACTCTAACCTGTTGGGTAATAGTGTCGGAGAAGCATCCGAGGGATGACTCAACATATAGTACTACATCATAAACCCCGGAATCGGGCCATGTCACTTCCATGGCACTGCTATCTCCTGGAGCTGGAGGAGTGGGAGGTGTGGGGATAGGATTTCCACCGGAAAAATTCCAGTGGTAGATGTCAGTTAATTTATCTCCATTTCCTGTATAATTTACTGTGGAAGAAAATCCGTTGCAAATCGGACTATCTATTGTGAAAGAGGATGTACGAACCGGATTTACGGTAATCTGAATTGTATCAATATCCGAGCATACTCCTGCTGTGCTCACCACTCTGTATAAATAAGTGGTAGGAACTCCCCCTATGGCTACGGGTTTTACTAAAGGTGTTTTGGTAGTATCTTGTCCATTAACAGCAAGTGAAGGGTCACCCGATACAGGAGCAACACAAGTCCACTTGAAAGTAGCGGCGGTAACAGTGACACTGAGTTGCGAGCTATCTCCTTCGCAAATTTCTTCGTCCGGAGAAAGTACGTTTTCCACCGAATCAGCTACCACATAATCGTAATTCAAGGTAGCCACACAGCCATTGCTTGAGTCAGTTACAATAACTGTGAAGGTGTAAGTACCTCCGGCAACAACATGGACTTCAATGGTGTCATGCGCTAACGTATCTTTAGTGGGAAAACTATGGTAGTGTATGGAATCAGCCGGAATTGCGGGTATTACTGACCAGACAAAAGAGGAAGTATCAATACCTTGTCCTACCGAAAAGAGCTGGATATCGTTAACTGATTCTAAGCAGAGGGAGGTAGGAAGGGCGCCAAGGGATGGTCTTTGGAGTGTATCCACCGAAAGCGTAAACGAAGAATCACAACGGGTACTGTCGGTGACAGTCAATGTAAAAATAGTTTGACCAATGACATTTCTGGCGGTAGTAATTAATGCAGTGCCATCGTCAAAGGTAACACCGGGAATATTTGCTGACCATGCGTAGGTGGTTCTCGGGTCGGTGTTACTACCGGTGCCATCGAGTACCACTGTATCGGGGCTAGCCGGACAAACATCTGTTTTGCTGAGTGTGAAAGTAGCGGCGGGTTTGTTATGGAAGTTTACGTCAACAAAGGCGGTGTCACTACAAGGAGGAACAGATGAGCCATAAAGAATAACCAGTCGGAACCGTTCTGATTTTGTGATGATGGCAGTGGTTGTAATTAAAGTATCGTTTTCTATGGGAGTGCCACTTTCGCTCACCCATTTAATCGTAGCGGAACCGGGGTTATACGTGCTTCCGCTTCCGTCTAAAGTAATTGTATCCGCTTCGCAGAGGGTGTCTTCAAGAGCAGTTGCCACCACAATGGGTGCAGAATTGACAGACACTCTGATGGTGTCACTGTTTTTAGAGCAAGTCCCACTCGTATCTCCGTTGGTAACTTCAGCCCAAAAATCCCAGTCGCCTTCAGGACGTTGAATAAAGAAAGGCGGAGTTGCCAAGCTGAAAGGAACAATAGCTCCTGTTGATACATTTCTTCTGTACCACACATACGTTAATTGAATGGGAGGAGTAATAGGAATATCAACAACCATATCAAGTTGAGTGCTGTCGTTTTCGCACATGATGGTTTTTGAAGCAGAAATAGTGGCAGAAGTAATAGTATCATAAACACTGAACCCACCTGTAATAGTGTCGAGACAACCGGTAGAACCATTGGTAGCCCAAACTTCAAAGTCATAAATACCTACGAAACGCGGTTTGGTTGATTTAGTAAAATCAGCAGTAATAGTTACCGTATCTGTAAAAGTTGCTGTTTGAAAATCAGTAGCAGATGCAAGGTCAAGCACATAATAATCTGTTGAAGGGAACCATTTAATGGTATCCTGAACAAAATCCGGGGGCTGATTTAGAGAAGGATTGATTGTAGAATCGTATGGGTTTACCGCGCCATGAGGACCTAAGGGTTCATTGACAGAACCTTCAGGCCATTCAATGGTAAAAGCGGCTGTAAGTGGCACTTCATTCACACAGAGCTGTTCTGGGTCGGGGGTAGGATTTGGTTTAGGAAACACATAAACCACCATGGGTAAAGAAGTAGTGTCACAGGTTTTGCTGTCCACGACATTTAATGTATAAGATTGTGTATTTGCTGGTGTTGAAATTGGGTTCTGAATATTCGGGTCGCTAAGGTCTGTAGCGGGAGACCAAAGGAATGTATAGGGTGGGGTGCCACTGGTAACTGAGACAGTGTCAAAGGGAAGTGCCACGTCAAAAGGTACCGGATAGTAAGCGCAAATTTTTCCTATTGTATCGGGGAGAGTGACGATGGGGCGGGGGTTAATGGTGATTTGAGCGCTATCTCTTGCCTGACAACCCTCAGCATCGCGAATGATAAATTCAAATACATAAACTCCCGGGTTCAATAAATTAGTGCCGAAATTAAATGTAGTTAAAGGTCTGTTTACTGAGTCAATTTTTACAGCGGGACCGCTAACTTTTGACCATTGGTAAAAAGAGAATGGTTGGGATGGGGGAGGAGTTCCCTGAGTAGTTAAGGTATCAAGGTTATCAATAGGTGTTCCTTGACAAACTTCCTGGTCGGGAGAAACCTGAACTTTAAAAGTATCGGCATCCACAAGGAAATCTTTAACGGTATCGGGTCCGCACTGCCCCTGAATAATTAAGGTAACAAAAAAAGGTGTAATTCTACCGCCGTAAGAGTGCCGTACTACTGAAGAATCGCGATTACATCCTACGCCATTATTAAAAACATCAACGCCTACAGTATGAATAACGGTATCCAGAGAACCTGAAGCGGGGTCACCGAAAATCCATTTCCATTCGGAGGTATAAGTTTGGTCATACGGGGAATCGAGACCCCCAGGAGTTATATTAGCAGTTCCTTTAAACATGATTGTATCAAAGCCACACATCTGAGGGTTAGAGGCAAGGGTTGTGTTGGCAGTTTCTGTGCCTGTTATCGGGCGAAAAGCAATGGATCCCACCAAATCTACCACATTGAGATCACTCAGATTTGTTAGCATTGCCTGGGTTGTATCAACTGGACATTCATTTAGGGCTCTGAGCGCAGGTGAGTAAGTTCCGGGAGAATCATAAGAAACAAGGGAATCATTATCCTGTTGTGAATTTGAAAAATGTATGTATTGTGTTTTTCCATGATCAGACGAGAAAAATAATCTAACATTTGATCCCAATCTTAATGAATCAGTTGCATCAATTGCCGTAGAAAAAAGCACACTATCTTCTTCTATATCACTGAGACAGCCAATTAATGGATTAAAAACAAAATCAGAAAGTGCTAAAACATCTTTGGGATTTTCAATAACTTCACCACTTGCGTTAACTGTAAATTTTTTCTCAACTTTTCCTTCATCATCTATAGCAATATGATAAATACTATCTTCTAAAACAGCAAATTGTATTGAAAATGAACCATTAGATCTGATACATCCATTGACATCAGGGACAGCTGTTAAACTACCACATGAGCCGCTAAAAGCTCCGACTTTAAAAGTTGTAGAATCAACACCTGAAAAATTAATGGTAGCTGTCCCCCCCCCTTTTTTACCTTTAACCTGATACCAGACAATATTTGAAGTAATAGCAAGTCCACAAATAGTATTTCCAGGAATATCAATGGTAGAAGAACTTGCTTGAGTATTTTGGTTGGTATTATTACCACATAAAAAAGTTGCTATACCGCAAGAATCGCTTTGTCCGAACGCATAAACGAGCGTAAAGAAAAACAAAGCGGTGAGGGAGAAGAGTTGTTTTTTCATTTTATTAAAAAATTAAGTGTGCGAAGATAATGAATATTTTGCTGAAAACTATTTCACAAAACAAAAATACAACCTCTACGAGGTTCCATTATTGATGGATGAGGTTCCATTTTGTTGTATGATATTTCATTATGTTGGTGACTATAATTTCAAAAAATTTCAAAATCATTTATCAAAAAAATTAAATAAAAATCTCTCATCATATTCAATTTCAAATTTTTTCAATAATCCCGTGTATTCCTGTTTAAATGTATGTTTGGCATGATGTTGTTTTTGATTCTGAATGTATTTATACACGTTATCCAGATGAGAACGGCTGTAGGAAAAAGCACCATAACCGTCCTGCCACTCAAATTTTTTGCGTAACCAATCAGTTACATTTATAAATAACGAAGAGCTTCTTTTAATATCTCTCACTGTATCTGAAATGGAAACATTAGGATTTAGTCCTAAAAAAACATGGATATGGTCGGGCATTCCGTTTACAATAATGGATTTATGATCCTTTCCTGAAATAATCCCTGAAATATATTTATAGAGTTCCGTTGAGAAATTTTCATGAATGAGACATTCGCGGTATTTTACCGCAAAAACCAATTGGATATACAATTTTGTGAATGAACCTGGTTTCATAATATTTGATTTTTTAAATTTAATTAACTATTCAATAAAAATACAATGGTCAAAAAAAATGCAACGTCCACAAAATGCAACCCCTATGGGGTTGGTGGAAAACGTGATTATCGTTCTACCACAGAAATGCAACCCCTACGGGGTTGGGTGGTTATTCCCCCATCCCTTAACGAATCAACGAAATCAACCCACTGCGTCTAAAGCCCTTGGAGGTGGTGATAATATAATAATAAGCTCCTTCATGCATCTGATAGTTTGTATCTGAGCCCTCCCACGAATTAGAAGAAGACGAACTTCTAAAAATAATTTCACCCCAACGGTTAAAAATGGTAAATATAAAGGGTTCAAATCCGCTTAGAAATCTTAAATTAAATCTATCGTTATAACCATCCCCATTGGGAGTAATTACGTTCGGAATTTTAAGGGAATAAAAATTTTTTTCCACCTCTTCGTTTTCAGACATGCGCCTGGAATCATGCGGATTCATTTTTTTTGGAAAACCGGAGGAATGAATTTCTTTACCATCCACATTATCCGTTATGACCGAGGGGGCTTCTTTACCGTCCACATTATCCGTAATGACTGACGGCAATTCCATTTCATCTGCATTTTCGAAAGTACCCGAGGGTTCCGATGCTCTTCCATCAATGTTATCGGTTATAACGGTGGGTCTGTTAAGGTCGGCGCGGGTAAGTTGGCTGTATTGGTGATTGTAAACCGGACCCTGAGGAAGACGGATGTTCTGGTTATCATTTTCAGAAATGGACTGATAAAACAACTGAGGGTTACGGCTGAATTGTTCAGGCGTAATCTCCTGGGCGTTTGTGATTTGTGCGATGCTTGTTATAAAAGCAATCAGCCACATCATCGTAGTACGGGTGATGTTTTTTTGTTTTTTCATTGTAATTCGGTTGCAATGCAATTGTAATACAGTTGTTGTTCGTTGTAAATCGTAAATCGTAAAGAGTCCAATTCCAATGTAAAGGTAAAAAGGATTTTTGAGGTAATAAAAGTACAAAAATATTTATTTGTCGGAATAAAATAGTGTTGTTTTTTAATTAAAAAAGAAATATATTTGTGTAATATATTGATTATCAGGTAATTTTTTGTATTATGGTGGTTGCTTTTATACTGCTTTGTCGGAATGAATGTGTCGTTTTTTGCTAAATAAAATAGTAATACAGTGGTAATACTATGGTAATACAGTGGTAATGCAGTAGTAATACAATGGTAATGCAGTAGTAATACAATGGTAATGCAGTGGTAATACAGTGGTGATACAGTGGTGATACAGTGGTAATACAATCGTATTACAATCGTATTACCACCGTATTACCACCGTATTACAATCGTATTACAATCGTATTACCACCGTATTCCAATCCCATGACCTCCAGCAAGCTCATCTCTCTCCTCCGAACTCTTTCAAAAACCGAAAGAAACCGCTTTGCACTATATCTGAATTCCCCGTTATACACTAAAAAGAAACTGCTTTCAGATTTTTTTATGTTTCTCAACAGGAAAGCGTTCGGGAAACCTGAAAAAATCCCAACCCGTGAAAGTGCGTTCCGACATTTGTTTCCCCATAAAAAGTTTGACGACTTGCGCATCCGGCATCTAATGGAAGAACTGCTTATCCAACTTGAAAATTTTATTACCATAAACTTAGTGCAAGCGAACGAATTTTATTTTCATTTCACCATGCTTCAGCATGCACGCCGGAAAGAACTGAATAAACACGTTGGTTCAGGAATGGTTTTTTTAGAAAACTCTTTGGAAAAGAAATCATTCAGAAATGCAGAGTATTTTTATAACCGTTTTTTGCTGGAAGCAGAAAAAAGCAAACAGGCATCTTCTCAGGAAGAGCGGATTAGTGGCACTGATCTGGAATCGGTAAACAACCCGCTTGATAATTTTTACATTATTACCAAACTTAAATACGTTTGTGAAATGATGAATGAGCGTCAGATATTATCCGGAGAAAACAAGTTGCTTTTAATGGATGAAATTCTTTCGCATCTCGAAAAAAATCCGGATAGTTATGAAAATGTACCGGTGATGCATATCTATTATCTGATATTTCTTACGCTGAAAAATTCCGGTGACACTTCAAATTATTTCAAGTTAAAAAAAATGTTATTTCAGCAATCGGGTTTTGCAGAACAGGAAGAGGAGAGGGAAATATTTACCTATATTCAAAATTATTGCATCCGAAAAATAAATGCCGGCGATGAAAATTTTCTAAATGAATTATTCGAAATTTATAAACATGTGCTGGACAAAAAAATAATTTTCAAAGAGGGATTTCTCTCACCCTGGGATTATAAAAACATCGTCGTGATTTCATTGCGGTTATCAGAATTCTCGTGGACTGAAAATTTCATAGAGCACTATAAAAATTTTATTTTGTCTGCGTACCGTGAAAATGCATGGATATACAATATGGCAAAATTGCGTTTTCATCAGAAAGATTTTCACAGCACCCTGCAGTTTCTTCAAAAAGTAAATTACGAAGACGTTTTTTATTCATTAGATTCAAAAACCACCTTGCTAAAAACTTATTATGAGTTGAAAGATATTGTCGGTGTTTCGAGCGTGTGTGAAAGTTTTTCTGCTTACCTTCGCCGGAACCGTTTGGTGTCACAACAGCACAAAACCAATTATAAAAATTTTATTCACCTTACCCGTCTGCTTTCCGATTGCCGGAGCAATGGAAAACCGGCGCTTGAAATCGTTAGAAACAGAATTCAGGAAACAACACAGGTAGCGGATAGCAATTGGCTTAAGGAGAAAGTGGGAGAGATGGGGGGTGGGGGTTGATGCTGTGTAACGACACGGTGCACTATGCCGCCATAAAAAAATAATAATGAAAAAATCAATTTTCCTGTCCATAATATATTTTAGTTATTTTTCTGTTTTTAGCCAGAAAATAAATTCTAAATCTAAAGTTGTACGTGGAAGCGATAATCCAAAAACAACCGTACACTTTAAAGACAATTTTTCGGTACGCATGGATAAATCCCTTTACAAAAAATGTAATACCGCCCGGTTTTCATTTTACATGGGAAAACAAGCAAAAAGAACCATTCTGCTGATGAATCTCTCCAGAGTAGCGCCCGTTTTTTTTGCGGACAGTATATTAATAAAGTATGATGGCACTGTAAAACAAAAAAACAGGAGATATATTGAATCACTTTACAGAGACCTCAAAGAATTGGAAGTCATGCAGGTATTAAAACCATCTATTGGTTTGTGGCTTTCTGCTTTTTCCCATGCCTTGATTTCCGGCATCACCTCGTATGAAGGTCACCGCGGATTGAAACTTCGCCTGAGATTATTTTTGAATCTTAATGGCACGTATGGGGAAAATTGTGATTATGGTCCCCGTAATGCATTGGATATAGTGATGGACTTGTTGATTGATGAAGGAATCCCGGGTGTGGGACATCGTGAAAACATCTTATCGGAAAAATTTTACAGAGTAGGTGTTTCCAAAAAGTGGCACTTCCAGTATCGCAGGAATACGGTGATGGATTTTTCGGGGAAAAAGTTTTTGGATTTGTTTTGAATCAATAAAAATGAAATTACAGTGACACGGTGCACCGTGTCACTACAGTATGATTTACATGAGAGATTGCTTAGAACACAGTCCCTTCCGCTGATTCTTTTTTAAATGGGTAATCGGTATTATAATGCAACCCGCGACTTTCTTTTCTCAGCATGGCAGATTTAATAATCAGGTATCCTGCGCTGATTAGATTTCTTGTTTCACATAAATCAACACCTATCGTGGTTTTTTTATACAACGCTTCGGTTTCTTCAAAAAACATGGCTAATCTTTTTTTAGCGCGCTCCAGACGAACATCGGAGCGGACAATGCCCACATAACTGCTCATCATCTCCTGAATTTCTTTTTTTACCTGCAATATCAGAATTAATTCTTCGGGATTGGTAGTTCGGGATGCATCCCAGCGAGGAATATCTTTGGGAGAAAAATTGGGATTTCTTTGCGAATTACTTTTTTTGAATTCGAGACAATGCATTAAAATCCGATTTGAAAATACAAGAGCTTCCAACAGAGAATTTGACGCTAACCGGTTTGCACCATGCAGACCTGTAGAGGCACATTCTCCGCAGGCATAAAGTTTCCGGATGGAGGTTTTTCCCCATTCATCGGTTTTTACTCCACCGCAACAATAATGAGCGGCTGGCACCACCGGCACGAGGTCTTTCCTCATATCGTAGCCGGCATGTTTGCAATGGTTATACACATTAGGAAAATGTTTTTTTAATTCTACGGGTGACACTTTTCTGGCATCGAGATACAGGAACGACTTACCGCTTTTTTTCATTTCAGAATCCATCGCCCGTGCCACTATATCCCTGGGAGCCAACGAACCCTGAGCATGATACGAATACATGAATTCTTTTTGCTGGTGGTTTTTTAGAACGGCACCGGCGCCACGTAATGCTTCTGTAATAAGGAAAGAAGGAGAAATCCCGGGATGAAACAATGCAGTAGGATGAAATTGATAAAATTCCATGTTTTCAACTTTTGCTTTCGCGCGATAAGCCATGGCAATTCCATCACCGGTTGCAATTAATGGATTTGTTGTGTTGGCATAAACCTGACCTACGCCTCCGGAGGCAAGAATGACATTGCCGGCTGAAAAAAATTCAACCTTGGCGGTATTAACCTCAAATGCATATACACCAAAACATTCAATACCCTGACTTGCTTTGGTTATTTTTTTTCCAAAATGATGCTGTGTTACCAGCTCAAGCGCAAAATAATTTTCAAGAAGAGTAATATTTTTCTTTTTGAAAATCTGAGCCAGCAATGCTCTTTCAATTTCAGCGCCTGTACTATCCTGAAAATGCAGAATTCTCTTATCGGAATGTCCCCCTTCCTTGGCTAAATTAAATTCGCCGTTTCGGTTGCGGTCAAAGCTGGCTCCCCAGCGGACTAATTCTTTAATACGAACAGGACCTTCCTTCACGACTAAATTTACAATTTCACGGTTGCATAATCCATCGCCGGCAATTATAGTGTCATTGATATGCTTTTCGTAAGAGTCACCCGTATTAAAAACTCCGGCTATTCCTCCCTGAGCATACTTGGTGTTTGTTTCATCTCTTTGCGCTTTGGTCATGATGCAAACGGTTCCGTGCCGGGATGCTTTTAGCGCAAAACTTAAACCGGCAATGCCGGAGCCGATGATAAGATAATCGTAGTGTTTCATATATTACTAAAAAATCAAACAATTCTTTTCCCATGCGGTTATTAATTTTGAAAATCCTTCGGTCCATTGACTTTCAAAAAACATGTTCTTACCTGTGACCGGGTGAATAAAGCCAAGTGTTTTGGCGTGTAATGCCTGGGACGGCAGGAAGTTGAAACATTTTTCTACAAATGTACGGTAAGTGCCATCATTGGGTCCTTTTAAAATGGAATTCCCACCGTAACTTTTATCGTTGAATACCGGGTGACGCAAATAGTTCATGTGTGCTCTTATCTGATGGGTTCTTCCCGTTTCCAGCGTACATTCAATTAAAGAGGTATAGGTAAAATCTTTTATGACACTAAAATGAGTGACAGCATTTTTTCCGTTTTCCGGTGACACAACCGCCATGGTTTTCCGATCGTTAGGATTTCTTCCCAAGGGTGCATTTATGGTTCCGGTTTGTTGAGGAAAACTTCCCCATACTAATGCGTGGTATTTTCTTTCTACCGAATGTTCAAAAAATTGTTTGCTTAAATGCATCATGGAAAATTCTGTTTTGCACACAACCAATAATCCAGAGGTGTTTTTATCAATGCGATGCACTAATCCCGGACGGGGTGATTCTTTTTGTACTGACTGTAGATTATTGCAATGATACAGCAATCCGTTTACTAGGGTATCTTTCCAATTTCCATAAGCAGGGTGAACTACCATTCCAGCCGGTTTATTAACAATCAACAAAAACTCATCCTCATAGACAATATCCAGAGGAATGGGTTGTGGAATAATTTCAGTAAACTGCGGAGGAAAGGGTAATAATACCGTAATTTCATCATTGGGTTTAATTTTATAACTGACTTTTACAGGTTTGTTATTAACTCTTACCAACTCAATTTCAGATGCTATTTTGATTTTTGTACGGCTTAAGCCGGAAATCTGATTAGTAAGATAAATATCCACCCGCATGGGCTCCTGACCTTTGTCAACCGTAAGCCGGTGATGTTCGTACAATTCAGAGTCGTGAGGAAAGTTTAATTCTGCGTCCATAAATTCCAAACTTACATGAAATTTTTTGATTTCATATTATACAAAAAAAGGTATAGGGTATAAGGGTATCGGGTATAAGGTGCAAATAAAGTTCCATTTCCTATATACCCCTATACCCTATACACAATGATTTGAAATTTCACTTAATAAGATTACCTTTGAAGCCAGACAAAAATCCATTGAATAGCGCATACAAAATAGTTCTTCTATTTTTACTTTTTATACATTCCCATCGTTTATTGTTTTCACAGGAAGTTGAAATTTCTGGAAAGATTACGGATATAAACAGCCGGGAACCGCTTGCATTCGTCAATATTATTATCACTGGGACATCAACCGGTGGCACTACTGACATTAACGGTGAATTTAAGATAAAATCATCCACGCCTGTTTCATCTCTATCCTTAAGTTATGTGGGGTACAAGCCATTGATTTTTCAGGTGGGTACGAAATTTTCAAAAATAAATATCGGGATGGAAAGGGAAGTTTATACGTTAAAGGAAGTAGAAATAATTGCCAAAGAAAATCCGGCTATCCCCATAATTAAAAAAGCCGCCAAGAACCGGAATATCAATAATTTTAATGAAATTGTAAAATACAGCGGCATTGTTTTCAATGACCTCGTTGCCGATAAAAATACTATTTATTCACCGAATTCAGACAGTATTGTGGATCTTGATAAATTTCTACATTCGGTAGAAGTATTTATGGTACAGAACACCGAAGAACGGAGTTATTATTATGGTCGTGACACTGTTTCATGCACTAACAACCGCCGCTATGCCGGCTTTCAAAATCCGGAATTTCTGCAAAGAACTGATGAGTTCAGAAATTTTAATTTGTATGATGATAAAATTACGATTGGAGCCGGCAATTATATCAGTCCTTTGAGCCGCCGGGGTATCAACCGTTATTATTATATTCTTGGCGATACCTTGATTAATGAAAAGGATACCGTTTATGTGATTTTGTTCCGACAAATTATGAAATCCAGATTTGAGAAAGAAGGGTTATCCGGGTTGTTGTACATCAGCACAAATCGTTACCGGCTTAAAAATGCCGTGACCAATCATACAGAAGAATATTCGAATCATAGGATAAAAATTCACCAGAAGTATGAAATTTTTCGTGAAGGCACAGGAGAGAACAAGCGGATTACTATCAAAAGAGCAACCCATGTGATGATGTGGGTGTTGTGAGAGGTTACTATTCAGATAGGGGCTTGCCACTCAAGTTTCTAATTTCTATTTTCCATTACTATTTTCCATTTTCAAATTTCATGTAAGTTTCTCCTATAAATCCGACCTCACCCCAGCCCCTCTCCAAAAAAATGGAGAGGGGTTAAAAAGCGCCTGGATTTTTATTTGCCTGTGTGTAAATCAAAATTTTCGTGTAAGTTTGTAGAAAAATATGAAAAATCAACTCTTTTTTTTTGTAATTATAAACGCGCTTTGCGTGATTACATGCACTCAAAAAACCTCTCAGGAAAATGCAACGACTGGGGCGGATACTTTATCTATAAACACACCGGAAAATGAAGTGTCAGCGGCGGAATCAAACATTTCCAAAAATGGGATTACGCTTACTCCTTTTAAAGATTCTCCTGATTTTCAGGAAGCGAAACTGAGAATATCTTCTCCCAAAGAAACTGAAAAACTCAGCGCTGGAAAAATAAAATTTACTTTTGATGTCAGCAATTATGAATTAAAATCACAAACTACCGATGCCGGAACTAAACTTTGCGCAAATTCCAAGGATGGACAACACATTCATTTTATTGTGAATGATGAGCCATATATGGCGTTATACGAACCTCAAACGGAGCATGTATTGAAGGATGGTCTTAACATAGTACTTGCATTTCTTTCGCGTTCGTATCATGAAAGTATAAAAACACCCAAGGCATATCAATTAAACCAATATGTAGTAGGAAAAGGGCAAGTTAAGTTTGAAGACCTCACGGCGCCGCTTCTTTTTTACAGTCGTCCCAAAGGGCAATATACCGGCAGTGACACAAAAAAGATTATTCTTGACTTCTATCTGATAAACACAACACTGACACCGGATGGAAATAAAGTACGTGCCACTATAAATGGGAATGAGTTTATTTTGACGGATTGGGTTCCTTATTTTATAGAAGGACTTCCCATGGGCGATAATACGATTAATTTAGAGCTGATTGATAAAGAAGGAAAGGTAATTCCCGGTTTGTATAATTCAGTAGAAAGGAAGATTAATTTGATGGAATAACTTTATAAATGGTTAGATGGCTTAATGGTTAGATGGTTAGATGGCTAAATGGTTAAATAGTTAGATGGTTAAATGGTTAAATGGTTAAATAGTTTCCACCTAACCATATAACCATATAATAATATTTCTAATGAAAAGATATTCATTCATCTTTTCAATCTTCCTATCCTTGCTGGTATTAAACTCGTTTGCAGTTTGTAGGACATTTCTAAAAATTCAACCAATTGTCTCCCTTAGTTTTCCTCCAGGCAATAGTTACGAAAAAGAGTGGGCGGAAATTGAAAAAAATGAGAAAGCCGGCTTAGCCAATACCGCGCTCGAAAAAACCCGTGCCCTTCTGGAGAGAGCCAAAAAAGAGAAAAATTATCCCCAACAAGTAAAAGCATTATTATATATTTTAAAATTCCGTCTCCTTATGGAAGAGGACGAGAACGTGGTTATGATCCGAAATACGGAAGATGAATTAAAAACAGCTCCCTTTCCCGTAAAACCTTTATTATTTTCTATTCTCGCGGAACTTTATGAAAACTATGCAGACCAAAACAGATACCGCTTTTCACAACGTACAGCCACTACCGACAAAGATAACACCGACATCTCCACCTGGGATCTCAGCCGGATTGAACAAAAAGCATTTGGTTTATATGAACTGTCACTAAAACCCACTGACAAATTGCAACGCACACCCATTGAGGTATTCGATGAGGTGCTGATACCCGGCAGAGGATCCCGTAACTATCGCCCGACACTATTTGATTTTCTGGCACACCGGGCATTGGATTTTTATATGCACAAAGATTATTCCTCACCCAAACCCTTAAACGAATTTACCTCTGAAGGTCCCGAGGGATTTTTAAACACCACTGATTTTGTAAATCATAAATTTAATAACAATGGGGATTCCGTTTCCAAAATAGTTGCGGCAGTTAGAATTTGTCAGGAATTAGAAAAGTTTCATTTGCGTGACAGTATTCCCGATGCTTTAGTGGATGCCTGTCTGAAACGATTGGCTTTTTTTCAGGATATTTCCCTATATGAATTTAAAGATTCACTCCGGATTAATGCACTGCAGTGGTTGGAAAAAAAGTATCGTCAATTTCCTTCTGTGACACGGGTTCAGTATGAACTCGCAACTGCATATAACAATGCTTTTCCACCAAATCCTAAAAAAGCGCTTGACTATTGCGAAACAGCGATTAAGAATTTTCCTAAGTCATCCGGAACACAAAACTGCCAATATCTTAAAAAACAAATTTTGCGAAAATCTTTAAACATTAAGCTCGAAAAAACAACCGCTTGTGAAAAACCTTTCAGAGCATCTGTAGAATATAAAAATGTAAATGCAGTTTATTTCCGTTTGATAAAAACCGATTATCATGCCTTGCGTCAACTAAGAAACAAAAGCCAGATTGATAAAATTAATGCGATGCTTAATTCAGAAGTTCTGAAAAGCTGGAGCCAGCATCTTCCATCGAAAAATGATTTTTTGACACATCGCACTGAAATTAAAATTGATGAACTGCCTGCAGGTTACTATCTTCTGATGATGAGTGAAAAAGAAAGCTTTCAGAAAGTAAAAAATCATATAGCAGTTACGGATTTTCAGGTGACCAATTTATCTCTCATTGAGAGAAAAAATAAAGATGGTTTTATAGTTTTCAGAGTACTTAATGCCGAAAATGGTTCTCCGGTTCCCTCCGCCATTGTAAAAATATGGACTGAGAATTATGATTATAGAACAAGGAATTATCAGATACAGAAGAGGGACTCATTACTCACCGATTTTTATGGACAATTTTATTTTAAAAACTTACGAAAGGATGAATATCATAATTTGAAAATTGAAATTCAAAAAGAAAAAGACAGGTACATTTCTGAAGGGAATTATTATCATTACAGAAATTATAATAAGAATTCGAAAGAAGAAAGAATCAAAACATTGTTTTTCACCGACCGGGCTATTTATCGCCCGGGACAAACCGTTTATTTTAAAGGACTCCGGTATGAATGCGATGAGGATGAAAATCCGGTAGATGTCTTAGCCGGACTAGACGTTGAAGTTACCTTCAACGATGTAAATGACCAGGAAATAAATACGCTGAATTTGAAAACAAATGAGTATGGTTCTTTCTCCGGCTCCTTCCGTATTCCGGTGGGACTGCTTAACGGAGAAATGACGATTGAAGATGATTTTAGTTCCATCCGGATTCAGGTAGAGGATTACAAACGCCCTCAGTTTGAGACAGAATTTTTACCGGTTTCAAACGCATACCGGCTTAATGACACGGTAGAAATTTCAGGTAAAGCTATTACGTATTCAGGAGCTCCGTTAGGTGGCGCCACTGTAAAATATCACGTCACCCGCTCAGGATGGTTTCCTTTCTGGAGATGCGGATGGGGAAATTTTCCCACCATACCTGAAAAAGAAATTGCCTACGGAGAAGTTAAAACAAATGAAGAAGGGATTTATAAAATCAGGTTTATAGCGAAGGCAGATAAAAATCAAAAACCTTTCCGGTTACCGGAATTTTCATTTGGTGTCACCGCGGATGTCACCGATATCAGCGGGGAAACACATTCTGCCGCGAAAACCATACGGGCAGGGTTTGCATCTATAAATCTCGAATTATCAGTTCCCGAAAGGGTTGAAATAAGTCGTGGAATTAATATAAAAGCAGGTGCTGTAAATTTAAGCGGTGAACAAGTATCTGTTACCGGAAATTTCATACTCTGGAAATTACAATCGCCGGAAAGAATTTTAAGAAAACGATTATGGAGTGAACCGGACACATTTGTCATTCCCCAAAATGAGTACACGCAATACTTTCCTGAAGATGTTTTCGGTAATGAAGACAGGCAGGAAAACTTTAGCAGGGAAGAAAAAATAACCGAACTCCCATTCGATTCACAAATGACTCATAGCTTTCAAATTGACAACTTAAAACCCGGAATTTATTATTTGGAACTGAATGCAACCGATCCTTACGGAATACCTGTGAAAACCGATAAAATAATTACTTGCTATACTTTTAAAGACGATACATTGCCTTTAGCAACTCCTGATTTTTTTATTTTTTCAGGAAAAAGTGATGACAAAAAATCTGATTTAATGGTGACACAAAATCAATATGAACCAGGCGATAAAATCAATTTCCTCTGGGGATCATCTTACAAAGATGCAGTGGCATTGCTTGAGTTAGAACAAAAAGGAAAAATTATTGATTCAACGGTTATCAGAGTTTTAAATGGAGTAAAACCCTGGACATTTACGCTAAAAGAAGAACACAGAGGCGGCATCACATTACATCTTAACATGGTTCATTCTCACAGGTATTATGAACACACCCAGGAGATTCCTGTATCGTGGTCAAACAAAGAATTAAAAATATCGTTTGGCACATTCCGTGACAAGTTGAAACCCGGACAAGCAGAGCAATGGAAAATAAAACTCACAGGACCGAAAGCAGAGAATGTCGCTGTGGAAATGGTGGCGACTTTATACGATGCTTCCCTCGATGCTTTTAAAATGCACGGATGGGAGACCGATTTGCGTTCCCTGTTTCATTCCCGGCTGTCTTATTCAAGCGGCTCAGGTTTTACAACGACCTATCCTGAAGTATTTGAAATAAAATGGAATGAGTATGGGAAACTTTCAACTATTACCTATGACAGATTGAACTGGTTCAAGAATTATTACCAGACATCAGGCGGAATTTCAAGAGCGAATGTGTATGAATCAGAAGACAATGAAGAGTCGCTTAATATGGATGAAATGAAAGTAATAGATAAAGCCGCCCCCGCTATGCAGGAAGTTGAAATTGCTGACTATAGAGTGCCACTTATTTCAGCCGATGAGACAAGCGTGGGAGAAACCCGCAAACCTTTGAAGGATAAAAATTCTACAACCCCGGTATCTCCACGAAAAAATTTTTCTGAAACGGCTTTCTTTTATCCCCATCTTATAACAAACGATAAAGGAGAAATTGAAATTAATTTTAAAATGCCAGAATCACTTACACGCTGGCGGTTCATGTCTTTTTCCCATTCAAAAGACATGAAAACAATATACGAAGAAAAAACATTAGTGACACAAAAAGAATTAATGATAGATCCGCAATTACCCAGAATATTCAGACAAGGCGATGAAATTGAATTGAGCGCAAAAATTATAAATCTTACGGACACAAGTGTATCAGGTAAAACATATCTGGAAATTTTTGATGCCGGCACTTCAAAACGAATTTACCTTTTTACATCATCGAAAGATTCATCCCGGAATTTTAATCTGCTTAAAAAGCGAAGTGAGTCGTTTTTCTGGAGAATAAAAGTACCTGCAGAGTATGATGCCATTACATTACGCATGACCGCATCTTCCAAAAATTTTTCCGATGCCGCCGAAATCACACTCCCGGTTTTACCTTCTAAAATTTTACTTACAGAGTCGCTTCCCTTATGGACAAGAGGAATAGGAAGTAAAAATTTTGAATTTTTAAAATTAGCATCCTCTGCAAATTCTCCTACTCTCCAACAACATAAGGTGACTCTTGAATACAGTAGCAATCCTGCCTGGTACGCTGTTCAGGCATTACCCTACATGATGGAATTTCCTTACGAATGTTCCGAGCAGGTTTTTACGCGGTTCTATGGAACAGTGCTGGCTTCATATATTATTCAAACAAATCCCGAAATACAAAAAGTTTTTGAACGATGGAATACAGTGTCACAAAAGCAGTCATTGCTCTCCAATCTTGAAAAAAATCAGGATTTGAAATCGGTCATGCTCGAAGAAACTCCCTGGGTGATGGAAGGAAAAGATGAAACGGAACAGAAAAAACGGATTGCATTGCTTTTTGATTCAAATACGCTGAACGAAAACATGAGCAAAAACATTCTTAAATTGAAGAATCTCCAATTAGCTAACGGTGCGTGGCCCTGGTTTCAGGGAATGCCGGATGATAGATTTATAACCCAGCATATTGTTACCGGTTTCGGAAAATTAAGAAATTTGAATGTCATTGGATTTAAGTGGGAAGAGCACAAGGATATGATTTACCGTGCGTTGGATTACCTCGACAATGAGATGTGGGAAGAGTACGAATATCTTAAAAAACAAAAAACGGAATGGAAGGACGATCATCTTTCGCCGGTTACCATTCACTATTTATACATGCGCACATTATTTTCTGAAAAAGAAGTGCACAAAAAATACAAAGAAGCCACAGAATATTGGATTTCTCAATGTAAAAGTTACTGGCTTGCAAAAAGTAATCTGAATAAAGGAATGATTGCCATTACTCTGAACCGGCTGAAGGATAAAATTATTCCCATGATGATTATTAAATCCTTAAAGGAATATTCTTTGTCTTCGGAAGAAATGGGCATGTATTGGAAAGCACAAAGTTCCACCTGGTATTGGCATTCAGCGCCTGTGGAGACACAGTCCATGTTAATTGAGGCATTTGAGGAAGTGGCACAAGATACTGCTTCGGTAGAATCCATGAAGGTCTGGCTTTTAAAACAAAAGCAGACCCAAAACTGGAGGACAACCAAAGCAACAGCCGATGCCTGTTATGCGCTTTTGATGCGTGGCACTGATTTGCTTGCGTCAAAAGAACCCGTGGAAATTCTGATTAGTGGCACTGAAGTCGAAAAATTGAAACCCGAAATAAATAAATCAGCCGGGACTGGATATTTCAGAGCCGATTGGAATGGCACAGAAATAAAACCTGAATTGGGAAATATTAAACTCACGCAAAAAGAGAAAGGGATTTCCTGGGGGGCGTTGCATTGGCAGTATTTTGAGGAAATGAATAAAATTACCTCTCATGAAACGGCATTGAAACTAGATAGGAAAATTTACAGGCAGGTTCAAACCGGTAAGGGACCCGTTCTTGAATTAATCAGTGACACTACAGCACTACATGCAGGTGATTTAGTGAAAATCAGAATTGAATTGAGGACAGACAGGGATATGGAATACATTCATTTGAAGGATTTGCGTGCTACTGGGTTGGAGCCGGTAACCGTGCTTTCGCGCTATACCTATCAGGACGGGTTGGGATATTATGAGAGTCATAAGGATGCGGCATCCCATTTTTTCATTTCCTGGTTAAGAAAGGGCGTGTATGTTTTTGAGTATCCGCTGAGGGTTGTTCACAAAGGTTCGTATCTGAGTGGTTTTTCATCTATCCAATGTATGTATGCCCCGGAGTTTAATTCCCATTCGGCGGCATTAAAATTAAAAGTCGAATGAGCGTGGAGGCGTAAGAAACCCTGCTTTTTACCTACCCTATTTTGTAATCTTACCCTTATTTTTGTCTATAAGAATTTAACAAATACAAATCATGAAAAACATCTCAAAGTACCTGCTCCCTCTGCTTGGAATTGCATTTCTCATCGAAATATTCACAGCACACTATATAGCGTTACATGCAAAAACGAATTATAATCCGGTAAGACCCTGGTCGTATGGAATTCCATGGAAAACAGAAATTGCATTTTTACCACAGCTTGCTTTTGCTATGAAAAAGGGCTCCATGGATTATGAGTACCTGAGCGATAACCGGTACCGTAATGACATAAAAAAAATGAAACCGGTAATTAATCTTCAGGTCATCTTCGGATTTGAATTTTTAAAACAATGTGTTATTGAAAGTGGAGTGATGTTTCAGCAAAAGGGTTCTTTTTACAAAGGAGAGTTTGTAAATGGCGAGGGAAATATAAATAACGGTTCCATCAGACGTAACTTAACTTATTTTTCTGTTCCACTTTGGCTACGGTTTCAAACCTTGTTAAAAGATTTTCGTGTTTATGGAAGAGGGGGAATCACAGCAGGGTATAGAATAACTGCAAAAGAAATCAGTGACAATGGTATTTCGAGTATTGAAACTGACATCAAAGATAAAACTGATTTCGTGGAAGCGGCATCTTTGCTTGCATGTGGAGTAGAACTTAACAGTAATTTAAGAATGTCGTATTTTGTAGAATGTAATTTTTCCTACGGGTTAATGCCCTTTATATTATCGTCACCAGAAAATTTTGCATTACGGAATACGTTGATTGGGATTGCTTTTGGGATGAGGTTTCATAGTGATAGATGATGACCTTATTGTTTTATGCATAACAAATCTCTACCCCCTCTCCATTTTTTTGGAGAGGGGCTGGGGTGAGGTCTTTAAGTTGACGCGTATGTGCTCCGTGTCGCTACACCGCAAACACGGAACCCAGCGACACGGTGCACCGTGTCGCTACACAAAAACCTACTTCATAATCTCCTTCACGGCTATTGGAACCCCCACGCTTGCTTTTTCCGGAATCTTCCGAAGATTTTTAATTCCTTCAACCGGAGGAATATTCGGGTCAATAAGGTAAACTGTTGAAAATCGTGGAATATAATTTATAAGGGAAGCGGCGGGATATACCACAAGAGAGGTACCAACGACCATAAAAATATCGGCAGTTAAACATTCGTTCATTGCGGTTTCCATCATGGGTACTTGTTCACCAAACCAAACGATATGAGGGCGTAATTGTGAACCCTTCGGGCATTTATCACCAATTTTGATTTGCCAGGGTTTTTTTAATTCAACAATAAAATTTTCATCCACAGAACTTCTTGCTTTATTAATTTCACCGTGCAGATGAATAATGTTGGAAGAGCCCGCCTGTTCATGCAATTCATCTACATTTTGTGTTATGACAATGACCTTAAATTTTTCTTCCAGTTTTTTCAACGCAAGATGACCTGCATTTGGTTTTGCGTTCAATGCGGCGGCTCTTCGCTCATTATAAAATTTCAATACGAGTTCCGGATTTTCTCTCCATCCCTGAATCGAAGCTACCTGCATGACATCGTATCCCTCCCACAAACCGCCTGAATCACGAAAAGTTTTCAATCCGCTTTCTGCGCTGATTCCGGCTCCGGTGAGAACGACTATTTTTTTCATTTCTATGGCGATTTTTTTTTCTACGTCCCCAACAACCTGTTGATAATCTCATCCACCGTCACCCCTTCCGCTTCCGCTTTGAAATTCCGGATGAGGCGATGACGAAGGATAGGTCTTGCCACTGCCTTGACATCTTCAATGTCGGGAGAATATTTGCCGGAAAAAGCCGCGTGACTTTTTGCGCCGATAATCAGATATTGCGAGGCACGTGGCCCAGCTCCCCAGGTAATATATTGATTTGTGAAATCGGGGGCTAAGGAATTTCCGGGTCGTGTTTTATGAACTAAATTTACCGCATATTCCAATACATTTTCCACAACCGGAATATTCCGGATTACTTGCTGGAAATACATAATTTCATCTGCTTTGATTTGTGGGGATAGTGACACTTGTTTTCCAGAAGTTGTCTCGCTTACTACTTTCATTTCCGATTTATAATCAGGATAATTCAATAGAATGTCGAACATAAACCTGTCCAACTGGGCTTCGGGTAATGGATAAGTGCCTTCCTGCTCTATGGGATTTTGCGTGGCAAGCACAAAAAAAGGTTCGCTTAAAATATAGCGCTGACCATTTACAGTTACCGCGTGTTCCTGCATGGCTTCTAATAAGGCAGATTGGGTTTTAGGAGGAGTCCGGTTAATTTCATCAGCGAGAATCATATTGGCAAATACAGGACCTTTCATAAACCGGAATTTACGGTTTTCATCCAGAATTTCAGAACCTAAAATGTCTGATGGCATCAAATCAGGAGTGAATTGTATCCGGCTGAATTGAAGATCCAAACAAGACGCTATGGTTTTTACAAGAAGGGTTTTTGCTAATCCGGGTACTCCAATCAAAAGGCAATGCCCCTGACTGAAAACAGAAAGCAATACATTTTTTACAATTTCATCCTGCCCGATGATTACCTTTTGAATTTCCCGGAGTAGTTTTTGGTAAGCCACACTTATTTGGTCCACGGTGGCTGGGTTCATTAATTTATTGTCCATGATTATAAGAAAATGGTTTTTAATCCCTTAATAAAGTTATTTTTTGTTTTCTAAAATCAACGATAAGTTTATCGGCAATAGATTTCATAAACTCAATTCCTATTAAAAAATCCCCTTCAATAAAAGTTGTCAACACTTTTTCTTTGCCTATTTCCACAATGCCATAATATTCTTTTAACTGAATAATGGTGCCATCGGCAAGAGAATAGTTTTCGTAACCTATAAATCGAATATTTAATTTTGAAAGTAATTCTATTGGAAGCGCAACACCTCCTGAAAATCCTGAGTCAACTGTAAAAAGTAATCTTCCATTTATAGTAAAAACAAGACACTTTTTTTCACTTATGGCCGCAGTTAGGGTAGGGCAGTTATCATCAATATTTCCTGAAATGATTTGTTTCATTCGGTAAATTTTTCTGATTTCATAACGCCGGATACTTTATATCCAATACGCATAATATGAAAAATACCATCCGGAAACTCTTCTAGCCCTTTTTTTATTGCTTCTACGCGAGTGACACCGATAAACCATTTTCCTGTAGTTGGCTCTACCGCCACCATCTTCCCTTTTTCACTTTTAAGCGAATGAATTTTTTTTAGCACACTTGGTCTGAGCGTTTTCATAAATTTTTTTTTAATGAAACTAAACTAAAGAAAACAAAGATAGTCAATTTTTCTAACTTAGGACTCGTCACGAAAATCCTTCACTCCCCTCCCTCGCTCCACATCCTCCAGAATTCACAATCCTTATACTCCTCATCTACGCTGATGTAAAGTTCCCGCAACGTTTTTTTAAACCATTGGTTCAGGTGATTCATTTTTTTATTGTTGAGTGCCACTGTATGAATTTTCTGGTAATCGTCGGTAAGATTTGCCTTATGAGGCGGAAATTTTGATTTGTACCACACGAGCCGGACAGCGGTTTTCCCGTCCTGTTTAAAAATTAACGGGTTGGAAATACTTCCGGTTTTCATGGAATCTACTGTAAAAAACAAAGCAGGTTGTATTTTGTCGGTAGGAATGCGTGTGTCACCCGTCGTGATATCGGCAAACAATCCGCCGTTATCGGCTGTTGCTTTGTCTTCAGAATATTTTTTTGCGGCAGAGGAGAAACTCATGCTGTCTTTAGAAATTAACCCGCGGATACTGTCTAAATAATGCACAGATAATTGCAAATCCGATTCCCCCGCAACGGGTTTAATTAATATGTGACGGCTATTAAACCGTTCACCTTTTCGTTCAATCAGTTGGATGATGTGAAATCCAAAAGTTGTTTCCACGACCGTAGAAATTTCACCTGGCTTTAGTTTCAGAGCGGCGGCTTCGTATTCAGCCGCCAGGTCCCCTTTGTTAAAAAAACCAAGTTCACCTCCACCGCTCGAGGAGCCATCCTGAGAATATTTTTTTGCCATTTCCTGAAAACTTGCACCGGCATTTAAAATACTGTCGCGCACTTTTTCGAGAATCTCTTTTACCCGCAGTTTTTCTGTGCGGTTTACTTTTGGATATATCAGAATTTGTCCTACTTCTATTTCAGATCCATAGTACGGCAAACTGTCTTGGGGAATTTGTGAAAAATAATTCCGAACCTCTGTGGGAGTGATTTTCAGGTCTTTCAGCAAGGATTGTTGCATTTCCTGGGCAAGCATTTGCTCTTTGATAAGGGGTCTAAGCTCTTCTTTCAGTTGTGAAATGGTTTTACCATAGTTTTTTTCCAACTCTTTTTCCGAGCCAGCCACCGAAATAAAATAATCCATTCTCCGGTTCATTTCCTGATCTATTCTTTTTTTCTCAATGATGATGGAATCAATCTGGGCTTTGGCAACGAGAATTTTTGTGCTAAGCAAGTTTTCAAGTATCCTGCAACGAAGGTTGCCGGGTGATTCCATTCCACCGCCCTGCATGATTTCAAGATACCGGTTTTCCAATTCAGAATACAAAACAACATCGTCATCGGCAGTGGCGATAATTTTGTCAATGAGAGTGTTTTCCTGCGCTAATCCCGGAATTAATAAAAACTTCAACAGCAGATAGAATATTATTTTTTTTATTTCACTTTTCATGACCGGCAAAGGTATGAAAAGATTCACTATCTTTGTACTATGCTTCTGGTCTACGAATTCTGGGATTTTTTTAAAAAGAAATCTAACCTGATTTTATTTTTTTCTTTTCTCTATTTTATTGTCTTTCCTTTGAATGTCTTTCCCGGCACTTTCATAAGCAACGTCGCTCCTTCAGGCAACTGGAACGCGGCGGGTTCATGGACACTTACCGGCGGAGCGGATGCCGATGGAATTCCGGACGGCGATGACGATGTCACTATTCTAACCGGCGATATTATTAATTTTACTGCTAATACGTCAGTTAATAATATAACCATCAATGGAACTTTGAACATGAATACAAATACCCGAACACTCACTGTTAACGGGAATTTGTTGTTTGCCGGAGGAGCTGGAGCAGAAGCAGATATTACCGGAGATGCAGCAAGTCGGGATATTAATGTAGCCGGAACGCTAATCGTTGACCCATTAACTAATGCCAATGTTTCTGGTATTGACTTCCGGATTACGAACGCTACCACTATTAACGGATCCATTACTTTTACTAATGCCACAGGTGTAAAGACCTTTGGCGATATCACCATAGGCGCCGCAGGAACCTGGGATAATGATAATGTGAATGAGAGCATCCTTTCCAACGGGACACTCACAAATAACAATGCAGTAGGAAATTTTATAGCCGGAACGGGAACCTATAATTTTACAGGTGCGGGTCAATCTTTTAATGGACCTATTGTAATTCCTAATATTGATATTGACGGTACCTATACCAATAACGGAAATCTTGAAGTAACTACAACCCTTGCCGGCGGCGGATCTTTAACACAAGGGCTGGCAACTTCCTATCTCAAAATCGGCGATGCCGGAACCTTTGCTTTGAATACCCTTGATGCTGACGACATTGCTGCAGCTGGCAACACAGTGGAATATAATGGTACAGCCGCCCAGACCGTCGCGGTTATTACTTATAGTAACTTAGTTATTAACAACAGTGTTGCCGGAACAGTGACAGCCACCGGTGCTATTATAGTAAATAATGATTTTACTATTTTAAACGGCGATGTTGTTACTACTAGTGACATTACTGTCACAGGCAATACTGCTGTACCGGTGGGCACTGATCTTCGCATGGGTTCCGGTGCAGTCAATTTCGGTAGTACAGTAACTATTGATGGCACACTTACTATCAACTCAAGTGTTGGGGCTAGTGAGACATTCAATAACATTGATGTAAATGTCGGTGGCACATTTGATAATGCAAATAATGAAACTGTTACTATTAATGGGGATATTACCAACGATGGAACTTTTACTTCAGGAACCGGACTATACACTTTAAATGATGCCACAGGAACTCTGAACGGAGCCGATCTGACAATTTCCAACGTTTCTATTGCTGGATCCTATACAAATAACATAACTGTTGCCGCTGGATTCAGTGTTCCAACTTCATTGGCGGGAGCAGGTTCTCTGATTCAATCCGCCAGTTCCGATTTATTGATTGGGGGCACAATAACCATTACTACCCTGGACGCTGATAATACCACGGCACCAGGAAATCTTGTAACTTACAACGGAGGAGGTGCGCAAACTGTTTACTCTACTACGTACGATAATTTAAGAATCAACAAAGCCACAAACGATGCCACATTGGGAGGAACTGTCACGATAGAAACGCAACTCACCATGTCACTGGGGGATTTGATACTCAGCGGTAACAATCTGATTCTCGATTACGATGCTACTGTTTCCGGGGGAGCAGGTAATTCTTACATAAATTCTGATTTAGATGCCGCCGGACGGTTAATAAAACAGTTGGATGGAACCACACCTCTCGGAGTGGCAATGAATTTTCCTTTCGGAGATAATTCCGGTAATTTTTCCCCTCTATCCATAACCTTGAACTCAATTACTTTTTCAGGTGCCGCGCAACTTAGCATGGGAGTTCAGAATACAAAAGACCCGGATAATACTAGTGTCACCGACTATATAAACCGGTTTTGGGCTGTGACAGCAACAAACGTGGCTACTGTCAATTATGATGCAGTCATGACCTATGTGACAGCCGATGTTAGTGGCACTGAAGCAAATTATGAAGCTGGCGTAAAAAACAGTTCCAATAACTTTATTCTGATTTCCACCGGTAGTGTAAATCCACCGGGCAACACGATTAGTTTTACAGGCGCCGAGGAGTTTATGGGCAACTTAACGGGCGGCGAAGCATCCGCATTTCCCATCGAAGTTTGTTGTTTTTCAGCAGTGCTGTTAAATCAAAATGATGTAAAAATTTCCTGGGTTACCATGTCAGAAAAAAACGCTTTGCGTTTTGTGGTTGAAAGAGGCATGGAAATAAACGGTGCAATTTTATGGGGTGCTTTTGATTCCATTTCTACTAAAGCGCCGGGAGGTAATTCTTCCGACAGTATCTATTATGAATTAAGAGATTATGATTTAAAAGCAGGTGTATATTATTACCGTTTAGTGGAAGTAGGCAGTGATCTTTCGAGGGGGTTGGCAACTGAATATGTATCGGTAGAAGTGCCCCCCTATAATCCGGTTTATGTTTTCGGAACAAATAATATATTGTTTGATAATGAATATGAATATAAAATTTACGATGTAAAAGGGCGTTTGGTAATGGAGGGGAAGGGAGAAAGCATCAGGTTGTCTGGAATCAAGAGGGGAATTTATTTTTTAAAATATGGAAATAAAACATTGAAGATGACGGTTTTTTTGTAGTTGTACAATTTCATTATTTTTGCCTACCTTCGTAGTTTATTTTGTCCCAATCCCTAAATTCAAGGTAACGAATGAAGTGCCTCTCTGTAAAAGAACTAGTATCTGAAGCAACCCTAAACATTAAGTCTGCTCGATAAAAAACAAACCCAATGTTTTCGTTTCTCCAATTAAAAAAAATCATAGTAGGGGTTAAAAATATTTCACCCCTATTGCTGTTTTTTTCAACCGTTTGCATCTCCCAAACCTACAATTTCCAAAATTTCAACGTTCAGCATGGGCTTGCCCAATCGCAGATTTATTCTTTATGTCAGGATAAAGAAGGCAATTTATGGTTCGGAACATTTGGTGGAGGTGTGTGCAAATATAACGGAACGGAATTTACTACCTATACCACCAAGGAAGGATTGGGCGATAATGATGTTTATTGCTTGTACACTGATTCAAAAGGACATATTTGGATTGGAACTTACGATGGCTTATCAAAATATATTCCTTCAAAACCCCTGAGTAATGCAGAAGGGATTAATTCATACGTAAAGCCACGATTTATTAATTACTCCCGCCTGCAGGGAATGAAATGCCGGAGAATTACTTCCATCTGCGAAGACCATAAGGGAAATATCTGGGCAGGCGGTTATGGGGGGTTGAGCAAAATAGCACCTTTACAAATCAAAGAATCAGAAAAATCTTCCTACGATGTAGAGAAAAAAAATATTCTTTTTAAACATTACTCTGTCAAGGATGGACTTTCCGACAGCATTATAACTGGAATTAAAGAAGACCAATTCGGGAAATTATACATTGGCACCTATTACGGAGTTAATACACTGAGTTATTTACCACGAAAAACTACAGGACCCGACTCTTCCTCTTCTATATTATATTTTGATAAAATTTCTATGAAAGATGGTTTGATGAATGAACTTATTTATGAAATGGCTCAGGACAACCTCGGACAAATTTGGTTTTTAAATTCTGAGGGAGTTACTAAACTCGACCCTTCTGCTTCCAGAAGTTTGGGGCATTACGTTTTTACCAATTATAAATGGGACAAACCGGAATTTTTCAAAAATGAAAAAAACTTTCCCAGATCATTTTTACAGGATTCCCATGGAGATTTCTGGTTCGTAACAGACGGCGCCGGACTACTACATATAATACCTGATGAGGATGAACATAAATTAATCACGCTCGAACAAATTACAGAACAAAATGGACTTCCCACTAATTTTTTATGGTCTATCATCCAGGACTACGAAGGAAATCTATGGATTGGCACTGATGGAGGTGGCGTTGCACGGTTCAGGGGAAAAATGTTTGAAACATACAATACAAGCCATGGCTTGAAAGATAATACTGTGTTTTCAATCCTACAAGATATGTCCGGAAGAATGTGGTTTGGCGCTTATACTAAAGGTGTCTCCATTTTTGATCCGTCTTTACCTGGAAATATCAATCAGAAATTTACATATCTCGATAAAACAAATGGTCTGCCTGATGATCAGATTGTAGATATGATTACCGATAAACAAGGATATATTTGGATTGCGACTTATAAGGGGGTTGCGCGATATAATCCTGACCCGTATGTTAGCAAGGAAAATAAAATAAAAGTGTATTTAAAAGAAGATTCAATTCCTTATTACAATCAGACCTCTTGCCTTATGCAGGACTCCAGGCGTGCCATCTGGGTGGGTACGATGTATAAGGGGATTATGATATTGGGAAGAAATCTAAATAATCCATCTGATTATACAAGGACATACCTTTCAAAACAAAATGGCTTAGCTGATAATTTTATAAATGATATTTTAGAAGATAATGAAGGTAATGTATGGATAGCTACCAGAAAGGGGTTAAACCTCATTGCGTTCAAAGATGCCGGTTTACTAAGACCTCCTGTATATACTCTGAATAAATCTTCCGGCTTACCTGATGATGAAATAATGACACTCCTGCAGGATAAAAACGGTGATATCTGGATTACTACCCAGAACGGAGTTGCAAGAATGTCACCCGAACAACCCGGTTTATTCAACAAAGTGGAAAGAAAATTCAAGTTCCAAATATATAATATTACAAACGGACTGAATTCTGATCTGGTTTATTTTTCACAATCAGATGAGGAAGGGAATGTATGGTTTGGAACTAATAAAGGAGTGGTTCAATATATTATGGAAAGAGACCATTTTAAAACGTATGGAAAAGAAGATGGATTTACAGCGATTGAAACCAACCATAAGGCATCCTGTAAAGACAGAGATGGAAATTTATGGTTTGGTACCATTCAGGGTGTTGTAAAATATAATCCCGGAGAAGCCAAAGTAAACCCACAAGAGCCGATCACTCAGATTCAACGACTCCGGATCTATTACAAAGATGTAACATTACCCGAAAATCATACTTTCGAATATAATCAGAATTATTTCACGTTCGATATTCTGGGACTCAGTTTAACGGTACCTGAAAAGGTAAAATATCAATGGAAGCTCGATGGTTTCGACAAAGATTGGCTACCTGTAACCAATGAAACAAGGGTTACTTATTCCAACATTTCCCCGGGTACGTACACCTATCAGGTGCGTGCCGCCAATAACGATGGATTGTGGAACAAAAAACCCGTTAGTTTTTCTTTTAAAATTCTTCCGCCTTTCTGGATGACCTGGTGGTTCTTCACTTCATCGGGAGTGACACTTATATTGCTCATCTACGGCTTTATTAAGTGGCGTGAAAAGCGGCTTCGTAAAGAAAAAGCGGCGTTGGAATCAAAAGTAACTGAAAGAACTTTTGAACTTTCTAAAATTAATTTACAACTTGGTGACACTAACCGCAAGATTACTAAAAGCATTAATTATGCAAAACGGCTTCAGAAAGCTATGCTTCCCCAGCAAGAATACATACAACGTTATTTACCCCAATCATTTGTTTTATTCAAGCCCCGCGATATTGTCAGCGGCGACTTTTATTGGATGGATGTGCGTGATGGAAAGGTTTTGATGGCGGCGGCTGACTGCACAGGACATGGTGTACCCGGAGCCCTGATGTCTATCGTAGGATTCAATCTGCTGAATCAGGCAGTTTCTGATTCAAACAACATTCAACCCTCCTTAATACTTGGTAATCTTAATAATGGAATGAAGCGTATTTTCAGAGAGAGTTATGATGAAAGTAATCGCCGCGATGGAATGGATATTTCACTTTGTGTTTTTGATATGAAAAAAAATAGTGTGGAATTTTCGGGGGCTCATCATCCATTATATGTGGTGAGAAATAAAAATTTAACCATTTCTCCCGGAAGCCGCTTGCCCATTGGTAAAACGATAGAAGGATTTTCGGGGGAATTTACCAACCATTCGCTAACGTTGCAAAAAGGAGATTGTCTCTATATGTTTTCGGATGGATACATGGATCAATTTGGAGGTCCCGAAGACCGTAAGTTCATGAGAACGCGATTTCAGGAAATGGTGATTTCTTTTCAGGATAAGGAAATGCACGAACAGAGAGATATTTTAGACATTCGTTTTGAGGAATGGAAAGGAAAAAGAAAGCAATTGGATGATATTTTAGTGATTGGGGTGAGGGTGTAGGGGGTTATAAATAAATAAAAAATAATGAATATTGAACAAGGAATATTGAATTTCGAAGTTTATTTCAACATTCAATATTCCTTGTTCAATATTCTATATTTATATAGACCATAATATAAATAAAATGAAATTTTTAAAGATTATAAATTTTATAGTGGCACTATGTTTTTTTGTGTTAGTCGCCATCCCACACTTCAATGCACAAACCTACAGCTTCCAGACCTTCAACGTCCAACAAGGATTAGCACAATCACAGGTGTATGCAATCTGCCAGGATAAATCCGGTAATCTTTGGTTTGGCACTATGGGAGGAGGAGTGTGCCGGTATGATGGGATAAATTTTGAGACATTTACTGTAAGAGATGGGTTGATTGACAATACAATTTATGACCTTTTTCCCGATACTTCGGGCGGTGTGTGGATAGGTACTCAACAGGGAATTACCCATTACCTTCCACCTGACCAACTGAATGTTTCAGGGGCTAAAACTGCCAGCAGAAGCAAGCCCGTGTTTATCAATTATAACAAGGAGAATGGATTGGCATCACTGCAAATTTTATCCCTCTACCTTGATAAAGGAAATAATCTTTGGGCAGGCACTTATAACGGGGTCTCAAAACTTCCTGCAGAAACTATTCAACTTACGGAGACCCCTGATTATCCTAAAGAAAAAAGAACGGAATTATTTAAAAATTTCACAGTCAAGCAGGAGCTATTGGATTCCCTTGTCTTATCTATTAATGAAGACAACCTTGGAAACCTTTATTTTTCTTCCACAAAAGGAGTAAATATCATGAAGCATCTTTTACGAAAAGTGGATAAGGACCAAGCCAAAAAATTCATCCTCTATTTTGATAAGATTGTAAAAGAAGATGGCATTATCAGCGACCGTATTTATCATGTTGTAAAAGACAAAATCGGAAGTATATGGTTAGTTTCACAGGTAGGTTTTACACGAATAGATCCAGAGACCTCGCGGAAATTAGGTCATTATGTATTTCATAATTTTTCAATTGGTAAAGAAACTTTTCGCGGAGAAAGAGTCACTGCTTTTATTCAGGATTTACGAGGAAATTATTGGGTAGCGACCAGTGGGCAAGGGCTTTTCAGGGTTGATATGGATGAAAATTCCGGCAAGGTAAAAGTTCTTGAAAACATCACCACACGCAACGGATTACCTACCGATGATTTGTTTGGATTATTCGAAGATAGGGAAGGAAACCTATGGATTGGCACTGATGGCGGAGGAGTGACACGGTTCCGCGGCAAAATGTTTGAGTCCTTCTCTAAAGAAGACGGTCTGAACGATAATACGGTTTTTTCAATCTTGCAAACAAAGGACGAAAAATTCTGGATTGGTTCTTACACAGGAGGGTTAAATATTTATGACCCAACCGCTGAGTTGACAAAACGATTTTCAGTTTTTCAGTTCCCTAAAAATCTTATAACGAATAGCGTTTCCCATATTACGGAGGATTCTTATGGAAATATCTGGATTGCAGGAGATATTGGAACAATTCAATATAAACCCATGTTTGGTACCGGTGAAAAAGCATTTAAACTGTTTACTACTCTTGATACTATTTCATATTATAAACATTCTAATAAAATAATTGAAGATAAGTTCAAAAATATATGGATTGCATTTATGTACAGGGGATTGTTGAAATTAACCCCTGATTCAAGTGCACCACAGGGATATAAAAGAAAATTCATTACCCCAAAAGATGGTCTCGTAAAACAGTTTGTACGCGATTTTATTATTGACCATAACGGAGATTTATGGGCTGGAACTTCGAAAGGACTTTCTCATGTTATTTTAAAAAGTGACACTTCCAAGCCCGAAGTTCATAAAATTACAAAAGAAATAGGATTGCCATGCGAATATATATTGGCTTTATTCGAAGACCGTAAAAACAATATTTGGTTGGGAACAAAAGAGGGCGCTATAAAAATTGTGCGAAATCCTGATGAATTAAAAGCAGGGGAACAGTCAAAGTATGTGTTTAAAAAATTTTCCACAACTGACGGGCTAAGTTCCGATTTAATTTATCTTATCAATGAGGACTCGGAAGGAAATCTCTGGTTTGGAACTAATAAAGGCGTTGACCAATATATTGTTGACCGTGGCACGTTCAGGAATTATGGGAAAGCGGAAGGATTTACCGGCATTGAAACCAATCACAAGGCAACCTGTAAAGACAAGGACGGTAACCTTTGGTTTGGCACCATCAAGGGAGTCATCAAATACAATCCTAAAGAAGTTATCATGAATTCCGCTGAGCCACTGACTCGCATAAACCGGCTACGTGTTTATTTTAAAGATGTAGAAATTCCGGCGGATCATGTTTTCCGCTACGACCAGAATTACATTACGTTTGATTTTGTAGCGGTAAGTTTAACCGTACCTGAAAAAGTCAGATACCAATGGAAACTGCAGGGCTTTGATAACGACTGGCTTCCGGTGACTAACGAAACGAGAGTTACCTATTCGAATATCCCGCATGGGGAATATATATTTATGTTGCGGGCGGCAAATAACGATGGACTTTGGAATGAAAAACCGGTTACATTCTCATTCATAGTTACTCCGCCTTTCTGGAAAACATGGTGGTTTTATTCCGGATGCGCTGTTTTTTTAATGCTGTGCATGTATGGTTATATAAAATGGAGAGAGAAAAAGTTAATCAAAGAAAAAGCGGTGCTTGAGGCGAAAGTGACAGAAAGAACTAATGAATTATCTGAAGCCAATAGTTTGCTTTCAGAGAAAAACCGCAAAATAACCCAAAGTATTAATTATGCGAGGCGACTTCAAAAGGCAATTCTCCCCCCTATGGAACTTGTTCATGAATATTTTCCGGAATCATTTATTTTGTTTAAGCCCAGAGATATTGTAAGCGGAGATTTTTATTGGCTTGATGTAAAAGGCAATTCAATTCTGTTTGCCGCCGCCGATTGCACCGGACATGGAGTTCCCGGCGCCATGATGTCTATTGTAGGATATAATTTACTGAATCAATCTGCTTCTTCCGGAAATGGGGACCTCATTCCCGAACCCTCAGGCATCCTTCAAAATCTTAACACAGGACTTGGTAAAATTTTCAGAGAGGACTTTGAAGAAAGTGATATGCGCGATGGAATGGATATCGCCCTCTGTAGTTTTGACCGGCAGACCATGAAACTAAAATATTCTGGCGCCTATAATCCTTTATATTTAATAAGAAATCAGGAACTAATTATAAAAACTGCCAATAAATTTCCTATCGGTAAATATTTGGGAAAAAAACGACAACTTTTTACCTCACACGAACTGGATGTATTGAACCACGATACTATTTATATATTTTCGGATGGTTATATAGACCAGTTTGGTGGACCCGATAACCGGAAATTCATGAGAACCCGTTTTCAGAAAATGGTTCTTGAAATACAGAAATTATCCATGGAAGAACAAAAAGAATACCTCGACCAGGTCATTGAGGAGTGGAAAGGAGATAGAAAACAATTGGATGATATTCTGGTGATTGGTGTGAAGATTTAGAAAGAAAATGCTCACCCAACCCTCCTATATTTATTTCTGGTTAAATGACAAACAATTGTCAAACAAATTAGTAACACAGATTTCCGCTGAGTTTCCATTGTGGCAAAAGATTGTTGGTATAGAAAACACACCTACAGAAAGACCCGCCGGTTTTCATATAATTTTAACCGACTACGAAAATTTGAAAAATGGAGAAAATAAATTTTCCGAATGGCTTGCTTTTTCCCATCTGATTTTGCTTATGGAACCCTTGGAAGCCGAGGAAATTCTTACAGCCAACACGTATGAAGTAAAAAATTATATTCTTAAAGACACAAAACATATATTTCTGCACATACTTTCCAGAGTAATTAAAAAAGCTTATGATGCTTACGAATTAAGAAACCGCCTGCAGTTGTACGAATCCATTGTAGTGAATACCAGCGAAGGCGTGCTGGTCACGGAGGCAAGTAATGAAAAACATGAAAGACCCCGTATCCTTTACATGAACGATGCCTTTACAGAAATTACCGGCTATACTCTCGATGATTTGTATGGCATTCCGCTTGATGTGTTGCGGGGCGAAAAAACAGATAAAACGGAAGTGGAAAAGATTGAAAAAGCGTTTGAAAACGGGTTACCTATCAAAACCGAACTTGTCAATTATCATAAAGATGGAAGTGATTTCTGGATTCAACTTAATTCCGTTCCCGTGAAAGACAATCACGCCAATATATTATATTGGATTTCCATTCAAAGGGACATTACACAATCAAAAAAAGACAGTGAAGAAATCAAAAGAATAAATACCGACCTGCAGGACATAAACAAAAAGATAACCCAGAGCATTGACTACGCAAAACGGATTCAAAACGCCATTGTGCCATCGGTTCAAAAAATAAGAGATATTTTTTCTGAGTCATTTGTACTATTTAGACCGAGAGATATTGTAAGCGGCGATTTTTATTGGTTAACACGGAAAGAGGACTCGGTATTATTTGCGGTGGCTGACTGCACCGGTCATGGGGTTCCGGGCGCCATGCTTTCCATGCTTGCATATAATCTGTTGAATCAAACAGTAAAAGATGCAAGTCATGCCAACCCTGCCTGGATGTTGAAGAATTTAGATGAAAATCTGATTAATTTATTTAAAAATAGTCAACCCGAAAATCAGATTCAGGATGGATTGGATATCGGATTGTGTTGTCTGAATACGCAAGAAATGTTTCTGGACTTTTCCGGCGCCGGACACTCGCTTTATCATTTCAGAAATGGAATATTGACAGTTTTAGAAGGTGATCCTTTTTCTATCGGGCTTTATAAAGGGAAAAAAGAAAAGAAATTTACTTCCCAGCGGGTTAACCTTCTAAAGAACGACACCTTGTATTTATTTTCGGATGGAATCATTGACCAACCGGGTGGAAATGATGACAGCAAATTAATGCGGTACCGGTTCCAGGAGATGTTAAATGAAGCGCAGAAACTTAACCTCATTGACCAGGAATTTTTTATACAGACCAATCTTGATAATTGGATGAATGGCAGGAAACAAGTGGATGATATTCTGGTGATGGGAATCAGAATTTAAGTTTTGCAGTTAATCATAAAATCTATATCTTTGGGTGCTTTAGTTTAATAACCCCGGACCAACCAATGGTAGATTTTTTTAATGGTATTGAAATGAAAAAGGAAGACATGAGTTTTGTTTTCAACCTTCACCGGACCATGCTGAATCATAAATTCATCTTGATTTATGAAGGTGAATTTAGCCAGGATATCACTAAGATACTGGCATTAATGGCAGAGAAAAAAATGGGCGCCATTGGCGAGGAATCCAATATTATTAAAAAAATTTTCGGCATCACCGTAGAATGTTTGCAGAATATTTCCAAACACGCCGCTTTTCCAAAAGAAGAATTGAATGAAAAGTCCTCTATTTTTACCATTGGCAGAGACAATGATTGGTACTATATTTCAACCGGTAATCTTATATCGAACCCTGAAGTAGATGCCTTGAAATTACATTTAGAAGAAATTAATACTTTGACGCAGGATGAACTTAAAACCAAATTTAAAGAAACCATGTCGGGAAGACCTATTGATGAAAAAAGCAACTGCGGGCTTGGGTTGATTGAGATAGCCAGAAAATCAAAAGAAAAACTGTTATTTGATTTTATTCCTTTTAACGAAGAATACTCATTTTTCTTATTCCAGACAAAAGTAAAAAGCAATTAGAAATGCTTGATAAAAATATAAAAGGCGAACCCCCGCAGGTGGAGATCAGTTATATATTCGACCTCCACAAAAGCATGATTAAGCACAAGCTGTTGCTGGTGTATGAAGGTGAGTTTTCTCAGGAACTAACCACTTCGTTGCTTTCAATGACTGAGAAGAAAATAGACCTCGTAGGGGAGGACATGAGCATCAAACGAAAAATTTTTTATGTCATGATGGAATGTTTGCAGAATGTTTGCAAACACTCCCAACTCAATGCTGAAAAGAAAGAAAATCTGAATGCTATTTTTATGATAGGACGCGATGAAAATGAGTATTATATCTATACCGGAAATTTTATTGAATACAACGAAGTGGATGCACTCAATGAAAAATTAACCAAAATCAATAATCTGGATGAAGTAGGATTGAAAAACCTGTATAAAGAAATGCTTCAGAACTCCAGGTTAAGTGACCGGGGCGGAGCAGGATTGGGTTTGGTGGATATCGCCCGTAAATCAGGCAGTAAATTATATTTTGATTTTAATCCGGTGGACGGAACCCGCTGGTTTTATTCACTCCAAGTTAAAATCAATAGAAATAATCCCGTTAAAAATGTTCAAACAATTTAATTGTAAGATCCTATGGACAAATTAATCATAGAAGCAACCGACGACACTCCCAAGATCATTCTTGATCCGGAGAAAAATTTATATGAATTTTCGGGCCGTTCCATGCCCGAAGATGCAGCTGAATTTTATTTACCCATCATTCAGTGGTTAAAAACATACAAGGAAAGCGGATTCAAATCCATAATCCTTGATTTCAGGATGGAGTACTTTAATACTGCTTCTTCTAAAATGATTTGGGACATTCTGCATACGTTGCAGGGATTTATTGACGATGGGATGAAAGTAAATGTGAGATGGTTTTATTACAAAGACGACCTGGAGATGGAAGATGCCGCCAATGACTATTCTGAAATGTTTTCGCTTCCTATTGAGAAGATTATACTTTAAGAGGTATAAAGGTATAGCGGTATAGGGTATAATGGATTCCCCCTATACCTTTATACCTTTATACCCTCTATACCCTATACCCCTCCCCCATGAGTGAAGAACTCCTAAAAGCCCTGATGCAATTGTTTGCCATTACCACCAAACAAGAAGGAAGTGTCTCAGTAGAACAACGCCAATTAGTGGAAGGTTTTTTACTCCAGCAATTGGACAGGGAAGCCGCCCGTGATTATCTTGCGCTTTATGATGATCTCTCCGGATACAATAAACCTCAGCAAACAGAATCAGCCCCCAAAGGCAGACGTCTGACCTCTGTAAAGGACTCGGTAAGAACTTTATCTATCTGCTCAAAAATCAATAAAACATTAACGCAAAAACAAAAAATTGTTCTTTTAATCCGGTTGCTGGAACTTATCAGCGCGGATGAAAAAGTGACACCTCTCGAAAAAGAAATTGTGGATACGGTTTCACTTGTTTTCAAATTTGAACCCAATGAATATAAAATCATTGAGCAGTTTGTTTTTAAATCAATGCTTGACGAAGTGGATATGGATGAATTGTTGATTGTTAATCAATTTCCTGATGGAAAATACACAAAAACAAAACATATTCCGGTAGAATCACTTGACGGTTCTTTTTACATTATCCATGCGCCCAGTGTGGATATGTATTTTTTGAAATATACCGGAGATGAAGAAGTTTTTTTAAACGGATTAACCGTAAATAAAAAACATATTTATCTTTTTTCTTACGGCAGTACCATCAAACTTCCTAAAGGAAAACCCATTTATTACAGTGATGTGGTTAGCCGTTTTTTGAAAGATAAAACCGAATCCCGCCTTTCTTTTTGCGCCGATGACCTGATATATCGTTTTAAGGGAGGCAATCTGGGTTTGAATCATGTTAACATAAATGAAGAAAACGGATTCCTGATTGCAATAATGGGAGCGAGCGGCGCGGGGAAAACAACTTTGCTGAATGTGCTTTCAGGAATTGAAAAGCCCACTTCCGGCTCCGTAAGAATCAATAAAATAGATATTTTTTCCGAAAAAGAAAAAGTTGAAGGCGTGATTGGATATGTGGCACAGGATGATTTATTAATGGAAGAACTTACTGTATATCAGAATTTATATTATAATGCAAAACTTTGTTTTAAAAACCTCAAAGAAAAAGAACTGGATGCCCTGGTATTGAAAACCCTGGTGGATCTTGGACTCGGAGAAATCAAAGGGCTTAAGGTAGGAAGCGTGTTAGATAAAAAAATTTCCGGAGGGCAACGCAAACGGTTAAACATCGCCCTTGAATTGATTAGAGAGCCCGCTGTTTTATTTCTGGATGAACCAACCTCCGGTTTATCATCCCGGGACTCTGAAAATATCATGGACCTGCTTAAAGAACTTGCCAGCAAAGGCAAGCTGATATTTGTGGTTATACATCAACCTTCTTCCGACATCTATAAAATGTTTGACAAAATTCTGATACTTGATGTGGGAGGAAAACCTATTTATTATGGGAATCCGGTGGAAGCGGTGATGTATTTCAAGAAAGCCGACAAGCAATTACAAAGCGAAAAAGGACAATGTTCAGAATGTGGAAATGTAAATACAGAACTTATTTTCAACATCATTGAAGCGAAAGTGGTGGATGAATATGGAAAACTGACGGAGAAAAGAAAAGTGTCACCCGAACACTGGTATCAGCTTTTTCAGAAAAATTTTCCTGCGAAACAATTAAATGAAGTAAATGATGCTCCTCCCCGAACGCTGAGAATTCCTTCCCTGTTCAATCAATTGAAGATTTTTATCATCCGCGATGTTCTCTCAAAAATCAGCAATACGCAATACATGCTGATTAATTTTCTCGAGGCACCGGTGTTAGCGCTGATTCTCGCTTTCATTATCCGTTATGTGGAAGACCCACTTTCTGATGTTTATAAATTCAGCGATAATGATAACATAGTGGCTTATCTTTTCATGTGCATTATTGTGGCGCTGTTCATGGGACTCACTGTCAGTGCGGAGGAAATTATAAGAGACCGGAAAATTCAAAAAAGGGAAAAATTTCTCAACCTGAGTCGTCTTGGCTACCTATGGTCCAAAGTGATCATCCTTTTTGTAATTTCTTCCATACAAACTCTCAGCTTTACGTTAATTGGAAATTATATTCTTGAAATCCGTGACATGAACATTGGCTACTGGTTCACGTTATTTTCTGTAAGCTGTTTTGCTAATATGCTCGGCATGAACATTTCAGCATCTTTTAATTCTGCTGTTACGATTTATATCTTAATCCCGATTCTTTTGATTCCGCAAATGATTTTAAGCGGCGCCATTTTCAGTTTCGACAAATTAAATCAATTTGTTGGCAAAAGGGATAAGGTCCCTATTATAGCCGACCTGATGGCATCCCGTTGGGCATTTGAAGGGCTAATGGTGCATCAGTTTAAAGATAATTTGTTTGAAAGAAATTTTTATGAATTGGAAAAAAAAGAAAGTCAGTTCGATTTTAAACAGGTTTATCTTATTCCCGAACTAAAAGACCGTTTAAAAACCACAGAAATGTATTGGCAAAGTCCTTATGATTCTTTGAAACAAAAAGCCCTGCGAAATCTGCAAGTGGTACGTAATGAAATAGAAAACGAATCACGCATCACTTCTATGCCATTTACATTATCAGACCGGTTATCCCCTGACCATTTTAACTCAAAAATTGCAGATAGCGCCAGAAGTTACCTCGATGAACTGGGAGATTATTATACAAATCATTTTTCAGAAGTCAACACCCGCAAAGAAATGATTTTAAGTAATGCGCAATCCACGCCACCAAAAGCGCAGGTTTTTAAGTTTATGAAATCCAATTATTTTAATAACGACCTCGAAGACATTGTAACCAATAAAACAGCGGAGTACCGGCTGGTGGAAGTGAATGGCAGAATGGTGCAGTTAATTGATGCGGTGTATCTTGACCCGATTGACCGTTCTAATCCATTGGCATACCGGGCGCATTTTTATGCCCCCAACAAACATTTATTCGGAAATCTTTTCGATACTTTTTTCTTCAATGTTCTTGTAATATGGTTTATGACAACAATTTTGTTTTTCACTCTTTATTTTGAATCGCTGAAATACGCAATGGACAGTATGGAAAAGTTATTCTCAGGAGTTTTAAAACTAAAAAGGTGGAGAGTTAGTATAAGGAAAATAATTAATAGAAAATAGTAAATAGTAAATAGTAAATAGAAAAAACCATGTCCAAAAAACTTATCTTTTCGCTCGTCATCTTTTTTCCGCTAATTAGTTATTCGCAGGATTCCAAATCACCTCATTCAAATCTCTCGAATGAGTTGTTTGAAAAAGGAGTGAGCATGGTAGTCAAAGGAGATCTTAAAAATGCCATAAAAACATTCAAAGACATTATTGATTTAGATCCTAAATATGCGGAAGCACACCGGCAATTAGGCATTGTTTATACTGAATTAAAGGACATTGAAAAAGCCATCAACTCGTTTAATGATTTAATTAAACTCAAACCGAAAGAGGAAGATGCGTATTGGTTACTTGCCGATGCGTATGAAACAGTAGGTTTTACTACAGAAGCCACCAAGGTTTATAGAAAAATTATTGGACTTGGTTCAGTGAATCCCACTGTTTATTATAAAATGGGTTTAGTTGAACTGGAGAATACAAGCTATAACAAGGCAATACCCTTATTTAAAAAATCCATTCAATACGATTCTACCTACCTTGATGCGTATATGAAATTAGGGCTAAGTTATCTCTATATGAATGAGGCGAAATATCATGACCCCGCTATAAAGGTTTTCAATAAAATTATAGGTATTGATTCGCTGAATGCCGATGCGTATAATTATCTATCTATCATTTATGACACACAAAGGAAAGATCAGTTAGCTACCTATTACTTTGAAAAAGCGAGAAAAATTAATCCGAACCTGGGGAAGAGAAGGTGAATAAAATTACAAATAAACAGGATAGATATACAGTTAATTTCTCACCCCTCTCCATTTTTTTGGAGAGGGGCTGGGGTGAGGTTTTTTCGTAACTACATTTTTTTAAAGGCAAGCAATGAAACTCCGCAACCCTCTATCATGTCTTTGTCGTAGGTAAAAATAAAATAATGAATTCCGGTTGTCTGACAGTTATAGCCAATTGCAGGGTAATGTTTTTTTGTTTTTTCGCTATACGTGCTTGCCAATGGTTTATGATTTCCATCCTCAAGTGTCACAATTAGCTTTGCCTCAGGTCCTGTGCTACTGCAGGCAGTTATCATGTAAGAAGTTCCCTTGCTCAGGACGTAGGAATGCATCTCTGTTCTTTCTTTCCCTTTTTTTGACTTTTTGATTTTTGAAGTATAAGTTTTTAAAAAAGTATAGGTTTTGATTTTAGACATACAGGAATCAAAAAATGCATCTCCCTCGCATTGCGCGCGGGTGACACCAATGGTGAAAAAGCAGAAAAACAAAAAGGATGAGAAATATTTTATAACCATAATTTCAATCAGTTTATAAAGGTGCCACCATCGTATTACCATTGTATTACTAAACTAATCCAAATCTTCAAGGTTTTCCAGCGCCTCAAAACCATGCAAACCTTGAAGGTTTGTATCCATCATACCGCTGTTACCAACTTCTGAATCCTGATAGTCAATGCCCTTATATCATTCAGTATATCGGGAGTAATCTCAACTTTGCTGGTTGATTTATCCTGCACAACCAACATTCCGTGTTCTTCTGAGAATTCCGGTTCCCCATATGTGTAAGTAATTACTACCCTGTCATAGACCTTTTTGAGTTCGTCAAGATGTTCAATCAGCGGAGCAAACTCAGGAAAATTTTTAAAAACAGACAATACGAGCCGGATATTGTCGAGAGTGATTTTTTGTTCCCCGATTCTTTCTAATAACGCTTGGGAAGGGTTTTGTTCATAGACCTTCAACGATAAATTCAGTGCTTCAATCCATGCACCGGTGACAATAAGCACGCTGACATTTCTGCGGTTCTTTTCATTCAGATATTCATTCATTTCTTCAAAAGACATGGTGATAAGAGTAAGCAGGGAATCCTGTTGTTCCGGATGAGTAGAATACGTGCGTGCGCGTTGTAATTTTTCGCTGGTAAAAAATTGCCCGACTTTCAACTCATCTGCTAATTTGCGAAGACATCTTACGTAAAGAGTTGATACAGTTTGTTTATTATACAAACCGAGATATCCGATATCAGCAGAATATACTCCCAGATTTACGGCTTGTTTAAATGGAGTTGTGTAGTTATCGCAATTTGTATAGGGATTTGTAATATCTGATATGAATGATACCACAGTTTTTTTAATCAACAGTGAAATTTCAAGAGGAGAGGGTATGGAATGTAGTAAACCATCAATTACTTCTGGCGCTATAACGGTCGTATCTGGTTTTGCAACCTTTGTTTCAGGAGTAGAACCATTTTCGGTAAGAGTTTGTTTTTTCTGGCAGGAAGTAGAAAAAAAAAGAACTGTTATAAACAGAGATATAAAAGCATTCAGCTTAAGGTGTTTGAAAATTGACTTTGATGAATTCATATTAACCATTTAACCATTTTACCATCTAACCACCAAACCATTTACCCTACATCTTAATCCCCACCATTCCAGCGCCACACCCATCTAAAGCACCCTGAAATGAAAACTCTATATAATAAACCCCGGTTCTTCTGCATGGAAATTTGAATTTGCTGAAATACCGGTTGAATACAGGGTCATACGTACTCGTGATTAATCGCTCATTGCTGTCGTATAATTTAAGGATCATTTTATTATTATCAGTACGATTTTCGTTACATACGGAAAAAAAATATTCAGACCCCTTTGAAAAGATGCTTGAATATTTCACTGTAGGACGTAATCCTAATTTTTTAAGTTGGGATTGGTCAAATTGATAGGATTTCAAGAACGTATATTCATTCAGATTCCGGGCGCAGTTATCAAAAAACAAATCATTGCTGGAACAATCAGGAAATATGATCGCCGGGTGGAATAGTAACGGAAGTAGCAGGAGCAGGAATTTCAAATTAAGTAAATATGTCCGGGATGTAATCATGAATAAGATTTCATATATCAAATATCAAACATCAAGTATCAAAACCGTAACACTAAATTTCTGTAATCAGTTTATTCCTGAGTTCTTCGGTTAAGTTGGTAATATTTTTTAATTGTTCGTCGGCAATCTTAACCGTACTTGAGCCGCTGTCAACAACAACCAGAACCCCGTCAACTTCGCTTGAGGATGTTTCCCCGTGTTTATATTCAATTTCTACTTTATCGAATTCATTTTTCAATGTCCCGCAAGAAGTAATCACATTAATAATATTTTGATCCGATTTAAAATTTTCTAAAAGTTTCATCAGATCCTGAAAGGAAATTTTTTGTTCACCAATCCGCTCAATCAATTCTTTGTTGGGTTTGGTTTTTGCCACTTGTGTAGCCAGGTACAGCCCTTCGAGCCAGGCGCCGGTAAGAATTAACGCGCTGATATTTCCGCGATTTTTTTCTTTTAGGAATTCATCCATTTTTTCGAATCCCGAAGTGGTTAAATAAAGTAGAGAATCAATATTTTCGGCATTTTTTGCCAAACGGGCAAGCGTGGTAAAATCAAAAAATTGCCCAACACGGAGTTCATCGGCAAGATTTTTTACAGAGCGAATGTACTCGAGAGCGGATTTATTTTGATTGTAAATATTTATATACCCCAGATCAGCGCCAAAAACCCCAAGATTTATCGCCTTCATGTGATAGGTTGTGTATTTGGAAGTATTATTCACAGGATTTAGCATGGAACTGGAAAAATCTGCTCCCGATTCCTTTATCATGGAAGAAATTTCTAATGGAGAGGGTAAGGATGAAATAACATCTCCGGTGGTTTTTTCTGATGTGTCGGCTACCGTGACAGCGCTGAGCGTGTCAAGCGATTCCTGAAACTTTGTTTCGGCAGATTGTTTTGATTGACATGCATAAAATCCTATACATGTAGAAACGAATAAAATAGTGGTTGTTCTGAACATAATAATAAATATATAAATTCTTAATACTTAATTATTTAGTGTTAATTGTTTAGTGTTTAGTGTTTAGCGTTAATTCTTTCCTTGAATTTTAATTTGAAAATTTCAATATTCCCTCGCCTTTACACTCGGTTTTTTCACCGGCGCCGCCACTACCTTCACAGGAAAAAGCAAGATAATGAAGTCCGGAAGTTGTGCATTTATATTGAATGGCTGAGTAAAATTTCTTTTTACCTTCGTCAAAGTTACTTGCCAGCAGTTTATGATTCCTGTCAAACAATTGCATCCTCATTTTAACGTTGGGGTTTTCTGCTTGTGAACTGGTTAAAACATAGCTGACACCTTTACTTAATACGTAAGCGAATTCGTTTACAGAAGTAACGCCGCTTTGATTAAAAGAAACGCCACTTCGGACTTTAAATGCTTTAAGATACAAATCTTTAGATGGCACTGCTGTAGAGGTTTGTGATTTTTGACCTATTCCTATAGCAGGAAACAGCGAGATGGTTAGTAAACACAATAAAAGACGAATTGTGTTTGTTTTAATAGTTGCTTTCATGGAAATTAGAAATTAGTAATTAGTCATTAGTAATTAGTCATTGGTCATTTATCATTTATCATTTATCATTTATCTCCTTCGTTTGTGTCCTCACAAACGAATCCGAGGACCGTTTCAACCAACGAAAGTGCAAAAATATCAAAAAAAATAACAAAAATCAGTTTTTTTGCTTAACTATTTCCAAAATCTGTTGGGAAATGCCCATAGAAGAAAAACCACCATCGTTAAACAAATTTTGCATTGTGACTTTCCGGGTTAGGTCCGAGAAAAGCGTGATAAGGTAATCGGCGCAATCCAGAGCGCTTGCATTACCGAGGGGCGACATTTTATCGGCGTAGCTATAAAACGTATCAAAACCGGTAACTCCACTACCAGCCGTAGTAACAGTTGGTGATTGAGATACAGTATTAATCCGGACCTTCTTTTTGACGCCCAATTGGTACCCATAACTGCGGGCGATGGATTCCAATAGCGCTTTTGCCTGTGACATATCAGAATAATGGGGGAATACCCGTTGAGCCGCTACATAAGTAAGAGCTACCACAGATGCCCCTTCATTAAAAACATCCTTTTTTTCAGCCACCTGTAAAATTTTATGCAAAGATAATCCTGAGATGTCGAGTGTTTTCAGAAAAAAATTATAGTCAAGGTCATTATAGGTTTTTCCTTTACGGACATTTGGACTCATGCCTATGGAATGTAGCAGAAAGTCAATTTTCCCTCCTAAAAATTGAATGGATTCATCGTATAATTTTTCAATATCTTCTATCAATGTGGCATCGGCAGGTATTACCTTTGCCTTACATTTATCAGCCAGTTGGTTTATGGTACCTAAGCGCAAGGCAACCGGAGCATTCGTCAATACAAACTGCGCCCCTTCTTCAAACGCCCGCTCCGCTGTTTTCCATGCAAGTGAACGTTCATCAAGCGCACCGAATATAATCCCGCGCTTTCCTTTTAGTAATTGGTGATTCATAAGTGCTTTGTATAAAAATAACCCGCAAACTTACTGATTTTTTTTAATTACGCATGAAATTGATAAAAAAGGGCTAATTCTTATTTTCACATGCTACAAATAATGTTAGAAAGGAAATATGTTTGCAATTGAGTTCCGTAGGAACAAATCATGTTGTAACAACGGACTTCAGTCCATCCTTACAAAATTAAATAGTGCCTACGGCACTTTTAAACGCTCATAGATACTTTCCTACTGATTGGTTAGTTTGTATAAAATTTAGTTGGGACAATTTTTCCAGCAACTGAAAATTAAAATTAGCCCAAAAAAGTATCGCACTTTAAAAATTTAAAACCGGAATTGGAAGAAGACCTTGATGCCAAAAGGATTAATTCCTCTTCCGGTTAACCCGTAATATTTTTCCTTGTAAAATTTATCAATATAGGCAAGCCGGTACACGGCATCAATTCTTATAAAATTCAAAATATTTTCTACTCCAACCCCCGCTTCCAGATACGGTTTCTTTGACAAGGAACTGAACGCATCGTATTCCTTTCCATCTTTTACAACAATCTGATTGTTATCTCTGCTTATTCTCCCGAAAGCCATATTTGCCGTGACAAGCTCCCTCCATTTAAGTTTGTTCATTAAAGGGATACGGTTGAGAAACAGTCCTTCAAAATGATGCTCGTAAATCAAGGTTACAAATTCATCACTTACAAATTCAAAAAAATTCATCAGAAAAAAATTTCCCGGATTGCTGAAAACCGTTTCATTTCCTTTATGAACTTCCAGAAGGGGATAAGGCAGTTTTGAAAAAACCTTTCCCAGGGTAATGGAATAAAATGAATTTCCCAACGTATTCAATTTAACTTTTTGCGAAATGTTAAAACTTAATTTATCATAAAGGAAGTCGCTCTTTAAAATTCCATCCTGAATTTTAAATCCATGAGTATATCTTATTCTGTAAACAGGGCTATAGCGAATTCCCACGCTAATCCGTTGATTGTATTTTTGCAAAAAGCGCTCTGTTTTGGAATATCTCAATTCAGAAACCACTTCGGTAATATGGAATGTTTTAAAGGAAACCGTAGTGTCACTTTTTTCAGGATAATAAATAAAGTCCTCAAACTTTGGTTCGAATATTTTTTTATTCAGAAACAAATAGCCGGTCAGTCCTCTCACCGGAGTACTTTCAATCCAAACCCTGTTTTCTGTATTCAAACTTAACCGGTCTAAAGGAGCTAATCTGGATGAAAAAGCAAACAGATTGTTTTTTGAAAAGAAATCATCGGTAATTCCCACCTGGTCTATATCAAATCTTCGCTGAATTCCTACAGTAGTCCAATTCTTACGCCGGAGAATATATTCCATTTCAAGATTGTACTTCCATGCATTATCTTTAAAGCCATACGCCGTATATCCGCTCACAGTGAGCCGCTTGCTGAAATCGTAATTGGTCCGGAATCCTACACGTATCCGGTTGCCTTCCACTGTATTTCTGCTGTAGAGAAAAATGTAGGGACCTAAATCCACTTTGCCGGTTTTCATATATCCGTTTACAGCAATATCCACCAGGTCGGCTACTGTTTTTACCGCAGGAATTTTTTTGAGTGTGTCAATCATTTTATATACATGCGCTTCCGTGCTTGTAATTTTCTCATGCCGGTTTGAATCCCAGAAAGTGTCACTCTGCATAAAGGCATCCTCATTGGTTTCAAAGGACTCGTCGTAAAACGTTAGTGCGTTAGGTTGATTGCTGATGATATTCCTGCTGGAATTATAAAATTTGGCTATCATCCCAACTGAATTTTCCGTTACCTCTTTAAGGTCAATCAGAATCCTAGTTTTCACGGGCAACCAGGGACCGCTATGGGTGGGTTCAAAATCCTGCTGAATTTTGACGCGGTTAATATAGTTGAGATTTGCATCCTTGGTAATTTCAAGGTCAATTTGTTTCAGCGCAAACGTAGTGTCATTGATCCAGACAGTGCCATTAAAGGCAAGATCTAATGGACGTTTGGGAACAATTTTAATTTCATAACAATAATAATTTCCAAGCCACAAACTGTCTTTCAGAATGTAAGTGTAAAATAACTTGCCACCGTCGGCAATGGGAGAAATAAATGTTTTTCCAAGTAAGGTCACCCAGTTTTCGTAGAAGTTAAAAACCTGGAAAGAAGAGCCCATAAGTTGTGAAATAAAACTCTGGTCATCCACACCGACTCCCGTAATCTTTGATGCTTTGATAATTTCTTTGGTTCTCAGCGGCTCTTTCAGAAAATAATATTCCGAAATTGTTTCAGAAACAAATACAGGAAGGACTGCTTTTCCTTCTTCCCCAGCCACTACATCGAGAGAATCAAATAAATTGATGATGGGTTTAAAAACTTTCTTTTTCCGGTATTTTTCGGAGAGCTTGTCCACCATGATCTGTATTTTACTGTAATTATCGTATTGATAAGCAGATAATATACGCTTGTCGTTAACTTCTTTTCGGGCAATGGCTTTATCCAGAATACGAAAAGCAGGATTTACGCCGGGTAAAATTTCCACTTCCGCTAATTGGATATTAAGAACATGCAACTGAAAGTTAATGGTTTGTGTCTTATTCTTTTCTACTTTTTTTGTCCGGGTAAGATACCCTACGTAGGATGCCGCCAGCGAATCGGTTGGTTTTTGTGTTTTGATTTCAAAATAACCTTCAAAATCGGTTGTGACCCCTGTCTGTGAGTTTTTGAAACAGACATTGACGAAGGGCAGACCGTCACCGGAGCTGGCATCCGTGACACGACCTTTGATGTGGGTGGTTTGGGCGAGAAGTACGCTTGAAGAAAGAAGATAGAAAATAGAGAATAGAAAATAGAAAATAGAAAATCGTAAACAACCTTCAAGGTTTAACGTAGGTTTGAGGCGCAGGATAACCTTGAAGGTTTGGGTGAGTTTAAAAGAAAGACGATAGTAAATAGTAAATAGAAAATAGAAAATAGAAAATCGTAAACAACCTTCAAGGTTTAGCGTAGGTTTGAGACGCAGGGTAACCTTGAAGGTTTGGGTGAGTTTGATGCATCTGCTAACCTTGAAGGTTTGGGCGCACGAATTGTAAAAATTGGACGGAATCACAGCCAAATATATAAAAATATTAAAGATACCCTTAATTCAGCTTTGCTACCAGAACCGCCCCATATTGTCCGATATTCTGATTAACGTAATGGTGTCGTCATCATTATTTCCAGGAAACCATATGACTCTTATTTTTTTGCCTTTGTTATTCCATTCAAGCGTACTGCAATAGGGGCGCTCCTTTTCTGAAAGTGCCATGCAGTCAACGTTTATAATCTTTTCTAATTTTGTTTTCTTAATTCTCCGGAAAAGCTGTCGTGTCAATTTCATGGATTGCTGATACGAATTTTCAGCAGTATGCGTCTTAAAATCGTAACCATAAAATACCATTCCGTTTTCATAGATGATATGCTTATCATCCAGCATGAGGTAAGAAATATTGGAAGGGAAAGGGAAAGAGTCGGTTGTGGAAAATTGTTTTTGGGAAGTAATTGAATCCTGGTTTTGAGAATAGGACGGATGGGGGAATGAAATTTCATAAATTAATAGCAGAAGAATAGGTTGTATAAGGTTTTTCATTTTAATTCCACACATTCAGAGTACGAAGATAATTAAATTTATGGAAATAATAAAAATTACTATATTTCACCATAAATTAAACGGCATGACTGAATCTCAAAATAGTAGCAAAAAAAAATCCGGTTGCTGGTTTTATCTATTGAAAGTTGTAATAGGTTTAATTATCATCTATGGGTTTGAAGTTTTCGGTCATTGGCTTATATCAAAAAGTATAAACGATGAATTGAGTCGTTCTCTTATTCCTTTTCACAATCACTATTTCTCATTTTCTTCCTGTTATCTGACTGAATCCGGCATTGGCTCTGAATTTTTCACCTCCCCATCATCCACCATGCGTTTTATCATCTATGGTACTTTGGGGCTTATTATGTACAGTGTGGCGAGTGTGGTTATTGCTTTATTGCCTTTTATAAAAAAACATTCAAACAGGATAAATAGTGTACTTTATTACACTGTTCTTTCAGCAGTATTCGTAATGGCTTTTTTTCTTCCTCCTAAAAAAACAATAATTGACGATGATAAAAAAATTATAGCCATCACCCGGTATAATTATCTGTTTTTTTCTGTCACTGGAGTATTATCATTTGAAAGTATTGATGATGCCGGTTATGAAATAATTACGGAATATGATGGATACAATAAGCAATACATTTATTATTTATCACTCTATTTGAAATACGCCGGAGGGAAAAAAATAAGGGTAGGTGAAATTGAAGTTGGAAAAATGAACGGGACACTGACAAAAAAACCCTCGTGGAAAATCACAGAGGATATAATAGCCAAAGGGGAAAAAGTGAGTGGATTATTAAAGCAAAGAATGGGGTTGAATTTTTAGAAGTGCCCTGAAAAAAAACAAATCACTTGATTAGCCCTAACCCTTCCTGAGCAGAAACATCTGCCGGTGACATAAGCAGTACTTTATTGAAAAGTACTTTTGCCTCACGGGGTTTCTTCAGAAAATATTCAATCCATGCGTAGGTAAGCACATAGTTGTATTCAAAAGGATATTGATTGACCAGATTTGAAAACAATTTTTCCGCTTCGGCATATTCTTTCTTTCCGTATAGAATAAGTCCAAGTTTATAAGATGCATTTACATTCTTTGTATCAATTTTTAAAATCTCCCTGTATTGATTTTCTATTTTATCCCATGAACCCAATGCGGCGGCAGGCAAGGTGTAACCGAACTTTGCCTCCAGAGATAATGGAAGCAAATTAATGGCTTTAGCATAATAGGTCATACTTTCAGAAAATAACCCGGAAGAGTAATGCAACCAGCCAAGACGTAGATTCATCTCGTAACTTTTTTCATCATACGAATTTTTTAAAATACGAATGGCTTCGTCATTCTTACCTGCATATTCGGCTTCGTAAGAATATTTGAAGGCATCAGCCATAGAGATGGGAGAACCTGCTTCCTGGGCTTTTACTAACTGCGAAAAGTTGAAACACAGGGTTACGAGAATGATTGAGAGAGTTTTCATGATGAATATTATAAATTAGATAAGTGAAATATTTATTGTGGAATATTTTTAAATAATTCGTTCAGTTCGTTAATATCAAGGGTTGCTTTTTCTGACTTATCATAAATAGTAAGCAAATAAACATTATTTTCAGAAACAACAATATTTGTAATTACTCTGGCGCCTCCCGATTTGCCTTTTCCTTTAGACGCAATAGCTATGCGAATTTTGTAACAATTTTTTCCGATAGGTACACCTTGTTCTGGGTTTTGTTCCAATGAATCAGAAAGTTCTTTTAATTCATTCTTGAGAGATGGAAACTTTTTCAGCAGGCGCTTGAACTGTCTGTCAAACAAGGGAATACTAAGAACTCTATATTTCATCTAATAATTCTTTTACAGGTCGTGCTTTTAATTTTCCTGCTCTTATTAATTTCATTTCTTCTACCGCTTCTTTTATTTCTTTTATAAGCAATACTTTTTCTTCAGAGAGCATTTCGGTTTTCACAAAAGACAAGCCACGTAATACTTCCATGAGCGAAGAGGCCTTGTCATCTTTAATATCTAATAAAACTTTCATTGATTATGTTCTTAAAATTATACTACAAATTTACACATTTTCTTTGTTAAAAACCCTACCCCTCCTTTCTACTCACGTCATAAACTACCTTCCGTTTCTTCAGATATTCTAGAACCAGATTAAAGCATTTCTCATTTTCGCCTAAATATTCCGGCGGACAAATTCCTTTCCGGTTGAATTTTCCTTCCAGCATCATCTGTGCCACTGAAGTACAGGTATATCCCGTTGTTCTTGCCATGGAAGTCACCTTGTTTTTCCGGTCATAATAATCAAGCAGATTATAAACATAGGTAACTTCATTTTTCTTTTCAGTACCTTTTACCGTGATGCGCATTACGGTAAAATCTTCTTCCCCTTCCTTCAGTTTCCACAATGGAAAAAGCAGTTTGGCTGTAAAATCAATAGGACGAATGTCGGAATTTCCAATCCGAACAGGTGTAGTATCAAAAAATCCGGTTTCTCTCAAGACATGCATGTATTCAATGTGCCCGGGATATCGCAACGTTCTTTCCTTCATGTTAGGAATATCGTTCATGGTGCGCATAACCGAACGCAAGCCATCGGTATTGAATGCTTCCAATGTTCCAACGTTATCAAAGTCAACAAATTCCGGCTCAGACAAGGCAGTTTTCACCACCATTTTTCCATTCTCTATCATCCTCGCAGGGCGTTTATATTCTTCGATTACATCAACTGCAGAAAAAACAACTTTATATTCATAGGGCCAGGTTCTTTTCACAGGCAATCCTCCTACCAGACATTCAAAAGATTCTACCTTCATTTTTTTATGATGATATCCGAGTATCATGTTACTCATACCGGGTGCCACTCCACAATCCGTGACAGCAGTGACACGGTTTTTTTTTGCAAGGTCATCCAATAAAAACGGGTCCTCCGGGAAAAAAGAAATATCCACAATATTTTTTCCTGCGGAAATAACAGAATGTAATGCATGGAATCCCATGAATCCGGGTAATGCACCTACTACGAGGTCAAAATCATCCACCAGCTTGCGAATCGTATCGTGATGGGTCAAGTCGCCTTTTACAGTTTTTACCTTGGAATTCAGCGCCACTTTACGGAGGTTTTCTTCATTGATATCGGCGCAGGTTACCTCGCAAAACGAAGAGAGGTCTTTTGCCATGACTCCGCCGACGAGTCCGGCTCCGAGAACGATGATTGATTTCATGTTGGGTTGGAAAAAAAGCGCAATTTATGAAATGTAAGAACAAAAAAAAACCCGCATGGTTGATGCGGGCTTTTTTAAAAGATAACCATCTTACATGATGCAGAACATGAATGGGGGACATACATACTGACGTCCTACACACATTCCTGTAATTTCATATACGAATTGATTGCAGGCAATCATTGCAAGACCGCCGTTGATGGCTTCCATTTGGTTTAGGTTTAGTGTTTTCATTTTATTTTTTGATTAATTAGTTAAAATTTTTCGCAAAAGTAGAAATTGGATTTATAAAAAACAAACAAACATAGCAAAACATTAAAATATAGGGCATTTTTGCTTTAATTTGAAAAAGATTTAAAAGGGCTTTAATTGGATGTTGGGTTTCTACTCCTGTTTTATTGTTCCAATGTGGTTTTCTCTGTTTCATCTCCTGCGAAAAATTAAATACGGATTATTTTTTAGTACTTTCGTGAAAAGAAAAATAACAAACTATGAATTACCTGCTTCTCCGCGCCGCAAACGGCAAAAAAACCGAACGTACTCCCGTATGGTTAATGCGCCAGGCAGGTAGAGTTTTACCCGAATACCGAAAACTCCGTCTGAAGGCAAAAAGTTTTAAAAATCTTGTTCAGACACCGGAATTATCTGCCGAGGCAACCCTCCAACCCATCTCTGCTTTTGCTGTGGATGCCGCTATTATTTTTTCAGACATCCTCGTGGTGCCTGAAGAAATGGGACTTCCATACACTATGATAGAAGAAAAAGGACCGGTTCTTGAAAAAACAATTAAGAATAAAAAAGATATTAATCGGATTAAAATCATTGACGAAGAAGGAATTTCTTATGTAAACACAGCCATTTCCATCGTAAAAAATGAATTGAACAACCGGATACCTCTGATAGGTTTTTCAGGAGCACCATGGACGTTGTTTGCCTACATGATTGAAGGAGAAGGTTCGAAGATATTTTCCAACGCTAAAAAATTTTTATACACCCAGCCGGCTTTAGCTCATGATTTACTTGATAAAATTTCAAAAAGTGTCATCAATTATTTAGTGGCACAGGTAAAACACGGAGCAGGTATAGTTCAACTCTTTGATTCCTGGGCAGGGATTTTATCTCCTGAACAGTACCAGGAATTTTCAATTCCATACCTTGAGCAAATCTGTAAAAAATTATCCACGATGGTTCCTGTAATTGTTTTTGCAAAAGGCGCTTTTAGCTCTTTGAGTGACATTGCAATACTTCCCAGTAGTGTCATTGGATTAGATTGGACAATGGATATTAATTTAGCGCGTAAGTGGAGTAAGGGAAAAACCTTGCAGGGAAACCTTGACCCCTGTTTATTATATGCTGACTATAAAACAATTGAGAAAAAAACCATTGAAATGCTCCAACGTTTTGGTTCTCATCATCACATTGCAAATCTTGGACATGGTTTATATCCGGATACAGAGGTTGGGAAGGTGAAATGCTTTGTAGAAACTGTGAAGGGATTCAAACCCTGAGATTTAAAATCATATCCGCCACCATCTTTTCCAAATCAAATTCATGTTTCCAATTCCAATCGCGCCGGGCGATGGAATCATCTATGCTTTTTGGCCACGAGTCGGCTAATTGCTGACGAAAATCGGGTTTGAATGTGCATAAGAAATCCGGAAAATGTTTTTTTATTTCATGGTAAATTTCACTGGGAGAAAAACTCATGGCGGAAATGTTATAAGATGACCTCACGCTTAATTTTTGCGGATCCGACTCCATTAATTGCAGGGTTGCCCGGATGGCATCGCTCATGTACATCATTGGTAAATAGGAATTTTCAGAGAGAAAACACTCGTAGGGTTCATGATGGATCGCTTTATGAAAAATATCCACTGCATAATCAGTGGTTCCGCCGCCCGGCATTGATTTATAGCCAATAATACCCGGATACCGGATGCTTCTGATATCCAATCCGTATTTTGCAAAATAGTATTCACACCATCGTTCGCCAGCCAGTTTGGTAATACCATAAACAGTAGCCGGATCTTTTGTACAATGCTGGGGTGTATTTTCTTTAGGACTTCCGGGACCAAACACCGCGATGGAACTCGGCCAGAATACCCTGTTAATTTTTAGGGCATGAGAAACCTCCAATACATTCAGCAAGCCGTCCATGTTTAACTGCCAGCCCTGTAATGGTTTTTTTTCACAACTTGCCGAGAGCAACGCCGCCAGGTGATAGATTATTTTTATATTATGCCGTTTTATGATTTCTATTAATCCATCCTTATCGAGCACATCCAACTGACAAAAAACCCCCTCTTGATTAACTTTATGCCTGGGTAGATATAAGTCGGTTTTAATTACATGGTCATAGCCATGCATCTTCTGTAACTCAAAACTTAGCTCAGTGCCTAATTGTCCGTTGGCACCTATAATTAATATATTGGTGGGATTTGGCATGAATTCTTTCGCAAAAGTCATAAATTTTTTTATATTTGTCCCAATCCGTTACTACTCAGCAGGGTAATAAAATACAAAACCACGGAGACACAGAGAACACAAAGAAACACAGAGTTGATTATTCAAAATATATGTTTCAATGATTATTCTCTATGCAACTCTGTGCTCTCCGTGCCTCTGTGGTGAGTAGTAACCCAAATCCCTAACACCATGACATACGAAGAATATCTCAGCGAAAAAAAAATTGACCCGATTACCTTCAAAGAATCTGAGCCGGTAAATTGGGAAAAATTAAAACAGGAATACGATAATAGCGGTTCCGTGAGTTTTACACTCAACAAAAAATTTCTGCTTAATCTGACGCGGAGAAAATACCGTTTGAAAGAGAAAGAAATAAAACCGGTTCCGGTGCAAACAGTTTCTGCAACGACAGTGCCTGCCAGAAAGAAACCGGTGATGAGGTGAGGGGGGAGGATAGTATTTACAAAGTATGGCTGTCAAGCGTTTTGTTTATTTTAGTGAAATTACTTTTTTCTTCATTCAGGTAGGATCATTTTTGATTTCATTATTTTTATTTTGTTTTAATATTAATCTTAAGGAAGTGTCTTTAGTCATGTAAGCCATTGCCCAATTAATGAAAATGATAAGTTTGTTTCTTACACTTAGTATCAGCATAAGATGGAGGAACATCCAAATTAACCAGGCGAAATAACCTTTGAAATTAAAATATGGCAAGTCAACAACAGCTTTGTTTCTACCAATTGTAGCCATTGAGCCAAGGTCAATGTATTCAAATTCATTCGGCTGAATTTTTTTAATATTTTTCTTAAAGTTCAATGCTAAGTTTTTAGCTTGATTAATTGCCACATTTGCCAACTGTGGATGTCCATTCGGATAATTAGGTGTTTTCATTAATGCAATGTCACCAATTGCAAATATATTTTGGGTGCCTTCAACCAAGTTAGTTCGATTCACTTTTATTCTATTGCCAACTGTATAGCTATGGCCTGGTAATCCTTTAATTGTATTACCAATAACACCTGCCGCCCAAATAACTGTTTTTGATTTTATAATATTTCCATTACTTAGTGTAAGAACATTCCCATCATATTTATTAACAAAAGTTTCTGTTATAATATTTACTCCCATTTTTTGCAAATATTTTCTTGAAGTTTTTTTAGCTGACAAACTCATACTATTCAAAGTATCCTTGCTTCCTTCAATTAGATTAATTTTGAATTGAGTGAAATCAATACCCGGATAATCTTTTGGAAGGATATTGTTTTTAATTTCGGCAAATGCTCCTGCCAATTCTACGCCAGTTGGTCCAGCACCAACAATGGAAAAATTTAGCAGACCTTCTCTCTCGTTTTCTTTAGCTGAAATTATATTTTCAAAAGTTTGAAGAATGTGATTTCGGATATGAATGGCATCATACGTGGTTTTTAAAGTAAGAGCATTCTTACTTATTTCTTCATTACCAAAGAAATTTGTTTTGCAACCAATTGCAATAACAAGAAAGTCATAATTGAAATTGCCTATGGTTGTTTCTATTTTGTTATTTTCAGAATCAATGATTAAGACCTCCGAAAGACGTATCTGTATATTTTTTTTATATTTAAAAATGTTTCGAAATGGAAATGAAATGCTGGAAGGTTCAAGTTGTGAAGTGGCTACCTGATAAAATAATGGTTGGAATTGGTGATGATTGATTTTATCAATTAGCAAAACATCAAAAAGCGTTTCGTCTACTTTCTTAATAACTGAACGCCAGCGAATCCTCCTCCAATAACAATTACTTTCTTTTTTATATCCATTCCCAAAACATATCTGTTGTATTTTCAATAAATTTCATATTGTGAGAAACTGCTACGTCACGCAGTCATTTTACCTATTGCATCGGAGGTTACTCAAATTAAAGCCCTTAGGGTTTTATTCAAATTTTAACTATTACTACTTTGTTACATTAACAATTCACACGCTCTGGTTTAAATCTGTAGTCAGGTAAGTGTGATTGTGACTTAAATCTGTGCATGATTACGATGAACCCCAAATGTAAAGGAAATAGTCGAAATTAAAGCATTCAGTTAGGTAATTTGTATATTTGTTTACCTTTAGTTCCTCATTTTTACCTATTTTTGTGAGTTTAACACAATTTGATAATGTACAACACACTTTATCCCCAGCTAAAGCAAACCTTACTCGAAATCCGGGAAGCGGGCTTATATAAAAATGAAAGAATTATCACCAGCCCGCAGGGTGCAGAAATAAATGTAGGCGAAGGGAAAAAAGTCCTGAATTTTTGCTCGAATAACTACCTGGGGCTTTCCTCGCATCCCGATGTAATAAAAGCCGCCAAAAATGCCATTGATACACACGGGTATGGAATGTCATCGGTTCGTTTTATTTGCGGTACACAAAACAAACACAAAGAACTCGAAAAGAAACTTTCAGAATTTTTAAGCACAGACGACAGTATCTTATATGCCGCCGCATTTGATGCAAACGGCGGGGTCTTTGAACCCCTGTTTGATAAGGAAGATGCCATCATTTCTGACACCCTGAACCATGCCTCTATCATTGATGGAATCCGGATGAGTAAAGCGGAACGATTCCGTTACACACATAACGACATGGATGAGTTGAAATCAATCCTTATAAACACACAGCATTGCCGGCATAGGATTATAGTAACCGACGGGGTTTTTTCCATGGACGGAACCATTGCACAATTAGATAAGATTTGTGATTTGGCGGATACTTATAAAGCCCTGGTGATGATTGATGACTGCCACTCTACAGGATTTATGGGAAAAACAGGAAGAGGAACTCATGAATACCGCGGTGTCACTGGGAGAGTGGATATTATTACAGGAACTTTCGGAAAAGCGCTCGGTGGCGCTTCCGGTGGTTTTGTTTCGGGAAGAAAAGAAATTATTGAATTATTACGGCAACGTTCCAGACCGTATCTTTTTTCCAATACACTCGCACCCTCTATTGTTGGTGGCACTCTTTGTGTCCTTGATTTACTTTCAGGCACAACACAACTCCGCGACAAACTTGAAAACAATACACGGTACTTCCGGGAAAAAATGACCAAAGCCGGCTTTGACATTAAACCAGGCGAACATCCCATCGTGCCTATCATGCTCATGGATGCAAAATTATCACAGGAATTTGCGGAAAAACTTCTTGCAAAAGGAATCTATGTTATCGGTTTTTATTATCCGGTGGTTCCCAAAGGACAGGCACGTATCCGTGTGCAAATAAGCGCAGGGCATGAAATTCATCATCTTGATAAAGCGATTGAAGCATTTACGGAAGTTGGGAGGGAATTGTGAAATATTCCTTCGTTTGTGGGGACACAAACGAATGCGGTGATCGCTTCCGTTTGTGTCTTCACAAACGAAGGTAATAAATGACAAATGACAAATAACTTGAGGAAGCCCGCCAAATATATATATCGTCTGCTTATCATAAGTATCAGCTTTCTTTTTCTTTTAGTTATAACCGGTTGGATTTTATTACAGTATCCATCCGTTCAAACAAATATTACCCAACGGGCGGCAAACTACCTTTCCCGCAAAACCGGTTTCAACGTGCACATAGGAAGAGTAGATATCCACTGGTTCGACCGCCTGGCTCTTAGGGATATAGTGGTTTTAGACCGTAAAAATGACACTTTGATTTCCGGGAGAAAAACAATTGCCAATTTTAATTTTTTTTCTTTTCTGCAAAAAAAACCCAAGGTGGAGGAAATCGCTCTGCATGATTTGGAGATATATGCAAAAATTCATGCCGGGGACTCCGTTCTGAATCTGACAGAGTTTCTGACAGCAATAAAAAATTTATCGAATGATACCCTGCCGGAAGATGAATCTGTTTCTTACCATCTTAACGAGGTGACCGCTAAAAACTGTATTTTTTATTTTGATAATGAAAACAAAACTGTGCATAGTGACACTCTTGATTTTAATCATCTTAAATTTAAAGGAGTAAACTTTGTTTTGCAAAAATTAATTGCAAAAAATGATAGTTTCCTGTTTTCCATTCGTTCCTTGTCTTGTCAGGAAACAACCAACTTCATCACGGTACAATCACTTTCCTGCCTTTCCGTTTTTTCCAATCGGGAAATGTCTTTTCAAAACCTGCTCTTTAAAACCGGAGAGTCAGAAGTAAATGGAAACATAAAATTTACGTATAATTCATACCATGACTTTAGTGACTTTAAAAGAGGGATATTCATGAACATTCAACTAACGGAGTCGGCTTTAAGCTGTAAAGAATTGAGAAAATTCGTACCGTTAAAAAATATTCCTGACCAGATGATTTCCATTAAGGGAAATTTTATCGGTAAGACCGGAAATTTTATGATCCAACATCTCCGGATTGTTTTTCCTCACGGTTCCTTGTTTGAAGGGGAAACTAATTTTGACGGATTGCCGGACATCCACGAAACATTTTTCGATTTCAAACTTAACAAAGTGCGTGTCATGCCTGATGATATAATTTCGTTTGGAGGTGGTGAAATTAATGAGGAAATAACTAAGATAGGTCCTATTTCTTTCAACGGGCGACTAAGCGGATTTCTTCTTGATTTTGTATCCACCGGCACGTTTAAAACCAAACTCGGAAATATTATTACCGATATGAATTTCAAGCTGGGTAAATCGTTGACTGAAACCTATTATAAAGGAACTTTCGGTGGTGAAAATCTGAAAATAGAAAAGTTGGATGGAAAGAAATCAGGGATTTCTAATATCTCATTTACCAACCAACTCGAGGGAACCGGTCTGAATCCCGATAGTTTCAGGGTTTCACTTACTACGCGCATCAGTGAATTAACAGTGAATGGTTCGCCCTGCAAAAACATTTCATTTACAGGAACCCTCGACCCACGGCTTTTGTCAGGGGAATTTGCGGTGAATGATACTAATCTCCGTGTGAACATGACCGGTTCATTAAGCAGGAAAAAAAGCATTCACTCGCTCGACATAACCGGTATTATCCATTACGCAAAACCCGGAGCATGGTGGCAACCGGCGGCTGAGCCAATCATAAAAACCGGATTTACACTTAATTTTCCTGTACTTAGTTTGGAAAATCCCAACGGACAATTCCTACTGAATAATTTTAACATCCGGAATGAGAAACAACAAGTTGAACTGGATACACTTCTAATCACATTCCGCTCCGGCAAAGAAGAAAAAAATATTTCAGTAAAATCATCATTAGTTGATGTATCAGCACATGGAAATTTTACATTCTCTCAACTTAAAAATGATGTAAAAGAATTTATTAATGAAATACAATTATATTTTGAAAACAAACCCGGCATACTCGAAACCTATTATCAAAACAAATCCAACAACGACCGAACCCTTACTCCCTATAAATTAAGCTACCAATTAAAGATAAAAAAAACGAAAGGGTTATTTGAATTATTAAATTCTCCATTCTACATTTCAGAGAACAGCTCGTTTGAAGGATACTTCAGACAGGGAATAACGACTATTTTGAATGTTCAGATGCTGGCGGATACCGTTTCATTTCTTCCTATTACTATCCTGAACGGAAATGCAGACATGACGCTCTCAAAACTATATACCGGAAAAGAATTAGTGGGGGTTGGAATTTTTAAAACGGGGAACCTGATACATGACAAAAAGTTAATTGCAGAAAATTTTCTTGCGGATGGGAACTGGCATGATCATCAAATGGAGTTTGAGAGCAGATTAAAAATTCCAGGACCCGAAAACACAGCAAACATATCAGGAAACCTTGCGCTGGGTGATGAAGGAATCAGTGGCACACTTCAACCCTCCTACATAACCTACCGGCGTGAAAAATGGAATCTGTCCGCTGAAAATAAATTTACTGTGACCGGAAAAAAAATAAAAATTTCCAACCTAAAATTTACAAACCGCGACCAGTTTATCAGGATTGAAGGCATTATCTCTGAAAACAAACAGGATGAATTATCTGTTTTTGCGGAAGGATTGCGGCTGGGGATGCTCAATGAATTTTTTCCAGATAAGGAACAATTTTATAGCGGTAAATGCAATGCAGATTTAAAACTAAGCCAGTTGTTTGACAAACCTGTAATATCGGGAGATATTGGGGTTCAGAATTTTATGATAAACAATTTTCTGGTAGGAGAGGTGCATGGAAAATCACAATGGGATGCGGCAGGAAAAAAAATTAAAATTGACTTCTTTGTAGATAAAGGAAAAGAAAATACACTGCGTTTGCAGGGAGTTGTGGCACCATACGAGAAGAATCCCTTGAATCTTAATGTAAATCTGAATAATTTTAATCTTAATCTCCTTGAACCCTATACTTCCGGTATTGTGTCGGAAGTCCGTGGAAACATCAGCGCCGACTTGACATGGAAAGGAACTTTCAATAAACCTGAAATAAACGGCATAGGATATTTAAAAAATTCATCCGCCAAAGTGGATTACCTGAATGTGATTTATTATGTAAATACAACGCTCAGGGTGCTTGAAAATAATATTATTTTCGAAAATTCCGTCATCACTGACGCGATGGGAAATAACGGGTACATAAATGGAGTAATCCGCAACAGTTATTCAGGTAACGTGTCATTAGATTTCTCTGTCCGGTTAGAGAATTTGATGACTCTTAAAACAAATTCGAAAATAAATGAACTTTATTACGGAACTGTTTTTTCGTCGGGTGATATGAACATAAAGGGCTCTATGAAAAACTTAGAAATGGATGCGCGTGTAAAAACAGAAAAGGGTACCAACATTTCTATTCCTGTCAACGCATTTCGCGGAAATGAAAAAAAGAACTACATACGATTTGTGAATCAGGAGGATGTGAAAATAGAACGGGAAACCCCCCTCGACTTAAGCGGTTTAAAAATGAATTTTGATGTAGAAGTGACCCCTGAAGCCGCCTACCGGATTATTTTTGATGAGAAAACAGGAGATATTCTAAGCGGCAACGGAAGAGGAGAATTAAAATTAGAAATTGACACGAAAGGTGATTTTAATATTTTTGGAAATCTGGAGATTGTGAAAGGTGTCTATAATTTTACGTTTCAGCAGTTTGTGAACAAAGAATTTTTATTAATACCCGGACAGGGACGCGAAATAACGTGGTCGGGCAAACCCGAGGATGCAGAAATTAATCTAAGATCAGAATACATTGTTAATGCAAATGTCACCGGAATATTGGAAGACACGTTGGTTTCAAAAAAATTAACTTCCAAGCGGCAAGACGTTCATATTATAATGGATTTGACGGGCAAACTATATCGTCCTGATATTTCATATTCTCTCGATATTCCCACGCTGGCACAAGGGGAAACCGGAGCCAATCAGTTTGCCACCGGTTATCTCAACGAATTAAAAACAAACGAATATGAAATGAACAAGCAGATTTTCAGTTTGCTGGTATTGCGAAGATTAGCCCCGCCGAGGGAGGAAAACATGCTTTCGGGAGAAGGAGGAAAAGCCGCATTGGAAGGCGGTGTTCAGGAATTTCTCTCCAATCAGGTCAGTTCCTGGCTTTCGCAGTCGAATCCTTACGTATCTGTTGACTTGAATCTGGGACAAACATTTGACGAACAAGCGTTGAAGGAATTAGAAGTAAAACTTACGGCATCCTTATTCGGCGGGAGAATGCGACTCATACGGGAAGGGGACTTTATACAAACCTCACCGGACGAGAGTAAGGTAAGAAGCATTGCGGGTGATTGGTCTATTGAATATGATATTGCTAAAAACGGAAAACTAAAATTCAGAATGTACAACAAACTGAATCCCTTTTCAGTGGCATTAGAAAACAATTACACAACGGGGTTCGGGTTGGTGCATAGCACGAGCTTCAATAAATTTTCGGAATTGAATCTTGTTGGGCGTTAGGGATATCGCCTTCTTTTGTGAGGACACAAACGAAGGCATTTTATCGCTTTCGTTTGTGTCCTCACAAACGAAGGAATTTTTTATCGCCTTCGTTTTTGTCTTCACAAACGAGTCATTCCTCTACTCAAAAACCGGTTTCACCTTCCGGTAAACGGCGGCAGTAATCAGTGACACAAATAATCCCCCAAACAATTTTGAATTAAACACACCGATGGCTACTTCCCGTGGAGTCATTTGTTCGATGGCTTCTACCGCTTTCTCATACATTTCTTCGCTCAGAAAGTCCTTTGCTTTCTCCATTCCGGTCATCGCTTCTTCAATGTTCCGCTCTACCAATGATTTATCCAGAAATTCGCACAGCGCATATACTAAAACGGCGGAAGTAAAAGAGGCAACGAGTGTCATCAGAACACCCAGCCATAATCCCTGTCCGTAGGTGATGAAACCCTCCTGGAGTTTGTTTTTTTGATGGATGGTTCCCAGACAAATAAATAAGATGGGAATCCAGAATCCGAGCCAGCCCCAGTTTCCGAGTGGGTTTAAGCCGCAGTAATACAGGATAATCATGAAGGCAAATGTGGTTAATCCGGAGAATACGCCGTAATTGACAGAGGTTTGGGTCATGGGGGAAGAGTTTTTAAAACTATTAAATTTTATAAAGTTATACCAAAACAACTATGGTTTTAGAAAAATAACATATAACACTAAACAAGAAATGAAAAATGTATTATCTTTTTTTCCTCTTCAAAATCGAAAAATCCTCTTCTGCCCGCTTTATCGTATTGCTCAAAATTCCTAATCCCGCCACCTCCATCTCCACTACATCATTTTCTTTCAGCCATTGCTCGTTGGCTGAGGGGTCGTTAAACTTAGCAGTGCCATTCAATTCTAGAAAACAACCGGTACCTACGGTACCGGAACCAATCACATCTCCTGGAAAAATGTCGCACCCATACGAACAACGCTCAATGATTTCGGCAAAAGTCCAATCCATGTCACTCATGTTTCCCAACGAAACCTGTATTCCATTCACGCGGCATTTCATTTCCAGATTCCATGAATTACCGGTGTGATTTTTTTTGCAGGAAGTTAAATAATTTTTCAATTCATCGGGTGTCACTAACCATGGGCCGATGGTAGTGCTGAAGTCCTTACCTTTCGCGGGTCCCAGATTCAGTTTCATTTCTTCCATTTGCAAAACCCGGGCGCTCAGGTCATTCATAATCGTAAAACCGGCGATATATTCATCAGCTTTTCCGGATGGTATGTTCCTTCCTTTTTTTCCAATCACTACAGCGACTTCCAATTCGAAATCCAATTTTTCAAAATGGTCGGGCATGCAATAAACATCACCGGGACCCATGATTGCCTGATGATTGGTGAAATAAAAAATCGGATACTCATCAAATTCCGGAATCATAGGCACTCCTCTGTTTCTTCGCGCCGCCGCCACATGCTGACGAAAGGCGTACCCATCACGGCAGGAAGTTGGATCCGGAATAGGTGCGCAAAGGATTTTTTCATCGTAAGCAATGCTGAATTCTATAAATTTTCCATCGTTGGTCTTGACTTCAATGTTTCGTAGGATATCCAACGCTCTTTCTCCTCCAATTAATATTTCACGCATACTCACCGGAAGTTGTTTTGAAGAAGAAAGGTGCAGGTCAAAAATCCGGTTATTGACTAGAATACCGGAACGCATTTCGTTGGATTTTAAATAAGTTATGAGTTTCATATTTTTTTAGGAATACAATGGTTATACGATAGTAATACGATTGTATTACAACTGTATTACTATTGAATGCCTAATTCCCAATGCCCATCTTATTCAAATATCCCTGCAAAATTACCGCCGCGCTTATCTTATCCACTAACCGTTTATCCCTGCGGGCTTTTTTTCTCAATCCGGCGGCAAGCATGGTTTGGTGGGCAATCACGCTGGTATAACGTTCATCAGCGAATTCGACTTTGATTGCAGGAAATTTTTTTTGTATGTTGTTTTTATAACGAATTACATCTTTAGTGACATCAGTGGCACTGCCATTGGTATTCAGCGGGTAACCAATCACCAACGTCTCCACTTTTTCCGTTTTGAAATAGTTTTCCAGAAAAATAAAAATGTCGGGAGTATCAATGCACACTAAAGGAGAAGCAATCATTTTCAACGGGTCTGTCACGGCAATGCCGGTTCTTTTTTTTCCGTAATCTATGGCAAGAATGCGTGACATGAGAGTATTTACTAATAACTAATGACCAATGACCAATAACTTAATATAAGGTTTAAGTCGCAACCGCACTTACCTGGCTACAGACTTAAACCAGATATTATTTAAAATCTTCCACCGCTTCTCCTAAATCGTACACTTTCTGTTTAAAGTGACACTCAAGAATGCTGGAAGCAATAGCAGAGCGGGATCCACCTCCACAATGAACCACCAGCGGTTTGTTTTTTGGAATTTCTTTAAGATTTTCACGTAAAACAGGTAAAGGGATGTTTATGCTATTATCAAAAATCTTATGTTTTGCTTCTGAGACGTTTCGGACATCGAGAATGTAAAATTGTTTCCGGCGCTTTGAAAAATCTTTCATACTCAATTTTTCAGATTTTTCCTGTCCGGGATTATGGGTCATTAAAACACCTTTAAGAAAAAGGTCGTATCCGATTTTGGCGACCCTTTTAATAATACCACTTGCATATTCATTGTCGTTCTGCCCATGTGATTCCATGGTAAGATAAAACGGTTCATTGGGATTCACCACTGATCCAAGCCAGGTTTCAAAACGCAAACTAAGCGGTATGTTAATAGAACCTTTAAAATGCTTTTGTTTGTAATGGATGGGCTGTCTTACATCCACTATCAGGCAATTTTTATCCACGAGAGCATGCTCACGAAATACCGGTACCTTGTCTGCAATCTCCTTAACATCAGGAGCACCTTTCAAGTTCAGGCCAACATTGTAAGCAAAGTAACGTGGCTGAAAAGGAAGATCTTTTAAAACGATGCGGACAAAATCTTTCTCGTTCATTTCCTGAAGTGCATAATTATTTTCTAATTCCTTTCCGATGGTGCTGTATCGTTCGGGTCCAATATTTCTGCCACAAAGAGAACCTGCGCAATGAGTGGGGGAAACAATAGTATCGGAAGGAAGTTTCATTAATTTTTTTCTGGTAGAATGATAAAGCGAACTGACTAATTCTTCTCTGTTGGCTTTTAAATTCCCGGCATTTTCGCGTAAATCAGGTCTGCCAACATCTCCCACAAAAAGAGTGTCACCGGTAAATACAGCATGTTCTTTATCATCTTGTTTTAAAATTATGCAGATGCTGTCGGGGGAATGTCCTGGTGTATTGCATGCGTGCAGTTCACAGGTACCTAATTTTAAAATTTCATTTTCGTCGAAGGGAATATGGGGATAATCCGCTTTTGCCAATTTGCTGATGTAAATAGCGGCGCCTGTTTTTCGTGATAATTCTCCGTGCCCGCTTACAAAATCAGCATGCGGATGTGTTTCAATGATGGCATGAATTACAGCAAAATGTTCGTGAGCATATTTAATATATCTCTCGATATCCCGCGAAGGATCAATAACCACCGCTTCGCCTTCCGAAACAATCATGTAGGAAGCATGAGAAAGGTTTTCATCGAAAAATTGTTCAAGCTTCATGATTTATTAAATGAAAATGGGTATAGGGTATAAGGGTATAAAATGCAAAAATACAGGAAAATTCTCAATTACTTTTCATTCACCTGCTTACTTTCTCCCCTTCTCCCTTTCTCCCTTTTTCCCTTTCTCTTATTTCCCCCTCGCTTGAATCATTCGCATGATGGTAAACAGCATGATTTTAAAATCAAGCGCCAACGACATATTTTCTATATAAATAATATCGTACTTCAACCGTTCTACCATTTCATTTACATTTTCTGCATATCCGAATTTGATTTGCCCCCAGCTTGTGATTCCGGGTTTTACTCTTTGAAGATGCCGGTATTGCGGAGCTATCTCTACTATTTTGTCAATAAAATATTTTCTTTCGGGTCTGGGTCCTACTAATGACATATCCCCTTTCAACACATTCCAGAATTGTGGAAACTCATCAAGACGGGTTTTTCTCAAAAATCTACCGAAGGGAGTTACGCGTGGATCTGTTTCAGTGGATAAACTGGGACCTTCTGTTTCTGAATTTTCAAACATGGTACGGAATTTAAAAATACGAAATGGTTTTCCGTTCTTACCAATGCGAATCTGACTATAAAAAGCAGGACCCCTGCTTGTAAGCCGCACTAACCATGCAATGAGAATGAAAAACCAACATCCCAACATCATTACCAGAAATGAAAAAACAATATCAATAAATCGTTTTACAACTTTTTCCCAATGGGGCATCAGGTTTGGGTTTATTTCAATTAATGGAGTTCCGAATAAATGGGACATTCTAACCGAACCGGTGAGTATGTCATATAAATCGGGCAGAACTTTAATAGTGACATTCAAAGGAGAAAGTGTGTTTATTATCTCACCCATTCGTGCATGTTCCTGCGATTCAATGGCAATGATCACTTCCTCAATGCGATGTTGATTAATAATTTCTTCCGCATTTAACAGGGTGCCAAACTTTTTTATAGGAAGTGTTTTTTCATCTGCTGATTCATTTGTTGCAAGGTATCCAACAAACCGGTTACCTATAGATTTTTTCATATTCTCCAATTCCTCATAGACCGACTTTGCCGAATTCCCGCTTCCAATGAGTAAGGTATTGAATCCGATTTCGCGATTAGCTATTTTATTTTTGATCCGGGTGAGAAGAAAAAGTTTTACAATCGAAACCACTAAAAGATGAATGAGAAAATAGGTCGAGAATGTTTTGTAATAGGAAGTATAGTTAATAATAATATCATCCAACATGACTCCGAAGAAAATAATCAGAACCCCTAACAGGGTAAACTGGAAAAGACGTATCAATTCTTTTTCACGCGATTTCCTGTATAAATCGGAATACATGCCTGAAACGGCATATAATAAAACCCAGAAAACAGAAATTACTACGGCTCCTACAAGCAAGGTAGGTGAAAGCCCTTCAGAAATATTCTGAAGTATGTATTTGCGTAGCATAAAAAAGCCGACCCACGCCAGAAACGATGAAATAAAGTCGGCAACAATATGCTTCAGTGTTTCCAGGTTTTTTTTCATTTCATCTGCAATAGTTTCAGGTTATCCAAGGCAATATAATCGGGTTTACCGTTTGTGTCAATGGCTCCATTTGTCTCTCCCCGAAACAGGATTTTAAACGTTGTACCCAACGGTTGACTTGCAATTTCATCGGTCAGATTTACATATACTTTACGCCAATCACTTCGGGGAAGGAGAACCAAATCAAGTATAGCGGTCACGCCTCCGAAGCCATTGAGGGCATAGACACCTGCATAAAAATTAATAGTTGATTTGAAATGCATTTCGAGAAATACTGCTGAGCCAGGGTCAGAAATTGAAATCTCTTCTACGGAAGCCCAATCAATTTTTTCTTTCACGTCCTTTTTTCCATAAATAACTCCGTATTTACCGATATAAGGCAACGAATCTGTTTCAATTTTCAACGTATCAATATCACTTTGAGGACTGGGCTCAATCAACACAAAACTCTTTTCAAATTCTTCCAGCATAAAAACCGGCAATTTCAAATTATCAATATACGTGATTTCAGGAGTCACTTCCAAAACACCTTTTTCTACCAGCGTTGCCTGAAATTTATGCGAAGTAAAAAACGGGTAACTTATTCTGACATTATGCATTCCATCAGGATATATCCCTGCATATAATTTAACTTCATAAGAACCAGTTTCCAGTACCGGAAATATGCAAGGCAATTCATAAATTCCATTTATTTTTCCGTCCACATAAACCCAGACATCGGAAATGCTTTGTGAGTTATTTCCGAGTTCAGATGGCGATGTAAAATTAAAATTTTTGATCCGGATGTAAGCCGGAATTTTTTCCGGTTCGTTGCTCCAGAGGCACCCTTGTAAAACCAAGGCAATAAGTAAAAAAACCGAAGATTTTGTTTTCATTTATTCCAATATTCCAATATTCCATCATTCCTATTTCACATACTTCTATTAATTTTATCCACAATATGCCGAGCCAGTTTCAGTGCCGCAAGTGTATCATGAATAAGGGGCGTTTTAACCGGAAGATTTTTTGAAGACGGAAATATGGAATCAAAAAATTGAACTAACGGAGTGGGTCCTGTTAAAGCGGGTTGACCGATTAATAATTTAGTAACCGGTTGTTCTGCAAATTCCTGAAACAAGGCATGAGGTGGATTAGACCTGCTTTTTTCCTTATCAATGGTTTTTACTACAGAATGAACAAAGTCAATTTCAACCAGACGGTTTTTCTGAAGTAATGTCATTTTCCGGCATGGCTCAATAGCCATCCGGTTGAGCCACAAGTCACCCGTCAACCCTGTGTCGAATTCAAAGTGAATGCTGACTGAATCGGCTACTTTTGAAATGATTTTTTGATGACTGATTGATATTTTCCGGATAGTTGCTTTCGATACATCCTGAATTAGCGCTAAATTCTGTGAGAGAATTCCTTCCATCACCGGTTTGAGATTAGAACCTGATAAAACGGGAACGAAATGTTCAAAACGGAACAACACAATTTTGTTATCAAGTTGTTTTTTACCGGTTATGAAAACGGGCAATAAATTATAGGTGTGGAAGCAAAATATTTCAATTCCTGCTTCTTCGCTTAATTTGGAGAGATTTTTTGCTTCTTCATAATTTAACAAAAAAGGATGCAATAGAATTATTGGTTTCCCTTTTCGCATTGCCTGTCTTGCAAATTCATAAGGAGATTGATTTTCATCTCCCAGAATGATATAATCACAGCGGTTGATTACTGAAGAGAAATCGGTAAGAAAATCAAGTGCGCCAAACTGAACAATATCATGCAGGTCAAAAGAGGCATCGTTGCATCCAAAAAATTCAAAATTTTCCCGCGCCAGAATGCCGTCTGTATAAAGGGCTTTTACTGCAGTGAAACCATGGATACCGATTTTTTTCATGTCTGAAATATCTGAATTTTTTCACGAATTTATAAAAAAAATGCAATATACACCGACAAACCGACACACCCATACCCCGATACTTTTTTTTCCCGGCAATGTGTAACCAAAAAATTTCATGTACATTTCTTCTATTAATCAGACCTCACCCCAGCCCCTCTCCAAAAAAATGGAGAGGGGTGAGAATGTTTCTGTATTTTTATCCTGTTTATATGGAAATCAAAATTTTCATGTAAGTTTGTAAACCATGCTTTTAGATTCTTACCGGCATAAAGGAATGCGTAAAGCCCTTTGTCAGGAAATCAGGGATAAAGGTTTTAGTAACGAAAAAATTCTTAAAGCCATAGACAAAGTTCCGCGACATTTTTTTTTGGATAGTTCCTTCACAGAGCACGCTTACGAGGACAAACCGTTTCCGATTGGAGAAGACCAAACGATTTCTCAACCCTATACCGTAGCTGTCCAGACGGAACTTCTCGATGTACAAAAAAATGATAAAATACTTGAAATAGGAACCGGCTCAGGATACCAGGCATGTATTCTCGTAGAACTTGGCGCCAAAGTTTTCTCCATTGAATTAAACAGAATATTGTATGAAAAAACAAAACAACTTCTTGCTAAAATGAATTATTATCCGAAATTATTTCTGGGAGATGGTTCTTTGGGGTTGCCCTCTTTTGCCCCGTATGATAAAATTATTGTCACCGCCGCGGCACCAAAAATACCTGATGGCCTTATGAATCAATTGAAAATCGGAGGGCGTTTAATAATTCCAGTAGGCAAAGGAGAGGTGCAAAAAATGATTTGTGTAATAAAACAAGACAATGAATTAACAGAGTCCTCTGAGTACGGCTCGTTCAAATTTGTGCCACTGTTAGGAAAAAATGGTAAACCGTTGTGAAATGAATAAATTTAAAATACTCACCGCGATTGGCGATTACATGATGTTCCTGAAGAAGTTGTTCTTTCATAGAGAACCTTTTTCGGTATATATTCGCAACACGGCTCATGAAATGGTTATTATAGGAGTAGAATCAGTGACAATTGTATTTATAATTTCTGCTTTCATTGGAGCCGTTACGGTCGTGCAATTTGCTTACAATCTTGAAAATCCATTGATTCCCCGCTCGGTCATTGGGTTGATTGTACGGGACATGACGATTTTAGAATTAGCGCCTACTATTACTGCTATCGTGCTTGCCGGCAAAGTGGGTTCCAATATGGCCGGCTCTTTAGGCACTATGAAAATCACTGAACAGATAGATGCCATTGAGATTATGGGAATAAATTCTGCATCGTATCTGGTCTTGCCAAAAATTATTGCTTCCGCTTTCATGTTCCCTGTTTTAGTGACCATAGCCGCATTTATTTCAATTACCGGTGGATATTTTGCCGGTACTATTTCAGGCGCTATTACCGAATATGATTACGTTTATGGAATACGGGAATATTTTGTGCCATACAATATCTTTTTCATGCTGGTAAAATCATTTGTTTTTGCATTGCTTATTTCTTCAATATGCTCTTACGTAGGATATAATACCAAGGGCGGCGCTCTTGAAGTCGGCAGGGCAACCACGGTGGCGGTGACCAATAGTTGTATTGCCGTGTTGTGTGCTGATTATGTACTTGCTCAAATATTATTGTAAATAATAAATTACTGATTACGAATAGTGTCACTTATTCACTTTATTCGTAAATCGTAAGTCGTAAATTAATTCCCTCTTTGCTACGCATTACAAACATATCCAAATCTTTCGACGACAAAAATGTTCTCGATTCCATTTCAGGGGAATTTCTCCCGGGGAAGGTTAATTATATCATTGGAGCAAGCGGAAGCGGGAAGACGGTATTATTGAAATGCATTGTAGGACTTCTTAAACCCGATACAGGCAGTGTTTTTTTTGACGACATGAACTTAGTTACCGCTTTATTCAATCAACGAAAAAAAATTTTACGCGAAATCGGAATGTTGTTTCAGGGTTCCGCTTTGTTTGATTCCATGAATGTGCAGGAAAATATTCTTTTTCCATTAGACCGGTTCAGTCAACTTAACTGCGAGAAAAAAATTGAAAGAGTGAATTTCTGCCTTGAACGTGTAAAACTGAGTGGTTCCAATAAACTTTCCATGTCGGAATTGAGCGGGGGTATGAGAAAACGCGTTGGAATTGCAAGAGCGATTGCTTTAAATCCGCGTTATTTATTTTGCGATGAACCTAATTCCGGACTTGACCCGCAAACTTCCATCGTCATAGACAAACTAATCAAAGAAATTACAGTAGAATTCAACATGACCACACTCGTAGTTTCTCACGACATGAATTCCGTACTTGAAACCGGTGACTCCATCATTTTCATTCATCAGGGAAAAAAATGCTGGGAAGGAAACAGGGAAGAAATACTCCATTCAGATAATACATGGCTCAATGAATTTGTCTTTGCCGGACCCCATCAGAAAATGTTGCGAGATAAGATTGAAAATAGAAAATAGAAGATAGAAAAAAGAAAATAGAAAATGATTTCCGTTCAGAACCTTTCCATACATTTTGGAGATAGATACCTTTTTAATGACGTTTCATTTCTTATCCGACCTGAAGATAAAATCGGTCTGGTAGGCAGAAATGGTTCCGGCAAAACCACCCTGCTGAAAATATTGGCAGGCATTTACACAGAAAATCAAAAATCCATACATAAACCCACCGGATTGAAGATTGGTTACCTGCCTCAGGAAATAATTTACATTCAACCTAATTCCATTATTCAGGAAGTAATGAGTTCTCATAAAGAAATTCAGAAATTAGTGGTGAAAATCCGGGAAACGGAACATGCACTTGCTCATGCCGGAGAGCCTGCCGAGCATAGTGTGTCTTCCTTGCCCGTTGAACATGCAGGTAAATCAGTGACACTTGAACTATTTTCTGAACATTCCGCTGTTTTGAACCATTTATATGAGGAATTACGGCTCATTGACGGTCATCTCATAAAAGAAAAAACAGAAAAAATTCTAACGGGTCTTGGGTTTGAAAGAAATGATTTTGATAACGATGTCAGTCAACTGAGCGGAGGATGGCAAATGCGTGTGGAACTGGCAAAAATTCTTTTGCAAAACCCAGATTTGATGATGCTTGACGAACCCACCAATCACCTTGACATGGACTCGTTACTATGGCTCGAAAATTTTCTTTCTTCCTACAAAGGGTGCCTGATTCTTGTGTCACACGACCGGGTATTTATGAATAATTTATGCAACCGTATTTTCGATTTGCAAAGCGGGAATCTCCGGGATTTTAAATCGAATTACCTGGGATACGAAGCATTAAAACAACAACAACAAGAACATTTATTGGCTGTTCAGTCGAATCAATTAAAAGAAATAGAACACAATAAAAAATTTATCGAACGGTTCCGGTACAAGGCATCGAAAGCAAAGCAAGTGCAGTCAAGAATTAAAATGATCGACAAAATCGAATTAGTCATTCCCGAAGAAGAGGACCTTTCCAAAATCCGTATCACGTTCCCAAATGCGCCCAGAACCGGAGTGGATGTTTTCAAAGCGGAAAATATTTCAAAAGCATATAACCAGAAGGAGGTCTTTCGTGAGCAGAGTTTTTCTATTTACCGGGGCGACCGAATTGCTTTTGTTGGAAGAAACGGAGAAGGAAAATCAACCCTCAGTCGCATTTTAGCCGGCACCGAACCCTATCAGGGAAAACTTACCACCGGTTATAATGTTCAGATTGGATATTTTGCCCAGCACAATTTTGCCACACTGAACCCCGCGCATACCGTTCTTGAAACCATTGAGTCGAATATAACAGCCGGCAACCCTGTGGTGCCACGAAAATTGCTGGGCGCTTTTTTGTTCAGTGGTGACACGGTTTATAAAAAAGTCAGCGTGTTGTCGGGAGGTGAAAAAACCCGGCTCTCCATGGCAAAGCTTCTTCTGGAACCGGTGAATGTGTTGATTCTCGATGAGCCCACCCACCATTTAGACCTTATCACTAAAGATATTCTGAAAAAATCTCTGATGGAATTTAGTGGCACTCTCGTGCTTGTTTCCCATGACCGGGAATTTTTATCGGGGCTTGTCAATCAGGTGTATGAATTCAAAAATAAAAAGATACATCAATTTCCTTATGACATTGAAGAGTATTTGAGCCGTAAGAAAATGGAGTCATTGGCAGAATTGAATTCCATCAAAAAAAGTAAAGCGAAAGAAGGTCTTAAAATAAAAGAACCTGCAAATCCTAATATAAAAGAGAAAGAGCGCCAGGCGGATAAAGAAAAAAAACAACACGAACACCGGCGAAAACAATTAGAAGAAAAAATTTCTTCTCTGGAAAAAGAAAAATCTGAATGTGAGTCAAAACTATCGGACCCGGTTGTATATAATGATAAAGATGGATTTCACACGATACTCGACCGTTACAACAGAGTGATGAAAGAATTAGAGGAAATGTATAAAAAATGGGAGGCATATATGTAAATCAAAATTTCCTGTACATTTGCCATCAAAAAAATCATGAAAAAATTATACATTCTTTTAACAATCTATTTTACCCTGACCGCTTTTGCAAAAGCCCAGAAATACGATTTCTCCGCCGGAGTACGTTTCGGACAAACCGACGGCATCACGGTAAAGAAAATGATGAAACGTTACCATGCAATTGAAGGCATACTTCACACGAAGTATGAGTGGCAGGGAGCTTTAGTTACTGTGCTAAAAGAATTGCATAAGACGGCATTCCGGCTTGATAATCTGTATTGGTTTTATGGGCTTGGAGGGCATGTAGGTGTGTTTCATGGAAATGCTGAATCATGGCGTAATAAAGTAAAAACGGAGGGGTTTTTTTTAAATTTAGGTGTAGATGCAATTTTAGGATTAGAATGGGATATAGAAGAAATTCCGTTTACCTTGGGCGTTGATATTAAACCTACCTTTGACTTGCTCAACAGCCGGGAATTTTATTGGGATGGCTCCTTGTCGGCGAGATATTTGTTTTGAGATTTTGATGGAGATTAGGGACACTCAGAAAATTTTCAGTTTGAGGGCAGAAATTGAAATAGGTCACAAAGTTACCATGTTGAATGAATGGAATTGTTTTTTATTTAGTAATTTTAGCAACAAATTATAGTGAGTTTTTTCACAAACTGGCGTTGGGCACAATTTAAACGAAATACTTGGAAATGGAAGAAATTTTTAGAATTGGATATAAAATTTTTAATGACTTTCAATGCTCAATAATAGCCATAATTACTATTGTTATTACATATCCAATACTCAAGAAAAAGTTACTAGAAAACCACATTTCCAATGCTTTAAATGATATTCAAATAGCAAATAAAAAATTAATTGTAAAATCAACTGAATTAATAGATGAGTATGTTCCTCTGACATACACCAATAAATGGGTTGAAATAAAAGAATTAGTATATATTGCAAAGGTAATAACTGACTTACAAAAATTATCATTAGAAGCCAATAAGGACAGTAATACCATTCTAATTTTTTTAAAAATAACCCTACGCAACACTATCAAACATTATGATAGCTCAAAGCACGGAATGATATCAACAAGAGAAATTTTTGGAATAATCATTAATGTTTTAGAGCAAGTCATTTATTTTTCTACACAAGTCGTACAAATTCCCAAATCATCAAAAACATCGAAAAATAACCTGATAAATAAAAAGATTTCGAAATTTGTAACCCATTCGGAATTTGAGAAATATAAATACTTTAAGCAAGGATTTATAGATGACCCGAAATCTGCTCATTTATTGTTATTCTACTCATATCTCAATTCTTCATCAACCAAATTAATAACAAGGTCTGCATTTCAAATATTTGAAGACACATCACCACTTCAATGTATGGCATATGTTCGGGAATTTTATGCACCTATGCATTTGGAGAAGAAAGAAAATCATCCTCTATTTAGTGATAGACTTCTTTTACAGTTTATGGGATTTAAAATAAGTACGTCATTATCCACTGTTACAAATACTTCGACAAGAGTAATAGAGTTGAATTATACTAATCCAAGTGACTTTTTTGGGTTTACAGATAGCTTAACAATGAAAACATTGATTGATGGGTTTAAAGATATTTTAATTGAAGATTCGGGTTTTGACCTATCTCAAATGAATAAATTTTCTAAACACGAAAAACAAATAATATCAATAGAATTCAATTATGAGTACTGTCAAAAGCTATTTGGAAAAAATAAAAAGAATATGAAAAAACTAATGAAAAAAACTGTGCCCAACAACTAAGGTTCGTTGCGTCCATAGCACATACAACGAAGCCACTGTTGCACTGAATCTGCCTCTGGCGGAAGTTTTTCCCCCTTGATTGTTGGTTTTTTTTCTCTATGGGGTTTTCGTTAAAAAGGTAGAGTGGCTATATTTATAAAAATGTGTTCAAAAACCTCCTGAGAGAACTTGTTTTTTTATTTTCCAAATTTTTGACTTTCCTAAAAGCAAAATACTACCACAGGTTGATGCCAAATTTTTAATTTTCATTCCGGTCTATTTTTTTTCCTTCCGCATATCGCTTCTATTACATCCGGTTTTTGTTTATTTTTGCAGGTGAACTGTAGTTTTTAGACGGATTGACGTTGGTTGCAATGCTGACTGACCGCACAACCTACAGTTACCGTTGACAACTTTTCACGTTTTTCAGACAAATAACCCGACAATTTAAGTAAATTTGAAAACTAACATTTTGACAGAGGATAATGAACAAAATAATATCAGCTAAGGCAATAAAAACTCGACAGTATTGGATTGAAGAAATCCGAAAACTTAGCGGACACTTTGGTAACGACACAGAAAAATTAGAGAAGGAATTAGAAGCCGAAATCAAGAAAAATGGCATTTTATCGCTTATTGACCATTTACGACTTTGCGGAAACATTCCTGAAAGCTACGGACACGACTCAAGTGAAGAAAAATTATACTCAAAATACACCGACACTTTACTTTCATTAGCATACACAGCATTAGGGCTTAAAAGTTTAGTCCTTAAAGAAAGAGCTGATGCGGCAGACGTTGAAGCGTTTGCAAAAGATTACAGCTTTGTTGCAGATGCCAAAGCGTTTAGACTAAGCAGAACAGCAAAAAATCAAAAAGACTTCAAAGTGCAAGCAATGCACGGATGGAAACGTGGCAAACCTTATGCAATGGTGGTTTGCCCGATTTATCAACTTCCAACTTCTTCAAGCCAAATTTATCAACAAGCCACAACTCAAAATGTTTGTGTTTTTACATACTCACATCTTGCATTGCTACTTTCCTACTCTGAAAAAGAAGGGAAAGCAAAAGCTCAACAGCTTTTGAAGAAAATATTTGAAACAATTAAAGCCCTCAATCCTTCTAAAAACGCTACCGATTATTGGTTAGCAATCAATAAAACAATTCTTTCGTTTTCAAAGGCAGTCGAGCAATTATGGAATATTGAGAAAGGTGTTGCAACTGAAAGCATAGCCATTTCAAAAGAAGAAGCGTTGACTTTCTTGGCACAGGAAAGAGAAAAGATTATGCGAATGAGCCATAAAGAAGCATTGAAAGAACTAATCACGGTTCACAAAATTGAAAGTAGAATTAAAACAATCAGTGCAATTTCCGACAATGGACTATTTACACTTAAATAAAAAGACAATGGAACAATTTATAAATAAAATAATTGAAGGTAACTGTGTAGAAGTAATGCAACAATTCGACCATGATGTAATTGACCTAACAGTTACTTCACCACCTTATGACGATTTGAGAAACTATAAAGGGTATGTGTTTCCTTTTGAAGATATAGTTAAAGAACTTTATCGCATTACTAAACCGGGTGGTGTTGTAGTTTGGGTTGTTGCTGACGCAACAATTGATGCAACTGAAACAGGAACAAGTTTCAATCAGGCTTTATTCTTTAAAGAAACAGGTTTCAACCTGCACGATACAATGATTTTTCGCAAGAAAAACCCAATTCCGCAAATCTATCGAAAGCGATACAACAACGAGTTTGAGTATATGTTTGTGTTCAGCAAGGGTGTTGTAAAGACACACAATCCAATTATGGTTGACTGTATCCACGCAGGTTTAGAACTTAATGGAACGACATATAAAAACTACTCTAAAAACGAACAGACAAGGGAAAAAATGGCTAAGCCCGTTAAGGACAAAAAAATTAAGGGAAACATTTGGGAGTATGTTGTCGGTAAAAAACAAGAAGACCAAGAAGCAAAAGGACATCCAGCACCTTTCCCTTGCGAACTTGTTAGAGACCACATTAAATCTTGGACAAATCAAGGTGACTTGGTATTCGACCCAATGAGTGGAAGCGGAACAACAGCTAGAGTGTCTTGTGAAATGGGCAGACAATATATCGGTATAGACATAAGCCACGAATACTGCGAAATTGCAAGACAACGAGTAAAACTTATTGCAGACACACCGACTTTGTTTTTTGTAGAAGAATCACAAGAAGAATTTTATTCCGAAATAGTAGAAGCACACCAGCCACCAGCTAAATCTTCGTAGCGTCCTTATGACAAGCAATTCAGCCACTGTTGCATTTAATCTGTGCAAATCTGTGAAATCTGTGGCAAAATTGTATTTTTTCATTTTGGACTAAACAGTAACAGATTGTATTAAGTTTTTCCCCATCCCCCCCCATGTCTCACCGCCTCCTATTCTTTTTAATTCTGTTTCTGTCTATAACGCTTCTCGAAGTGTATGTAATCAGAGGGTACCGTAATTTGTTTAAAGGACTTGCCGAAAAAATTTATGTGTTTTTGTTTTTGGGATGCTCAAGTGTCACTGTTCTTCTCATTTTATATTTGATTATCTTCGGAAGAGAGGGTCTGGGTCCGGAAGGTTCTTTTCAAAAAACTTTTCTTCAATCCTTAGTTTTTGGTTTTATTTTCACGAATTTTTTACCTAAGCTGACCGGGGCAATCTTTCTATTAATTGATGATGTAAAACGTTTGGTTCAGTTTCTCTCTATAAAATTTTTCACTTCCCAAACCGTTTCATCAAACAGTATTGAACATACAATTACCCGTTCCGATTTTCTTTTGAAAGCCGGCACCCTGGCTGTAGGAATACATGTGGGAACTCTTTTATACGGAATGGTCAAATCCGCTTATGATTACCGAATCCATAGAGTAAAATTACGATTACCCGGATTGCCTGTTGAATTTCAGGGGCTAAAGATTGCGCAGATTTCGGATATACATTGCGGAAGTTTTTATAATCGCAGAGCTGTAACGCGCGGGGTGGACATGCTCATGAATGAAAACCCGGATATCGTTTTCTTCACCGGCGACATGGTGAACGACAGGGCTGATGAAGTTAAAAATTATTGCAATATTTTTTCAAAGATAAAAGCGCCTTTGGGTGTTTTTGCTATTCTGGGAAATCATGACTACGGAGATTATATCCAATGGAAAAATCAGGATGAAAAAAAAGAAAATTTAAACACGCTTATTCAGATGCAGAAGGACATGGGTTGGGATGTTTTATTAAACGAAAATCGTGTTATAAAAAAAGGAATTGCACAAGTTGCCATTGCCGGTGTAGAAAACTGGGGAGCTAAAAACTGGTCGCAAAAACACGGGAACCTTTCTAAAGCGCTGATTGGAACCTCAACTATTTCCTGCCGGTTGTTGTTATCGCATGACCCAAGCCATTGGGATGCGCAAATACTTGACTATGAAATTCCCATATCAGCCACCTTTTCCGGTCATACTCACGGGCTTCAATTTGGCGTTGATAATCAATATGTAAAATGGAGCCCGGCAAAATATTTTTATCCTCAATGGGCAGGATTGTATGAAAAAAACGGAAAATTTCTCTACGTAAACCGTGGGTTTGGGTTTATAGGATTTCCAGGCAGAGTTGGAATTCTTCCCGAGATTACGGTGTTTTCTCTTTACTCATAAATCACCTTCGAAGTAAACACCCCCTGGCTGTTTCTGATTCTCAGAAAATAAACCCCTTTCGGCAAACGTAATTGGGATAAATCAATGGCGCCTTTTATTTCGCTCGAAAATGAATTGTAATAATTAAGGGTATGCACTTTTACTCCGAGCGTATTAATGAGTTCCACACGGGTACTGCCACCTTCCTGCGAATAAATAAAAAATGAGATGTTGTTAGAAGTAGGATTAGGATACAGTGACACAGGACGGCTTACAGATAAACATTTAGCAAGACCTGTTGATAATGTATCGGGATAAATCATAAAATTATCAATCCGGATATTATTCGCCGGTAAGTTTTTGTAATTGATAACGTGGAAAAACGGGAAACCTGCATTGAGAAAAGTTGCCCAGGTAATTTCTCCTTTCTGAGTATCATTAAGATAAATTTTAATCTTTTTGTTATCTGAAAATATCAGTTTCACATTTACAACAGAGTTCGTATCCGGGATTGAAAGCAGTAATTCATTCCTATAGTTATAATCCAGGGATTGATCCCTCACAAATGCCTGATAAAAACTCCAACCACCGGTTTTGGTATAGTTAAGAAAAAGGGTTTTATTATATTCTCCCTGATCCAACGGAGAAGGTCCAAGATAAATATTACCTGAATTAAAAAGCGAGAAACGAAATGTTCCGGAACCCACACCCGAAGCATCCAGATCAAATTCATAAGAGGAGTTTTTAACGCTATATCCCTTGTATCCGAGTGTAATTACCTCCTGGGCAATATCATGATTGTTGGCTGTAACGGACAAATAAGCGCTACTGTCTTTTATTTGTATGATATTATTTGAATCCTGTTCCCAGGTATTGGAAGAGTTGGCATAACCTGAACCCCAGTTATTCCAATCAAACGGGCTACCATCTGCCATGTTAAAAGAATCAGCAAAGTTTGTTTCATTGGGGTTAATCTCAAATTTCAGATTATTTTTACCTGGGAGAACTTCGTTTATTCCGGAAGGAAATGAATAAAATCCATCAGGGAAAGGATATTTATCATCGTCATTAACAATTCCTATCCAGTATTTAAGAGTATCTCCCTGATAAACTCCGGAATAGACATCCAAAGTGAAATTTCCGGTATTAGGATCCGAAAATCCATCCCCTGAAAGATGAAAATCATTAACGTTTACGTTGAAATTTAATCGCAGTGAAACAGGATTTTGTAAAAGGATAGTGCCTTTTATGGTACTGTTTGATTTATAAAGAATAAAATTTGTTTCCGGAGTGCTAATAATAGAATCATTGTCTGTCAGATTAAAATTATGATTATTCCTATCGTCATGTAAATATTTGTTTATCAAAAGCCAATCTTTATCAATGGAAACCCTGTTATCTCCTGAAGGAAGAGTTGCCTCATACATACCTGTACTGTCTGTTTCAGCGCTTTTTCCACCGTTAAAACGTATTTTTACTCCCCCCAGCGAATTTGAATCCTGATCAATTACATAACCCCTGATATAACTGTTGTTTTCCCGAAATTGGTAGTTAATAACCATATCTCCGGAAATAGTGACAGTAGTATCCCAACCCTGGTATTCGCCATCCATTGTATTGAAGCCGACCTGGTAAGTACCTGCGTTTAACGGGATTTCATAATACCCGTTATAATTTGTAAAAGATGCCCTGCGTACAGAATCTCCGACCGGTTCGACTGAAGCATACCCAGCAGTTAAAGGGTTTCCGTCTGGTTTATACAGGTTACCGCTTAATAAAAAATCAGCAGGCGTATTTTTTAAAACTACCAAAATATCCCGGAAAGAACTTTGGTCTATTAACCTGCACATAACTCTGAAAGCAGGTGCATCATTAATTGATAGATTGCGGATTACCGTACCCAACGCAGGGTCGAGATCAAAAAATGTCTCCCCATCTTCTGTTACAGAGCCATTGTCGGTAATGAAAATTATTGAGGAATCCTCCAACACAAAGTCGCTTGTGTCTATGATTCCATTTCCGTTGGCATCAATAATAGGTGCTAACCGTACGCTCCCGCCAGGAACTTCCAAATCGAATTTGAAAAACAAACTATCGGTGGTAAAAATAATTAAAGAATCAGATGACCAGGGACCGTTGACAGATTTTGATGCCTGGAGATAGGTGACGGCTTTTGTTGAAATGTTGTTAAACATTAGAATACAGAGAGCGGTCAGAAATGTTTTGAGTGGTTTCATGGTTTTAATGATTAGTTAAATAGAAACGATTTGTTTGCAATAGATTTGATTAAATTTTTTTAGATATAGTATTTGTTTTATAGCGGTGGTAATTGGAAATTTCCTGCAATAATTCCTTTTACAGTTATATCCTCATCCAGATTTTCCCACCTAAGTGCGTACCCCTTGAGACGTATAGTTACTTGTTTTAATTCTTTTTCACTTGCTTTTTTTAAAATTTTAAAACGATCAGCCGGAAAACTAATGATTCTTCCATCGGTAAGTTCAATTATGATTTTTCTACCAACGCCCCAAGCACTAACAGCCACCGGGTCGGCTATTATTTCATTTTCAACTGTTGTGAAATTCATGATATTTCTTTAGAAGTAAATTATGATTTTTATAAATTAATTTTTCAATTTTTTTAATGACATGAGGAGTAAGATTTTTATTTCCTGCAAGCTTAACTGGTTCTAACCAAAATTTACATTCTCCGTCTGAAGATTCGATATGTATATGAGCGGGCTCATTTCCTTCATCAGAATAAAAATGAAATCTAAATGGACCTATTCGTAATACTGTTGGCATTAATCAATAAAGTGCGAATTAACGAAATTTTTTTGAATTATACAAGGGAGGTATAAAAATCAAATATTTCCCAACCCCAACAATTCCCTTGCGTGAATACCTGCGGATTTTGCAGGCGATTTCCCCGAAACCATCTGCGCGATTTCGGTAATCCGGTCTTTTTCATCCAACTTTTGCAAACGGCTGAACGTTTTGTGTCCCTTTATTTCTTTGAAAACCCTGAAATGTGCTTTTCCTTTTGCCGCTATCTGAGGTAAATGTGTGATACTGATAATCTGGTGTTTTAGCGCAATGGTTTCTAATAAAACGCCGGTTCTCAGTGCCACTTCTCCGGATATGCCCGTATCAATCTCATCAAAAATCAAGGTAGGCATCGTTTTTTTCTCTGCGAGTATGCATTTCAAACAAAGCAATAGCCGGGAAAGTTCCCCTCCGGATGCTACCTGTGATAATTCCTGCATTTCCATGCCTTTATTAGCAGAAAATAATAATTGAATGGTATCAGTTCCTCCGGCATGTATCGGAATTTCCTTTCTTTCAAATCTCAGCCGGCTGTTTGGCATTCCCACTTCGATGAGCAATTTTGTAAGTTTTTTTTCAAGAAGCGGCAGGTGTTTTATTCTTTCTTTGCTCAATGAATCAGCATTGGAAATTAGTTTGAAAAATAATTGTTCTTTTTCTTTTTGCAATAAATTTAATTCCTCCTCGAATTTTTCAGTACGGTTTAATTTGCTTTCCAAGTCATCACGTAGTGTAATTAATTCGTTGACCTGTTTTACATTGTGTTTTTTTAAGAGCGAATAAATACGGTCAATACGATCTGTCAATAGTTGAATCCTTTCAGGATTGTAGTCGGTTTTTTCCTCCTGGGATTCCAATTCGCTCCCAATATCTTTCAACTCTATCATCACCGATTCAATCCGTTTCCGTAACGGTTCATAGGCAGGAGACAAAGAATTTAACTCGGAAAATGTGCGGTTCATCACTGCGAGGCGTGCCAGAAGGGATTCGTCGGAACGGGATAAATTTTCAAGAACCGCTTGTAATTTTTGTTTTATTTCTTCCGCATGCGAAAGAATCTTAAGTTCCTCTTCGGATTTTTCCAAGTCACCTTCGACTAATTTTGCGGACGTTAATTATTTTAATTGAAAAGATAAAAAATCAAATTCTTTTCGGAACCGGATTGCATCTGCAGTTAATGCTAAAAATTTTTCTTCCGCTTTTTTCCAATCCTCAAAGTATTTTTTATTTTTAGTTAGTAAATCATGAGTGTCTGAAAATGAATCTATCATTTTTAAAATAAACCCGGCATTTGACAGAAGAAGTTTTTCATGTTGCGAATGAAAGTCCACTAATTCAGAAAAAAGATTTTTAATAAGCGGTAATGAAACAGGAGTATCGTTAATAAACGAACGGGATTTTCCGTTCATTACAAGCTCTCTGCGGATAAGGGTAACCGGCTCAAAGTCGAGTTCGTTTTCAATAAAAAAATTCTTCAGATTATAGCTTGAAATATCAAAGGCGGCTTCCAAAATACATTTTTGGGTCGGCTCCGGAGGTTGTATGTTTTCATTTTTACCGCCTGCTAAAAGTTGTAATGCCTCGAACAAAATTGACTTACCCGATCCGGTTTCTCCGGTAATTATATTAAGACCGCTTGCCGGTTCAAACCGGAGCTCGTCAATTAACGTGTAGTTTTGAATATTAAAATATTTCAGCATAGATGTTTTGAGGCAAAGGTACTATTTATTTTTATCATTAGTCAATCACATTCACTTCCATTTCCAATTCTATTCCAAACTTTTTTCTCACCGAATCCTTTATTTCCAGAGCTAAATTAATTATTTCAGCTCCCGTTGCTTTTCCATAATTTACCAACACGAGAGCTTGCCTGTCATGAACTCCTGCATCCCCTTTCCGGTATCCTTTCCATCCGCATTGCTCTATTAACCAGCCGGCGGCAAGCTTTTTTCCTTTTCCGGAATTATATGCGACTACAGATGGAAAATCGTTTGAAATTTGCTGGTATTTCTCCTGACTTATTTCCGGATTTTTAAAAAAACTCCCAGCGTTACCTGTGACCTCCGGGTTTGGGAGCTTGGAGGTCCGTATATGACAGATAGTGTCACTGATTTTCTTCAATGAGAGATCATGAGTAGTGACACTCTTCAATGCATCGGCAAGTGCTGTATATTCCAGACGAAAAACAGGATTTTTAGTGAGCGCTAACGTGATTTTTAAGATAATGCATTTGTTTTTCAGTTCACGTTTAAAAATACTGTCGCGATAACCAAACTGACATTCCTCTTTCGAAATTTTTTTAATTTCTCCGGTTTCCGTAAGAAGGATTTCGGCTGAAACAAATACTTCTTTTAATTCCACACCGTAAGCGCCTATATTCTGGATGGGTGCGGCGCCGGCTGAGCCGGGAATAAGCGAAAGATTTTCAATACCGCCAAGATTTTTTTCTATAGACCACAACACCACGTCGTGCCAGTTTTCCCCGGCACCGATTTCCACTTGCATGAATTTTTCATTTTCCGCAAGAATGGTTATGCCGGAAATTTTGTTTAGTGCCACCAATCCCTTAACATTTCCGGTAAAAAGAATATTACTACCACCACCTAAAATCAAGTGGGACGTATTTTTGAATAAGGGAAGGTGAATCAATTCTTTGCTATCATCTACACTTTGGAATTGTGTAAAATGTTCCGCAGTTACCTCCGTATGAAACGTATGAAATGGTTTCAGGGAAATGTTATGGATTATGGAAAGCATGCGGTTATATACAATTTGAAAAGTTTCCAAAAATAAATTCCAAATATCAATTAAAATTTTGATTTACACACAAACGAAAAAAAAATCCAGGCACTTTTTAGCCCCTCTCCATTTTTTTGGAGAGGGGCTGGGGTGAGGTATTACTGAGAAAGATGATAAGGTGGAATATTGGAATGTTTACAAAATTCATTATTGTTCAGTACCCATACAATTTAACCATAAATTGACTAAGAAAAAAATTTTAGCCACTGATTACACGGATTAAAAATGGTTTTAAGATTTTATGTAACATTAATCCGTGAAATCTGTGGCTAAATTGTATTTTTTCATCTTGGACTGAACAGTTACCAAAATTCCAATATTTCGTGTACATTTGTGCCCTTTAAACAACAAACTATGCCAAGAATTTATAAATCCGAAAAGTGGAAAGAAATATCCATTAAAGGAAAACTCCAGTTCCGTTATGCCGTGTCGAATTTGGGACGGCTAATGAGCTTTAACAAGCGTATTAAAGATGGGAGAATAATTACTCCCGGGGATACTAAAGGATACAAAGTTTTCCATTACCGCACCTGGGTTAAAGGGAAAATAAACTACCATCATTATTTTATCAGGGAATTGGTAGCCACCGCTTTTTTACGTAAAAAATCTTCCGGTCAAAACTACGTAATCCAACTCGACCATGATAAAAGCAATAATCGTCTTTCTAATCTGCAATGGGCAAACCGTAAAGAAATGATTGAAAATTATAAGAAAAGCCCACTTGTAATTTCAGCAAGGAAAAAACTTAATGAATACAAGAAAACACAAGCAGGACCAAAACTTACGATTGCAAAAGTCAGGGAATTAAAAAAGAAATTGCTTAATCCCAAGCGCCGGACTCTCCATAAGGACCTTGCCAAACAATATGGAGTAAGTGAGATGGCGCTTTACCGGATAAAGCGCGGAGAGAACTGGGGTCACATCAAAGTGTGAGCATTTGCATGACCACTTCCAAAAAAACATACTTCGCCTCGGATTTCCATTTAGGAATGCCGAACCCAGAAGAAAGTTTGTGCAGAGAAAAGAAAATTGTTGCCTGGTTAGAAAATATAAAGTCAACTGCCGGAAAATTATTTTTGGTCGGCGATGTTTTTGACTTCTGGTTCGAATATGAAAAAGTAATTCCAAAAGGGTTCATCCGTCTGCAGGGTAAACTGGCGGAGTTAAGCGATATGGGAATTGAGGTCTATTTTTTCTCCGGCAATCACGATGTCTGGATATTTGATTATTTTAAGAAAGAACTTAATTTAAAAATTTACTACCAACCGCTTTCCCTCGAAATATCAGGCAAAAAATTTTTTGTGGCACACGGTGACGGCATTGAATCCCATTTTTCCGGTTACAAAATCATAAAATGGATTTTTCATAACCGTTTTTGTCAGCGGTTTTTTGCCTTCATTCATCCTGATCTTGGGATTTATTTCGCTAACAAATGGTCACGTCATAGCCGTAAATCAAGCGACCGGAAAGGCGAAAAATTCTACGGTGAAAAAGAATGGGCTTTCGAGTTTGCCAAAAAAATGGAAACACAACAACACCATGATTTCTATGTATTTGGGCACCGTCATTTTCCGGCTGACCTTCAACTAAATGAACACAGCCGTTTTATCAACCTGGGGGATTGGTTAAATTATTTTACGTATGCAGTGTTTGACGGTGAGAAAATGGAGTTGAGGAAATTTGAAAATGGATCTTAGATGTTTGATTTTAGATATTTGATGTTAGATGTTAGATATTACTTGCACAATATCCCAATATCAAACATCCAATATCCAACATCTGATTTTCATAAAACCAGAGTGGTTATTAGTCATTTACACTTCTCTTCCCAATCACCTCAAAATCCTTATTTTTTTCCGCTAATTGAAAAATCTGTTCCTGTAAATCTTTAGCGAGCTTATTTCTGCGTTTATGCAAAAGCAAACTTTTTATCTGGTCTTTTACATAAGGCAGAGGTGAAATTTCATCCACCATCTTAAAATCTTTAATTCTTAAAAAATATAAAAATAGCGAGTCCTCACTTTCTGCATATTTATATTGATTCAGCGATCCGATTGGATTTATACTTTTTGAAAATGGAGAACCCTCGGTGGTTTCTTTAAAATGATACCAGGTAGAATCGTCAATGGAAAAAAAAGCGGAAAATTGCAAGCAATAGGAAAACAATTCTTTAATATCTGCTGTCCGGTCAGAAATAATCCACTTGCGTACTTTTTCAAGTTTAGGCGACTTCTGAGGAAGTTTTATAAACCGTCCCTGGAAAATATTGTATTTTAGGATAAAATTATCTTTATATTTCTCATAATATGCTTTTACCTCATCAAAATGTATGGAAGTATCCAGATGTTTTTTCACAAATTGTTCCTCGTAATCATACACCAAAAGGGAATAACGGTATTCTGCCACTTTTTTTTCAAGTTCCTCCTTATTATAATCAAGAAAGGATTCTGCCTGATGAAGTAACAACTGCTGATGAATCCAGTTATCAATAAATTTATTTGCAAGTAGGGTACTGTCTTCTTTGGTGCTTGCTTTAAAAATTCCTTCCATATCGGAATCATACAAATATTTATCATGAACCCTGGCTACCGGAGTACCGGGTTGTATGAGTGGTTTTTCCTTCTTAAAATATTCACAACCGTAAAAAAATAATACGAAAAGTGACAAAAACATACGAATAAGTTTTTTCGCTGTTAAAGTGCTAACTGTTTGAAACCCGTTAGAATTTTTTATTTCCGGAAAAAAATGCTTAACTATGTGCACTTTGTATTAAATTTGTGAATTATTAATTATTCCCCGCTTGCCTCACTCAGCAAAAATAACACAATCCGTTGAAAAAAAATTTGCAAAAAAAATTTGTGTGTTTTTATTACTATGGCTGACGTCCTATTTTATTTACGCGCAGGAGGCGATAACACACCCGAGCGCTCCGCCTGACTCAGCTAAAAAGAAAACTGAAATTTTTTTTTCCTTTGATGCCCGCAATTCTTTTGTGGCAAATAAAGATGTGCGGATAGGGGGGGCAAAAATCGGATTGGAATTCCGGGATAAGTACCGGTTTGGATTAGGCATTTATGCCATGGACCCTCCCATTTTCTCCCAGGTACTATTAAACAAAGGTACAGCCAGTGAAGAATTATATATTTACCGCATCGAATTTTCCTATTTCGGCATTTTTGCTGAATACGTACTGTTTTCAAACCGGAAATGGGAATTCAGCGCCCCTGTAATATTCGGGATAGGTGAAACCAGATTATTCAGGTCAAAAGACCGAAATGCAAAAATTTGGGAAACACGTCCTAAAATGGGCGTTAATCTGATTGAAGCAAGTATTACCGGTCATTATAAAATTGTTTATTGGCTTGGAGTAGGAGGTGGTTTTGGTTACCGGAATGCCTCCACCGATTTTGCCCTGTTGAAAGAACATTTCGATGCCCCGATTTATATCATGAAAATTAAATTATTTATTGGAGATATTTACAGGCATTGGAAAAAAAGAAAAGAATGAATAACCAATTTCTAAAATATTCAACCCTGATTATTGCTGTTGTCAGTATTCTACTGACCTCCGCTGTAGCGCAAAAGCTAAATTACTCGCCCGGATACATTATTACGTTAAAACGTGACACACTTTTTGGACATTGCAAGAGTTTGAATAACATCCATAGCGGACAGTTTGTAAAATTTATCAATTTAGTCGGTAAAAAGAAAAAATATTATGCGGGTGAGATTTTGGGTTACAGCCGTGAAGGAGAATATTTTGAATCAAAAAAAGTAGTGCCGAATTTTACAGTTTATCTGAAGGAAAATATTTTTATGAAAAGAGTGGAAAAGGGACCCGTCAATCTTTTTCAATGTACTTACGCTTCAAAGGGGTTACCTATACTTGACAGAGAAGGAAGAGAACTCACGAAGGGCTATTCGGTAAATACCGATTATTATCTTGAAAAACCCACTGGAGAAAATTTATGGGTAATCCGGTACGCCTTTAGTGTCACTGTTGGGAAATTTTTGAAAGATTATCCAAAACTCGCGCAGTTGGTTGTCAATGAAGAATATGTCTATGAAAATTTACAGCAAATTGTACAGATTTATAACGATTGGTGGAAACGCGGAAGACCGGTGGAGTAAACTTGGTTAAATGAAACCATGAAACCATATAACCATATAACCATGAAACCATGAAACCATGAAATCATACTACTCATTTAATCGTTCTTATTACGGTTCTCATATTCAAAAAATGTAAAACTATAGTTGTGTTTCTCATCTGCCGGGTGATATCTGTTTCCCGTTTCTTTCCACTTTGATAAATCAACAGCCGGAAAAAAGGCATCCCCTATGACTGTTGCATGAATTCTGGTCAAGTAAATTTTTGTAACCAAGTGCATCATTTCCTTGTAAACTTTTTCACCTCCGATAACAAAGGGTTCATTATCATGCTCAAGATTTGCGAGTGCCTCTTCGGGTGAATTTACCACAATGCAATCAGGCGCCAGAAAGTTTTTAGTATGAGTGAGAATGATATTAATCCGTTTAGACAATGGTTTTCCAAACAGTTCCATGATGGACTGGTAAGACCTTCTGCCCATAATGACATGATGACCTAGTGTTTTTTCTTTGAAATATTTCATATCATCGGGCAAGTGCCAGGGGAGCTGGTTTTTAAACCCGATGACATTATTTTCAGATACAGCGACAATGAGTGAGAGGGGCATGATTTTTTTGGGGATTAGAACTGCAAAACTTTGTAAATCATAAATGTAAATTATATGTATAAAAGTAAGATTACCAATGTCAGCCCCCAAAAAATAATTTCAATAAATCCCCTGTTATATGAGGTACTTTTTCTGATCGTCAATGGATGAAATGAACTTCATTGTTTCGTCGAGTTCTAAATTTAGTTTTTTACTGTCATAACCCAACCACTCAATCTGTTTTATTAAAAAGTCGTAAGTTATTTTAGTATGTCCTGTAAAAATTTCATGTTTCTTATTAAAACATATTGGTTCATGATGAGCAATTCTGTTTCTTAAATTTCTTATTTCGTCAAGTTCGTTAAATATCTGTTTTTGAGTTGTCCCTTTTGGTCTGTTTACATATATATTATGAAGATCTTGTCCACCGACCATAAACTAAATTGAAGCAAACATATATGTCCAGAATCCAAAACTAAGTTCTGCAACAAGCCTGTCATGGTTGTACCGTGTACCAAGTTGAGCTAAAGTAGTAAGTACTTTTGTCCTGGTTTCAAAACCATATTTTGTAAACATTGGGTGACTGAACATTCCACCTTGTCCACATTGGTTTTTTAGCCATTCATTATCGTTGTAATGTTTTCGGTAGTGTTGGTCAATATGGTTACGTAGGGTAACTTCAAATATACTTAGAAGTCCATAAAGAGTTTGAGAAAGCTGAATATTCAGTTTGTACAAGTTTATAGCTTTCTCATGATTGCCATTTACTGCAAAAAGAAACCGACCAAGTCTCGGTTTTGATAAAGCTTTCTCAAAATCAAGATAATTCATTATTTTTTTACCAAATATACTATTTTCATAATTTATTAGTATATTTGTAGTGTAGTCCCGGTTGTCCCTGACGAAAGTCATACAATCGGGTTTCGTTTTTTATAGCATGTACTGTTTGATTTTAAGCAGTCCTCATAGCACCTCATATAACTTCAGTCCTTCTAAAAACTTCCTTTCATCAGCAAAAATACACAAAAATCAGATGTAATAGAAGCGATATACGGAAGGAAAAAAAATAGACCGGAATGAAAATTAAAAATTTGGAATCAACCTGTGGTAGTATTTTGCTTTTAGGGAAGTCAAAAATTCGGAAAATAAAAAAATAAGTTCTCTCAGGAACTTCTTGAACACATTTTTGCAAACATAGCCACTCTACCTTTTTAACGAAATCCCCATAGAGAAAAAAACTCAACAATCAAGGGGAAATTGCAAATAAACTTTCAATTCCAATTATTTTGATAGG
>MEPC01000037.1:63551-87041 GCA_001769655.1 Bacteroidetes bacterium RIFCSPLOWO2_12_FULL_37_12 | reverse complement strand
CACATAGCGAAAAAAAAGAAACATCCATTTTTTCTTTCATAGGAAAAACGGCAGTGACACTAAAAAAGTATGAATTGGCGAACCATTTAGGGAATGTAGGGGTGGTCATCAGTGACAGGAAGGTGGCAGTAGCTACAACACCTAACGGAAATGTGTTTGACCACTGGAAAGCGGATGTGTTGAGTGCAAGCGATTATTATCCGTTCGGAATGTTGATGCCGGGGAGGAATTTTAATCTGACTGATTACCGGTTTGGCTTCCAAGGCCAAGAGAAGGACGACGAGGTTAAAGGGAGTGGGAATAGTATAAATTATGAATTCAGGGTGCATGATACGAGGTTGGGTAGATTTTTAAGTACTGACCCAATTGGTCAAAATTATCCCCATAATAGCCCTTATGCATTTAGTGAAAATAGGGTAATTGATGGTGTTGAATTAGAAGGATTAGAATTTTCATCAACAGGTAAGTATTGGAATTCTCTTGATGGAAAATATCATGTTCAAACAACTGTAAAAATAAGTGTAATAAATTCTTCAAAGGTAATTACAAATACAGTATCAATTGATAATTTTAAAAATGCAATACAAAAAACTATAGAAAAGGATTTTAGTGGCGGAGATGGTACTTCAAGCAATCCTATTGTTACCACTGAGATTGAATATGTTGGTAATGGTAATGGATTCTCATATGAATTTAAAGAAGCGGAAGTACAGACCGATGCTAGCGGGGCTGTAACAGGATATGTAACTGGTAGGACAGAAAAAGGAATTGGAGAAACACAAACAAATAATTTATTTGTAAGTACTTCAATAAACGGAGCACAAAGAACTGTTGGGGATATTGCAAGAACGGCAGTACACGAATTAGGTCATGCAGCAGGTTTGAAACACCCATTTCACGGGGCTTCGGAGACCGATTTAGGTGGAACCTCTGGAATAAGTACATATAAAGATAATTTAATGAATTCGTTTGGGGGAAGTAGGAATCCAAATTCTCCAGAGTATAATCCTATTCCAAGTACCAGTGGCCATAATGTTACAACTCAACAGTTAAATACAATAACGAATGAAGTTCTAAAAGATGTAAAAGCTGTTAAAGAAACCAAAGTATCAACAAATATGTTTCCAAGTGGTCCAAAAATTAGCGGAATTAAGCCGCCAAAATAATATATCACAGTATGTTTAAGACAATAATTGCTATGTATTTAGGCTTATCTATGATATTAACATATTTTGGATGTAACCCTATTAATAATAAATTAAAAATCATATATTGGAAAGATACTTTGAATGTAGCCTCAGGTTTTAATCATATAACAGTTGATATTGGGATAGGGTTTGATGAATCTACAGATTTTTTGGGTTATTTGGATTCGGAATTAATTAAAACCTTAAATTGTAAAACAGATTATTCATTGGGTAAATGTATGGATACTTATAATAAATCAAAAATCGCAAGTTTTCATATTGGAAGCATCGATTCTATCGGTGGCAAATTTTTGACATTGATTATAAATAAAGAATATGTTAAAATTAAACTACCTGCTAATATTAAGGAATACAATAAATTAACTATCAGCAAGGAAGATGGTATTTACATTGCGAATTTTATTAATAGTTCTGAAATTATTCTGCTTGAATAATGAGAGGCTATCACGGAGATACAAAATAAAAAGATACGCACATTCGTATTGGTAAGCGAAAGAAATAATTTTAAAGACGTGAGCAAAGCAATAACCCTAACCCTAACAGATGCAGAATACAGAGAGTTAATGCTGTTGTATCATTTAGGGCATTTGGTAAGAGACAGCATAACACAAAAGAGCCGGGCACAAATGGTGCAGGATTTTGAATTTATGCAAAAGCTGAGCAGGCAAGGGAAAGAAAGCGGTAGTAAACATGTATTTACAGCAGAGGGCATAAATGGCATTACACAGGAAATAGAAAACGAAATGCTGGAAATCTTTGAAGGGTTTAAGGAATATATTGAGAGCGGAGAAGATACTGCGGAGACGGAGCGGATAAGGAGGGATAATTAAGTTTTTAAACGATTTTATGTTTTAAGTCGTGAATACGTCAGCAGTACGGGGAAATTCATACAGGAGGATTTAGAGGATTTGCAGAGGCAGCTAAATTTATTTCATACTTTGAAATAAAATCTAATCCTTAACTTTATAAAAACACTAAAATGAGCAAAGCAATAATCCTATCCGATACAGTTGTGATAAACAAAATTCATGTAATCAGAGGCGAGCAGGTTATGTTAGACAGCGATTTAGCAGAACTTTATGAAGTAGAAACAAAGTATTTAAAACGCCAGGTAAGATGAAATATAGAGAGGTTCCCGGAGGATTTTATGTTTGAGTTGACAAAACATGAGCATAATTCTTTAAGGAGCCAAATTGGTACCTTAAAAAGAAGAGAACTTGAAAACTTGAGGAGCCAAATTGGCACCTCAAGTTGGGGTGGGTCAAGATATGTACCCATGGTTTTTACAGAAATAGGTATTCCCCAGTTATCAACCGTATTAAATAGCCAAAGGGCAATCATGGTAAATTTGCAAATTATGCGGGTATTTGCTAAAATGAGAAGAATCCTATTAACACATAAAGACCTGTTTATTAAATTGGAACAAATGGAGAGAAAGCTAATGGGACAAGATAAAAAAATAGAACTATTGTTTAACTACCTGAAACAGTTCATCAAAGAGGAGGAAACCCCCAGAAGGAAAATTGGTTACAGATTCAGTAATGATAAAGAATAACTTGTTCTAAAGAAAAAAAGAAAATAAATCGCACCCAACATCCCCGTTTTACAAAAATCCACCGCATTACCGATGCAGAATACAGAGAGTTAATGCTGTTGTATCATTTAGGGCTTATGGTAAAAGACAGCATAAGAGAAAAGAGCCGGGCAGAAATGATGCAGGATTTTGAATTTATGCAAAAGCTGAGCAGGCAAGGGAAAGAAAGCGGTAGTAAACATGTATTTACAGAGGATGGCATCAATGGCATTACACAGGAAATAGAAAACGAAATGCTGGAAATCTTTGAAGGGTTTAAGGAATATATTGAGAGCGGAGAGGATGCGGCGGAGACGGAGCTGATAAGGCAATACCAATAATTTAAGCTATAACTTGTCTTTCCTTCCACCTCTGCGGATTGAGCTAAGTGTGAAAGACAGCAGAAACCACAATCAGATTTTTGTTTTCTTCAATGGTATAGTGAAACTATAAACGGGAATACATCCAAATTGGAATTATACCAATGGGTAGCTTCTTTAATGTCCTGCTTGGCAGGTGGTAAAATTATGGCTTTAAACATTACAGGCCTTTTTCAATATCGTCCATAGTAGTATTAAAGTCCAATGCCTGTTTGGGATTGTTTTTGTAATCCTTTAAACGTTTTCTCACTTCCTGCATCTGCCATGACGGAATATCCAGCTCCTCCCGTTCAATGCCTTTGTATTTGCATTTAATTTCGTTCCATTCCTTGATGGGAATAAATATCCCTGTTGTTTTTCCGGAACTATCAGAAATAAATTGTAGGTTCATGGTATTAATGTTTTATTTGGTATAAGCTGTTCTATTTTTTAGCATAATGGATTAATAACGGCATTGGTATAAATTAAATACTGCGGTTGTTCATTGCTGTCTTTGATTTCTAATAGTGCTTTCATGTCATAAAATTAAGTAAGTCCAACAAAAATCAAACTGTTCCAGAATTAAATTGGCTTGGAAAAACTACGAACTTAACTTTAAATCTATACAAAGTTACAACACGTTATTGAAATAAACAATAAACTGAATCAATACTTCACCTCATTTCCCTCTAAATACCTGTAGCGGTATTCTACAAATTCAATTAGTTGACTTACCAATATAAATTATTTCATAAAATAATCTTCAATAACTTATTTTTCATTTATTAGGATTTGAAACTAAAAATAATAATTCAATCGAGTTTATTTTGTTGACCGGAATAATCTAACGCAAAAAAACCTTAGTAAAAAAAACGTGAGTAAAATATTATAGCCACCTTATTACCTTATTCTATCAGGTTTACTTTTTGAAAAAATATTATAAAGGTTTCATTTTCTTCAGCAAAACTTTCCTTACAATGATGTTGCGATTGATTGAGAATAATTTTTTTCAATATGTTTCCTATTTTTCTTCGGATATCAATGCTAACCGATGTAGTATTAAATAATAAAATGTTTGAATAAATTATGGTTGCTTATCTTCATTTTAATTAGGAAATAAGGTTGGTTATGAATCCGGTTATCTTTTTCTACAAAAGTTTTTTAAAGGGATTAGAATTGTTTTGTGCACGAGATTGGATTTAAAAATTCAAAAAAATATTTAATATCACAAGAAATATGTTTAAATAAGAAAAATTGTTACATTTGAACAAGAATTTTACTTTTACCCTGCGCCTTAATACTATGAAACTTTTGAATAGCGTTAAAGATAAACCTAAAATTTTTTTTAAGTTATTGTTTTATAACTTTTTTTTTGCTACATTGTTAGTTGCTACAATTTATGGCTTTTTAGCTTTATTTGAAATAAAATCAATTATTGTAGATAATGAGGAAGTATATGGATGGAAAGGATTTATTATACCTAAATTGTTTTCTCCACTTATTACATTAATGATAACATTTTCAGTATGGTTATTTTATTTGATTGGTAATCTTTTAATTCGTTTAATGATGATGATTATCAGGAACGACTAATTTGATTTTTTGGATAAGTTTCTTTGATAATAACTATTTTTATTTTCTATGGGAATTTACATATAGCATGGAATCACTTTTTGAAGTCATTATTGAAACAATTCTTCTTATTTTATTCATATACCCTGGAGCTTTTATACGTTGGATGTTTACTGGATTTCGGAAGCCGTTTTAAGAAAATCATATCAGCGGATGCTTATTTAAATGGAGTTATAGGAATAGTCGTTGTGACTTTAGTTATTATATTAATAAAAAAAATATATCATGGATAAAATTATTTATCCCATCATCATAGTTGTAATATTTTACCATTCTTCTTGTAGTCAAAACAAAAAAGAAAACGATACAATTGATAATTATGGTACTGAGATAAATTATATGCAGAATAAAGTAGATTCTGTAGCTTTAATTTACGATTTAGCAATAATTGATTTTAAAAGTGGGAAAGATAGTGTTGAAATTATTACGAAATATGAATTTGATATTACCAGATTACAACATGATGTTGTTTTAAAATTTGATAGCATTACTAATTTATATACTAAAAAAGAAATTAATGATAATCTTTATCATGAAATCATGAATAATGTTAAAATGGACAAAATACAGTCAAAAAATCAAGTGCTTGAAAAGCTGGGTATTAGGCTTAGTTGGAAAAGGTAGTGAACCTCACATTCTATATCCATTCTCTCAAAACCGGTTGCTAATAAGACGCAGAAAACGGTAGCTTTTGTTATTATCTATAAATATCTTTTCTATGTCCGAGCGTGATAATATCCACGATTAATTGATTATCAAAAATATCGTAAATAATACGATAGTCGCTAACCCCAACACGATAACCGTCTCTGCCTTTTAGTTTTTTGTAACCATGAGGGCGTGGATTTTCTTCCAAATCGGCAATGGCTCCAAGAATAGGTTCAGCAATATTATCAGAAAATTTATCTAATTGCTTTTGAGCTTTTTTAGATAGGACTGCAGTATACTTAGGCATTTTTCTTTTTTCTGTTTTTTAGGTAATCAGAAAATAAAATGCGTTCGCCGGTATCGTTCTTTTTAGCTTCGTCATAAAGGCGAATATCTTCTAATTCTTCTAATTCTTCCATAATGGTATCAAACTCTTTAGCAGGAATTATTACTAACGATTTATTACCGTTGGCATCTTGAATATATTGCGGATGTATTGTAAGCATAATACTATTTATTTAACGATTTGAAATTTTTGTTTAGATAACATTGTGTCAATAATACCATACGGCATTGGCATCAATTAAATACTGCGTTTGTTCCATTCGTTACGGCTTTGAGTTACATAATTTTGAAGTTCGTTAGCAATATCAGAAGGCAATTTGCCGGCATATTTTTCAGAGAGCTTTTGTCCGGATTGTATGCTTTTTTTTAGCACCTTGATAAGGTGCAAATCTTCCAAACCTTTCAAAAATCTGTAAGCATTGTTGTTGTTTATTTGTACGAGTACTGTTTCCATTTTGAAATTATTTTAAGATCTTGCTTTGCTAAAAACGCTATAAGTGTCCTTTAATCGTTTAAAAATACAAAGTTATGTAAATAAAAGACATAAAAAAAGTGGAGAAAAGTTAAAATATATTTCACTTCTATTCTCTCAAAACCGGTTGTTATTAAGTAACAACGGTAGGTTATTCAGAATCCACTCTCTTTTAAATGCTTGTTTTCATTCTTCAATTGCTTAATTTCTGCTTCTGTTTCTTCAATTTTTTGTTTTACCCTCTCATTTTCCGTCTTTAGCTTCCTATTCTCTTTTAACACCTGCTCCAAATCCCCTTTCATGCCTATTCGCCTTAACGCCAGCTCTCTTTTTCGCTCCCGCAGAATCATCTCCGCTTCCCTCATTCGTAGAAATTTTCGCACCCAACCTTGCATGGGCACTAATAATGCCGCCATACCCAAACCTAATCCTATTTTTAGAATAATAATATTGCCAAGCAACGAGCTGAAATAATCCTCCAACAGATCCTGCCCGTATTCAAATACAAAAAGCAGAGCTAAGGTAATGATAATATAAGCAATTTTTAAATTTTTCTCTGTCTTTCTTCGACTGAAAAATAGGGCGGCTGTAAACATTAACATAACAACTAAAAACTGGATAATGTAGTACGCTCTACTTTTCCACCAGGGAGGTCTTATCTCAAAGCTGAATTCAGCCGGATCACTCCAAAGACCGTTGCGACCCCTTGCCGCCACACGAAAAGTGTATGCACCCGGAGATAGGTTTCTATAATCCGTTTTATGTTCAACGGAGATAGGACTCCAAGCCGGTTGAGAAGATCCAAACCAGTCATCCCGTTCAAGAATATAGCGATAACGGATATCATGCATTTCACTAAATAAACCACTCGCTGTATAGTGTATGCTAAGATGATCGCTATCGTAAGAAAGAGAAAGATTAGTTGGTATGTTGTAAGGGGATGGTGCGGTTACCCCTTTGTAGCGAATGTCATTGTTTATTTTTCCAAGCACTAATTCTTTCTCCATCCTATCTATCCGTGTAATATATACACTCGCCCTTATTGTATCCATTTGTGTATCCGGTTCCAGGACTGTGAGAACTATTCCGGTTCCCCATAATTTTCTATCTTTTCGTGTAACTAAACCCCTACCCCCATTTCCATCATTGAAATCAATAAAAGGGAGCCCATCATTTTTCCCATATCGGGCAACGATTGCAGGATAATCGTAAATAGATGTAAATACGGTAAGCCCATTACCAGTACCCGCATAAATGTATCCTGCACTATCTTCGCTTAGTAGTATTATAGCATTATCACTCAACCCTTGGTCTGTTGTAAACTTTAATAATTCAAAATTTTTATTTGGAACAAAAACATTGATGCCACCTCCAAAAGTTCCAATCCATATCCTATTTCGACTATCCTCTAATAAACACCTTATATCATTATTAGATAATCCCTGGTCCGTACTGTAAATGCTCCAACAATTGCCATCCCATACGTTAACTCCGCCACCGGATGTTCCTACCCACACTCTTTTTTGACTATCTTCTAATAAACTCCTGACATCATTATTTGATAAACCCTGTGCCGTGCTATAAACACTCCAATGAATGCCATCCCATACATTGACTCCGCCGCCGGAAGTTCCTACCCATATTCTCTTTTGACTATCCTCTAAAAAACACATTACCGAATTGTTAGAAATTCCCTGGCTTGTAGTAAATAATCTCAAATGACTACCTTCCCATAAATTGATTCCACCTCCATTTGTACCTATCCAAATTCTTTTTTGGCTATCCTCTAATAAGGCATTGACAAAATTGTTAGTCAGTCCCTGGTCTGTGCCATATACACTCCAATGACTACCGTTCCAAACATTTATTCCACCTCCATAAGTACCTATCCATATTCTATTTTGGTTATCTTCCAATAAACTCATAACTGTTTTGTTAGATAACCCTTGATTGGTACCATACACACTCCATTGATTACCATCAAAAAGATTAACACCTCCTCCATAAGTGCCTATCCATATTCTTTTTTGGTTATCTTCCAATAAACTCCTTACCTCATTATTGCTTAGTCCATTGGCTGAATTGTATTTAATCCAATAATTTCCATCCAATAGATTAATCCCACCACGATCTGTTCCTATCCATATTCTTTTTTGGTGATCTTCTAACAAGCACCTGACATCATTATTAATTAATCCCTGAACAGAGTCGTACACATTCCAATTACTTCCATCCCATACATTGATTCCTCCTCCGGATGTTCCAATCCAAATCTTTTTTTGGCTATCTTCTAACAAACACCTGATATCGTTGTTGGATAGCCCATGTGTTATGCTGTAAATACTCCATTGATTTCCATCCCATATATTCACTCCGCCTCCATAAGTACCTATCCAAACCCTTTTTTGGTGATCTTCTAATAAACTGCTAATATGGTTGTCGGAAATACCCTGAGCTATGCCATAAATATTCAAACGACTTTCATTCCATACATTGATTCCACCTCCGTATGTGCCTATCCAAATCCTTTTTTGACTATCCTCCAATAAACACCTGACATCATTGTTAGAAAGCCCTTGAGTTGTGCTGTAAATACTCCATTGATTTCCATCCCACACATTCACTCCACCCCCATAAGTTCCAATCCAAATCCTTTTTTGGTTGTCCTCTAACAAACTCCAAATATAATTGTTCGATAGCCCCTGTGCTGTGCTGTAAATCAACATATTCACTCCGTCAAATACTACGAGACCATTTTCAGTACCTATCCAAAGTCGGTTATATGAGTCAAGCAGGAGACAATTTACAACTGTTCCAGGAAGCCCTTGGTCTTGGCTTAAATAACGCAAATTTTTTAGTGCGGCATCGGGGCGTCTGGGTAAGCCGGCTGATTTAATAAGTGGATTTGTGCAACTAACATAGCGAGGTATTATGTTCCGGACTTCCGCATTGGGAGGTAAAGGAATTTGATTGCTGATTGATGATTTTTGACTGATGAATGATGAATTGGATTTTTTGATTTTATAAGGAGGAAGGCAGGGTCGAACATTTACAAAAGTATCAATGTTTATAACCGGTTTACCTATCGGTATTTGTTGAGAGGGGAAAAGCGCATCACTGTCGTGTCTGCGTTCAATTTTTTTGGTTTTGATGTTTTCTATCCATAAACCGGTTTTTACAGAGTCCGGAATGTATCGGATTTCGGGTTTGTCTAAGCGGACATTGACCGGTGGAGCGTACTCTGTTTCATTTAAAGGGAAGGGTGTGCGTTTTTTTTGTGAACAAGCAATGGCTAACAGAAGGAGAAAGAAAAGAGAGTGTGAGCAGGTGAGAAAGTGTGAACGCAAACTTAAATGAGTTTAGTATACTTAGGATTTATAAAACTCAATTTGTTCCGGACTTAATATAGATTTGAAAAAAAATGTGACACGCTAAATAATATCATCACAAAGTAACGCTTATTTGTAGAAACTTCCAAAATTTTCATAGACAAATTTCACACACCTCTCCCACTCAGGAAAATTTATCCTCTTATAAAATTCTTTACCGAAAATTTACCGGCAAAAAAAATTGGTAACTTGTTTAGGCAGAATGTTTATTAAGCAGCTGCTCTTTTAACATTGATAGCATTGGGACCTTTTTTCCCCTGAATGCTTTCAAATTCAACGCGATCATTTTGCTTGATCTCGTTGTCTTTTACACCTGTTTTGTGTACGAAAATTTCTTTGTTACTTCCGTCCTCAACAATAAAGCCGTATCCTTTGCTCTTGTTGAAAAATTTAACTGTACCTAGTGACATAAATAATTAATATAAAGTTTTAAGCCCGCAAAGATAGTAAAAAATATTTCATTTCTATATCTTTGACGGATTATTTTTCTAAGGGGGATGTGGGAGGTATAGGGGTATAGGCGTATAGGGGGGTATCGGGGTATGGTAGTATCGGTGAATGGGAGAAAGAAAAATAGAACTTCAATATTTCCTTATACTCTATACCTATATACCACAAACACAACATGCTGAATACAACCAAAATAGTATATAAAATAGGAACTATCCCTTTAGCCACTGAGATTTGCAGGGTATTTACATCCAGCGGTATTAAAAGACCGGTAAACGACCCGGAAAGAATTAGCCGGATGTTTCGAGAAGCATCTTTAGTAGTAACTGCTTATGACGATAATTTATTGGTAGGTATAGCCAGGGCTTTGACTGACCACTGTTACTGTTGCTATTTATCGGATTTGGCAATTGCTAATGGCTATCAAAAAAAAGGAATCGGAAAAGAATTAATAAATATCGTTAAAAAGGAAATTGGAGATAAATGCTCCCTGATTTTGTTATCAGTGCCTACAGCTATGGACTATTACCCTAAAGTTGGGTTTGAAAAAATAGACAACGGTTGGATTATTAAAAGAAGAATTTAAATGAGAACCATAATACTTCTTACCATCTCAAACATTTTTATGACCATCGCCTGGTATGGTCATCTGAAGTTTAAGGGCTTTCCTTTATGGAAAACAATACTGATTTGCTGGGGTATTGCCTTTATAGAATATTGTTTTCAAGTTCCTGCAAATAGAATAGGGCATGGGACTTTTACAGCTACACAGTTAAAAACTATCCAGGAAGTGATTACACTGGTGGTTTTCTGTTTTTTTTCGGTTTTCTATCTTGGAGAAGAAATGAAATGGAATTATCTGGTAGGTTTTGCTTTGATGATTGCGGCGGTTTATTTTATTTTCAAATAATTTATTTATTTCAACTTTTCCAAAAACATCTTCAATGCCACCCAATACTCTTCATGATTAGGATTTGTTTTTGAAAGAGCTAATGCGCCATGTTTCCCTTCCTTTTGCGGGACATAGTGATTGATTTTGTCGAAATGAATCATCTCCCCAATCAAATTTCTGATTATTTTTGATTCACCTTGTGTAGAAGAAATAAATGCGAGTTTATTCAAGTCCTTTATGGAATTCTTAACATCTATTTTTTTTTCAAAATGTTCTCCGGGACTAAAAGCAATCACTGCCAGCACCTTTTCGTTTGATACAGCAATTTTCAGAGCAAGTGAAGCAGAATAGGAACTCCCCATTAAAATTATTGGCTTTCCAACTTTCTTAGATAAAAATTCTATGGATGCTAAAATATCTTTTTCAGCCGATAAATAATCCATAGATAACTTTTTAATTCTTGCCCGTTGTGCTGTTTCATTGCTGATTCCTTGCATTTTATCACCTGAACGCAGATCCACCGCCAGACAATTAAATCCCACGGCATTTAACAGAGGAGCTATTTTGGAATATTCTCCCCTGCTACTTCTTGCCTGATGGCAAAGAAGAATAACGGGTCCGTTTTCATTTATCTTATACCACTCGGAAGTAATTTCAAGCGAATCGAGGGACTTAAAAATTATTTTTTCCTGCGCACTAGAAATAGCAATGTTAAAAATTATAGATAGAATGGAAAATATAAATATTCGCATGTTTTGGGTTATTAATGGTAATACAGTGGTAATACAATCATATTACAATCGTATTACAATAGTTTATCACACCTCAAACTTTATCCCCTGCGCTAAAGGCAACTCCCCGCCGTAATTGATAGTATTCGTTTGCCTTCGCATATAAACTTTCCACGAATCAGATCCCGACTCCCTCCCACCTCCGGTTTCTTTCTCCCCGCCAAATGCTCCCCCAATTTCTGCACCTGAAGTACCAATATTTACATTTGCAATTCCGCAATCAGAACCCCAGTGCGACAAAAATAATTCTGTTTCCTTAAGATTATTTGAGAAAATGGAAGATGACAATCCTTGAGGGACATCATTTTGCAAATGAATGGCTGTAACCATATTCCGGTATTTTAATAGATAAAGCAAAGGAGCAAAAGTTTCTTCTGTTACAATAGAAGTTTGTTCTTTCATTTCGGCAATACAAGGAGTGACATAACATCCTGAGGCAAATTTTTCTTCTGTAAGGATCTGACCTCCGTAAATAATATTTCCGCCTTGTAATTTTACTTGTTCAATTGCTTTTTGAAAATCTTCAACAGCTCCTTTGTCAACTAATGGCCCCACCAACGTGGATGGCTCTAACGGATTGCCAATTTTAATTTGTTTATACGCGCTTAACAGTTTTGTTTTAAATGTCTCATAAATGTCTTCGTGAATTATCAATCTTCGTGTGCTGGTGCATCGTTGTCCGCAAGTACCCACTGCTCCAAACAACACAGCCCTTAGCGCAAGTTCAAGGTCTGCATCCGGTGTTATGATAATGGCATTATTTCCACCCAACTCTAATAACGTTCTGCCTAACCTCTCCCCTACTATGCGACCCACCCGTTTTCCCATTCTTGTAGAACCGGTTGCTGAAATCAGTGGCACTCTTTTATCTTCCAGAAAATTATCTCCAATATATTTTGAACTTCCGGCTAATAAATTCAATACCCCTTCCGGAACATCATTTTCTTTCAGAACTGAGGCAATAATATGATGGCAAGCAATGGCGCTAAGCAATGTTTTCGAGGAGGGCTTCCATACAACGACATCTCCGCAAACCATGGCAATCATGGCGTTCCATGCCCAAACTGCCACCGGAAAATTAAAAGCTGAAATAACGCCTACAATTCCAAGGGGATGATATTGCTCGTACATACGATGATTTTTCCTCTCGGAATGCATGGTCAATCCATAAAGCTGTCGGGATAATCCTACTGAAAAATCGCAGATATCAATCATCTCCTGCACTTCTCCAAGTCCTTCCTGGTAAATTTTTCCCATCTCATAAGAAACAAGTTTCCCAAGGGGCTCTTTAAATTTTCTTAGCCGGTCGCCAATCTGACGCACTACCTCTCCCCTTTTAGGCGCAGGTACCCTTCTCCATATTTCATAGGCATTTTGTGCTTGTTGAATCACAAGCTCATACTCATTAGCAGTTGCTTGTTTTATTCCAGCTATTTTACTTCCATCAGCAGGTGAATATGAATATAAAATGTCACCGTTAGTATTTAACCATTGGGTTCCGGTACAGGCACCGTTGTTAAATTCTGTAATTCCAAGCGTACTCAGCATTTCCTGAATAGCGCTTGTTTGGGTTTGAAGGTTTTGCATGATTTTTGAATCGCAAATTTACGGGAAATTTTTTGATTTTATATTAACGTAAATAATATCATAATGTCGCGGCACGGTGCGCCGTGTAGCTTTGGTAAATAGATTTTTCCTTATCTCAATTTCTCCAGCATTTCATATATATTCATCCCATCAATTTTTAATGTGAAATAAACCGTTTTGTTTCCTGTAATTTTATCAGAAAAATTATATCCATTTAGGTCTTTAAACCATATTGGGAAATAAATCTCAAAATAATCTCTTATTATCGGGATATAAATTCCACTTGAATTGTATAAATTTTCATCATCATTATGAACTTTAAAAAACAGGAAGTCAGTGAAAAAACCAAAGGGTAATTTTGGAAAATCAATAGTAATATTTAATGCAGAAATGTTTTCAAAATAATTTTTCGACATCTTTGACTTTAGCCCATCTTCTCTGATAAGCGTCTGATGTCTGAATAATGGAGTACTGCCAACCCGGTCAATCAATGTTTCCTCAAATAAATAATCTGCATTGCCGTTGATATTTTCATCTTCAAACATTCCTTCCCTATTTTTCGAAATTAATCCCTGATACAAACGCAATCCGATAAAATCTTTCTTCAAGTAAGCCCTTCTCATAAAAAATTCTCCCTGCAAAATAGTATAATCGGGTGAGGGTTGAAATGAATTTACCGAACTGTCATTTTTGAAAAAATTCCAGTGTGTTGAAATAGTTGTTGCGCCTAATTCAACGTACCATTTTCGAATGGCATTGGAATATTCCGCACGGTAACTGAATTTGTAACCTTCGCGGGAATGGAATTGTATGGAATAATTATCTGAATTCAGAGAGAGATTATCGAAATCAATAAAATGATAATTTATATTTATTTTTTGAATTGGGCTATCCCTCAAATGTTTCGGATTAATGGTAAACGAAATAGAAGGATTAATTTTTCTGAATACTGAAAATGACATTACATCAACACCAAATCGTATATTGCTGAAAACCTTTTGTGGGTACCAGTTATAATTAACGGTTGCAAAACCTTTTAATTTTTTTTCTGAAAAACCATACATGGGCGCAAGACAATAATAAAACCGTTTTTTGGGAAATGCGCTGTTGTAAAATGCTAACCCCAATAAAGTTCCGTCTGTTGTATTGTAACCGGATACCGGAAACCAATATAAATTTGTATGCTTCCCATTTCCTGCATCTAACCCCAGTTGCATGCGAAATGGCTCACATTTCCTGAATATTCCTTTAACCTTCATCCGGTTGTTCTGACGATTTACTTCAGGTATGATTCTATCCGGATCTAAAATGGCTGTACGATAAGTGCCATTAGGAATTTTAAAAACACATTCGTTTTCAAATGGCTTTGACCATTTGCGGTACAAAATGTTTTCATTTTCATCCGTAAAACCAATTTCAACGGGAGCTGAAAAACCGGAATTGTTTTTAACGGTAATGTATAGAGTGTCATTTGAAATGTTATCCCGCTTTATTCCTGAATTATCAATATCCTTTATCGCAAAATCCAATTGGGCTTTCGTTCCAATTACATGTTGAAAAAACCAATCCAGATTTTCTCCGGTAGTTTCTTCAAAAATATATTCAATATCTTCGGGGTAAGGATGACGGAATTTCCATTTTGCAAAATACCTGTGCATGCAAGTATCAAATTTTTCCTGTCCTAAATACCCTGCCAGATAATTCAGCACAAGCGCCGATTTCCCATAAACAATACAGCCGTAATTCATGGAGGTATATTCATCCGCTGAAAGATTCATTGGTTGATCAAGATTTCTCGAAGCATTGAAACGGTACATGGCTTCCATCGCAAAAAGCTGAGTGGCATCTTTTTCATCCATTTCCATTTTAGTCAACAGCTTCTCCATTTTTTTATTGGTGGGTTTCTTGTATTTATCTTTTTTCATATTCATGTAACGGTTATCAAAATAACTATTGATACCTTCGTCAAGCCATGAATATTTTCGTTCATTAGTGCCTAAAATTCCATAAAACCAATTATGACCTACTTCATGGGTGATAACATTATCTAACATTTCCGGTGAGAAAGAAGAACTTATGATGGTAATCATCGGATATTCCATTCCCCCTCCTGCGCTCAATGCACCTTCCACGGCAGTGCAACGGTTATAGGGATATTCTCCATTCCATAAACTATAATAATATACAGCATCGTTTACATACTGAACAGCATCTTTCCATAACGATGCTTCTTTTCCTGTAAATAGCACGCATGTTTTCACTACACGCTTGCTGAATGGGAGTGTCACTGAGTCGGTAATTGCATGAAAATCCTTATCGAGGAAAAATGCAAAATCGTGAATTCGGTCTTGCCGGAAAACAAGTGTTTTATATGCTGTATCTGTAAATGTATTCTCAAACGAAAGGTCTTGACTTTTTTTCCCTGATTTATATTGTTTAATTAAGTCCTCATGGGAAATAATTCTTCCATCACGAATCCGTTCTCTTGTTTCTTTTTCACGCTTTTCCATCCACGCTGATTCTTCGTTATTAGGATCCATAATCCCCGTGGCACCTACTATATAATTTTTTGGAACTGTAATATGTACTTCAAATTTTCCGAATTCCGAATAAAATTCACCCTGGTCAAGATAAGGCATCGGATGCCATCCGTTTTTATCATATACCGCCGGTTTCGGATACCATTGAGTTATCTGATAACTTGTTTTAGAATTATTTCTTTTTCGTGGTTTGAATGCGATTCCCTGAGGACCTGCGACAAATTCTAATTTTCCACCCTTATCATTCGTTTTTCCAAGACGTGAAAATGATTCGGGGATTTTTACACGAAAAGGAGTTGTAATGGTGATTTTTTTCTCCGGTAATAAGGGTTCTGGTAGCGTTATTTTCACTACATCAATCATTTTCTGATAAACTTCAAGTATGACCTTTTTATCATTTATTTTAAAATCCAAACTATCTATAAATCCTTTTTGCGATTTGCCGGAAAAATTAAATCTGTTTGAGCCGCTATTGATCTGTTGTTTTGCAAAAGCTGTTTTATTATTTTTAAAAGCATTTGGCCATAGATGAAAATATATTTCAGTCAACGTATCGGGTGAATGATTTATATACTCGATTTCTTCATAAGCATTTAATATATGATTCACATCATTTAAGCGTACCTGAATTTTATAATTAACTTCCTGTTGCCAATAACTATATGTCTTAACCTCCTGGCAATATCCATAAACTTTAACAAAGTAAAGTGAAACTATAATCGTCAGATAAATAGAAATTTTTTGAATTTTGATACCTTGAATAAACATTTAAGTAATTACGAAATTTATTGTTTCAATAATCGAATGTAATAAATTGAATATCAAAAAGTTAAATTAAAATATTTAGTAAAAGAATAAAAGTTATTTTATAGTATATTCCGTAGAATGCGCTGATCTTTTAATGAAATATGTTTAATAAAAAAACTATCTATAATTATTCAAAAATGAAATGTGGATAAGTAAAGGGTAAAAAATCTTACTAAAAATTTGGAAATTAAAAATAATTAAATTAACTTCGTGTTTCATTTGCCGGAAATGGCAATAATTTTACAATATTAAACAATTAAACTAAACTTAAATCCCATGAAAAGGACATTGACTCTTTTAGCAGTACTGATATTGCTCGGACATGCAAGCATTAATCAGGCACAACCCAGTTTGATTTTTAAGAAAAAATTGTTTGGGTATGAACAAAACGGTCCAGCCGGTTTATCAGGTTGTTTAACAGGCACTCCATATGATATGCCCCCGGTATTTACAAAAATATCAGGACAGGATCCAGCAAACCCAGGTACTATATTGTATGGTAATTGCACTGCTAATAATTCGTTAGCTTTTCCAGGGGCTGATACTTCTGATTTCAGAATGACATTTACACAGTCCATAATGACTTTGTATGAAGAAATTTCCAATATCAAGTCCAAAGCCCTTTTTACAGGTGGGATGGGCTATATTGAAAAAAAGGATAGCGCCGGCAATTATGACACGATAATGGTCGTCGAAAATTTCACTGTGTTTATGAAACTAAAATGTCCAGGAGGTTTGCTTCCCGATTTCGATGGTCACGTAATTGGCGACATTGTTCCAAACAAAGGAAATCCAGCATTTCTTGCTGAATTTACTAATAACGGAAAATCAAACCAGCTTAAAGCACGTTTCCTTAAGTTTGATCCTCCTTCAAATCCAGCGTTATTGCAGAATCTGGTTCTCCCTTTTGAATGTACACTTGAACTCATGCCAATGCCCGGTAAAGGAAATGCGGCATATATTGCCGGTGCCACTGTTCCGGGTAAAGACAGTACCATGACTTTTCCGGGGAATACCGGCACAAAAATGAAATTGAAAGATTATACGCCATTCTCTAATGATTCTACGGTTATACCATCTGTTACCGTTTGCCATTATCCTTGGAAAGATACTATTCCTACTGCCGGTGCTGATAACGTTTTTGCTAATGTGTTTACAGATCTCTTCTGGTTAGTAGGATCAAATCTTACAAACGTAAGTGGTGAGATGTGTTTCAATTATGGTAAACTTGAAAAGAAATTAAAAAGAAAACTTAAACCGTCACAACTTGCACGGTTGTCAGGTTCATGGCAGGATAGTTCCGGTTCTAAATTTAATAAGATTAAGAAATTAATAAGCATGGACACCACTGCTAAAGAAGTTTGTTTTGAAATTGACCATTTTTCAAATTGGACCATTGCTCTTGAAAAACCTGCCGCGGCTCGTGTTGTTCCTGTTACTGATGGCGCCACTGGTACATTTGTGAACCAGGTAGATACGGTAGAATCGGCTTTTGAATTAAAATTCCCAGGTTCAGGCACTACAGATACCGTAAAATTTGAAAGGTATGATATAGACCCAGGTGGTGAGTATGATACACTATTAGTCAAAGGATTAAGTGAAATGTTCTGGGAACTTAATACCGGAAATAATTCAGAGGGCTCGGTAGGATTAAGTACAGATACGCTGGGTGGTATGACTATTCTTTATCGTCCGGATGCCGCCACTGCCTGGAGTAACCCACCGGTTACGAGGGTAAGAAGAGGGATGAAGGAATCAATGTTGATAAAACCAACAAACAAGAAAGGACAATATATAATGGCTCAATCTCTTTCTGCTGATCCACAATTATATACTACTAATGTAGATGTAACTGCGGTTTGCGAAGGTCAGGAATCAACATTTGCTCCAGCTACAGAAGGAGGAATACCACCATACACATACAAGTATAATTTTGGGGATTCTTCGCCTGAAGTTAATGACAACACAGGAACACCTCAAAAACACAAATATAGTGCTTCCGGCTCCTATAGTGCTGTGATAACAGTTACAGATGCCAATTTGGTTGACATCGTTTATGATGTTACAGCCGAAGTTAATGCATTGCCGGTTCCAAAAATTACAACCACCGCTATTGTATTTACACTAGATAACACCGGTTCAGCCGATGTTGCTTTTAGTTCAGCCGGCAGTACAGATGCAGTTGGTTGGTTATGGAATTTTGGCGATGGCACAACTTCCACAGAAGAAAATCCAACTCACAAATATACTGACCCAACGAATAACGGGGGACCAAGAATCGTAACACTGACAGTTACATCTCAGAATCAATGTTCGAAAGTTTCCAGTAATTATATGATTACATTGGAGCCAAACTCAATCGAAGAAGTAATTTCTTCCCAGTTTGGATTAGAGATTTTCCCAAATCCAAATTACGATGCGGTATTTAATGTGAAATTCAAAATTACCGGAAGTCAGGATATCGCAATTTCTGTATTTGATGCCGTTGGCAAACAAGTCATTTCAGACGTAAGAAAAGATGTCTCCGGCATCTATTCTACAAAGATTGATTTGTCAGGGTATCCTAAAGGGATGTATCTCTTTAAAATCAGCGATGGCAAAAATATGTCCATCGTAAGATTGTTTTATCAATAATAATCAGGTTGCTATAATGGCAACTCCAATTCTGTTTATTATTTAAATGTACAAACGTTGTAGTTGAAACTTACCCCGTGTGAAACCGTCAGCGGAATTGCACGGGGTAGTTTTTTTTAGTTGAGTTTCACTTAAAAAAACCTAAATTTGCAGTTGGAATCCCTTAGGAATACGTGTCAACTTAAAGACCTCACCCCAGCCCCTCTCCAAAAAAATGGAGAGGGGGTAGAGATTTGTTATGTGTAATCTTAAATTTGTATTTTATTGATAATAAAATGAAAACTAATTCCTTTCTCCTAATCTTTATCTTTTCGACAACCCTAAATCAAAGTTTAGCGCAACCGAGTTTAATCTTTAACAAAAAACTTTTTGGGTATGAGCAGAATGGACCTTCCGGTCTTCCGGGATGCATTCCTCTTTATGGAATGCCCGATGTATTTACTAAAATCACCGGACAGAACCCTTCTGACCCTGACTCTATTATTTATGGAAACTGTTCTTCAAATACATCTCAGACATTTGCCGGAGCCCCTGCTGTTGATTTTAGAATGACATTTACAGAATCAATGATGACACTCTATGATGTAATTGAGAATAATAGATCTGAAAGTGTTTTTACAGGAGGAAAAAGCTATATTGAAAAATATAATTCATCTTCCGGCTTGTATGATACAATTTTAATTGTTGAAAACTTCACCATTTTTGTAAATCTTAAATGCTCAGGCATGTTGGGTATTCCCGCATTTAACGGACATGTAATTGGCGATATTGCCGGAGGAAATCAGGCATTTATTAATGAATTTACTAACAATGGTGCCACAAATCAGATTAAAGCAAATTTTTTAAATTTTACACCTCCTTCTACACCCGATTCCATCAAACTTCCTGTCATGACTTTTCGAACGGTAGTAGAGCTTGTCCCAATGCCTGCTAAAGCGAAAAAAGCATTCATTTCCGGTCAGCAAGTACCCGGCGCGGATAGTACCATGACCTTTCCTGCAAATACGGGTACAAACTTGAAATTATCGAATTTTTCACCCTTTTCAACAGATCCCTCTGTAATTCCTTCTGTAACCGTATGCCATTACCCATGGAAAGACACTATTTCTTCTTTGGGTGTTGACAAATCGTATGCAAGTGTATTTACAAATGTTTGGTGGTTGATGGGTTCTAATCTTAACAATATAAATGGTGAAATGTGTTTTAACTATGAAAAATTATCTAATAAACTGAAACGAAAATTCAAACCATCTCAACTTGCAAAGCTAAGCGGTTCATGGCATGATAGTTCCGGGGGTCGTTGGAATAAAATTGATTCTATCACCCGGATTGACACCGTAACTAAAGAGATATGTTTTAAGATTTCTCACTTTTCAAATTGGACGATTGCTTTAGAAAAACCTGCGGCAGATAGAATAGTTCCATTAATGGATGGTACACCGGGTACTTTTGTTTCTCAGATTGATACCCTCGATGGTTTTGAATTAAAATTTCCGGGTACAGGAAGTAATGATACTATTTCGTTTGAGCGATATGGCATTGACCCGGGTGGTGAATATGATACCTTACTAGTTGAGGCAATGAGTGACAGATTCTGGGAATTAAATTCTGAAATTAACAGCGAAGGTTCTGTAGGACTTGCTTTGAGTGACACAATAAATTCTTACACGATGCTCTACAGACCAAATCCCTCAATGACCTGGTCAAATCTTCCAGTTACGAGGGTTAGAAGAGGTATGAAGGAACATTTGCTAATCAAACCAAGTTCAATGAATGGTCAATATATAATTGCAAAATCCCGCACAGTGAAACCGGTTTTATTTTCATCTTTTGCATTCGTTGACACTGCTTGCGTTGGGAATGAAACAACTTTTACTCCCACTATCGTTGGAGGAGTTTCTCCGTTTACCTATATTTATGATTTCGGAGATGGAACCACTATTGTAACTGATTATACAGGAGCGCCCCAAAAGCATTTATACAACTTATCCGGTTCCTATTCATCCACTATAACCATTATAGATGAAAACCTCGTGGAATTTGTTTTGGAAAATTTGGTAGTTATTAATTCTTGCTCCGTTTCGGTAGAAAAACCTATACAATCCAATGATAATCTGGAAATCTTCCCCAATCCTTCTTCTGAATCCATATTTCGCGTTAGATTTAACTCAACTCGGAAAAATGAGGTTAATCTTACCGTTATGGATGCTAAAGGAAAACAAATCCTAAATAAGTTTATACAAAATCCAACCGGATCTTTCGAATCAAAAATTGACCTTTCAGGATATCCCAAAGGTATCTATCTTCTCAAATGTTGTGACGGTACCCATACGACAACGTTGAGATTATTTTATCCATGAAAATTTTACAGATATGCAGTCGTGTGCCATATCCACCGGATGATGGCGGCGCCATAGCTACTTTATCAATGACTAAAAATCTGATAAAAGAAGGATGTCATCTTCAGGTTTTAGCCATAAATACTCCAAAGCATTTTCAGCCGGACGATGCATTGAAAGGCATTGCCGAACTAACCACGGTTTATGTAAATACCAACATATCCTTTTGGGGTTTATTTGCCGGTTTATTTGGAAAAGTACCTTATAATATTAAACGGTTTATTTCCCTTGATTTCAAAAAGAAATTGATTGAGGTTTTAAAAAACAATTCGTTTGACATCATTCAGTTTGAAGGGCTTTTTGTTGCCTGGTATATTCAGACAGCCAGAGAAAATAGTGATGCGTTGCTTTCATACAGAGCACACAATGTAGAACACCTGATTTGGAAACGGCTTGCTCAAAAATGCAGGAATCCAATAAAAAAATGGTATTTAAAAAAGCTGGGGGATGATGTTATGAATTTTGAAAAAGAATATTTGAATTTATTTGACATCATTATTGCCATTTCTGATAAAGATAAAGAAAGAATGATTCAGCAGTTAAAGTGTAAAAAAAAAATAGAGGTCATTCCAACAGGCATTGAATTCGATGAAATACAATTAAATAAAACAACCCATCACGAATCTAAAAAAATTGGATTTTTAGGTTCATTAAACTGGGAGCCAAATCTGGAAGGGTTGGAATGGTTTTTAAATTCGGTCTGGAATAAGATAATTAAAATAATTCCCACTGCTGAATTTCATGTTGCCGGCAAGGGCATGCAAGATGATTTGAAAAATCTTCAGATTACAAATGCTTTTTTTCATGGATATGTTGAGGACAGTGCCACTTTTTTAAATTCCTGTTCCATTATCATTGTACCTTTGCTTTCCGGTTCAGGAATCAGGGTAAAAGTAATTGAAGGAATGGCTTATGGTAAGTGTATTGTATCAACAAGAGTAGGCACTGAGGGAATTCCTGTCACAGACGGCAATAATATAGTTCTTGCGGATAGAGCTGAAATTATGATAAATAAAATTTCACACCTTTTTTCGCACCCCGAAGAAATTGAGCGTATTGGATCAAACGCAAGGGAATTCATCCGTATAAATTATGATAATAAAGTTTTTATAAGAAAACTGATTGAAATTTATAAAGAGAATTTAAAAAAATAATGCGTATTCTTTTCCTACTTTCCCGATTTCCATATCCTCTTGAGAAAGGAGATAAATTGAGGGCTTTTAATCAGATAAAAAGAATCAGCAAAAAACATGAAATCATTCTCTATGCAATTTCTGATAGGGATATATGTAAAGAAGATCTGGAGGCAGTAAGCCCTTACTGTGAGCATATCGAAATTTTCCGCATGTCAAAATTTGATATAGTTAAGAACATATTAAGGGCATTGTTTTCAGATTTACCTTTTCAATCATCCTATTTTTTCAATCACCTGGCAAAAAATCATCTGACCCGATTAATAACCCAGAAAAAACCTGAGCGCGTATTTTGTCAATTAATCAGAATGGCTCCTTATATAAATTTTATCAAAGGGATACCTTGCATACTTGATTACATGGATGTATTTTCAGTGGGATTGCAACGAAGAATGAATAAAACAAATTTTTTATTCCGGTGGATATTTAACATCGAATCAAACCGGATAAAAAAATACGAAGCAAACATAAAAAATGAATTTGCCGCATGCACTATTATTTCAGAACAAGACAGGGAACTCTTAAAAAATCCGGATAAAAATGAAGTCGTCATAATTTCAAATGGAGTTGA
>MEPC01000037.1:0-63540 GCA_001769655.1 Bacteroidetes bacterium RIFCSPLOWO2_12_FULL_37_12 | reverse complement strand
TTTAAAATGGAGTTGATTTTGATCATTTTTCTCCATCGGGTTCAGAAAAAAAATTTGATTTATTATTCACGGGCAATATGAATTATCCACCAAATATTGAGGCGGTACTGTTTATTTGTAAAAAGATTTTACCTCTTATCAGAATACACAAACCGGAAATTTCGTTTTGCATAGCGGGTACAAATCCAGCCAGAGAAATTACAAAATTATCCACCAAACATATCGTCGTAACCGGTTGGGTGCAAGATATACGTCCTTATTATAATGCATCAAAAATTTTTATCGCTCCAATGCAAACCGGTTCCGGATTGCAAAATAAATTATTAGAGGCAATGGCTATGAAAATACCATGTGTCACCTCTACGCTTGCCAATAATGCCATCAATGCAATTGATACAGAGACGGTTTTAATTGCAAATACACCAGAAGAATTTACAAAACAAATTTTATATTTGCTGAATAATCCTGAAAAAGCCAAGATAATTGGAAACGCAGGTTTTGAGTTTGTCAAAAAAAATTTCGACTGGGATATAATCGTTGGCAATCTTGAAAAATTAATTTCCAGCCAAGACCTCACCCCAGCCCCTCTCTCTACTTTAAGAAGGTAGGGAGAGGGGTGAAAATTTTTTCATATCGAATTCATAATTTTCTCATAAACCCATCATGCTAAGTACCATAGAATCCGCTTTAAAAGACCTTAGAAAAGGAAAAATGATTATCGTAGTTGACGATGAAAACCGTGAAAACGAAGGAGATTTTATTTGTCCTACCGAATGTATTACTCCACAAAAAGTAAACTTTATGGCAAAGGAAGGCAGGGGGTTGATATGCATTTCTCTTGCCGAAAAAAGGTGTACGGAATTAAATCTGAACGCAATGGTTGAAAACAATACGGCTTTGCATAATACCTCATTTACCGTTTCTGTTGATTTTAAACACGAAGGAACTACAACCGGGATTTCCGCTCATGACAGAGCCAAAACAATTTTAAAATTGATTGACCAGAAATCTAAGCCGCAGGATTTTGGCAGACCCGGACATATATTTCCGTTAATGGCGAAAGACGGGGGCGTGCTCAGGCGTTCCGGTCATACAGAGGCATCCATGGATTTAGCAAGAATGGCAGGTTTTTATCCTTCCGGCGTTTTAGTTGAAATAATGAAAGAAGACGGGAGCATGGCACGCTTAAATGATTTGAAAAAAATTGCTAAACGTTTTTCATTAAAAATTATTTCCATCAAAGATTTAATTTCATACCGTCTTTCGAAAGAAAATCAGATTACCCGCGAAGTTTCGGTAAAACTCCCGACAATTTTCGGTGAATTTGAACTAGTTGCTTACAGCCATAATCTGACTGGCGCTCTGCATATCGCATTGGTTAAAGGGAAATGGAAAACAAATAGTCCTGTGCTGGTCAGAGTACATTCCTGTTGCCTTACAGGCGATTTATTGGGCTCTTTACGATGTGATTGCAGGGAGCAATTGCATGCATCCTTGCGAATGGTGGAAAAGGAAGGGAAAGGAGTCGTTTTGTATATGAACCAGGAAGGGAGAGGGATTGGGCTGTTGAATAAATTGAAAGCATATAAATTGCAGGAGGACGGCTACGATACGGTACAGGCAAACCTGAAGTTGGGATTTAAGATGGACGAAAGGGATTTTGGAGTAGGTGCGCAGATTTTACGTGACCTAAACATTAGGAAAATCCGCTTAATTACAAATAATCCAAAGAAAAGAGCAGGACTAGAGGGATATGGAATACATATCATTGAAAATATACCTATTGAAATAAAAGCAAACCGTCATAACCTAAAGTATCTCAAAACCAAAAGAGACAAAATGGGGCATGAATTAAAGCTGAAGGGTTCAAGAAACCGTAAGGGGGGGTAATGGGGAGGGGATGCCGGAATACTCAGAATATAGTTCATTTGTAAATTATTTTTAAATAAATGTTGTAACATTAATTGTTATAACATATATTTGTAAAAATTTTAAACTTAATCACACACAAAAAATGAGAAAACTATTTTATTCCGGTATTTTTATAATGTTGTCCACCGGTACAACTATTCAAGCACAAACTACCTGGAACATAGATGAGTCACACAGCAAAATATCTTTTTCCGTAAAACACATGGTGATTGCCGATGTGGAAGGAAAAATTGCAAAGTACTCTGCCACTATTACTACTTCTAAACCGGATGACTTTTCAGATGCTGACATAAATTTAGTTCTGGATGCTAATTCATTAAGTACTGATAATGAAATGCGTGACAATCACCTGAAGGGAACAGATTTTTTTGATGCCGCCAAATTTCCTTCCATTACCTTTAAGGGGAAAGGAATGAAAAAAGTGAAAGATAATATGTGGAAACTGACAGGTGAATTAACCATTAAAGATGTCACCAAAAAAATTGAATTGGATGTTGTTTACAATGGCATAGTAAAAGATCCCTGGGGAAATACAAAAGCAGGTTTTAAGATAACAGGCAAAATCATGCGTTTTGATTACGGTTTAAAATGGAATAACGTTATGGAATCGGGTAGCATGGTTGTTAGCGACGAAGTTATGATCATGGCGAATATTGAATTGGCAAAAGGTAAGTAATAATGCTGTTAGAAAAAGAAATATTTCAAAAGAAGTTCCGTAATAATTATCACAAGCTAGCGGTGAATCTGATTTATACAACGAATTGGTTGAATGCCCATTTCAGAAAATCGTTTGAAAAACATGATATCACTTTACAGCAATATAATATATTACGGATACTTAGAGGTTATTCCCCCTCCCCTGCTACTCTCAACTTTTTAAAAGAGAGAATGCTTGATAAAATGTCTGATGCTTCGCGTTTGGTAGAACGTTTAAGAAAAAAGGGAATCGTACAAAGAACGTTGAATAAAAAAGACAGGCGCGAAGTGGAAGTCATTATCACTTCCAAAGGGCTGAATATTCTTAAAAAACTTGACCCGGTACAAAAAAAGGCAGATAAATTATTGTTTTCGCTTTCAGCCAGGGAAGCATCAACGTTGAATAAACTGTTGGATAAATTGCGGAGTCACAAATAGCACCTAATTAACACGAATAGATTAGTGTAAATTTCTGCTATAAATCGTGGTGTATCGACACGGTGCACCTTTCGCTACTCATACATGGCTTGAATCTTAAAAGCCATCACACTCATTTCAATATAACTTTTTTCAACATTAACGGTTAATTCACGGATTTCATGTTCCATGTGTAGTATTTTATCAAAGCCCATCCCCATACTTTCATATTCAGTTTTCATTAATTCCACCATTTGCTGAGTAAGTTCGATTTGCTTTAAATAAAGTTCTATGTTCCTTTCGTTATTCCTATATTCAAAAAGCATCTTGTTTAATTCATTAAGCATTTCATTTTTTACGTTTTCTTTATCGGCATTTAACATTACTATTTCAAATTCTTTTTCTTTCTGCCAGGAATTGTATTTCTTACGTTTTATAGGAAGTTTTAACTTTATTGAAGGCATCAGAAACGATTCATATCCTCCGGAACTTCCATGTGTTTCTGCCTGATTTAAAATGGCGTAATCGAACCCGAGTGTGAACATTGGTTTTGAGTCCTTTTTTAACATTTGTCTGCCTAACTCAGTGGCATATATCATCTTTTCCATACGTAATATCATCGGATTGTTTGTAAGGATGTAATTTTTTAAAGTAGAATCCGGATAAGGTAAATAAAACAAATCGAGTGTGAAGGGTTGAAACAGCGAATCCCCTGATTTTCGATTTAAGAGAAGAAGTATTTCATCTTTAATAAGTTCTTTTTCCTTGGTAATTTTAGTTATTTCATTCTTAATTTCTTCTATCATAAATTTAACCTCCAATAATTCGCCCAGGGAACTTTTTCCGGTTTCATACCTGGAAGAAACTACTTTTTCAATATTCTGATAATTTTCAAGGTGATGCTGTTCAGACACCATCATTCTATCCATTGCAAACAACATAAACCATTTCTCTTTAATGGTTGCTATCAGATTATTCTTTTTTTCCCGGTAAACAAGTTCCTCCATTTCCGCCATCACTTTTAATTCTTCACGCCGGAGTGCTAACATTCCAAACCAGGGTAAATCCTGCATCAATGAAAATTGCAGACCTTGTCGCATTTCTGCAGGCATAAGCATATACCCTAGTCCACCCATTGGCTCTGGAAGTGAAATTTGATTTACTTTTTCCATTGCCGCCAGGTATTTGTTGTGCTGGGATATCAAAGCAGGATTATTTTTTTCTGCTTCCTGTAAAAGATCGAATAAGGACTGCTGGGCAATAGTTACTTTGGAAAAAATTAGAAGCAACCCAAATGCGATCACATAATAAAATTTTATTATCAATATGTTTTTCATAAAATCTTCTGTTATATCAACTTTTTTTATTTCTCAATTCCCACAATCCTTTTCTTTATTTCACCGCAATTCAGCATTGACTCTCCAAAAAATGGATTTTTAATTTCAGAAAATTCACTGAGCCAGTCAGCACCTTTATCATCGAATGCCATCGGACAAAAGTCAAGATATATTGTTTCAAAATTCATTTCAAAACTTTCGATAATTTCCTGCAAAGGGTTGGTTAACACGGCAAAATGCAACCGTTGATCTTCTATATTTTTTCCTTTATAAATATTTTCAAAAGATTTGCTAAGCAGTTTTTCTTTTTCAAGCCACTTTTCCTTCGCCGGTTGAGTTAAGTGTCTACTTTCTTTTTTAATCAATAATAATAAGTTGATTATTTCCCCGGTTGCTTTTTTTCCCTTTTCGACATTGTCATCTATCAATGCGTTCTTTACCGAAAAATAATTTTTCATTATCTTTTCAAATAAAGTAGAGAAATTTTGAGTTACAATTAATTTATTAATCTCAGGGGCGGTCATCATACTGTTTTTACCTGCAAGCTGTGCGGCGGCATCTATTTTAAAAACACCATTTGTAACAATTTCTTCTCCTTCTTCCAAGCCACCCCCTACCGTATAAAAGTTTCCTGTTTCTTCTCCAAGATTGACTTCCCTGTATTCAAAAGTGGGTTTTTCAGATTCCTTTTTCTTTACATAAACAACTGATTTTTTGCCCGTCCAAAGAACAGAGGTCTTTGGAATTATCAATGAGTTTTTAACATGAGGGATAGCTGATTTAATCATCCCTTTTACAAACATTTCCGGTTTAAGATTAAATCCGGAATTGTTAATCTCCGAACGGACAAATGCAACTCTCATCATGTGGTCAACCATCGGGTCAATAAAAGTAACTTTACTTGTAAACTTTTTTCCGGGATTTGCAGGTACTTCGAAATGGATGACGTCTCCTATTTTTATCCACGGTAAATCAATTTCATACACTTCAAAAAGCACCCACAAGGATGATAAATCAATTAATTCAAATATCATCATTCCTTCTTCAATCATGTCACCATCAGCGACCATTTTTTTCATAACAGTACCTGTTGCAGGAGAGAGAATTTCGAAATAATACTGTAGTTCACCTTTCTTTTCAATATTATCAATTTGAGTGTCACTCAATGACAGAAGTTTTAATTTGTTTCTTGTCAATTTATATAAGTCGGGGTTTGACTGTTTTAATTCAATTACCTGAAAAAGTTCTTTTTGAGCAGATATCAGTTCAGGTGAATAAATAGTGGCAAGTTTTTCACCTTCCTTAACATTCTGTCCGGTATAATTGACAAATAATTTTTCGATTCTTCCGTGAAAGCGAGAGGTGATTACAGACATTCTGCGCTCATCTGCTTTTACTTTCCCCGAGAGAAAGATTTCTTTTTCTGGAACTGCCCTTTGTACTAACGTTGTTTGAACCTCCGCAATTTTAATAGCACTTTCGCTTATCTGGATTTGGTTGATATCATCACTTTCCCCGGATTCTAAATCAAGAGGAATAAGATCCATAGCACAAATTGGACATTTGCCCGGATTATTTTGTCTGATTTGCGGGTGCATAGAACAAGTAAAAATACTTGCTTTACTAGTTGCTTCTGTGTCCGAATTTTCTTTTATCGGTATAACTTCAGAGTCACTTTTAAAAATAAGCCATCCGATAATAATTCCCAGTATTAAAATACCGGTTGTCTTCAAAAGAGATTTATAGTTTTTCATATTTTTTATATGGTTTGTTTTTTAATGCTGTTCTCTCTCCACACACACTGTAAAATCGGAACAATATACATGGTCATCATTTGAATAACCATTCCACCAAACGTAGGAATAGCAATGGGAATCATGATTTCTGCTCCTTTTCCGGTGGAAGTGAGCACCGGTAATAAAGCGATAATGGCACAAGAGGCAGTCATCATTGCCGGACGTACCCGTTTTTTACCTGCTACTATTACTGCTTCCCGGACTTCTTCTATAGTTTTTGGATTTAAACTTTCAAAGGTCTGGTGGATATAGGTACCCATGATCACGCCGTCATCTGTGGCAATGCCAAACAAAGCAATAAATCCCACCCATACAGCCACACTTAAATTAATGGTATGAACCTGAAATAAATCACGCATATTCATTCCTGCAACAGAAAAATTCATGAACCAATCCTGACCATAAAGCCAAATCATGATAAAGCCCCCAGCGAATGCTACAAATACTCCTGAGAAATGAATGCAAGAGGCAGTTATGGTTTTAAATTGGAAATATAAAAGCATAAAAACCAAAAGCAGTGAAAGCGGGACCACCAGCATTAGCCGTTTAGTGGCACGTACCTGATTCTCAAAATTTCCTGAAAATTTATAGGACACCCCGGCTGGGATTACAAATTCACCTGAATTTATTTTATGTTGGATAAAACGATCCGCTTCTTCCACAACATCCACTTCTGCAAAATCCGGTTTTTTATCAAACAGTACATACCCTGTAAGAAATGTATTTTCACCCCGGATCATCTGTGGACCCTTCCTGTATTTGATTTCTGCAATTTCACCCAGAGGAATCTGCACCATATTATGAGATGGAATCAGAATCTTTTTTAACTCTTCCGGAGTGTCACGATACTCTCTCGGATAACGCACCCTGACTGCAAATCTTTCACGACCTTCAACGGTGGTTGTAATTTTCATTCCACCGATTACTGAATTAATCGTATTCTGAACATCTTCTATCGTCAATCCATATCTTGCAATTGATGCCCTGTTTATTTCAATTTCAAGATAGGGAGTTCCAACTATTCGTTCAGCAAATACGGAAGGCGCGGAAACAGAAGGCACATTTTTCAGTATATTTTCAATTTGTATTCCTACTTTTTCAATAGTATAATTATCCGGACCATAAACTTTTATTCCCATAGGTGCACGCATTCCTGTTTGTAACATAATCAAACGGGTTTCGATGGGTTGTATTTTAGGCGCCGATGTCATTCCGGGTATGGTTGCTGTTTTTACTATTTCATTCCAGATATCGTCTGCTTTTTTAATTTCCGGTCTCCATTGCCGGAAATACTCTCCATTTACGTCAGGTAATAAATGAACAGGCAAAATATTTTTATATCCGTCAGTGGTTACATTATAGGTTGACTTTTTAAATTGTTCTTTTCCGGAATCAGATAAAATAAAACTCCCATCTTTATCAGTTTTAAATTTTTCCCGGTGTCCTTCTTCATTCAGAATATACTCCGGTTTGTAATTAATCAGATTTTCAAACATTGACACCGGTGAGGGATCTAAAGCGGAATTGACCCTCCCCCACTTTCCAACCACTTGTTCAACTTCAGGAATGGCACGAACCCGTTTATCCAAAAGCGCTATTACATCGAGATTCTCTTCTACACCTGAATGTGCCATTGTTGTTGGCATCAGCAGGAACGAGCCCTCGTTTAACGAAGGCATAAATTCTTTTCCTACTCCGGGAAACTTATGAATTAAAAATTCCCAACCTTCCGTTTGTCTCAGATTAATTCCGAGTTTACCGGAAGCATTAGCGAGCCATCCAAACATTTTTTCACTTCCCAGCCATACGGTAAATCCAATCAAAAGTGTCACAAAGGGGATCAACATGAATTTCATTTTATTAACCAAACACCAACGGAGGACTTTTTCATACGTATAAACGACGAGTGACACACTACCAAGAATTACTGAAACTAATCCACCCACAAATAAATAGTTGATAAACGTACTGTTATGCGCTCCAAGGGGAAGCCATTCTACCGTTAAATAATACAGTGCCACTAATAAAATAATTCCGTTATTAATAAGATTTGGAATATTTTTTCTTTTTTCTGTCCAATGATTTTCAAAATAATTATTAATTCCGAGTGCCACAAGAGCCAATAGAGTATATTTTCCCCATCCCAATCCAATTAATAAACCGCCGGTAATCATTACCAAGTTCAATACATTGCGAATTTTTTTAGAGTCAGACCGAATAGAAAAAATATAATAGGTTATAGCAGGCAAGGCAATCATCCCTGAAATGTAAGTGGCAACCATAGCGAACGTTTTCGTGTATGCCAGGGGACCAAATAATTTTCCTTCAGCGGCTTCCATTGTAAAAACAGGCAGAAAGCTTACAATCGTAGTTGAAAGAGCTACTGTCACTGCCATTCTTACTTCGGAGATACCCGTGTAAATTACTTCGAGCAGTTTTCTTCCACGCACGTTGTGATTTTCAGGCATTTGGAGATGTCTAATGACATTTTCTACATCTACAATCCCAAGGTCAACCATCACCCCTATGGCAATTGCAATTCCGGATAATGCAACAATATTGGCATCTATCCCAAATAATTTCATTGCGCTAAATGCCATCAGCACTCCAACGGGTAGAAACAGTGACACTATGATAGATGCTCTTAGGTTCATCAGAAGAACTATAATAACAATAATTGAAATCAGTGTTTCATGTGATAATGCTGACTCAAGCGTTCCGATGGTTTCCTTGATTAATCCGGTTCTGTCGTAAAATGGCACTACGGTGACTTTGGAAACAGTGCCATCTGAAAGTGTTTTAGAAGGGAGACCAGGGGCAATCTCAATAATTTTCTTCTTCACTTTATCAATCACATCCATAGGATTTGATTTGTACCGTGCCACGACCACAGCTCCCACTGCCTCCGATCCCTCTTTGTCTAAGCCACCAATGCGGTTTGCAGGACCAAAATTCACCTTTGCGACTTCTTTAATTCGTATGGGCACATTTTCACGAACATCCACAACTGCCTCTTCTAAATCCTGAATTTTTTTGATATACCCTATTCCGCGTATGTAGTATTGTGCCCGGTTAATTTCAATGGTCTGAGCACCGATATCAATATTGCTTTTCATCACCGCATTCATCACCTGCATAGCATCAATATTATGCGCTTTAAGCGCCTGGGGGTCAATATCTACCTGGTATTCTTTTACAAATCCTCCGACAGAAGCAACTTCTGAAACACCCGGCACTGAGTTGAGTGAGTACTTCAGATAAAAATCCTGAATGGTACGTAGTTCCTGAGGGTCCCAACCTCCTGTTGCTTTTCCCGTTTTTGGATCACGTCCTTCGAGAGTGTACCAAAAAACCTGTCCTAAGGCGGTAGCATCGGGTCCCATAACGGGTTGCACGCTTTGTGGCAAAGTACCCGGTGGCAATGAATTTAATTTTTCAAGGATACGTGAACGACTCCAATAAAAATCAATTTTTTCATCGAAGATGACATAGATGAATGACATTCCAAACATAGAGGTACTGCGAATATCATTTACACCTGGAATACCAAGCAAAGCAGTTGTTAAGGGATAGGTGATTTGATTTTCTATGTCTTCCGGATTTCTACCCATCCATTCGGTAGAAATAATCTGCTGATTTTCTCCAATATCAGGAATAGCATCAACCGGCACCGGATCTTTCGGGAACCAATTCATTTTCCAGTTAAATGGAGCATTGGCGATTCCCCAACCGATAAAACCCAGTAGGATAAGAATGGCAATAAAGCGATTCTCTAAGAAATATCGTATGATTTTGTTGAGCATGGTTTTGTTGGACCTAAGTAGAGACACGGCGCACCGTGTCTCTACAATTAACATTCATATCTATCTTATTTAATGTACACTATTAACTAATTGATCATAATAACTAAATTACAAATTTGTATTCCGATCGTATTTACAGCATTTATGTAATTTATTATAAACTTTATCGGGCGCTTTTTGTTTCTCGGTATCATGCCCCACTGCGGAAATGCACTCGTGAATTTTTGATTCAGATATTGCGGATGAATCAAATTTGACTGTCATTATTTTTGATTTCTTGTCCCACTCTGCCTCTGTGACACCATTAATTTTTAATGATTTCTCAATCCGGCTTTTGCACATATCACAATTACCAAAAACTTTGAAGGTTATGGTTTTATTTAGCGTGTCATTGGAGGAATGCATATAAAATGAATAATTAGTGATAGAAAGGCAATTTTTAGAAATGCCATTGGTGAAAAACGAGCAAAGGAAAATTATCCCAATTGCAATTAATTTTATTGTTGATTTCATTGTTTTGATATTTTAAAGATTAAATTTTAATTTTTTTTTGTGTGTAGAAACACGATGCACCGTGCTTCTACGTATAGCCGAATTGTTTGAAAAATAATACACCAAGTCCACAAATAATTGCGCACCGTGTTTCTACAATTGGCTCTACGGAAAAAACAAAAGGAATAAATCAGAACAGGAAGGATTGAATAAAAGGTAGGAAAACAGAATTTAAACCAGGTGGGGATATGTAATGGAGAGATGTAAAAAAGTTGTAAAAACTTCCCACGTTGATAAACCCAGGAAGAATAACATAAGAAAATTCAAATGAAACTGGAATTAATTTCAGGATGGGTAAGAAATTGTCGGTAACAAATCCTTTTAGTTCATCTTTACAGCAAGGGATTTGACTAAAAGCAGAATTAGGTAAATTTACGCAAGCGCCTGATTCATCTTCCATGCCGCAGGAAGAGGTTTGAGTTCCGGTAATGAACTCAACATCTGCTATTTGACCTCCGCAAAAATGGGTATGAATGTAGATTCCTGCTTGTGAGAAAAACAAGGGTAGCGACAGCAGTATGGATAGTATTGTTTTCAAGATTGAGTACAAAGGTAGGATATATTTATGAGAAAAGCAAGTTTGGAAAATTTACAACACCACCCACTTCAAAAATATCCATTGCCCATGTTCCTTTGAGATAAGTTGAATCAGATAAATACCCTTGTGATTGGGCGTTGATGTCAAATGAATCCGGTTCAACCCTGTGTGAATATTTAAAAGTTCTTCATAAATTTTTCTACCCTCTATAGAATATATAGTGACACTCACCTCTTCAGAGGCAGGACTGTAAATCCTAAGTTGAGGATGAACATCCACATTTCCCGGGTTAGGAAAAAGAGTTGCCTGAAAAACGTTTTGCGGTAATTTTGATTTATTGATTGAAGAAGTTTCCTTTCGATTAAAAGGGCAAGAAATAGACATCTTAGGCAACGAGTCATTAAAATAAACCAAATTACTTCCTTTAAAATTACTAACAGGAGAAGGCATTGATTGGCAAAAACGGGATTCGGTGATTGCTTTTACGTTCCACTTCCAATAACTGCTTCCATAATTATAGACCGAAGCATAAAAGGTGTCACAGGTGATGAATGACTGCAAAAAAGCGTTGGTAAATTTCCATTGTGTTATTACATACCACGTAGCGCCAGGTACTGATGACCACCGGAAAACCACGGTATCACGGGATACAGTGTCACTATCAGAAGGAGAATACAGAACAGGTTGCGAAAAGAGAGAATCGCTAAGGGTATCAGGTAGAGGATGATTTAACAATTCATTCCGTTCGGTAAGCAAAGAGTGAACAATGGCAGATTGTTCCTGAAGAGAAAATCTATTCTGACATTCGTCATTGGAATAAGACATATATAAAGAGCCATCGGGTTCATACAAATCGCCTTCAACATCCGCTTTTGTTTGGGTATATGGACAATTCCAGCGATAGTCCAGAAAATCGGCGGGTGTATCGCAGAAGAAGTCACCATGAGTGTCACAGTTTGCTCCGGAATCCCTTTTTACAAATTCAGGTATGGTTTTCCAATTATGGAATGGGTGAAAAAGCGAAAAATGATGACCTAATTCATGAGCTAATGTAGATGAACCCGGCTTAGTACAATCTTTGTTTAGCACAACTCCACCCTGGTTGGGTTCGTTCGGATAAACTCCAAGAGGCCATGCATATCCGCAATTACCTGCCGCATTACCGGTGATATAAACATTCAAGACATCCCATACATAACTTGCATAAATAATATTGGCATTATTCTCCCATGTAAAATTATGATATTTTGAATTGGGAATATAGATGGGTAAATCATACAAAAAAAACTGAATATTCATGGAACTAAAACGGTTATTCAGTTCACACATCAGTGTTAAAAGATCTTTCGTGCAAAAATAACCCGAGTCGGAGCCGCAAATGTATTTTGATGCCTTCATGGAGCCGGTAATATGAAACTGCACCGGTATGTAAAACTTTTCTCCGAGACGAATGTTTTTTTTCAGATTTTTATAGAAAGACAAAACCTTTTCGTCTTGTATCTGAAAATTTTCTGTGGCACAAAAAGAGGATGGTGGGTTTTGAGAGTATAAATTTTGATTGCAAAAGAAAAATTGAAGAGCGGCTATGAGCGAGATATAAATAAAGTTTTGCATAATTTTATCCGTACTACAAAAGTTACAGTTTAATATCCAAATTAATTATACCACTAATTGAACAAAAAAAAAAATTAGCCACTGATTACACTGATTAAAAACGGTTTTTGAGATTTTTGTAACAATAATCCGTGTAATCTGTGGCAAAATTTAATTTTTTTTATTTTGGACGGAACAGTACCCTAAAAAATATTTAAAACATACTTATTTTAGAAATCATGATAATTTTTCCTTTACAAGATAGTTTTACAAAATATAACCCTGATTTGATATTTCTAACATCAAAAATAAATTCGTTGGAAGAGTTTGCATTAATAAATACCACACGTTGCCCTTGTAAATTATACAATTCCATGGAAAGGGGCAGGTTTTTCTGGAAATTAATAATTTTTATTTTTTTATTTGAATAAACCAAAATAGGGGGATTCTCATCAAGTGGTTCAAAATAATTTTCGGAAACAGGCGCTACCAGATTAGTATCGGTTACAAAAGTTGATTCCGCTAAATCGGTGCAAGTGTTTGTTTGTGAAATTGCCTGAACTTTCCAACGCCATTTATAATACTGGTATTTAAAAATGAAAGTAGATGTAAAAAATGTGTCGGTAGTGACAAAGGTCCGTTTAAAAGCGCCTGTGCCTTTTTGATGAGTTAAAATATAAAACATAGCGCCTTCCGATTTTCTCCAATGAAAAGTAACCGGATAGGCGGGAATCGTATCGTCATTCACCGGATAAGTTAATTCAGGGGGAATGGGCGTCACTGTGTCGGGCGCTGGAGGTGAGATTAAATAATTTCTATCGTATTGAAGGGAATAATTCATTGCATTTATCTGTGAGAGAGAGAAATATTTCTGACAATTATCGGTAGAATACGACATGTACAGACCCTCATCCGGGTTATATAAATCCCCGTTGGGGTCGCGAAAATTCCATGAATAAGGGCAGTACCAGCGGTCAGAAATAAAATCGGCGCGAGTGTCACAGAAATTATCGCCGGTAAACTGGCAATTTGAACCGTTTACATATTCAGTGTTTGGCGGAAAAGCGGCATTGGTATCCAAGCCCTCCCATCCGCTGAACGTATGCGGTAAATTAAAATAATGACCGGCTTCATGGTCAATGGTTGTAGAGGAAGAAAGTGCGCAGGAATTTTTTAATACGACAGCGCCTTGACGCGGACCAGCACCTGGATAATAAGCATATCCGCAAACTCCTTTTGGGTTACCTACCAGATATACATTCATCACATTATTAATATTATAATTCTGAATCATATTATAACCTTCTTGTTGGGTATGATCATAATACAATGTTTTATTAAAATAAATGGGCATATCGTAAAGATAAAATTTAAAGCCCACGGGTTCGTACCTCTTATTCCAGTTGCAAATAAGTGTCATAAGATTATCAATAGTGTAATAACCGGTACTATCATCGTTGCCGCCAATGTGAAATTGGACAGGTATCCACACATCAGTTTTCCGGCTGTTTTTTGTAAAATTTTCAATGTCTTTATGTCTTTTCAAAATTAAGTCGGTAGAAGAAACAGGATAAGGTGTAGTGCCACAAAAATCTTCAAGCGACTGTGCGGAAAGACAGTTGAGTGACAAGATTGATAAAAATAATAGTGTTAGAACCGGTTTTGAGTGTAAATAATGCATGGGAATGCAGTTGTAATACGATTGTAATACGGTTGTAAAACGGTTGTAATTCAGTTGTAATTCAGATAACTATGCTGTTTGTTCCTTATAAATCCATCCGCCAACCAACGTGCCTAAGGTGATTTCAAGAATAACATCAAGCATAGTAAAGAAAGGAACTTTAGCGCCTACATTATAAAAAACGTACATGGCAATCGGTGTTCCGGAGGCAATGAGACCCACTAAAAGCCCGGTAATGATTGCTGTTTTTGCTCCTGCCCCAAGATGCGTTCTTGCGATGGCATAAAGAGCGGTGCATAGGATACCGGATACAAGCAGGAAAATATGATGCAACCACATGGCTGTCATATTTACTTCTTCGTGAGTTTTTAATACATGGGAACTCATTAAATTATTATAACTTTCTTCAAGTATTCCGCCGTGAATAATCATTCCAACTACGAACATGGCAACTCCGCCGGCTAATCCACCGAGGAGGATGCGTTTAAAATTCAGATTTTTTTCCATGATTTTTTTGGGTTTGTCCGGTACTTAAAAAGACCCGGGGGTTAAATTGTTAAATTGATAAATGTTAATAGTTACAAATTTACGTGAAATTTTTAAATTATACATAAACGGTGTAAAAAAGGATAATTCTTATTTTGAGGTGTTAAAAGTAATGTTAGAAATGATAAATCTTTGCCTTTGCGTTCCGTAGGAACGAGCCATGTTGTAACAACGGACTTCAGTCCGTTATTACAACGTCTGAATTCAGACAAATGAGTTCCGTAGGAACGAATCATAAAGAAAACAATACTATGGCAATTTCTTGAGTTTTTGAAAAAGCATGAAGTATCGTATGAGGAGAGATACCTTTTTAAAGACCTGATATGAGCCGTGCCTACGGCACTTCTGCCTATAAAACGTACAGCTTTGAAGGACGGACTAAAGTCCATCCTTACAAAATTAAATCGTGCCTCCGGCACTATTGCCCATAAAACGTACAGAATTGAGGACGGACTTTAAAGTACATACTTACAAAATTAAATCGTATTTAAGGCATTTTTGAAGTTTAAAGGATGATTTATAACATATCTTTTTTATACCAAAAATTCATTTTAGGACAATTTTTCCAGCTCTTCAAAATAAGAATTAGGTAAAAAAATCCACCCCCTGCCCTTTTAGCCGTAAACTTAAAACCCCCACCCAGCCGTCCATTCCAGATAATCTGCATGCCCATAATGAGTTTTCAAATATAATCCGGCTGTAAAATTCTTTGTAACAGCATATTGAACTCCTGCCCTTTGATAGGTGGATGTCACATTTTTGAATGGTAAATAAATATAATATCCAAATTGAACTGGGATTTCAACCCGGTTAATCTTAAAAACATAGCCGGCAGTAATACCTGAACGAAATAGTTGAACAGAGCTTTTATAGGTTGTTGTTTCATTAATCATAAGATATTTAACCGCATAATCCATAAATAAATCAAATCCTGTAGTGATGTATCCCAAATTTGTTAAAGGGTAATTATAATTTCCGGAAACACTCACAATATAAAAAAATTTATTTCCGGCTGAAGGGAGTTGTTTGAAGGATTGATTTAATCTGATGCTATAAAAATTTTTAAGTGGAACAATAGCAATTGTATCAGAAATATTTTTAAGAGTTTTTCCGAAGAATAAATAATTCAGACCTGCTTTCCATAAAATAAGATTCAATCCTGTATTGGGTTCTTTGATGTTTCCGTTGCTGAAATGAGTTATTCCATAACCAACATCCATCAAAAAATTCTTCTTTATTCTTAATTGAAGACCTAAGTAACCATGCAATACAATATTAAATCTGGAGCCGAAAGTGACATTTAAAGGGTTTTCGACGGGGTGAAATATTTTTGTGAGATACGATACCCCAGTTCCAGCGGTGAAAGAAGGTGATAGAAATGATTTTTCATAAAACAAAATCTGTAGTTGTGGAATTATGCTAATGGCATATCCCAAATCATTTTTGTTGGCAAAGTCAGTTATTATAACAGCAATATCGGTGAAAGGAAAATTATAAACACGTTCCCATGAGCTAATGCCTGTCCGTTTATATTTCCATTGAAATTCATACATATTGGGAAATCCTTTGATCAGATGAACCATTTGCCGGCTGTCACGAAAGATGTTCCCATGATAATAATGGAAGCCCAACCCTTGTTTCTGTGCAAATACAGGGAGAGTCAAAAAGCATAATAGCCAAATTCGGAAGAAATTCATTGGGTTGGTAAATGATTATGTACCCTTAGCTGGACAAGCCAGAACCAAAAAGGAATAAGGAATAACGAATATCGAACAAGGAATAATGAATGTTGAAATAAACTCCTCAGATTTCTATATTGACAACATGTTTGAAGGATTCATTTAGTAAGTGCCTAAACCTGTAAACATTTTCTCACCGAAACAAGTTTCTTAAGGAGCCCCTCAACCTTATCAAGCGCCAGCATGTTTGCTCCATCTGATAATGCTTTAGATGGTTCCGGATGGGTTTCAAGAAAAATGCCGTCTGTTCCTGAAGCAACTGCCGCAAGGGCAATAGTTTCTATCATCTGTGGTTGTCCGCCGGTGACACCTGAATCAGCATTGGGTTGTTGAAGGGAATGAGTTATATCCACCACCACAGGAATACGGAATGATTTCATGATAGGAATATTTCTGAAATCAACCACTAAATCATTATATCCCAAAAAAGTACCTCTCTCAGTAAGCATCACCTGACGATTTCCACTTTTCAATATCTTTTCGACTGAGAATTTCATGGATTTTGCAGATAAAAACTGCCCTTTTTTGATATTAACCCATTTGCTTGTTTTAGCGGCGGCTACCAAGAGGTCTGTTTGACGGCATAAGAAAGCAGGTATTTGCAATGCATCCACATAGTTGGTAGCTAATTTCACTTCAGATGACTCATGAACATCCGTAATAACAGGAATGGAATATTTCTTTCCGGTTTCTGCCAATATATTCAGCGCCTGTTCATCTCCGATACCTTGAAAAGAATCAAGGCGGGTACGGTTTGCTTTCCGGTAAGATGCTTTGAAAATGAATGGGATTTCGAGGGCATGACAGATTTTTTTCAGATGTTGGGCAATGTTATTGGTAATTTCTTCATTTTCAACCACGCAGGGTCCTGCAATGAGAAAAAAATTTCCAGCAGTGTAAGAGGTTATTTTCTCTATGGCGGGTATCATTGTTCCGGGTTAGGTTGTGAATATTAAAAAATATTATGTAAGTTTGCAAAAATAATGAAAAATTAATCATACCACCATGAGTACCGAGCAAACACCACAGAAAAGCAGTAAAAAAGGGATTTTCATTCTTTTTATTATCCTGCTATTAATTTTAAATGCCTTGCAATTATGGGTAAATATATCCCATAAAAAGGATATAGAGCAAAAAACAGAAATTATTGACAATGCCAAGAAGGAGTTTGACGAATTAAGCGGGGTTAAAAAGCAATTGGATCAAAAGGTTGATTCGTTGGATTTTTCAAATTCACAGATGAAATTTGAGATTGAGTCAAAAAAGGTGGAATTAGAGGAAAAAGAGAAAGAAATAAGGAATTTACTGGCAAAGCAAAAAAGAAATTTGTCAGAAATTGCCACTTTAAAGGAGAAACTATCTGAATATAAAAACCTTCTATCGGAAAGGGATGAGCAGATTTCCCGTCTGTCAAAAGAAAATTCGGAATTAAAGAAAGCCAATGAAGAGTTAACCACTCAAGTAGCGACTTTAGATGAAAATGTAAAAACCCTCAAGGTGGAAAAAGAGGACTTATTTAAAAAGGGTTCGGTATTGATTCCAGGCAAGATGGCTATTTCAGCTATCAGCAAAAATGGGAAAGAGAGAAAGGACCAGGATTATTACAGGGTTAAACATTTAGATAAAGTAAAGATATGTTTTAACCTGGCAGACAATAAGGTAGCGAGCCAAGGTTCAAAGAGTTTCTTTGTACGTGTCATTGACCCATCCGGCGCTTGTTTGCCACAAACTAACGGTACGAATGTGTTTGAAATGGAAGGGAAGCAGGTGCTTTTTACCTTAAAAGAGGATTTTACCTTTGATAATTCAGGACAAAAAATTTGCATTTTATGGCAAAATGAAGCCGGTTTTAAACCTGGCATGCATACTATTAACATCTATTCGGAAGGGGTAAAAGTGGCGGAAGAGAAGTTGATGGTGAAGAAGAATTTGTTTTAATTTTTTAAGGGCGAAAAATTTTTCACCCGTACCCTCAAACCATTCATACTCGGATTTCTACTATTCAAGTAAGTGTAAGTTTTCCACGTAATAATCATTTTTATCTTTGTAATGTAGTTTAACGACTACAATTTAAGAGAGCAAAGGTTAGCGGGATCACTCTAGATGATGGTTCTGCTAACTTTTTTTTTGTCATCTGCTTCAATCTAAGTTAATAAATTTCTTTTTCTGAAAAAGTACTCCTATTTTTACAGGATTATGAAAAAAATTCTGAATTATCTAATAATTACAGGGGGCTGTTTATTGATTTTACTGTTTTCATGGTATCTGCCAAAATATAAATATCTGTCTGAAACAAAATCAAACAACTATGTTTTAACTGATTTCATCAAATGGAAAGAGACCTCAAAAGGATTAATACTTTCTCAAAAAAATTTTCTTTTTGAATATAAGACAAAAGGACAAGCACATCTTCTAAAACCAGGTGATTTATTAACTGCTGTTGATTTTAAACCTGTTACCCGTCTTTATGAATTAAACGAAGTCCTTAAAAAATCATCGGAAAACCAAATTTACAATTATACTATTGAAAGGGATGAACCGGATTTAGCAGTTCCGCTTGTTTTAAACTATCTGATTGAGATTAAATCATCTCCTTTATTTTTACTAATAGAAAATCCAAAAAGCTGGAATTTACAACTTGTTATAAATTTGATGGGATTCATGTTTTATATGATTGTTGCCTTAATTTTATTCCCATTTTTCAGAAGACAAAATATAAAAAGTTCCATTCCTTTTTTACTAACGATTTCCTGTACTATTTTATTATTTTTTACGGGGCTTTTCAGACAACTTGGCATTATAACCGGATGGAGTTTGGCTTTTCAATTTTTAGATTCTATAGGTATCGAGCTTTGGATTTTAAGTATATGTTTAACCATTTCAGGATGGTTCATGTCAAACACTGACTTGAATAACAAATTTAGCTATTTTATAAGTTTTACATCGCTTTTCCCATTTTTTGTTTTTGAATATCTTTACCATATTCAGGAAGTGATTGGAATTAATCTGGAACAATATTCAAATTATTTACTGCTTACTACTCTTACCGCTCTATTTATTTATTTTTCAGGATTATGTTTCCGTTTATTTTTCACTGGAAAAAAATTACAAGCTATCCTGATTATTGCACTATCCGGCTTTTCCATTATTCTTACATGGATATACCGTCATCCCGTTCAAAATTTTTCACTGGCTGCTATCCTTTTACTGTCGATCCCATCGGGTATTTCTTCTTTCAGAGTTTGGCAGTTAGGAAATGTAAGGGTAGTGCTCACTAACACATTGTTAATAACTTTCATTTTTATCATACTAATACTTTTTTATTTCAGCATTCATTCCATTTTACCTGATATCATCCTGAAGTCACCCTACGCCGGATTATCTGAAATCCTGCTATTGATGGTTATCGGGATAATCATCTATGGATTTTACAGGTTAAACATCCGGTTATTTTCAAAATTTTTCACTACACCTGCCGCTAAAAAGGAACAAAACTTTAAAGAGTTAACACAAAAAATAATAAATTCTTCCTCCTCCTTGGTTTTATTAGATGAATTTTCAAACGGTCTGACGGAATTTCTAAATTCAAAAAATATTATTGTGAATTTAGCAGAGAAAAATATTTATGATGTTGAATTTCCAATGCAAAAAAACAAACTATTTATATGGTCTCAGAATAAAATTCTAAGCCCTCAAATTTTTGAAAGTGAGATTGAAAAAAAATTATTTCAGAATGATGTTCAACTACTATTTATCGAGTCGCTGAAAGAAGGAAAATACCTTGAAGTATTAGTTGAAAGGAAGAAAAATGGTAAATATACTCTCGGAGAAGTGGAAAAAATAACCGCTCTCATAAAGCAGGCAAAATTATCATTAGATTTATTAACTCTTCTTGAAAAAGAGAAAGTGCTCTCCAATCAACGGATAGAAGCCAATCTAAAGGCATTACGAGCGCAAATCAATCCGCATTTTTTATTTAACACGCTAAATACTATTTCATCTCTGATACGCGAAAAACCTGAGTTGGCAGAAAAAATCGTAGATAGCTTGGCATCCATGTTTCGTAAAACCCTAAATTTATCTGATAAAAATTTATTGAAGTTAGAAGAAGAAATAGGATTGGTAAAAGATTATCTTACGATAGAAAAAGCAAGGTTTGGGGAACGATTGCAAATCAAATGGAATATTGAAAACGGAACAGAAAACATTGAAATTCCGGCATTATGCATCCAAACGCTCATTGAAAATAGCATTAAGCATGGAATAAGTAAAGAAATTAAAAAAGGGATTATTGAAATTTCCATCAAAAAAGAGGCGGGATTTTTAAAAATATTAATTACAGATAATGGCTCCGGTTTTAATTTAGAAAAAATGAAACATGGACATGGGTTAATAAATATTCAAAGCCGGTTTTTGGAACATTATGGGGATAATAAACTTGTAAATTTCAAATCAAATCCCGGAGAGGGGACTGAGGTAGAATTAAAAGTGCCACTGGGAGACATTTGACTAAATTTTTTGAAGTGCCCATACTTACTTTTCCATACACAATTCTACTAAAACACCCCCAGCACTCTTCGGATGAATAAAATTTATCATCATATTATCAGCCCCTTCCATGGGTTCCGAATGGATTAGTTTGAAACCCTCTTTAATAATTCTTAACATTTCTGAATTTATATTATCAGTTCTGAATGCAATATGATGTATCCCCTCCCCTCTTTTCTCAATAAAACGGGCTATAGCACTATCTGAACCGGTTGCGGCTAATAATTCAATTTTAGTTTCGCCGCATTTAAAGAAAGCGGTAGTGACACCTTCTGTGGGGACAGTTTCTTTTTTATAGCAAACACATCCTAAAAGTTTTTCATATAACGGGATAGCAGTGTCAAGATTTTTGACAGCGATGCCGATGTGGTCTATTTGGGTGAGCATGGGTGTTGGGATATTAAAACACGGGGGAAACAAATTTTTTTTGATACTCCCCCTTAAAAAACAAAAGTACTGATTTTAAAATTAAACTGCACATATCTAATTTTTTCAAGGTGCTATGATTTTATATTTTTGTATGTTTGTAAAAATAAAAATTTTATTCCCATGCGAAGCTCTCTTTATGTTCAGTTTTTTTTAATAATTTTGATTTTCAATATTTCATTACTTCACGCACAAATCGCCGATGTTATACCCGAAAAACTAAACCCTTCATTTCATGCCAGCAGAAGACAAGCACTCCGGGAAGAACTCCCACTAAATTCCTGTGCTGTATTTTTCAGTAACCCCATAAGAAACCGTTCCAATGATGTTGATTATCCTTATCACCAGGATCCTGATTTATATTACCTGACTGGATTCACGGAAGAAGATGCCGTGTTTATGATTTTCAAAGAAAATGTTAAAATCGGAAATGACACTACTAACGAGGTCTTGTTTGTTCAGGAGCGGAATCCTCATACGGAAATGTGGGTCGGTAAACGCATGGGACCATACGAGGCAAAAAAATATTTAGGAATAAAATTGGTTTTAAATGCGTTTCAACTTGATTCTATAAAAAGTAATTTAAAAAATTTACAAACAATCCTTTATTATGACTTACCGGAAGATATTAGAAATGAGAACTACAATAAGACAGATTTATTTGATTTGGTAAACAAATTCAATAAAATGGAAAAACCGGTTTGGTTGTCATCGGATAAACAACATGTACATGCAACAGAAAATTCTATTTATTTTCCAAAAGACAGGCATGAAACATTGGATTCACTGATGGGGGAATTACGTCAATTAAAGCAACCGGAAGAATTAGAAATATTGAAAAAAGCAATCAATATCTCTTGTTTAGCGCAGATTGAAGTTATGAAAGCAGTGACACCCGATATGTCGGAGCGTGAAATTCAGGGGATGCATGAGTTTATCCATAAAAAATTTGGCGCCGGAGAAGAGGGATATCCATCTATTTTAGGAGGAGGAAGTAATGCCTGCGTTCTTCATTACACCTCCAATAATAAAAATAAAGTAGGAAATAATCTTGTATTGATGGATGTAGGAGCTGAATATGGGGGATACACTGCGGATGTTACACGGACAATACCTGCTAATGGTAAATTCTCAGAAGAGGAAAAGAAAATTTATGCTCTTGTTTTAAAAGCACAAAATGCAGGAATTGAAAAATGCCAACCAGGACAGGAATTTAAGGCACCACATAAAGCGGCATTGGAAGTTATTTCAAATGGATTACTAGAATTGGGAATTATTAAAACAAAAGAAGATGCCAGAAAATATTTTCCGCATGGCACCTCCCATTATTTAGGATTAGATGTTCACGATAAAGGGAATTACGGGAAATTACAACCAGGAATGGTAATTACGGTTGAACCCGGAATTTATATTACCGAAAACAGTGATTGTGACAAGAAGTGGTGGGGTATCGGGGTAAGAATTGAAGATGACATTCTGATAACAGAAAAAGGGTGGGAAAACTTGTCAGTGCTGGCGCCAAGAGAGGTAGAAGAAATTGAAAAGTTAATAAAAGAGGAAAGTTTTTTTAATAAAGTGCTCTTGCGCGAATAGTGTTTTTTACCTGTTTGAGCTCTTTCAGAACGGTTGAAGAATTTCCTTTATCAATATCGAAAACCACGTACCCGATTTTTTCATTGGTCTTAAGATATTGTCCGAGAATATTGACATTCAATGCTGATAACCGGTGATTCAAATCAGAAAGTACGCCTGGAACATTGAAATGAATATGAAGAAATCTATGCGCATTTTTTTGTAATGGAAGATTTAAGTCGGGAACAGTTAGAGAGCCAAGAGAAATTCCTTTGTCGAGATAGTTGATTATTTTTGAAGTGACATCCAAACCGATATTTTCCTGTGCTTCTTCGGTGGAACCACCGATATGAGGGGTTAATATGGTATTAGAAAGATTCTGGAAAACACTTGTAAATTTCTCATTTTTACTTTTAGGTTCATTTTCAAAAACATCTACAGCAAGTCCGCCCAAACGTCCCTCTTTAATTGCTTGTGCCACTTCCGTAGCAGAAATCACTGAACCTCTTGCTATATTCAATAAAACAGCACCTATTTTAATTTTTTTAAGTTCCTTTTTGCCGATCATATTACAGGTTGTCTTATTTTCAGGAACATGCAGGGTAATAATGTCACTCATCTTCAATAATTTTTCCAATGACACTGGAGTGGCATTTCCAAGCGCCAGTTTAGGTTCAACATCGTAATAAACCACTTTCATTCCTAATGATTCTGCCAGAACAGAAACCTGGGAACCGATTCTGCCATACCCAATAATACCGATAGTTTTATTACGGAGCTCGTAGCAGGACTTACTTTCCTTATCCCAAATTCCCTGATGGGCAAGGGTGCTTTTATGAAAGATTTTTCTTAGAAGCATTATAGATAAACCAATTACTAATTCAGCTACTGAACGTGTATTTGAATAAGGAGAATTAAATACAGCCAATCCCTGTTGAGTTGCTTGTCCCAAATCAATTTGATTTGTACCAATGCAATATGCTCCAAGAGTAAGAAGTTTAGGGAATTTTTGCAATAATGAAGAGCGTATCTCAGTTTTTGAACGGAAACCTAAAATCCTTGTATTAGCAAGTTTTTCTGACAATGAAAGTTCATCTAATGAACTGTTTACCGATTCAATGTTCGTATAACCGGAATCGCGGAATAATTTAATTGCGACAGGATGAATATTTTCCAGGAGAAGAACTTTAATTTTTTCTTTGGGATAGGAGAATTTAGACATTGGTTATTAGTAATTAGCCATTGGTCATTGGTCACCTTCGTTTGTGTCCTCACAAACGAAGGAATTGGTTATTAGTAATTAGTAAATCACAAATGTATTACTTCTCCATACGCATCCGCCACTGCTTCCATGATGGCTTCAGACATTGTAGGATGCGGATGTATGGATTTAATAATTTCATGTCCAGTTGTTTCAAGATTTCTTGCCACAACCACTTCTGCTATCATTTCAGTGACATTTGCTCCTATCATGTGGGCGCCGAGCCATTCTCCGTATTTTGCATCAAAAATTACCTTAACAAATCCATCTTTCGTTCCTGCCGCGCATGCTTTGCCTGATGCAGAGAATGGAAATCTCCCTACCTTTATTTCAATTCCCTTCTCTTTTGCTGATTTTTCAGTTAATCCTACAGATGCAATCTCGGGTTGACAATACGTACAACCGGGAATATTATCATAATTTAAAGGTTGTGTATTTTTACCTGCAATTTTCTCAACGCAAATAATACCTTCGGCAGATGCAACGTGGGCAAGTGCGGGTGTAGGTAAAACATCTCCAATGGCGTAAATGCCCAGGACGTTGGTCTTATAAAATTCATCTACTGAAATTCTTCCCTTATCTGTTTTTACTCCAGCTGATTCCAATCCGATATTTTCAGTATTAGGAGTAATGCCAACAGCAGATAAAACAATATCTGTTTCTATATTTTCAATTCCTGTTTTGGTTTTTATCGAAACATGGCATTTATCATCTGTGACACTCACATTTTCTACCGTAGATTCAAGTTTAATGTTCATCCCTTGTTTCTTAAAATTCCGAAGCAGTTGCTTGGAAATTTCTTCATCTTCCAGTGGAACGAGGTTCGGCATAAATTCAATTAAAGTTACTTTTGTGCCAAGCGACTGATAAAAATAAGCGAATTCAGAACCGATGGCACCTGAGCCAACTACCACCATTTGTTCCGGTAATTTTTCGAGGGTCATTGCTTTACGGTAACCGATTATTTTGTTTCCATCAATTTTAAGATTGGGTAATTCCCGTGCCCGTGCTCCGGTAGCAATTATAATGTGAGGAGCTGAATACATTGTATTATTTCCATCGGGAGCAGTGACTTCAATTTTTTTATCGTGAGTTAATTTTGCAAACCCATTTACATGCTCAATCTTATTTTTTCTAAAAAGAAATTGTATTCCGCGACTCATACCCCCAGCCACATCACGGCTTCTCTTAACGATGGCAGTGAAATCAACTTTCGGATCTGATGTAGTTATCCCATAATCTTCTGAATGTTTAAGGTATTCGAAAACCTGCGCGCTTTTCAATAATGCTTTGGTAGGAATGCAACCCCAATTAAGACAGATCCCCCCTAATTCAGCTTTTTCTACCACAACCACTTTCATTCCGAGTTGAGAAGCACGGATGGCGGCAACATAACCGCCGGGACCACTACCGATAATAATAAGATCAAAATTTGTATTCATGTATAATTAAAAAGTTTAGAATTAAAATACGAAATTACTAATTAAATTGCAGATTAAATTAAGGGCATGAAAAGAAATACTCACCACAGAGGCACAGAAAACACAGAGTTACACAGTGATTATGAGTCAGGTTCAACATGAATTAGAACATCAGCAAGAGCAGGAAAATTCTGTTTCAACTTATCCTTGAGTTTATGCGATATATCGTGACCTTCTTTAACTGTAATAGCTGCATCTACTGAAATATGAAGGTCCATATAAAATTTTAATCCGGTTTTTCTAAAATAACATTTTTCTGTATCGAGTACTCCTTCCACTGTTTTCGCTGTACTTTTTATTTGAAAAATCAAATCATCATATAAATTTTCATCCATAATTTCACTGAGCGCCGGTCTGAAAATCTTATAGCTGTTATAAAAAATTATTAAGGATGCAAAAAGTGCCGCCCAATCATCTGCTGATTCATATCCTTTACCAAAAATTAATGCAATGGAAATTCCTATAAAAGCGGCAAGAGAAGTGATGGCATCGCTACGATGATGCCAGGCATCTGCTTTCAGGATGGAACTTTTTGTTTCCTTGCTCTTTTTTACTATAAAACGATAAAATATTTCTTTGATAATGATAATAAAACCAAGAATAATAAGCGTATATGACTTAGGTAATTGATGGGGAGTGGTGATATTAATAATGCTTTGCCATGCGATTATAACCGCAGATATCATTAAAAAGGCAACCACAAGAAATGTAAAAAGCGGCTCAGCTCTCCCGTGACCGTAGGGATGATTTCTGTCTGGTGGTTTTAAGGAATATTTTATACCGAACAAAACAAGAATAGATGACAAAATATCAGCTGATGACTCAATTGCATCTGAAATTAAAGCGAAAGAGTTTCCCAGATAACCTGTAATCCATTTAATAATAGCAAGCCCTGCGTTCCCAGTGATGCTGATGTAAGTGGTTTTAATTGCAGAAGTTTGATTTCCCAAGAACGGAATAGTTTTAAATGTTTTCAGTTTTCTCTGCTATTTTATAAACATTCCGAGACATTGAATTACGAGATATCATATCACCAAGAAAACCGGCAAGGAAAAGTTGAGTACCGATTATCAACAGCACAAGTGCAAAGTAAAAAAGAGGTTGTACTGTAACGTCACGGGGAATTGAAATTTCATTTCCAAACCAGCCATTCAATTTAACTAATTTATCAAGAATCAGCCAGATAGAAATTAAAAATCCGGTGAGGAAAGATAATGTTCCAAACGTTCCAAAAAAGTGCATGGGTTTTTTTTCAAAACGGGTGACAAATGAAATGCTCAGAAAATCAAGAAATCCGTTAATAAACCGCTCCCATCCGAATTTTGTTTTTCCAAATTTTCTAGGATAATGTTTAACCACCTTCTCCCCTATTTTTCTGAATCCCGACCATTTGGCAATTAAAGGGATATATCTGTGCATTTCACCATAAACTTCCACATTCTTAACCACCTCTTTCCTGTATGCTTTTAATCCGCAATTAAAATCGTGTAAATGAATTCCTGACATTTTTCGTGTCACAAAATTATATAAACGGGTAGGAAGCGTTTTGCTGTACGGGTCATGGCGAATTTTTTTCCAACCGGAAACCAAATCATACTTTTCTTTGACAATCATGTTATACATGGCAGGTATTTCTTCCGGTGAATCCTGTAAATCAGCGTCCATGGTAAATACTACATCCCCCATTGCATTTTCAAAACCAACGCTTAGGGCGGCTGATTTGCCATAATTTCTAAGAAATCTGATTCCTTTTATTAAGGGATTTGTTTTTGATATTTCAGCAATGATATTCCATGAACTATCGGTACTTCCATCATCCATAAAAAAAACTTCGTAGGACAAATTATTTTCATTCATCACTCTTTCAATCCATGCAGATAATTCTTTGAGGGATTCTTCTTCGTTATAAACAGGGATGATGATGGAAAGGTTCATTGAGAAAATGTGATTATAAATGTTGGAAAAGGTACAAATATATGGAAAGAAAATGGGTATAAGGTATAGGGGTATAAGGTGGTTGTATTTTATTCCTTTATACCTTATACCCTTATACCTTTATACCATATACCTTTTAATAATACTTCCCATCATTCAAATATTTCGTTACATAATCCTTAATGCCATCCTGCAGAGGGAGAAAAGGATACTTTAAGGATAGAGCACAAAGTTTATTCATTTTTGCCTGTGTGAAGTACTGATAATTTTCACGAATATCAAAAGGTGTATCAATAAACCGTATATCTTTTTTAATATTCATGACAGAAAACAATGAATCTGCCAGATCTAAAAAAGTATTTGCTTGCCCAGTACCAAGATTGTATATTCCGGAGTTTTTACGGTGATGCATAAAAAATATACAGACATCCAGAATATCTTTTACATAAATAAAATCCCGTGACTGCTCACCATCTTTAAAACAGGGGTTATGGGATTTAAAAAGTTTTAAATAGCCATTTTTTTTTATTTCGTTATAGGCATGAAAAATGACGGATGCCATTCTCCCTTTGTGATATTCGTTGGGTCCATAAACATTGAAGAATTTTAGACCAGCCCAGAAAAATGGTTTCTTCTTTTGTTTTAAAACCCATTTGTCAAAATTATTTTTTGAGACACCATAAGGGTTAAGGGGCCTAAGATTTTCAGGAGACATATCGTCATCAAATCCATTTTTACCATCACCATACGTTGCGGCAGAGGATGCATAAATGAGTGGGATGTGATAGTGACAACATGCATTCCATATTTTTTTGCTGTACGAAAAATTTAATCGGTCAAAAATTTCTTCATTTTTTTCAGTAGTATCTGTACGGGCTCCAAGGTGAAAAATAAATTCCACTTCCTGTTGCCATTCATCCAACCACTCAAAAAAATTATCACGTTGAACTCTTTTAAGTATTCTTTTCCCATTCAAGTTTTTTAATTTATTTTTACTTAAAAATTCATCTACTGCAACAATTGTATTAAAGTTATTCTGATTTAAACGGGAAATAAGACAACTTCCAATAAATCCGCAGGCGCCTGTGATGATTATCATTGTTAGTTTAATTTATAAAATTTGTCACTGTTCAGCACTCACATGATATTTAGCCACCAAAACACTAATAACACAAAATCACACTAAACAAATTATTTATTCTGACTTAATCCTTTGGTGAAATTTAGTGTTTTAGTGCTTTAGTGGCATAAAATTACAGCTACTGAATAGTTACTAAAATTTGAATGTTTCACCCCACCCACATACCCTTAAAATCCGGACAATTGATTTTTTGCCTTTCAGAATACAATTTCAATAACATCTCTACTGCCCTTTTACCTTTTTCACCCATATTTACCGAATAATTGTTTACGTATAAATTTATATGTTTTCGTTGAACTTTCACGTCCATTTCAGCAGCATGTTTCTGAATAAAATCTTTGCTTAGAGTCGGGTTTTTCTGTGCAAATTTAATGCTTTCAGAGATTTTCCGGTTAATTTCTTTTTTTAATTCATCCGACAGATTTCTCCGTACAGCAATGACCCCAAGCGGAAGCATCTTCCCGGTTTTTTTCTTCCACATCTTTCCAAAATCTGCCAGACAAATCAATCGTTGGGATTTGTAAGTAAACCTTGTTTCGTGAATTAAAAGACCGGCAGAAACACTCCCATTCTTAATATGATTAATAATTTCTGAGAATAGAATACTTCTCTTTCTTTTTAAATTAGGATAAAATAAATCAAGCAAAAAATTAGCAGTAGTGTTTTTACCGGGTATTGCCACCAACTTTTTTTTCAATTCAGATAAATCAAATTGATTTCCGGCTACTAATAAAGGTCCGTTATTTTCACCCAGTGCCGAGCCAGCAGTTAACAATTGATATTCTTTGTAAATTTTTGAATATAAAGGAACGCTTATTTTTATAATATCAAATTTTCTGCTAATTGCTGATTTATTTAATTTTTCAATATCAAGCATGCGATACGTAAGATGAAAAGTTTTCTTAATTTTATCATTTACGAAAGCATCAAAGATAAAAGTGTCATTCGGGCAAGGGGAAAAGACGAGGGAGAGAGATGTCATTATTCCAATTTATCAAAAAAAGATTCTTTCTCTTTAGATGTTGAATTAGATTCTATTTCTGTAGCATGAGTATTTGCTGTTTTATCATTTCCGGCATTTTGAAATGTTTCAGATGTCACTTCAAAATTACTTTTGTTTTCAACATTCTTTTGAGCACTAAACTTAGGGTGGGAACTTGCAGTGTCAAGTGTATGAGGAACGATAGGTATATTAATATTTTCAAGCCGGGTTATCTGGTCAAGGGCGAGTGTCAGCAAACTTTTGGTCTGGAAAACAAAATCATCCCGTTTTTGTGAAAGGGTTATCAGTTCCCGTTCGACTATCTTTTTCTCATTTTGCACAGTAGTAATCATGTCTTTCAATTTTTGCTCGGCTTCTGCTACCATTTGGGCAGCATTATCTTCTGCGTCTTTTACAATGGTGGATGCTTTTATTTTTGCTTCTTTAATAGTTAATTCAGCAGATTTGTTCGCATTATCCACGGTAGTTTTGCTTTGTTCTTCTGCTTGCAATAAAGTCCGGTGAAGAGCTTCTTCCACTTCCCTGAATTTGGCAATTTCAGCTTTACTTTTATCATAATCGGAATTTAATTTCTGACTTTCTTCCAGCATCCGGTCCCATTCCTGGCTAAGAAGTTGTAAAAAAGAAGTGACTTCTGCCTTGCTGAATCCTCTGAGTTCTTTTTCAAAGGATTTTTGTTTGATTTCTAAGGGAGTAATGCGCATGGTTTTTGAAAGATTATAAAGGAAGCAAAGATACAGATTATTATGTTAATTTTTATTTTATTGAGAATAACATTATTACACTGAAGTGTATTAAATCTGATAGTTAAAATGTCACGCAAAGACGCAAAGAACGCAAAGCATCAAGTCCGCAAAGTAAAAAAATCATAAATGATTTTTTCTTTGCGTTCTCCGCGACTTCGCGTGACAACCTTTATTTATTATGAAAAGTTACAAACTATCTTGCACCTCCAAAACCGCAAGAATAAAAATCAACCTATCATCCCCGCAAGTAATCAGGTGCAGGTTATCGGAAGTCCATAATAGCTTATTCACAGAGCTTGTATGAAAATCCAACTTTGTTTGATTTATAACTTTTACTAACTGAAAATCTTCCGTTTTCCAGATTTTAACATTTTTATCCATGCTGGCGGTAGCAAAATATTTCCCATCAGGTCGGAATGAAATATGATTAATGGCAAAAGTATGAGCGGCAATTGATGTTACTTCTTTATAATCGGATGCCACTTCCCAGATTTTTATTTGAGCATCACGCCCGCCACTAAGCAAATATTTATTATCGGGAGTATAGGAAAGAGAAAAAATCGAATTTTTATGACCGGAAAGAGTAATTTTTGGTTTAAGTTCATCACTATCAAAAATCCTGATTTTATGGTCACTATACCCTACAGCTAACTCATGGCTATTAGAATTATAAGCTAATGTTCTACTACTTTGTGAGGTTGCTTTTTGGATTTTAATAGAATGTAATGAATCAATATGCCATAAAGAAACTGAGCCATCGCCTGAAGCCACATAGAATGTTCCCACCTTCTCACCCAGAATAATATCAAAAATTGAATTAGCGAATGCCTGTATAAAATGAGTTTCTTTATTAGTGTTCAAATCAATAATATGAAGTCCGCCATTTCTTTGACCTGCAATTATGCAATTTTGAGTCGGCAAGTATTTCAACGAATAAACAGGTGCCGGAATTTTTGCAACAACTTTCCCGTTATCAGGATTCAGTAAATCCCAACAGACCAAAAAGCCATCCCCTGAGCCAGAATAAAAGTGATTTTCTCCGGTTCCCTTTTCTAATGAATAGATAGAATCTTTATGACCTTGGGATTTGGAAATAGGATGGATGAGGAGCTTCATTTTTTTAGAAACTATAAATACTCAAAAACTAAGAAATCTAATGCCAAGCCCTTATTTAAAGCTTAACGGAATCAAAGTCATTTTAACCCAATATCTCCTTCTCCGTCGCCCTCAAAATCTCTACGGCTTTTTCAGAAGTAGTTGACTCAGCATACGTCCGCAAAAGCGGCTCAGTGCCCGACGCTCTTATCATGACCCATTCTTCATTTCCGAGGTGATATTTAAACCCGTCAAGGTTTTCAACTTTCTCAACTTTATAACTCCCGAAATGAGTATATTTTCCATTCTTGCAATTTTCAACAATTTTATTTTTCATCTCATCCTGAAGATGTAAATCGTTTCGTTCCACTGAAAATGGTCCGGTAATTTCATAAACTTCGTCTATAAGAGACGATAATGAACGACCGGTTTTAGCCATAAATTCCCATAGCGTTAGTCCTATAAAAATGCCATCCCGCTCAGGAACATGCCCTGTAATAGCAATTCCACCCGACTCCTCCCCTCCTACCATTACCTTCTCATGAATCATAATCTGACAAATATATTTAAAGCCGATTTTCACAATGTCGAGAGAAAGACCGTAATGTTTGCACAATTTAGCTATCCGTGAAGAGGAAGAAAAAGCAGTACATACTTTTCCATCCAACCCTTTGTATTTATGCAAATAATGAATTAATAATGCAATAATATGATGAGAGGATACGAATCTGCCTTTTTCATCGAACATACCCAACCGGTCTGCGTCACCATCCGTTGCCAGACCGCTATCTAATTTTTTATTTATTACCAACGCTTGCAGTTCCTTCAGGTTTTTTAAGAGGGGCTCAGGAGGAGTTCCATTAAAATAAGGATTTATTTCACAATGAATCATTTCAACATTCCTTAATATTTTTTTAAATACTCCTTGTCCTGCACCGAACATCCCATCATAAGCAAGTTTCATGGTAGAATTGTTAATGGAATTCAAATCAAAATTTGCTTCAATGTGTTTAAGATACATATCTTCAAGGTCGGTTTTGATAATTTTCCCTTCATCCGTGTATTGTTTAAATGACTTTGTATTTAATTCCTGAGTAGTTTCAATCAACGCCTCTACTTCTTTTGTCAATTCTTCAGAGGCAGGACCTCCATGAGGACCTTTTATTTTGAAACCGTTGTATAAAGGGGGATTATGACTTGCCGTAATGACTATACCCATGTCAGCTTTCAGACGGTTTGTAGCAAAAGAAACCATCGGAGTAGAAGCATATCTGAACGGTACATATACTTTAATTCCGTTCGAGGCAAAAACTTCTGCACAACGATTTGTAAAAAGCTCACCTCCAAAACGGCAATCATACCCGATCACCAAGCTGGGATTTGGTGATTTCTTTTTAAGCCATTTTGAACAGGCAGTTACCACGCGGTCTAAGTTTTCAAGCGTATAATCCTGAGCAATTATGCCGCGCCATCCATCGGTTCCGAATTTGATTTGTTGTGACATTTTATTTAATTTAATTTAAAATTGATTATTTGCAACTATTCTGCATAAAAAAAATTATCACGCAAAGTCGCAGAGAACGCAATGAAAAAAATCATAAATGATTTTTTTACTCTGCGAACTTAATACTTTGCGATCATTGCGCCTTTGCGTTACATAAAAACCACCTAAGGAGTAACAAAAGAACAAAAATACTACATATTTGAAATATACAGATAATAGTGTATCTTTGCCATCCCAAATATGAAAATAGAAGAGGTTACCTCTTACCTTGAATCCATCGCCCCTTTAGATTACCAGGAATCTTATGATAATGCCGGTCTTATTGCCGGTGATTCACAAGGTGAAGTGTCAAATATCCTGATTTCTTTAGATTGCACAGAAGCAGTGGTCAACGAAGCAGTAAAAAAGAAATGTAACCTGATTATTTCTCACCACCCTCCTATTTTTCCAACTATTAAAAAGATTTCAACTACTCATGCTATCGGTCGTACGTTGATTTCAGCTATAAGAAACGGGATTTCCATTTATGCTATTCATACAAATCTCGATAATGTTTTTGAGGGGGTTAATCATCAGTTAGCTACTTTGTTGGGATTAAGTAATCTAAAGATTTTAGCCCCTATGAATAATAAACTAAGTAAATTGGTCACTTTTATTCCGGGGAAAAACTCACTACAGGTTATGAAGGCGCTTTGGACAGCCGGAGCAGGAAATATAGGAAATTACAGCCAGTGCAGTTTTCAAACAGATGGCACAGGAACATTTATACCCAATGCAGATGCAAACCCTCACATTGGGAAATCGGGTAAAATTTCTACTGTAAAAGAAAAAAGGGTAGAAGTTATTTTCCCTTCCGTGAATACGAATAAAATTCTTGATGCTCTCCATAAAAGCCATCCTTACGAAGAAGTGGCTTATTACCTTTCTGATTTATCAAATCCTTTTCAATCAGCAGGCGCCGGAATGATTGGAAATTTATCAGAGTCACTAGCAATTCCCGAATTTTTAGAGAGGGTTAAATCAAAATTGGAAGTAAAATGCATCCGGTATTCGGGAAAAACAGAGGGAACCGTAAAGCGGATTGCAGTATGTGGAGGAGCAGGAAGTTTTCTATTACCACATGCAATTAAGTCGAAGGCAGACGTTTTTATAACTGCAGATATAAAATATCACACTTTTTTTGAGACAGAAAATAAACTTTTATTGCTAGACGTAGGACATTGGGAAAGTGAGGTAGGAACTAAAAATTTAATTTTAAGATTAATACAAAAAAAGTTTCATAATTTAGCGGCGTTTTTGGCTGATTCAGATAGTAACCCGGTTAATTATTATTGTTGATTGGTTGGCTAATTCTTTTTTTGAGGTGCTTGAAAAGATTTATCCTTGCTCCTTTATTTTATCCGTAATAACAACTGGTTCTATACTGCAGATGCATAAAATCAGTTCCGTAGGAACGAATTATATTATAACAACGGACTTCAGTCCGTTGTTGAAATGCCTGTCTTCAGGTAGTTAGTTCCGTAGGAACGATACATTTTTAATAAATTTAAATGTACCGTGCCTACGGCACTTTTAACCATAAGTCGGATATATTGTAAGGACGGACTAAAGTTCATCCTTACAAAATAATGTAGTGCCTACGGCACTTTTAACCAAGAAGGGCGCTTTTAAACCTTAGTTTTTTTATTCTGATAAAATCAAATTAAGCAAATTTCACCAACACTTCAAAAAAAGAATTAGCCGATTGTTTGAAAATTTAGTAATTACTCAACAATTAAACCTTTTAATATTTTAATACTTTATCATTTTCATTTAACCAAATCAAAAAATGCAAAAATCCGACATTTCCGTTTCCGACAAACTCACTGCCATGTTAAAATTACAGCAGTTAGATTCAAAAATTGACCAGATTGCAAAATTAAAAGGCGACTTACCGCAGGAAGTAAGAGACATTGAAGATGATGGGACCGGATTAAAAACCCGTCTGAAAAAATTTGAGGAAGAAATCAAATTTATTCAGGGAGAAATAACCGGAAAAAAACAAGTGATTAAAAATGCCGGTGAATTAATTAAAAAATACAAGCAACAACAGAATAACGTAAAAAACAACCGTGAATTCGAAGCGCTTGGTAAAGAAATTGAATTGCAAACACTTGAGATTCAAGCGGCAGAACGTAGAATTAAAGATTATTCCACTCAGGTTGAGCTTAAAGAATCAGAAATCAAGGAAACACAAACAAAATTAGATGACCTTGAAAACAACTTGAAAGTAAAAAAATCGGAATTAGAAGTAATTTCCGCAGAATTTGATGAAGAGGAAAAAAAATTATTGCAAAATGCAGAAAAAGCCAGCAAAATTGTAGAAGAACGGTTGCTGACTGCTTATAAAAAAATCAGGAAAAATGCCAGAAACGGGCTTGCTATTGTAACCGTAAGGCGTAATGCGTGCGGGGGATGTTTTGCTCAGGTTCCACCTCAACGCCAGGTTGAAATTCGCGCTAAAAAGAGCATCATTGTTTGTGAAAATTGCGGAAGGATATTAGCGGATGTGGAAATGCCGGAAGTGGTAGTAGTTTAATTTATTGTTTTCAATATTGCTCAGTTAATAGAAAAAATAATTCGGAAGACCGTTGTCAGAAGACGGAAAACCAAAATTCATATTTTCATTTTTTTCGTGTGATAAAAATAAAATCAATTCTGCCTTTTGTTTTATTTATATACATTTTTATTCTACCATTCAATTCCTTTTCCCAAAATTGGGATATTTCTTCTTCTCAGAAAAAAATATATGAGGAATTGATTTCACTCCGCCTTCCCACCGCTAAAAAGTTGCTTGAAGAAGAACAAAAAAACACCACATTCAGCAAAGGTTGGAATTTATATCTAGAGGACTTGTATGATTTTCTTAATATTATAATCAGTCAGGATAAAAATATGTATGATGACACTGAAAAAAAAATTGAAGCACGGGTTACAAACTTGCAAAAACTGGAAAAAAATTCACCTGCTTACGCATTTATTTATGGAGAAATATTATTTCATCGTTCCATGATACGATTTCAGTTCAATCATTATATTAAAGGAGGACTTGATTTCAGAAAAGGATTTCAACTATTATCAGAGAACGAAAAAAAGTTTCCTGAGTGGTTACCGAATAAAAAATCTTTGGGACTTTACCACATTATCCTTGGAACCATTCCCGATGAATTTCAATGGTTTAATCAATTGTTGGGCATGGAAGGTGCCAGAAATTTAGGATTGAAAGAGATGGCATTGGCAATGGGTGATGCGTCCATGTTTCATTTGGAAGCGCAGATTTTATACCCTGCAATACTTTCATTTCTCGATATTGATACTAAAAAAGCCGTCGAAATGACTCAACGGGTTTATGAGAAAGATAAAAGAAATCTGCTTAGTTTATTTATAACTGCAATCATACTTCAAAAAGAAGGACATAATGAATCAGCGCTCCGGTTACTTGAAAATTTTCAGATTACTAAAAACTATACAGCATTCAATTACATATATTATATGAAGGGAGAATGTCAGCGAAATAAAGGGGAGTATGAAAAAAGCATTGTTAATTATAAAATATATCTTGAAAATGCTAAAAATAAGGAGGAAAAAGCAGATGCCTTTTACCAGATTGCCCATTGTTATTGGTTATTAAAAGATGAAAAAAATGCTAATGAAATAAAAAATAAAATATGTAGCGAGGATAATTCTGAATATGAAAGATTAATTGGGTTTTGTAAAAAGGGTTTTCCCAACCGTTTACTTTTGTCTTCGCGCTTCTATTTTGATGGAGGATATTACGAAAAAGCAGAATCATTATTATCAGTTTCGGGTTTAAAGAACTTTTCTCTTTCAGCCGGATTGCAGTCAAGAGAAAATCACCTCGAATACCTGTATCGTCTGGGAAGAATTTATCAAAAACAAAAGCAGAATCCGAAAGCAATTCTCCAATTCCGTAAAGCGCTTCAACTTTCTCCTCATTTAAAGGAATCAACTACTTATTTTGTTCCCTATTCCTGTTTTCAGACAGGAAATGTATTTTTTGATTTGGGTAACATTGATTCTGCAAAATATTATTATGCGAAATCGTTAACGTTTAGAAATTTTCAATATGAGAAGTCGTTGCAATATGAAGTGAAACAGAAATTAAAAGAAATAAATCAAAAGAAATGAAAAATAAAATTTCAGGTGGTGGAATCCGGTCAATTTTCTACACTATCAAAGTGGCACTCCGGGTGGGTATATTCTCTTTTTTAAAAACAGTATTTTCCAAAAATACATGCAAAACCTGCGCTTACGGAATGGGTGGACAAAAAGGAGGAATGAAGAATGAACAATCCGGTTTTCCGGAGATTTGTAAGAAAAGCATTCAAGCACAACTTACAGACATTCAAAAAGCAATTCCAGAAGAAAAATTTGAGAAAATCCGGATCCCGGACTTTGCAAGAATGAATGGAAAAGACCTCGAAAGATTAGGACGTTTAAACACCCCCTTATTCAAAAAGTACGATTCAGATTTTTATGAAGTAGTTTCCTGGGAAAAAGCACTTGCATACATAATTAATAAATTAAAAAATACAACTCCATCAAAAACATTTTTTTATAGCTCAGGAAGGTCATCCAATGAAGCCGGTTTTCTTATGCATCTTTTTGCACGATGTTACGGAACGAATAACGTAAACAACTGTTCCTATTATTGTCATCAGGCATCCGGAGTAGGTTTATCAGAATCCATAGGGACAAGTACTGCTACCATACAATTGTCTGACATTGGTAAAGCGGATACTATTTTTGTCATCGGTGCTAATCCTGCATCCAACCATCCGCGATTTCTCACTGAATTAATTCAATGCCGGAAACGAGGTGGAAAAGTAATTATCATAAATCCATTAAAAGAACCCGGGCTAGTTCGTTTTACACTGCCACAGAAATTATCCTCATTATTTACAGGAGGTTCTGAGGTGGCATCTATATATCTTCAGGTAAAAATAGGTGGAGATATTTCCTTATTAAAAGGAATTGCAAAATTTTTAATTGAAAATAAATTATTTAATGAGGATTATATTCAAAATTATACAGAGGGCTGGAAATTATTTTATGACGATGTTATTCAATCATCCTGGGATGAAATAATCCATAGTTCCGGTATTTCAAAATCTGAATTTGAAAATACAGCGATGGTTTATTCTCAATCAAAAAATACAATTTTTGCATGGTCCATGGGTGTAACTCATCATGTACATGGAGTAGAAAATGTGAAATCCATAGTAAACCTTGCGCTCATGAGAGGAATGGTTGGAAAACAAGGAGCCGGTTTATTGCCGCTGAGAGGACACAGCAATGTACAGGGAATAGGTACTGTAGGTATGACACCAGAATTAAAAACAAAAGTGTTTGAAAATATTCAGAAATATTATAACATAACCCTACCAAATGAGCCGGGTTGGGATACATTAACTGCCGTTGAAAAAGCGCATCAGGGTGATGTTGATTTAGCTTTTTTATTGGGTGGAAATCTTTTTAGTGCAAACCCTGATTCAAAATATTCAATGGAAGCATTTTCAACTATTGGCTTAACAGTTTATCTAAGCACAACACTGAACAAAGGGCATTTTCTCGGTGCCGGTAAAGAATCTATCATTTTACCGGTTACGGCAAGGGATGAAGAAAAACAAAGTACCACCCAGGAATCCATGTTTAGCTTTGTGCGGTTGAGCGAAGGAGGGATTACAAGGTTAAATAATGTCAGATCAGAAACTGATATCCTAAGTGACATTGCGGAGGGAACATTGCCCAACCACTTTCCTTCCTTTAAAAAATTTAAAGACCATATAACAGTACGGGAAGCAATTGCAGAAATTATTCCCGGAATGAAAAATCTGGCTGAAATTGATAAAACAAAAAATGAATTTACTATTGAAGGCAGGATTTTTCACGAGCCGTTTTTTAACACTTCAAATAACAAAGCAAATTTCAGTGTCACTCCTGTTACTATTGAAAAATTGGAAACCGGTTTTTATTGTCTTATGAGCATTCGCTCCGAAGGACAATTTAACACAGTAATATACGAAGAGGAAGACGTTTACCGCGGACAGGCGCACCGTTGGATTGTTTTAATGAATAAAAATGATATGGAAAAGGAAACGATTTATGAAAATCAAAAAATTACGCTTTACAATGAAACGGGAAAAATGGTAAATGTTTTAGCAAGGTCTTATTCAATTCCTGTCGGGAATTTAGCTGTTTATTACCCTGAAGGAAACGTATTGGTGCCACGTCTGCGTGACACTAAAAGTAAAACCCCGGCCTTTAAGTCGGTGAAAGTAAAGATTGAAGTTTTATAAATCCCTTTAAACCATAGGCGGCGAAAGCAAATACAACACCGCCATGCGTACGGCTACTCCGTTTTCCACTTGTTCCAGTATCACGGAATGTTCTGAGTCGGCAACGTCACTTGTGAGTTCTATGCCACGGTTTATAGGACCTGGGTGCATAATCATAATTTTCTTACCAATTTTATCTAACCGCTGTTTGTTTATTCCATAATACATGGAATATTCCCGTAAAGAAGGGAAATAACGAATTTCCTGCCTTTCCGCCTGTATTCTTAGCACATTAGCTACATCGCACCAATTTAAAGTTTCATCAATATTGTAACTAACGTCTATATCTAATTTTTCAATAAATTTCGGAATGAGAGTCGGGGGTCCGCAAACCCTGACACTTGCTCCCAGTTTTTTCAGACAAAAAATGTTTGAGAGAGCCACTCTTGAATGAATAATGTCCCCGATTATAGCTACCTTAAGTCCTTTGACTTTTCCGAATTTTTCCTGAATGGTAAAACAATCAAGTAGTGCCTGTGTAGGATGTTCGTGAGTGCCATCGCCTGCATTAATAACTATCGCATTTACTTTCTTTGAAAGAAACTCAGCGGCACCCGGGTTAGGATGTCTCATAACAATCATGTCAACTTTCATAGAAATGATGTTATTGGCTGTATCCACCAGGGTTTCTCCTTTAGTAACCGACGAAGAAGATGCTGAGAAATTGATAACATCTGCCGATAATCTTTTCTCCGCAAGTTCAAAAGATATTCTTGTTCGCGTTGAATTTTCAAAAAATACATTGGCAATAGTTACATCTCTCATAGAGGGAACCTTTTTTATTGGACGGTTAATCACTGACTTGAAATTTTCAGACGTTTTGAAAATAAGTTCAATATCTGCAGGGGTCAGCGGTTTGATGGAGAGAAGATGTTTGACAGATAGTTTAGTCATATTAATAAGAAAATTATAATATAATAAATATTCTACTTTATCTCAAATAATTCATTTATCCACAATCCATATTTTATCATTAAAACCATTATCGTCTATTTCAGTAATAATTTTTTGCGTATCCAATGTATTTACCCTTATACCGATGTACGTAGGTTCAATCGGTAATTCCCTGTTATAGGTTCTGTCAATCAACACCAGAAGTTCAATTTTTTCAGGTCTTCCGAAAGCGGTAAGCGCATCAAGCGCTGAGCGAACCGTTCTTCCGGTGCAAAGCACATCATCTATCAGAACAACTTTTTTCCCTTCAATTAAAAAGTCAATTTTTGTTGAATTAGGTGACAGTGGATGGGTGGATCTTCTGAAATCATCTCTGTAAAAAGTAATATCAAGAAATCCGCAATGAATCTCACATTTAAGTAATTCCATCAACCGGTTTTTTATTCTTAGGGCAAACTGTGTGCCTCTGGGCTGTAACCCAATCAGTACAGTATTTTTAAACTGATCATGATTCTCAATAAGATGCTGACACAATCTGTTAATTGTCAATTCGAGAATCTTTTTATCAAACAATAATTTTTTCTTTTTTTGTATGTGCATTGCCAAGAAAATTTATTCTATTAAATTCATTTAAAGTAACGGGAAAAACGGATAGCCGGGAATTTCGCAATAATATCATCTCACTGAGAAGAACATCTTTTCTAATTTCAGAAAGCAATACCGGATTACTGAATTTTTTACCGGCTTTAATTTCTACTGCTACCCAACGTGTGTCTGTAGTTGTTGGGTCCTGAAAATATTCTTTTATAACCTCACCGGTTCCTACAACTGCAGGTCTGATATTGCTTTCATAAATCAATACCCTATCCCCCTTTATCATATTTTTTAAATTATTTCTTGCCTGATAATTTCTAACTCCATCCCAGATTGTCTTACCCTCTTTTTCTAAATTATCCCATGAAAATGTTTCAGGGTCCGTTTTGGTTAACCAGTGATTCGGCATTTTCTATTACGCCCTTTCAGGGTTTTAATAAGGTTTGCTGTTTCTTCATAGGGCTTTGCCCTATGTTATTATATTACGCCCTTTCAGGGCTTAAAAATTAATTTTCCTAAATATGCTACAAGTATATGCTTTAGCCGGACAATAGTATAAAATTATAAACCCATTTAAATCTGTGTAATCAGTGGCTAACTATTTTTTTTCTTGTACAATCAGCGGTTTATTTTGTTGGCATTGAACTATAACATCACAAAAAAAAACCTTCGGCAAAATTACCGAAGGTCTTTTAACTTTTAAAAAAATTAACGGAAAGTACAATACATTAAAAGGTCCGTTAGTAAGCCATATCAAATAATCAATCATCCGTTTTTGATTTTTTTGTCTTTTTAGTTTTTTCACCTTCATCTTCTGAGCCATCTTCGGTTTTGCTTTTTTTGCTTTTGGATGCCTTAGCAGTTTTTGGTTCATCTGATACAGTTGCCTCGTCCTTTAATTCCTTATTATCCTCATTAGTAATTTTATCTTTTAATTTTTTAAGATTTTCATGCGTATCAGCAAGAGTTGTTTTCTCGACTTTCGATTTTACTTTTTTAACATCTTCAGCTATTTCTTTTTCTTCCATTTCTTTTTTGGAGTCAGTATCATTCTTTGAATCTTTGTCTAAATCCTGCTGAATACGTGTGTGGGATAACGTTATTTTTTTTGATTCTTTAGAGAAATCAACGACTTTGAATGGTAGCGTTTCACCCGACTGTGCCTGCGTGCCATCCGTTTTCTTTAATTGCTTAATAGGTGCAAATCCTTGCAATCCATACGGTAATTCACAAACCGCACCTTTTTCTGTCATCTTGATAATAGTGCATTTATGAATAGAACCGGTTGTAAAAATAGTAGTAAAGGTCTCCCAAGGATCTTCCTCAAGCTGTTTATGACCAAGCGCTAACCGGCGATTGGCGGTATCTATTTCCGTTACTATGACATCCAACGATTGTTCTTTTTGAATAAACTCTGATGGATGGTTTATTTTCTTTGTCCATGATAAATCGGAAATGTGAACTAAACCGTCTATTCCTTCTTCCAATTCAACAAATAATCCAAAATTTGTCATGTTTTTAACTACTCCTTTAAATTTAGTTCCAACAGGATATTTTTCATTTATGTTTTTCCAAGGATCTTCGGTTAGTTGTTTGATACTTAATGACATCTTTCTCTCTTCCTTCTCCATCGTTAAAATTACAGCATCAAGATTGTCGTTTGGCTTTATGTATTCCTGTGGGTTTTTAGGATGGGACGACCATGAAAGTTCTGAAATATGAATTAACCCTTCTATTCCTGGTCTGATTTCCATAAAAACACCATATTCGGTAACGGTAACCACTTTGCCGACCACTTTAGAACCTACAGTTAAATCGGCTGGAAGATTATCCCATGGGTGTGGCTCCAACTGCTTCATGCCAAGTGAAATTCTTTTTTTATTATCATCAAAATCAAGAACCACCACATTTATTTTCTGATCTAATTTGAGAAGGTCGCTCGGGTGATTAATTCTACCCCAGGTTAAATCGGTAAGATGTAAAAGTCCGTCTAATCCTCCTAAGTCAATAAAAACTCCAAAGTCAGTGATATTTTTAACTATTCCCTCAAGTACTTGCCCTTTCTCAAGATTCTTGAGAATATTAGATTTTTGTTCTTCAATATCTTTTTCAATAAGAATTTTATGGGATACAACAACATTTTCGTGTGGGTGATTTATTTTTACCACTCTGAATTGCATCTTCTTTCCAACATAAATATCAAAATCGCGCACAGGTTTAATATCTATCTGAGAACCTGGCAAAAATGCCTCCACGCCGAAAAGATCAACTACTAATCCTCCCTTTGTTCTGCGTTTGACAACGCCATCAATGGTTTCTTCGTTTTGCAATGCGCCGTTTATTTTATCCCAAATTCTGACAATCTTTGCCTTTTTTCTGGAAAGCACTAATTGTCCGTTTTTATCTTCTAATGATTCGAGATAAACGTCAACCGTGTTTCCTATAGATAATTGTTCCGGAGCATCTTTAAATTCTGTTAATGAAACCAACCCATCTGACTTAAAACCAATGTTAAGTACGACGTATTTATCAGTTATTGAAACAATTCTTCCAGGGATAATCTCGTGTTCAGTTAATTGAGTAATAGTAGATTCGTAGGATTTTACTAATTTTTCTCTCTCTTCAGGTGTATAGACACCAAATTTTATTTTATCTAACTTGCTCCAATCAATATCGGGTGGATTTAAAGGGATTCTTGGAACGGAGGGCGTTTGTGATTTTATATCAGAAGTTGTATCAAGAGGAGTTCCTGAATTAGTTTTCTGGTCACTTGTAGTGTTTTCAATAGTTTGAACTGGGCTGGTTAAAGTCGTTTCTTCGGTCATTTTTTATTTTGTTAATTAAAAGGTCGGCAAAGGTAGTGTTTTTTTGGATAATATTAAAGTTTCTCCTAATTTATTTATAACGTGTGCAACTTGATCCATTAACCAGGAGGGCGTTGAGGTGGCTCCACATATTCCTACTGAATCATTCTCATTGAACCATTCGGAATTTATCTCAGTTTCATCCTCTACTAAAAACGATCTTTCATTCACCGATTTACATACCTGAAATAAAACCCTTCCGTTTGAACTTTTTCTGCCCGACACAAAAATTATCACATCATGCATATTTGCAAAATCTCTTAACTGATAATCTCTGTTGGATACCTGACGACAAATTGTATCATTAAAATCTACATTATCAGTATTTTGAATATCATTACTTAAAGATATTCTTTGATTGATTAATTTTACCATTTTGTAGAATCCTTCCGTACTTTTGGTGGTTTGGCTATATAAAGAAATAGGACGCGAAAAATCTATCTGATTCAAATCCTCTTCTTTTGAAATCAATATGGTCTTACCTTTTGTTTGACCAATTAGTCCGTTGACTTCCGCATGACCTTTTTCCCCATAAACAACTATTTGCCCGTCTTTTTCATTAATTTTATCAAACGATTTTTTAATCCGATTCTGGAGCTTTAACACCACCGGGCAAGATGCGTCAATCAATTCAATATTATTTTCCATTGCAATTTTATAGGTCTCCGGTGGCTCTCCATGAGCCCTAATTAACACTTTACAATTCTTTAATTGTTTGAATTCATCTTTGTCAATGATTTTCAATCCTTTTTTGGCAAGACGTTCCACTTCCTTCGAATTATGTACAATATCACCAAGACAATACAGTAATCCTGTTTCGTTTAATTCATCTTCAGCCATCTGAATGGCAAAAACAACCCCAAAACAGAATCCGGAGTTGGTATCTATAGTTACTTTAAGCATTGGTTTGACAAATTTACTTGAAAATTTTGATTTCCGAATACACTGAATCAAAATTCAATATATTTCTCGCCCCTCTCCATTTTTTTGGAGAGGGGTTGGGGTGAGGTCGGTTTTAAAATGTATTTAGAAATTTCTTATTCACCCAATACCCTTTTTCGCATGGAAATATGTGAAAAATAAACAGGCACAGGTATAAACACTAAAATAACAAGTATATGAATCAGAAAAGTTCTGTTAAAGCCACCTAAAAGCAATCCTCCGCGCATAAACTCAGACAGATGATAAACAGGATTTATTTGCTGAATTATATTAAATATGTTTCCAAAACGGTCCATCGGGAAGAATGTATTTGAAATGAAAGACAAGGGAATGGCAATCAGAAACACACCGTAAGATAAATGGTCAATAGTGGGTACTGAAGAAGCAATGATAAGCGCTGTAGAAGTAAATAATATACATGCTAAAAATCCTATTAACAAGCAGGGAAACAGAAACCATAAATGAATCTGAATCAATCCCATGAGATTCATTCCTATTAAAACCAAACACAATACCATGGCATTGATTAAAGCCCTTGAGGAACCCCATAATATTTCCCCCCATATAATATTTGGCATTTCAAGTTGCGTAGTCAACATTCCATCAAAAGTTTTTTGGTATATCATTCGAACATAAGAACCATACAATCCTTCAAAAAAGGAGGTATAAAAAAAAGTGTTCACCATAATTCCGGGTACAATGTATTCGAGGTATGAAAATGTATGTTCATGATAAGTCATATTGTTCACAAACAATCCTACTCCAAGACCAAATGAGAATAGTGTCACTATGGGTTCCATTAAAGGAGGGATAAACGCCGTTTTCCAGGTTTTAATAAACACCATCAAATGCCTTCTTAAGACCGCTTTTGAACGCCAATCCAGAAATGTGTAAAATATTTTATAGATTTCTTTCATTTTATTGAAATTGCACTTACCTTCATATATAAATCTTCCAGTGTAGGCGGTCTGACACCCGCTACCGTTTCTGGAAAATTTGTGAAAAACATTTCCCGTTGTGTCACAGATGCATCAATATGAATTTCATCCAATATTTTGAAAAATTGAATGTTATGCGAAGTTGCCCAACGTTCTATTTCAATGTCACTCTGTGTCACGAGAATTTTATCCCTAAAATATTCTCTTTCCAGATTCAGCCAGGAACCTTCCAGAATTTTTTTCCCGTTTTTTATCAGAATAATCTTATCGGATAACTTCTCCGCTTCATCCATGTAATGGGTAGTCAGAATAATGGCTAAATTTTCTTTTTCCTTCAAACGGTTAATGACTTCCCATACACTCCTTCGGGCTTCAGGGTCAAGTCCGGTAGTTGGCTCGTCTAAAAAAAGAGCCGTTGGTTTATGCAATAAGGTCCTCACAATTTGCAATCGCTTTTTCATCCCACCGGACAATTCTCGTATATCAGAATTTTCTTTTTCTTTCAATTCTACTAATTCAAGCAATTCATTAATCCTTAATTGAACCTCATTTTTACTCAGATTAAAATAGGAAGCGTAGATTTCCATATTTCTACGTACCGTGAAATCATGATCCAGGTTATCTTCCTGAGTACACACCCCCAACATTCTTTTGATAGTTGATTTATTCTCCGAAAAATTTTTTCCTTCGTACACTATTTCACCTTCTTCCTGTGTCTGAAAACCATACAACATCCTTATGGTTGTAGTTTTACCTGCTCCGTTTGCACCAAGCAATGCGAGACATTCTCCCCTTGCGAGAGAAAAACTCAGCCCGTCCACAGCGGGTTTTCCTTTAAAAGATTTTTTAAGAGATTTTACTTCAAGAAACGGGGACATACGGTTGTGGATAAATGGATGTTTTTTGGATAAACTCTGGGGTTAGGGTTTCATATTTTTAACCCCTCTCCATTTTGGAGAGGGGCTGGGGTGAGGTCTTTTTGAAAAGTGCAAATATATATTTGTTACGTATTTTATTCACCAAATAATCTCTTCCACCCCGTTTCCCTTCAAATACTCATTTGTTTTTGAAAAATGCCTGCATCCAAAAAAGCCATGATAAGCCGAAAATGGAGAAGGATGTGCCGCTGTAAGCACTAAATGTCTGCTACGATTAATCAATGACCCTTTTTCCTGAGCATATCTGCCCCACAATATAAATACAATTTTTTCTTTTTCATCATTTAGCTTGCTAACCACTGCATCCGTAAAATTTTCCCACCCTTTTCCCTGATGCGAAGCCGCTTGATTTTCTCTGACTGTTAACACAGCATTCAACAGCAAAACACCTTGTTTAGCCCAATGTGAAAGATTTCCACTTTGAGGAACGGAAGTCCCTGTGTCACTATTAAGTTCTGCAAAAATATTTTTTAACGATGGGGGGAGCGCAACCGAATCAGGAACAGAAAAACTTAACCCGTGTGCCTGACCTTTCCCATGATACGGGTCCTGACCTATGATGACTACTTTAACTTCATTAAACGGAGTTGTATTAAAGGCATTAAAAATCAATGCGCCCGGCGGAAAAATTGCATATTTCTTTTTTTCCTCAATTAAAAATTCTTTCAGCATTAAAAAATATTTTTTTTGGAATTCTTCTTTCAGAGCAGAATACCACCCTGGTTCAAGATTGGGTTTTATTTCAGACATTTATTTGTGTTGAATTTTCAGACGAAAGGAAAAATTATTTATAACTACTCAGTTGGGTATTATTTCTCGCAAATATTATGTCACGCAAAGGCGCTAAGTGCGCAAAGAATTAAGTTCGCAGAGAAAAAAAATCATTTATGTTTTTTTTCTTTGCGTTCTTTGCGACTTTGCGTGAAAACTTTTTTTATTCTTAGTAGTTACAATTATTTTAATCTTTTATTTTTTAATAATTTCAAATTTAACAGATTTAAAATTATCTTACAAATATCTTGTATCTTTGCGAATAAACCTCCCCATGTATATCATCAAAATCAAAGGTAAAGCAAAAATCCCCGATTATGTACAAATCCGCGACAACGATTTTGTTTTGCTTGCTTATTTCAGAGCCGACAGACCACTAAAAAGTTTGGAGCAATATGGCATGCAAGGCAAAGAAAAATGGTTAGAGGAACTTATCAAAAATATGCCTTTTGGAATGTTGAAACGATTGGATAACTAAAAACTCTATAACTTTAAACTAAATAACCCCCATGCAAGGAATCTCTTCAGAGCCGGTCATCCAATTTGTAAATGTCACAATTTTTCAGGACACCATTCCTGTATTATCTGACGTTAATCTGAGAATAGAAAAAAGTGAATTTGTTTATCTGGTTGGAAAAACAGGGAGCGGCAAAAGTTCTCTGTTAAAAACCATTTACGCAGATTTACCACTTCAATCCGGCATTGGACAAGTAGTTGGTTTTGATTTGAATAATTTAAAACGGAAAAAAATTTCGTTGTTGCGACGACAGTTGGGAATTGTATTTCAGGATTTTCAACTCCTGACCGACAGAACGGTTTCAGACAACCTGATTTTTGTGATGCGTGCCACAGGATGGAATGATAAAAGCAAAATTAAAAACCGTCTTATGGAAGTGATGAATAGGGTGGGATTAGCCGGCAAAGAAGATAAAATGCCTCATCAATTATCGGGGGGCGAGCAACAGCGTGTTGTGATAGCCCGTGCATTAATCAACGAGCCAAAAATTATTCTTGCGGACGAACCAACAGGCAATCTTGACCCAGAAGTAAGTCGTGAAATTATGAAACTATTATTTGACATTAACCGGATGGGAACTGCATTATTAATGGCAACACATGATTACAGTTTGATTACTGATTATCCGGCAAGGGTGGTCAGATGTGAGGGGGGGCGGTTGGTGGAGGGGAGGTAGGAAATGGTGAAGTAGTAGAGGAATGAAAGAACTTACAGTAAATATAATTAAAACAGTATATTTGTAAAAAAACAAAAACTAATTCATGAGTACTGCTCAAATCCGACATCAATTGTACGAATACATCCGTTTTGCCGAAGAGAAAAAAGTAAAAGCAATTTTCACCATTGTTGAAGATGAAATAAAAGAAAAACAGGATTTTTGGGACAAGACATTTACAAAAGAAATGTTAAGAAGAGACAACGAAATTGAATCTGGAAAAGTACAAGGTAAAAACCGAAAAGAAGTAACAGACAGAGCATTGTCATTGTTAAAAAAATAATTAACATGACAGACAATTACCGGATTATTTTCCATCCTTTAGCAGAAATTGAGTATCTTGATTCAGTTTCATGGTATGAAGATAACCGTACAGGGTTAGGCATTCAATTTATACGGGAAATAGAAAAAAAATTGAATATCATAGAAACCAATCCGTATTTATATCCTATAAAAAAACAAATGTTTCGTGAGGCAGTGATAGATGTTTTTCCTTATGTCATTGTTTATAAAATTTATAAAAGAAAGAAGAGTATAACCATCTATTCAGTTTTTCACACTAGCAGAAATCCCGCTCTTAAATATAGACGATAAAATCATTTTAACATTCTCTAAATTATTATATTTTTTATTCAGTACCTCCCTCCTTCTGCTTATCATTTCTTTTGTAAAATCTATTTGCACAATATTGAGAATTAATTCTTTTAATTCCTTTGGAGAATGAAAGATAACACATAAATCATCCAGGTTGGTTCCATAAAGCATTTGTGGATTTACTATGCAAAATCTTCCGGAAAATAAACTGTATATCAGCTTCAGTTTAATACCGGTTTCCTGAAATGCCGGTAGAATATTTATATGAGCATATTCGATTAAGGAACTCATTTGAACTTCATCAGGATTTGAAATGAGTTTGAGACCTTCATTTTTTCCTTCCTTTATTTTATTCTCAACAAACGAAACTAATTTTCGTGAAGGTTTCTTCCCGGCTATGGTCAATGGAACTTTCAAATCATTAAAGACCTCGTTAAGCAAAAAATAAACTGCTGTCTGATTTTCATTCACACTCAGGTCACCATGAAAAAGAACATACTCTCCCCTCCCCTCTTTGCTGACAACGTCCGAGAAAGGATGAAAAACCGGTGACACTAAAATTTTTTCGTTAGTCAAACCATGAACGGTTTTTATTAATTTTTCCTTATCATTTTCACTTAGACAAAGAATGTAGTCAGCAAAAGAAAGTTTCTGCTGGTAGAATTTTAATTTAATTGCCTCTGATGTATAATAATATTTTTTAAAAATGTTTTTTTCCCTGTTGCCAAGATGGGAATAATATTCGTCTTCCAGATTGTGCATCCTGACTATTTTGAGCCGCTGTTTTAATTCGGAGGATTCAATAAACGCGGTGGTATGTATCCCTTCAAATAAAACAGGAAAATTATCATTTTGCAGATTGATAAGTAGCTGATGAGATTTTCTACTTTGGACTATGTAAGGAATTTTTGAAAAATATGCCTCAAGAAAAGAACTTCTTGGATAGTAATAAACTTTTTTGCAGATTTTTTCCAGTTCCTCAGATCTTTTTCTACCGCCATATTCAAAAGCATGTAAAATAACTTTTATACCAACATTATTCAATGATTTTATTTTGTAAAATACATCAATGACCCCGCCATAGTCCGGCGGATAGGGGATAGAAAAAGCTATAATATGTAAACAGGTATGGCTCATTCATTTTTCCATTGCCGGAGTTTATTAAAGATAAAATTATCGAAATTAATTGGTGAATCCGGTTCCTGAATAAATTCCGCTTCCACAGGTATGATGGCAAGGGGCAAGGAGGCAACCTGATTTATTATGCCGGGATGTTGAAGCCGCATAAAGTCCTTTCTGGTAGTAAATATAATTTTCCCTTTTTCTTTCATTTCATCGAATTCGCGGTTCATTTTTTTCAGGTCACTCTCTTTAAATTGATAATGATCCGGAAATCTGAAATTTTTTTGTATGGAAACAAGGGAAGAACAATGTTTTTCAAAATGTTCAGGATGGGCAATGCCACTGAGTGTCACTCCGGTTGTCCCGGGAAAAATGATTACATGATTTCCAAAAAAATTAACCGGTGATTTGTAAACCTCCCTTGAAAAAAATATGGGGATACTTTCATCAGCGTATTCCCAGACCTTAAATTTTATCTTATCAAAATCTGCATGTTCGGGGCATTTGGTGATGATGACAGCATCCGCCCGCCTTACTCCGTTGCGCGATTCTCTTAATCTGCCATAAGGCAATAAATAATCATTATAAAAAGGGCGATGATATTCCGTAAGTAAAATATTAATAAATGGTTTTACGCTTCTATGCTGAAACCCATCATCCATGATGATTAAATTCATTTGTGGATTATCACACAACATAGTTGGGACACCAATAGCACGTTGTTCACATACTGCTACTGTGATAGTTGGAAAGTTTTTTTTTATCTGCAATGGTTCGTCTCCAATCTCTTCGGCAGTACTGGTATGATTGGCAAGAACATATCCCCTTGTTTTTCTCATGTATCCCCTGCTTAATACGCCAACCTGATTGTTTTTAAAAAGCAAACGGGTCAAATATTCAGTGATAGTTGTTTTCCCGGATCCCCCGGCGCAAAGATTTCCAACACAAATAATAGGTAAATCAAAAGCAACAGAATCAAGCAGTCCTATATTATATAATGTGTTCCGGGTAGTCGAAATTAAATACCAGATCAGTGAGAAGGGGCGTAAAAGAAACATGGGTTTAAAACAGGCAAATTACGGTGGAATGGAGGAGAGTTACAAGTCCTTACTTCACAGCAAGCACTCTTCCATCAATTTGAACATCGGTAGAACCCACAATACGGTAAATGCCTGAACTTACATTTTGCGGTTTATTTAAAGCGACAAGATAACCTTTCTCACGGATTATTCTTGCCTTAAATGCTACAAAATTTCCACTATTATCATTTAAAATCACCAGCGTTTTTTCAGCACCCTCAGAATTTTCATTATAGACAACTTCCATAATTTTTGAATAACTGATTCCTCCTGAACTGTCAACCATTTTTAACCGGTATTGATTTTTACCGTGGGTGTGTGTAACAGGAACCTGGTAGCCGGATGGTTCATTGAAATTATCCTGGGCTTCAATCCCGGAAATGTACTCCCAATGATTCATATAAAATTTCTCAATGACAAAATGGTTCAATTGCACTTTTCCACTTATAGTCCAGTACATATATTCATTTCCGTCATTACCTGTTGCAAATCCCATTAACAACAAATTATTATCCAATGCCGGATTGAGGGAATTATCCATGTAGGAGCGGTAATCCTTTTCAAGATTATTTTCAAAAACCCTGAACGATTGATTTTTTTCATTTTGTTGCGAATATAATACCGGTGCAATTATCTGGATAGCAACCAATACTAAAAATAGTTTTTTCATATTTTTTTGAGATTTAGAAAATCTTGTTTTTTTCTACAGGATAAAAGTACCGATAGATATGCATTTATTAAATATTAAATTATTAATTTTGTAGGTTTCTAAACATAATTTTCGTTTTAAAATATTCTATTACTATTCAGTCATTTCTATGTGAATTTCTATGTGCCTATATGGTAAAATTTTAACTTCACTTTTGCCACATAGGCACATAGTTACATAGGGAAAACACATAGCTTTGAATAGTACCAAAATTCTTGTTATAAAATTATAATTTATTGATACCCAACAATTAATATTAATTATGTATTTATCAATTTCTGTTATATAGTGTAGTTTTCTATGAAACAATCAAATTACCTGAAAGAACTAATACTTTCATTAACTAAGCCGGAAAAAAGATATTTCAAGGTTTTTGCTTCAACGCATAAAAGTAAAAATCTGAGTATTTTACTATTTGATGAAATAAATAAAAATAAAGTATATGATGAATCATTACTTCGTGAAAAATTCAGAAAAGAATTTAAGTTGAAACAATTTCATGTCGCCAAAAATTATCTTTACCATCTTATATTAAAAGCATTAAGTTCATTTTATCAGGAACATTCTGTAGAAAGAAAGTTAAATACTGCCATAGACGAGATTGAGATTTTATTTCATAAAGGGCTATATATTCAAAGTTATAAAACCCTGTTAAATGCAAAAAAATCAGCAATACAATTTGAAAAGTATTTAAAATTATTAAATCTGATTGAATGGGAAAACCGGCTTGCCCACACCCGCAAAGATCCCTCATTTCTCAGAAAGTTTATAGGAACTGCCTTTCAGGAAGAATTGAATGCATTAAAAATTCTTACTAAAAACGCTCAATTGAAAAAGGACTCCATTGATATTGTTTTTATCAATACGAATTCCTCACTTGGGAAAGAAATCCTTCTCAGAAAGTTTCAGGATATTGTTAATAAACCGGAAGTAAACGGCTCGAAAAACGAACCATTTTTTATCAAAGCAATACAGTATTACATACTCAGCAGTTACCATCTTTTCTCAGGCAGATTGGAAGAAAGTTTCAATTATGATAAATTGCTGGTTGACCATCTTCATGCCCATTCCTACCAGCTTCTGGATAATCACAGAATTTACATTGCCGGATTAAACAATATTATTTTTAAGACAATCCGACTAAGTAAATTTAATGTATCAAAAAAATATCTCCTTTCATTGAAGCAATTAAATTCAGATACACGAAAGAAAAAATTATTTACAGAAGATGTGAACATCCGGCTTTTTATCCGGTCCAATTACCTTGAATTGCTATTGTATTATAAGCAGGATAAATTTGAAGAAATGGAACGAATGATAAGCAGGTGTACAACAGGATTTGAAAATTTTCAGGGAAAAATCAGCAACAGGGACCTTGTGCCATTCTTCTACCTTTTCGCCGCCGCATTGTTTCGATTAAAAAAATATTCCCATGCGTTTGTCTGGATAAACCGTATTTTGAACGAATACAAAAAAAGTGAAGTGATGGATCTTTATTGTCAGACCCTTATGCTCGAATTACTCGTATTTTTTTCCATACCGGATTTAAAAGTGCTTTCTTATAAGATTCCTTCCGTTGAACGGTTTTTTAAAAAGCACAAACGATATTTTGAAACTGAAAAATTAATACTCAACCGGTTAAAAGGATTTATTAAAATAAACGCTTCTACCCTAGAAAACTTAAAAATAGAATTATTATCTTTGAGGCGTGAAATTGGAATTATTTACAAGGATAATCCTGCGGAAAGGAATAATACCGACTATTTTAATTATTTAGGATGGTTGAATGATTTTTAATATTTGAAACAACTTCTTTCGTAATATAAACTAAACAAATTAATCCCATGATGTCACTACTTCTCAAACTGCATATTTTTACTTCATTTATTTTCATCCTATTGATGTTATATAAATTGATTCTTTTATTTTCGAACAAAGAAAAACTTGCAACATTTCTTTCAAAAAACAGGGCTTACAATACCGTCATTGATTCTTTGATGTTACTAAGCGGAATCATAGCATTATTTTTCAGCCCGGCATTGAAGGAAAGTTGGTTTATTGTAAAGATAATTTTATTTATGATACTGCTTCCATTAGCAATCATAGGATTTAAAAAACAAAAGCCATTGCTTGTAGTTATTTCGTTTATAGGATTTGTTTACCTGTATGGAATTTCAGAAACAAAAAGCCCTGTTTTCCGTTCGGCAAGAAGCATGCTGAAAAAACAAATACAACAAGACATCGAAGTAAGTGACCCTATTGCAGAAGGGAAAAAAATCTACACGTTAACCTGCCAGCGGTGCCATGGTGAAGATGGAAACATGGGAGTATATGGCGCAAAAAAATTAAGCGAAAGCAAATTATCAGATGCGGAAAAAATGAAACTAATTTCTGAGGGCAAAGGGGTTATGCCGAATTATTCATTTATGCCGGAAGAAAATGTAAAAGCGGTAGTGGATTATGTGAATACGTTGAAGTAATTCCTGAGCTTACTTAATTAGGTGGTTTACAAACTCTACAAACTGTCCTACGATGAAGTTCTGGAGGTCAACAAAGAATTTGAAAAAGAGATGAGCTTTGCCGGGTATGATAAATTGAATTATGGTTTCGAGTATCCCGCGAATGTCGGGATATGAGTGCAGACGGAGGAGAAAACTGGAACCTTTGAAAATAGAAAATAAAGCCATGAACAAAAAAACAAAACCTTCAAAAGGGGGCTTCAACGAAATATTGCTTTACACAACACCCAATGGAAAAGTAAAAGTTGAAATCTATTTGCAAAACGAAACCATCTGGTTAACGCAACAAAAAATTGCTGATTTATTTGGTGTGGACAGAACCGTTGTTACCAAACACATTGGCAATATCTTCAAATCAGGAGAATTGGATGAGCAACTGGTATGTGCAAATTTTGCACATACCACTCAACACGGTGCTATCAAAGGTAAAACACAGGAAACGATTACCAGATTTTATAACCTTGATACAATTATTTCAGTTGGCTACCGCGTCAACAGCACACAGGCAACAGCATTTCGGATATGGGCTACGGAACGGTTGAAGGAATACATCATCAAAGGTTTTACGATGGATGATGAACGGCTGAAAGATCCGAATAATATTTTTGGTAAAGATTATTTTGAAGAACAGCTTGCCCGTATCCGTGATATACGCAGTAGCGAAAGAAGATTTTATCAAAAAATTACAGACATCTATTCGCAATGCAGTGCCGACTATAATGTGGAAACACAAGTTACAAAAGATTTTTTTGCAACAGTTCAAAACAAATTGCATTGGGCAATAACAGGGCAAACATCAGCCGAGCTGATTGTAACAAGAGTTGACAGTAAGAAAAAAAATATGGGCTTAACCACATGGAAAAACGCGCCAAAAGGAAGCATCAGAAAAACAGATGTAGGCATTGCAAAAAATTATTTGACCGAAAAAGAGTTGAATGGATTGAACAGAATAGTTGTGATGTATTTGGATTATGCAGAAAGTCAGGTTTTGAAAGGAGTAGTAATGTATATGAAAGATTGGGCGAAGAAATTAGATACTTTTTTACAGTTTAACGAAGAAGCGGTTTTAAAACATCAGGGAAAAGTTTCGCATGCAGTTGCTTTAGCGCTTGCTGAAAATGAATTTGAAAAATATCGTATTGAACAGGATAAATTAATAGAATCGGATTTTGATAAGGCATTAAATAAATTAAAAAAATAAATTAGAAAAATCCTTTCAGCAAAAGAAAAAATCCGCAGTCACTGGGACACGGAACTTGAGAAATGGTATTTCTCTATTGTGGATGTGATAGAAATTTTAACGGATAGTCCTATACCAAGAAAATATTGGAATGCTTTAAAAACAAAGTTAATTGCAGAAGGAAATGAGTTGTCCCAAAAATTGGGACAACTCAAAACGCAAAACAATTGATACAGGGAAAGAGAAGAAAAGAACTGGGATGAAATGGAAAAAATGAAACTGATTTCAGAGGGCAAAGGGGTTATGCCGAATTATTCATTTATGCCGGAGGAAAATATAAAAAGCGGTAGTGGAGTATGTGAATACGTTGACAAGCGAAAAATAAACGCTATATTTGTTGAATAAAGCAAAGATAATATGCAGACAGCAACCATATCCAAAACAGAAATTGAACTATTAATTGAACAAAAATTAATAGAAATATTGGGAGATCCTGATTCTGGATTGAAATTTACCACAAGTTTTGTTCAAAAAATAAAAGAACGGCTTAAAAAGCAGTCCCAGCGTATTTCTCATAAAAAAATTCTTGAAATGTATGGTAAGTATTGAATGGACCAAAGATGCATTAGCTGACCTTGAAAGATTGGATAGAAATGTATCTGTAAGAATTGTAAAAAAATTATCGTGGTTCGCTGAAAATTTTAATAATATAATACCAGAACCACTCAGTGGAATGTTAAAAGGAACCTAAAAATTCAGAGTTGGAGATTTCAGATGTATTTATACTTTGGAAAAAAATACTATTGTAATACAATTTGTCGGGCATCGCAGAGAAGTTTATCGTATATGAACTTTTAAACTTTCTCTTAAAAAATACTAAATTACAACTTTAAGGTTATCTCAAAAAACTTCCTTAATGTCCCTCTTTTGGAACTGGCAGAGACAAGGGTGTCATGCCGAATTATTCATTTATGCCGGAGGAAAATGTAAAAGCGGTGGTGGAGTATGTGAATACGTTGAAGTGAATAAACATACATTTTAAGTAAATCTGAAAAAGGAATTAGCAGAAAAAAATTGCAATATAAATGTGAAACTTTTTGAACAGGGGTTGATGATGGATTTAGTAGTTTCAAATTTTTTTTTAAATTTTCAAAATGAATATCCTAATGCAATCCCTCCCCATGGTATAATCTTATATCCCACTCCAAAAATTCGATATGATTTTGTCAAAAACGGAGTTATTCCTATTTTAAAAAACAATCCTTTAAATCTTTGATATCGGTATCCAAACCGCATTATAATACTATTCTCATAAGTATTCAAGAAATTCCAGATATAACCAACTCCAAATTCTAAAAAGTGTCTGTCTAATCCTAATAAATAATTTAATTGAGGGCTTGCCGTTTGTAAAGTACGGTAGGATAAATCTCCTTCGTAATATTGAACTCCTAAACCACCTGAGATTTTATGCCGGTTTTGTTTGTAGAAAATCCTATCAAACGAAACGTTGTATAAATATCCAGCTGAACCCAATATCTCAACGTATATAGTGTTTTTAGATATTTTTAATGAATCGGAAGCTTGGGCAAATCCATTAATAATTATCGTAAGAAAATTTAAAAAAATAACTATTTTCTTTATCATAAAATATTTTTTATAATTTTGTAATCCAATTGTGTAAGGTATCACTTAATATATATATATCAACATTGGAATAGGAATTGGATACATTAACAATTTATAGGGAAACAGAAGTTGATTTAATCTCAGTAAAAAATCGTATCCCTATAAATCTCTAAAGATTTAATATATACACTGTCAATTTTTGTGTACCATTTGTTGTTTCTTGTAAAGCGTAATTTAATAAGAGAAAATTTATCTCCAGTTGCAAGATATCCTTCATCCTCATACTCTCCAAATGGTCGAAATGGGCCAGTTCCAACTAAAAGCCAATCGCTACTCCAATAATATGTAGTATAAACGTTTAAATAAAGAGAGTCATTTTCATTCGGTTGCTTATTTACGAAAATTCCATTAAAAAACGCCTCCGCTTCCATCTCAAATACCTCATTTAAAAATGTACCTTCAGGGTAGGGCTTAATTCCAATTACAGAACCCCCTTCGTCATATTCATATAAATATTTGTCTTTTTTAAAACCTATATATGCGCGGTGTTCTCCTTCCAGTTCCACATCAAAATAACCATTTTTATCGGTGTAAGCAAGGTTTTTTCTATCCGAAGAAGTATTGCCCGGTGTTCCAAAAAAATCGGAGGCAACTCCATCCTGCAAAATTACCAATACGCTATCAATGGGTTGTTTTGAGCCGATGTTAATAACTTTCCCGGCAATTCGGGTGTAATTAAGGTCTTTTTTACAGCTCAAGAAAAAAAAAGCAATCATTGTCAATAAAAATACATATTTCATTGGTCTTTAATTATTAAAATTTGATGAACTTATAGATTTTATTCTGAAACCCGTTATCGGTTTTCAGCAAATAAACCCCACTGCTAAATTTTGAAACATCTATGGTAAGTTTATGGTTATTAATTAAAGTAGAGAAATACACCCGTTGTCCTGTACTATTAAATATTTCAAAATTTATCAGCCCTTGTCCAATATCATCTGATTCAATTTGAAAATAGTTTAGAATAGGATTAGGATAAATAGACAAATTAACAGGATTAAAAGTTAACACTGGAATTTCATCTTCTTTATAATTGTATATTTTCCCCGTATAAGGGGATAGTTTGGAATAATTAGCGGGTTTAAGAGGTGTCTGGGCTAATCGCAGTGTAGTATTATAATCTACTGTTCCTATAGATGCATGGAATTTGGCACCTCTTTCTACTTTAAAACCGGGTAAAAAGCGTATTGTTTTACCAGAAAGGATATTTACATCAGCGCCATTTTTAACTGTAAAACTATTTCCATTTCCTGCGAAGGTTATATTATTTTTGGCAAGATAGGCAACATTTCCGTTTACTGTTTGTATTGAAGTTTGACCTTCTCTGATTCGTGGTCTTTGGGAATTTTCAAAGTCGTTTCGGAGAACATCTTTAATTAAATAATTTTTTGTTTTATCACTTATTTTAATATGCTCTTCATTTTTTTCCATCCCATGCACCTCATCAAAAGGAGTTTTTATTTTACCGCTGGTATTATCGCTGTATCCGGTAAATGCTTCCCATGTTTTATTAACATTATCTCTTGTTATGGGCATACCAAATGCGGAGGGTGTCACCATGAAAGTTGCCTTTTTGTATGGCACAGTTTGTTCTAATTCAAATCCTTCTAATTCTTCTATAGCACGAAGAGCAAAAAGATCTACAGAACCATTATTCGTGTTAAAATTCATAGAATATAAAGCCGTGTACCAGCCGCCCGGTGCATTGTCATACGCAATTTGGTTGCCAACTTTAACAGTTTCATCATTATCCAACCCTTGTCTGCTTCCTTCAAAAATTTTGAAATTACCATCGTAATTGACTAATCCCCATGCTTTTACCCATGTCCATGATAATAGTTCAAAACTTAAAATTTCGGTGCCAGTACCGCTGTACAATAACTCTTTTCCCCCATTAGAAATGGCATAATTTTTTGCAAATCTCGGATATCCTAATTGGTCAAGTTGAGCATAAAAATTATCAAAATCAGGAGTATGATACGCCTGATCGCTTACATATTCAAAATGTGTCAATAACATTTGTCTTGCGGCAGGGGTATTTAATTTAACTAAATTGTTTTTTAACATTATTTTAGATTGAGCAATAGCACCAATCCCCCCATCGTGAATTTTTGTAAGAAATTTTATAGCAAGCTGCAACCCAATAGGTATATTCGCCCCTTTATGCGGACCATCAAATGAAATCCACGTTTTTACAAAATGGTCTTCTTTGGGGTCGGCTTGTTCCATAGATGTTAGTGCATATCTTGTAATCAAACCACCCATACTGGGACCTACTAATACAATTTCTTCCGTTTTATTGTCGCGATAGGTATTGCTGTTTATTACATTATTGAGAAAATTTCTAATAGAATTAGCATTGGAAGGAATGTCACCTGAGCCACTTAAAAAATTAACAAATATAATATCGTATCCATCATTTTGCAATGCTTGCACAAGATTTACGCCCGGGTCATTCGGGTACCAGGGAGACGGGTCGCCGTTCAGAATTTGAAATAATCCACGGCAGTCCTTGTCATAAGGTAATATATCTTCATCGCTGCAGTCAATATGAGTTTGAAAATAATCACGTATATTCCCCGGGTCAAAGCCATCTACCAGCATAAAAGGTCGTCTAAGTTTTTCGGAATTATTGTTAGGTGAAAATAAAAAATTGTACTCTAATTCGCGTCCTTCCCAATGATATAAAGTTTCCTGTTCAGCTATCGGTAGTAATACAGGAATACACACATCCGGATAATCTGGTGGGTAAAAGCAACCTTCTTTTATTTTTATTACAGTAATTATTTCTTCACGTTGAACCCCTACCGGGTAATAAAGTAATCCACCATCAGTTTCTAGATTAGAAGTTCTCATATTTGAACCTGAATGAGGATTATCAGGTAGTGGAACCGTAGAGGTGCCGGTTCTATACACCGAAAAATGAGAATATAAAACCTCTGATTCATGTGAACTATAACTTACAAATGTCATTCTTGCTTTTAATTCCAAATAACCGCTGTTAGAATCATAATTTACATTTATCGTTTCATTAAAATTTACCGTTTTATAACCCTCTCCATTGCCAAAATCAATTTCAAGCGTTTTGAGTTTCTGAGTTTTATTATTTGTAAAATAAAATAAATCTTTTACGATAAAATTTATATTATCGCCTGTAATATTAAAGTCCCTGCAACTTGCCGCAACCGCTCTGTGTTGAGAATATGAATGGATAGTGGCACCCGTATCGTTAAGAAAATCATTTTCTTCGATTAATTCGGAATTTGTAAGAGCTTCCTGTTTAATTTTATTGAATGTAAAATCCAATAAACTTATGCAGTGAGTTTTTCGGGAACGGTAATAATTTTCAATAATTAAATTCATGGTTTTCCATCCAATAAAAAAAGCCGTGTCATACACTGCGTCTTTCATAGTGTTATAAATTTTTGTCCACTGTGAATTATCAATTACTGTTACCAAATCATTTCCGTTAACATTTAAAACTAAATCGTTGAAGAAAGTTCTATCAATAAGAATACCTGACGAAATTTTAGTTGAGTCAATTTTTGATAAATATTTTTTAGGATTTTCTAAATATTTGCTATTGGTAAGAACGCTCTTATTCTGAACCTGACTCAACACTTTTATCTGAATCAAGCACATTATTACGATAAGAAATATATTTTTTCTCATTTTCGTAAACCCTCCATTTCTTTGATTTTAGATTTTAACTCTTTATTCTCCGTTTCAATTTTCTCAATCTTTTCATTCATCTCATTCATATATAAATACATTTCCTCCATATTTCTAAGTAGCCCGGTAAAATTTTCACCTACATTTACCCCGTTTGCCTCCATAGCTTTTGCAGGCAGAATATAGGGTAAATGCTTTTGCTTTAAAATAGCATCCATTCTTTCACTAAATCTTGGTAAAGAATAATTTTTTTCAAAAACAAAATCACAGCCGTCAATATCAAGAAGTGTAATTTCGCATGCTATTATTTCTCCAGCAGTAAAACCTCCATTAAAATTAACACGTCCGTTAAAATTAACGCGCCCATCTTGAAAAGCTGTGAAAGCGGTCTGACTTCCACTTGAACTTGCATACCTTAACTCAAATTGTCCGGCATCATCAGAATCTTCTGCTGTTCCTCTGTTTAGCAATAACCATTTCCCTCCCCTTCCATCTTCCAAAACTAAACCCAAACCGGCAGGATCCCAATCATCAAGAGGTGTATAGGAAGAAAAATGAAATGTATTTGCAACTCGAGGGTTTAATTCTCCATTAAAACAACTCAGGTCGCAATTTGTTCCAAAATGCAAATTTGCTCCACGGACTTTTAAATCCCCAGCTATATCTAAAGTTGCTTCTGGAATACGTACTCCAATTCCCATTTTAATTTTCGAAAAATTACTCAAATCACTTGGAGTTCCCTTCCCAATCAACAATACACCATCCGTTGTATAGATAGTATTATCTGTATTTCCTCCAACTCCACCGGCTACCCCCCCTTGTATTATTATAGAATTCCCGCTCTTCAAATACCCTGGCGTAGTAATATTTCCAGCAAATTCAGCATCAGAAGCAGAACTTGAAATAATTTTTCCTGATACATTCAAATCCCCTTTAATTTCTGTTTTGTAACTATCTCCTACTTTTGATAGAATCAATGATGGGTCCCCTTCACTTGGTTTAAATAACAATTTACCACCGCCAAAACTATTGCTGGCACTAGTGGATTGTATTTGCCATCTTCTGCCAATTCCCAATACAGGTGTTGGAAGCAAACTTAATTCTGCACTGCCTGTACCCGTGTTTCTTACAATTACAACTGTATTTCCATCGGGATTAAATATCGCGTTTGGTGTACCGTTTGACAACACATGTAATTCACTTATCGGTTCATTAGTTCCTATTCCAACATTTCCACTATTATAGTATATCTTATTTGTTGTTGAATTTTTTTGCCATCCGCTTAATAATCCCAAATAGGAAGCCGCAGTTATTGATGCAGTTGTGGTACCTGAATTGTCTTTAAAATTTATCACTCCCTTGGTCTCAATATTCCCATCAGCAATCATCTTAAACCGTGTTCTTATATTCCCATTTACATCCAATTTGAATTGAGGGTCATCTGTCCCTATACCCACAAATTTGTATTTATTACATGTAAACAGTTTGTCGGGATAAGTTTTATTTTCCATCCATGCGTTTTTGGCGGCATTGTCTCCTTTACATTCCACCCCGCCTGTTTGAGTTCCTCCATTTCCATTATCTCCTCCATCTCCCCCTCCTACTTTATCGCGAATGATACACATTTCAAAATTTGCGGCTTCGGTAAATTGTTCCCTCTCCGCCTTCACAATATATTTTTTTCCTACAATTAATTGTTCCATCCGCATCCGGGGAAGTTCGGGTGGTTGGGTGGAAACTTCTTTACGCAAATGTAAATCGGGGCATGTATTTTCAAAGAGTTTTAGCTTTGTGATTTCTGCCTGAGGTTGTGTTTCCGATGGTGATACAATTATTTCATGCTCCGGCGCATTGGCTGTAAACTCAAACCACATCTCTGCTTTTTCCATTTTATATACATCTTTAGCGCAGAGTTCAGCCGCAGGAGGTTTAGTGATTTTTTGGGCACAATTACTACCGTCATTTTGAGAATAAGATTTTTGCAGAGGAAAAAACATGATAGATATGAGAATGAAAGTGACACAAAATAAAGAATGGCAATTAAATATAGTATTGCAATTTATTTT
>MEPC01000036.1 GCA_001769655.1 Bacteroidetes bacterium RIFCSPLOWO2_12_FULL_37_12 | reverse complement strand
TTTTTTCTCAACAAAATTTTGGGTGGGGGTTTTTGCGTACTTTCATAAAAAAAATTGCTCAAAACAATATAAAGCGTTATAGAGAATTTTAGAAAGACCCTAAACGAATAATTAGATGATTGACTTTGTAGAAAGACTTTTGAATAATGTACATTTTATTCCAAATAGTTTTAACTTAAACATATCCGACTTATTTGACTCGGAAATAGGTACTATTCGCAATAGTGAAGATTTTAGAAACAGAGTTAAAGCTCGTTTCTTTAATCTATACAATAAATATCTAATAATCAATTTTGACGAAGGTTGGACATTTTTCAAGTGGTCATATAATCCCGAACTAAAAGATACACTATCACTTTTAGACAATAATTGCGATATAATTTTGATTGCTTCATATAATGCGGGTGATGAATACGAAGCAAAATTGTTACACGTTAAACGATTAAGACAAGAAGGACTAAATATTTGTATTGGTCATCTTTACGAATTATTCAATGACAGACTTCCAGACAAAACGCAACTTGCTGACAGAATTTTTGAACGCCTTAAACTTTGGGCAACAGAAACAAAAATAAAAAACTTTGCTTTTCATTCAGGTTGGATGATGCAAATGAACATTGAGTTTTACCATAAAGCAATTAAAAGATTTAAAGTGAATTTTCCAGAAATTAGTTGCTTGATAGAACCATTAGACTGGTATTCAACAAATCAAAAAATTGAGATTATAAATTTTAATAACGATTTGAGTAATATTTTTAACTTGAAATCAAATCTAATTGATAAAATATGGAATGGATAGATAAAATAAAAGAAAATTGGATTTACATAACCTTTGCAATTGGTATAATTGGAGCCATAATCTATTATATATGGCAATATTTAACTGGAAAAAGATTTAAAAAAATTGAATTTACATCAAAACTGTTGAGTGAAAAAGTAACAAAAGAACTAAATAATTTTGACTCATTTATTAATGATTACAGAACCTTAAAGAAGAGTTTGGAAAGTTTGTTAAACAAATCCTCTTTTGAGTATCAGAAAGATGATTTAATATCTCAAAAGAATCAACTTGAAAAAAGTTGTAGCCATATCTTGTTATTTTTCGCAGAAGATGACTACAAAGAAAGTAAGATTGACAGCATAGCATCTTCAAAATTCATTCACGACTCTAAAAATAAAATTGTCAAACTATTAAATAATATTCTTTTGACAGGAAACATATTTACTGAAGATATTAGAAATCAACACTTGTTAGAATTAAACGACATAAATGAACAAGAAAATAAAATACGAGAACAATTAGGAAAAATTAAATCAAACATTATTTCCAAATATTCGGACAAAATATAACAACTACCACTAACAACTAAGGCTTCGTTGCGTCCATAGGACATGCAATGAAGCCACTGTTGCACTGAATCTGCCTCTGGATGGAAGTTTTTTTTCCCCTTGTTTGTTGAGTTTTTTTTTCTATGGGGATTTCGTTAAATAGATAGAACGGTTACTTTGATTTTCTTGCTATTTTTTTCATAAAAGTTCCTTTTCTTCCTCTTTTTAAATAATAAATTTCTTTTTTGGATTTGCTTTTTGAATAGTTCAAAAAATTTTATCTTGTTTTTTTCTTTGATGAAAAGAGCACTCCCACCCTGCGCATTTGCAATTTTTTTTGCGATGTAAAATTTAAGATTTTTATTCATGCACTGTTTTTAGAAATGACACGGGAGGACCTCGCTTAAAAAATATTTCAATCGTGAGCATCGTGTCTGTTTTGCAATAAGGACATATACCCGGTTTAAATTCATTTATTTCTCTGGGTTCTTCCGGAGCTTTTTTAATCAGGGATTGTTCCGGTACAAAATCCCACCGAAAATTGACATTCAAATCGTAAATTACGTTCGTCTTTTATCAGAGAAAAAAAAGAAAACCATGTTTGCTGTTGCAAAAATATTTGCAAAAGAAACACTTACTTTGTGGAATGTTATGCCTATTGAAGTAAGAAAAGGATTTGAGCGTAGTATAGCTCAATCTAATAAGGGCTTGGAAAGCCACACGAAAACCTAATGAAGAAATATGATAAATTGGTAAAAAAATAATATATTTGTTCCAATTCAACAAAAGTTTGCAGTTTCATATAATTAATAAAAGTTAGAAATTAACTTTAAATACAATGAATAATGAATTTAAAGGTAAAAGTCCTTTCAATCCCGGACAACTGGTGCCCCTTGAATTTTTTACGGGTAGGAATGACGAAATTCAACGTACGTTATATACAAATAACACATAACACATAACACATAACACATAACACATAACACCAACCCCCATGCGCTACGAATCCTTACCACAATCATTCTACAAAGAAAACCGCGAACGTTTCAAAAAACAAATGAAATCCCGCTCGGTGGCAATTTTTCATTCCAATGATGAAATGCCCAAAAATGCCGATGGCACTTTTCTTTTCCGGCAGAATAACGATTTGTTTTACCTTACCGGTATTGACCAGGAAGAATCTGTTCTCTTACTATCGCCCGATTTTCCGGATCCAAAATACAAGGAAGTTTTATTTCTTCGCGAAACCAATGAAAAAATTGCTGTCTGGGAAGGACAAAAATTAACGAAAGAGGAGGCAATACGGATTTCAGGAATTGAAAAAGTGTATTGGCTGAGCGAATTACCAACTGCATTGCGATGGGTTTGCTGTCAATCGGAAAATATTTATCTTAATTCCAACGAACATTTTCGCGCTTTTCCTGTCGTTGAATCACGGGAAGCACGCTTTACTCGAGAGTTGAAAAATTCTTACCCATTGCATCATTATGAACGTTCATCTCCTATCATGCATCGTTTGCGCTCGCTAAAGCAAAAGCCGGAAATTGATAGAATTCGTTACGCATGTTCCATCACGGAAAAAGGATTTCGAAGGATAGCACAGTTTATAATACCAGGAATAATGGAATATGAAATTGAAGCAGAATTAACGCATGAATTTATCAGACACCGTTGTACCCATGCGTATGCACCTATCATTGCTTCAGGTTCTTCTGCATGTGTCCTGCATTACATTGATAATAACAAATCTTGTAAGGAAGGAGAGGTTATATTACTCGATTTTGGAGCTGAATTTGGAAATTATGCATCCGATTTAACCCGTTGTGTGCCGGTTAGTGGCACTTTTACAACCCGTCAGAGACAGGTTTACAATGCTGTATTAAAAGTGATGAAAGCCGCAACTGCCATGCTGGTGCCTGGAAATTTATTGGAAGATTATCATAAGGAAGTAGGAAAAATAATGGAAAAGGAATTGATTGCTTTGGGATTATTAAAAAAAGACGAAGTGGAAAAACAAAACGAAGACGATCCATTGTATAAAAAATATTTTATGCACGGCACTTCCCATTTTCTCGGATTGGATGTTCACGATGTTGGAAACAGGTATCTGAAATTTGAAGAGAACATGATTTTTACCTGCGAACCGGGTATTTACATCAAAGAGGAAAATTTAGGTATACGATTGGAAAATGATATTCTGATTACGAAAAACGGACCGGTTAACCTGATGGAAAATATCCCCGTTGAAGCCGAAGAAATTGAAGGTATGATGAAGAAGGGACTATAGATATAAGAACCTTCAAGGTTTAGTATGGATTAGAGGCGCCGGCTAACCTTGAAGGTTTGGATTAGAGGCGCCGGCTAACCTTGAAGGTTTGGATTAGAGGTGCCGGCTAACCTTGAAGGTTTGGATTAGAGGCGCCGGCTAACCTTGAAGGTTTGGATTAGAGGCGCTGGCTAACCTTGAAGGTTTAGATCACCTCACTCTCAACTTCTGCCCCAACTCCAATTTATTATCATTCATCCCGTTCCATTGCATTATTTTTTTTACCGTTAGGTTCGGGTATTTTTTGGAAATACTGTAAAGCGTTTCTCCTTTTTGAACTACATGATATTCCCCATCAGAGGGTATAAAAGTTTGTTTGGTTTTAGGAACAGAATTTTTTTCTTTCAATAAATTCAGATTAAACTGATTTGACATGCGTAGTTGTTCTTCTAAAACCCGTATTTTTTCTTTCAGTGCCACTATTTCTGAGGATGAATTAGAAGGCGAAGAAGGATTTGTCCCGTTGCCTTTTGCATCGTCTAATTCATTTTTTAACGTGATATTTTCTTTTACCAATTTTGTATATTTCTGATAAATATATTCGTCTAATGGTTTATTTCTTCCACTATCAGAAGCCATCTCCGGGTTACTAATTCTACCTTGATTTTCCGACTTAAGGTTATCAATAGTTTGATACGATTTATTAAGTTCTGCTTGTAAATCCATAATTGTCTTATTCAGTTGATTCACTCTGGCATTTTCATCCTGATTCTTTAACACTGCATTTTCCTCTTCGAGTGCAGTTACTTTCTTTTTGATTTGTTCCAACTCTTTATCCAATTCGGTGATCCGGTCACTTTGATTTGCATTTCTTTGTTTTTCTTTTTCGGTCATGTTTTTCTGCGTGAGATCATTTTTAATTACAGCCGTTTCTTCACCTTTTTTTCCTGCTACTGCTCCTGCCGCTGTTTCCATCGTGGTCATCAAGGTTAATTCATCGGCTTTGACTTTTGAAGCAGGTCCCAATGTAATTCCGAAGTCACCCGTAGAAGTATTAGAAATAGTTTGATTAGAAACAAAAATTCCGTTGATATAAAAGTCATAGACATCATTTTTTGTCTGAACCAACAATTCATATTCAGCACTTGTTGAAGTAATGGCATTTGTTTTTTGCCAGCCCTGAACCGTTCCGCCTGAGGTGAGATATATCCAATTGGTACCATTTAATTTACGTATCCGGAATTCCCGTTGCGTACTGACTTCAAAGGCAAGTGCCTTGGTTCCATCTTTAGTGGCATTGAAAATAAGACCGGAAAAGGTGGGAGACACGCCTGTTGTGTTCAACGCGAAACGGACCGAAAGCTGGTAATCAGAGATCTTTGAAGTAAAGGGACATAAAACAATATCGGAGGATTTTTCATTCCGGCGTTGTAATTCGTAGTAGCCGTCTTTTATGATAAAAAAATTATCCTGGGAATTCAGAATAAGCCAACCCCTTCGGTTATTGTCAAAACTCTCGCTGAAATACAACTCGTTGAAATCTTCGTCTTTTAAAGTTTGAGAAAAGGCAAATAAAGGGATTGTAAAAAAAAACAGATAATATTTAAAAAAGTTTGTCAACATAATCGGATAGAAAAAGAAAGTAACATTCAACCATTTAACCATTCAACCATTCAACATTAGTATATAAAATTCAAACTAACCCTAAATAATTAAAAATATTCAGGTTCAGTTAATAATCATTTCCCCATCAACTTCTGCACTAACATATTTGCAAGATTCAACTGCTCTTCCAGCAAGGTGACCTGGATTTTTTGCTCAGAAATCATGCTTTCGTAGTTTTTTATTAAACTATCTTTTGCTGAAATCAGGTTATCATCTTTGATGGGATAATTTCGAAGGTTACTATTTTCTGACTTAAGTGAGTCAATAAGATTAAGAGAGCGGTTAATGCTTGTCTGAAGCACATAGATCCTTGCGCCTAATTCCAGAATTTTTTTGATGGGCTCTTCTTTGAATTGTGGAAATTCAGGCATCTCCGTAAATTCGTTATCCTTTTCTTTAAGGAGGTGTTTTAATGCTGTATTTTCAGCTTTTAGTGTCTCGGTTCGTTCCTTTTCCTTCCCATGCAGAAATTTGTAATCGCAATTTTCATCGTCATGATCAGAGCCGGGTTGGGCGTGCAATGCCAATTGTCCTGCGAGAAAATAAAAAAACAAAAACAGAAACGGTTTCGGATTGAATTTCATTTTTCCCAAAGGTAGTTAGTTTCATGCTTTAATCCAATTTTTTTATACCTTTACCCCCCAACAATTTCACAAACCCAAATATAGTAAACCAAAGGCATTATGACGGCAAAAATTCTTTCTTTTCTTTTCATTGCGCTCTTGTTTTTTTTCTCATGTGAAAACGATTTCGAAGTTACGGGTGAAAGGGAAGAAATTATGGTAATCAATACTATACTTGATCCAAGCCAACCTGTACAATATGTTAAAGTGACAAAGGCATTTCTAAACAAGGGTAGTAATGCGTTAGAAATTGCCAAAAACGAACCCGATTCTATATATTATTCCGATGAGTTGGAAGTTTCTATTTCTCAGATAAATACGGATGGCAGTATATTAAAATCATACATGCTTACAAAAACTACACTGGAGGGTAGAGATTCGGGTCTTTTCTCATTAAAAGGAAACAATATTTATTCTATGACTACCCCCGTATTTTCTGGGGACTATAAATATCAGGTTACCGTTAAAAATATAAAAACTGGAAAAACTGCTTATGCAATAACCCCCATTATTCAAAGTGTTTGTATCAGAAAACCAGCAAAAGGTCCTTACTCCGCTGAAACTCATTGTACCAATGATGGTGAAGTTGACTCAATCATGTTCCATAGTAAATCGGATGTTTATTATTATACTGCAAAAAACGCCGCTTTGTATGAAATTCTTATTGATTTTACGTATCACGAATATTTTCAAGGGGATTTTTTTGCAACTCATAAAGTTAGATGGAATTTGTTATCCCCTGTGCACAAAGATTATAATCCTAATCCTGCTACTTATCAAACTTTTACTATTCCAAAAGATTCATTTTTTATTTTTCTTGAATCAGTTATTGATTATGAATCAGACACAAATGGAATACAAAGAAAAGTAGGTCCTGTAACTCTTACCATTAACTCCGCTTCTGCTGACCTTGAGATATATAAACAATTAATTCAAACAAGTAAGACACTTACTCAATCAACGCCTGATTTTACCAATGTAAAAGGTGGGTTAGGGCTGGTAGCTTCCCGCAATCATAGAACTATACATTTTAAAAAATTCTCTAAATTGTCGCTTGATTCCCTAATTCTAAATTATCCTGAATTGAAATTTATTAAGTAATTGGAAATTGTTTTACAAAATTAAAAAAGGTATATGGAAAAGGTATTAGTATAAGGAAAAATTGAAGTTCTACTTATACCCCTATACCTCTATACCTCTATACCTCTATACCTCTATACCCCTATATCCGTAATGACAAAAAGTCAGAGTTCCCAGCTCTTTTTTGAATTTATCTATGTCAATTTTCGATTTTTTCTCAATGGCATACTCATTGATGAACGGATTTCCGGATGTAAAGTGATTAAATGAATTGAGTAAGTTTTAGAGTACATCATTCATTTAACCATCTAACCGTCAAACCATAATTTCATAACAATGGCAACACAAAAAAAATTAAATGCTTTCCTCATTTTAGTCATTTTTTCAGGACTTCTTTTAAACCTGGCTTGTGGAAATTACAAGAAAGCTGAAATTTCTGAGGAAGAGTTAGCTCAAACAACTGCATTTGCGCAACAATTTCTAACGTTGAGGATGGAAAAATCAGAAAAAAATTATTCCATGCTAACAACGGGTGAGAATCATATCTTAAGTAATAAATTTATTGAACGGTTTACGCCGGTGGAAGGTCCTAAATTGGGCCAATTAGATAAAGCATATCTCGAAGAAAAATTGTTTGGGAATTCAGCATGTGCCTACGATACGTTTGAATTAGGAAAACCTATCACAAAAGCATTGGGTGAGAATGAAGATGGAAAATTATATGGTACAACGCTTGGAATAACCTATCGTGTTAAGATTAAACTAAAAAATGAAAGCGAGGAAGAATGTGGTACCATACATGAAACAGTACTTGTAGTTAAAGACGGAGAAAGAAATGACCAACTCGCTATTGATGATTTTATTCTGGAAGAAGAAGGAAGACAGATAAATTGAATTTTTTTTGAATATTGAATAATAAAACTTAAAACCTTACATTCATGGCAAAAATAATCGGTATAGACCTTGGCACCACAAACTCGTGCGTGGCGGTCCTCGAAGGGAATGAGCCCGTAGTCATTCCTAATAGTGAAGGAAGAAGAACCACACCCTCCATAGTGGCATTTATTGGAGGAGGTAGTGGCGATAGAAAAGTAGGTGATCCAGCAAAAAGGCAGGCAATCACCAATCCTAAAAATACTATTTACTCCATAAAAAGATTTATGGGAAAAAGTTTTCACGAAGTAAGCGATGATTTACGTAGAATAACATACAACCTCGTAAAAGGGGATAATAATACGACCCGCGTAAAAATTGAAGAACGGCTATATACTCCACAGGAAATTTCTGCCATGATACTTCAGAAAATGAAAAAAACCGCTGAAGATTATTTAGGGCAAACTGTTACGGAGGCAGTGGTAACTGTTCCGGCTTATTTTAATGATGCACAAAGAAAAGCAACCAAAGAGGCAGGGGAAATTGCGGGATTAAATGTTCGAAGAATTGTGAATGAGCCAACAGCCGCCGCTCTTGCTTATGGATTAGATAAACGTCATAAGGATATGAAGATTGCTGTCTTTGATTTAGGAGGGGGTACGTTTGATATTTCAATACTTGACCTGGGAGAAGGTGTCTTTGAAGTAAAATCTACCAACGGTGACACTCACCTTGGCGGGGATGATTTTGATAACTGTATTATTGACTGGTTAGCAGAGGATTTTAAGAAAGAAAATAATGTGGATTTACGCAAAGATCCCATGGCACTGCAACGTTTAAAAGAAGGCGCAGAAAAAGCAAAAATTGAACTTTCAAGTTCTACTTCCACTGAAATCAATTTACCCTATATAATTCCCATAGATAATATTCCAAAGCACCTTGTAAAAACTTTGACCAGAGCACATTTTGAGAAAATATGCGATACGTTGATTCAACGAACCATGAAGCCCTGTGAACAGGCAGTTAAAGATGCAGGATATTCTATAAAAGATATTGATGAAGTAATTTTGGTTGGAGGAGCTACCCGGATTCCAGCGGTTCAACAAATTGTGGAGAAATTTTTTGGAAAAGTGCCATCCAAAGGGGTCAATCCTGATGAAGTAGTTGCAGTCGGTGCGGCTATTCAGGGCGCTGTGTTGACCGGTGAAATTAAAGACGTTGTATTATTGGATGTTACTCCTTTATCACTCGGAATTGAAACACTCGGTGGAGTAATGACTAAATTAATAGATTCAAATACAACCATACCTACCCGGAAAGCAGAAACATTTTCAACGGCAAGTGATAATCAACCTTCGGTTGAAATTCATGTTCTTCAGGGAGAGAGAGCCATGGCTAAAGATAACAGAACACTTGGGAAATTTCATTTGGATGGTATTCCACCTGCCCCGCGTGGTATTCCACAAGTTGAAGTATCATTTGATATTGATGCGAATGGGATATTAAATGTAGCGGCTAAAGATAAAGCAACGAATAAAGAACAAAAAATCAGAATTGAGGCATCTTCCGGATTATCAAAAGATGAAATTGAGAAGATGAAAAATGATGCTAAATCACATGAAGATACTGACCGTCAGGAGAAAGAAAAAATTGACAAGATTAATCATGCCGATTCATTAGCTTTTCAGACAGAAAAGCAATTAAAAGAGTTTGGTGATAAATTATCAGCCGGCAATAAGAGTAAGATAGAAAGCGCTTTGAGCGATTTGAAAAAAGCCCTCGAATCAAAAGACCTGTCAGCAATAGATACCACCTCGAATGCATTGAACTCCGCCTGGCAAGCCGCATCCACTGAAATGTACCAACAAGGACCCAAAGCCGAAGATGCGGCAAAAGATAATGAGGGTAAAGCCCAACAAAAGGACCAAAAATCAAACGGTTCAAATGTTACAGACGTTGATTATGAGGAAATTAAGGAGGAAAAGAAATAATGTTGGGACACGCCATGGTGTTTCCCCGCATTTTATATCCCCAAAAGGCATGTCTTGTAAAGACACGGCGAACCGTGTCTTACATTTTAGAAGCACCCATAATTAAAAAATAATTAAATTTACCTAAAATATTTTATTTATCATAGTTTTTTGTACTTTTGCCTCTCTTTTAACTCCCTGAGCCCACGTGACCCACTCCGAAGTTTCTTCCTCTGAGCCATTGCTGTTCCTTGTTTTTGGGATAGTAATAATAGTTTTTCTTATAGTTGACCTTGGATTCTTCCAGAAAAAAGCCCATAAAATTACTGTCAGGAGCGCGGCATTACAATCCATTTTTTGGGTTGTAATTTCATTGCTTTTCGCTGTAATGATTTACTATTTTGACAATGCGGAAGAGGGGGCTCGTTCACATCACGAAAACGCTTATGAATTTCTTTCTGCCTATCTGATGGAAAAAGCGTTGTCTGTTGATAATATTTTTGTTTTCATTCTCATACTTGGTTATTTTAAGGTTGATGAAATTTATTATCACAAGATTTTATTTTATGGTATCATTGGAGCAATTGTATTCAGAGCGATTTTTATCGGTATAGGTGGAGCATTGGTGCATGAATTTCACTGGATACTCTATTTATTCGGTTTGTTATTAATAATTACAGGGTTTAAAATGCTTTTCACCGACAAGGAAACAACCTTTGAACCTGAAAAGAATTTTGTTTATCGTCTTTTAAAAAAATATCTTCGTTTTACTTCGCAGGACAGCGGAGGTAAGTTGTTCTTCAAAATTGATAATAAAATATATTTTACTACTACATTTCTGGTCATTGCACTTATTGAAACCACGGATATTGTCTTTGCACTTGATTCCATTCCGGCATGTTTTGCTATTTCACAGAATGAATTTATTATATATACGTCGAATATTTTTGCAGTACTCGGGCTAAGAGCTATGTTTTTTCTGCTAATAGGAGTTATAAATAGATTCAAATATCTACAGCATGGCATTTCATTGATTCTTATTTTTATCGGCGCAAAAATGCTTCTCGAATGGTTTGATATTGAAATACCGGTCAATATTTCACTTCTTATTATTTTGGTAGTATTAGCAATTTCCATCGTAGTGTCATGGGTAATTTCTGCCAGAGATAAACGGAAAAACAATAGTGGCATTGGCGCTTAGGACTCGTGAAGTTTTTATTTCCCAAAACGTTCAATACTTTTATTTCTTTTTCGGCTCATTCCTGCCTTGTAGGTATTTAGGTATAAGGGGTATAGGGGTATAGGGGTATAAAGGTATAGACGAAATATAACTTCATACGCCCTTTATACCCTATACCTTTATACCCTATACTCATGCGTGCCGTAATTCAAAGAGTTTCTCAGGCATCTGTTTCTGTAAATCAATCAACTACCGGAAAAATTGGGAAAGGATTACTTGTATTATTGGGCATTGAAATAACAGATTCTGTTGACGATATCCATTGGCTTTCAGGAAAAATTGCGAATCTCAGAGTTTTTGGAGATGAAGAAGACAAAATGAATCTTTCTCTCAGAGAAATTAACGGTGAAATTCTTTTAATTAGCCAGTTTACATTATTCGCAAGTACTAAAAAAGGAAATCGCCCCTCTTTTTTAGAAGCCGCAAAACCATCACTTGCTATTCCCTTATATGAACAGATGAAAATCGAACTTGAGAAAATCACAGGACAAAAGGTTCAAACCGGCGTTTTTGGTGAGATGATGGAAGTTTCTTTGATAAATGAAGGACCGGTTACTATTATTATTGATTCGAAAATGAGGTTATAGATTGACCAATAACTTCGTTTGTGAAGACACAAACGAAAGCGTTAAATGACCAATAACCAATGACTTATGACCAATGACTAATGACCAATAACCAATGACCATCCATCAAGCACAAAAAGCAGTAGATACATGGATAAAATCCAACGGGGTGAGATATTTCAACGTGCTAACTAATTTGGCTCTATTAACTGAGGAAGTAGGAGAAGTGGCAAGAATTATCAGTAGGAAATATGGTGAACAGTCATTTAAAAAGTCAGATAAAAACAAGAAACTTGCCGATGAATTTGCCGATGTCCTCTTTGTTTTAATATGTCTGGCAAATCAAACCGGAGTTAATCTTACAGAATCACTTCTTAAAAACTTACAAAAGAAATCAAAAAGAGATAACCTAAGGCATAAGAATAATAAAAAATTAATTTTACCAACATGAACTTCAGAATCGAACACGACACGATGGGCGAGGTAAAGGTGCCAGCCGATAAATATTGGGGGGCACAAACCCAACGCTCGAAAGAAAACTTCTCCATTGGAGGCGACATTATGCCCATGGAAGTTATCATAGCGTTTGCTCATCTTAAAAAAGCATGCGCCATCGTTAATTCCGGACTTGGAATTTTACCGAAAGAAAAAGCTGACCTGATATGTCAGGTATGCGATGAAATCCTGGCAAAAAAATTAGTTGACCAGTTTCCATTGGTTGTCTGGCAAACCGGTTCAGGCACACAATCAAATATGAATGTGAATGAAGTAATTTCAAACCGGGGGCATGTATTAAATGGCGGTAAACTTGGAGAGGGGAAGTCACCCATTCATCCCAATGATGATGTCAATAAATCGCAGTCCTCTAATGATACATTTCCTACTGCCATGCATATAGCCGCATTCGAAGCGCTTGTAAACAAAACCATCCCTGCGATTGAAAAACTCAAGAGTACTTTGTTTTCAAAATCAATGTCATTTAAAAATATTGTAAAAATAGGCAGAACCCATTTAATGGATGCCACTCCTTTGACATTGGGACAGGAATTATCGGGGTATGTGTCACAATTAGACCACGCTGTAAAAGCAATAAAGAATTCATTGATACATCTTTCAGAATTGGCAATCGGTGGCACTGCAGTAGGAACCGGATTGAATGCCCCCAAAGGGTTTGGTGAAAAAGTGGCTGAAAAACTTGCAAAACTAACGGGTCACCCCTTTGTGAGCGCAGAAAATAAATTCGAAGCGCTTGCCAGTCATGATGCCATGGTAGAAACATCCGGTGCGTTAAAGACAGCGGCTGTTTCACTGATGAAGATTGCGAATGACATCCGTCTGCTCGCTTCGGGTCCCCGTTGCGGTATCGGCGAGATTTTAATTCCGGAAAATGAACCCGGTTCTTCCATCATGCCGGGGAAAGTGAATCCTACACAATGTGAAGCCATGACCATGGTTTGTGCGCAGGTGATAGGCAATGACACTACCATTACCATAGGAGGCATGAATGGACATTTTGAATTGAACGTATTTAAGCCGGTGATAATTTATAATTTATTGAAATCTGCCAATTTGTTAGCAGATGCGTGTCACTCTTTTAATGATCATTGTGCCATAGGTATAGAACCGAATTACGATGCCATTAAAAAGAATCTTGAAAATTCACTAATGTTGGTGACAGCATTAAATACGCACATCGGCTATGAAAATGCCGCAAAAATTGCGAAGAATGCCCATAAAAAAGGAATCACGCTCAAACAATCGGGAATTGAATTAGGATTGCTTACGGGCGAACAGTTTGAGCAGTGGGTAAAACCGGAAAAGATGATAGGGTAGGGGTTGTCTCGCTCTTGTTTAAACTTTTTGGTTCCTGAAAAATAAATCATTATTGTTTTATGCATAAAGAATCTCTACCCCCTCACCATTTTTTTGGAGAGGGGCTGGGGTGAGGTCTTTTTGACGCGTATGCCTAGCCCCCCAATCCCCTCCTCACCGCCGCTACACAAAAACCTGCCAACATCAAAACCGTCCCACCCCATAATAAATTTATCCCCGGCTTTTCAATGGTTTTCAATACGATGTAGTCCTTAAATGGCTTTTTGAAAAACAACGAAATCCGGATGACCCCTTTGTCGGGAATTATTTCACGAAAAGATGCTTTAACGCCTGCTTGCTCATTTGTGTCATCCTGAGTGAGAATCTCCCTGTCTTTTAAAATAAAAACGGGCTCCAGTGAATAGATTTTATTTTGAGAAAATAATTTCAACTGAGCGCCCGCAGAAACATCGTTCTCACCTAATTTTATTGTTTGCAATTCCGGATTTTTATTAATGGATTCCAGCACGATTATAAAATTTTCAAGTACGGTTGTGTCACCGGGCTTCATTTCGATAGTCGGTCCCGTCTTCCACTCCTCTTGCTCGTTGTAATCGGGAATGGAGGAAACGTGTGTATAAATGTCTTTTGTTATAAAATGTTTGATATCCGGAGAGGCAATTAACCCCATTTTCGGATTTACCTGCGCTCTCGGATAAAGCGTAAAAGTGTTTTTTTGATTCGAGAAATAAACTTCATAATAGGTATTTTCTGGAATCACTTCAAATTGCTTGCCTTTTTTAAAATAAATTTTATTATTATGTTTTATATCAGTTTTTGCAATTTTCAATTGAGGGAGCGGAGTTTTTTCCAACCATTCATTCCGGAGATAGGCAGGATATACTAAAGAAGTAAATAATAATCCCTTGTAAGTGACACTATAATTTTTTATCTCCACCGGCTGGTTTAAATGGAGCAATACATTCTCTTTGTTGGCGGTTGATTTATCTTTTTCAGACATTCCGGAACCCGAAAAAACATCTTCACCGCTTGTATTTTCAGAAATAACCGTTGAATATCCTGCTGAAAATAAAATCCCAATCAGCATTAAAGCGAAACCCGTATGCGTCAAAGCGCCACCGGCAATACGCAAATTACCTTTTAATACGTTTATAAGAATAAAAGCATTTGCATAAATGGAAAAAATTCCGGTAATCAATAACACCATCAGTCCGGGTTCTTTTACGGGATAAAATAAGATGATGGGAATGGAAGTAATCACCATGTATATAAATGGTTTAAGAAGCAGATGTGCAAGCAATTTTCCCTGCATTTTTTTCCACCAGATATATTGCACCATGCCGGAGAGAATAGCAATTACAACGGAGGTAACGATATGCCAACGGTTGTAATGAGAAATGAGGTTAGCGGGTGGCGCGAGTTGAAGTTTGAAATTAAATAATTCCGCAATTTTATTTAAAACCGGAATGGATGTAGTTAAGGTAATCTGAAAAGAAGCAAGTAACAACACGATGATTCCCATGAGCATCCATTCTTCTCTTGCAAAAAATGATGAACCTGAATTTTCTGGCTTGACATCTGATTTGATAGTTGACGTCTCTTTAGTATCTGTCATTGGGAGATGACTTGACTCTTTTGAACCAGTTGCTGGAGTGAGACCTTTCCATCTGAACAACAAAACAAATAGTGCCACTAAAAAAAATGCAATCATATATATTAATAACTGACCGGATAATCCGAGGTCAGTAAAAGAATGTACAGATGCATTTCCTAGAATGCCACTCCTGGTAAGAAAAGTAGAATATAAAACCATCAGAAAAGGAGCCATGCAAAGAATGATTCCTGATCTCAACCGGGTGTTTGTATTCCGGTATGCCACTAACGCATGAATGGCACCAATAACAAGTATCCATGGTACCAATGAAGAATTTTCCACAGGGTCCCAGTTCCAGTAACCGCCGAAATTTAATGTTTCATAAGCCCAATACCCTCCCATAATAATTCCTAATCCCAAAACAGCGGCGCAAATTAATAACCAGGTAAGAACCGGCTTAACCCATTCATCCTGTTTTTTTAACCAAAGAGCGGAAATGACATAAGCGAATGGAATGAGTGACAATGAAAATCCGAGAAATAGAGTAGGAGGGTGGATGACCATCCAGTAATTCTGAAGCAATGGATTTAATCCATTGCCATCCTGTGGCACATATAATGGATTGGAAGCAAATATGGGGGCAGTGGAAAATACATCTTTCAGAAGTACAAATGGAGAACTTCCGATTTTCAGGTCTCCGAAATAAACTCCCATCAGCATGGATAAAAGAAATACCTGAACGAGATTGAGGAGCGTCATTACCGGTTTTTCCCATTCTTTTGATTTTCCTAAAATAAAAAAACCCAACACCATGTTCCAGAAAAGCCAAAGCAGGAAACTGCCTTCCTGTCCTTCCCAGAAACAAGCAATCATGTATTTTACAGGGAGTGAGTTTGAAGAATGTGCCCAGGCATAATGGAATTGGTATTTATGAGTATAAACAATATAAAAAAGTAAGGATATGGAGGAAAAAAGAGTAGCGGAATGTAGGATGTAAAAAATTCTTCCGTTTTTTTCCCACCTTAATTCTTCAGGGGTATCTTTCTTTTTTAACGAGAAAAAATAGGAATAGGCGCTTAACGTTGCAGATACAAATGAGATAATGAGGAGGAAATGTCCGAAATCGCCTGAGTTTTGCATGGAAAAAAATTTATTCAAACTTACGTGAATTTTTTTTGATTTCATATAAACCGAATAAAATAGAACCTCTTTTTCACCCCTCTCCACTTTGGAGAGGGGCTGGGGTGAGGTTTAAAAAAAAATAGAGACACGTTTCACCGTGTCTCTATAAAACCCACAACTAATCCAATTATTTTTTCACATTAAATCCCATACTGGCTCCAATCACCCAACCTTCGCGGGAAGGGATGGTATAGACATTTACCGGGATATTCAATGCACCTGATTTGAATGTTTTACCGATAGCCCAGATAAAACCGGTTGAGATTTCAGGCATTCCTCGTGAGTCCAAACGTTTTTTAGTGTCAGGAATTGGTTTTAATTGACCATTTTCAGTTTTTTCATTCCACTCTTTCGCTAAATGCCAGTTATCGTTTTCATCATAGTATCCTCTGGCTTTTTTCACGATTCCGAAATTAGGTCCGAATCCAAATTCGAAACCACTGCTTGCATCACGAAATCCGTTCATTAACGTTATACTGGGAATAAACATACCCTGGTCAATGCCGGAGACCATTCCAAGCATTTCAAAAACTGCCTGAAAATTTCCCTCATTGAGATATTGTACTTCATGTTGGTAGCCGAATTGTGAAAGAAATGGAAATGCTTCATTACCCCCGTTCGACTCCGAATCCTGTAAGCGTTGTGCTTTTTCTCCGGTAAAATAAGCAATACCCATCCTGGGACCATTATTCGTGATTTTATTTTTACCCGGGTTTCTGACCGCATTTTCATACGAATTCTTTTTTACAAGATTTTCTTCCAACCGGGCATCGGTTTCAATGTTCAATAATTTTTTTAACGAGATTTCGAGCATGGCTTGTAATTCCGGCTGAATATTTAAAAACTCATTGACCGATGATTTTTCAATGGTTTCAGTTTTGATGTCAAGTAAACGCAGGGTGATAATCAACTTCTCTCCATAATTTTCAACGGCGGTAGTGAGCACCTTATCTACTTTCAGTGATTTTCCTGCCTCAATTAAACATTGTTTCCCAAAACATTCTTCTTCCTTTATAGAACTACGATGAAGTATCTCCTCCATGTCATACTTATCAGTTACTTCATAATGGTTTGTTTTTTCAAGTTCCATTCTTACTAAATTGACAACCTGGGATGGTTGAAGCACGATATCCTTGGTATCGGCATTAAATACAGCAACAGTTGATTTTTTTTGTGCTGATAGTTTTAACTGAAGGGTTAATCCGATTAACACAGCCAGTAAAATGGTTTTCATTGTTTTCATTTGATTTAGTGGTTTAAGTTAACTGTTAATTGTTTCAGGGTTTTAGCGCCTGATTTCAAGAACAAAATTAAGGTAGCAGGGGAGTCGTTACAAGCATATTTATTGTAAAAACGTACTTTTAAAAATAATTAATTTTGAATTACGTTTAGATAGAATGTGTTAATTATTGATGAAATATTTATTAAAAAATTATTTTATATGCTATTTTTATGTATATTTACGGTGTTTTTATGATAATTTGTAATATTGCAAGTATTTATAATATGTATTAAAAACGTACTTTATAAAATTATAATTTTAATGTAACTACTCAACAGGGTAATAAAATACAAAACCACGGAGACACAGAGAACACAAAGAAACACAGAGTTGATTATTCAAAATATATGTTTCCAAAAGCTATTCTCTGTGCAACTCTGTGCACTCCGTGCCTCAGTGGTGAGTAGTAACATTTTAATTACAAACACTCTTTCAATTACCAAATATGTCAGACGACCTCATTGAAATTATTAGCACCTTAAAACCCGATGAACATAGGTCATTCAGGGTATTTATCAATCACAGGAGAGGCAAAAAAGAAAGAAAGGATCTTGCCTTGTTTGATTTTTTAGTAAAAAACAAAAAAGTTCATAAAAATGATTTATACAAAAAATTTTATCCGGAGAGTAATCAAAATGCATATCATACCTTAAGGAAAAGATTGGTCAAACATCTCATTTCCTTTATTGCGCTAAAAAATATTGAGGAAGATACCACCAACCGTTCCTTTATGCTGAATTTGGTTTCGCTTTCACAGTATTTATTTAGAAAAAAAAGAAATCGAATGGCATGGAAGATACTCAGCAAAGCAGAAAAACTTGCTATTAAAACAAAGGAGTATTTGATTCTTGATTCAATTTATTACGAACAGATAGAAAAATCCGGAACTGAATTTTCGCCTCCTTTGCAAAGCATCTTAGATAAAAAAAATAAAAATCGCAACCTGGCGGTGATGTCAGACAAAGCAAATACGATAAACCAACTTTTACGTCACAGAATGTCCGAATTTTCCTCCACTAAAAAAAATTTCAATCTGAATGAACTTCTTAATGAAGAATTATTAAAAAATGTGGAGGACATGGAATTAGGTTCGGATCCGAAGTTCATAAACAATGTGATTTCCGTATTCAGAGCCACTGTAATTGCCGGCGGCGATTATCTGTTATTTGAAAAATTTGTGCTTGAAAAATATCATACACTGGAAGAAATGAACCGTTTTGACAGGTATAATCATTATTATAAATTAAATATTTTGTATATCATTTCTCACACCTTTTTCCGGAATTTCAAATTTGAAGAGTCGCTAAACTATCTCGATCAATTGTACCGGAATATGTTATTGTATAATAAAGTTCACTTTGAAGAGTTCAATGCATCGTATCTGATTCTAATCTCCATGGTTTATGCATACTCCGGAAATAATAATTTAGCCATTCAGATTCTTGAACAAATTGTGTCCATGCCACCTCATAAATTGGAAATACAACAGCGGACTATTTGCCGTTTGAACCTGGCTGTATTGTATCATCAGGTTAAAAATTATCACAAAGCGATCCAGGTTTTAATGCAGATTTCGCATACGGATAAATGGATGAAAAAAAACTTTGGAAAATACAATGCATTGAAAAAACAAGTTGTGGAATGCATCATTCATCACGACAATGGCAACCTCGATTTTGTGGAAACCCGGCTCAGGTTTATCCAAAAAAGTTATAGCGATTTATTAAATCATCCGGAGTATGAGCGGGAAAAGTTATTTTTTAGATTGTTCCGAAAACTTAATACAGATCCCAATGTAGCAGAACAAGAAAATTTTCAAAAGGATCTAGTACGGTTGAAAAAGTTGGGATTCAGGGAAACGTTGGATTTGCAAATAATCAGTTTTTATGCCTGGTTGGAATCGAAAGTGAAAAGAGGTGTCTATTATGATACATTGATCGAATTAATAGGGAGGGAAAAGGAGAGATATTTGAAAAATGAAATTTCATAATTCCTCCAAATCCTCTTTTATTTTTTTCTCCAATTGAAGGATCAACCCCAATAATTGTTCTGCATTAGCTTTTAATTTTATGTTTTTTTCAATTTCCTTCAATAGTTGGGAAAGTTCGTCGCGTCCAAGTAAGGTAGTTGAACTAAGCAGTTTGTGAGCTACCGGCGCTACTTTTTCCCAATCCGCCTGGCTGGCAAAATCTGAAATTTTTTCAAGTCCCATGGTGATGTCTTTTTTATAGATTTCAATCAATTTTGATAAAAAAGCATCATCACAGTCCAGCAATTTTTTAAATTTTTCAAAATTGAATTTCATTTTATTAATTTTTTGACAGGGCACCTCTAAAAACTACCTTTTGTCCCTCTCATGGAGAGGGCAGGGAGAGGAATTATATCAGTTTTTAGAGGTGCTCTTCAATCACTTCTTTCAACAGATTTCCACTTAATCTGCTTTTATTAATAAAAACATTCACCCCTTTTTCTAATGCCTTGCGTTGAAAATCAGTATCTTCATAACCACTTAACATGACTAATTTTGTTCCTTTGCTCTGGTTAATGATTTTTGTTATGCCACCAAATCCCCTGGAGTCAGGTAAAAATGCATCTAAAAAAATCAAGTCGAATTTTTCTTTTTCCAGATGTTCAAGTGCATGAGAATAAAGTTCAACCGTTTTTAACGCATAGTTTTTCCCAATAGCTTGCTCCAGACATATTTCAAACAGCCGGATGTCAGGAGGATTATCTTCAATTAATAAAATTTTTTTCATCAGTAATCTTTGTTACAACATTTTATTTTTTCTTTATCATTTCACAAATTTTAATTTTCAATAAATTCCTGTTCAATGGTTTGGTAATATAACCATTCATACCTAAAGATAAACACTTTTCTTCTTCTCCACTCAACGCATGGGCTGTCATAGCTAAAATAGGTATCAGAGATTCCCTTGAGGTTCCCTTTTTTCTTATGCATCGCGTGGCTTCATACCCATTCATTTCCGGCATCTGTATGTCCATTAACACGATGTCGAAAGAACATCGAAAAAATTTATCTATTGCCTCCGCGCCATTTTCAGCAATTTCCACTTCCATTCCCCATTTTTTTAAAAACATATCAGCCACCATTTGATTTAATTTGTTGTCTTCCACCAACAAAACTTTTTTCCCTATCAATTTACAGTTTTCATTGGAGTCATCCGGATTGATTTTTAAAAATTTTATACCGTTCACTATCAGATAAGTGAGTTCAAAACTGAATTCTGAACCCTCTGTTAATTTACTTGTAACTTCAATTTTTCCTCCTTGCATCTCAATCAGTTGCTTCACTATAGAGAGACCTAATCCCGTACCACCGTATTTTTGGAAATGTTCTTTGTGAACTTGTTCAAACATATCGAATATCTTTTGAATGCTTTCAGATGGAATACCTATGCCTGTGTCTTTTACTGAAAAGAAAATTGATATTCTGTCTTTATCAATTCCATTGGATTGTATGCAAAGCATTATATTTCCTTTTTCTGTAAATTTTATTGCATTGCTTAACAGGTTCGTCAGAATCTGATTTAACCTTACGGGATCTCCATTCAACAACGGAGGAATGTTTTCATCATACTTGCATAATAAATCAATGCCTTTTTCTTTTGCCTGATAAACAAATAAATCTTTAATCACTTCAAGAACATCCTTCAAACAGAAATCAATATTTTCCAATTTCATTTTCCCGGTTTTAATTTTAGATATATCCAGCACGTCATTGATTATATGCAGAAGATTTTGACCGGCAAATTGAATGGACATAAGATATTTTTTCTGTAGTTCGTTGGTGGGAGTATCTTCCATTAATTGGACTAAACCCATAATTCCGTTCATGGGTGTGCGGATTTCGTGACTCACATTAGCTATAATGGCATCTTTGGCTTTTGAAAGATGTATTAATTCTTCTTCCTGTTTTTTTTTAATCGTTATATCCGTATGAATTCCCATGCAACCGATCGTGATTCCATCATTATCCTTTACAAACGATTCACTAACTAAAAACCAGATAATATCTCCGGATTTAGTTTTTAATTGCACCTCGTATGGCTTGATGGATTCCTCACTTTCACTTTTTGAATTTTTTCCGAAAAACGGAATTTGTTTTTTTTCCGGAAAAATTTCTATTGATCTTTTCCCAATCAACTCTGATTCGGAATATCCCGTTTGTTTACAAAATTGTGGATTAACTAATCGAATGATGTTTTCAAGATCAACTACCTGAACGCCCTCATTAATATTTTCAAAAAGATTTCTGTATTTTTTTTCAGTTTGAATAAGGTAATTCCAGGTCATTCGGTGATTTTCAAATTCCTCTTCTATTCCTTTTACTTTTTCACGGACAACTTCCAACATGATTTGAACGCCGGTTAAAACCGGAAGGAATTCGTCGTCTTTAAAGGCGTTGGTATTAACATCCTGTGAAAAATCGCCTACCGCGGCTTTTGCGAAAACCGGAAGGATTGATTCAATTTTTTGATTTATTCTTTTTTTATACCGGTCCAGTTCTCTGTTTATTTTTTTAGAAACCTTTTTTAATTCCATTGGAGATAATATTCGTATAATATATTGTTGATGTTTTTTGCGTTAACCTGACCATGAATTCCATAAAAAACCATCCACTCAAAAAACAAACCTTTAAAATGCTCAATGGGGTAATTATTGTTCTCCATTTTAATGACTAAAGAATTTTCACCGGTATCCAGTATGGATACGTTTGTATTTTTAAAAATGTGTCTTGCCAAATTCTTCGAATGAAGAATTATTTGTTTGAAATTTTTAGGAATATAACTAAAAACCAATTTACCCAACGGGGACTCAGTAAAATTCCGGAAATGAAATCTTCCTGCCTCAAATTCAAAATCTTTTTCGGGAATTTTTTTATCCGAAATTATATGCAGGCAAAGTTTAATAATTTCAATTTCTTCCTGTATGGGAACATCTTCCAGGTATCCAAAATGGATTGATTTACCGTACAACTTTTCCAATAATTTTACACACTCTTCTCCCTTTTTTTTTCGTACCTGATTAATATGAGTGTTTACAAAAACACCTTTTATAGTTGGTACGTTATTAGTTGTATTCGTTTTGACAACAGTTTCCATTTTATAGCTAATTATTTATCTGCATCATAGTTAATATTTTTTCTCTGACATGTGTAATGCTTTCCGGTCCCTTCTTAAAATAACCAGCTACTCCTTTTTTGATGATTTCATGCGCAAGTTTTTCGTCTTGCTGACATGATAAAAGAATTACATTGGTGGAAGGTGATAAACGATTGACCTCATCCAGAACTGTCATTCCATTTATATTAGTTACATAACCATTGCCATCCAAATGATAATCAAGAATTATTACATGAGGTTTTAAGTCAAGATTTTCAAGACATTCCTCTCCTGAAGAAAAACCATAAATGGTAAGTTTGTAATTCTGATCATCAATTTCCTGCTGAGAAAGTGACTCAGCCAGCATGGTTCTGTAAACATCTGAGTCCTCCACAATAAAAACATTAAAATTGTATGGACTGTCTCTTTCCGGAAAATTTAAGGATGTTTCCATGGCATTTGTGTTTATTGGTTGATTGTTTCTTTCTTCTTCATCAATTATTTCATACACTAAATTACTTATGATGAATAGTAATTTTTAAACAAAAAATCAAAATTCTTACACGCTCAAAAAGAAATAGTATAGAGAGCAAATACAATGACATTTCTTACCCTGTCAATAAAAATAAACAAGTAGCTTTTAATTAAAAAAATTGATATTTATCATTGTTTTTTAAAAAAATGAATATATTTGTATAGAATTAAAAACATCAACTATGATAACACCTCCTAAAAACGTCAAGTTAATAGATTACCCAACCTCTACTATGTGGTTTGATGAGAATGGGATTTTATACTCTGTCTCAAAAAAAAATCCTTCCCAAACAGTAGAACAAGCAAAACAAAGTGTTTTGGAACTTAAGAAACTGTTAGACAATAAAAAAGTTTGCCTGCTATCAGACACTACTAATTCAGCGCCTACAACCAAAGAAATACGTGATTATGCCGCAGAGGTTTTGCCTGACATTATTAAAGCAGTTGCTATAATTTCAGGTTCACCCTTGGGTAAAATGATTGCAAATTTGTTTTTCAGCATAAAAAAACAACCCTATCCTGCAAAATTTTTCAATGATGAGAAAAAGGCAAAAGAATGGTTGATGCAATATCTTTAGAATGGTTGATGCAATTTCTTTAAAATGAAAAAAAACAATAACAACCGCATTGAACTGATTTTAAAACAAATTACCCGGCTTGCTAATTTAGATTTTAAAGCACGCGGAAAAATCTCAGAGAAGGGTGACGAGATGGACTCCGTTGTGCTGGGTCTCAATACCCTGGGAGAAGAGTTAACATCCTTTTCAAAAGAATTAATACTGAAGGAAAAAAGAATTACAGAAATAACAAGCATATTGATTCAAAATGCTCAACTCGATTTTTCTAAAAATATCAGGATTAGTGAAAAAGGAGATGATTTGGATGCCATTGCCCTTGGGATTAATACCATGGTGGAAGAATTAAATTCCGTAATAAAAAAATTAATTGAAAAAGATGAACTGATCGCATCTATAATTGTGCATGCGCCTGATGCGGTTATAATTATTGATGAACAAAGCATAATTACAGAATGGAATCCAAAAGCCGAATCAATTTTTGGATGGAAAAGGGAAGAGGCAGTTGGAAAATATTTGCATGAAACCATCATTCCCCTTCAATACAGGACAGCGCATATTAAGGGGCTAAAACATTATTTGTCTTATGGGGAAGGTCCCGTTTTGAATAAACCCATAGAGTTATCTGCTCTTAGAAAAGATAATACTGAATTTGATTGCGGATTAACCATTTCCCCATTCATTTTAAAAGGGAAAAAATATTTTATCAGTTTTTTAAGGGATATTTCTCAAAAGAAAAAAAATGAGGAGAAATTAAAAAAATTGACAAATGATTTAACAGAGTCCAATATTGAGTTGGAACAATTTGCTTATATTGCCTCTCACGATTTGCAGGAGCCGCTCAGAATGGTAAGCAGTTATGTACAAATGTTGGCAAACAGGTTTAGTGATAAACTTGGGGACGATGGCAACGATTTTATCAACTTTGCCGTGGACGGTGCTAAACGGATGCGGTTGTTAATTCAGGGATTATTGGATTATTCGCGGGTAAATACTATAAAACAATATGAACCAATTAATACCAATAAATTGGTTGAGGATGTTTTGAAAGATTTAATGATGGTCATTAAAGATAAAAAAGTATCCATCAAAGTAGAAAATTTACCCGATGTATTTGGTAATTATGTGCTCATCTCACATCTTTTTCAAAACTTGATTTCAAATGCTATTAAATTTCAGAGTCAGCGAAAACCTGAAATTCTTGTTTCCGGAAAAAACACAAACGGACAAATCTTATTTTCAATAAAGGATAATGGAATAGGAATAGAGAAAGAATATTTTGATAAAATCTTTATAATTTTTTCGCGGCTACACAGCAAAGATAAATATCCAGGAACCGGTATCGGGCTGGCAATCTGTAAAAAAATCGTGCAAAAGCATGGGGGAAAAATATGGGTGGAATCAAAATTCAGGAAGGGTTCTACATTTTATTTCACTTTAGCAGATCATTAAATTATATAGATTATTATACTGCGAACGGAGCAAATTTCAGCAAAAATCTACCATGACATTTTGCTATATTGTTAAATGGTTATATGGTTAGTGTGAACCATGGTAACCATATAACCATATAACAATCATCCGAAATACACGAAATTTATACCGATTGTTGTATAACTATTCTATTCAAACAAATACACACATGAACCACACACAAAAAACCAGAGCTATTACCATATTATTGGTAGAGGATAATCCTGGGGATATCCGGCTCACCGTTGAAGCATTTAAAGAGGGCAAAATAAAAAACAAAATGATAGTAATTCAGGATGGAGAAGAAGCCATCCAGTTTCTGAAGAAAAAAGGGATGCATAAAAAAGCAATCACTCCTGACCTTATCTTATTGGATCTCAATCTTCCCAAAATAGATGGTAGGGAAGTACTTACTGAGATTAAAAATGACCCGCTTTTAAAAATTATTCCAGTGATTGTTCTTACAACTTCTGATTCAGAAAAAGATGTTTTTCATACGTATATAAATCATGCCAATTGCTATATTACAAAACCGGTAGATTTTACCCAATTCATGAATGTAATAAAAACGATTGAACAATTTTGGTTTTCTATAGTAAAATTACCCCATTTAGACAAGTAGAACCATCTATTCTATCGTCTGTTTCAACAAACTTTCATCTACCGCTTCCTTCTTCCCAAGGTAAGTCCAGTTTATTGTTTTCAGGTATTTTTTCAAGGTGCCATTCACTCTTTCAGCAGGCATGTTGGTGACCATTCCGCTGAAATCATCCCACAAGCGATAATCGCCGGCTAAAACATAACGCCCGATTTGAAGGCACTGGGCATGATTGGGTTCAAGATTCATAAAGTGACGGGTAAGGTAACGGTCTTTGGATGTTTTTAATTGGTCAACAGTGAAACCGGTTTGCTTAATGGATTTTAATACTTCTGCTAAAATTTGCAATGACTCATTAGGTAATGGAGAATCGAACATGATTCCAACAAAAGGATGAAGGTGATTATTCCGGATCCCTAACACCGGACCTGGCCACCCTTTTCTGGTTTTAAATTCTTCCCAGAGCCGTTCATTCACCAATGAGAGACCTAATCCCAATGCAATGGCATCTTTTGAATTTGGCTTTGGCGCAGAACTTAAACCGAATAAATAGTTCATGTTACCTTCGCGCGCTTCGATCATCATGCCTGAGGGTATCATATACAAATTGGTGTCGGGAGCCGCCATCATTTTACCCTTGGGTAGTCCAGTCATCACCATATTCACTTTTTTAGTTATTTCTTCTTCACTTACTTTTCCGGTCACTACCAGAAAAATTCTGCTTTTTGCCATGATGCTGTCGTAATATGATTTTGCCATTTCAACTGAAATCTTATTCAGGTATTCTTCATTTCCCCAGTTATTAAGATTCATTCCGGAAAAGACGGAGTTCATAGCCATTTTTTCTTCTTTAGCAAGTGGTTCAGTTTCTTTCATCTTTAAGTCGGATACCATCATCTCCCGGATTCTGTTAAAATCACCAGGATCAAAAGCAGGGGAGGCGATAATTCCTGAAAAAATTTCCCAACACATATCCCATTTTGCAAGGGGACAGTTCAATTGAATGGAAGAATGGTCAATGTCAGAAATATCCTGAATAGTGGCGCCCGAATTTTCAAGGGTCATGCGAATTTGATCTGCAGACAAGTTTTTTGTGCTACCCCAAACGGCTGTTTTGATAGCTAAAACTTCCATGCCTGCCATTTCTTTAGTATAAAAAGCGTTTCCGCCGGTGGTAAATAACTGAGCGCTTACCACTTCATTTGTGTTCTTTTTAAGATACACGCGGATGCCTTTTACATTCAATTCTTTAATCTCAGAAAATTTCTGAGGGATAGGAGCTGGTTTTTTGCAGGATGTTGCACAATTCAGAAAAATAAATAGCGTAATAGCAACAGTGGGCACTGACTTCAATGAAAAAAGTGCGGTTGGTTTGTTGTTCATGGTGGTGAAGTGGTTAAATAAAGAATAAAGAATTAAGTTTAAAGGATAAAGAATAAAGGATAAAGAATAAATTATTTTGGGATCTTGTTTTTCAAACTATCCCCATCCATCTGATTCAATGTCTTTTTTATTTCCTGATTGAGTTCTTTTGCCGGCTCTTCAGTTGATTTTTTAATTGCTTTGTCTAACAAGGAATCCACTTTTTCGGGCATGGGCTGAGTAGGGACAGCTAAATCAGGAGTTGAGGGATTCATTGTGCCGGAAGGTGCAGTTGCTTGTGAAGAAGGTGAAGCCATTTCTTCTCCTGGTTTCCAATATTCCAAATCAACTCTTCTCCAATGTGCTTTTTCTTCCTGAGTGGTCACTGTCGGACCTTCGCCACGCCCTATTGAAGCCATGCGCATAGAATCAACACCAAGCGTGATGAGGCGTTTGAAAACCGAACGTCCGCGTTGGGTGGATAATTTAATATTCAGTTTTTCAGGACCGGTAAAGTCAGCCCATCCATTTAGTTTTATTTTTTGTTTGGGATTAATCGTCATCCATTTTGAAATTTTATCAACGGTAGCAAGAGAAATCGAGTCCAATTCCATTTGATAGGGCTTGAAGAACAACATGAACTCGTCTAAATTTTTACGGGAGGCAAAGAAGTTTTCAAGACCAATTTCACCTTTCATTTTTTCGGAAACAAGCGCTCCCATAATGTTGGGTTTATTTTTAATATATTTTCTAACAAACTCCTGAATATCTGCTTTCGTGACTTTTCGCAGATTATATATATAGTCGGTAAGATAACCAATTGAGCCCATTGCCCAACGGTTTCCAAGTTTAGAAACGAACGAAGAATTCATCTCCCGGGAATAGGACTCCTGAATATCAAGCATGTCTTTAGCCCATTGAATTTGCTCCTCGCTGAAATAATCATCAGCATCCATATTATTTAATTCATCAATCAAACCGGCTAACGCTTTTTCTACCGTTGCAGGATTGGGAACAAAAGAAATCATAATAGGACTGGTAAGTTTTGAGGATTCATATTTGAAATCGGCTTGATAGGCAAGACCGTTTTCCAACAGGTTTTTTTGAAACCGTGAGTTCCTATTTGAAAGTAACATGGTAAGAACTTCCCCGGCAAAACTTCCCTTAAGGTCATTGCGTATATCGGGTCCGTAAAAACCGGTTAAGAAAATTGGAAATTTAGCAAGATCAGATAAGGTGATAAATTGTTGCGATTGCGTAACCGGTGAATAACTAAATGTAGGATTTGATAATTCCTGGTCAACCACTCCTTCTGCCCATTCACCAAAAATTGTTTGAATGTCATTGAACAAATCATTTCTTTTAACATCGCCGGCAATTATCAGTATGGTATTATTGGGATTAAAAACTTTTCCGTGCAACGCTTTTAGATTTTCACTATTCAACGACTTGATAACATCCCAGTTACCCAATGTATTCTTTTTATAAGCCATTGCTCCCCAAAGCCGGTTGTTTAACTCATCCATGAGAGTGGATGCAGGGTTCATTTTATTTTTCATAAATTCTTCTTCTACAACGCCCAATTCTTTACGCATATCATCGTCAGTGAAAAGCGGGTATCTCACACAGGTGTTTAGAAAATTCATGGCATCGAATGTACGATTCTTATTTACGGTAAGAGAATAACAGACACTTTCATTATTGGTAATTCCTGTATGATAGAAACCAATTTCTTTCATTTTAGCAGAAAACTGTTCGGAAGTTGGAAACTCAGTGTTTGGTTTGAAAAATAGGTGTTCGTAGAGGTGAGTAATTCCACTTGTTTGTGGTGTTTCAGCGAAAGCACCGTTACGTAAGGTAATGTTTATACTAACCAAAGGAACCGATTTATCTTCAATTACAATTACTTCCAGCCCATTCGACAAGGTTTTGGTATAATAATTTTTAGGTAATTCCGGAACTTCGGCTAATCCGGCAAGAGAATCCATTTTAATGGTATCGGCAATAGCTTGAATGGTTTTTACTGGATCACCAATCTGAGCAGTAACCACTAAGGACGAAAACCCACAAAAAGTGAGTGAGAGAAGGAACTTTTTCATATAAAATATAATGGGATGAGTTAGATTTCTGAAAATTGTGCGCAAATCTAATATTTTTTATTATTCTAAACAAGGGGTAGAGATAAAAAAGAATTATGGAAATATAAAATCAGTTCCGTAGGAACGAATTATTTTGTAACAACGGACTTTAGTCCGTTGTTGTAATATCCGACTTCATGTAGTATAGTTCCGTAGGAACGGTACTGTGTTATGGGCACCTCTAAAAACTTAAGAGCAAAAATAATTTACCACATAGACACATAGAATTTCACAATAGAAATTACTATGTGCTTACCTATGTGCCTATGTTCCTATGTGGTTAAAGATGTTTTTAGAGGTGCCCATATCTTCGTAATTTTGTTTTTTTCGCAAAGTTTTTTATATTTCAGAAAAAATGGATTTTGCAATGAAAAGCCAAAGGATACTTTTTTTACTTTTTTGCTTTATGATGAATATCATAGAAAGAAATTACGCTCAAACTGCAAAAGAATTTTTTAGTTTGGCTATGAAAAACATAGAACAGAGCGACTATACATCCGCAGAAAAGAATTTCACCCTTTCTATTCAATTAGATTCATTTTTTACCGAAGCATATTATAACCGGGCTTTTGTACGTGATGAATTAAAGGACTTCAAGGGAGCATTAATGGATTATGACCGTGCCATATATCTTAATCCGTATGATGCCGGATTTTATTATAACCGCGCTTTGATTAAGGAAAGTTTAAACAATTTTCAAGAAGCAGTGACTGATTACTCGGAATCCATATCCAGAAAACCCGACAATTCCTCACCTTGGTTTAACAGGGGATTGATTTATTTGAAATTAAATGACTCTGAAAAAGCTTGTTTTGATTTCAGAAAAGCATTAGAATTGGGGGAAAAAGATGCCTCTGCGCTTATAAAAATTCATTGTAAAAAAAGATAATCCTAACGTGAATAAACCACAATCAAATAAGTTTCCCGCAGATAACGCAGATAAACGCAGATTAATTTTTCTGCGAAAATCTGCGTTATCTGCGGGAAAGTATATTTCCAAAATTTGTTGAGATATTTTTTATAAGACACTAAAAATGCCAATTAATTATTTTAATGGTGCATACCAAAACAGGAAAGTATTAATTACAGGCCATACCGGTTTTAAAGGAACCTGGCTAACCTGTTGGTTAAATAAATTAGGAGCCAATGTTTTTGGATTATCCTTAAAAGAAGAGAGAACACATTTTGATTTGTTAAAGCCGGAAGGTACTTCATTTTTTGGGGATATCAGAAATCTGGAATTTGTAAATGAGGTTATTCAATCTGTTAAACCGGAGATTATTTTTCACCTTGCCGCACAATCTTTAGTAAGTGAATCCTACCTTGAACCCATGATGACTTACCATACCAATCTGAATGGCAGTTTGAATATATTGGAAGCCGTGAGAAAAAATAATAAAGTCAAAGCATTGATTATGGTTACAACCGATAAAGTATATGAAAATAACAGTAAATTAATCAGATATAAAGAAAATGATTCATTGGGTGGCTATGATCCCTATAGTTCATCTAAAGCATGTGTTGAAATTCTAACACAATCATACCGAAGGTCGTTTTTTGAGACAGAAAATAAAGTATTTATAGCGAGTGTAAGAGCCGGTAATGTAATCGGAGGAGGCGACTGGGCACAAAACCGGCTGATACCCGATTTAATCAGAGGGGTTTCTGAAAATAAACCAACTTTTATACGAATGCCATCAGCCCTTCGCCCCTGGCAACATGTTTTGGATCCTTTGTCTGGTTATTTGATGGTGGGACAAAATTTATTGGAAGAGAAAAAAGAATTTGCCACCGCCTGGAATTTTGGTCCGGTTCCCTCAACCCTTGTACCGGTTTCAAAAGTTGTAATGAAAATGAAAAGCGAATGGTCCAAGTTAAGTTTTCAGTTGAATAATGATAGTAATCAACCCTTTCATGAAAGCGATAAACTTCTTTTAAATTGTGAAAATTCTTTAAGAAAACTGCGTTGGTTCCCTGCGTGGGATCTTGAGGATGCCATTCATAAAACCGTGGACTGGTACCGTACTCTCATAGAAAAAAATACCTTACTTACTACTCAGCAGTTGGATGAGTATTTAATAGATGCAAAAAGCAAAAATTTAAAATGGTGCAGATAGGGGGGAGTGGCAGTAGCAGTGGCAGGACTGCAAGTTCTACACTTTTTCTTCTTCCCTGATAGCAAGCACTTCCACCCTGACTGCCTGGGCTAATTGTTTTATATCCAATAATCCTTTTCTTAACCGTGTGCCGGCGGCGTTATTGCCTTTGATGTAGAATTTTTCCGCATCAGCTTCTAAAGCCAATACAGCGTTTTTTAAGTCATTGAATTTTTTCATGATGGGTTGTATTAAGGGTACTTCTAAAAACTATGGATTTTGGACAGAGACAAGGCGAAAGAAATTTTTAAACCGGAGTTTACATTGGGTAAATGAGGATTTAAAAATTTCTGACAACGTAGTTTCTGGACAAAAGACAAGTTTTTAGAGGTGCTCTTAAAAAAGTACCCGGAGCCGGAATCGAACCGGCATCCCAGTGAAGAGACTGGTTTTTGAGACCAGCGCGTCTACCAGTTCCGCCATCCGGGCATTCGTTGGCAAATATATTTATTTTTCAAACAATATAGCAAGTTGGTTAAGTCATTCCATTTCGTTAAAAAGGGTATCAAATAAAATAACATTTTTAAATCCCTTTTTCTTTAACCCTTTAAAAAGTGGAATATCACGGGTAACTAAAGTAATGCTCATTTGTAGTGATAAGGCAACATACATGGTATCTTTTTCGTCAATGTCCATACATAGATTCATTGCATAATTAATGTTTTCTTCAGAAATATATGATGATGGAATTATAGAAAGGTTTTGAAAAAGTTTATTGGCAAATTCGTTAAATTCTGAAGTTTTTAATTTGGTTTTTTCAAGAATAAGAAACTTATACTTTTCTATTTCTGTAATAATAAAATCAGGAACAAAAAATTGAATTCGCTCAAATATTGATAGATAAATTTGCTTTCCGCTAATCAATGCAGACATAAGCACATTCGCATCCAACACATATTTTTTCATTTTTTAACAGGCAGTTTGGTTTTATATTCATTCCAAGCAAGTTGCCGGGCTTTTTCAAATTCTTTATCCCAGTTAATATTTACTTTTTGAATGGTTTTACCTATTTTATCGGCTACTTGCTGCAATTCTAATAATTCCATTTGTCTGCTGAAATATTTTTTCAGATATTCAATTCCAAGCGCTTGTGCAAGGTTATCTTTAATCGGTATTGATATTTTTGTCATTGTTTAATAGTTAATATTGTTTCAATACAAAATTACATAATTTTCTCAACTTCTGACCATATAGCTCCCCACAAACGATCAAAAAAACTCCACCATAACTTTCTTATTATACCCTAACCCAAGCAAACTCGCCGCTTTCCCCTGATTGATGGCAATCTCAAGGTAATTATTGGAATTAAAAAGGCAAACACATTGTCCCGGTTGTACGGAATTATAGTTTAATCCTAAAAAATCAGTTTTTTCTTTCCCAAAACGGACTAAAAATTTTCTGCCGTTTCTGATCTTTTCAAAAGTCATAAAATCAATGTTGGTAATTAAATTTTCGTATCCATCCACATGAATAATGTTTCCATACAAAATATTATTTTGATAGTATGATTTCAGATTAGTCAGGGTTTCTATTGAGTTAATGGGCTCTCCTGTTTTTAGCAGATCCTGAAATCGTAAAATAGTCAATGCCGCTGGAACAAATATGTCTTTTGCAGGAAATACAGTGCGCTCGGCTTTCTCATTTAATATTCTTACCGATTGTTGTGGCGGGGATTCCGATAGCAAGGAAAATAAACCATTGTCTGAGCCCACAAAATAATGCTCATCAATTTTGAGGGCTATAAATTTATGTTGTTTATAAGACAATGAATGAACGGAAACAATATGAATAGTGCCCGTTGGAAAATCTCTGAATACACTAGTAAGCAGATAGGATGCATGCGGAATACTGTAGCGTTCCACCTCGTGTGAAATATCCACGATAATCGTTCCCGGCTCTTCCTTTAAAATAGCGGCTTTGAGTGCCGCAACGTAAGGGTCACGGGTTCCGAAGTCGGTGGTTAGTGTTATAATGGGCATACTAAAAAAATCAAACACAGATGCTTGCAAATCCTGACAAATTTATTTAATTTTGTAACCACAAACTAATTTTTGTTTATTTAAACTCCTAAAGTTAACATATAGCATTGAGCGAACTAACCATTACCCTTGAAACAATATCCCTGGTAGATTTTCTGGGTGTCGAAAATCAGAATATCAAGAAAATATCTTCCTACTTTCCCGAGACAAAAATTATTTCAAGAGGAAATGAAATAATCATAAAGGGCACTTCTGCCGATGTCGCCAAAATTGAAGAACTTTTCCGGAAATTACTGGAACACTATCATAAATTCGGAGCCGTGCAACTTTCTGATCTGGATTCATTTATCAATGGACGTAAAGATACAGTACATCCTCCAGGAAATGGCAATGAACATTCTTCTCAGGTATCGCCTGAATTTTCAGATCTGATTTTTTATGGAACCAGGGGGATTCCTATTCGTGCGAAAACTCCAAACCAAAAAATATTGGTAACTGTTTGTCAGGAATCAGATATTATTTTTGCGGTAGGTTCCGCCGGAACAGGAAAAACTTATACTGCCGTTGCGCTTGCCGTTAAAGCGCTGAAAAACAAAGAAGTCAAAAAAATTATCATAACTCGCCCTGCCGTGGAAGCAGGAGAAAATCTTGGATTTCTTCCTGGTGACTTAAAAGAAAAGATAGATCCTTATTTGAGACCTGTTTACGATGCGTTAGATGATATGATAGACCCCGAGAAATTAAAGCAATACATTGATACGAGAATCATCGAAATAGCGCCCCTAGCTTATATGCGCGGACGTACACTGAATAATGCGTATTGTATTTTGGATGAGGCGCAAAATGCCACAGATGCTCAAATTAAAATGTTCCTAACCCGTATGGGTGTCAATTCTAAGATGTTAATCACCGGCGACACTACCCAGATAGATTTACCCTCGTACCAGCGTTCCGGTCTGGTACATGCGGTAGAATTACTTCGTAATATTAATGGAATCGGTTTTGTTTTCTTTAATAACGACGATGTGTTGAGACACCGGTTAGTAAAGGAGATAGTGACTGCCTACGAAAACCAACGGAAAGGGAGTTAGTCACTTCACCAGCGTCATCTCATCCACGATATTCTTCGCTCCCCCGAATTTATCAATTATAAAAAGAATATAACGCACATCCACATTGATGCATCGTTTAAGCGTGCCATCATAGACCAGATCGCCTGTCATTCCTTCCCAGTTATTGTCAAAGGCAAGCCCGATTAACTCTCCTTTCCCATTCATAACAGAACTACCTGAGTTACCTCCGGTTATATCGTTATCCGTGATAAAGCAAACATACAATTTTCCGCCAGCATCAACGTATTGTCCGTAATCCTTTGCCTTTTGCAAATCCATTAATTTCTGCGGAACAAAAAATTCCTCATCCCATGGGTCATATTTTTCAATAATCCCATCCAGCGTAGTGAAATAAGAATATTTTACAGCATCTTTTGGAATATAATCTATCACTTTTCCGTACGTCAGCCGCATTGAAAAATTTGCATCGGGATAAAATTGTTTGTCTTTTTTCATTTCCATTAATCCCTGTAAATACAAACGGGTAGCGATGCCAAGTTTTCTCCGTTCAGGAGTGGCGAGAGGTAAAATTTTATTGTTATAGGAGTCAAGAACTGATTGCATGGTTTTGAATCCTAAATCGTTTTCTAACTCAGTTACATTGGGAGCCAATAAAAATTTTTGTAATTTTTCTTCGGAAGTTAAAATGGATTTATTAAAAACGTCATCGGTGAATGCATTGAAATCGTTTTTATAAATTTTTTCGATGTCATCAAATATGGTAGGATGAAATAATTTCGGAGCATCGTTGTAATACATTTTCATGACGGCAGTAAATATTTTTTTATCGGTAGCATAATTATATTCTTTAAAATGGTTTTTCAGTTTATTGCTTGTTTCGGTGATGAACGTTTTAAGCGTGTCGGGGTTGGGACTTGGCTTTTTCATCATTTTATAAGCATCCGAAACGAGATAAGGAATTTGTAAGACCCCACCGGCGCTGAACAAAAGTTCGTTCATGTAATCGCGGGCGAGATTATAACCTTTAAGATTTTCAGTGGCAGATAAAATATCATCGAGACAGGTTCCATATTTTGCTTTACGGGTAGCATCTGCAGACACCCATTTCCGGAAAGCATCCTCTTCGGCTTTTTTGGTTTCAATGGTATTCATCCTTACCAATCCTTTATTCTGACCAATGAAATTTTTATGGTAATTACTAACCGATGCGTAATGGGATGATAATTTTAATTTGATTTCTTCATTTTCATCCATGTCAATTTTCATGATTCTCAAAATAGCGCCACGTAATTTAATACGTGTGGGATTTGATTGTTCTAAAAGAAATTTGATGCCACCGGTTGTTTCATAACGGCGCGTACGTCCGGGATATCCCATGACCATGGCAAAATCCTTGGGCTGAATTCCTTTCAGTGACACCGGAAGATAGTATTTTGGTTTCAAGGGTATATTTTCTTTTGCATACGCTGAGGGTTTCCCGTCTGGAGCTGTATAAACCCTGAATAAGGAAAAATCACCGGTATGTCTGGGCCACATCCAGTTATCTGCATCCCCTCCGAATTTACCAATGGATTCGGGTGGAGCGCCTACCAGACGAATATCCCTGTAGGTTTCATATACAAACAAATACCAGGTATTTCCACCGTAGAAATCTTTTATTTCAGCAGAGTAGTTTGTGCCTTTAGTGGTTTCTTCCACTATTTTTTTTGTGACGCTCTGCATGGCAGAATCCCAGGGTGCATATTTGGCATTTTCATTATTCACACCCATCACTTTTTGTGTCACATCTTCAACTCTTACTAAAAAAGTAGCCGAAAGTCCCGGATTTGAAAGCTCTTGTTCTTTGGATAATGCCCAAAAACCATTTTTGAGATAGTTATTCTCAACCGTGCTTTGGTTCTGAATAGCATCATAACCGCAATGATGATTGGTTAAAATTAATCCGTCTTTTGAAATGATGGATCCGGAACAAAATCCTCCGAAATTGATGATGGCATCTTTTAAAGATGATTTATTCAGGTTATATATCTGGTCAGGAGTAAGTTTGAATCCCAGTTTTTCCATTGCGGAATAATTTTTTTCCAATAATAATGGAAGCCACATTCCTTCATCTGCGGTGAGAAAAAGCGGGAACATGATTAGTATAGATAGGAAAGAAAATTTCAGAGATTTGAAAAAGTTTTTCATATTGTTGAGAGTTTGTTAAATAAAACGCAAACTTATATTACTTTTGCCTAATCTCAAACATGAAAAGGTCATTAATTTGTCTAATACTTGTCTTTTTTTGCTTCAGTGAAATAAATTTCGCTCAAAAATTCAAAGGAATGTTCTACCTGGGAATAAATTCAAGCCAATTTGACGGGGATGATTTTGCGGGCTATAAAAAGCCGGGAATAATCTCAGGTGCCGGTGTGAACTATCCTTTAAGCGAACATTGGAGTTGTCAGGGAGAAATTTTTTATTCACGTAAAGGAAGCAAGGAAATTAGTGAGACCATTTATTTTTTACTCCAGCTAAATTATCTCGAAATGCCATTTCTTTTTATTTACCATGCCGGAGTATTTGATTTACAAGCCGGTGCCGGCTATGGTGTTCTCATTTCTTCACGGTTAAACATTGGGTATGGATTTACTGAGATAGATGACATAAAATCGTATGATGTACCTTTTATTGCAGGGTTTAATTATCATTTCACTGAGCATATTGGTTTTGACTTCCGCTTTAATTATTCGATGTTAAATGTGTTGAAAGAAGGACATGTAGGAAGAGGGGGTTTCCTGAAGGGGTATAATAATTTATTGAGTAGTAGCATAAGATATTTTTTTTAACTACGATTTGCAACTAAAAAAAAAATATTTAATTGAGTTAACTTTGTTGACTTTAATTATCTTACGCAGAGAACCTTAGTAAAAAAACATGTACAATAAATTACAACAACCTTATTATCCAATTATCCATGTCACTCTTAGCAATTTGTAATATGCCTGCCGCGCCTCTAAGAACAGATTCATCCGATAAAGCAGAAATGTCTTCACAATTATTATTGGGTGATTTGGTGGAAATAAAGGAAGAAAATGCTGGCTGGAGTAAGATAGTTGTGTGTGAAGATAATTATGAAGGATGGGTTGACAAAAAGCAAATTCTCGCATTAAGTACAAAAGAATTGCGTTATTATAAACCGGATTTAACACAGGGGACGGAAACATTTTCTACAGAAATTTTTAGCTGGGCAACTGGTGACAATGAAAAATTACCGGTTTTTTTCGGTTCACGACTTCCTGATTTTAAAAAGGGAAAATTTATACTTGGGAAAAAACGTTTTCAATTTTCAGGGGAGGTTGTTCAAACTAAAAATATCTCAAAAACAGAAATTGTTAATTTTGCATTGCGATTATTAAATTGTCCTTATCTCTGGGGTGGAAAAACCCCTGCCGGCTATGATTGTTCAGGATTTGTTCAACTACTATTCCGCATGGCAGGTATCCGCTTGGGAAGAGATGCATATCAACAAATTTCTTTTGGTAATGAGATTTCAGGTACAGAAAATTCAGAACCCGGTGATTTGGCTTTTTTTAAAAATGATGCAGGCAGAATTAATCATGTAGGTATGATTTTTGAAAAAGGAAGAATAATTCATTCTTCGGGGAAAGTCAGGATTGACTCAATTGATAATAAAGGAATTTTGAACGAAGAATATCAGGAATATTCACATTTGTTATTTAAGATAAAAGGTTCAAGATAATACGCACCCTATACCCCTATACCCCTATACCTGTCCCCTCATGAACCAACGCGTCTTAGTTTTAAATCAGGATTTTCAGGCAGTCAATACATGCACCTACAAAAAGGGTTTTTTGCTTGTATATATGGATAAGGCGGAGGTAGTAAACGTTTATCCCAACAAATACATTCATTCACCGCGCTTTGCTTACCCGCTCCCTTCAATTATCAGGTTAAAAGATTTTGTAAAACTCCCTTTCAAATCCATCATGCTGACCAAGCATAATGTCCTCAAAAGAGATAATTACGAGTGCCAGTATTGCGGCTCTTCAAAGGAGTTGACCTTAGACCATCTGATGCCTCGTTCCCGCGGGGGTGCTCATAGCTGGACAAACGTTGTAACCGCTTGTAAAAACTGTAACTCGCGTAAAGGAGACAGCACTCCCGAAGAGGCAAAAATGAATTTACGAAATAAACCATTTCGCCCGTCTTTTATCATGTATCTGAGAAATTTTTCGGGGGGTATTGACGAAGCATGGAAGAATTATTTGTATTATTTTTGATTCGCTATCCAAAAAATTCTTACACAAACAATTGCTTCCGATAATACAAACAATCCTTGCGTTATACAAAAAGAAATTGCCGCACCCATCGCATGGTATCTTGGAATAAAATAAAAATTCATACTTAAATTCAATAACATGAATAGGAGGGACAGAATATTTAAAATCTTTAAATTCCCATTGGCAGTAAGTAAAGTTCCCCATACATACCCTTGAGCCAACCATACAAATGATAACATGACAACCATTGCAATTTTACTACTTGAAATGATTTCAGGATGAGTATATAATGAATTCATTATTTCTTTATGAAAAAAAATAAACAAGATAAATACAAGGACAGAGGGGATAAACATCAGCAGTGCGGAAGTTTTTACCAATGGCTTCACATTTTCTTTTTGAGCAATCATTTTTGAAAACATCGGAAAAAGAATCACGGATACCAGATAAGCAAGAATTGTCAGTGTTTCCAGCAAACGTTGTGATGCCATATAAATTCCTGCTTGTTCATGCCCGTTTACCAGCAATCTTTCAAGCATAATAGTATCTGCCCGAATCATTACCGCTTGAAAAAGAAATAAAATGGCAAATGGCATGCTGTTTTTCAACGTTTTGATTATATAAGCATAATCAAAATGAAAATGAAAATTTTTTGTTTGACGGGAAACATAAATGATTAAGGAAAAGACCACCAAACTTAGAGCAATCGTTTGTGAATAAACAAAATATTCGAGAGTAAGCAGGGTAGGGGAGAACCATAACGCATATCCTACCAGAAAAATTAAAATAAACCGGTCACTGATTGAAAATAACGTATCGGTTTTAAATTGCTGTAAGCCGCCTACAACTCCTCTGAAAAAGATAATTAAAGTAGTCAGAAACCAATTACAACCTATAATTACAAAAAGTTGCAGAATTCTGTTGGAATAACCTGAATAAATACCATAACACAAACAAATAGCAAGATAAACAACAGCCAGAATTAGTTTGCTGGTTAAAATGGCAGAAGCAGATTTTCCTGCCAGTTGCGGATTTTGTGCCACAAACCGGTTATGATAATTGTTGACTCCTAAGTCAGCAATAAAAATTAAAAGAATTCCTGCATTGAATAAAACTGCATACATACCGTATTCTTCAGGACCTAACAGATTCTGAACCCCACGATCAACCCCTAAAATCCAGATAGATTTAATCAGGAGGTTCGCCGCCACCATTAACGATGCATTTTGTAGGAATTTTTTAACCATATAGTCACATAATCATTAAATATATTCTCATGTTTAAAGGGTATAGGGGTATAAAGGTATAGGGGAAATAACGCAATTTACACCACTATACCTTGTACCCTATACCTTGTACTCTTTTCTTTCAATATATATAAAAAAGAAATTCTGTGTCCGGTGAATTTGTACATCAAACGGAACTAATTCTCCCTGAATATTCACAAAAGTACCGTATCCAATTGATAGCATAAACTCTATACAATCCCTGCGGTTTTGATTGTCCCATAATTCACAATAAATCATTGGTTTATCGGTAGTTAATAACTGCAAGCCGCCCTTTAATATCTGGTATTCATAATTTTCAGCATCCAGCTTAATTCCTGTTACTACTCCTGAAGAATTTAGGTCATGATAGAAATTGTCTAACTTTTTTACACTGACCGTATAAGTTATACCTTGAGTAAATTCATTGAAATTTTTGTTTTTTACATGGCTTAATCCATGCATCTTTACATGGTCTATCACCGGTAAAATCATTTCCAGTTCTCCCGAATTTTCTCCCAGCGCCACTTCCTTCACTTCCACATTTCCCAGCTTAAAATAGTGAATTATTTTTTTTAACACGTTGAAATTTATTTCCAGGGGTTCAAAGGCAATAATTTTTCCTTTTTTAATTTTTTTTGATAAGTAATAGGTCATAACTCCCAGATTTGCCCCAATGTCAAGTACGATTCCTTCTTCCGGAAGTTTTTTTAGAAAAGTAAAAAAGTCATTTTCGTTCGTATCGGTCTTTAATGTTTTAATCTTAAAATAAGCAAACCAATAAAGATAGCGCTCAAAACCAAGCAATGACTGTAATATGCGTTTTATAAATGATTTCAAATTGTTCCAATATAAAAGATTGACAAAGTAAACAGTTAAAATGCAGATTTTTTATTGTTATCGTAAAAAAACTTATTTTTGAACAATTGTTAATTCGAATTCTGGGTTTTAACCAAAACATGATCATAGCCGTCAACACCCGTTTTTTAATCAAAAACCGTCTGGAAGGTATCGGCTGGTTTACCTTTGAAATTCTGAAACGCATCACACAACAACATCCTGAACATCAATTTATTTTTTTCTTCGATAGGCCATTCTCCAAAGAATTTCTATTTGCTGATAATATAACTCCGGTTGTAGTATCCCCACAGGCGCGTCATCCTTTTTTATTCTGGATATGGTTTGAATTTTCCATTCCGTATTATTTAAAGAAATACAAAGCCGATGTATTTTTAACAACCGATGGGTTTCTTAGCTTAAAAACGAAAGTTCCAACCATTCTTGTTATTCATGATCTTGCCTACTTGCATTACCCCAAAAGTGTATCCTGGCTGGTTCGTAACTATTATGAATATTTTACTCCTCGTTTTGCCCAAAAAGCCCACCGGATTTTAACGGTCTCGGAATTTTCAGCCAGAGATATAAAATCCCAGCTTGGTATTTCTTCCGAAAAAATTGAAGTAGTTTACAATGGAGTTAATCCGGTTTTTTCGCCATTGGAAACAGCGGAAGATATTAAAAATTCAAGAAGTGAATTTGCCATGGGAAACAACTATTTCCTCTTTGTAGGGGCACTGCAACCCCGTAAAAATGTAGATGGTTTATTAGAGTCATATAAAATTTTCAGGGACACAACTTCTTATACACATCATCTCGTAATTGTAGGTCGAAAAGCCTGGCAATTTGATGAAATCATTAATGCATACATAGAACATCCCTATAAAAATGAAATCCATTTTTTTGACCATTTACCACCCAATAAATTAAGATCTGCTTATGGAGGCGCCACAGCGCTGGTTTTTATTTCCAAATTTGAAGGTTTCGGAATCCCAATAATTGAAGCATTCAAATGTCAGTGTCCTGTTATAACATCCCGGACAACCTCATTGCCGGAAATTGCAGGTAATGCCGCTTTATTAGTAAATCCTGATGATCATCAAGAGGTAGCTGTTAGTATGCAGAAGGTCGCAGAAGATAAAAACGTTTGTGAAATTTTGAAGGACAATGGTAGTCGTAGAGCATTAGAGTTTAGTTGGGATAATTCAGCAGAAAAAGTTTGGAATGTGCTTATAAATTCGCTAAAGACGTAAGATTTACTCACACTTTTTGCTTTTTTGTAAAGTGAATATCCTGAAAATGATTAAAAAGTACGTTTTGACTAAGTAAGAAATTTGAAATATCTCTCACCTTTTGTTACTTTATTAGATTAAATTTGTAGTATGATTAGGTAGAAATATATTTAATTTTAAGCATCCATAATCCAAAAAAACATGAAAATATTAAGCAAAATCCCAGCACATCTGCTTATTGTAATTGCTCTCACGTTTGGAGCGAAATTCAGTCAAGCACAGGAACTTGAGATTGTTAACATGGATATAGTGGAAAGTTCCGATGGGAGCGGGGAAGTGGAATTTAAGGGATCGGTTAAGAATCCGGGTCCCGTTAAATTTGAGGGAGAAGTTATTCTTAATATTTCAGGTAATAGAGCCGGTGGAAAAAATCAGGATGAAAAAATAAATTTAAAACATTCATTGGGTGTTTTGAAAGTGGAGGTTAAAGTAGATGCAGAATTTAATTTTAAAAGGAACATACATTCCGACTCTGTCAACCTTCGAAATATAATTTGCGTTTGGCCAAGCACTGATAAAGTGAGACCGCAAGGAAAAGGAGAGCCGAAAAATATTATCTGTGTTTGGCCGCGCAAATCAAATGCAGGCGGAAAAGATGGTAAAAAAGACCGTATTGCAAGAAATGATCAGAACAATGCGGTTTTCAAAAACCAAGTACAAGCAGGTGTTAATTATCAGATATTTCCAAATCCCCTCGTAAATATTACATACGTATCCATTGAAAGTAATCAGGAACAAAAAGTAACTATAGCAGTTCTCAACAATTTCGGTCAGATTGTAAAAAGTGTTCCGGCGAACGTAAATGAAGGGGGAAGTTTTGTTGAGATTGACATGAACGACCTTGGCAGTGGGGTTTATTTTTTCAGGGTTTCGCAGGAAAATAAAAATAGTGAAACCTCCAAGGTCATTAAACAGTAAAAGGACTCATAAGGGTAAAAGGGGTTAGATTTGGCAGGTGAGGCGCCCAGCCTCCCTGCCTTTTTTTATATCAATACACAACAATCCCCAACTGCTCCGTAATTATTTTTTCCTGTTTTCCTGTTTTCCGCACTTTTCCAAAACACCTTTGTAATTGATTGATTTTGTTCAAGTTAATTTTTGAGATGGGTGTTGCAAGACCTATCTTTGTGGGTGTTTTTAAGAAAACTAAAAAATCGATCTGGTAGTATTTCCGTTCAAATTATTTCCAAGGGGTCTGGAAAATACAAGGTTCTAAAGACTATTGGCTGTAGTGATAACGAACAGGAAATTCAGAAACTAATTTATTCAGGCAGGCAGGAAATAGAACGTATAAGCAATCAGCCCCAATTATTTGTATCGGAAAATGATATTATTGTTGATAACGTTTTTTCTTCTCTGAAAAATGCGAATATCAGTACTGTGGGACCGGAAATTATTTTTGGAAAAATATACGATTACATTGGATTTAATATTTTACGAGAAGATTTATTTCGCCATTTAGTAATAGCTCGTTTATCTTTTCCATTAAGCAAACTAAAAACGGTTGATTATTTGTATCGCTTTCAGAGAAAAACACTGGATGTAGATGCTATTTATCGTTTTTTGGATAAGCTCAGCGATCAATTAAAAGATAAGGTAGAACAAATTTCTTTTGCTCATACGGTAAATGTTCTACAGGGTAATATCAGCATTGTATTTTATGATATGACCACGCTTTATTTTGAAGCAAGCGATGAAGATGATTTACGAAAAACAGGATTCAGTAAAGATGGCAAACATCAAAATCCTCAAATTTATTTAGGTTTATTAGTGGGTTTAGGAGGATATGCCATTGGATATGACATTTTTGAAGGAGGCATTTATGAAGGACATACTTTAATTCCATTCATAGAAAAAATATCGGCAAAATTTAACTTGAATAAACCAATCATTGTAGCAGATGCAGGATTATTGACAAATGATAATATAAAAACTCTTTCGGAGAAAAATTATGAATATATCATCGGAGCAAGATTGAAAAACGAATCCGAGAAAATAAAACAAGTGATCCTGTCAAAAAAACTTTTAGATGGGCAGATAATTACAATAAAAAAGTCAAAGAAAGTGAAGCTAATTGTTTCTTATGCAAGAAACAGGGCAATGAAGGATGAGCATAATCGCACAAGAGGATTACAACGATTAGAAAAACAAATAATATCTGGTAAACTCACTAAATCAAATATTAACAATAAGGGATACAATAAATATCTTAAAATGAAAGGTGAATTATTTATTGAAATTGATTATGATAAGTTTAATAAAGATAAAGCATGGGATGGGCTCAAAGGATACCTCACTAATACTAAGCTAAAGAACAAGCAGGTGATTGAAAATTACAAAAATCTCTGGCATATTGAAAAGGCATTTAGAATGTCTAAAACGGATTTAAGAATACGCCCGATTTTTCACCGGCTAAGGCATCGCATTGAAGCGCATATCTGTATATCATTTGCCGCTTATTGCATTTATAAAGAATTAGAACGAGTACTTATTAAAGAAAAATCAAGTTTCTCATTGAAACAAGCCGCAGAACTAACTCACAATATTTATCAAATAACTTACACCCTTCCAGAATCTAAACACACAAAATCAACACTCCTAAAAATGGATGATCAGCAAGCGGAGTTGTATGGGATTATCAACAAAAATTATTAGGGTGTTGCAACGCTGAAAACAGGAAGAACTATATGATAACCCTATCAAAATAATTGGAATTGAAAGTTTATTTGCAATTTCCCCTTGATTGTTGAGTTTTTTTCTC
>MEPC01000035.1 GCA_001769655.1 Bacteroidetes bacterium RIFCSPLOWO2_12_FULL_37_12 | reverse complement strand
AGGGTATAAGGGTATAAGGGTATAAGGGTATAAGGGTATAAGGGTATAAGGGTATAAGGGGTTAAGGGTATAGAGGTATAAATTAATCTAACAGAAATGACTGCATTTATTTACATATTAATAGTACTTTTTTCTCTGGAGGAGGGTATCGCCCAAAACATAGATTCTGTTTTTATAAACCCTACTTCCGATGTAATTATTACCCTATCGGATTCATCTTTAATTGCCGGGGAATTTATAGATAGAAATGATTCCTTTGTATTTCTAAAAACATCCAGAATGGATACGCTACCCATTCCCAAAAAAAGCATTGAAAAAATAAAATTTATACATCCATTAAGGAATGATTTAATATATTTCAAAAATAAAGTCAGATTGTATGGGTCAATATTGGGCTATGATAAAACCGGAGTTTGGTTTAAAAACATGCATAAAATCAAATATCACTATTATTATAATATTGTCGATACTATAAAATCAGAGAAAAAATATGTTTCTTTCAAGAACTATCATTTCAAGTCACCTAATTCCCCTTTCATTTTATTTTCTGAGTCATCCTTTCCAATATTAAACGACCATTATTTCCGTGTTTTTTTAAATGGTACAACTTTAACTCACAATTTAAAATTTTATCTTTTTAACCAATTTTCCCTGGGGGCAGGTTATGAATGGGATTTTTCCATTAATCGTTTTCCTATCTTTTGGTTTCATATTAATAAACCATGGTACATAACTCCTTATTTTGCTACAAACGTAGGGTTTGTATATTCAAATTTGTTTAATCAAATACGTAAATACAGCTACCGTTCATACGGGTTACGTTATAAATCGTACTTTTTTGATACTACTTATGAAAATAGTCATGGATTTGTTTATAATTTATATTCGTATGGAACACCTAAAAGTTGTGTCACTGCAGGTTTTGCTTACGAAATTTATTCAAAAACAAAAATTTACCAACCGGCTTTAACGTTTAGCGGCATTTCGTATATCAGCAGGGCATTGGCTTTCTTTTCCGAAAATTGGTTTGTCCCATTACGTATTAATTATCATTTCCGGGAGGACATACAACTCAAACAGGGTGTTTTGAATTATCAGTTTTTTTCTTTCAACGGGATAAAAATTTCTATGAGAAGTACGGATTTATTTTTAGCATTTTTATTGAACCCGGAAGATAAAATTTATTCCCGGGAAGAATGGTGGGTTTTCGGCTTTATCTTTAAATTCTGATAATCTTATGAAAATATTACTTTACCTTTTTTATTTTTGTTTTTTAATTACATTCATGGACATTGAAGCTAATGCACAGCCAAACATAAATTTCAATAATTATATAAATGAGGATGTGATAGTAAAAACCTATCATGCAGAGATACGAGGACAGTTGGTAGGCATCAAAGAAAAAGAAGTTATTATACTTCAAAAAAATGTCGGTGAGGTTTACATTCCCTCTAAAGAAATAAAATCCATTAGAACATTAAAAATAAAAACGGATAGTGATGTAAAAAAAGATACTTCAAATATTCCTAAGGAATTATGGGTGCCCAAACCCCCTACTTGCTGGAGATATTTTTTTACACCTACTTCAATAAGTTCTGATGAAACTGAAATTCAATATATTAACAACACCATAGTTTATAATGCAGTACAATTTTCTTTTGCAAAATATTTTTCTATATCAGGCGGAATAGCTTTAGGAAGCATCCATATTCATCCCAGAATAAATTACTCTTACAATAAATATTTTCATGCAGGAGTTGGGTATATGTATTATTTAGGAGGAAGAGATGACTTCTTTAACGGTATCAGAGGTACTTTGACTGTTGGAAATAATTTGAATAACATTTCGTTAACAGCCGGAACCGGTAAACAGGATTTCGATAAAAAGGGGTATTTATATGCTGTTTCCGGACAGATTTCGGTGGATAATTCATTTGGTTTTATTTTCGAATTAATCAACCGTAAAAATGAAGATGATAATCATTTTCAAAATAGTAACTATTTAGTGGTAGGATGGCGATTGTGTTTTAGAAGGATGCAAATAAAACCGGTTTACATTCGCAATACTGCTACTGGTGAAAAAAAATCCAACCAATATTTTATGTTTACATTGGAGAGAGCTTTTTAGTTTGTGCCCCAATTTTTATCATTAAATAATTAAATTAGTTCTAATAAATAATGTTTAAAGCAGTAGGGAAAGAAGTAGGTTGACTCAGATACAGCATTACTTCAGTTATTCTAAAATAATTTTCTGTTTGTAAATTATTTTTCCGTCCTGTAACATTTCCAGAAAATACATTCCTGGTTTCTTATATGAGAAATCAATACCTTCCTTTTGAAAAGTCCTCTCAAATACAACCAAGCCAAGTGTATTATAAATTTTAATTTTTCCATTTGATAATGTGGGTGGTAGCAATTTGAATATTCCATTAGTTGGATTTGGGTAAATAGAGAAGTGAATATTTTGTTCTGTTAATGCACTAATACCTGTACAAATTTCTACAACCACTTGTGCTGTGGCACTATCAGAGCAATTATTTCCGTCTGTAATGGAATAAGAAATGGTGTGAAAACCAACTCCTGGAATTGCCGGATTAAAATTATTTCCGACTACACCTGCTCCAAAATAATTACCTCCTTCCGGAAAACCTCCTGAAAGTAAATATTCATTGGAATAATGGCAAAAAGTGTCTTCATTTAATATTAATGTTACGTTTGGCGATTTGTTAATTGTAAGGTTCAGTGTAATTAAACTATCACAACCCGCTATATTGGATATTGTATCTGTGTAAATTCCTGAAGTAGAATAAGAGTAACTTTTCCAAGTGAAGCTGTCACAGGCAGTAATAGTTTGGTAAGAAGAAGAGGAGCATTGGTTTTCGTATGCACCCATGTCTATCCTTCCATTATTGATGCGTGGACTTCCGCCAATGTCGGTAGCGGGTATATTTAGACCTGTAGTATCGTATGTCCCAGCATCAATACAAGGCGAGGAATTTTGCAATGACCAATTAGCAGTTAACCCATTAAAACCAGTGCCACTACCGCCTGACGGAGACACAAAAAATGGGTCAGTGTCGATATTATTTTGATAAGTTCCTAGATAAAAATTACCGTTGAGCGAAAAAGCGGCAGTGCCACCTTGAATATCACAATAATAAAAATCAGGATCACTGGCTTCATCGTACAAATAAACCTGAGCCCCGCTTGTGCTTGCAACATTTCCCCATAAAATTGTATTTCGTAATGTAGGATCACTGTTGGTATTGCAAAATAATCCGCCACCAGTAGTAGCTGAATTGTTTGAAATGGTGTTATTTAAAATTGCCGGTTTACTAGTTGAAATGCAATAAATTCCACCACCATTGGATGAAGCTGTATTGTTTGAAATGGCGTTATTTGAAAGGGTAGGACTACCCCCGAGTAGATAAAATGCACCGCCATTCAAAGATGCAGAATTGTTTGAAATTGTATTATATAAAATGGTAGAATTACTGTAGGTAAAATATAGTCCACCGCCATCAGCAGAAGCGGAATTATTAAAAAAAATGTTGTTTGAAATAGTAGGACTACTGCCTTGACAATAAATTCCCCCTCCTTTAGGTGTTGAATTGTTTGAAATAGTATTGTTTGAAATAATTGGGTAACTGGTATTGTAGCAATAAATCCCACCCCCTCCGATAGTAGCCAAATTGTTTGAAAAGGAATTATTTGAAATGACAGGACTACTACCGTCGCAAAAAATTCCACCACCTAATCCTGATGAATTATTTGAAAATGTATTATCTGAAATAATAGGGTATTTGTTACCGTACGCGCAATAAATACCACCACCATAATCTGAGGAATTATTTGTAAATGTATTATTTGAAATATTTGGACTGCTACTATTGATGCAATAAATTCCACCGCCCCAAGAAGATGCTGTATTGTTTGAAATAGTATTGTTTGAAATAACAGGATTACTATAATTGTTGCAACAAATACCGCCACCACCCTTTGTAACAAAATTGTTTAAAAGTGTATTGTTTGAAATTATAGGGTTGCTATAATTGCAATAAATTCCACCTCCATTATAAGCGCTACATCTATAAAAAATAGAATTTTTAATCATTATTTTAGAAAAGCTCATAATGAATAGTCCTCCTCCATTATTTTCCGGACTTGTTCCTGTTGCTTTTCCATAAAGAAATTTGCAAAAAACAAATAGAGAAGAGTCCTGTGTGGAAGTTATCCCGTCATATCGTATTCCTTTCCAACCGCTTGTAGTATCAATTGCAGTAAACGTGATACTGTCACTTTGATTTCCAACTGCTATTAGTTTTCCTAACACAAGTAGTTTGTAAACACCTTCAAATTCTATCTTAACGCCTGGTTCTATGGTAAGTGTTGAATCAGCAGGTATCATAATACTTCCCTGAACTCTATAGGGTGAGCCGGTAATGTTCCACGTACCATAAACTAATCCACCAGAAATTGTGGTTTGTGCTTGTATTTGTAATGGAAAAAGAAAAAGAGTAAAGTAAAGAGTTGAAAATACAACTAAACAGAATTTTAAATGGAAAGATTTCATTTTTAGTTTTATTAACTGAAAATATAAACTTTATTTTAAAGATTATAAATAAATTCAATCAAATAATTCTATAGAACAAAGTTATACATAATTTTTTGCATTATTCAAACAAATGAAAATAAACTGTTTTTTTGGATATATTTCATTATATCGGCAGTATTGTACAAAATAATTTAATAAAGGGATGACTATATTGTGACAAGTAAGTGACACCTTCATTGCTAAACCATTTTTAAATCATAAGTTTTTATTAAATTTACATTTCGCAGTTATACTTTCAATATTGGTACATCTATTGACAATACAGGCGGTTACATATAAAAATACCTGAATTTTAACTAATTTTGAATTTTTCTGTCATAATGTCACTTATTATAATTCTTTTATGAGCTGGGAAAAAAATTTAACTGAACTTTTTTCACCCAAAGAAGAACAGGATGTGGAAGTAGGAGGTCCCATGGAATTGGTTCCGTTGCTCTCAATGGATGAAGAAAATCAGATGAACAAAGAGGCAACCCCTGAAGTACTGCCTATTCTGCCTTTAAGAAATACCGTTTTATTTCCCGGAGTTGTGATTCCAATAACCGCAGGCAGAACCAAATCGAACCGTTTGGTAAACGATGCCTACCAGAAAGATAAAATTATTGGAGTGATTGCGCAGAAAAATACCGAAGCCGATGACCCGGTAGAAAATGATTTGTATAAAACAGGTACTGTTGCACAGATTTTAAAAGTATTCAAATTGCCCGACGGGAATACCACTGTCATTATACAAGGAAAGAAACGCTTTGAAATTGCTCAGATTGAAACGTATAAGCCCTACATCCGCGCTAAAATTCATGTTCTGGAAGAGAAAATCACGCATTTATCAAAAAAAGAAGTTACCGCCTCCGTTGCCTCACTGAAAGAACTCGCGCTAAATATCATAAAACTCAATCCCTCCATACCGGTTGAAGCAAGATTTGCCATTGAGAATATTGAAAGCCCTACATTTTTAACAAACTTTCTGGCATCGAACGTAAATGCGGCGGTAGCAGACAAGCAAAAAATTCTTGAAACAGAAGATTGGGCGGAAAGAACATCGTTTTTAATGACACTGATGGCTAAAGACCTTCAAATGCTTGAATTAAAAGATAAAATTCAGAACAAAGCCAAAAAAGATATAAACCAACAGCAAAAAGATTATTACCTGCGACAGCAAATACGTGCGTTGCATGAGGAGTTGGGTGAAGAAAGCCCTGACTTCACCGTTGATTCTATGAAGAAACGTGCGAAGAAGAAAAAATGGAATAAGGATATGCAGGCAATTTTTGACAAGGAAATAAAAAAACTTCCTCGCATGAATCCTGCCGCTCCCGATTACTCACTTCATCTGAATTATATTGAACTTTTATTGGAACTCCCCTGGGATGAATACACCACCGATAATTTTGATATGAATCACGCCAAAGAGGTTCTTGATGAAGACCATTTCGGACTCGAGAAAGTTAAAGAGCGGATTCTCGAATATCTTGCCGTACTTTCCCTTAAAAAAAATATGAAAGCGCCGATTCTATGTTTATGTGGACCTCCGGGAGTAGGAAAAACCTCACTTGGAAAATCAGTCGCTAAAGCATTAGACAGAAAATATGTCCGTATTTCATTGGGAGGACTTCATGATGAGGCGGAAATCCGCGGCCACAGGAAAACGTATATCGGCGCCATGCCCGGTCGCATTATTCAGTCATTGAAAAAAATAAAGTCGGCAAATCCGGTATTTGTGCTCGATGAAGTGGATAAAATCGGAGCTGATTTCAGAGGGAACCCGGCGTATGCTTTACTGGAGGTATTGGACCCTGAGCAAAATCACAGTTTTATAGATAATTATGTGGAACATGGTTTTGATTTATCAAAAGTTTTATTTATCGCCACCGCCAATTCATTAGACGGAGTGCATACAGCCCTTCGCGACCGGATGGAGGTTATTGAAATCAGCGGTTACACACTGGAAGAAAAAACTGAAATCGCATTGAATTATTTATTGCCGAAACAAGTTGCAGAACATGCACTTGAAAATAGTGATATAGAACTTTCAAAACCGGCAATCCATAAAATTATAGAAAGTTATACGCATGAATCAGGCGTGCGAAATCTGGAAAGAAAAATTGCGGCTATTGCCCGAAATGCCGCAAAAAATAAAGCGATGGGAAGCAAAAAAACAAAAGTGGTTGACGTTGAAACAGCACAGAACATTCTTGGAAAAGAAGAATTTATCAACGAGAAATATCAGGATAATAAAGTAGCCGGAGTAGTTACCGGTCTTGCATGGACTCCTGTAGGCGGTGATATTTTATTTGTAGAAACCGGTTTATCGCAAGGGAAAGGAAAACTAACGCTCTCAGGACATCTGGGCGATGTGATGAAAGAAAGCGCACTTGCGGCACTGACATATTTGAAATCCCATTCCAAAAAATATAAGATTGATCCGGATGTCTTTGAACATTTTGACATTCACATTCACATTCCGGCAGGTGCCATTCCCAAAGATGGTCCTTCTGCGGGTGTCACTTTGCTGACCTCGCTTTTTTCAGCATTTACACAACGGAAAGTAAAAGATTTTCTTGCCATGACCGGTGAAATTACACTTCGCGGTAAAGTACTTCCGGTAGGGGGAATCAAAGAAAAAATTCTTGCCGCAAAAAGAGCCGGAATAAAAACCATTTTACTTCCCATGGATAACCAAAAAGATATTACCGAAATAAAACCTTCGTACCTGGAGGGCGTTCATTTCCATTATGTAAAATATATGAATGAGGTGTTGGAATTTGCAGTGACAGAAGAATTGGTTGAGGAGCCGTTTGATCTCAGTTTTTCAAAAAATAATGTTAAGAAGGAAAAAGAAGCAGAGATGGTTAATGATTAATGGTTGGATGGTTAGATGTTAGATGTTTGATGTTTGATGTTTGACGTTTGACGTTTTGTGTTTAGTGTTTGTTAATTACTTATTGTTAATTGAAAATTTTTCTAATGAGATATCACATAGTTTTATTTTTTATAATTATTTCTGCTTTCTATTCGCAGGCACAGGTTGGTGGCACTCATACATTCGCTTTTTTAGACCTTCCCTACTCTGCACGTATTGCGGCAACTGGTGGTGTCAACGCTTCAAATTTCAAAGATGGTTTTTTTTCTAACCCGGCACTGGCGGGTCCTCAGCCGTCCAAACCCTTGCAATTAACTTTTTATAATTATTTTTCAGGGATACGTTACGGAGCATTTGCGTATTCCCATCCCTTGAATGAAGAGAATCTTTATTACTTAAACATCGGCGTGAATTCCATCGGATATGGTGAATTCAAAAGAACAACTTCTGAAGGGACAGATGTAGGAACTTTTAGTGCTGGGGAAACCGTTTTTTCGCTGGGAATGACTTTTTTCCTGAAAAATTTTTCTTATGGCTATTCTATACGTTATCTTGAATCCAAAATTGCTGAGTATTCTTCCAATGCGTTACTTGCTGATCTCGGAATTGTTTACAAACATCCCGTGAAAGAATTTACAGCGGGTGTCACTTGGAAACAAATTGGTTTCCAGACAAAGACATATACGGGAGGGAATAAAGAACCCTTACCGGATAATTTACAAGTTGGCATAACTCACAAACTGGAACACATGCCTATGCGCTATAGTTTAACAGCACATACACTTAACCAATGGGATATTGTTTATCTCGATCAATCAAGGAATATCATTCTCGATGATAAAGGAAATCCGGTAATCCCGCAAAAAAAAATCGAAGATAAAATAATGAGTCACATCACTGTTGGAACAGAGCTATTAGTTGGGAAAAATCTGGTTTTGAGAGCCGGATATAGCCATCAGAGAAGGCAGGAATTTCGCCTCGATGAGAAAACAGGAGGAGCCGGTTTTTCCTGGGGTCTGGGTATTTGCATCAAAGGATTTACATTAGATTATGCAAGAGCAACCTATTTAACCGGTGCCACTATTAATTTTTTTACGTTGACAATGGATTTGAATTCATTTATAAAAACACAACTTGTCAAGACCGATGAATAATGAAAATAAAGATATACGATTAAACAATTAATTTCTAATTTTTCAAAAAATGCTAAAAACTGAAACTGATAAAAAAGCAGAACAATCAGACACCATTGCCAATAAATTAACTCCTCACCAGATTGTCAAGGAACTCGACAAATATGTGATCGGTCAGGACGATGCAAAAAAAATTGTTGCAGTGGCACTGAGAAACAGGTACCGGAGATTATATGCCCCTGAAGATATTAAAAATGAAATAATGCCAGCCAATATTCTGATGATTGGCACTACAGGCATCGGAAAAACTGAAATTGCCCGCCGGCTTGCTAAAATTGCCGATGCGCCTTTTGTAAAAGTAGAAGCATCTAAATTTACCGAAGTGGGTTATGTAGGAAGAGATGTGGAAAGCATGGTGCGTGACCTCGTGGAGCAATGTTATAGCATGGTGAAAACACAGAAATTGGAAGAAGTGAAAACAATAGCCGCTGAAAGAGTTGAGGATATTATTCTGGATATTCTTATTCCCTCTGTAAAACCTTCAGTTCCCGCTCACAAAGTGGATTTACAAAGCAATTCCCATGGGGAGAAATCCATTGTGGTCACAATGACTGAGGATGTTCCCGTTGAAAAACAAAAAGAAAATGGACAATCCATGGAGGACTTGGAACTTAACAAACGAACCCGCGAAAAATTCAGAATTAAAATCAGGAATGGTGAAATGGATGAACGTAAGATTGAAATACAAATACAGCAATCCGTTTCCACAGGAATTGGGGTAGTGGCACCGCCGGGTGTTGACGACATGACGATGATGAATATCCAGGAAATGATTGGCGGCATGTTGCCCAAAAAAAATAAAACCCGGTTGGTTACTATTGCGGAAGCAAAAAAAATTCTCCTTGAGGAAGAAGCCGCCAAGTTGATTGATTACGATTTAGTGAAAGCCGAAGCCATCAAAAAAACAGAAAATTCAGGCATTATTTTCATTGATGAAATTGATAAAATTGCCAATGCACAAGGTAAAAGCGGTGGAATAGATGTAAGCCGTGAAGGAGTTCAAAGGGATTTGCTTCCTATTGTGGAAGGTTCAACCGTAAACACCAAATACGGAGCGGTAAATACAGACCATATTTTATTTATTGCGGCAGGCGCATTCCATGTTTCCAAACCATCTGATTTAATTCCTGAATTGCAGGGACGCTTTCCTATCAGAGCCGAACTGACCTCTTTATCCCGAAGTGATTTTTATAAAATTTTAAAAAATCCCAAGAATGCACTTACCAAACAATACGAAGGATTATTCAAATCAGAAAATGTGAAAATTGAATTCACCGATGAGGCGCTAAAATTAATTTCAAAGTTAGCGTTTGAAGTGAACGAAAAATTAGAAAATATCGGCGCCAGGCGGTTAAGCACACTTATGAGCCAGTTGCTAAATGAATATCTTTTCGATGTTCCCGAAAAAATTCCTGCCGAAAGTAAATTAATGATTGATGAAAAATTAGTTCAGGAGAAATTAAGCATACTGGTGAAAGACCAGGATTTGAGTAATTATATATTGTAGGGTTCCTCTAAAAACTCAAGACCAAAAAAATTTACCACATAGACACATAGGCACATAGAAATTCACAATAGAAATTTCTATGTGCTTACCTATGTGCCTATGTTCCTATGTGGTTAAAGTAGTTTTTAGAGGTGTCCTGTAGATAAATCAAAAAACCCACTTCACTTCTTCCTCCGAAAATCCACCGAAAACTCCAAGTCCTCCTGGGATATTTGAAATAATCCGGACCGGCTCTCCGGTCTCGGAATTCTGCAATGAAGTTCTCAGGTAATCATAATATTCCAAATTGATATGCCTGAACAAAATTTTTACCGTGTCACCTTTTTCAAACGCCCGGCGCATGATGTAGAGCCGGTTTTCTATCTCCGTATCAACAAAACGGAATGGAAGACCGTCTGTAAAGGGTTCGTATTTGGGAAGTTTAACTTCATCGGGGTTTACTTGACTGGGAGTTTTGTCAGACGATACTCTGAAATAATGCACACTATAGTAAGCGGTACGGGCTGGAGGTTTAAAATAAAAATATGCCAGTGACACTGAATCCCCATTCGAAGAGTTGGAAATTTTTTTTACCCTGACACTATCCACGGTTGATTTTTCAGGAACCTTTGTTGAAATTATATAGGTTTTTTCATTTGGGATTTGCACTGTCAGAGTGTAGGTTTCATTATGTTTTATTTTATGATTCAAGGAGAAATAAACTCCTTTGGGGATACTATCCTTTGTTTTTAATGTATCAGACCAATCAGTACCTGTTAAAATAACAGTGGCATCCGAAATTCCTAATTCCTCATAATTTCTTGGTTCGTAAATAGACACAGAACGGGTTACAATAGCGCCGGGAAATGTATCTGCTCTCATTAATGAGTAGATGACAACTTTATCCTGATATTCAGGCAAATCAAAAAACACATCTTGCTGACAGGAGATAATGGAGAGTGTTGTTAATAGTATGTAAAGGGTTTTTTTCATTCTAAAAACTAACGGTATAACTAATGCTCGGAATAATGGGAAATAAAGTCACCTGACGGCTCTGACTGTAAATCATGCGGTTTTCGGTATATCGTTCTTCGAAGAAAATAATAAACGGATTTTGCCGGTTATAAATATTATAAATGCTAAATGACAACTCTGAGGAATATTTCTTCTTTTTCCATTCGCGGTTTACAGAAATATCAAGACGATGATAGGAAGGCATTCGCACGGAATTTCTGGAAGGGTAGTCATAATACACTGTATTATCAATAACATATCTTCCATTGGCTATAGTAACCGCATTACCGGTGTAAAAAACCCACACCACACTTGCATTCCAGTTTTCAGTGATTTTATAAGTTGACACTATATTAATATCATGACGGCGGTCAATCCGGGCTGGAAATGCAACCCCATTGTTTAAAAATTGAAATTTCCGGTTAGACCAACTGAGGGTATAACCGACCCAGCCGGTAACTCTTCCAGCTTTTTTTTGAACCAGAATCTCAATACCATACGCATCTCCTTCCCCATAGACAATTTCGTCGTTGACGGAAGGATTTACAAAAACCTGCGCCCCCTCCCGGAATTCAGCCAGATTTCTCATTTTTTTATAGTAACTCTCAAATGTGGTTTCAAATTCAGTAGCAAAAAAATTAACCAACCGTGAATAACTTAAACCCAGTTGGTCTGATTCCTGTGGTTTTGTGACAGCAGAACTTGGAATCCATACGTCAGTAGGAAATGAAGTAGTAGAGTTTGAAACCTGATGAACAAACTGATTCATGCGGGTATAATTCAATTTTACACTTGACCTCTCACCGGTAATGATACGTGAATGAAAACGCGGCTCAGTTTTCTGATAGGTCACGTTTCCTTTTTTATATAAAGTATGCCTGATTCCTTCGGTAAAAATTATCTTTTCATTGAGTTGGAATTCATCTTCGGCAAATAAGGATGCTACGTGTGAAAAATCTTTCGATAATTTGTTAAATTCGTTAAAACTGTTATCAGAAAATTCTGACTCAGCGGGCAGAAATGTCTGATATATATAATGTATGCCTGCCTTGAACTTATTGTTTTTAAAAACATAAAATTGATTTTCGTTTTTTACCGATAAATCACTAACCCCCGAAAGAAGTTTATAAGATAATTCATTGGGTCTTGCATTGACAAATGACTTGTATTCCGAATAATAAACGACCAATCCCGAAGAAACCTGAGGATTATAAATATGATTCCATCTGCAAGAAGCACTACGATTGCCCCAATTAAGATCAAACTTGAAATTTCCTTTTTTCTGATTATAGCTGAATTGGTCTCCGCCGTGATAAAAACTCAGAAAAATTCGATTTTTTTGATTTAAAGCCGCACTGAATTTTCCATTAAGATCATAAAAATAATAGTTGTTTCCTGTATTATTAAAGGGCTGGGTTATTAAATCAACATAAGTTCTTCTGCCGGATAACCAAAGCGAACTTTTTTCTTTTTTTAGAGGGAACTCTATAAAAAAGCGGGAAGAGATTAATCCAAGTGTTAGTTTTGATGAGAACTTATGATAATTAGCTTCTTTGGAAGTAATGTCAATTATACTACTCAATTTACCTCCATAAACAGCCGAGAAACCGGACTTTTGCAATTCTACGTTTTTAACAATATCAGAATTAAAAACACTAAAGAAGCCAAAAAGGTGGGAAGGGTTGTAAATTAATGCTTCATCTAAGAGTATCAGATTTTGATCGGCGCCGCCCCCTCTTGTATAAATTCCACTACTCCCCTCCCCTCCTCCTTTCACCCCTGGCATAAGCTGAAGAATTTTTAATAAATCCCGTTCACCCGCTAATGTAGGAATTGTTTGTAATTTTAAGGGGTCAATATTTACGGAACTCATTTTTGTATGCTTAAAAAAGGGTTCCTGGGTATCTTTTATCACCACTTCATTCATTTCATAGGATTCAGGAGTAAGTTTTATTATTATGGGCTGTTCACTAATAATAATTTCGTTTTCGTATGTTTTATACCCAATAAATGTAACTTGGATTTTAATTTTCTCCTGATTCAGATTCATCACAAAATAACCATCTACATTCGAATGTGTACCTTCCGAAAATTGAGGTAAATAAATGGTAGCACCGGCAAGACCTTCTCCGGTTAAACTGTCCTTTACATAACCGTTTAACACATACTTCATCTGAGAAAATACATCTCCAAAAAAACCTACTACTAATAAGAGTAAAAATAATTTACGTTTCATATTCTCCAAAAATACAAATTCAAATTTGTTTTAATTGTCGTCCGACTAAAAAAAAGCATTAATTCTATTAGCCCTGAAAGGGCTTAACCTTATAACACAGGGTATCGCCCTGTGTTGATTAAACGTACACTACCTAACCCTGAAAGGGTTATACTTTATCCCAAACATAACTAAAGGACTAAATGATAAAAGTTACGCCCTTTCAGGGCTTAAGGAATCACTTAGCTGACATTACACAGGGCGTTGCCCTGTGTTAGTATGTTTCGCCCTTTCAGGGCTTAATGAAAGCCCTCTGATTATATGGGTAGTACTTTTGTAAAATCATTATCCATCAGAGAGAGAATGGTTGTTTTTATAAGTTTAGTCGGACAGCAGTGATTTGTTTTATGTCTTTAATTCTATAAAAGTTCAACCTCACCCCAGCCCCTCTCCAAAAAAATGGAGAGGGGTAAGAAATTGGTTGAATTATTACCCTGTTTATATGTAATTAAAAAAAAATCATGTAAGTTTGCTTCCTGATATTTGAAAATTCCTATGCCTCGACTGCTTTTAAATCTGACTAAAATTGTAAATACCAAAAGCAAAGCTCCTGAAAATCAAAATTTATTCATTACCGCGGCTTGTAGTTTATATCCGAAACAACAGGTTCTCCAATCAGCGCTTTTTGCAGGACCTAACCCATCAATAGTGCTACCGAAAGATACTATTGAAAAAACTGTCAACCTATCTGTTTTTGACATCCCTTGCGGTAAAAATGACAATTATGAATTTGAATTTTCAATAAATCTTTACCAAACTAAAGAAAGGTTGAGTGTATGGAAGTCGTTGCCCCTTTTTGAAAATTTATATGCGGCATGTGATAAGAAAAATTTCAACGGTATCATACCCCCGGAACCCGAAAAGCAACTTAGTGCTTTTGTACCACAGCTTTTAAGCAGAACCTCTTCACACCTTCGTTTAGGTAAAGAATCGGTCTCCTATAAAAGCCAAAATATACCTTTTGGCAATTTTCGTAATAAAATTTCCTCTACGGAGAAAATTCTGATACTTAAAATGAATGATTATGAGCTATTTTTTGAATGGGAAATTGTAGAAAAAAGATGTTATTTTGAAACACAACTTGTTGAATGTCAAATTCTTAACGAGTTTGATGATGAAATTTACTGCCAGATGGTTCCTGATAACAACCCAATAAAAGAGGGCTTTGGAATTAAGCAATTTTTAGCGGTAGGCGATTCCTCTGATAAACATATTTTGAAAACATTTAATCATTCTCTAAATTTTTCTCTGCTGGAAGCAGATAGCGGGGTAGTTTCTATTTTTGACAAGGACGATATTATAGGTACCTTTGAAATAAACAGGGAAAATATGGTCAAAAATGGCAAAATAGAGTTTAGTGGGGAAGAAGGGGCATACTATATATTATACGAGTCAGGGGTATGGACCTAAGGGCAACTCTAAAAACTACCCATTGTCCCTCTCTTGGAGAGGGCAGGGAGAGGAATTATATCGGTTTTTAGAGGTACCCTTAAAAAAAAAATTTATTATTTGTTTTTTTTAAATATAAATATTTCTATATTTGCAGGGGTTTAAAAAGGGGGGGTATGAAGAAAAGGGTTTTAAACCTCTTTGTATAATAAAAATAGAAGCACGGTAAAAAATAAATTACAGTATAAAAGCTCATCTGTACAAAATATGAAAAGATTTATCAGTTCAATTAGTTTCTTATTTTTATTCATAATTGAGATTTCTGCCGGTGTCTTGACACTTGAAGGCGAATATCAGGGTCAAAACATTTATGTCCAAAACCCATCCGCCGGTGAACCAGGTGTTTATTGTACCGATGATGTGATTGTAAATGGTGAAGTGGTTATGAGTAATATTAAATCAAGCGCATATGAAATTGACCTTTCAAAATATACTATTGGTGACCAGATAAGTATAAAAATCATTTATAAAGAAAATTGCAAACCTAAAATTATCAATCCGGATGCGTTGCGTTCCAGACAAACTTTTGAAACGGTTTCGTTCACGGTAGATAAAGGTAATATTAAGTTTACAACTAAAGGTGAAACTATAAAAGGTAAATTTTTACTCGAACAACTTCGTAACAATAAATGGACAGTCATTGGTGAAGTAGAAGGAAAAGGTGGACAATCGTTTAACAATTATACGTACGAAATTACCCACCATTCCGGCTTAAACACCTATCGTTTTAAACAAATGGGACCCGACGGAAAATTTGTTTATTCCAAGCCGGTTGATTTTAAATCTGACAAGGGCGCTGTTACTTTCTATCCCAATCGGGTTGCCTACGAAATTTATTTCTCCGAAGAAACGAATTTTGAGATTTTTGACAGCTATGGCAATATCGTCAAAAAAGGATTTGCCAAACAGGTAAACGTTGAAGACCTCGAAGCAGGTGTCTATTATATGAATATTGATAATCGTACCGAAAAGTTTTTGAAAAAATAAGTAGAGACGGGTTTCAAACCCGTCTGTACGGAAAGATTAAAAGAATTTCCTGAATTTCCCTACACAAATTCTACCAAGTAGTAATTTTTCTTCCCTTTTTGAACCAGCAGATATTTTCCTGAAATCAGTTGAGTAGTATTTACTGCCTCACTTTCGTTGGAAATTTTCTCTTTATTTATCATCAATCCCCCCGATTTAATCATCCTTTTTGCTTCGCCTCTTGACGGAAATATTCCTGTAAAATCACTTATTAACTCCACAACTTTTACAGGATTTTCAATTTTGTCCTTGGAAAGGGTATATCTGCCGACTCCATCGAAAATTTCACCTATTGTTTTGCTATCTATATTTTCTAAAGCGTTAACCGGAGAACTCCCAAACAATACTCCAGTCGCCTCTTTCACCATTTTAAAATCATTTTCAGAATGAATCCGGCAAGTCAATTCTTTTCCGAGCGCTGATTGAAGTATCCTTTGCGAAGAATCCTTTTTGTGGTTAAAAATTAAATCATTTATCTCCGGTTCATTTTTATAGCTAAAAATCTTCATGCACTTTTCTGCGGTTTCATCAGAGGTATTATACCAGAACTGATAAAATTTGTAAGGTGATGTTTTTTCAGCACTCAACCAGATGTTATCACCTTTTTCGGTTTTGCCAAACTTACTTCCATCCTCTCTGGTGAGCAAGGGGCAAGTAATTCCGAAAGCATCATTCCCTTCTTTCCGGCGAATTAATTCAATCCCGGATGTAATATTACCCCATTGGTCTGAGCCACCCATTTGTAACCCACAATTCATGTTTTTATGTAACCAGAAAAAATCGTACGCCTGGAGTAGTTGGTAAGAGAACTCAGTATAAGAAATGCCTTTCTCAATCCGGCTTTGTACAGAGTCCTTTGCCATCATGTAATTTAAGGTAAGATGTTTCCCGATATCCCTTAAAAAGTCGAGATATAAATATTCCTTAGTCCAATCGTTGTTATTAAGTAATTCAGCAGAGTAACTGCCTTTGTCAAAATCAACTAATTTAGACAACTGTTTCTTCAACAATTCATAATTTTGAATAATGTCTTCCTTTGATAATAGATTTCTTTCCTCTGATTTTCCGGATGGATCCCCAATCATTCCCGTAGAACCACCAAGCACAAATAGTGGTTTATGCCCGCATCGTTGCAAATTGTTCATCATCATAATGGTTACCAGATGACCTATATGAAGTGAGGGACCTGTGGGGTCAATTCCAAGATACCCGGTACGGGATTCTTGCTCTAACCACTTGGCGCAACCCGCAGATTGAGAGTGAATCATACCTCTCCAGGTAAGTTCTTTTAGGAAATCGTTCATGGATGTTTATATAATGAATTTGTTAATTTATCGGAATTTCTCAGAATTTTACAAAAGTCGAATATTTTTTCCTTTTTTATCAATTTTATCGTATATTCGTAGCTATATTCGTGATAATACCCTTATATGATAAATTTCAACAATATGAATTATAAATCTTTTACGATTAACACACTAATTCACTTAGTGTTTGTATTATTCAGCATTAACATCGCTTTTCCGGCAGATGCTCCCAAATACAGTAACGAATTTTTATCCATTGGAGTAGGTGCAAGGGCAAGGGGTATGTTTGGTTCTATCACCTCTCTTTGTAATGATGCCACATCAATTTATTGGAACCCGGCAGGTATTTTAAAATCCACTTCTAAATACGATTTATCCCTAATGCATACCGAACATTTTGCAGGGATTGCCAAATATGATTTCGGAGGATTTACTACGCCTTTGGATGTACGAAGCAGGATTGGAATCGGTTTAATACGTTTCGGAGCCGATGATATCCCCAACACCTTAGAATTGGTTGACAACAACATGCAAATCAATTATGACCGCATCACTTCATTTTCTATTGCCGATTATGCATTCTTTATGAGTTATGCCCTCAAAAGCAATATAGAAAATCTTTATTTAGGTGGAAATGCAAAAGTGATTTACCGGAATGTAGGAAGTTTTGCCAATGCCTGGGGATTTGGACTGGACGCTGGTCTCCAATATGATTCAAAAAATATTAAACTTGGCTTGATGTTACGGGATGTCACTACCACTTTTACCAATTGGTCTTTTAACACAGTGGCACTTGAAAAATGGAAGCAATTAGACAATGAACTGCCGGAAAATTCTCAGGAAATCACACTTCCTAAAATTATTTTGGGAAGCGCATACAGCATGAACTTCAGCGATATATCAGTTCTAGCTTCTACTGATTTGGAATTTACCACAGATGGTAAAAGAAACACCGTTGTCTCCGGTTCTTTATTTTCTATGGATCCCCGCGCCGGTCTTGAAATCGGGTATCTTCAAATGGTTTATGTCCGTACCGGTATTGGTCAGTTTCAATACTTAAAAAAATTTGATGGCACTAAACAACTTCTTCCCCAATTAAATGCTGGCATGGGGGTAATTCTCGGAATGATAACCGTTGATTATGCGTTTACGGATTTTCTTATGCCTAATAATTGGCAACAATTCCGTTCGCATGTGGTTTCTCTTAGGTTTAATTTGAAATAATAGTAACTGTTCATTCCAAGATGAAAAAATACAATTTTTGCCACAGATTACACGGATTAATGTTACAAAAAATCTTAATACAATTTTTAATCAGTGTAATCAGTGGCTAAAATTTTTTTTCTTATTCAATTTATGGTTTAATTGTGTTGGTGCTGAACAGTAACAAATAATATAAAATGAAAACCTTCCATAAAATATTTATTTCTCTGCTCTTATTTTATTGTTTTCAGGCATTTTCACAGCCCGTTCCGGCAAAATATGGCAATGAATGGATCCGGTTTGACCTTATGAATTCTTCTCAACAATATCCCCCTAAATATTTTAAAATAAAAATCGTAAAAGAAGGAATTTATAAACTTACTACTGAGGATTTGATTAATGCCAAATTTCCGGAGACAAGTGTTGGTTCCGGCGCTATTGCCATTTCACCTAAAAAATTACAACTGTTTCATTTAGGAATTGAGGAACCGCTATGGGTAAATGGCGATTTAGATGGCATATTACAGGACAGTGGTGACTTTATTGCCTTCTATGCCAATAAAAATTTAGGGCAACAAGACAGTTTAATGTTTGAAGACGACACTTCATACACAAATAATTATTACAGCATTCTCAGTGACACTGCCGCTTATTTTCTGACTTGGGATGACGATACCAATCATCTCCGCTATTCAGATTATACAAACACAACTTTTACCGGATTATCTCCCGAAACCTATTTTATGCATGAAGAATTTTTATCACTTAATGATGTCTATTACCCAGAATATCCATTTTCCTCTGAAAAAATGTCGCTTTCAGAGTATGTAGCTGGAGAGGGCTGGTTTGGCAATGCAGTCGGATTTGGGACTATGATTTTCCCAGAATATGCTGTTACAGCCACACCCTCCATCAATTATAATATTCCGGTTAAGAATAAATTTACCGGATCACCCGGCGGAAGTATAGATATTCTTTTACATACGTACACTGACATGGGAATTTCACCTGAGCCGCAATATCATCAACATTTCCAATTGCGTGCCGGCACTAATATTATTCTGGAAAAAAAATTAAGAGGGTATGGAAAACATTATTACTCAGTGAATTTATCAAATGCTGACATTGATTCGAGCAATACAATTATTACACTCGAAGCATTTCCAATTTCAGGTATTGACAAGGAAGTAATAGTTCCTGCTTTGATTAGATTGTCTTATCCAAAAAAATTTGAACTGAATAATTCCACAAGTGGAAAATTTATTTTATCAAACCCTCAGGTCTCGGGTGATTATTATTTACGAATTTCCGGTTACCCTACCGGTACTATATCCCCGAAAATAATTGATGTCACCAATAAACGGGTAATTTATGTTTTGGGGGGAAATCCTTTGGAAGCGCGTGTACCTAGAGAAGGCAATAAACAAATATTATTTCTTGAAAACATACTTAATGAAAATTATGCCAACAGTCCCAAACTAAAAGAAATTAATTTCAGACAATATTTTCCCAAGGATACCGCGTATAATTATTTGATTGTTTGCACCGACTCGTTGAAAAAAAGCGCCAATGATTATAAGACATACCGTTCCACCAGTTCAGGAGGATTATTTAAACCATTGGTGATAACAGCCACCGAAATATACAACCAGTTTTCTTATGGCGAATTTCATCCCATGGGCGTAAGAAGAATGGCTAATTATTTCATAAAAGAGGGCGATTCGATTCCCAAAGCCCTTTTAATTATTGGTAATTCAATGAACATAAATAACAAACGCAAAACACCATCTGACCTTGCATTTGTTACATCAATCCCACCCTTCGGATATCCCTCTTCGGATGCCATGTACACTTCAGGATTAACCAAAAAAAGTTTTATGCCATCCATTCCTACAGGCAGGATAGCTTTTTTTTCAAATCAAAAAGTTAAAAATTATTTAAATAAAGTAATCGGTTTCGAATTATCTGATAACATTGGGATGTGGGGAAAAAATATATTTCAACTAAGTGGCGGAAAAAACCCTTATGAACAAGCCCAATTCCGTGACTATTTAAAAGGTTTTGAAAATGTGGCATCCGGAAATTTTTTTGGCGCAAGAGTTACGAATTTATTTAAAGACAACTCTGACCCTATTTATAGACCTGACCGCAAAAGTATTCATGCCTTAATTGATAATGGAGTGTCTTTGATTACCTTTTTCGGACATTCCACAAATAGTGTAACTGAGCTTGACCTGGGAGACCCTGAGGGAGATTCACAAAAAGGTGACCCTCCCTATAAAAATTATAAAAAATATCCTTTGATGATCATGAATGGATGTTATACCGGCAATGTTTTTGGTGGAGGTGAAAACAGCATTGGACAAAAGTGGTTGTCTGCCATAGACAAAGGCGCACTTGGATTTATTGGTCATATTGACCAGGGATTTCCCTATCCATTACAGCAATATACGTATTCTTTCTATCTGAATGCATGCAGAAAAATGTTTGAAAAAACATGGGGTGAATGTATCCAAAAAACAATTGACAACATGGATTCTCTCTATCAACAAAATACAAGCGACAGGGCAATGCGCACGCATGCCCGTCAGGTTATTTTTCAGGGAGATCCCGTAATTCGCTTTATAGTTCCAAAAAAACCTGATTATAAAATTTCTGAAAGTTCTTTATTTATTTATACCGTTGACAAAAATGGCGATCCTGCCGATGTGAGTGCCACTTCCGATTCTTTTGCCATAGGAATGATTGTTGAAAACAGAGGGAAAGCCATAGATGATTCCATCAGAGTTTCCGTGCACAGAATATTTCCCCCTGAATTAAATACAGATACAATCTATAAACAGATTTTTTCTCATATTTATAATGTGGATACAATTACCTTCTGGATTAAATCCAAAGACATTCGCACCAAAGGTGAAAATACATTTGAAATAAAAATTGATTTCCCGGATTCTGTAAAAGAACTGGATGAAACAAATAATTTTGCTCAAATAAAATACATAATGCCTACCGATGGAGTAAATATTATTTCACCCTATAAATATAGTATTGTAAATACTACCCCTATACAATTGGTAGCACAATCAAACGATATTCTGAAAGGATACCGGTTTTACAAATTTGAAATTGATACTTCTTTCTCTTTTGCGAGCCCTTTGCATCAGATTTCACCAAGGATTAAATCACAATGGCTTCCTGTATGGGTTCCGGATACTAATATGATGGTGAAATCAGGAGGAAAACTGAAGGACTCTGTGGTTTATTATTGGAGGGTGAAAGTGGATACAACATTTATTGAAGGTGGTTTCTGGGAGAATAGTTCATTTGTGTTTATTAGATATAGCCCCACGGGTTGGTCTCAAAGTCATTATAACCAATTTACCAAGGCAATTCTTACCAATATAAATTTAGATACCAATATCAGGAAGTGGAATTTTGCGAAAACAACTATTGAAGTCAATATTAAATCTATTGGAACGGAACAAAATCCCGATCCGTGCTCGCCTGGCGATAACCCAAAAACCCAAATCAAAGTGAATAGTGGCATTTTAGGTTTTGAATGTGGTAATATTACTAATGGGATGGCTTTCAAAATATTTGACCCTACTTTTGAGTCATATATTGATTCAAATTTTGCTTTAACAAATGGATATACAGCTTACAATTATTATCAATTCTGGTATTATGACACTACCAATATGCGGATTTTTTTAAATAATATCCCTGATAATTATATTGTATTCTGCTGGCAGGTTCGTAAATTCTATGTGCAAAATTGGAATGATGCTCTTTTCAAAGCATTTGGTCCCTTAGGTGTAGAAGATAGTTTACGTACTTTAAAAGATTACTTCATACAAAATGATACGATGCTAGGATTTATCTTCATATCAACCAAAGGACAACCCGGAAAATATAAATGGGTACAAGGTAAAACAAGTTCGGATATTATCCGTCTTGACACCGTCTTAGAGGGAAATTGGTACAAAGGAACGTATTTATCAGAGCGAATTGGTCCTGCACAATCCTGGGATTCGCTTTATTTTCAGATGAAGTCCATCGAAAATCCTTCTACCGATAAATTTTCGATAGATGTGATTGGAATTGGATACAACCGTTTTGAAAATACGATATTAACACATCAAAAAATTCTGAATGACACAAGTTTGTCATCCATACCCGCCGGGTATTATCCTTTTATACGTCTTAAATTAAATTGTCTTGACACAGGCAACGTCAGCCCAGTTCAACTCCATCGCTGGCAGGTAACTTATGAAGGGGTTCCGGAAGGTACGTTGAATCCGTTTGATGAATCATTAACTGGAAATCCCTTTGCCATTGACACTCTGGATGAAGGTGAAATTTTAAATTATGAACTCGCTTTTCATAACATTTCCAATATAAAATTTAAAGACAGTATCCTAGTAAAATACACGGTCACTACTGCCGACCGTCAAAAGAAACTGCAACCCTACCGGAAGTTTAAGCCCTTGCTTCCCGATTCGGTCTTTTATTTACCTGGCGGACTTAATACCTTTGGATTAAAAGGCGAAAATACGCTTGAAGTGGAAGTAAATCCTGACAATAAACAACCGGAGTTATACCATTCAAATAACGTGTTGCGCTATGGTTTTTATGTAGTACCCGATATTACCCCTCCCCTTCTTGATGTAGCGGTGGATGGTAAACATATCATGAATGGAGATATAGTGTCACCCAATCCGGTGATTCTGGCACGATTGAAGGATGAAAACAAATATCTCCCCCTTAATGACACTAATCAGATTACCCTGTTATTTAAAAAACTTAATGACACGATCTCGGGAATTATAAATTATAACAATGCTCGTGTGTTGTTTCATGCCGCTGATGACAAGAGTAGTAACAATTCTGAACTTGAATTCAGACCCGGTCATTTGGATGACGGTTTTTATGAATTGAGGGTAAGAGCAAAAGATCGTACAGGCAATCCTTCGGGTAGCCGCGATTATGTGATTACCTTTGAAGTAATAAACGAATCTACCATTTCATATTTTTACCCGTATCCAAATCCCTTTTCTACCCGGACCCGTTTTGTTTACACGTTGACCGGAAATTTTATTCCAAGAAATATAAGAATTCAGATTCTTACAATAACCGGAAAAGTAGTAAGGGAAATAACCGGCAATGAATTGGGTAATCTGAGAATAGGAAATAATGTTTCTGATTTTACGTGGGATGGAACCGATGAATTCGGCGATAAATTAGCCAACGGTTTGTATCTTTACAGGGTCATAATTGAAGATCCTGAGAACGAATATAAACACCGGGAAACATCCGGTGATAAATATTTTAAAAACAGTATAGGAAAGATGTATATTCTGAGGTAAGTGCGCATAACCTTGTAACTCCTAATAAAATTTTCATTTATATCTCCCGTGTTTACAGGCATTATCGAATCCACCGGCACAGTACTATCTTTAAAAAGAGAAACAAAGCTATTGCATGTTGAAATAGAAAGTTCTTTGTCCCGGAATTTAAAACCCGGGCAGAGTGTTTCGCATGACGGCGTTTGCCTTACTATCACGAATGTTGGAAAATCAACTCACCGGGTAACAGCCGTAAAAGAAACGTTGGAAAAAAGTGCTCTGAAATACTGGAAAACAGGTTCATTAGTAAATCTTGAAAGATGTTTGAAAGCCAACAGTAGAATTGACGGACATTTTGTTCAGGGACATGTGGATGACACCGGCAAATGTTTAAATGCTAAGAACTCAAGCGGCGACTGTAAATTTTTTTTTTCGTATAATGCTAAATACTCATTGTTGTTAATTAATAAAGGTTCCATCAGCATTAACGGTGTGAGTTTGACAATTGCAGAATTAAACAAAAAAAGTTTTTCAGTTTGCGTAATTCCTTACACTCTCCAGCATACAAATTTCTGTCTAATAAAAAAAGATACTTTTGTAAATCTTGAATTTGATTTGCTTGGAAAGTACATTAACCGTATATATTCAAAAAAATGAATACACAAAAAATTACTTCGCTCATTAGAGATGTTAAAGATTTCCCTAAAGAAGGAATTATCTTCAAAGACATTACCCCCATTCTTAAAAAACCCGCTGTTTGCCGTGAAATTGTGTCTGAATTTTTTAAGAGATTTAATCGTACAACTATTGATGTGATTGTAGGAATAGAAAGCAGGGGTTTTCTGTTTGGAATGTTACTTGCTCAAAAATTTAAAATACCATTTGTACCGGTTCGGAAATCCGGGAAATTGCCTTACAAAACAGTAGCATATAAATATGATTTAGAATATGGTTCTGCAGAAATAGAAATACATGCCGATGCCATTGTAAAAGGTCAACATATCTTAATACATGATGATCTGTTGGCAACCGGCGGAACTGCCTCCGCAACGGCAGAACTCGTGAAGATGCTGGGAGGAAAAATTGCCGGTTTTTCATTTCTCGTAGAATTGGGGTTTTTGAACGGTCGTCAGAAACTTGAAAACTACACAGACAACGTAGAATGTTTGATTAAGTACTGAAATAATATGACACGATTTTCCTATTTTATTTATAGTTTGTGCATTATTTTATTTTCGGTAGAGGTTTATTCCCAGATACCGGAAAAAACACCTGCCAAGTATATGAAAGAGGCGGATGAATTCATGCGGGTGGAAGATTGGGAATCAGCGCTGGCAATTTATATAAAACTTTTAACCCAACTGCCCGAAGATGGTCTATTGAATTACAAAATCGGCGTTTGTTATTCAAAAAGTTTTCAGAAAGATGAGGCAAAGTTTTATTTTGAGAAGTCACTCGAAATACTTGGTGAAAAAAATATAGAACCGGAAGGGTTTAATTATATGGCACGTATATATCATCTAACATATAATTTTGACAAAGCCATTGAATTTTATACTAAATATCTATCAACATTAACCGAGAAAGATTCCAAAAAGGAAATTGTAAAAAAAGAACTTCAGTATTGCGTAAATGCCAAAGAACTTATGTTGAAAAAACAAAATGTGAAAATTGAAAATTTAGGTCCAGTGATTAATTCAAATTTTCCCGACTATGCGCCGGTAATTTCTGCCGATGAAGCGGTATTAATTTTTACTTCCAGACGTGATGACACCAAGGGAGAAGGCAGAGACCCTGAAGATAATTTATTTTTTGAAGATATTTACATTTCGAATAAATATAATGAGTCATGGACACCACCGGTTAAAATAAGTGATAATATTAACACTGATTCTCATGATGCTTCCGTAGGGTTATCTGCTGATGGGCAAACCCTTTTCATTTACAGGGATATCAATAAAGGGGACCTTTTCAGCACGCGTCTGATTGGTTCTGAGTGGATGGAGCCGGCGCCATTAGGAAAAACAATAAACACTAAATATTGGGAGCCAAGTATTACAATTTCAGGAGATGGAAATATCATTTATTTTGCAAGTGATATGCCGGGTGGTTTTGGTGGTAAGGATTTATATATGAGCCGTCAATTACCAGGAACTTTCGGGTATGGGAAGCCATTAAACCTCGGAAAAACAATAAATACTCCGGAAGATGAAGACGGTCCATTCATTCACCCGGATGGCAAAACACTTTATTTCAGCTCAAAAGGGCATTACTCTATGGGTGGATATGATATTTTCAAAACAGAATTGGATTCAAATCGAAATTGGAGTGAACCGGAAAATTTGAATCCTCCTATTAATACTCCTGAAGATGACATATATTTTGTTTTATCAGCCGATGGAAAACATGGATATTACGCTTCTGCTAAGCCAGGTGGGTTTGGCGATAAAGATATATATTGCATACAAATGCCTGAAAAAGAAAAACCAAAACCAGTAATTGTATTGAAAGGATTTTTAACCGATAAAGAAAATGGAAAGCCGGTGGGCGCAAAAATTATTGTAAGAGATAATGAAAGCTCAGAAATTATTTCCATTACCGATGCCAACAGCGTAACCGGTCAATATCTGGTTGTGCTCACACCTGGTAGAAATTATGGAATAACCGTTGATAACCCTTCGTATCTTTTCCATTCAGAAAATGTGGATATTCCAAATCTCGATTCTTTTGATGTACTTTACAAAAATATTAAGCTTCAGAAGGTAAGTGTAGGTACTCAGATTGTCTTAAGGAATATATTCTTTGACACCGGCAAATCAGAGTTGAGAAAACAATCAAAATCTGAATTAGAACGTGTATTTAATTTTTTAAAACAAAAGGCAGAAATTAATGTAGAAATTGCAGGACATACGGATAACGTAGGAACAGATGAGAATAATCAGATTTTATCAGAAAACCGGGCACAGGCAGTGGTTGATTATTTAATTAAAGCTGGCATTTCTCCCACCCGGTTACAGGCACGCGGATATGGTGAATCACAGCCCATTGAATCTAACGAAACGAATGAAGGGCGACAACAAAATAGAAGGACTGTTATGGAAATTCTTAAATAAATTAGCTATGATTAATTTTTCAAAAAAAAGATTTAAAATTTTTGTTGCATTTATTAGTGTGATATTATTTGTGTCACCCGACTTCTCCTTTGCACAACTATCTAAAAATGATATGCGTTTATATAAAAGGGTTCTAAAGCAGGCAGAGGAAAATTTCAGAATTGAAGAATACGAAGAAGCCAGAAAATTATATCAACGAGCCGATTCCATGATACCTGATAATCCTGCGACAAATTTCAAAATCGGCGAATGTCTGATAAAAGGAAACAATCAGCGCGATGCAATACCTTACCTGTGCAAAAGCGTGATGAAATCAACCGACAGTACCCTGAATCCGGAATGTTTTTATTATCTGGGAAAACTTTACCACCAAAGCCACTTTTTCAATAACGCCATAAGCAGTTTTACAAGTTATCTGGAATTAATTAAAGAAGATAACCCGAAATTTGCGGAAGTAAAAGCAGAAATTGCAACCTGTAAATATGGGCAGGAATTATCGCAAAATTCGGTGGTAGATTCATTTGAAAATTTAGGAAAAATTATTAATTCAGAGTTTCCCGAATACAGCCCGGTAATTACTGCCGATGAACAAACATTAATTTTTACTTCCAGAAGACCAGGATCAACCGGTGGATATTATGAAGTGGACAACATGTATTACGAAGATATTTATTTAAGTGAAAAAGTAGAAGGCAATTGGTCTGAACCTGTTTCCATCAGTGAAAATATCAATACACCAGCCCATGAATCAACGGTTGGTCTTTCTCCCGATGGTTCTTATTTATTTCTTTACCGTTCAGAAAATAATGGTGACTTGTATTATTCGGAACAGAACGGTACGGAGTGGAGTATTCCACTTCCCATTCCAGGTGAATTTGTAAATTCAAAAAGCGCTGAACTCAGTTGTTCCATTTCACCGGATGGAAATTATCTCTATTTTTCAAGCGACCGCCCCGGTGGCTTGGGAGGGTTCGATATTTATGTTTCAAAAAAACTCCCCGGTGAATTTGGTTGGGGAAAAGGTAAAAACCTGGGACCACCCATCAATACTCCCATGGATGAAGATGCCCCATTTATTCATTCTGATGGAAAGACCTTATATTTTAGCTCAAAGGGTCATAAAAACATGGGTGGGTACGACATTTTCAGGTCCAGAAGTGAAAATAATATTTGGTCCGAACCGGAAAATCTTGGATTTCCAATTAATACTGCCGGTGATGACATTTATTTCGTTCTTTCCGCTGACGGTAAGCATGGTTATTATTCTTCTTCACGCGTGGGTAGCTTGGGTGACAAAGATATCTGGCTTATTCAAATGCCCGTGTCTAAAGGCGAATTGTCACTTACAATTTTAAAAGGCATCGTCACCGATGAAGAAACGAAAGAGCCGGTAGATGCCAAAGTCATTATTGTTGATAACCAGCTTAAAGAAGCCGTACAAGTTACTAATACAGTAGGTGGGAAATTTCTTGTAGTGCTTCCTCCCGGAAGAAATTATGGTATTATTGTGGACAACGAGGAGTATATTTTCTATTCCATCAATAAGGAAATCCCCATTATGTCTTCTTTTGAAACCAATGAAATAAAAATTGAATTACAAAAAATTCAAGTGGGCAAAGAAGTAATATTAAATAATATATTTTTTAACACGGGAAGCGCTGAGCTCAAAACTGAATCAACCAAGGAATTGGAAAAAATCAAAGATCTTTTAAAAACCAACCCGCAAATTGATATTGAAATTTCCGGACATACCGATAACGTAGGCTTAGAAGTAAAAAATAAAAAACTCTCCCTTGATAGAGCTCAATCAGTTATAAATTACCTGATCGAAAATAATATTGATAAATCGAGATTAACAGCAAACGGATATGGCTCCTCACAACCCATAGCCGATAATAGTACACCGGAAGGAAGACAACAAAACAGGCGTACCGTTATGCGGATTACTTATGTGAAAATGTAATTTTTAAAACTAATAAAAAATAACCATGCCATATATACCAAACACCGATACCGACAGGGAAGAAATGCTAAAAACTATTGGGGCAAGTTCTTTTGAAGAACTTGTTTCTAATATTCCTGCTAAGTTAAGATTAAAGGGACCCTTAGACCTCCCTCCTGCCCTTTCAGAATGGGAAATTACCAAAGAGTTGAAACGGTTATCATCTAAAAACATTTCATCAAATTCTCACCTTTGTTTTCTGGGAGGTGGGGCTTATGACCATTTCATTCCCTCAGCCATTGATAGTATTGTTTCAAGACCTGAGTTTTATACTGCATACACACCCTATCAGGCGGAACTTTCCCAGGGAACACTGCAAGCCATGTATGAATTTCAATCCTGTGTTTGCGAATTGAGTGGAATGGAAGTATCCAACGCTTCCATGTATGATGGAGCATCTGCATTGGCTGAAGCTGTAATCATGGCATCTAATTTAAATAAAGGGTTTAAAGTTTTGATTACTCAAACAGTTCATCCCCATTATAAAGAAGTTATAAAAACATATCTTACCGGAACTCATTTGCAACTTATTGAAATTTCTGAAAAGGACGGAATTACAGATTTAATTTGTCTCACAAATAATTTATCCAACGAAGTTTCCTCTGTAGTAATTCAACATCCTAACTTTCTCGGAAATCTGGAAGAAGTGAATGAAATAGAAAAAAAAATACGTCAATTCCCCGACGTCAAATATATCGTTTCGTTTAATCCAATTTCAACCGGTTTAATAGATCCACCTGGTAATTACGGAGCAGACATTGCCACCTGCGAGGGACAACCGCTCGGTATTCCGTTAAGTTTAGGGGGACCTTACCTCGGGATTTTTACAACCCGGCAAAGCTATATCCGGAAAATGCCGGGAAGAATGTCAGGTAAAACCATTGACGCAAAAGGGCAGGATGGATTTACGTTAACACTTCAAACCAGAGAGCAACATATAAAACGTGAGAAAGCAACTTCAAATATTTGCACCAATCAGGGATTAATGTCACTGACTGCTTTATTATATTTATCGCTAATGGGTAAAGCAGGGATTAAAGAAGTAGCTGAATTATCGTATAATAATGCACACTATTTAGCTAAACAATTATGCACTGTTTCTGGGGTTAAACTAAAATTCAATCAGGAATTTTTTAATGAATTTGTCATAGAATCTTCTGTGAAAACTGAATACTTAATTCATTTTCTTGAACAACGGGGAATATTAGCCGGCATTGACCTGACTAAATTTGGTTATAATGGATTATTAATCGCTGTAACCGAAAAAAGAAGCAAAGAGGAAATGGATCGTTTTGTAGAGGGTGTGCGTATGATTATTAAATAAAATGATACAAGCAAACCGTTCAAATATTATACAAGGACATACAGAAAATAAGAAAGCCCGTGTCACCGGGATGTTCAATAAAATCTCACGCAATTATGATTTTTTAAATCATCTTCTTAGTTTTGGAATTGACCGTTCGTGGAGAAAAAAACTTGTAAATGCGATTGCCGGTTCTCATCCCAAAAAAATTTTGGATTTAGCAACCGGCACAGGTGATTTGGCTATTTCTCTTTCTTCGTTAAATCCTGAAATGATTACAGGGATTGATTTAGCTGAAAAGATGTTAGAAATAGGAAGAAATAAAATTAAATCCAATGGTTTATCGGATAAAATTAAATTAAAAAAAGGTGATTCTGAAAGCCTTGAGTTTGAAAGCAATTCTTTTGATGCGGTTACGGTTGCCTTTGGCATACGGAATTTTGAAAATCTGAATGCAGGTCTTTCTGAGGCATACCGCGTATTAAAGCCAGGGGGAACATTTGCGATTCTGGAATTTTCAAAACCTGAAAAATTTCCTTTTTCATTACTTTATAGTACTTATTTCAATTTTCTATTGCCTTTAATCGGAAAGATTATTTCGTCTGACTCATCGGCTTATACTTATCTGCCGGAATCAGTTAAAAAATTTCCTTACAGTGTTGCCTTAGCCAACATCCTTATCAAAAACGGTTTTTTGGATGTAACGTTTAAACCACTTACGTTGGGAATTTGTAGTTTATACACAGGAAGAAAATAAAAATATCAAATGAAATTACTTACTTCTAACCTTTTTTATTTTATCAGCTTTCTCTATTTATTTTTTTCTTCCATAACTTCTTTCAGTCAGGAACTGCTGAATCTTCAGGGTTACGATATGAAGCCATTTCATTTTGGATTTACTATTAACGCAAATTTTAACAGTTTTTTATTAACACATTCAGAAAAGTATTTGAATAACGATTCAATAAAATCAATAAATCCTCTTACGAAACCTGGGGTGGGATTGGGAATGTTGGTAAATTTCCGCCTCGAAGAATATTTTGATGTCAGGGTTTTACCTACTGTTTCATTTTACAAGCGTGACATAGAATATAAATTCAGGGACTCCATAAATAATCAAAAAATTGAATCGGTAAATATGGAAATTCCGGTTCAGTTTAAATATAAATCAGAACGGCGCGAAAATTTTCGCATGTATGTGATTGCGGGTGCAAAATACGGAATAGATATGGCATCAAAGGCAAAAGTGGTAGATGACACAGTAAAATTAAAAACCAAAAATCAGGACTTTTCCCTTGAATGGGGTTTAGGTATGGACTTTTACAATCCCATGTTTAAATTCTCGCCCGAGATTAAATGGTCTCAGGGAATTTTAAATGTTTATGTAAAAGGAAATAGTGTTTATAGTGACCCGCTACTCGCCTTGTTGAGCACAAGTTTTATAATCTCATTTCATTTTGAGTGAGGGGGGTATAAGGGTATAGGGGTATAGGGATATAAGGTATATGAAATTATTGAAGTTATACATCCCTATACCCCAATACCTCTATACCCTTCTAAAAAGGGGTCGGGTTTTCTTCATCCTGCCCGCTATCATTCAGCTTACTTGATCTGGTAATTGTATTTTGTGACTCAGCAGTTGTCTCAAAAATTGTATCGGAAGAAGAAAGTGATAAATCTTCAAATCGTGTAAATTTACTTATAAAACGTAGTCGTATTTCACCAATAGCTCCATTCCTGTGTTTTGCGACAATAACTTCACATATATTTTTTAGTGAATTACCTTCGTTATCTACATCTAATTTATAAACCTCCGGTCTATATAAAAATATCACAACATCTGCATCTTGTTCCAAAGAACCGGATTCCCTTAGGTCGGATAGTATTGGTTTTTTATCTTCAGATTTACGCGATTCAAGCGCACGGCTAAGTTGTGAAAGGGCAACAACCGGTACATTCAACTCTTTGGCAATCGCCTTTAGTGCTCTTGAGATAGAAGCAATTTCCTGTTCCCTGTTCGAAAAATTACGATTATCTCTGACAGCGGGTGTCATGAGTTGTAAATAATCAATAATTATTAATTCAACTTTATGTTGTGATTTCAACCGCCTGCATTTAGCTCTGAATTCAAGAATACTGAGAGCCGGTGTATCATCTATAAATATTTTTGCCCGCGACAACTTATCAATTTTATGTTGCAACTGTTCCCATTCGTGATTAGCAAGTTTTCCGTGTCTTAATTTATCGGATGCTAATTCCGCTTCAGCAGAAATCAGTCGGTTCACCAATTGAATAGATGACATTTCAAGTGAAAAAACGGCTACCGGTTTCTCGAAAATTATTGCGGCATTTCTTGCCGCAGTCATGATAAATGCTGTTTTTCCCATACTAGGTCTGGCGGCAACTAATATTAATTCACTTTTCTGCCAGCCGCCGGTAATTCTATCCAAATCTGTAAAACCGGACCCAACACCGGTCAGTTCGCTTTCATTTAATCTTTTTTTATCAATTTCTTCGATTGCCTGATTCAATAGATTTGGTAAGTCCTCATAATTTTTGCGAATGGTTGAATCAGTTACTTCAAATAAATTTTTTGCTGTTTCATCCAACAAGTCAAAAACATCTGTTGTATCATCGAATGCTTTTCCATGGATATTTCCTGAGATACTGATAAGCTGACGTAATAGATATTTTTCGATAATGATTCTGGCGTGTGCTTCTATATTTGCGCTTGATGCAACGCGGTTTGATAACTCAGCAACTGCAAAAGCTCCGCCGGCTTGTTCAAGTTCTCCCATCATTCTAAGTTTGGTTGTTACTGTAAGTAAGTCAATGGGTTGAGTATCGTTAAACAACTCAAGCATGGCTTTATAAATTTTCTGATGGGCTTCCTTGTAAAACATCTCAGGTTTTAACAGATCAATTACCATCTGGAGAGGTTCTTTCTCAAGCAACATTGCGCCGAGCACAGCTTCTTCCAATTCAATAGCTTGCGGCGGAAGTTTACCTAAACTCATCATTTCCAAATCTTTTGGAAGATGTATGATGCCGGGTGATTGTTTTTTATTTAACTTTAGGGACATTTTGAATTAGTAATTGGGCATTGGTTATTCTTCGCTTTCGTTTGTATCCTCATAAACGAAGGTATTGGTCATTAGTCATTAGTTATTCATCGCCCTCGTTTATATCCTCACAAACGAAGGTATTGGTTAAAGATAATTTCCGATAAAATCTGGGAATGATAAAAACTATCCCGCAAAGATAAAGTAACAAAATTTAACAGAAAAATTTTTTAAATGGAAGTTATACACATTTTTATTTAGACCTTTCAGAAGCGGGTATGCGAATATATTGGAATGTTAGAATATTGGGTTGGTGCTCCCATTATTCCAACATTCCAATATTCTATTTTACTCAAACTTTCGCAAATCTGTTTCAGATTAGTACACATACAATTATTTTCATTTTGTGAAATATGAAAATTTTACTGATATTTACATATAATTTCAAGCCCGAATGAAATTTTTATTTTATATAATTCTCTGCATATCATTTTTTTCAACTTGTCAGGTTAAAGAAAAAAAACCAAAGGCAGGGACTGTTCCTTTATCAATATCAGAAGCTGATTCTTTGCTTAAAACCGGAGCTGACCAGATCCATTTATATAAACCATTGTTGGAAGGAAAAAAAGTAGCATTGGTCATTAATCAAAGTTCAAGAATAAAAAACAAATTACTTGCTGATACTTTGCAAAAATCGGGAGTTGATTTAAAAATATTATTTACTCCTGAGCATGGATTAAGAGGAGATGTAGAAGCAGGAAGATTGATTGAAAATAATACTGACCCTGTCACAGGACTTCCTGTAATTTCACTTTATAGTAATACCAAAAAACCAATCCCCAGCCAACTTCGTGACATTGATATTGTGATCATTGATCTTCAGGATGTTGGAGCCAGGTTTTACACCTATATAAATACCATGCACTTTGTAATGGAGAGCTGTGCTGAAAACAGAAAAACCGTGATTGTTCTTGACAGACCCAATCCAAACGGACATTACATTGACGGTCCTGTATTAAAACCCGCATTCAAATCATTTGTCGGCATGCATCCTATCCCGATTGTGCATGGATTAACTATGGGTGAATTAGCCAAAATGATAAATCAGGAAAAATGGCTGGCAGATTCATTGGTATGTGACCTTGTAATTATAAAAATGAAAAACTATACACATAAGCGAAGATATTCTTTATTGGTAAAACCTTCACCGAATTTGCCCAACGACCTTTCCATCGCACTTTACCCATCCTTGTGTATGTTTGAAGGAACTGCAGTTAGTGTAGGTAGAGGAACTGAAAAACCATTTCAGGTTATTGGCTATCCGGGTTTTACAAAAGGAAATTATAAGTTTAAGCCCCATTTTATCGAAGGAGTTAGTGAGAACCCGCCCTACAATGGCCAAACTTGCCAGGGATATGATTTTAATTCTTCCATTTTATATAAATTAGATAAAATTGATTGGAGCTTTCTTATTGAATTATATGCTTCTTATAAAGAAAAAAATAAATTTTTTACAAAATTCTTTCCATTGCTTGCCGGAAACGACCAGATTCAAAAATTAATAGCGGAAAACCAAGACCCTGTAATGGCAGAAAATAAAATTACTGAGAGCTACCGTATGGAACTTGAAGAGTATAAAAAGTTTAGAAAGAAATACCTCTTGTATGAAGATTTTGAATGAAATTTATGCGCATAATCTTTTTTGGAACACCTGAGTTTGCCGTGCCTGCATTGGAAATTTTAATTAAAAATGGATTTGAAATTTCCGCTGTAATTACTGCTCCGGATAAACCGGCTGGCAGAGGATTAAAACTTCATATTAGTCCAGTAAAAGAATGTGCATTAAAAAATAACCTACTCGTTTTACAACCCGAGAAATTAAAGGACATTCAATTTTATGAATTTCTAAAAAACCTGAAACCTGATTTAGGTATAGTTGTGGCATTCAGAATGTTGCCGGATTCTCTATTTTCTCTCCCTAAAGCAGGTACTTTTAATCTTCACGCTTCCCTTCTTCCGGATTACAGAGGTGCCGCTCCCATAAACTGGGCAATTATCAATGGTGAACAAATGACCGGAATGACAACATTTTTTTTAAAACATGAAATTGATACGGGTGATATTATTTTCCAGGAGAAAATGCAAATAGATGACTCCGAAGATGCTGGTTCATTGCACGATAAATTGAAAATTGAAGGCGCTAAACTTATTCTAAAAACGGTAGAAGAAATCCGTAAAGGTACAATAAAAACATACCCACAATTAATGAGTGAAGGAATAAAGAAGGCGCCAAAAATTTTCCGGGATGTCTGTGAATTAAACTGGGAACTTCCGGTTAAAAAAGTTTATGACAAAATCAGAGGATTATCACCCTACCCTGGAGCTTGGTCAAAACTTAATGGAAAAATTTTGAAAATATTCGAGTCCTCCTATGTTTCTGATTCTTCTTCGACGACTCATACAGGAGAAATAATTACTGATCAAAAAACGTTTATTAAAATAAAATGTGCAGACGGGTTTCTCACTCTCAAAGAAATTCAAATGGAAGGTAAAGCAAGAATGAATACGCAAGAATTTTTGAGAGGAAACAAAATTTGATTTGTTTTATCAATGACTAATTTCCAATATTTATCTTTCATTTTCAATAATTTTTTTTGTTAGATTATTAACCATTTCCATATCGGTATTTAATCTCCATGCATGAATACCTGAAATTATTCTTATTCCATGAATAACATTTGTACAAAATACACTTTCAGAAAACGTCAGAACTTTTAACTTCATTTTTACTTCCTTTACCTGTATCCCCAGATTCACAGCCGCTTTAATCACTTGTTTTCTCATTACTCCATCAATACATCCTGTATCCAATGAAGGAGTAAATAATTTCCCTTTTTTACACCAGAATATATTTGAAGAAGAACATTCAGCCAGGTTCTGCTTTTGGTCAACAAGCAATACTTCCTGATATTTTTTTGATTTTCTAAATAAAGAAGCAAAAACGTATGGCATTGAATTACATGTTTTAAAACGTGATAGTATTGAAGGAAAAAGAAATAATTCCCTGAAAACTGCAACAGATTTTAATGACTCGATTTTTTTGAAATCTTTATAGGGTAATTTTTCTGACTCAATAAAATATTCGCTCTCATTCTGCTCTGGTGCATAATATCCTCCCCCGCTACGAAATACCTGAAGACGTACTCTGTAATTTTCATTTATATCAAAATCATTTTGCTTTAACAACTCGTAAATTTTTTCTGAAATATCTTTTTCAGAAAAAGCAGGCGGTAAATTTAATTTTAAAAACTTCATCCCTTCAAATAATCTTTTCAGATGATCTTTGAGAAATCCTATTTTTCCATACCTGACGCAAAGGGTTTCAAACAAGCCGTCTCCATATCTAAGGCAACGGTTCAGCCGGTTAATAAAGGGTTTCTCTTCCGGTAAAAGATTCCCATTTACATTAATATAGGACAAGTGAATTTAGGTTTGAAAGAAACTTAAATAGTTTGAATTTGCTACGACTACTCAATGTCCGGATTCAGCCGGTTTTTTTTGATCGTTGGCAGGAACGGGTGTGGGAGCTGGGGCGGGTGCCGCAGGTAATACATTACATATAATATGTACTTTCATGACTCCGTCATTTGCGTTTGAAGTAATAGTTATAACCTTATCCTGTTTACCTGATTTTCCTGCACTGTTGAAAGTAGCGGCAATTTTTTTCATCTCTCCTGGAGCAATCGGTTCTCTGGGCCAGTTAGTGGCTGTACATCCGCAAGTAGTTTGCACATTTGAAAGCACAAGCGGTTCTGTACCGGTATTACGAAATGTGAAATCGTATGAGACCTTTTCCCCTTGTGTAATGTTACCAAAATCTTTTGAGGTCTCTAAAAATTGAATTTTTGGTCCTGCTTTAAGAATGGTTGACATGGCAGGAACATCGTCACGAACAGGTCCTGCATCTTCTTCATTGGATACCTGAGCTATTAATGCTTTACTAATTAGCGTGAAAATGATCAAGGCAGAAAAAATCTTAAGTTGTGTTTTCATAATTATTAAAATTTATGGTTTATAAAAATAAAAACTTAAAAAACTTGCGCTAAGTTAAAAAAATAATTTCAAATAACATAATTTTGCCGATTATGGTAATTGAAAAAACCTACACGCCAGATCAGGTGGAACAGAAATGGTACCGGTTATGGGAAGAAAAAAAGTATTTTCATTCTTCCCCAAATCCTGAAAAAGAACCTTATTGCATTGTAATTCCACCACCAAATGTTACAGGAGTACTGCACATGGGGCATGTTCTGAATAATACGATACAGGATGTTTTAATCCGTAAAGCCCGAATGGAAGGAAAGGAAACCTGCTGGGTTCCAGGTACCGATCATGCATCCATAGCCACAGAAGCCAAAGTCGTTTCCATGCTTAAAGAACAAGGTATAGAAAAAAAATCACTTTCAAGAGAAGAATTTTTAAAACACACCTGGGCATGGACCCATAAACATGGTGGAATTATAGTTGAACAATTAAAACGTCTGGGTGTTTCTTGCGATTGGGAACGTTCTAAATTTACATTGGATAAGGACCTTTCCGATTCGGTAACAAAAGTTTTCGTTGAATTATACAAAGCCGGTTTGATTTATCGTGGTTTCAGAATGGTTAACTGGGATCCTTCCGGAAAAACGGCAATCTCTGATGAAGAGATTTATTATAAAGAATCGGTGAGTTCACTATATTATATAGCATATCAAGTAATTGGCTCTGATGAATTTATAACCATTGCCACTACTCGTCCCGAAACCATTCTGGGCGATACAGCATTATGTGTGCACCCGGATGATGAAAGGTATAAAAATTTTATTGGTAAGCAAGTTTATGTGCCACTTATTAAAAGAAAGATTCCTGTGATAGCCGATGAATATGTGGATATGACTTTTGGAACGGGATGTTTAAAAGTGACACCTGCCCATGATCAAAATGATTACCGGTTGGGAATTAAACATGATTTACCTTTTGTTAATATCTTTAATGAAGATGCAACCTTGTCTTCCGAAGCCATCTTATTCACAGGTATGGAACGTTTCCAAGCAAGAAAAACCATTTTAAAAGAGCTTAAAAAAAATAATCAATTACAAAAAACAGAAAAAATTAAAAATAATATTGGTTATTCAGAAAGAACTCATGCTGTAATTGAACCCCGTCTTTCTTTACAATGGTTCTTGAAAATGGATACGTTAGCAAAACCCGCCTTGGATGTTGTTGAAAAAGGACAGATTAAATTCCATCCTGAAAAGTTTATTAATCTATACAGACACTGGTTGGAAAATATTCACGATTGGTGTATTTCCAGGCAATTATGGTGGGGGCACCGGATTCCTGCCTGGTACTGTGATTGTGAAGAATGTAAAGATTTGATCATAGTACAATCAGAAAAACCTGAGAAGTGTCCACGGTGTCATTGCACAAAACATTTACGGCAGGATGAAGATGTGCTGGATACCTGGTTTTCTTCCTGGCTTTGGCCTATCACTGTATTTAATGGCATAAATGAACCAAACAATAAAGAATTCTTATATTATTATCCAACCAATACGCTGGTGACAGCTCCAGAGATATTATTTTTCTGGGTGGCAAGAATGATAATGGCTGGTTTGCATTTTAAAGAAAATATCCCATTCAAAAATGTATATTTTACTGGCATCGTCAGAGACAAGCATGGGAAAAAAATGTCAAAATCATTAGGGAATTCACCTGAGCCAATTGCATTAATTAATAAATATGGAGCCGATGCTGTAAGGACAGGAATGTTATTGTGTTCACCGGCGGGCAATGATTTGTTATATGATGAAGCATTAATTATTCAGGGAAGGAATTTTACAAACAAGATATGGAATGCTTTCCGTCTAATTAATGGATGGAAACCCGACAAAGAGATTCCCTTTAATCACTCCCTGGCTTTAAGATGGTTTGAAAGTAAATTAAACCAATCTATTGCCGATTCAAAAACACTCTTTAACGATTTTAAGATTTCAGAGGCATTAATGCTAATTTATAAATTGACCTGGGATGATTTCTGTTCGAATTTTCTTGAAATGATAAAACCTGAAAATACTGATTCCATTGACGAGCAAACCTACCTTAAGACAGTTTCTTATTATAAGAGTATTTTAAAGTTATTGCATCCCTTTTTACCTTTTATTACTGAAGAACTATGGCAATATCTTCGCTATCCGGAGGAAGAAAATCACATTATTAATGCAAATTTCCCCAAAGAAAAAGAAGTAGATACATACCTTCTTGAAAATACAGAAATGTTTTTTCAATTAATTACGACTATCAGAAAATTATCGGGCGGCAGGAAAAAAGAAAAAAATTCAAATGATGATATTCTGGTTATTTCAAACGCATTAAAGCCAATCATTGAACCATTCTCACTTTACCTCTCTAAATTAACAGGAATAAATCAGATTAAATTTAATAGGGAAGCACCCACCTTATCGGCAATATCATTTTTCATTAAAGATAAAGAGTGTTTTTACATAAACCCCGTTGCACAAAAGAACGATGATAAGGAAAAAGAAAATATTGCAAAAGAAATTGCTTATTTATCTGGTTTTCTAACATCTATTAATAATAAATTGACTAATGAAAATTTTCTTCATCGTGCTAAAGCGGATATAATCGAGAAAGAACTGCTTAAAAAAAAGGATGTAGAGGGTAAATTGAGGATTTTGGAGGCAAATTTGAAAAATTTATAAATTATTTTAAAAAAATGTTGTTTTATTCAAATCAAGTGCATACATTTGCGGTGAATTTAAAGGTAAGGTTTATTCACCTGCCGTATAAAAAAATTTTTAACCCTTAAAAATAAATTAAAAATGAAAACAAAAATCAATGTGTTACTCGCATTATTCTGCGTGTTAATGATAAGCGGTTCTGCTTATGCTCAATTTCCAACTGAACTAACAAACTGGCAAATTGGTGCCCGGTTAGGTACTTATGTATATATGGGTGATGTTTCTCCCGGAGCCGGTTTTGCCGCTGAAGGTTATTTAGAAAGAAAATTCGCTGATAAAGTGAGTTTACAGGGAACCATGTTGTTTGGATGGGTTAATGGGGGTGGTAGTAATAAATACAAAATTAAAGATATTAAGCCGGTTTGGGCTGTTGACCCAGGTGCTAAAATGGGTTCTTTAGCTTTCAAAAGCAGTATTTTTGAATTACTATTGCACGGTAAGTATTATTTTGCAAAAGAAACCATTTCTCCATTTGTTTCTCTTGGTGGTGGTATGTTGTTTTATACAACAACCATTGATGCCAACGGTGATGATTCTTATGAATCAGCAAAAGGATGGAATCAGGTAAGTACCTCTGACACTGAAGGTTCTTCATTATACAATGACGGCATACCCATAGGTACTTGGGAAGTAACACCTGGTGCTGGATTTAATTATTCTTTCAACGATATGTTTGATTTGAATATGAGTTTCACCTTTAAATTCACCGGTACTTCACATATAGATGGTGTAGATGTAAGCAGTGGTAATAATGGAAGAGGTGGAGCGGCTTATTATACACAGTCGGGTGCATTATTAATGCAAGGTAAATACACAGCCGAAGAATTTGCCGCTATGTCCAAAAAAAGATCCGATACATCAACAGGTAGCGATAAATTTATCCTTTTTAACGTTGGTGTAAACTATAAATTCTTTAATCCTCCAGCCGCTGGTGATGAGAAAAAAGAGTAACATCTCAATAATATTTATAAACCCTCTTGGAAACAAGGGGGTTTTTTTTTTGTACTACCTCATGGTTTTCCCACAAAATATTGGGGATAAATCGTTGTCTTGATTATAAAAAACAAAATTATCTTTGCCTATTATTCTATAGTTAATTGCCACAGATTCAAAGATTACTTTGTTCATTTTTTTTAGATTATACAAACAGTCAACTATTTCAACGTCATAATTCAATAATGAACCTTCTATCTCACAATAACTCTAATTTTTTCATTTCGATTCTTTGTTTAATAATCGTAAGTTGTGCCGCTCCTAAAAATCAACCAAAACTTACAAGCAAAGACAAAATGGATGATGATAAAGATGGAATCATAAACTTTTATGATAAGTGCTCAGAGACACCTGCAGATGTTTTAGTGGATGCAAAAGGGTGCCCTCTCGATAATGATGGCGATGGGGTTCCTGATTACCTCGATAAGGAACCAAATTCAAGAGCGGGTGCTAAAGTTGATTTTAGAGGTGTTGAAATTATTCCCGATTCAACAGCAAAAATTAATATTCAAGACACAACCGATTTGTTTCTTACCAGGGAGGATACACAAAAGGAACATCAAGAAAAATCCTATACCAACCCAGAGAAAGAGTTCAACGAATTATTACAAGAGTATGCCTTGCCCGTAGTTTATTATAAAATTAATCATTATAAACTTACAAAATTTCAAAAATATCAGCTTGATGCCATAGCCCCTTTGCTTACTTTAAACCCGGCAATAGTTATTACAGTAGAAGGACACACGGATAAAGCAGGTCCCGCCGATTATAATAAAAAACTTTCTGAAAAACGCTCGCTTGAAGCCGCCGAATACCTTGTAAATAAAGATAAAATTCAATCTTACCAGGTGCAATATACTTTTTACGGAGAAGAAAAACCTGCTTCAGGAAGTCAGGAAGAAACTCCAAATTCCATAGACAGGCGAAGTGAGTTAAAATTCACTATCCAGATTGACAAAACAAAATTGGACAGGCAAGTTATTGTTGAATTATTAAAGTACAAGGACCCTGTTTTTGAACTACAACAATTAATAATTCAATATGGTACTGTGCGCTTGCAATATGGAGTTAACCAATATACCTTAACTTACGAAAACAGAGATAAATTGGATAAAATAATTCCGGTGCTTCAGGTACATCCAAGAATTAAGGTTAAAATGGATGGACATACAGATAAATCCGGTGATGAGAACTATAACATGAAATTATCTGAAAACAGGGCGAAAACTGCTTCCGGTTATATTTTAAATAAGAAATTAGTGAGTGATAAACAAGTTACCTATCATTTTCATGGAGAAACAAAGCCCTTATCCGGTTCTACAGAAGAAAAAAGAAATGAGTTAGACCGTAGAGTTGAAGTTAATTTTGAATTGGTAGATAGATAGCAATACTACATTTAATTTACTATGAAAATCAGTTATATCTGTTTCTGTTTGTTTTTTCTTCCTTTGGGTTGTTTTTCACAGGAAGATGTTGAACTCCCCATAATCAAAAAAATTCTTTTTCAACAAGTTGACGACTGGAACAATGGAGATATTGAAAAATATATGGAAGGTTATTGGAATTCCGATAGTTTGATTTTCATAGGGAAATCAGGTATAAAATACGGCTGGAAAAGTACCTTGGAAAATTATAAAAAATCATATCCTGATAGACAAAGCATGGGAAGATTGAATTTTACTTTATTGGAAAAAAAAAATTCGGGACAGAAAATTATTTCATCATTGGCAAATGGCGGATTGATAAAGATAATAAAACTTCTTCTGAAGGGTACTTTACATTAGTATTCCAAAAGATTAATAATAAATGGAGAATTGTAGCAGACCACTCAAGTTGATATAATGATTGAAATTCTTTAATTTTGTAATTGATTCCGCAGAGAGATGGCAGAGTGGTTTAATGCGGCGGTCTTGAAAACCGTTGTCCCGCGTAAGCGGGACCGGGGGTTCGAATCCCTCTCTCTCTACTACATTTTCTGCCTCGTTTTCAATAAACTGTTTATTTCGGCAAGCAACTCGTTTTCCTTTTTTAATCTATTTATTTCTGTTTCCATTTTTTCAATTTTTTCTTTTCTTGACTTCAGCTCAAATGATATTTCGGAAATGGATAAATAGGGAGCGCTTTCTTCTTCCGCTTTGCTGAATCCTGCTTTATGGGTTTGCGCTGAAAGGAAGTATTGTTCAAAAAAATTAAAATCGAGTATTTTTCCTATCTGAACTAATAATTCCGTATCAATGGAAATTCTGTTAAATATATCATAAACATTCTGAGGAGTAGTATTTACTCTTCGGGCGAACTCGGTTTTTTTCATCCCCATTTCTTCAACCCGTTGTTTTATTATTTTGCCTATGTGAATTGACATAGTGCAATGTTCCTCATAAAAAACAGGAAAAACTGAAATTTAATCTCAATAATACTTTATCGTTTTGTCAGTATTATTTTACTCCCACAGGATATAAGGAATAGGGTATAAGGTATAGGGGCTAAACGTTCATTCCATATACCCTATACCCTATTCCCCCTATACCTTTTCTAAAAAGCAAGAAATAAAATTGTCAGTTGACCATTTCTTGTCACCGTAACACTGGTAGAATCCCCTTTATTGAATTTTCCGAGTATTTTCATATATTCTTTCATATCAGTAATTTTAAAATCACCCAGTTGTGTAATTACATCACCACTCATAATGCCGGCTTTTTCTGCTGGCTTTCCCTTGCTGACTCCATCTACTCTCACTCCCATGCCATCATACATGTAATCAGGCATAATCCCTAAAGTAACTTTAAAAGATATTTTTTCTTCTTCTGAATTTCTCGTTTTTAAAAACGCAAGTTTAGGCAATTTGAGAAGTTCATCAATTACCTGAAGTGAAAATTCCAACACTACTTTTTCACCTTCAAAATTTATTTTTTCTACATCATCCGATGGTTTATGATAATCGGAATGTTGTCCGGTAAAAAAATGAAGTACAGGAATATCTTTCAGGTAAAAAGAGGTTTGGTCTGAAGGTCCTATTCCGGCAGAATCCATTTTAATCACAAGCGGTGTTTTTAATGAATTTAAAAGATTGACAAACACCGGGGAAGTTCCTACCCCATAGACCATTAATTTTTTTTCTGCTTCATTTAATCTTCCAATCATATCAAAATTAATCATGAAATGAATGTTTTTAAGGTCTATGGTAGGATTTTCACAATATTTTTTAGAACCAAAAAGACCCAATTCCTCACCGGAAAATGCCATAAATAAAAAATTATAGGGCTCCTTCACTTTATTTTGAGAATAAATTCTTGCTAATTCCATCATTCCGGCAGTGCCTGATGCATTATCATCGGCTCCATTATGAATTTTTCCTTTACTGTCTGATTCCAAAGAACCGGAAATTTCACCCAGTCCAAGATGATCATAATGCGCTCCGACAATGATGGTATGATTAGAACCATTATCAAGAAATCCCACTACATTTTTACTCTCTGTAATTTTTGCAGTTGTATCCTTCGTTTCCTCGTCTCCATGCGGATTATTTTTTAACCGGAATGAGAAATCAAAAAAATAGGTATTACTCCCATAAGGAATTAGTGATAAATCTTTAAAACTTTTTGCAATGTAATCCGCCGCTTTTTTTTCATCTTCGGTACCGGTTCCACGACCATTTAATTGGTCAGAAGCCAGGTAAGTGATGTCTTTTTTTAAATTATCGGTAGAAACAACCTGAGTAATCCCATTCTGAATAAATAAGAAAAGTAAAACAGGAATGGAGTATATAAACCGCATATAAATAATGCTTTAAACTATAACATTAGATTATTTACTATAATCTATTGGAAATAAGATACAAATAAACGCAACAAATGCAAAATTATTCACTTACCTTTTGCTTTCTTGTTTCAAATTCATCCATGTGCTTAATTACCGGCTTAGCTGTCAGTAATTTAATAGATTGCTTTCTTAATTTGGCGTTGATTCTTCTTCTTAGAACCTTTCTTTTTATTTTACCAGGCATAATAGTTATATTTTGTCAGCAAAAATAGTATATTTGCAGTGTATTCCAATATTTTTTAAGAAAAAGTTTGTATATCCTCAAGATAAATAATTCCCTGTTTCTGGTAATTCTATTTATGGTTATGACGGCATTTACATCGGCTTTTGGTCAGACCCTGGATACAACTTCAATCATAAAAACAACTGTGATTTCTGATTTTTACAATTTTAAATTGTTAACGCTACAGGGAGACACCATTTCCTTTTCTGACTTCAAGGGAAAAAAAATAATGTTGGTAAATGTTGCTTCCAAGTGCGGTTACACACCTCAGTATGCCCAATTACAGGAATTACATGAAAAATATTGGAATAAAGTGGTCTTAATTGGATTTCCAGCCAATAATTTTGGTTCACAGGAACCTAGTGATAATTCTGAAATTCTCACCTTTTGTACAAAAAATTATGGGGTTACCTTCCTTATGTCTGAAAAAATATCTGTAAAAGGATTAAACCAGCATCCCATTTATCAATGGCTTACAAACAAATCAAAAAACGGATGGAATCAGGAGTCACCCAAATGGAATTTCTATAAATATCTGGTGGATGAAGAAGGTAAACTTATAAAAGTTTTTCCTTCCTCTGTTTTACCGAACAGTGAAGAGATTGTCAATGAAATATTACAGGTAAAAAAATAGCATATAATTTAATCAATTTAACATAATTAAAATTTCTTATGAATTTAGCGGCTATTGATATTGGCTCGAATGCAGTTCGACTCTTTATAGTAAGAGTTATTAAAGAACTGAATCAACATTCTTTTAAAACCATAGAGTTTGTCAGAGTCCCGATGCAGTTAGGTGAGGACGTTTTTAATTTAGGAAAAATCGGACCTGAAAAAGAAACTCAATTCATAGACCTGATACGATCCTTTAAAACATTGATTAAAAGTTATGAAGTGCAGGACTACATGGCTTGTGCAACTTCTTCGTTGAGAGAAGCCAGTAACGGTAATGATATTGCAAAAAAAATAAAAAAAGAATTAGGAATTCAGATTGACATTCTGGATGGACCAGGCGAATCAGAAATTATTTTTCAGGCAGTATTACGAAGGATTGATTACAGAGATTATCTTCATGTTGAAGTTGGGGGCGGCTCAACCGACTTAAACATAATTTCAAATCACAAAAAAGTTACTTCGCAATCTTTTAATATCGGAACCTTGCGGCAAAGTGATCAGAAGCAGAATAAAGAAGAATGGGTGAATATGCGTACTTGGGTAAAATTTAAAACTAAATCCTACAAGGAATTATTAGCAATTGGCACCGGTGGAAACATTGCTAAAATATATTCGTTGGCTAATATAAAAGATAACCAACACATGTCACTCAATAAAATGACTGATGTGATCCATCTAATTAAAAACCGCACCCTTGAAGAGCGGGTAAACATTCTGAAACTAAACCCGGATCGTGCTGAATTGATTATTCCGGCTTCAGATATTTATCTATCCATTCTACGATGGGCTAATATTTCAAAAATTGTGGTGCCAAATGTTGGGTTGAAAGAAGGGATTATACAAATGCTGTATTCTCGTGTCCTTACTAAAGAAACTGTGGAGATATAGTATGTTGTTAATTTTGATTTTTATAATTTTTCAAACTACTTAAAAGCCATTGTTTAAATTCATTTACGTTCAGGTTAAAATCACGGGGAGGGGCTAACGTACTACCATCATTATTCAATAAAACATAAAATGGCTGGGCATTATTGGAGAAATATTTTGCCTGAAACTCACTCCATTTTGCACCTATTGTTTTTTTAATTTTTTGATCATTTTCAGAAAAGTAAATTTCAGAATCAAGTAGGTTTTTCTTATCATCTACGTAAAGTGAAATTATAACATAATTCTCAGCAAGTATTTTTTCAATTTCCGGATCCGTCCAAACGCCTGCCTCCATTCTCCGGCAATTTACGCAACCATACCCAGTAAAGTCGAGCATTACAGGTTTTTTTACGGATCGTGCATAATTCATACCTTCGCAATAATCATGAAATGGCTTAATTGAATAATCGGAGGTTTGAATAAAAAAGTCCTGCGTGTTGTTCATGGGTAGCCATCCGGACAAAGATTTTAATGGAGCGCCCCACATACCTGGAATCATATACAGTACAAAAGAAAAAGAAATCAGCGCAAGAAATAAACGGGGTACAGATATGTGTGAAAGTTCATTGTCATGAAAAAACTTTAACTTTCCTAATAAATAAAATCCAAGCAAAGCGAAAATTACTATCCAGATTGCAAGAAAAACCTCTCTATCGAGAATACGCCAGTGATAGGTGGCATCTGATACACTCAGAAATTTAAATGCAAGTGCAATTTCAATAAATCCTAATACAACTTTTACTGAATTGAGCCAACTGCCAGATTTTGGTAAAGAACTTAGAAGAGAGGGGAAAATCGCAAAAAAAGTAAATGGTAATGCAAAGGCAAGTGAAAACGCAAACATACCCAAAGCAGGAAGTAAATAGGATTGCCCCGTGGCGGCTGTCACTAAGAGAGTGCCTACTATTGGTCCGGTGCAGGAAAATGATACTAATACCAATGTAAAAGCCATAAAAAATGCTCCAAGCAAACCCCCTTTATCTGCTTTAGCATCAATTTTTGTGACCCATGAATTGGGTAAATTTATTTCGAACATTCCCAGAAAAGATGCCCCGAATAAAATACACATCAAAAAAAAGATTATATTAAAGACAGCATTGGTAGAAAGAGCATTCAATGTATTGCTTCCAAAAAGAACGGTAACTCCTATTCCTAAACTGATATAGATAACAATGATGGATATTCCGTAAATAAATGCCTGCGTGATGTTTTTAGATTTATTCTCCCCTTTTTTTGTAAAAAAACTAACAGTAAGAGGAATCATCGGAAATACGCATGGCGTTAGTAGTGCCACTAATCCGGCTAAAAATGCACCAAGCATAAAAAACCATACAGAGGAATCTATTTTCTTGCCTGTGTTTGTAAAATCAGTAGTAATTTTAGGTTCAAATTCCTTGCAATCCAACGGGGTTCCTATTACACGGGTATTTGTTGGATTTAAAACCGGTATGAATGCCATAGAATCGGGTTTAAAACCCGATTCTACGTTTGTACAATCCTGATTCAAAACCGATTTTACGATGGTAGAATCAGGTTTCAAACCCATATTTAAATTTTGGCTATCGGGTTTATACCCCGATGCTACTGATTTAATAAAATCGAACCGGTATTCTTCGTCGTAAGGGATGCATTTACCGGTAATTTCTGTACACGCCTGGAATTGTGCATTGGCTATTATGACCGGGTTAAGTTTTAATATTTTCACCCTCTGCGTATAAATAGATTTGTTTTTATGAAACCTGACTTTGTCATTCCAGATTTCATCAAATTTTTCAATAGCCGGTGATGCGACTGTTTTTCCGATCAATTTATAGGTATTGTTAGGAACGTAAGTATGTTTAGTGACCATAGGACCTACTGATTCAGGAAAATCATTGGAATACATTTCCCAATCTTTTTGAATGGTGTACGAAAAAATTAAATCAATTTCTTCTCCTACGGTTACCTCCGTTTTGCTGGCTGAATAGGAAGATTTCACCGGATTCTGTATCTGGGAAATAACAGGAACGATACTTAATAGAAATAATATTGTTTGAATAAATGATTTTTTCATTGTTGTTATTTTAAAATTTAAAAATTTTAGTATGAGTATTGCCGAAAGATGGAAACAAAATTGTTTTTGATTTGTTTGCTTTTCCGTTCTTTTATTAGACATCTTGCAAAATGCAGTTTTTTCAACACAAATACACTAAGAAACAAAGTTACACAAAGAGTTTACCTAATGTTTCTTAGTGTCTTTGTGTTGAAATTTTCTTTTTTGTTTTTTTTGATTATGCAAGAAATTTATCCTTCTGTAAATAACTGTTCCCGGGATTTTTACAAAATAACCATCTATTAACGGTGCTTTTACTAAAAATGATTCAAAAAGATTGTTTTCATCTACGACCAATTCAGGCATGTCACTCATAATTCGTTGGTAAATTACATAAATTGTTTGATAATTATTTAGTTTTGAAAAATCACGATTTATCAACGACCAGTCAAAATAAGGCGTAGCCAGGCGATTATGAAGGTAAAAAAGCACATTATCCGATAAAACCATTATTTTTTTACCATACATTGTTTCAGGTAAAGGGGAATAAGAAATGATATAGTCGTTACTCTTTGCATAAGATTTTACAAATGATGAATGTAGCATTAAAACATTTATTGCAATGATTGATAAAAAAAGAATTACAAACAAACCTTCCGCTTTCCAATAGTTTCTGAAAATAGACAAACCAAAAGCAATTAAAACCGAAAATGGAACGAAGAGAATAAAAAAGTCAATTAAATAAATTTTTCTTATCCAAAGCAAGCTTATAAGTGACACAAAAATCCAAAAAAGAAAAATTTGCCGGCAATTTTTAACGTGCATGGTGCTGTTGTAAAAATTTCTTCTGAGATAATTAAATAGAATAAGGAAAAACAACAGGGGTATTCCCAAAATAAAAATGATCAACTGATATGAAGGTTTGAATGAGTAATTTTGGGGAACATCTGCCGGAGAAAAAAATGAAATAAAATCAAGAAAACAACCATTAAAAAAATAATACAGCGATATGCATGCTACCGGACAAATAAAGCCAACCACTACCAATAAAAGTTCTCTTAAATTATCGGAACGGTAAAGAGCCATGGAGAACCAGACCAATGCAAGAAACGTAATGTATGGAAAATAAAACAAAGTAGCTACTCCAACACACAAACCGGAATAAAATATTTGATAGTCGGCATTTTTTTCTGACGGCATATTGAAAATAAAGTTTAATGAAATGATTAGAAACGTACTTCCCATTAATTGAGGTGAAAGCGTGTTAAACTCCCAGGATACTGAAGTCAACAGAACGTAAATTAAGGAGGGCAGGTAACCGACTTTCTCAAATGATTTTCTTTTCCGGATAATGATGCTTATTAACAATGCCTGTACTAAAACTAAAATTGTTGCAATTATTCTTAACGATAAAACTGTTCTGCCTGAAATAAGATTTAAAAGCCAGTAAACACCGGCTGAAAGGGGTTCGAGAGTTGTCAATAAATCCTTATAGAGAAATCCTCCTTCACTAAGTTTTTCTCCTATGACCAACCATTTTAATTCCAGTTGCAGTACAGGAACTTCGGATATCCATAGAGGGGTTCTGAAAACAATTAATGCCAGGAGAGTAAAAAAAATTACTATGGGGTAATCTGATTTGAAAGTTTTTATCATTTTAAAATCCCTAATCTTGTAAATTTAATCATAATTAGTAAATTCGTATTTTTATTGAACATTTATGAATACCAAAAGACAGTCAAAAGTAGCCCGGTTAATACAAAAAGAATTGGCGGATATTTTTCAGCGCAAGGGTAGGAACTTGTTCGGTAACTCACTTATTACCATTACCGAGGTTTCCGTATCCCCTGATCTTGGAATGGCTAAAGTTTATTTAAGTATTTTAGGGTCTGAAAAGCACGCCATTTTCTCTCAGGTAAAATCAAGAACTTATGATTTGAAAAAGGACTTAATTCCACGAATCAAGAACCTCTTTCATCATATCCCTGAAATAGTATTTTATCTGGATGAAACACTCGATCACGCAGAAAGAATTGAACGTTTATTAAAGGAAAGTGCCTCTAATGGCTTGTAATGGTCACCTTATACAACATTCATCAACATCTCCCTTACCTTTTCCAAATCCTCTTTGATTAATACAGCCAACTGTTGAATGGGTGCGGATGCAGATTTATTGCTTAGCGTTGTGATTTCACGATTTAACTCCTGCAAAAGAAAACCAAGTTTTTTTCCGCAATTTTCTTCTTCTTTGCAAATTTTTGAAAAGTAGGAAAGATGGTTTTTCAGCCGTTCACATTCTTCATTTATATCAATCTTTTCAAGGTAGTAAATTAATTCCTGCTCCAGGCGGTTTTGGTCAGGCACAGGAGTTAATGACAGTGAATTTAACTTTGTTAACAAGCGCTCTTTAATTTGTGCCGCTCGTTCGGGTACCAAACATTTGATTTTTTCAAAATTCCTCTCAATTTTCTCAATACACTCATCAACATTCTTTTCCATTTCATTACCTTCTTTAGCTCTGAATTGGTCCAAATTATTCAGTGCAATGAGCAATAATTGTAAAATAACATTAAAATCTTCATCACTTACATCCGGTTGGCGGCTGTTGAAGAAGTCGGGTAAATCATTCAGCAAAGGCATTGGATCCGGATTTTTAATTCCTAATTCCTTTGCCAATGCTAATAATTCTGACAAGTATGATTTTGCAACAGACAGGTTTAATTTACCAGATGATTTATCTACCGGAATGTTATCAATAGAAATCTGGCAAAAAATAGTGCCGCGTTCCAACACCTTTGATAAATGACTTCTTAAAACCGGTTCCCTTATTTCCAAAAATTTGGGCAACCGGAAATTAAATTCAAGTGAACGCGCATTAAGTGTTTTTAGAACTATCTGAACTGTACCAAAGGATGTTTCTTTTGAAACAACAGCATAACCGGTCATGGATTTGAGCATTGTTTATTTTTTGTTTTTAAATTTCCTCTATATATCCCACCTCACTCCAGCCCCTATTCTTCACTATTCCCTTCCTCTCTGTTTTCGGGTATGGGTTGCGCTTCTTCCATCATGGAAGTTGAACGGATATATTCATGAATTATTTTTGGATAATACTTCTTCTCCAATTTATGAATCCTTCCAGAAAGTGATTCGGGAGTTTCGTCTGTCATTATTCTGCACGATGCCTGAAAAATTATTTTTCCTTTATCATACTGTGAATTTACAAGATGAATGGATATACCGCTTTCCGTTCTTTTAGAATCCAACACCGCTTTATGAACATGTTTTCCATACATTCCCTTTCCACCAAAAGAGGGTAATAACGCAGGGTGAATATTTAAAATCTTTTCAGGAAATGCATCCAATATATACTTAGGGACCAGCCATAGAAAACCTGCCAGAATGATATAGTCAACTTTGTATTTATACAGTTCCATTAATAATTTTTCAGTATTTTCATATCCTTTTTTATCAATTTGCAAAACAGGGATTTGTTCATTTTTCGCTCTTTGAATTACAAAAGCAGAAGGGTTATTGCAATATACAACTGCAACCTTTAATTCAGGATGAATTTTAGTATAGTCCACAATATTTTGCATATTGGAACCATTCCCGGATGCAAAAACTGCCAGAGCGGTGGGCTTCATTGAGAGATTATATTCAAATAAAATCCAAATGTAATAAAATAAATATTAATTTTGCTGAATCTTAATATTCCAAAAACATGACACCTCAAACCCATCCCATCCATAACGCCCTTATTTCTGTTTTTAGCAAAGACGGACTTGAGCCAATAGTTTTCAAGCTCCACCAACTGGGTGTAAAAATATTTTCAACCGGAGGAACATACGATTTTATAAACAAACTTCAAATACCTGTAAATTCTGTGGAAGACCTTACCGGATATCCATCCATTCTTGGCGGAAGAGTGAAAACCCTGCACCCTAAAGTTTTCGGTGGCATTCTTTCAAGAAGAGAAAAGCAAGAAGATACTCAAACGCTCGCCGAATATTCCATTCCGGAAATTGACCTCGTACTTGTTGACCTGTATCCTTTCGAAAAAACCCTGATATCGGGAGCCACTCATGAAGAGATTGTTGAGAAAATTGATATAGGAGGCATTTCACTTATCAGAGCCGCATCAAAAAATTATACAGATGTACTGGTGATCCCATCCCAAAAAGATTATACATTTCTAATGGCGCTACTCGAACGGTATGGAGCATCATCATCCTTAACCGACCGGAAGGAAATGGCAGGCAGGGCATTTGAAATTTCAAGCCATTATGATAAATTAATAGGCAATTATTTAATGAATAAAATAGAAAATATTACTACAGAAAAAACTGAAAATGGCGCTGATGAGCCGGTTGGTTTTCTTAAAAATTATACCCAAAAGTTAGCGCCGGCACGAGGACTACGATACGGTGAAAACCCTCATCAGCAAGGAACATTTTACGGTGACATTGAAAAACTTTTTTCCCAGTTGAATGGGAAAGAATTATCCTATAATAATCTGGTGGACATAGATGCCGCATTGGGGTTGTTACATGAATTGGGAGATAAACATTCGTGTGTCATTGTAAAACATACCAACGCTTGCGGGGTGGCACAGGGTAATAACATGCTTACTGCTTATCTTACAGCTTTGTCATGCGACCCGGTCTCTGCCTTCGGTGGAATTATTGCCTGTAACAAAATGATAGACCATGCAACGGCAATTGAATTGAATAAATTATTTTTTGAAATTCTTATTGCTCCGGGATATAACATTGATGCATTTAATTTATTAAAAGTTAAAAAGAACAGAATTCTCCTTGATTTGAAACACTTTCCCTGGAATAAGTTTGAATTCCGTACTATTCTGAACGGGGTCTTGGAACAGGAAAAGGACCTGAGCATTGAAACATCCGGGCAACTGCGTAGTGTCACTGTCCTCTCCCCTACTCCTGAACAAATTACAGGTTTGCTGATTGCTAATAAAATTTGCAAGCACAGTAAATCAAATACCATTGTGCTGGCAAATTCGCAACGCTTACTGGCAAGCGGGATTGGGCAAACTTCAAGGGTAGATGCGCTCCAGCAAGCGATAGCCAAAGCAAAACATTTCAACATTGATTTAGCAGGTAGCGTTATGGCATCTGATGCATTTTTCCCATTTCCGGATTGTGTAGAAATTGCACACCATGCAGGTATTAAAGCAATCATTCAGCCGGGTGGTTCAATTAAGGATCAGGAATCAATTGATGTATGCAATAAGAACGGGATAGCGATGACCTTTACGGGGGTGAGGCATTTCAAACACTAAGTAGTGTCTGCCCGAAAGGTCAATATTTCCCGCAGATTACGCAGATAAACGCAGATTATCAAATTGATTATCTGCGAAAATCTGCGGTATCTGCGGGAGATTTTTTATAAACACCTACTTTTCGGACAGCCACGAATTAAGTGCGGAGAGACAGGGATTCGAACCCTGGATACCCTTGCGAGCATAACGGTTTTCGAGACCGCCCCATTCAACCACTCTGGCATCTCTCCTGAAATTCTTTCTTCCGGAGCGGGAAACGGGACTCGAACCCGCGACCCTCAGCTTGGGAAGCTGATGCTCTACCAACTGAGCTATTCCCGCCTGGAGTTAATTTTTTATTTGTTTACCTAAAAAATGGGTATAAAGATATAAATATTCTGTGTGATAATGGTAAAATAAGCACTTACAAAGGAGACACGGTGTATAGTAAGTTGCTAAGTGCCTGTCGTTTAATTGTTTGTTTCTAAAAACGCTTTCAGTCGTTGGCAAATAAAAAATGTCCAACCTTCGATACAAGATTCTCTCGTAAAATCTGGATTATCCTTCGGAAAAGCTTCTTGTACATCGTGCGTGAGTTTTAATCTTGTCAAATTATTCTCTTTCGATAACTCCCAACTTACATAAGAGTTTCCTGAATAACCTCCATATTTCCAATTATAGATTATTTTTTTTTGTAACTGAACCTCTGTTATTTTCCAGAGGTGTAGATAATTTTTGTCATTCGCGATAACATTAAACTGTGTTTCAAAACCTACTTCCGCTTTAAATGTATCTATGTTTTCAAAAAACCATTTTTTCATTTGGTCAATATCGGTAATAGCAGTCCAAACTCTGTCAACCGATGCGTTGTAAGTTTGTTCAACAATAATTGGTTCGTCCTTCGTTGTCATGATTATTTGAGTTTAGTTTTTGTCATGCTGTTCGTTTAATGATGAGGAAGATTCAGTGCAACAGTGGCTGAATTGCTTGTCATAAGGACGCAACGAAGCATTAGTTGTTAGCGGAAACTCTACCGTCCGTCCACTGAATTTTCTGTTTTTATGCAGTAGCTTTTTCTCGTGGAGTTGATGTTAGTAATGTTCGTTTGCTAGCATGCTTCTTTGCATGTAGTGCTTTATATGCACGAATGTATTCGCTGATTTGTTGCTTCTCCTTTTCTGTCAAAGGGCGAGGGTCAACAACAAAATCCACATCTAAAGGTTCTCTGATTAATCCCATTGTTTTATGATTTAAAATATTTATCAATTAAATTTTTTGTAGCGTTTGTGTCAATAATCATCAAGTGTCCACCGAAATGATATGCACCAAGTGATTTAGCGTAATGGTCAATCAAAACTGTTTTGGAGTGGAATGAAACGAACCCGTCACCACCTCTTTGAAAAGAAAGTTTGCAAGCAAATGCAACTAAGTTTCCTGGAATTCCCAGATAAATTTTTGATTTCCCGATGTTGAACGGTGCACTTTCAATCAGCGGCATGTAAACATGTGCAGGTTCAAATTTTAAACTCACCAGTCCTTGAATAACAGTCGGATTGTTTAAAATTGTCAACTTGTAAACTTCTCTGTCATTGGTATCAAATTCTTGTCTCCAGTTAAACCGCCATCCATTTTTTTTGGTAACATGCATTAAGTCAGCTTTTGTCACAATGCTTACTTCAGTCGGGAAACTGTCACCAGTAATTACATTTTCAATTGACCGAGTTAGTTTGTCAATTTCAAAGTTAAGATATGTTATCGGTTTTGTTTTCACTCCGCAAATATACAAAAAGTTTGTGACACTACTATCAAAAAATTTTTTGTTCGCTATACCGCCAAAGGGTTTCCGCTAACGTCAGTTTGTGAAAAAACTACACTTTAAATGTGGATAAAATTACTAAATAAAAAACAATTCCATTCATTCATCATGGTAACTTTGTGACCTATTTCAATTTCGTTTAACAAACATAAATTATTTACAACCCCAGAGAAATCAGATTGAAATGTCGAGTATGTATATGCTGGTCTTTTCTTATAACGAAATTCCCATAGAGAAAAAAAACTCAACAATCAAAGGGGAAAAAAACTTCCGCCAGAGGCAGATTCAGTGCAACAGTGGCTGAATTGCATGTCATAAGGACGCAACGAAGCCTTGGTTGTTAGGCACAGTATTTATCACTTTAAAAGTCAAGTTTGAGTTGGTCATTTTTGCGTTCTTTGTCTCGTTTATATTTTTTGCCTTGTTCAGTCGGCACATAATTTTCACCAGTAATTATTTCAATTACTGTCAATACTTTATTTTGAATCACTTTCACTAAACCAACTTCGTCAATCTTTCTGTTTTGTTGCAATACACATTTAATTGCTGTCCCATTAATGAATTCAATTTCTTTGTTTAAAACAGAATTTTTAAAATTTTGGTCATTCATTTCAAAGTTTATTATGTCTCCTTTGTAAAAGCCTTTCCAATTAAAATTTCCCTTTTTTAAAACAGGTGAAATAATATCAATTACTGCTTCTTCGTCAATGTAGGGTGGAAATGTGTCAGAACGCAAAATGAATTTACCGAAAAGCTCTCTTTCAACCGTTCGCTCTTTTTCAACTGGTTCGTTTTGTTCATTCAGTTTTTGTGTTGTCAGCTTTGTTACTTTAGGATAGAAGTTTAGTTTTTTATAAAAATTTGATTTATGCCATATGATTTTGTAGTCTCTGTCTAGTATTTCAAGAACACGTTCAACAGTCTCATCTGTTAATTCTTCTTCTGTCCGAACTTCGTTTTTGATTTTTTTAAGTTCTTGTTTTTTTAACTCGTTATCAAGCTCCAAATTTTCTATCTGAAGTTTAACAAGTTCTTTGTTCTCAACTGGTATTCTGGACAAAACAAGACCGAATACAGTTATAATTAATGTAAGTTGTACTCCGTTTTTTCCTAAAAAATTCCAAATCTCTTTTAAACCACCTTCTTTAAATGCTTCACTTTCAACATCAATTTCAATGTCAAGAGAAATAATTATTTCTTTGAAAATAGTCAGCAATTCTTTCTCACATTCATTTCTAACAAATGCGTTCATTGTGTGAGTTTCATCACGCAAAAAGTAGTGCAGTTCTATTTTATTGGCTGATTTAATCACTTTAGATTATTACTTCTTAATTGTATCAAACTTTAATTCACGTTCTTTTTTTATTGACTCTAATTGTTCTCTTGTAAACTCAAAATTTTCAATGGTTTGGTCAGAATGAAGTTTATCGATTATCCATTTTTCAATTTCATACATTATGTCTGAAATTTTCATCTCGTTTTCTTGTTGAATATTTAAGGTGTTTTGAAGTTTTGTCTCTAAGTTTGTTTGATAGTTCGTTCCACTATATGCAAATTCAGTTCTTTTTTGTCTTAAATTATCACGCATTAGTGAATTAAGTCTGATTAACTTTTGAGATAAAAAGTACCCAATGTGAATTGTTTCAATAAAAATTCTCTGCCTTATATTGCCTAGTTCTTCGTCTAATCTTACAAATTCTTGAATGTCTGTTTCTTGTGAAAAAGACCAACTCTTTTGATAATTGAAGTACATTGTTTGGCTTATTTGCCAACATTCAATTTTCTTGTCAATTGATTTTGTCCCGATGTGAGTTAGCAAATTATTTCTAACATTATCGTCACGAAAAAATAGACCGATTTGAGTTTGAAGTTTTTCTGTAAGATTGCTTTCGTATAAAGCAAGTGATTTATTTGATGCTTCTTCAGCTATTGCTTTGGTTGCGTATTTGAGATATGTAATTAAAATTCCAATAGCTACTATAAGTCCAATTATAATTAGTAAAGACAAGTTGCCTTGTGTTTCACTTACCTTTTCTAATAGTTCAAATATTTCTTTGGCTTCTACGTTCATTGTTCTGTTTTATGGTCGTTCGTAATATTGTGCCTAACGGTCCCCATGTTGGCGCCGTTTTTTTTACCTTAGACCTACGCGCATGGGCGACAGCCCAAGCGTTTCAATAAAAAAAATATGGTCGCTAACATGGTGTTAGGCACTGGCAATTTGTACAATTTCTATCACGATTTTATTATTAGCAATTTAGTTTATATTATCATGTTTCTCAATATTTTTTAAAAATAATCCCTATTGTTTTTTTTGTCTTATTTTTTTTCTAGTATTTATATCATTTTACAATGTTAGAGGCAGTAATATTGTTATAATCTTTCTATAATTGATTTTGTATAGCATGCAGCGCAAATTGCAGCATAGTTATGCCATTCATCATTTTTATCTGAATTGCAATAATCAACAATTCCTCTCACTATTAAATAACCTTTTGATAAAGACCATGTCCCATCAGCTATACCAGAACCTTCCATTTCAATAGCTTTGACTGCGTACTTGTCTCTTAAAATATCTCTTTTCTTTTCATTTTTCAAAAGTGTATTTGAAGACCCGATTGAACCATGAAAAATTTTAGGTTCTGACAATACTCTATCTTTGTCAAAAGGGTGATTGGTTATTGTTCCGTTAATTGTTAAGATATCGGCTTCTATGTTCGGTCGATTTGAATTTCGTAAACTCCCTTCATACTTTTTTAGATGGTTAATCCAAGGTTTTTTGTTGCATTCATAGTCAGCGATTAATAAATTTACAATGCCTAATAACTTAGATGATGGCTTAGCAGAGGTACTTCTAATAATTATATCATCTGCTGTTTCTTTTAAGTTATCATACTGCAAAATACCACTTTTGTCAGAGACAACAATATCTCCAAGTCTAACATGATCTTCGGGTTTTGATAGATATGGGATACCTCCAGCAATACCACAAACAATAACATCATCAATATTTTCAAATGATCTTAATAAATTAGTCGCTGTTGAAGCCGCATTATTAGTCCCTATCTCTTTCATTAGAGCAATAACAACCTTAATTTGTTCATCTTTTATATTTTTAATGAATCCTATTGCATAATCGTTATTGTCATTTTTAGGCTGGGTTTCATTAACTTCGATATCTAGAATCTTCCGCATAGCCGCAAACTCTTTGGGCAAAGCCGTAACTATACCAATTGTTGCATATTGTATTTCAGGTTTCATATTTAATTCAATTATATAATTTGGATTATTTGAAATTGAAGAATTCCCCTCCTTAATAAAAAACTTGTTTTGAAAAAACACCAATTTGTGATGTAAATAATCTTCAAGTTTATTCTTATTATGTGTGTCAAATATGATTATCTTATTAAAAATATTGTTATTCTCCAATGAGTTAAACAAATTATATTTAACTATATCAAAGTTTTTGGTCTGATTATTATAATATGCTTCAACTCCATCGTCACTGAAATACGGATAAGCAGAAATATTTATTTGAGTTCTTTTCTCATGAAAAACACTTAACAACTTACAAGATAATTTTATAAGTCTTTCTAATATAAACTGCCCTCTAATTCCAATAATTTGTCCGGAACCACTTTGATAACCACCTTGAGTATTTGAAATTCGCAGTAAATTAATAGTTTTATAATTCGATTCTTCACCAAATTCTTCTATCTCAAATTCTGTCAAATAATGTCTCAGTATTTTGGAAATTTCTTCTCTTTTTCTAATGTTACGTTCATTTGAATTAATATGAATAAAAGCGTTATATTTTACTTTTTGTTGAACCTTACCCCATTCTGGAACAGTTAGTTTATAGTCTTGCATCAATACTTTAATGTCTTCTGTTAGTTTATCAATAAACAATAAATTATCTTTAATTAATTCTATAATTTGTTCAGATCTCAGTTGTTTGTAATAACCACCACAAATTTTTGAATAATTGCATGAATTTTCAAAAGGTAGATTTTGGCGATAAAGTAGATTTTGAATTTTTTCAATGTAATCAAAATTATCTTTTAAATAGTTATGTAAATAATCTCTTTCAGTTGTGTTGTTTTGTATCCTATTTTGTAATTTCTTTTTTTCTTTAGTTAAAGTTTCTACCAAAATACTATCAATATTTCTAAATAATTCACCATTTGGATTGATTTCAAATAATTTATTTTCAATTTCCTTGATTTGTTGTTTATTTTCATCAATTGTATTTAAAATATTTTTGAAATATTCTTCCAATTTATTTTGACGAGTCAGAAGTTCATAAATCAGCATATGAATTATTGCAAAAGTGATGTTGGCCTCTAGCAACAAGTGCCCCATTCTTTTATTGACTAGATTAAGGTCGCTAACTTCTCCTCTTGATAATTCTACATCAAATTTCCAATATCGTCTCCAAATTCGTGCTTCAGAGCTTTTCCCTTGCTCTTCAAAATATTTTTCTATATCTTTTATATAATTTAATCCCTGCCCATCTGAAAAATTTAAAAACTTAAAATAACCACTATTTATAGCAGTCCAAATAAAATTCTCATTTAAATCTCTTAATTTTTTAAGCTTTTGGACAGTAAAACCGGAGCTAATTCCTGATACTATTTTATATTTATATTTATCAATTCCATTAAGATAAATTTGCAATTCAGCTGCCAATGATGCAGTATTGTCATGTAAGTTCACACATGAAGTTAGAAGTACTAAATAATCTTCATTTAATTGTTTGTTTTTCCGTAAGAAACCAAATATGTCTGCAATATCATACACCTTGTCTAAATCAGATTGGTCAATATCCGATGGTTCTCCATGTTCAATATCATTTGTATAAGATGTCTCAAATTTTTCAAAATTGAATATAAAATTTTTATTTTCATTTAGAGTAATGATTTCAATATCCTGTAAAAATTTTGAAGTCCAATATGACCTAACGTTTGCATCAATTATTGGTAGGTGTATTTTTGTTTCACCAGGGTCTAATTCTATATAATCTGAAACCATTCCAAATAGATGAGCTTTAACACTCAATAATTTTGTCTTGATGTCTATATGTTTTGATTCATCATACTCCTGAAGAAATCCTTCTTTTAGTCCGATTTTAAGAAAGAGTACTAATAGTTTCTGAAAATATGTCTGAGGCAGTTCATTTGCATTAATGTTCGCTAAATATTTTTCAAAATATTTCCCCAGAAGTCTGTTTTTGTAATTTCCCCAAATAATTTCCTCTCCATGCCTATATCCCCTATAAATGTAACCATTTTTATTTATGGTAATTGGAACGATGATCCCATTATCAATACAATTATCTAAAAATAGAGATAGAATTCTATTAGTATCTGAAAAATTTTTTACATCATTTGAAATTATTTGTTTTAATTCACTTACACTAATTCCATCGTCTAGGCGATTAACAACGTCAATATAATTACTGTCTTCAAATGCTTTTTTATTTATTTTTTTTACTATCCTTCTTGCTGGTAATTCCTTTTTATAATATAAATCCAAAAAAGGCTTAGTCAAATTAAAGAGATTTTCAACAGGGTTAAAATCTTCTTTATTTGTACCAAAAATAAGAGATTCATTATCTTTCAGGAAGAGGTTTTTTTCATTTGATTTTAGACTTCCATCTGTTTGCATTAGATTAATGATATCTAATACTTTGGGAGCAAAAAGAAAATAAAGACTTCGTTTATTTTCAATAATTCTTGAAACAATATCAAATGAATCCTTCGTGCATTCAATCCAAGTCCGAAATAATTTCTTTGCATAATAGAATTGTATAAAGTTGAGTTTAGAACAATCTGTTTTTAATTGTGATTCTAATTCATTTATTTGAACTTTTTCGTGATTACATATGCTTTTTATTATTTTGTTTGCATTGTCAACACTTATTGGATTAAATATAATAAACGGGACTATTTTTGATAAAAATGTTATCTTATTTTGCGGGTCAATGATTTTATAGGCATAAAGCCTAAGTTTTAAATGAGCGACATCGCTTATATCCCAGTCTAATTTTGTATTAAAATGTTCTATAAATCTTTTTGTCGGATTTATTGTGTAACAAAAAATATTATTTTCATTCTGCTTTATACTTGTTGTATCCACCATTTTCCAATATGGAGATTCAAACAATTTGTCAAGCTTTGTGGATGATAATTTTATGTTTTCATATATTGGAAAATCAATATTATAGGGTCTTGGTGCAATTGATAAAGCATCAACAATATTCTTGCAAAATTTCAAACTAGAAGTATGATTTAGTTTTAAATATGGTTGGTTAAGGTAGCTTGTTCCATCTTTTCTTAAAAGCATTTCTTCAACATACCAATACTCATTAATACAAAACGCATAAACATCAATTTTTTGAGTATTAATATCCTCTAATTTCTTTATTAGTTTATAAATAGAAGTTCCTGAAATTATGGTGTCGTCAATTATTGCTACCGATTTATCTATTAGCCAACTATTATCAAATTCTAATACTCTATCTGATACAATCTTCCCATTTATTTCTATTAAATCTAGTTCTATTAAAGTGTCAATAAAACAAGCAGCCTTTCTTGCTAATAAAATAAACACATCATACTTTTTTGTACTAATAATATTACAAAAATTAATAATATGCTTATGCAAAGGTTGATCAAATTGATCTAAAAATAATTTTTGTTTTTTTTTCATTCTCGTTTATTTTTTTAATTATTGCCTCTAACTTATAAATATAATTGATAATTCTATTTCAAATTATTGTTATAAAATTATTCCAAAATAATAAAATCATATTTTTATATCTATCGGGATATTTTTTCTTAGTAAACTAAATTATAATTTCATCTATCAAGTCTATTTTATCAGAGATATAATTGAAAACTAAAATCGTTATTGCTTGTGCCTAACGGTCAGGGATTAACGCAGTAATTTTTTTGAGGGATTAAATGCGATACTGTTCGTGAAAATTTTTGCAACAAATAAAAAAATATTTTCCGCTTTCCTCTGTTGCAAAAATTTTCTCTTGCACACACTTCATTAAATACGAAACTGTCTGATTAACCACTGCACCCCTCAAAAAAATTATTGCGTTTAATCTTTTTGTTATCGGCTGCCCTTCTTCCCACTTTGTCCTTTTATCTATTTAAAAAATTTCTCTTTGTTCAAAATAATTGTCCCCGGTCCTTGAGTTATTGAAAAGAGGTCAACTCTTGCCCCAACTCCATAAACAGGTCTATTGTTCAATACATCATAAGAAAACAAAAAATTGAAGTATTTGTAAAAGCCAATAACACCTCCGATATTTATATTACCAATAACCCCAGGTGTTTGAAGGTTTTGTGAAAAACCTCCATCAATACTTATTCCTACCGTAAAATATGGTTCAACTTGAACAGTTTCATTTGCATTTCTATATCCATTTCCGACCACGAAAAAATAAGAACCCCCAATTCCAATTTGAGGACCAATTCTCCAATTATTTGAAGTATCCTTCTCAAGTCGGCTAAACGAAATTGGAAAACTTGGAGTTAGCAATAAGATTATTTTTCCAGAGTAGTCAGGTTCTGCTTCTGTCAGATTACTTGTGGTAAATTCTCTCGATCGCAAACCGTTTATAACTTTTGAAGTATATTTTCTGTTCAATGTTTGTGCATTTGATATGTGTCCAAACGCAAAATGTAATAGAGCAATTACTGTCAAGATTTTATTTATCTGTTTCATTTTATTATTGGTTTTAAAGTTTAACATTTATCTATGCTTGTCAAAATATCTCTGGCCCCATAGGGTAGCCGATAACACATAATTATACCCAACTACAAATATACTAAAACATTTATAATCAACCATTAAGAAAAATATTACTCAATTTTTTATCCGGATTAACTCAACTGGGATTTTCTTTCATAATAGCAAAACTGGCTTATTGTTTTGTCAATTATGCATTCGCTGTTTTGTACTGTGAAAACCGTATAAATGTGAATTTGCGTATTGGTATTAACCCTATTTTTTATATTTCGTCCCTAAAGGGACTTAGGTTAGATGCAATGTCTTTTCTACCGATATTCCGTCCCTAAAGGGACTAGAATTGTAATTGAATTGATAATATTAATTCTTTATCAGCACTTCAAAAAAAGAATTAGTCCCTAAAAGAATAAATCATGCAAAAGATTAAAAAATGTTATAAACTTGTAATATGATATTTTGGGACCATTTGGAAACATCTTTATTTTACCAATATGAAATGGACTTTCGTAATTTAAGTAAAATGGAATAATGGAATGTTGGAATAATGGTGCGAATGCAATATTCCAATATTCCAACATTCCTTTATATTCGCAACCTTGTGTCTGAAGTGTATATTTGTTAAAAATTCAGGTAAAACGTCTTATCCATTCTATAAAACATCAAAGAATGTCAACTAAAAACGCAAAACTTCCCATTATGGAAACCTTCTTTTCCATTCAGGGAGAAGGTTTTCATGCCGGCATCCCCGCATGGTTCATCCGGCTTGCCGGTTGTGATGTCGGTTGTGTGTGGTGCGATGAAACAAAATCATGGAATGCAGAAAATTTCCCGAAATATGAAATTTCTCAAATCATTAGCGCAGTTGATAAGTCCTGCGTAAAAACCATCATTATTACCGGCGGAGAACCTATGATGTATGATTTAACCGAATTAACATACGAATTGAAAAAATCAGGATTTAAAACACATCTCGAGACCTCTGCGGCTTATCCATTATCAGGCAGATGGGATTGGATTTGCCTATCACCCAAAAAATTCAAACCTGCCCTTCAAGAGTATTTTCCCTTAGCGAATGAACTGAAAATTATTGTATGCAATCGTTCCGACTTCGAATGGGCTGAGAAATACAAATTATCTGTGTCGCCAAAATGTATGTTATATTTACAGCCGGAATGGAACCGGCAAAGGGAAGTATTTCCATTGATTATTGAATACATACGGAATAATCCGGATTGGAAAATATCGTTGCAAATGCATAAATATGTCGGAATGCCGTAGTTAAGTTAAAGGTAGAAGGTTAAAACTTAAAGGTTAAAGGTTAAAAAAAAAGTGCCTTCCTTTATCCTTTATTCTTTATCCTTTATTCTTTATTCTTGTTTTAAAAGTTAGGTTTAATGCACATTCTATTTTATATCCTGGTTTTTTTAGTGCCACTTTCTGTCACTTCTCAACCCTCAGGTATTTCTAAAAAAGCATATATTGAATACCAGGATGCCGTTCAATTAGCCCGCAGAATGGATTATAAAACCGCTATTGAGAAAATTGAGAAATTATTAAAAAAAGAGCCCACGTATGCTGAAGCGCATGCCGGATTGGGAAACATTTACAAGGAATTACAAAAAAGCGGAAAGGCAATTGAACATTATGAAAAAGCTATTGCACTTAAACCGGAAGAGCCACAATTTGCGCTTATTTATTTTCAACTGGGTGATTATTATTTTAAACAAAAAAATTATGCCGATTCCAAAGCGAGATATGCTAAATACCTTCAATTAGAAACATCCTCAAAAAAAATCAGCCGCGCAGTCGCCGAACTAATGTTTTCAAACTGTGATTTTGCGGCAGAACAGGAAAAAAATCCCATCCCATTTTATCCTAAAAAACTTTCTACCCGAATCAATTGCATTGGTCTGCAATATTATCCCGCTTTAACTGCCGATGAGAAAACAATCCTGTTTACAGGTCGTGTCCCCTACAAATTACCCAACGGTGTCACTGACTGGAAAGATGAAAATCTTTATTATTCTATTGATGAAAACGGGTTGTGGACAAAAGCAGTTCCTTTGCCGGGAGCAGTTAATACTTCCGAAAGTGAAGGCACTGCCTGCATTTCTGCGGATGGCAAAACGTTGGTGTTTACTGCCTGCGGTCGTAAGGATACTTATGGTAGCTGTGATTTATATATTTCCCGGTTAGAAGGGAAAATCTGGTCAACTCCAAAAAACCTGGGTCAAAAAGTCAACTCTACTGCATGGGATTCTCACCCCTCTCTTTCTTCGGATGGAAATACGTTGTATTTTGCTTCCATCCGTAAAGGGGGATTTGGCTCGCATGATATCTGGAAGTCAGAAAAGGATTCCACAGGTGAATGGAAGACCTCTGTAAATCTTGGAAATACCATTAATACTCTGTTAGATGATTTAGGACCCTATATCCACGCCAATAATAAAACCTTGTATTTTGCTTCCAATGGTCATACAGGCATGGGTGGTTATGATTTATTTTTTTCAAATCAGAATGAAACAGGTGAATGGGAAACGCCAAAAAATTTCGGATACCCTGTTAACACTTCTGAAAACGAGAATGCTTTTGCAATTACTGCCAATGGAAAAACCGGCTATTTTTCCGTAGAAAAACGTAATGGCGTAAGAACAGACAGCATAGATATTTATCAATTTACCTTGCCGGAAAACATGCGACCAAAAATTCCGAGCACCTATACAAAAGGGAATGTATTTGATGCAAAAACAAAACTTCCCTTAGAAGCAGATCTTGAACTTTATGAATTAAAAACCGGAAAACAATCTGTAAAACTAAATTCTGATAAGGTGGATGGATCGTATCTGGTAGTGCTTAATGAAGGAGAATCTTATGGGTTGTTTTGTTCCAAGGATGGATATTTATTTAAGAGTTTCAATTTTGATTACTCAGATAAAAAATCTTTTGATGCAAAAATGCTTGACATATATCTTGAAAAATTGGAAGTGGATGCAAAAGTTGTGTTGAATAACGTCTTTTTCCCAACGGCGGAATATAAATTGGAAGATGCTTCTAAGACAGAGTTGGAAAAATTGGTTAAGTTTTTAAATTATAATAAAAGTGTCACTATTGAAATAAGCGGTCACACAGATAACGTGGGAAAAAAGGAAAATAACCTGTTGCTGTCAAAAAACAGGGCGAAATCGGTGTATGATTTTCTGGTGACACAAAATATTGATGCCACGCGCCTAGTTTTCGAAGGGTATGGAGATGCTAAACCGGTGATGAGCAATGAAACGAAAGAGGGACGGCAAATGAACAGGAGGACTGAATTCCGTGTGGTCAAAAAATAAAGTTTATTTACGTGATTGAGATAAAATGATTTTTTCCAACAATTTTTCCGTTACACTACAATCACCTATCTGAACTTTGCATAACGCTATCGCCCGTTTTAATTCCCTTTCAGCTTCCTCGTAACGTCCTGCCTTAACTAATAATGAACCATAGGTATCAATATATTCCCAGCGGTTAATTACCCTTTCATTGCATTTCTTTGCCCACGTAATAGCGCATTGAATGACTAACGTGTCACTGTAACTTTCATAAGTTTTCCAGGCAATTTCGTTGAGGTTTTCGGCTGTAAATAATTTAGAGTCATTGCTAAGTATCTGAGTTAATTTAGTGGCATTGCTTTTCAAGGAATCATTAATGATAACTGAGTTTTCATTTAACATATCGCTGTAATTTTCAGGACTCAGAATCCTCATATACGAATAATTAAACTCTTGATAACTAATAAAAGAGGAATAATTGAATCTTAAATTATGAATGCCGTAGGAAAGAAATGGGTTTTGCAGTGTGATAACAAGAACTAATAGAACCAAATTGGATATAACAATATTTTTCCTGTAATTATTTTTGTAAATGCGGTTAATAAGAATTCCCGTCAAGAGTGAGAGAGCGGAAATTATCAAAAGAACATCATTAAATTGCCATCTAAAAACTTTGAAAATTATAGCAATGAAAGCAACTAAAAACATGATACTGCTGTATTTTCCCATCCACGCGTGCTCTTTTTCTGTTTTTTTATTAAACAAAAAGCAAAAAGCAAGCATAATAATCCCGGAGATAATCGTGCCTGCTGAAGCCCTCCAATCCAGAACCCGTATGGCAAATCCCAGAAAAAACAATGATAAACCAATTTTAAAATATTTGTGGACGGTGAGTTTAAATTCGCTTTTGGTTTTAAATGGGTCGTCTTTTAATTCATCCAGATCAATCCGTTCGGGCATGAAAGCGCTTGCAAAAAAGTGAACCGCAAAAAATAACAAAATGGCAACAAGGGTAAATCGTTCAAATAAGGATTCTTCTCCAAATGATCTAAAGACGGCTATTAAAATCAATAAACTCAATCCAACCCAACTCATGGTTTTCTCTATTGAAAAATAAATTTCCTGCCAATGGGAGAAAAAAGATTTTAAAAATCTGTAAATGTTTTCAAAACGAAAATAAATGACAGAAAGAAGAGAGAGAATTAACAGAATAAATGAAATGAAAGGGGATATGAATAAACCACCGGTGATTAAAATGATAAAAAATGTTGAAATACCAAGAGCACGGAAAAATGTCATGTATTCCATAATGGGCAGAATTTCTTCCTGGTTTTGATTCGCTTTTTCAATTTGCTCTCTGATTTTATGGTTAAACTTCATGACTTTTTCATCGGAAGGAATGTATTTTTGATGAACAATCAAATTTTCTTCTTTCTGATTATATGAACGTGACAATTGCAATGCTTTGTCAATAAAGTCGGTTAAAAAGCTAAAACGCATACGGGAAGAAATTACTGAAAGAAAAAATATGGAACAGAATAAACTTTCAAAACTCATGAGTGAGAATATACCTTCCCTGCTACTAAGGTTTTTGAAGAGCAAATTATTTTCCGAAAAATTGGAATTAATGACATTCTTCAGTAGGTCTGCGGCATTACGCGTGAATTCTTCAATATTTTTTATGGAGAAATAATCAGAAGAAATAATTTGCAGAAATCCGCTGAATGCCAACGCGCCAAATAAAGCGGCTTCCAGCACAAACGCATTCATTCTTTCATTTACAGAACGTAGATTCACCTCCACATTCACTATTTCTTCATCGTTTTCATCCACAGACAAATCCTTTTTTAATTGCCGGTGGCTGATATGTTCTACCTGAGAAACGATATAGGAAACAGAAGGCATAGATAAGGAAGATTTTTTCATAAGTGTCACCAGATAAAACAAACTGATGCCGCCAAAATAAATGGAAACGTTCCAGGGCGTATTGAAATAATTATGTAGGGCGAATACCAATACCCCGTTTAATGCCATCAAACCGGCTATGGCGTAATTCCAGGGAGATTGAATAATTTCGGGTTTAAATCGTTTAATGTGTAAGGTATCAAAAATAATCTGAATTCTTTTTTTGATTTTTCTGTCGCGAAATAATGCATAGGCAATGACTATAAAAGGAATAATAATAAACTGAAAAATCATAAACCAAGCTCTGCTTTCTAAAGAGAGAAACAAATTAAATGGCTCTAAATTCCGTGAATTAAGCCACAATAATGTAAGCCATCGCAAAGAAAAATCAAGAAAAATTATTGATAACGTTGAGGGAATTTTAATAACTGCATAAAGGCGTTTATGTTGTTTGTCCTCAAGCCAGTTATTTGATTTCGATTCAATGAAATTAATTTGTTCCACCGTAAGCGGCAACTGCTCTGTAATTATATTCCAATTAAACGTTTGTTCATTTATGTTTATATTTTCGTTATTTTTTTCTTCCAGTTTAAAATAAAGTTTTACGAGCGACAATGTATTTAACAAGTCATCTTCTGTCAGAGGTATCAGCAAGGTTAAAGCATCTTTCGGAGACGATATTTTTTTGTTTTCATTTTTCCCCAGATTAATAAATAAATCAATCTGATTGGGATCAATATCAAACCGGTATATATCTTCCGTTAATTCACGCCATTGCACCCAGGATTTGCGTGATTTACTGCCGGTGATTCTACGGTAAAACGAAATAAGTTGAGCAGAAAGCTGGAGGAAGTGCATGGAAGGAATGAAGCGTTGGCAAATATACGGATTGTGTCATTAAAGTAGCATAAACTCTAACTTACTTACCTATTTCATGGTGTATCAACACGGTGCGCCTTTTTGATACCATACGTATTTTAAAACACCTATGTATAATTGAAAAATTTTATGTACGTTTGCAGAGGTTGAAATTCTAAATGAAAAGATGGTAAAATTTTCTGACATTTTAAGGTGTATTTTCTTGATTCTCCTCACTGAATCCCTTCACGCCCAAACCCCTTTCCACCCCTCCCCTGCTTCCAAAAAGGCGGAAAATCTCTACAAAGATGCCATAGTTTATTTCAACAATCTGGAATTTTCTTCTGCGCTGGAACATTTATACAAAGCCCTTGAATTGTCTCCGGATTACAAAGATGCACGACTCATGCTTATTCAAACCTATCTGAAGGGCGGCAAAGAATTAGACCCTGTTTTTGAATTGAAAATTTATGAACATTATTTGTATTTGTTTAACCGCGACAGCGTACAAAATGCCGATATTGCTTATGAACTTGTAAAACTTATTATCCGTTATCCTTCCATTATTTCAGAAGTTCGTAAAGATTTTACTCTTCCCTTGCGTAATATCCAACGATTTCTTTCCTCTTACCTCGCTTTCATAAAGCCCGATGATTCAAATAAAAACATGGTTAATTATTATCTCAATGAAACAAAGAAACTTCTTTATTCGGTTGTAAATCCACGAAATTATGTCACTACGCCTTTAAGCGAAAATATTAATACAAATCATTCTGAGTATTTTCCGTCTATTACTGCGGATGACTCAATTTTACTTTTCACAAGAAGATTTGTAACAGAAGATGGCTCCTTAGGAGACGAAGATTTTTATTTATCCGAAATAAAAAATAAAAAATGGCAAACAGCAAAAGTTATTTCTGATTTAAGAACAAACCAGAATGAAGGCGCCTCCACTATTTCGCCCGATGGAAAAACCGTTATTTTTTCCCGATGCAACAGCGAGGATTCTTATGGAAAATGTGATTTATATATTAGCAACAAAACAGCTGTTCACTGGAGCGCACCCCAAAATCTTGGACCTGCAATAAATTCTTCTTACTGGGATTCTCAGCCCTCTTTATCTGCCGATGGAAACATGTTGTATTTCAGTTCTGATCGTCCAGGAGGGTATGGTCAGGAGGATATTTACGTGAGTATGAAGGATACCAATGGCATCTGGCAAAATCCCGTAAATCTTGGTCCTTCCATAAATACCTCCGGGAGAGATACGGACCCTTTCATTCATGCGTCAGGCGCTGATTTATATTTCACTTCAGATGGTTGGATTAGTTTAGGCGGTTTCGATATTTATAAGACAACGTTAACCAATGACAGTATCTGGTCATTTCCCAAAAATCTGGGCTATCCGCTGAACACAGTAAATCATGAAAAAGGAATTATAGTTTCTGCCAATGGCGCCGGCGGCTTTTATTACGGACAACACCCATCCCCCGAAGGAAAGGGATTTATGGATATTTACAGTTTTACCATGGATAATGACTTTCGACCCGTTCCTGCATCGTATATTAAAGGTATAGTAACCGATGAAAAAGGTAAAAAAATTCTCAGCGCGGATATTCGGATTGTAAATCTTGATAAACCATGGCAAATTACCAATACAACCAGCGATTCGGTAAATGGAGATTTTCTGGTTACTTTAACAGAGGGATTCCCGTATGCTTTTTATGTGGATAAACAGGGATATATTCTTAAATCATTTCATTATGATTACACCAAGCCCGGAAAAAACAGAAGTAAAAATCTTAAACTGAAATTAGAACCGGCAAAACAAGGTAAATTCATTGTATTCAATAATATATTTTTCAATTTTAATTCAGCAGATTTATTGCCTAAATCACTTATTGAGTTACGTGAGATGAAACGCTACTTAATACGTCATCCTAAATTGAAAATAGAAGTTCTGGGACATACGTGTGATGTGGGAACAGATTCTTACAATCAGGAATTATCGGAACGAAGAGCAAATAGTGTTGAGCAGTGGTTGGTAAAACATACCATTTCCTCTGAACGGTTAAGTTACAAGGGTTATGGAAAAAAAAGACCGCTTTTTCCAAATGTATCGGAAGAAAATCGTCAGTTTAACAGAAGGACTGAATTTAGGATTGTGGATGTTAAATAAGATTTCATGAAAGTTTTATTATATTTTTTCTAGAACCGACCTCACCCCAGCCCCTCTCCAAAAAAATACGGCAATCCGCCAGTGGCGGATTGAGCGAGAAAGTGCGGTAGGGGTAAAAAATTTGTTGAATTTTTATACTGTTTATGTTGAAATCAAAATTTTCATGTAAGTTTGCATACTTAAAATATGTCTGTAAATGATGAAAACCTCCTCAATCAGATTTTTCACTTTCATTCTTGTATTTTTCTTATTTTCCTGTTCAGATCCTGAAAGGTTGAAGAAATCAGCGCAGAAATTTCTGGATGCTTATACAAAAAAATATACCGAACTTGCCTATAAAGCTCAGGAAACCGATTGGAAATCAAACACCATGATCATTGAGGGAGATACCAATAACTCTACTCAAAACAGGATTGCCAAAGAAGCGTTGGCTAATTTTACCGGCAGTACAGAAAATATAAATCAGTCCCGGCGTTTTTTGCGTGGAAAAGATTCACTGACGGAATTACAGGTAAAACAATTTGAACGCATTTTATACGCCGCGGCTAACCAACCTCAGATTGCACCGGAATTGGTGAAAGAAAGAATCAAGGTAGAAACTGAAGAAACTGAAAAACTTTATGGTTTTACTTTTAAAATTGGTGACTCCGCGGTGACACCCAATAAAATTGACAAGATTTTACATTCAGAGAACGACACAGCTAAACGATTAGCCGCCTGGATTTCATGTAAAGAAGTAGGGAAAGTTATGAAACCCGGATTAATGAAACTAAGAGATCTCAGAAATCAAACTGTACAGAAACTTGGGTACGCCGACTATTTCAGTTACCAGGCATCTGATTACGGAATGACGACTGAAGAATTAATCGGATTGATGAGACAAATTAATAAGGAACTTTACCCTTTATTCAGAGAATTGCATACATACGCCCGTTATTATTTAGCTGAAAAATACAAATCTAAAAAAGTTCCGGATTTGCTACCCGCCCACTGGCTTCCAAATCGTTGGGGTCAGGACTGGTCGGCATTTGCTGATGTAAAAGGTTTTGATCTGGATACCATTTTGCAAAAAAAGGATGATATATGGATGGTAAAGCAAGGAGAAAGTTTTTATAAAAGTTTGGGATATGATGCGTTGCCAAAGACATTCTGGGATAAGTCATCTCTTTATGCTTTTCCTGAAAATTTAGGATTTAAAAAAAATACTCATGCCTCTGCCTGGCATGTTGACTTGGATAAAGATGTGAGAAGTTTGATGAGTGTCATTCCAAATGCGGATTGGTACGAAACCATACATCATGAATTAGGACATATTTACTATTTTATGTCTTATAGTAATCCCGAGGTTCCTGTACTTCTAAGGGAAGGTGCAAACCGGGCTTATCACGAGGCAATGGGAAGCATGATAGGATTTGCGGCTATGCAATCTCCCTTTCTTGTCGCTATAAACCTTTTACCTTCCGATACTAAAATAGACACATTGGGTACCTTACTTAAAGAGGCATTGAATTATGTAATTTTTATTCCATGGTCATCCGGTGTAATGACAGAATTTGAATACGAACTTTACGCTAAAAATTTACCATCAGATCAATTTAACAAAAAATGGTGGGAGCTTGTCGCTAAGTATCAGGGTATAGCGCCCCCTTCTTTCAGAGGAGAAGAATATTGCGATGCCGCAACCAAAACCCATATCATTGATGATCCCGCTCAATACTATGATTATGGAATTTCTTTTTTACTTCTTTTCCAGTTTCATGATTATATTGCTAAAAATATTTTGAAACAGGATCCCCATTTTACCAATTATTATGGAAATAAGGAAACGGGAGAATACCTTCGTAGCATTATGAAGCCCGGTCTCACTGCGGATTGGAGAAAGATGATGAAAGAAAAAACCGGTTCCGAATTAAACGCAAAACCCATGTTGGATTATTTTGCTCCCTTAGTGCCTTTTCTGAAGAATATCAATAAGGGGAGGAAATGTACATTGCCGGAAGAGAGTCAGATAATAAATTAAGAATGAAAAAAACGTTATTATTAATTTTAAGCCATTTTGTGTCATTGTATCTTATTGCACAGGATGTTAAAGTAAAGCGGGTAATAGATGGTGACACTTTTGAAGCGGAGGACGGAGAAAAAATCCGGCTTCTTGGAGTGGATTGTCCTGAATTAGCGCATTTTGGTAAACCGGCTGAATATTTTGGAAAGGAATCAACTGAATTTTCCCGTCAAAATTTAGAGGGGAAAACTGTCAAGTTGGTAAAAGATTCGCTGAATAAAGATCGTGACAAATATGGTCGTTTATTGCGTTATGTTTATATAAACAAGCAGGATTTCAGTTGGCTATTAATTGAAGAGGGTTATGGGTATGCTTTAACCACCTATCCCATTTCCAAGCGTGACGAATACGAAAGAGCACAAAATGATGCCAGAGAAGGTCGAAGAGGAGTTTGGAATAAACATCTTATAAACAAAAATACAGATGCAAATGCACGACTTTACTGGTTAAATATGCGAAACAACGTACGTCACAATGAGGGTTGTAAATATTTTCAGAATACTAAAGATGGAAAACTTACACCTGATAAAACAGGAATTGCGTGTAATATTTGCGGGGGCTAACAAGTATAATCTATTGTTTTTTTGTTTCATTGTTAAATGGTTTCATTGTTATATGGTTAAATAAATAAAATGAAAATTAAATGCTAAAACATTCTATTCTTTTTTCTTTTGCTCTTCTTTTAACATTTTTTTCTTTCGGTCAGAATTTTAAAATCAGCAAGGTTAAAAAGCTGATCTCTTCAGGAAATATTAATCCTGAAACCGGCTTCCTGCTCATGGAAAACAAAAAAGGAGGATTAAACAACAAAACGTTTACTCTTAGTTTTCTAAAAAACAAAAGTAAAAATCCAGGTCCCAATATTACTTTCACTGTAGAAACCAGCGATTATTACACATCTTGTACTTTTAATAAAGAAAAGGTTTTTATCTGGTTTGTTTCGTCAGAAAGTTTTCAGAATAAAGTTTTTGTCTGTAATCCATCTTCTAAAAAAGCTGAAATAATTGAAGTGTATGCAGACAAAAACATTCCACTCCGGTATGGAAACATTGAAGAAAATCATTTTTTACTTGCTCAGAGTTGGAAAGACAAAAATCAAACGGTTTTAATGGGTTATAATCCATCTTTTAAAAAAAACTGGGAATTTTTTGAGTTGACGAAAATTCCTGTGAAAGGATTTTTTATCACTCAAAATAGATTATTTGTTGTGACTGAAAGTAGTAATGGAGAAAGTATCACTCAATCTTTTACGGAAATTAATTATTCCAATGGTCAACCATTAAGCAGTTATGTTTTGCCCGGTTCACAAAATTCTCATATTAAAATTGTAAATGATGTTTATGTGTTACCTTCAACCCAGGGCGTAGCGGGCTTTTTTACCGATTATGCAGCGAAAGAAAATGAAACACATTATATATATTATAATTTTACTTCTCAGAAAAAAGTTGAATTTTCTCCTGTTGCCGGTGAAGTCCTTCCTTTCATTCATTCCCATGGTTTGCTAAATACAGCAAACGGTTATTGTATCGTTGGTGAAAATTATCAGATTAATTCCGTTCAGAAAAGTAAAATTATTCAGAACCGGTATAAAGAGGTGCAATACCGTGAATTAGCCATACGGCAAAAAGAGATAAACATGATGGATAGAAAAATTCAAGACCTGCAAAGAGAAAAAGATGCGAATTCAGGACCTGAAATTACGGACCCTAATGTAGCCATGGAACGCATTATGAAAATAGAAACGGAGACACAAATTCTTCTTCAACAGAAAAATGAAGACCAACGGAAATTAAATGATGAAAAAGCTAAAATAGATGCATTGCCATCTGAATCAGATACTATTATTTTTAATGAATACACTTTACAACCTATGAATATTTTTTATGGGGAAATAAGTTTTAGCGACGAACTGTTGTTATCAAAAAAAATATCTAAAAAAACTCATGAGAAATATAAGACCGATGATTTCCCAAATACATTTTTTCTTCCGGATAACAAAAAGATGAATGTCATGAATGTTTCTCAAATCAATGATTCAAAGTGGGATGTGCTACATACAAAATCCAATTCAACTGCTCACAACTTAGAATTAATTTATCAGGATTATACTCCTGATTCCATTACACTAAGTCATGTCAGATTAAATTCCGGTGAGAAAACTGAAGTTACAACACTTCAAAAGAGTACAAGTCAAACTGAATTTGGTATTATTGATTTTAGTGCAGGTAGGGTAATTTTGAAATGGGATCCGTTAAAGGAGGTAGTGGAAGGACTTTATGAAGAATTGAAATAGGATGTAACAACCTACCAGCTTGACTTAGTCATTCCTGGAATTTTTCCGGCAGAAGCCAACTCACGGAAAAGTATCCGGCTGATTCCAAATTCACTCATGTATCCTTTTGGTCTTCCGGTGATATTACAACGGTTATGTAACCGTACGGGAGATGCATTTTTAGGTAATTTGTCCAACGCCCTGTAATCGCCTTTTGCCTTCAAATCGTTTCTTTTCTTGGCATATTTAGCTACAGTTTTTTGCCTTTTTAATTGTCTTACTTTTACGGAAAGTTTTGCCATGATTGATTTCAATTAACAGACACGATACAACATGTCATTAAATTTTATTAATAAATTAATTTTTAAATGGAAGTCCAAACTCCTTTAATAAAGCAAATGCCTCTTTATCTGTTTTGGCGCTTGTAACAAAAGTAATGTCCATCCCGCTGATTTTAGTAACTTTATCAATACTGATTTCGGGAAAGATTATCTGTTCACGGATTCCCAACGTATAATTTCCGCGTCCATCAAATCCTTTATCGTTAATTCCTCTGAAATCCCTGATACGGGGAATGGAAACAGAAACCAGCCGGTCGAGAAATTCATACATTTGATTGTTTCGCAGTGTCACTCTGATGCCAACCGGAACGCCAGCCCTGATTTTAAAATTTGAAATATCTTTTTTTGCCCGTGTGATTACTGCTTTCTGACCGGTTATGTTGGTAATTTCAGTAACAGCCGTCTCGACAAGTTTCTTATCAGATACGGCATCTCCGATACCCTTATTCACACAAATTTTAACTAGGTGTGGAACCTGAAAGCGGTTTTTATACTTGAATTGTTCCTGTAAATGCGGAATAATTTCCTTATGATAAAATGATTTTAATCTGGATGTATTTGTTGTCATAAAAAATTACTTAATAAATTCACCTGTAACTTTTGAGAATCGTTGAAGTTTTCCTTTATCATTTATTTTTCTTCCTATTCTGGTGGCTTTACCTGTTGCAGGGTCAACCAGCATAAGATTAGATATATGAATGGATGCTTCTTTTTTGGTTATTCCACCTTCAGGTTTTACCTTACTTGTTTTGGGTTTAATATGTTTAGTAACCATATTCAAGCCCTCTACCAACGCCCTGTATTTTTTGGTATCAATAAAAAGGACTTTTCCTGTTGAACCTCTGGCATTACCTGAAAGAATTTTCACAGTGTCACCACGTTTAATATGATATTTGAATCTGTTCATTGGACTGATAATTTTTTTTATTCAGGAATTGCTTTAATAATTAAATTACTTCCGGTGCCAACGAAATAATTTTCATAAACTGTTTATCACGGAGTTCTCTTGCTACGGGTCCAAAAATACGTGTACCCCTTGGTTCATCGTTGGCTGTTAAAAGTACAACAGCATTATCATCAAAGCGAATATATGATCCATCTTTTCTTTTAATTTCCTTTTTAGTTCTGACGATTACGGCTTTGGAGACAGTGCTTTTCTTTGTATTACCGGTAGGCAATGCATCCTTCACCGTTACGATAATAGTGTCACCTACACCGGCATATCTTTTTTTGGTGCCACCAAGCACTCTGATACAGAGTACTTCTTTTGCACCGCTGTTATCAGCTACATTTAAACGCGATTCTTGTTGTATCATGATTACTTAACTTTTTCCAGAATTTCTACTAATCTCCAGCGTTTTAATTTGCTGAGAGGTCTTGTTTCAGCTATTTTTACCAAGTCACCTTCCTGACATGTATTGGTTTCATCGTGAGCCATGAAATGTGAGGTCTTGTGGATAAATTTACCGTACATAGGATGTTTCACTCTTCTTTCCACAGCAACAGTAATTGTTTTTTTCATTTTGTTGCTTACAACACGTCCTACTCTTTCTTTGCGTAAGTTGCGTTTTATTGATGTTGTTTGTTCCACGAGTTATGAGATTCAGTTTTATGTTTATTGAGTTGTATAAAATTATTTGACTGCGTTCAATTCCTCTTTCAGTTCCCTTGTTCTTAATTCTGTATGAAGCCGGGCAATCAGCCGTTTTGTTTTTTTAATGCTTGAAGGATTCTCTACAGGGGAAACAGCGTGAGCAAATCTGAATTTCTGAAGATTGGACATTTCAGAAGAAATTTTTTCATCAATTTCCTGTTCGGTTAATAATCTGATATCGCTGTTTTTCATGATCAAAAAAAATAATTAATTACCATTATAATCGCGTCTCATGACAAATTTGCAAACAACTGGCAATTTCTGAGCGGCAAGCCGTAACGATTCTTTTACAGTAGCCATGTCAATGCCATCTGCTTCCATCAAAATAGTTCCTGGTTTTACAACAGCTACCCAATGGTCAGGAGCGCCTTTACCTTTACCCATTCTTACTTCAGCCGGCTTTTTTGTAATAGGTTTATCAGGAAATATCCGGATCCACACCTGACCTTCTCTCTTGAGTGCCCTCGAAAGAGCAACTCTCGCCGCTTCAATCTGTCGTCCGGTCAAATGACCTCTTTCAACCGCTTTCATACCGAAATTGCCAAAGCTTAACTCAGTACCACGAGTGGCAATTCCTTTATTTCTTCCTTTCTGCTGTTTTCTGAAATTTGTTTTTTTTGGTTGTAACATGGAATTTTCTATTTTCTAAACTAATACAAACCTTCAAGGTTTTCCTGTGCTTCAATTCTGTACTAAACCTTGAAGGTTTTTTAAATATTTTTCCTTGCCTACGCCATAACCTTCCTGTCTTTATTTCTACCTTTTCCACCTTTATATCCTCCTCCGGCGTTGTCTTGCTTGGTAACACCAGAAGCAGTATTAACTGATTCCGGTGAAAAATCAATTTTTCCAAAGACCTCTCCCAGACAAATCCAAACTTTTACTCCTATTTTCCCATAAATGGTATGTGCCTCGGAAAGTGCATAATCAATATTCGCGCGAAGTGTATGTAAAGGAACTCTACCTTCTTTATATTCCTCGGTTCTTGCCATTTCAACACCCGCCAATCGTCCGGATACAACTATTTTTATTCCTTCAGCGCCCATGCGCATAGTAGAGGCAATGGCTGTTTTCATGGCACGGCGATAGGAAATTCTCCCCTCGATTTGCTGAGCAACCATATCCGCTACTAATTTTGCATTCAATTCAGGTCTTTTGACTTCAAAAATATTAATCTGAACTTCTTTTTTTGTGATTTTTTGGAGTTCTTCTTTGATTTTATCCACTTCTCCTCCCCCTTTTCCAATAACAATTCCCGGACGTGAAGTATGAATGGTTAACGTGATACGCTTAATGGTTCTTTCAATTACAATTTTCGAAATACCTCCTTTAGGAATTCTGGCATCCAAATATTTTCTGATTTTATCATCTTCGACAATTTTTTCAGCAAAATCATCTCCACCAAACCAATTAGATTCCCATCCACGGATGACACCTAATCTAAAACTTAAAGGATTTACTTTCTGACCCATATTATTTTTGAATATTAATTGTGAAATGAAATTTGAATATTGTAAAACTTAAAAAACTTATAATGTTTTTAACTAGCAACTACCTCACTTTTTTCTTCCACAACCTCTTTCGTCACTTTCGTATCAATTACCATTGTCACATGATTTGATCTCTTTCGCATCTGATATCCTCTACCCTGGGGTGCTGTCACCAATCTTTTTAACATTCTACCTTCACCAACAAACAAGGATTTAACATACAAATCGGCTCTGCCTGGATCTTTTTCATGTTTAACTCCCCAATTTGAAATGCAGGAAAGCAACAATTTTTCAAGTTTTCTTGAGGCATGATTAGGTAAGTATTTCAACAGACCTAATGCTTCGTTAACACTTTTTCCACGAATTGTATCAGCCACATATCGCATTTTACGTGGAGAGGTGGGAACATTATTTAATTTAGCAGTTGCTTCCATGATTATTTGTTATCTTGACCTGAAGAGGGAGCAGGAGTTTCCGCAATTTTCTTAATCGGATGTCCTCTGAAAATCCGGGTAGGAGCAAATTCTCCTAATTTATGACCTACCATGTTTTCTGTCACGTAAACAGGAATAAACTTATTCCCATTATGAATGGCAAAAGTGTGTCCTACAAAATCGGGTGAAATTGTGGAACGGCGTGACCAGGTTTTAATTACATTTTTTTTACCTGAATCATTCAAAACCTGTATCTTTTTTTCCAAACGGAAATCAATATAAGGTCCTTTTTTTACTGAACGTGACATAATGAATTTCTAATTTCTATCTCTTCCATCCCCTTTCCAACATGAAAAAGGGCGAGAACGAGTAACTATTTATTTCTTTCTTCTCTGCAATATAAATTGGTTAGAGCGTTTTTTTCTATTTCGTGTTTTCAATCCTTTAGCATACAAGCCCTTTCTGGAACGTGGATGACCTCCGGATGCTTTTCCTTCTCCCCCACCCATAGGATGATCAACGGGATTCATAGCAACCCCTCTTGTTCGTGGTCTTCTTCCCAGCCATCTGTTTCTTCCTGCCTTACCGATTTTTTCATTCATGTGGTCTTCATTTGAAACCGTACCAACCGTTGCAAAGCAATTTTCACTTACCATTCTCATTTCACCGGAAGGTAAACGAAGTGTGGCTAAGTTTCCTTCTTTTGCAAGCAGTTGCACATACGTTCCTGCACTTCTTGCCATTGCCGCACCTCTTCCAGGATGAAGTTCAACATTATGTAATAATGTACCCATTGGTATTTCATTTAATGGCAGTGAATTTCCAATATCGGGTGGAACGCCTTTCCCAGAGAGAATTTTCTGATTTACTTTCAATCCTTTAGGAGCCAAAATATATTTTTTTTCTCCATCTGAATAATGAACGAGTGCAATTCGTGCAGTTCTGTTTGGATCATATTCAATGGATTTGACAATACCAGGGATACCGTGTTTATCACGATAAAAATCTATCAAACGCAAAAGTTTTTTGTGTCCACCCCCAATATACCGCATGGTTCTTTTACCTGTATTGTTCCTCCCTCCAGAACCTTTGTAGCCAAAAACAAGAGTGCGCTCGGGTTTTACCTGGGTAATATCATCAAAAACCGGAGCTAATCTGTGCCGCTGACCGGGTGTGGTTGGATTTAATTGCTTTAGTGCCATTTGTTCTATAGTTAAACACGGAGCACCGTGTTTTTACAAAGATACACGGGGTACCGTGTTTTTACACGGTTGCGTAAAAATCAATTTCTTCTCCTGTTTTCAGGGTAACAATTGCTTTTTTTACTGATTTTGTTTTACCTGAAATAATTCCTGTTTTTGTCATCCGCGATTTATTCTTTGGTTTATAATTCATGGTTCTTACATCGTCCACATTTACTCCATACGATCTTTCTACTGCGTTTTTTACATCTATTTTATTGGCTCTTCTATCCACTACAAACCCATACAATTTTATATTACCAGTTTGTTTGGTAAGCTTTTCTGTAGTTAGTGGCTTAATTAGAATATTCATGTTAGTTATTCAGCGTTTTTTCAATTAATTCAATTCCCGATTCACTTAATACCACCATGTCTGTGTTCAATAAAGTGTAAGTTGAAATATTATTTACAGAAATAACATTCGTGTAAGGAATATTTCTGCTTGACAAACGGACATTTTCGTGAACGGATGGAAAAATCAACAATGACTTCCTTTTTTCAAGCTTGAGATTTTTAAGAATTTGAATAAATTCTTTGGTTTTAACCGTATCTGTAGAAAAATCTTCTACTATTTTTAAACGGTTTTCTTTTACCAAATAACTGAATGCCGATTGGCGTGCAAGTTTTTTGACTTTTTTGTTCAGTTTGAAATTATAATCTCTTGGTCTGGGTCCAAAAACTCTACCGCCTCCCACAAACGTAGGACTCTTAATACTACCTGCTCTTGCTGTACCTGTTCCTTTTTGTCTCTTGATTTTTTTTGTGGAATAACTTACTTCTGCTTTTTCTTTTGCCTTATGAGTACCTTGTCTTTGATTTGCCAAATATTGTTTTACATCGAGATAGATTGCATGGTCATTTGGTTGAATAGCAAAAACCTCATCATTCAGATTTACTTTCCTACCGGTATCTTCTCCGTTTTTATTATGTATGTTAAGTTCCATGGTGTTACTTTTCAAGAATGATATATTTATTTTTAGGACCTGGTACGCATCCTTTTAAGATTAACAAATTCTCCTCGGGGTAAATTTTTACCACCTGGAGATTTTTCAACGTCACCTGGTCACCACCCATTCTGCCTGCCATACGCATTCCTTTAACAACTTTGGATGGGAAAGAAGAAGCGCCGGAAGAGCCGGGGTGACGAACTCGATTATGCTGTCCGTGGGTTTGACCACCTACACCGCTGAAATGGTGTCTTCTTACAACTCCCTGAAAACCTTTCCCTTTTGAAATACCGATGGCATTAATTTTTTCACCTTCCTTAAAAAATGAAACATCCAACGTATCTCCTGGATTAAAGGGATTATCGTAACCGGAAAACTCTTTTACCTTCCACTTTGGGGTTGAATTTATTTTCTTAAAACGACCAGATTCTGCCTTATTACTGGATTTAACTTTCTTATCGTCAAACGCTAATTGAACAGCGTTATACCCCTCATTTTCAACGGTTTTAACCTGTGTAACTACACAAGGACCTACCTGTAACACAGTACATGGGATATTTTTGCCTTCCTTATCGAAAAGCCGTGTCATTCCAATTTTTTTACCTATTAAACCGGGCATAGTTTTTTTGAATGGGGTGCAAAGGTAATAAAAGAAAATCAGTAAAAAAAACTTGTGGTGAAATTATTTTTACAACTATAGTTCGACTAAGTGCAAAAAGCATCATTTACTCCGACCTCACCCAGACCAATAGCCGTCGAATTAGCGTTTCTGGGGTGCAAAATTGGCTGAATTGCATGTTGTAAGGGTGCAACGATGCTTTAGTTGTTAAGGGCAGTTTTTATATTTTGTATTTATCGTTCAATCCGAATCTTTGTAATATCATCGGTTTGATTTTTTTCAAGCGGTTATATTTTGTTTGTTCTTGTTTGTTTAGTTTCGTTCTGAAAATTTGGAAGTTATTCGTTTTTTGCAACTCTTAATATTTTTTCCATTTTTTTTCCTTTCGCCAATTCGTCCACCAACTTGTCTAAATACCTTGCTTGTTTAGTTATTGGATTTTCAATTTCTTCTATCCTATAACCACAAATTATTCCTGTTATGAGGTTAGCATTTGGATTCAATTTTGCGGTCTTAAAGAATTTTTTAAAAGTTACTTTCTCGTCTATGAGTTCTTGTAGTTTTTTATTGTTAAAACCAGTCAGCCACTCTACTACTTGATGCAATTCTTCTTTTGTTCTGCCTTTATTCACAACTTTTGTAATATAGTGCGGATAAACTGAAGCAAATATCATATTTGCAATACGTTCATCGTGTTCAGGTGTTGTTTTCATATCTTAAATTTTAATGTTCATTGTTCCACTTTGGAAGCGCCAGAGCGTCCGAAGTAAATGAGTTCTCTTCTTCAATTTTTTAAAGCGTAAACAATATAAATACCGCAAGAGGCAGATTCAGTGCAAAAGTGGCTGAATTTCATGTCGTAAGGACGCAACGATGCCTTGGTTGTTAGCAGAAGTGCCTCTCAGCCGGTCAAGCTATTTCTAATGTCTGTGGTTTGATGTTGTATTTTTTGCGGATGCTTTCCATTTCTCTTTTCAAAATGTCGGGATGCTTCCAATATTTTTCACTTAACTTTTCCCGAACGTTTCGCATCATTTGAACTGCGTCAAATTTTTTGTTATTTTTCATTATCTTTTGATTTTAGAATTTCTCTTGGTGTTCGTATTTCAATAATTCTGTAACCAAGCCGTAGGTTAATAGAATTGTATAGCCGTATTCGGTTAAGATTTACAATGTGTCTAAAGTTCCAACTCGTCAACACATCTGCGTTAAAAATTGTCGCAAGCGCAATGTGTAAAGCATCGTTATAACTTTTGTTTGTCAATGCACCCTCTACTATGTATGTTTCGCCAAGACGTATTGCTTCATCTGTAATACTGATGTGAATTATATTTATTTTCGGAATTTCTTTTACTTTGTTTCTTACTTCTTCTCTCCCAAGTTCTAATTCTTGAATTGTCAAGTCGGAAAGCATCAATGTTTCTGTACCACTTTTGAATTCGTCAAAAAGTTCGTTTGACCATTGTTGAAATTCATCGTCAAAGCAACCACCAATTGCTGAAGTATCTGCATATATTTTCATTGTACAAAAATACTAAAAGTTTATGTCATTCGTAAAAACTGTCTGAAATTCAGATGTCACCATAGCATTCTCTATAACGCTTTATATTGTTTTGAGCAATTTTTTTTATGAAAGTACGCAAAAACCCCCACCCAAAATTTTGTTGAGAAAAAAATAAA
>MEPC01000034.1:45598-192173 GCA_001769655.1 Bacteroidetes bacterium RIFCSPLOWO2_12_FULL_37_12 | reverse complement strand
ATCTGCTTTCCAGTGGTCAAACACATTTCCGTTGAGTGTTGTAGCCACCGCCACCTTCCTATCACTGATGACTACACACACATTCCCCAAATGATTCACCATTTCGTAACGTTTCAACCCCAATATTCTATTAAATACAACTAAGTTTTCTTCTTCTGTTATATTAATCACTTTGTCAGCGCCTTCCTGATGCGTTATCTCCGTAAGCACTTTATCCGGATATGTTTTTTCTCCCAAACGACTGCTTCCGTAAATTATATGTTCGCTGAGACGGTATTGCTCTTTTACATTATCTGTATTCAGATAGCTCCTATCATAAGTCGCCATTATATTGCCGCTCGCATCTCTTACATAATGGGTATAGGTCCATTTGTTCTCGGCGTCTATACCCTGCCCGTTCCTGGACTTTACCAATTTCATGATCCTGTTACCGGAAGCATCATAGCGAAACTCAATATCGGACTTCTTACTGCTTGCAGTCCGCTCTATGCTACTTATCTTGCCATAAACATTCCACGTTATATTAGCTATCTCTTCACTTATGTCTGCTCTCAAATTCCCAATCTCATCATAGGCATAGTTGTCTTTCTGCTGATCGTCAATGTCCACGCCAAAAAGATCTTTATCTGTCACCCCATCCGTTACATAACGCAGTTTATTGGTGTTGCGAAGATACTTATTGTTAGAATGGTCCAAATTGTTCAAATTTTCATAAAAATAGTTAAGTTCATCCATTTTGACCGCCTTCTTCACCAGCTTGCCGTCATCCCGATCGTCCCAAAGCCAAGCATAACGTTGAAGTGTTTCAATGTTTCCGTTGGCATCATAGGTGTACTCGCTGTGATAGCTAAGATCTTTTTTTCCACCGGATTTCCATTCATTTTGTTGTTCCAGATACTCGTCGCCTTCAAACGCATCTGTATTCACTAAACGATTCAACTGGTCATAACGGTAAGCAGTGAGCTGTGGGATGGTTGTTCCAGGGATTGATTTTCCATCCTTCGTAGCATCAGGTTCAGTAAGGGTGGTCACCATGGTTGAAATATTTCCATTGAATAAATCATGTCTTGCCGTTAATACACTATTATCTTTTTTGGCTAAGAAAAATTTTTTGGCATCGTCCTTAGTCGCGTCTTTCAAATCAAATCCTATTGGCGTATAATCCCCATCAAACTCGGGAGTTTTGGCATCATCCTCATAATAACCAAGCGAATAACCGAATGCATCCACCGCAAAATTTCTATTTTGGTTGCCGGCTTCATCCCGATCACCGTCTTTGCCTATATCTCTGCCAGAAATTAATAAATCACTATTCACTCCTTTAATCCATCCCTGTAATGTATATGCATAATCCATACCTTGAACTTTTATATCACCGATCTCTGTTCTTGCGAGCGGACCGTGCTTGTAGTATTTATACCCTCCGTCTTTGTCCCAGATTACTCCGTCACTGCTGGTGAAAACTTCCGTAATACGGTTGTCGGCATCGTATTCGTATTTGTGATAAAACGCATCCAATTTACCACGCTGATAATCCACTGCTTTCACATTTCCGCTCACGAGATCATACGTGTATTTCAGTCGTTTAATGTTTTGCCCAAGTTCCTTCAAACTAGGGTCCTCCTGAATCAATTCCTCTACGTTGCCATGGATGTCGTAACTGTAATGGGTGGCGTGATCATAGTTGAGCGGTATCATTTCAGGATCGGCGGTATTTACCGCAAAGTTATTGTAAATTGCAATAGAAGCCACGCGATTTCTTAAATTTTTTTGTTCCACTTCCTCAAAAAGAGCGCTGACCTCCGCTCCAATTGTTCGGTCATAAAATGTACGCGTTACCTGTTGGCGGTTCAGGTTCCAGTTATCCGGAAATTTAAGGGCATCGGCTGGTTCAGCCGGTGGATTAATCTGAGCATCGGTTGGTTCAACCGTTGATAATAATTCTCCCACCTCAATGATTCTGCCCAAAGCGTCGTATCGGGTATAGCTGTATGCATTCTGTTTAAACTGCTTTATATTCTGCGATGCCACTAATCTACCCAATCTGTCGTACCAGAAACGGCTGGAATATTCGTCGGCTTCATCGCGGTATAATGATACCGTACTTCCTACTCCCGAAAGAAATGCTTTGTGGCGATTGTCAGTAAAATTCATGTCAGTAATATTTCCGATGATATTATGGTTTGTTACTTCAATCCATGTGACACCGCCTGTAACAGATTTATACAATGCGCCGCTACCGCTTTGGCTACCCGATAAATGACCCGTTACATGATCACTGAAATGAATGTCATGGATACTGATACCAGCAGGTAACGCATTAGATAAAACAGCCCATGTATCCAATTGACTTGTTGTTGTTGTTCCTTTAATTATTGTGCTATTATTACCTCCGGCAATCCCAAACCCATTGTCAAACAGATATACCGTATTCAGATCGTTGGTTGTTCCCGATGACACCACATTCCAAGTGTCACCCCCATTCATGGTACGCAGTAATTTTCCACCGTTTCCGGCTATGATACCGAGATTTGCCCCGGTAAAATGAACATCGTTAAGTTGGAAAGTGGTTACCGGTGGAGTTATCAAATTCCAACTTGTGCCTCCATTGGTGGTTTTCAGAATTACTCCGTTTTCTCCTACGGCTATGCCGTTATTTTCTCCGGTAAAATAAACTGCGTTAAGCTCTTGACCTGTACCTGTACCTAAAGTTTGTGTGTCCCATGTTTTACCTCCATCTTTGGTTTTGAGGATTGAGCCACCTACCCCAACAGCATAACCCACGCTGGAATTAACCATTACAGCGTCATTTATAATCGGTGGTTTTATGTTTGTTTTTGATTCCCACGAGTTTAAGTCCGTTGTGCCGTATATGTTACCGTTATTGCCGGCAATGAATGCATTTGTGCCAATGGCATCTATGGCTGTGAATACATCATTTGTTGTGGCTACTGTAATTATTGTTCTCGCTCCTCCACTGGTTGGGACATTGACAAGTTTTCCTCCTGTGGCGGTAATTAGAATACGATCGGGTAATACTTTCAGGTCTTTCAATAGTATCTGATCAGAGGAGACATTATAAATTTCTCTGAAATCCACCTCATCATTAACGCTGGCATCAGTTGAAATACCAAAAAGTTTCGTTCCCCCCTCTGCAATAGCATAGCCGGTATTATAGTCGCTAAAGTAAATTTTTTCAAGGTTTACTTTAGCTGAAGGAGTTAATATCTTCCAATTCGTTCCGCTGTTTGTAGTTCTGAGCAATGTTCCTCCATTGCCTCCTGCATAGCCCTTACTGTTATCTGTCATAAATACACTGTTCAGTGCCGGAGGGGTGATGTTGGAGCTTGCATCTATCCATGGCTGTGATGGATTTTCTGTAGAACTTTCCGGTGTGAGGGCATGTATTTCGCCTTTATTCCCTGCAATGCAAATGCTCATTTCCGACGGAGTTAAGTTTGATTGAGCTAAAGTAATAGTATTTATCACGCTACCGCTCGGCATAGAAGGAACAGATAAAAGCAAACTCCATATTTTTCCTCCATCAGAAGTGTTATAAATTTCACCATTATTTTTTACTAAGTACCCTTTTACATCGCTTACAAAGTGGAAATCCCTCACTGCTGTATTTAGAGCATTGCTCCAGGCAGGAGGAGGAGGATCTTTTCTATCAAAGTGGTAAATTTTTTCGTTACTTGTAAGCACACATAACCCATCGCTTGCGTTTGCATTGAGTTTAACGATGCTTTCACCTGCACCTGTTGGTGGTAAAGAGAATGCCGTCCATTGCACAGAAGGAGAAGTAGCGGATGTATAAAAAACTTCATTGTTTTTATTACAAATATAGAATACGGTTTCACTTAAAACATCAAAGCATGTATATTCACTGCTTGTGCCAGATGGAATAGTAATTATATTTTGGCTCCAGCTTTTTCCCGCATCTGCACTTTTATAAATATGACCGTTAGCGAGCAGTGCATATTGACTTATTCCGAGCATAGCGATGTCTGCCACTTTATTTGAACCTGGAATACCGGTGGAAGGATTCCATAGTTTGCCCCCGTTTGTGCTATAATAGAGCTGGTTATCATCTCCAATAACTGTAAGTTCCATTGCGCTTGCGGCTTGTATTTTATGGATGCTTCTAGTCAACCCCGTAGCCCTGATTTTCACCCATGTCTTACCTCCGTCTTCTGTTTTTAGGATACAACCGGCTTCGCCTGCGGCAAATCCGAACAGGGTATTAAGGTAGAACGAGGTCTTGAGGTTCTGCGCAACCCTGATATTATCTGCTTTGCCCCAAGTATTTGCTCCATCGCCGGAGGCATAGATAGATCCTTTTTCCTGAGATTTTGCTACAGCAAAGGCAGTAGTAGGATTTGCAAAATACACATCGCCCAGTGTTTGTGGCAATGGTTTGTTAAGCATATCAAACAGATTTTTATTTAATGTCCAATTCTCTCCCCCATCGCCGGTAAAACGCATTACTCCTGAATTCTCAAACAGAACTCCATTTAATGGGCTTGTGAAATGCAGGTTTGTCTGAGTATTAATAGATCCTGCCGGCTTATTCTTCCAATCGCCGCCGCCATCATTAGAGATGAGAAAAGTGCCTTCAGCGCCACATGCAACCACCACCGGATTACTTCCATTGGGTATTAGTTGAAGGTCGTAAAGGTCATGCACTCCCACCGACTTTAACTCTGCCCATGTTTTGCCGCCATCAGCGGTAGTATAGATAAAACCGTTGCCGCTGTTATCTCTGGCAAATAAGAATCCATTGCTAACATCGGTGAACAAGGTCTTTTCAATGTTTAATCCCGCAGGAATACCTGTATTGGAATTAGTTACATCGTGAATATCAAACTCTTCGTTATCAGGAACCGATTGCTTAACAAGTTGGTTTAATGAATTATACTGATAATTTGTTTCGTAAGTGTGTGTTGTGAAAGTTTTTCTACCGTTGTTAACAATTTCTTTTTTTATCTGCTGTATTTTAGTCGTATCGTAAATGGGTCTCACCCCTTCAGGGGGTATGGTTCTCACAAGATTACCTGCCTGGTCGTAATAATACAAGGTATAATGATATTCTGCATCGCGATACCGCATTTCAAATTTTTCATATACGCTAAGGCATTTGTCTTTAACTGTTTGCCTGAATTTCTCCCGTTCATCTTCTATAAATTGCGCGTACCTGGCTTTCGCATTCATAACTGCAATATTTTTCAGAAGGGAATCACAATCAGTAGCAATGGTTACTTCCGGGAAAGAAGTGAGATTACATAAGGTGATTTTTCCTCTGTACAGTGGAATGGCAACAATGCTTGTGCAACCTTTGAAATCGGTAACGGTAAGGATGTACGTTCCCGCAACAAGGGAAGAAATTTCGGAGGAATTTGCCCCGTTTGACCAAGTATATGTATAGGGGGACGTCCCGCCGGTTATTGTGGTCGTTATGGATCCGTCTGCTCCCGGAGCCGGTTCATCCGATTCGTTGGCGGTTGTATAAGAAATTTTTATGGGCGACGGCTGCGAAACAGTTACCTGGACTACCGCTAAGCAACCTGTTCCATCCTCTGTGAGCGTTACCGAATAATTTCCACCGCTAAGGTTATTAGTAGCTACCGGAGAATCCGGTTGACCGGTTATCCCCCATTGATAGTGAATGGTACCGGTATTTCCATAAACCGTTATTCCGGCTGAACCGTCATTACCTCCATTACAGGTGACATCGTCAAAAAGTGTCTGCTGTGCTTGAAAATTACATCCATCAGGACCGTCAATGGTTACTCCTGAAAAAGTAGAGCACCCGTTGGCATCTGTAACGGTCAGTCCATAAATGCCGGGAAACAGGTTATTAATACTGGAAGAGGTTTCTCCTGTATTCCACAAATAAGTATAAGGCGGTGTTCCACCAATCACCTCATCTGCACCGGCTGAGCCGTTATTTCCTGTAGGAAGCGTTGCATCGCTCTTGCTCATTTTATTAATAACAAGTTCAGAAGGTTCGGTGATCTGCGTTGATCTGATAACTAAACACTGGTTTGATTTGGTAATTGTAACAGTATAAGCGCCGGGCTCAAGACCTGTTATGGTGCTATTTTTAAAACCATTATTCCAACTATAGGTATAATCATCGCCGCTGTTTGTTACAACGGCTGAAATACTTCCACCACCATCCCCGTTACATTTAATAGTTGACACGATAAAACCATCAAAAGTAAAAGTTTCAGGTCCGGTATGAACAGTAGTCGTGGAGGTTGCTATGCAATTATTCTTATCGGTTACCGTGAGATAATAATCACCGGGTCCTAAGCCGGTTATTTCAGATGAGGAATAGCTACTCTTAAATGCGTCGGCGGAGGTAGAGTACCATGTGTAATTATATTGTGGGTTTCCACTCATCACATCCGCTTTAATTTTTCCATCCCTTTTACCGTTGCAGGTGGGGTCGGTGGGACTAAGCGAAACAGTGAGGGGTGATGTTTCAATAATGGTTACCGATGCTACTGCGGTGCAATTTTTCTGATCGCTTACAGTTACAGTATAAGTTCCTGCTGTGTTTATTGTGATTGCAGGATTTATTTCGTTGTTACTCCAGATATAGGTAAAAGGAGAAGTACCGCCGTTTACATGTACTTCAGCGCTGGCTGTGCTACCCCCGTTGCAAATAAGATCTGTTTTGGTAATGGATAGCGTCATCGCACAAGAAGAAATCAACTCTATTACTGCCGTTCCGGTTGCAGAACATAAATTTTGGTCTGTTACGGTAACAATATAAGTACCTACAGAAAGTCCAGATGCAGTAGGACCGGTTTGAACCGGGTCAGTATTCCAGGAATAAGAATACCCCGGAGTGCCTCCCGTAACGGATGTAACCGTAGCGGTTCCATCATTATCGTTTGGTGGTGTTGGGGCTGTAGTGCTTATGGTTAACACTAAATCCGCCGGCTGTTCAACGATAGCCGAAATAGTTTGTGTACAACTTTTGGAATCGCTTACAGTAACGGTATAGGATCCATAACTGAGTTGGTCAATAGCGTTGGTATTTTGACCCTGGTTCCATGTATAAGTATAATAATCTCCCGCAGGGGATGCCGTAACAGTAATACTGCCATCGGCGCCATTAAAGCATTTCACATCGTTCTTCTCCTGGATCTGAAGGGTAAAACATGGGGTAGAGGTATCTTTTATCTCTACGCTTTTGGTTAATGTATTACAGGATTGCTTATCGGTAACAGTCACCGTATAGGTACCTGCAATTAATCCTGTGGCTGTCTGGGTAGTTTGTCCATTCAAATCAGACCACTTGTAGGAATAAGGGCTTGTGCCACCACTCACGCTCACACTTGCCGTTCCATCATTTCCTCCCTGGTGCGTAACATCGGTGCCCACAATAAGCGCCTCTAATACCTGTGGTTCCGTGAGCGTTGTTTCTGCTTGTGCTTTACATCCGTTCAAATCACTTGCCGTAACGCTGTATGTTCCCGCAACTAAACCGGTCAATGTTTGCGCTTGGATTAAAGTACTTCCTGAGATGCTACTACTCCAGATATATTGATACGGTTCAATGCCGTCTGTCGCAAGGGCGCTTACTTCTCCATTGTTACCGCCATAACAGGATATACTTTTGCTGGTGATAGAAACTTTTAAAATGCTTGTCTTCCCAATGTTTACTGCATTGTTTATAACCATACATTCTTTTGTATCACTAACCGTAAATCTGTATTGACCCACACAAAGCCCGTTAATGCTTTGGGTTTGATCGCCTGTACTCCAGGAATAAGTGTACCCTTTTCCATTTGGACCACCACTTCCACCACTTGCCATAATAGAAGCCGATCCGTTGCATACCTCCTGGCAAGCCGCATTTTGTATAGTCACTAGCGCCTGAAGAGTGCTTGAAGCGCATGTAATATTAAAATCCATGCTAGCAGTACACCCATTGGCGTCGGTAACGGTAACTCCGTATTTTCCGTTGTCAAGGTTCATCTGATCTTCTGATGTGCTGTTAAAACCCTTATCACCAGACCAATTAAAACTATATGCCGGAATGCCTCCATTTACCGTAAGGTCAATGCTATTCACTGATTGTTGATAATTAATAGTAAGCAGAGCAGGGCTTTTGACTTCTATATTACCGCCGGCAGTGCAGTTATTGGCATCCGTAACAGTTACCCCATATTGTCCCGCGCCAAGATTAGTGATGTCTGCGGAAGTTTTCCCATTTGACCAGCTATATTGATAGGGTGACACCCCGCCGCTCACTGTGACACCGGCAGTTCCATCAAGGTAGTAAAAGCACAGAAGATCCGTTTTTGTCATGTTTACCGTCAATGCCGCCGGTTGAGTTAACGTTGCTGAAGCGGTAGCGGTACATTGATTGCCATTCGTAACCGTCACGGTATAGGTGCCTGCGGCTAAATTAGTAAGTGCCCCCGTGGCGCTTCCGTTATTCCACTGATAGGTGTATGGTGCGTATGTGGGTGTGGGAGGCGAGGGAATAACCGTTGTAGTTATACCACCCGTATTCTTTCCGTTGCAAAGTATATCTGTTTTGGCAAGACCGATTGTAAAATTATCATTAGTAATTTCAACATTTCCTGATGTTTTTTTACATAATGCTCTCCTTGTTAACTCTAACCGGTAAGATCCCGCCTGTGTTACCATATAGCTCAGAGAGGTTGCGCCATCAATTATTACATTATTCAGACCATCATTCAGATACCATTGTACTTTATCTACAAGTGGTAAAAAACCTGAAATTTCTGCTGTCAGGGTAATGCTCCCCCCCGTGCAAAGTCCATTTGTAGTTTTAGATGAAGTAATGTTAATGGTCGGAAGCGTGTTTACTACTATCTGTTTGATATTGGATTCTTTTGTACATCCCGACCGATCTGTTACAACAACTTTGTATGCTCCTGGATTGGTTACCGTAATAGAATTAGTATTTGATTGAGGATCCATCAGCGTCCCATCTTTATGCCATGCATAAGAAGAAATATCAGGTGTGGCGCTGGTATTTTGTATGGTTGCTGTTGCTATTAATATAGAAGAAATAACCTCCCCTTCACAATAATCAACTTTACTTGCTGTAAGGGCAATTATCATGGGAGCAGGTTCAGTAATAGTAGCTGTACCGCTAACAGTGCATAGCTTGGCATCCGTTATGGTTACAGTATAGGTTCCCCCTCTTATACCGTCAATATCTTCTGTTGTGGCGCCATTGCTCCAATTAAAACTATAAGGAGAATTTCCTCCGTTTGCTGTAATATCTATACTGCCATCTTTATTACCAAAACATGAAACATTTTTTGTTGCAGTAACTGTGAGAGCGAGAACTTCCGGTTCGGTGATAGTAGCAGAACTTGTAGTAGAGCATTGGTGTGCATCGGTGATTGTCACAGTATAAATGCCAGCCAGAAGATTGCTTATGTCTTCTGTTTGAAGCGCGATACTACCCGACCAGCTATAACTGTATGGTGTGGTCCCGCCGGAGAGAGTAAGGTCTATCTTCCCATTATTGGCTCCAAAGCAAGTGATAGGAGTTGCCACCACCGACACAGTAAGTTGTGCCGGTTGTGTAATTTGATAGGATTGTGCTCCTGTACAACCTTGGGAGTCGGTTACAATGAGGGTATAGGTACCGGCTGGCAGGCCTGTCCTGCTCAAAGTAGTAATGGAACTATTATCGCCCCAGCTATACCTTAGATTTCCGATACCTCCGGTAATATTTCCCTCTTTAACCGTGATGCTTCCATCGTTTCCGCCGAAGCAACTCACATCGTTATGCTGCACATTGCTATTGATGGTGATCTGCACCGGTTGATCTATAAATACGCTTGCGGTTGCAAAACAACCTGTACTGTATTCGGTTACTGTAACTGTATAGGTTGCAGATTGTACATTGAAAATCTGTTGTGATGCACTGCCATTACTCCAAGAATAAATCAACTCTCCCCCGCTTGTATTATTTTGTTGGCTTTCATTACTGACTTGCACGCTTGCGCTACCATCTCCCGAACCATAACATTCCAGGGGATGGACGGCATTAATTTTTGCTTCTATTTTACATCCATTTATATCGGTTTCAATTACCGCCTGGCATTGATTAACGTCGGTGATTGTTACGTAATTTATTCCATCCCTAAGTCCTACAGCCGTGGCGGTAGTTTGTCCACCCGACCAGGAATAAGAATAGGGAGGTGTTCCACCGGAGGGCGTGACAGTAGCCGTGCCCAGGATGGTAGGAGAAGGGGTAATCGTTCCGGAAAGAACATCCGGCTGTGTTACGGTTATGACGGCAGTAGCAGTGCAATGAACAGCATCTGTGACGGTCACGGTATAATCCCCTGCTATCAATTCATTGATATCTTGGTCTGTTTTGGTTCCTCCTCCGGGAGTAGTCCATGCAAACGACACGTATGGACCAACTCCACCCTCTACATTCAGTGTGATGGAACCATCCACCTCACCATAACAGCTTACCGCTGTCATAGTGGATGTTATTACTAGTTGAGGAGATTGTGTCAGTGTCACTGTAGTCAAAAGTTCACAGGCATGCGCATCCTTCACCGTCAGAGTATATATTCCGGCTCCCATTTCAATAAGCGTTGGCGTGTCTGCTGAAAATGCAGGGTCTCCTTCCTTTTGCCAGGAATAAGTAAAGGGTGACACTCCTCCTAATGTTTCTGTTTCAATGGTTCCCGTCTTTTCACCATAACAAAGTATATTTTCAGCTTTCCGTATCTCCGTGTTTAGTGCAGAGGGTTCAGTGACAACTACAGTTCCGCTTACTGCTTTACAACCATCCGCATCGGAAATACTCACATAGTAGCTCCCTTTTTTAAGGTTCATGGCAGGGGAAGTACGGAGGAAAGCATCATGGCTCCAGAAAAAGGTATAAGGCGGTGTTGCCCCATTCACAATGGCTTCAATTTTTCCGTCATTTCCTCCGGCACAGCTTACATCTTTTAAAACATGTAACGAAATTGCGGCAGTACAACCGGTTCCTTCCCCCCCTATGGTTTGTTCTGCCACGCATCCTTTACTATCAGTTACCGTTACCGAATATTGCTCGTCTTTCAAGCCAATTGCCGTTGGTTCGTTCGTAGAGTTTGCCCAAAAATAAGTATAAGGGGGTCTTCCTCCTGAAACTATGGCGGTAGCCGTTCCCGTGGTTTGACTTTTTTCTATCACCACAATTAATAATGCCGGCTCCACCAGCGTATATTCCTGCTCAAACACGCATTCCTTACTGTCTTGTATCGTCAGCCGGTAACCATCAACAATAGGCATTAGATTTTCAAAAATAGCGCTGTAATTTCCTTCATTGCTTGAAATAGTCCCTTCGGTAATGAACCCTTCCTTAAGGTCTTTTAATTTGGCAGTATAAGGAGGTGTGCCCCCAGAGATTTGCGGTATGGAAATACTGCCATTGTTTTCTCCAAAGCATCTGATATCGGTAACATTTACCACAGGCAATAATGGAAGGGGATCTGTGACTTCAATGGATTTAGATAATGAACAGCCCTTGGTATCAGTTACGGTAACACTGTAAACACCGGCTGTAAGCTCATAAAGGTTTGGGTTCGTTTGTCCGTTGTTCCATACTACAAAATAGGACCCTTCCCCTCCGCTTAAATCAAGGGTTATCGCTCCATTATTCAACCCTGCACACGTAACATGTGTAACGGTTTCAGTGACACGTAAAGCCCCCTCCTGCGATGGCTCTGTCAATGCAATTTCTCCAGAAGCAGTGCAGGAATACAGGTCGGTAACTGTGACACGGTAAGCGCCTGCAATCAATCCGGATAAATCTTCCGTTGTAACACCCGTATTCCATGTATAATTATAGCCAGGTGTTCCTCCCGAAGGGGTCAGTTCAATAGCCCCGCTGGCAGAGCCGTAACAATCAATGGATTGTGATTGCGAAAGATTAACGCTCAGCGCACAACCATTGGTTATCTCCACCTCAGCGGAGGCGGTGCATTGATGGTTATCGGTGATGGTAAGAGTATAAGTCCCCGTGGCAAGAGATTTTATATCTCTGTCTGTTGTTCCTGTTGACCACAAATAGGAATAAGGAGTAGTGCCCCCACTTTCGGTGATCACAACGGATCCTTTATCCCCCTGGGCAAGAGATAAACTCAGCGCCGATGGTTCCGTTATGGCAATGGCGCCGCTCTTGGTACACCCGTTTACATCGGTAACAGTTACCTGGTAGCTTCCGGCAGAAAGTCCGTTTGCTGTAGCTGTACTTTGGGTCTGCCCATCATTCCAGATGTATGAATAAGGAGTGGAGCCGCCTTTGACCAATACGGTCGCTTCCCCATCTGAGAAACCCTCGCAACTGGCGCCCTTAGAGGAAAGGGTTAGCGCAAGAATGGTTTCGGTTACTACAAAATCCTCTGTTACCTTGCATTGTCCTTTTTCTGCGGTAAGTGTATAGGTCCCACCTATAGTTGCGTTGAGCGTATTTTGAGATTCTCCCGCAAGAGGAGTTCCGTTGAGCGCCCATGACCAGGTGACATCGGCAGTAACGCTTGAGGCGGTGAGTGTTGTAGATCCTCCTTCGCAGAAGTAATGGTTTCCTGTTATAGCCACGTCGGCGGGTGGCTGGTCAACGGTGACTTCAATGCTGTTGGAAAATACTTCAGCGTCTATGCAATTACCTTCCAAAACACCTATGCTATAAAACCCTGCTGTGGTAGCATCATACGTTGTGAGGGAGGTTGTGCCAGCTATAGGCAGTCCACCTACATACCATTTCCAATTTAACGGTGCCATTAAATTGTCCGGAGCTTTTAATGTAACTTTATCTCCTGCACAAATGGTGGTATTCCCCTGTGCCGTGATGAGAATATCTGTACTCTGAAAACTCCCGCTTTCAAGAAAAACACCGGAATCAAAGTCAGCATCTTTCACATCGGCTATCACTATCTTTAAAGTGTATGTAGTACAAGGCACTACGTTGGCTTTGGCATTAAGCGCTGTTGTGAATCCATCAAATTCAATATCATCTATCTTTGTTGTATTATCAATAAATTTAATGCTATGACAATTTTCTCCTTGACTACAATCGTTCACACAATTGTTTATAGTATTGATAGAAACATAGATATTTGTTTCATCAATAGTGGCGATGTTCATGTTTTCATAAGAATACCCCGGATTGTTAGGATCGGGTCCTGACAGAAAGAAACCGAATGCATCATTATAACTTTGGCAAACAAAATCATTATATTCCTCGGAGGCAAAAACATAATTGAATGAAAAATTATTGAAAGCAGGGGTGAAAGTAATTTCTATTACCGCCGCATCCTGAGTAACGGTTGAAGCATCTCCTACCAAATTTCTGATTTGGTCGTCTCCGTCTGGGTCTCCGTCTGTGCCCAATGGTGTACTTTTCTTGGAGCCAGCAGTATTAGGACCGGTAGCATCAGTAGCATTGCCTGTGCTTAATAGTATGCCTTGATTAATCCCAAGTTTTTCGCTGGATTTTTTAATAAATGATCCGAACGCTCTTATATCACCTCTAAAGGTTAGCGATTGAATATCTACGTTGCTCTGGGTACCAAAAAGATTCGTTCGGATAAAATTCTCAATTGTCATTTTATCCGGATAAGGCGTAACGGTAATGGGTTGTGCTTGCGCGATCATCACAGGAATGTTCGCAACAAACCAACTGCATAAACAGCAGTACAGGAAATATTTTTTAGGCAACCATTTCATTTTTTTTATTCATTTTTTATGAGGTCTAATATAAAAAACCTTGCTCAATATTATAAACTTCAATACTATAAACTATTGTCCCCCGCTTGATGAGTACACTCTTTCTCTCAGCAAGGGACTTATACAGTCACCTACGATGAAACATTTTGAATATCCTTTACACTTTACGTAAGACACTTTATCTAAATTTTTTACAAGCGCCTTTATCTTAAAATAATGTTGCTGATCAACATCATTATCTATATCGGGGCGGATATCCGCAAAGAACAAAACATTTTTAGTGTCAAAAGGAGTAATGCCGTCCTCTGCATAGAATCTAAAGGTGCATTTGGGTTGTTCCTGCCCTTCGTAGCTTTCGGTCCAATAAGGATTGAATATTTCAAACTCATTGTTTAACGCATTACTCACATTCTTCCATTTCCAATTAATCCCTTCGCCCAAGTGGTTATCCAAACCATCCCGGAGTGTTGCAGTGAGCATAGCATCGTAGGGAGGTACAATAATATTTGTGACATCATCCACAGTTTCATTGTATTGGGTTAAAAATGTCTCTTTAAAAAAGTCGGGGTCCCTTGTTCCCGTTTGTACTTTTACAGTACTATATAAAAGCGCATTCCATAAATTCTGTAATTCAATACCGGTAACAGCAGTCGTACACTGCTCTGGGAAGTCACAGGATGCAATCTGAAAACAGGTGGATACTCCTTCAATGTTTATTTTTTCGTCTTTATTGGTTTGAGTATTAAAAACGGTTGCATTTGCCAGAAAGCTATTACCCTCATAGGTTGGAAATATTGTTGGGTGGGAAGTATATTTCAGGCAACATATTTCTTTAATATCAGAAATTTTGTAAATGGTGTTGGCTCCAGAAATTTTAATTTCCAATGTACAGGATACTGAACCTGAATTTCCTCTTGTGAGTTCTACCTTTATGTAAGTATCTGTAAATTCTTTAAAATTCCACCATAAATCTCCATCCCCTCCAACGGCATCATCAAGGTCGGGGATAAATTCAGGAAACTCACTTTGGGGGTAACAACTCAGGAGAAAAGGTGGTTCCGTGCTCTTAAATTTCCCTTTCTTAGCAATAGCATCGAGCAAGGTCTGTAAATTTCTTGCCATGGGGCATTGTCCACATTCCATAAAAATTTCTGCCTGGGCTTTCAATTTTGCCGCTTGCATAATAGCAAGATTTTTTTCAGGGCAATCTATTGGATCCGGATTAATCGCTTCTTTTGATATGTCATTATAAGTTGTTCCGGATGTAATAACGGGTGATGGATAACATACCTCAGCTTCATCCCACTCTCCCTTGTTAAGCATCTGAGAAGCATTTTGCCATCTGGGTGTTTTGTCTTTATATTCCTCGTAACGGCTTACATTGCAAGGTTGCTTAATATTATAATATTGGCTTTGGTATAAAGGATAGAAAACGATAGGAAAATTATTGTTCGGTGATTGAATTAAAATATTTGGATTAAACATTTCGGTATTGAAGCACCCATTATAACAGTTTCCACCTATTGAAAAATTGATGTCATTTTTCTTTTGGTATTCCTGTTTAAGCGATAAATAAAGATTCTTGTAAGTATTCCAGAAGGCATCGGACTTTTGGATCCTTTGTTGTACATCCGGAATCTCCTGAATTAATGCCATTAAAGAGCTGAAATTTTCCGGTATTTCACCACAGGCAGAACATGAGCCGGAAACAGTTAGATCTGAATTAGGGCAAAAATTTATTATATATGCCATTTGGGCTAACGACACACTCGTCTCTACGCCTGATTTTTGTGAAGTAGTGTATTTTTTTATTCTTTCATTTATGTGATCTTTATCATCCGGGTAGAGCGGATCCTCAAAATAATAGTCAATATTTGCAATTTTATCCGGAGCGCCAACTGGGAGATTAAAGATTGCCGGGAACTTTGTAGAAGCTTCTGTATAAGTATCAGTGATCAATAAATTAGCATCAAAATCATTACTCGCTGTTTCGTTCAAACAATGCCGATAAAATGGATATTCAGGATGATAAACAACCAATGATCTTGCCCATTCAGGATCCCATTTTGCCATAAAATCTTTAAGACGTGCCAGGTGTTGCGGTTCTACCATAATATAATCATCTTTTTTAGGTAATGGATACGGAGTAAAATTAATACGAGGAATAAATTTATCTCCATCGTACCTTACTTTTATATAAACTTTATTTCCTTTCGCATCATAATAATGAGAGGGGTCACCAGGTTTAGAAACATTGTTAGGATACCTCCAATTGCCATTGGGGGTGGGTAAAACATTCCCTACTTTAAAAACTGACAAATGAAAATCACTCACATCATAATCCACATCAGATGATGTTGAATTCGTTGAAGAAAAATCAGAAACATCCACAATTGAATTATTTTCCAATCCAAATAAATTATTTGTATGTGGAACTTCGGAACTCTCTATGAGTTTCATTGGCGGTTTTAAATATTCCCCGTATTGTCCTCCCTTACTCACATCGTTTAACATGGCAAAAAGAAACGCTTCGCACTTAGGAGATTCTCCATCACAAATTACCTCGCATTGTTTTAATAACTCATCTCGAGTTTCATCAGAAATTTTGCGAGGATTACTATTATAAAGCTCTTCCACCTTTATTTTACATGAATCACAAGAAATATCGCAACCTGAAAAATCTATTTCCGCCATCGCTGAATCTAAGAACATCTGATACATCCCCTTTATACAATCATTATTCAAATAATCTTCGGTGTATTCATCTAATTTTTGCTTGTTTACCGTTAATGTTTTAGTAAGCTGGTAACTGCCTACTTTTAAAGGTTTTGTTTTCCAGCTTCCGTCTCCACCTTTCTCAAAAAGAGGATCATTGCTTTTTACACAGTTATCATTTACCCCTTTAAGTTCTTTATCATCAACCGGTCCTAATAGTTTTTCATCCTGACAATTATCCGTCAAGCTAATCTTCAGTTCATAAACGCAATCATAACAGCGTTGCACTGTGGTACAATTTTCAGATAAATAAGATACCATCTCATCTCCCAGTTTATATTCAAACTCTCTTTCCCCCTCTGTTGAAACTAAAATAGGGGTACTAATTGTTTTAGTGCCCTTATCAACATCCTTTTTGTTTTCCTGTCCCGATTCATTCGTTATGGGGTTTTTGTTTAAAAGATCAACGGAAATGTCTCTATTTTGAAATGACTCAAGTGGCGTAACTTTGTCGGTTGGCGGCGCTCCGGCAAGTGAAGTAGCAATCACCCTACCCTGCGGGTCAAGGTAGGATACGCTCACTTGTCCGTTGGCATCTACCACCATATTCTTTTTGTAGTGAGCGCTATTACCGGCTTCAAAACCAAACAGGCGTATCAGTTCTTCCTGCTGGGGTTTTCCATAAAAATAGTTGGTTTCGTGACCGCTTCCAAGTGTATGCATCCCCCCTACTCCGCTCTGCGCCGCTATTCTTCCCGTATTATCAGGAGTATATTCAATCTGCGTGAAAGCGAAATTTTTTGCATCCGGAATATACCTGGTAAATCCAAGCGAAAAATCACCATTATTACTTGAATAATACTTTGACGCACCGTCTATCGTTGACATTCCTTTTGTTTTCACATCGCATGATGACCCGACAAGGTCTTCATCAAAATCATACCTGCTGAAAGGTATTTTATTGGAAGAAGTTGAATTTAAATTTAAATTAAAATAAGGATAATAATGTATCCCCGGATTAGAAGTGGGCGCTGGTAATACCTGAATAGCTCCCCTACCCTGGAAATCGTAAATAGTTTCTCCCACAATGGTTACCTTTTCGGTATTGAGCTTGCTCACCACCTGGCGGTTTCGGAGAGAGCCATCAAAATAACTGACTGCCACCTTACTCTTTCCCTCTTCAGAATAATTAGCGCTAAATTGCCAATTAAGTTTTTTTTCATGACCATCAAATTTATATTTATCATCGTAACAAGTCGTATTTGTGCAACTTCCAAATCTCTCTGAAGACCATTTTCCGTAAACAGCTTGTTTAAAACCTGAACCGGCGCTCCTTCCAACACCTCTTACGCGATATAAAATGTACCCGGGTTCATATATCAAAGGTATAGCGTATTTATTATCCGATGTTGTAATACGCGTGCTGTTAATCCTGAATAAATCAGGATCCAGAGCGATATCCGTGGTGACAGTGCCGTCTATTTTATAATAGCTGATATATGTCCATTCAAGATCATACTCATCTGCTTCTTTTATTTCCGTCCAGGATAAATTTAATTCTCCGCTACCAGGAGAACTCGTTACAGTAGGAATAGAATATGAAATATTCGTGTTAAAAGGATAATAACTTTCCGCCTCTATTTGTGCCTCAAGTATTAACAAATCTCCAGGGAAATTTGCCGGTTTGTTTGATGAAGTAGTTATCGTATTATTTAATTTAATTTCACCGATGGTTACCTTCATCTTATGTCCCCCCTGTTTTATCTGAAAAACAGATTTATCAATAACCCCACTGCCGGATTTATATTCTACTTCCAATGTTTCTGTATTAGATGTGTGAGGTTGAAAATCACTACCATCCCAAACTTCATAATTAACAGTAAACGTAATACTTGCAGTGAAATCCACTCCGGCATAGCCCGCATCGTGATTTATATAAAACGAAACATTGTTCAGCACATTTTTATCAGTGAATAGCAATGATTTGGGATAAAATGGATCATTTACCTCAATGACTGATTGTGAAATTAAAACATGTTTTGGACCACTACTTGTTTTAATAACTTTAGAATTTGCCTTAGATCCAATAAAAATGAGGAGCATGAAGATAGTGCATGACTGCATAATGCGCCTCAGTATTTTGACCGATAGGTTCATGATTTTATTCAGGTTTATCATTTCGGTTTATAATAATTATAAAAAGAATAATCCTTATACATTTCAAGCGGAGTTATTTTCCCTTTTTCCTCCGTGAGAAAGGAATAATAATTAATTTTATTTTGAGGTATTGCCGGGTTGAGATTTATGTTTTTGCAGGCAAGCTCCAGGCGGGGGGGCTTATCTGATTGCGGCTTATCTATCTCGGAAGGAGGGAGCGGGGCAAAATAATAAAACACAATTTTCTCAATCATAAATGTTTTTTTGTTGTAAACGATCTCTACTTTTTTGTATTCCTGTGAGGGGTAAACAAGAACGTACTGATTCTGGGTTTTATTAAGTTCCTTAAATTTAATTTCCGAACAAACAGCTATTGTTTTTTCCAGATTCATTGCAAACAGCGCCGGATCAAAGTTCTTACGGCTATTGTTGGTGAGATAAATTGTCTTTTCTTTATGATTAATGCTGAAAAAATATCCGGGACGGTTGATAATTTCAAGCGAACCGATTTTAGAATAATAATTATCTCCGTCTTTCATAAATTCTCCTTTCTCAACCTGCATCGGCTCATCCGTAAATTCGTCCTCAAAGAGTATGTATTCAACATCAGACGATAGTTGCTTGTGATTCAGGTAACTCATATTAATCTTCTTAAAGTCCTCTGTTGAATTCTGAGAAAGGAGCTCCCTGTTTACTTTTAAGACAAGTAATAGGGTTAAGAATATAGTTGAAATAGTTCTGCTTTTCATTTCTCAGTTTATTTATTTATTTTTTGTGTGTTATTCCTTGATTCTTTAATGGTTACCACTCCTTTGTGCGTTTCTTTCTTTACCCGGATGAGCGCCCCCTCTTCATCGTATTCATAATAAGTGGCATAATTATTTTCATCTAACTCCGACATGAGCCGTAAGCTAATAGGATCATAGACAAACGATTTCATGTTTGCATTGAAAGGGTGAATCCTGATATCGTCAAAAAAAACATCATAACTTGGAGAATTGGCAGGCGTGGTATTGTTCAGATTAATCTGAATCATTATGGCATCTGCCGGTATAGTAAATTCTTCCTCTATTTTTTGCCATCCATCAATAATCTGATTCTTAGGGTTGGGTATAAATGTGAATACTACCTTACTACCTTCAAACTCCAATTTAATATTGCCATTCCTATAGGTAGAATTCAAATTACCCTCTTCTTTTACCCAAGCGCTAAGTACGTACTTGTGTCCGGGCTCCGGTGCAAATGACTGGATGCAGTCCTCACAGGTAAATGGGTTTTGAGGGATGGGGGGTTTATTAATGACGTGAATTATATGTTCAATACTATCCGTAGGGATAATCACAGGGCAAATTTCCGGTGGAGAGGAACTATTGCATGTCATTGGCCTCTCCATGGTTGTAGTGGCTGTGATCGTAAATTCTTGAATCTGTGGCTGTTGACCGGCAAGATGCTCTACGCTGAAAGTAAAAGCTTTGCTCTCATTTGTAATCATACCTATAATCCCCTCTTCCCATTGCAATACATAATTACCATTTTCATCCGGGGGAAGAGTTATTGCATTAGTAGGGCTTGCAGTACCATCAATGTATCTTATTTGAGAGGGAAGTTCTATTTTAAGAATTCTTTTGGTAGATGCCGTGGCACCGTCGCCAATAGTAATATTGGAATTATTGGTAACGGTTACAGTTATAGCTGTGCTTCCTCCTTCAAAAATCGGGTCATTTACGGCGGCAACCGCTATGCTTAAATCGTCTATGGGAGTAAATCCCTTCAGAGGAACCCTTTTATTATGATGAAAAAGTTCTATCGTCTCTTTACAATTTGTCATACCTCTTGTTATAAATTCGGTAAATTCAGCGCCATACCCACAGGTGGTAACCAACGTAATATTTAATAGTATCGGATTTTTTATACCAGTAAATGCATCTCCTGTAAAACCGGCACCAAGTCCAGTTATTTCATTGGATAAGTTCAATGTATATATATTTCTCCCGGGAGTAGAAGGAGTAGGAGGAATAAGAATAGGAAGAGGAAGAGAAAGTTGGTTAGTTACACCTTCTGGGTAAGTGTATTCAATGCTTTGAATAGTAACTACACTTTTAGCTACGCCTTGAGCATCAAGCAACACAGGCGTTGCAATCTCAAATTCTACATTATACATTTTTGCAAGTCCTGTGCTGTTGATTTCTGCTTTATACACCACCGGCTCACAAAGATCAAAATCGGCAAGAGGATCGGCGAGATCTAAGGTCCATTGCATATTCGCAGTTTTATGAGAAAGCGTAAGCAGGGCAGTCAGTGGAGTACACACCGATTCCGACGGGAGATTAGGATAGCCGCCACAGTCCCAACTGCTATATAGATTAATTTGGTCTATATCTCCCGGCTGGCAATGAGTGTATGAAGCCACCACCTCAAATTGCCAGGTTTCTCTGGGGGAAAGAGTTCTGGGATCCGGAAAATTAAAAAAGAATATTTTTCCATTATCCTTCGTGGAGCGGTCTAACTGTTGTAGTATTGACCCATCTTGATTTACCAGATATGCATTATCAAAAATAATTGTCGCCGTATTAGCCACAACAGGTTCCAATGCAAGCCAAACATTTTCTGCTCCGCCCGTCCCTAAATTTTCAAGTTTAATTTTCCAGGTTGACGTGCGCTCAAAACCCGGCTGATTGGATTCAGCACTTAATATTAGCTCGGGTTTCAATAAATTCAAGTTATGTGAAATAAATTCCGCACTTTTATAGCAATACTCATTGGATTCACCTGACAAGATAGGACACTGATTAAAGTAATCATAATCATGGTAGTTAAGATTAAAATTTATTGAATAGGGTGAAATAGAATTACATTGGGGCATTAATTTAAAAATAAAATCTTGTGTCGCAAAAGCTCTATCCTTATCAAGTAATGGCCACACATCTTCCTCTATTGTCCATGTAAGCACATTGCCTGTTTGTACAGGATCGTTTATATGGAGTTGGGTGTTATTAAAATTGAATCTAAAATTAGAAGAGCCGGGAATCACTGTAAAACCCTCCGGAATTGCGACTGCTAACTTATCAAGATGAATAACGCTTCTAAACTCATGGGGAAAATCATCGCCGCTGATACCCCCATTAGCCATTAAAATTAACGCAAAATTAAGGTCACAACTTTTGTCAAGACCAATCTCGTTTACGTGGGATAAATACCTATAGGGTTTTAAAATAGTGATTCTCTGCCCCCAGTTTTCGTTACCGATCCTTATCCCATTTACGTTCGCATATACGGTGGCTCTGAACGAGGGCAACTCAAATGTTCCAAATGGAATTGCATTATCGCGTTTAATTCTGAACCTGGCTTTTAAAATCACCTTTCCTTTAACGGTGGTAGATGGAATTTTAAAATCAAAATAATGGGTTTTGCCCACACTATTCAATGCATTAAGTTGAATATTTGAAAAAATCACAGTTTCATTGTCACTTTCCAATTCAATACTTGCGTTAGGAAGAAACTCAAGAATATTGGCTGCCTCTGGAGAATTATATTTTATTTCAAAATGCACATCCTCAAAGATACAATCATTACTTGTCTCTCCCACAACCTGTGTTTCTATTTCATCATATTCATAAACCCTGTGCAGTTCCAACCCCGCAGTGCGTGCCTCATCAACGTTAAGATAGCGGTCTGCCTGGGCAAGGGAGTTTGGAGTATGATAAGTTCCGCCAACAGGAAGCTTCCATCCAAAAGTGGCGCGGTCAGCATCAAAAGAATTGGTAGAAATGCTACATTCGGTCCCCCCTGAGCCACCGCACCTGAAATGATTGAATACATCCAGCGTTGCCCTTCCTAATTTTTGCCTACAATCAACACACCTATCATCACAAATATGAAAAAGTTCCCATGTTAAAGTACTCAGACCTGAAACTGCATTCAAATTATCACAAGTCAATTTCAAGGGTATAGTGTAAGGAGAATTTGGTCCCCCGCCTGTTATTTCAATCTGCATCGGATTCCCGGGAATCGTTCTTATGTTAGTAAGAGATTGAGTTGTACCGCTTTGTTTATCAAACCAGGTTATGGGTCCGTCAGCGGGATCATACAGATAACCTTCCGGTACCTGTATATTCACCACGTAATTATTGGTAGAACAGGCAGGAAGAAAGCCGTATTTATCAACATAAACAGTAAAAGAAAACTGTTCGGCTTTATCGGTAACCATATCGGTTGGTCCGGTTACCACAGGAGGCAAGGGAAAGATATATTGAATGTCATCAAGGGCAAAGCCCTGTCTTTCTGTGGAACGTGTAATGGCAGAACAGATATCCGTATATTCAAAATAAGTCCACAAAAAATTTCTCAGGTATATTCCTTTGCCGTCCTCGTCCACCTGGTTAAATTCCTCAGGACAACTCAAGTTATACTCAATCATTATCTGAATGCTCTCATTTGAAGCAATATCATCAAAAATACCATCTCCGTCTATATCGGCAAGCCCGCCTTCCCCGTCTATATCATCCTGAAAATTAAATTGGAAATATCGGGTAGTGCCTTCTGGACCCACTGGACCAAAAAACTGAAAAATGCTAATCCGTTCCTCAGGAATTCCATCCTGAGCTGGTTTCACAATGAAAGCATTCAATATATTAACCCCATTCGGACTGTTAGTGATTGCAAGCCGTAAATTTGCGCTTACATCCTGACGATTTTCACCATGATTTTTAAATACAAAATTTACCCTCCCTGGCTCTTCCCCGGAAATTACACAATAACTGACCTTAGATAAATATCTGTCAAAATCAAATTCATACTTTAAATCAGGATTCCCAATCGGCTGATTAATATATACGGTGCTTGTAGCATTGGCTTTACTTCCCGCATCATCATTACAAACTGCAATGTCACATCCCCATACAACCACGTAGTCAGTGGCTGATACCGGTTCACACGCTATAACTCTTACTTCTTCAAAGATGGTTAATAATTCTCCCTGTTCAAAAGGTCCATTAATTTTAATTTCGTACCACAATTGGCCGCCAATTGATACCGTTTGATATGAAAGAGTATAATTGGGGTTAATTATATAAAAATTTTCAAGGTGTAAAGCGGAGGAATGTCTTACTCTTAATATAAATTCATTGATAGAGCCCGCGCCGGAACTATTTTTAACGGGTATTTCTCTTGTAATAATGTCCCCCAAAATACCGGTTCTTGTCTGATCCGCCGAAGTAATCGGGATACTTAAATCTGCATAAAGAATATTATATGAATTGGTAACATGGCTCTTTTGATAACTCACATTATCAACCGCGTAAGTTAACAACAGCGTATTTTCTACACCTATGGCAGTAACCTGTTGCCCGGCAGTCCTGTCAGGAATAATACCACACCCGGCTTTGACTTTATAGCGCAACGTGAAACTTTCCCCAAAATTAATTACTCCGTTTATGGTAAACTTTGGTGAAGTTAATACACTTTCATCAATACCGCCCAACGATACTTCACTCCCATTTATCGTTGCAGAGTTTGATACGTAAGCCAATCCGTCATGTAGCGTAAGTTGAAGAGCCATAGTGTTTGCAGGGCTGTTAACATCCGAGTTTGGGTCCGGATCCGGATTTGTGACTGTAATCTCAAATTCCGCTTCCCCCATACATACGTTTAGCGGGGTAGAAGGAACGGTTGTACTAATCAGTAAAGAAACCTCGGGTGGAGTTTGAGCAAAATTTTCTTTTGTACTAAAAATAGACATGTAGATAAACGCAAGGAAGATGGTTAATATTTTCATATTGCATGGAAACACAACGCATCTTTCTGCCCTCACCCTTGCAGAGAGATTAGACAAAAACATTAATTTGAAACCAAAAAGGGTCTGTAGGATTACCATTATTTTGATTTATAAAGTTTATTGGAAAAATTCCCGCTTTTATCTTCTACATAAACCGTTAAATATCTCCACGCATTCATCTCATCTGTGTTAAGCTTTACAACCGCTTCAGTTATATAACCTATAATTTCCACTTTTGCTCCGTTTACCTCCTGGTAAGCGTCAACATAATCAAGAAGAGGCATCTTAGTGATTCCATCATTGAGGCAAAATTTTTGGTTGTGCTGAACAAACAAGGGGGTTATCACCCGTACATCAGGGGTATCTTTCATACTGCCAAATAGTATATGCGCCTTACCGGCGTTTTCGGGATTATCAATTTTAAATGCCACTCTCACAAACATATTCCGGTTAACGCTTGTGTCAATGGGGTTTTCCGGAAAAATCAAGGTGGTGAGATCTTTGATGATACTATTGCTCCCTTGTCCCTTTACTAAAATCACAGAGAAAACAAGCCATAGCGACAAACAGGTAATTTTAACTTTCATTTTATTATTGTTAGGAATTGAAATTCTTTTTTTATTCCCAAAATGGATCATTTAAAAAACTTTATAATAAAAATTAAAAAATCTTAATTCATTGCATTCTTTCCGGATTTTATTGGGTCTTTTGTGATGGCGTGGGAGGGCACCCGATTAATCTCCTGAGCATATATGCTTTTTTACCAGGCGCCACTTTAATACTTTTTCTTCCGCTATGTGCATTTTTGTCATTAACAAAGTCCTTAAATGACTCTTTAAAACTGAAATGTTCGACTATACAGGTATTGAAATCGTAATCCTCAAAACTGTCAAACCCGGATTCTGTATATCTTGAATTTGATGCTACTGAAATCGGGAGTGTATTATTATAGCCATATACTGCCGATGAATACCGCTTTAGAGCATCTCTATTCTCCAACTCAAACCCGAAAGGACTGTATTCGGTTACCTCCGATGTCCATGTCCATTTATTGCTATAAATCTGCCAGTCATTTATGTTAGTAGGATTCCAGAAAGGTTTGAAGTCGGTACTGAATGTACCATCCGTCCTGATATTTGTGTTATTGTCATATTCCGATTGTGTCCTGCCTGTAAGATACAGATGTGACCTTTTTGCGTGGAAATTACCCTTTAAACCCAATACAAAACGATTGACAATCTCGTCCTTTTGCGGGGGTTCTTTACCACATTCACAAAAAATCTTCCAATCATCCGAAAATTCTACGGCGCTTGCATTAATAATTTTTTCAAAGGTGAGAGTACCTGTCTGAATTGGATTTTTCAGCGTTGTTACAGTGCCTATCGGAATAGTTTGTTGGTTTCTCCTGCCGGAGCGGATAATTTTAATTGCGTTGTTAAACGTGTGCTCCGTGTGATCCGTGTAATCTGCCACCATCGCTGTAACGCTATTATTATTAACTCTTGTAACCCAATAGGTAGTACCATCAACAGAAATTTCATCCCCCTCAATAAAATATTTTGTAGCATCAATGTTTATAGGAGGAAGAGGGGGAGGAATATTAATTGTCAATCCAGCATTTTTATAGGCAGGACCCATTCTATCATAGCCCCAATGTGCGGGGTAGGTAAATGAATACACCGGATCGTCAAACTGGTTCTTTGTTTCGGTAAGCAATACTTCTCCGGTTTCCTCATCGTACAACAAATTTTTGGTTACCACGCGAGAGCCAAGATCATAAGCGGCAACTGAATCTATCAACCCATACCGGTTAATTACTTTAGTAGCTACTACGGAGCGGAATCTGGTCATCTGCTCACTCATACCCGGTAATACAATATACGTAGCAAGAGGAAAAATAGCGGCAAAAAATGCATCCAGGTTTCCTGAGAGGGTAACTCCTATTGAGGTTGATTTGTGTTCCCGCATATCAAGTACAAAATCATAATCAACGCCTACCATATTATTTTTTATAGACCCCTTATTTTTTGAAATGGTCTGAATCTGGTTGTTCAAGCGGTTAATGGGAATATCCTTGCCTTCAGATTTCACGGTTTCCCTGTGATAAAAATATTCTACCCCTGAGATCGGCTCGTCACTTCCCTCCTGATATACCATCTGGTTTTTTTCCTTGCCATTCATATCATTAAGCTCTATGGAAAATCCCTGGCTTGCCGTCATAAAATCATTTACCCCCACTTTAAGTAGTGAGAATAAGGGGTTTGGTTTATAATGCACCGGATTGACACCTGTTTTGTAAACCTTTGTAGGAAAATCCCTTGCGGTATAATATTCATGTACCACCCTTCCGGTTCCATGCCTTTTTATTTTCACATCATTGGGAACTATATTTTTGACTTCCACCCTGCTATAACCTACCGAAGGTGAAGGAAAAAAGGATTCGCCGAATGGGGTTTCCTGAAAATGATCTTCATCGGGAACAAGATATTTATCTACCGTAAAAGCGACCGGCTGTCTCCAAGGATTTTCATCTCTGCCAATCAATGGTTCATAAGAAGCTACTCCACTGCTGATTACACTGCCAGACCCATCGGATAATTTCTCGTTTTTTGTATAGCTGTAATCCTGACCATATTCTGCCGCCTGATAATTTGCTTTATTTCCCGTCATTGCAAACCATGCATCACGAATGGTAATCTTTTTAACCCTGGAACCTCCGCCAAGTTTTTTACCATCCGGATTATACAATCTGATAAAAGATTTCTCAGGAACAAAGGTATCAGCATAATCGCCAAGCTCTAAACTATTATAGAATCCGATTAAGAACTTCAACAAACCTGTTATAGAAGAGGCAATGCCCTTCGCTACCTGCACGAGCCCATTGTCATTTAAAGTAGGTTGGTCATAAGCCAAATGAGGCAAGTTCATTTTTGTGAAATTCCACGCGGCTAATTTTATTGGATTTGTATTAAATGCATCAACACCGATGCCATTAGGGATGTGGACAGTTTCTAACTTTACCCACCCATAGAGTTTATTGTCAATAATCTCAATTCCAGATCCAGCAATTTCAGCAATTTTAGCATATCCGGAGACATATTCTTTTTTTCCTGTGCCATCTATGTCCACTAAAAATCTGAAGTACATTGTTTTCATACCGCGGATATAATCTCTTTGAAATGTTAGTTCATTATTATTATTTGGTATTGTAAAATATAATTTGGTATCATCATTCAATTCTCCTCCTCTTGCTATCTTAAACATTTGCATGGCATGCAAATCCTGAACATACGCATAATCATCCGACTCATAGTTGATAGTTATTAACCCGCCCGAGGGTAGGTCAATTTCGGTTAAACACCATGCCGATGCATTATCATCTGCCTCAGTTTTAATCTGTTCAACGTAAGGGAATTCTGCATTAGACATGGGAGACGCAGTGCTACAACCGTTCAGTTTATAATTACCCCATCTGTCAGTGGACGCAAATTGATATCCAGGGTTTTTTCCTTTATAATGAAAAACATAAGGGCTTAACTTCCCTTTTCCAGATTTACCGTATGTGAAGAAAATGCTCTTAAGAGTAAGTTTTCCGGTTTCGGCTTCGGTGCCGGTTTTAGCTTCAGTATCTAAAAATTCAGAACTAGGGTTATTGCTTCTTCCATTGTTAAGAATACCAGAACATAGTGAATAGTCATATTCAAAATGTACGGTTTTTATGGGTGTAGCGTTAGCAACACCATTTTTCATGAAATCCGGTTTTGAATAGAGTGTAATTTTATCAATGCGTTTTAAAGTATTATAATTCCCGAAACCACCGGCGTCACCATCTACCCCAAATCCATCATCACGATTGAATAAACTAAACGTAGCCACATGCGTTTTCGTCTCAATGGAATGTACATACCATATTTCTTTTTCACCATAAACATAACTTGCCTTATCATCATTGGTAACCGATTTTAAGCCCTCGTTAAAATTTGCATTATTAACTTGGTAAGGGGTTCTCCATTTATGCAAAACAGGTAGTTTTGAATAATCATCAAGTAGTTTTGAATAATTAATTTTTGTGTAACTACCAAAATCACCGTCCGAGGGTCCTGGAACCTCATCATTATCAATATAGTCAGGTGATAAAATGGCAGTAAGCAAGTAAGAGTGTGCGTAAGACGGGGTGGTAGTTTTGCTCACAAAATGATCTAAGCCATTTTGATTTTCTATTAAATCATCACCATTAATGTCTTTACCATCAATATCTTCAACATTGACATCTTGCTCCGGATTATAAGTAACTAGCCCCCCACAATCACCATTGACCTTTACGGCAAAAGAGGCCTCCACTTGTGTGGCATTGTATGCAGGAATGCCATAAACATATCGGGCGCCATCGGGTCTTAAAGCCGTAATTTCAGAAATATGATGGTCTGGTGCATAATTATTTTGTACGGTCCCTTTACTACTATTTATTGACCGTTTTATTGTATGTAAAGGTTTGAATTGTCTTTTTGTCATATCCATAGGAAACTTATTCATCTCATAATTTTCAATTACATTCACCAATCCTGCCTGCTCGGCATCTATGGCAGTTAGCAAACTAATACTCTGATTTCTTGGCTGGCGCCTTGCACGCAAAATATTTTCGGGTATAGTTATATCTGATGTATCTGACGGTTCAAATGTATTTATAACAGTAGTACTCAATAAATTATCATCTAATTTCACTCTTACCGGCGAAAACCCTCCGATATTATTAAAAAAATCTATATCGCTCTCCGCAGTTTTTTCTCCTGCCTGTTTAAAGTAAAATGGCTCATAAAAAGGGTCTCCCGGGGTTCCTGGGGTTCCTGAACTTCCACTGAATTTTAAGCTCTTTATTTTATGCCCTTCCCATTTCCCGGAGGTAGAATGGTTTCCATCCACACCAAAATCAGCGCCTATGTGTGCGGCATTTCCAAAGCCGAGTTCAATCCCTGGAAAATCAAGACCTACGCCTATATTACTAACCCTGGGGTCAAAGACAATCCCTACATCGCTTCTGAATGGTCTGTAAACCCCACCTATACCCTGTCCGTTAACCGAATAAACATCATAAGTAAAATTCGTTAGGGGTAAATTTGGGGTATTATCAGTAAAAGTACCGTCTTTTTCCCTGTTAAAATCCAAAAGTACCTTTTCTTCATCATCAGCATAGGCATTATGGGTGTATAAATACCCATATCCCCTTGAGACAGTATGTTTATCGTTCAGGAATTGTCCGGAATAATAGGCAGTCAATTCGCCGTTAAAATGCCCGCCAAATATTTCTCCTCCAAACGTAAATTTAAAATTTAAACTGAGATTAAACATGGAATTTGAAATCTGCGGGGTAAACGGCGAAGACGCAAATGAAATCAGTGAGCCCCCCGTACTGAACAGATTATCTCGTTCTTCAACCATCTTTATTTTCCCTCCCTTTAATCTTGCAGGGTTATTAAATATCTTATCTTTTTGAACATCTAGTGTTAACGCTTTAAGCCCTTGTCTTGAGTTAAAAGGTAATCCGATTTTGCTAGTAAAGCCAGTAACCCCTGTTTCAGCGTTTCCCTTCCTTTTTTCAAAGCTCAGCGTAGGTTTTATGTCAACGCCGGATTCAGAACTGGATGAAACACTTAAACCAAGTGTGGTTGTTTTGCCAGTTTTGGCGTTTTCAGAACTGGCAATTGCTGGGCTTGCCATAAACTGAAACCCAAAACCAGTATAATTATTATAAGATAGCCCTATGCCAAATCCTGACTTTGTTTTGTTAGCTTTATCTTTAAATAATTTTTCAGGGTCAGCTCCAAAAAACTCAACAGCGGGAGTAAAATTTACTCCTACCGCGTGCTGTGCCTGGATATTAAAATCCTTATTAATATTATCCCCATTAAAATCATCCGGTAGCCCTCTTACATTCCGAACGATTGCGCCCGGGTTTAAACTCCATCCAAGACCTACCCAACTTGCTTCCTGTTCCATAGTGATTCCCGATTGATAGCTGAGGTTAATGGGATACCCTCCCACATCCATCAAGGGAATATTATAGCTGAAGTCCCCGGTAAACAAATCTACCATATCCGAGGAACCAACCGGTTGAAAACCCAGCACTTCGGGCTGAGTCGGTCCGCTGGTTATGGCTTTCACGGTAGCAGGATTAATAATCTGCGCCAAAAAAGACATGGAAAGAAACTGAGCTATACATTTACAGGTAAAGCTGTTTCGGATCTTTTGTAAAATCATATCGGTTCAATTTAGAATTATTTCCGGTACGCTATTTATATCTTTGCCGCGGATGCTCAATTCTATCATACTCGAATCCAACTTTTTTGCATCAAACAAAAATTTCTTATCTGAATAAGAATATGTATTATTTTTCTTTCCGACAGCTTCCCCTTCCTTTTCAGATAATTGAAATCCAAGAACGAAGGTCACGTATGGCGCCACATTATAGTTCCGCTCAAAATGAAATAACAGGCACTTCAACGTGTCTGATGCTTCCACTAACTTCAAATCATTTTGCATATAAAAATTGAAATAATTTTCATGTTCCTGTAATTTTGTTTTTAATTGAGTGGCATCGTCCATAGCGATTTTGAAATTAAAATACTGCAACTCATTCATCTTGTTTACTTCATCATCCATTTCTTTGCGCGTCGGTTTTAATTTTCTCAGGTTTTTCAGGGCAATGTAAGCAAGCGGCTTATACTGAAGTGAAAAAGTTATTTCCCCCGCAGTGGTATCTTTTAACAATCCGTTTATTTTGTTTTCTATGTAAGAAATATATGCAAGGGCTTCCAAAGAAGCCGGCTTTTTTTTCTCTTTGATATCCTCGCTATAATTCACACCCTCTATTGAAGGACTTTCTATACGATTATCCGAAACGGTTAATTCCCCCTCTTTATTATTATCGGTTATTTTTGAAAGGCAACTCATATCAAATACAAAAAGAAAAATAACGATCAGAACGAATGTGAAATCACGAAGCATTTATGATTATTATATAAGGAAAAAATACGCTAATAATCCCTCTATGTGAACTCAAAGCATCGGGACCTGTTTTTCAAAACAGAAAGCAATGGAACGCAGATATCTTTTCACGAGCAAGGGTGTCCAACGGGGTTAATCAGCGCTCTATTTTTTTGTCCGGTAGTAATGAAAAACAAAACACTTCTTAAAAAAAACACACTACACTAATTGTAGGTTTAGTTGAATAAAGTGCTCAAATATACAAAGAAAAAACATAAAAAGCAAAAAAGTTATCCACATTTTTAAAATTTGGGGTGAAAATAGAAAAATTAAATTACTTCATCGAATAAAACTAAACACATAATTACTAAGTTATTTTAAATATACATACAATATACTTAATATTTGCATTATTTTAAAATATTATTTTTTATTTAAAAAAATCGCGTAGTTAAAAAAAAACATGTTTTTATAGGTTAAATTTTACAAGTAAAGGGTTATTAACATTCCGACAGCGAAAATTGTCATATTTTTTGGTTAGTTTTGCATTTCTGTGTGGCTGGACTATAAAAATATATAGTCACCTGAATCATTTTACTAAAACTTTTATTGAATAAAATGGTCATTCATCACAACCCATATAAACACACTTCTTTTCTTTTCATTTTTTTGTTTTTTACTTACGTTGCGTTAAGCCAGACCCGGGTAGATGAATTAAAAAAAAAGTTAGATGAGCTTTCCAAAATTACAAGCGGATTAAATGACACGGCTTCTGTTTCCGTTTCCAACACTCCCATACAGGAATTACTAAGGGCTATGGCGGATGCCCATGAGCTAAACATCAGTGTTGATCCTGGCTTAAATATTTTAATCACTTATAATTTTTCAAAAGAAACTGTCGGTAACATTCTGCTTTTTCTATGCAAACAATACAATTTGGATATACTATTCACCGGCAGTATTATGTCGGTTCAGACCTACGACTCTTCGGAACAAAACAAAATAAAACCGGCTTTTATTGCCAAAGAACTTAAAATAGAATATGATAAGGTGAATAATTTTTTATCGTTTGATCTGAAGAATGACAGCTTGGATAAAGCGATAAAAAAAATAGTTCAGCTTACAGGTAAAAATATTTCTCTATCCCCCGAACTGCAAAACGAGAGGGTTTCTGCTTTTGTTTATAATATGAATTTTGATGGTGCGATAAACATGTTATCCGTTTCCAATGATTTCAGCATTTCAAAAACAAAAGATAATTTTTATATTCTAAGCAAAAATACAACGGGTGGGGCTCCTGTGAAATCCGGTCAGGAGCGAATACAGAAACCAGGCAGACCATCTAATACCAGTATGGGACAATGGGATTTTTCTGTGCAAACGGATAGTTCCGGAAAATATCTGGTTTCCGTTACTGCCTCCGATGTCCCCATCATTGACATCATCACCGACGTGTCAACTAAACTAAAAACTCCTTATTTTATATTTGATAAACCGGAAGGGGACATCACTTCAAATTTTTCAAATATCGGCTACGACGATATGCTGAACTTCCTTCTGCAAGGCACCGATTATACTTTTAAAAAAACAGACAATATTTATTTTATCGGGAAAAGAGGGCTTGAGGGTTTGAGAAACACAAAGGTTGTTAAATTAGTGCATCGCTCTGCCGATACCGTTGCCGCCATTATTCCAAAAGAATTAAACCAAAATATACAGATACAGACGTTCCCTGAGCTGAACAGTTTAATCGTCACCGGTTCCACACACCAGATTTCCGATGTAGAAAATTTTATCCGCTCCATTGATAAAACCGTCCCTATGGTTTTGATAGAAATCATTGTGATTGACGTACTGAGGTCACGTACCACAAAGTCCGGTATAAAAGCCGGCATCGCAGACAGCATAATCAATGCAGGGAAAATTTTGCCTGAAATTGATTACACGTTAAGCTCCGAAGCATTAAACAAAGCGCTCTCCGCCGTTGGAAATACCGGAATTATTAATCTTGGAAGAGTGACACCCAAATTTTATTTATCCATTCAAGCATCTGAAAATAAAGGAGATATTAAAATCCGATCCACTCCCTATCTTGCCACCCTCAACGGGCACAGCGCCAACATGAAAATCGGCGAAACAAAATACTATCTGGAAGAACAGGCGACGTTTCAACCCATAGTGGGTAATGTTTCTACGGTTTCAAATAAAATTTTCAAATCCATTAATGCAGATCTATCTATCGCTATCAAGCCGGTCGTTTCAGGCGATGATTGTGTGACACTTGATATCGTTACCGAATTTTCAAAATTTCTTGAACCGGAATTTAAAGGGGCTCCTCCCGGAAAAACTACAAGACAATTTAAGTCGGATATCAGGGTAAAAAATGATGAGATGGTCATGCTGGGGGGACTGGAAGAAAAAAGCCGCAGTGATACCGGTTCGGGGGTGCCATTTTTATCGCGTATTCCCATAATCAATTGGTTTTTCAGCGATAAAACCAACTCCAGAAGAAGAAGCAAGCTTCAGATTTACATTCACCCTACAATCATATATAGCTAACATGTCTGAGCATATCAACTATTATTCAACCAATAAACTAGCATCCATAACCAAGTCGTTGCCGGATGCTTTTTCCCGGTTAACTTCTTTGTTAAATTTGACAGCAATCTTTTGCCTCGTTTCCACTTTGTTTTTCCTAATATCCTGTTCTGAAGTTATGGAAGAAGATATAGAAAACAAATCTGTAAATATTCTTAGTCCGCCCGAAAATTATGAAAGCGCCTCCAGTCAAGTTACGTTCTGGTGGGAAACACTTGATTTCGCTGTCAACTATGAGATTCAAATTGTGACGGGAAATTTTGATAACATACAAAAAGTTATTCTTGACACCCTTGTATCAAAGAATAAATTCAATTATGCGCTCTCCAACGGAACTTATCAATGGCGGATAAGGGCAGTGAACGGTTCGAGTAAAACTGTTTATTTTGTACAAAACCTTAAAGTGAATTCCCCTGCCATATTAACCGATATTCAAATTTTAATGACCACTCCTCCGCTTAATTATATAACCAATGCAAAGATTATATATTTTGAATGGGAAAATATCCCCGGAGCGGCTCAATACAGATTCCAGATCAAAGATACCAATTTGCAATTTGCAGTTCGTGATACCCTGCTGACGGTTACTAATTTTCGCGATACCCTGGAAGAAGGCACATATACCTGGAGGGTAAAAGCAGTAAATGATAGCAGTGAAACCGGTTATTTTTCAAGAGAACTGACGATAGATGTTACTCCGCCGTCTGCGCCGGTTTTGTTAAGTCCCGGAGAAGATGCCTACCTCAGCTCCCCGGTTACTTTGGTTTGGAAAGTTGACCCTACTTCTGTAAAGGATAGTGTTTTAATAATGAAGGACTCGTTAAACAGTAATTTTATCGTACCATACCTCACCGAATCAACTTCTGTAACTTTTACACCCGATAGCGCCTGGCTAATCAAAGACACCACCGCATTTGTTTGGAAAGTAAAATCAATGGATAAGGCGGGGAACCCCAGCGGTTTTTCTTCTGTCAGGGGATTCTATTTAATAAAATAGTTATAAAAATGAATATTAAAAACAAAAAATTGCTTTATTATCTGATTCCGCTTTCGGTATTGATTTGGGGCATGATTTTTTATAAAATATTTTCGTATGTTAATCCTGAGAAATCCACCTCTGCTAAAAACACTCCAGCATCCATTTCATTTTTAAAACAAACCGATAACATTTTATCCGACTATCAACTTATCGGCGTAGCTCGGGATCCATTTCTGGACAAAGCCACTGAGAAATTATCAAACAATGAACCCATTATGCTGCCGGTTGTAAAAAATAACCCAATCCCCAAGGTAAAAGTTCAAACTAAAAAAAAACCAGAAATAATTGATTTTGATCTTTCCTTTGTTTCCTATAACGGAAACATCCTGAACAAACGCACGCACAAGAAAGTTGCCATTTTAAATATATACAACAAAGGATATATTCTCAGCCCGGGTGAATCTCAGGAACCATTGCAACTGATTTCCATTTACAATGATTCCGTGCTTATAAAATACAAGGATCAGAACTTTATTATCAACAGAAACGGGGCAAAAAAATCAAATTCACTGGTTATCTCCAACACTGATTTTAAATGAATGCCCCCTTTAATTTTTAAAAAAATGACCTATCGGAAAAAGATTCAATATATGTTTTTGGGATCACTTCTATTTCTTATGTTGGTATATTTTTATGCTATTAAAAAAACATTTCAGATAAAAAATGAAGTGAACGAGTTGAAAAATATAGGTCTGCAGGGAGAGGCGGCAAGTAGCCAGATTGCGTATTATGAAAACCAGCTTGCCGTTTACGACAGCTCTATCGGCTATTTAATAAATAATTCCGAGGATTATCCCCATCAGCTTTTAGCGGCTATCGCAGATATATGTGAGAAAAACAACCTCACACTAACGAACTTCCCAAAGCCGGAGCTGGTAAAAGAAAACGATTACGAGGTTCTTACTTATCGCATTTCTGTTCAGGGGGAATTCAACCCGGTCAATGAACTGGCTTATCAGCTTGAGCGGAAATTAAAAATGGGGAAAATTAGTTCATTGAAATTTGAAGCAAAAAAAAATAATCAAATCAAGAAATCAGAATTATACTGTACTATTATACTACAAAACATAAGAAACAAATTATGAAGGCATGGTTTTTTATATTCCTCTTGTTTTTTCAGGTTACGGCAACAAGCGCTCAAAAGAAAAATGCCCTGAAGAAGAAATCTGAAATAGTGTTATATCAGGATAGCATTACTATTTATGCAAACATTTATATGGGCAAATTGCCTGTATTCAGAAAAGAAGATGCTTTATATTATTGGACAGCCAATGAAAAGATACAAACAACACGGGGAGATTATGACGGAAAATTGTTACACGGTATTTACAAGGAATTTTATTTCAATAATTCCCTGAAACAAAAAGGGAAATTTAATCGAGGTAAAAAAACAGGGATATGGAAATCGTGGCACTCAAATGGAGAAATCCGGCAAATAGCCAGATGGAGGAATAGCAGGAAAAATGGCGCCTCTTTGACCTATGATGTAACACATACGCTTTTGCGTAAAGAAAAATTTAAGGACGATCTCCTTAACGGATGGGTGATAGATTACGATCGCCAAGGGAAAGTTATAAAGAAAATAAAATATAAAAACGGCATTCTGCTAATGGAAGAAAAATCTTCCCCCACTCGGAACAAAACTCCAAAAAAGCAAATAGATAATAACGTAACCCGGGAAAAACCTATAAAACCAGAAGTGCGAGACGAAAAACAAAAGAAGAAAACTGAAAAACAAAAATAAGCTGATGCCACTTAACATCAATATCTCCCGCTCTACGACAGTTAAACGAAAGAACGTTAATAATAATTTAGTATGTTAGAGAAACTACGCAACCTGTTGCAATTATATCCTAAAGTCGCGGGAGTGGAGCTTTACATTGGGCAAGATGGAAACATGGAGGGTTATGTTTCTATTTTAAAATACAGCAAGACGGTATTATCTACTATTTTTACAAGTAATGATTTAATACCGGCAGATAAATTTACAGAAATTATTCACAAATCTACCCCTGTTTCATTAGTAATCAACGGAAAGGGAATTATGTTCAGGGAACTTGGCACGGAAGGATTAGACGACCAACAAATATTAAACCAGGTGCTACCCAAAGTTTCCATTCATGATTATTATCTTCAAAAAACCGACGCATCTGATGGCAAACAGGTAATTGCCGTGATCAGAAAATCGCTCGTAACACAGATTCTGCAAAAATTCAGCGAGTTGGGTTTAAAAATAATTCAAATCAGTTTGGGACCTTTCGTTATTCAACAGTTTATTTTTACTCATGGGGCAGAAACCCAGCAAGCGTTACAACAGGTGTCTTTTGCCCACGCCGGAGTTATGTTATCTTTCCGTGGTTCCAAGCTACATCAGGTTATCACGATCCCTGTGGATGCAAAAATCCAAACGTCTTACAAAATCGGCAATGAAGAATTAGATTCAAGGCAACTGCCCTCTTATGGAGCCGCGATTCAGATTTTATTCGGTAACGAAACAGGACTTGATATTTCCATCTCTTCAGGCAGGGTTCTGCTTAACAGGGAAGAATATGAAAATGCGCAGATATTTCGCAAAACCGGTATAGGAATTTTAGCTTTCTTTTTGGTCTTATTGCTCATTAATTTTTTGTTTTTGGATTACTATGACCGGCAAAAATCTGAGCTTATTAATAAAAATAATTTTTTTCAATCACAGTTGGATCATACTAATTACGCCAAAGCAAAAGTGGAAGAGCGAAAACGCTTTATTGAAAATTCAGGATGGGGGAATCCTTCCATGGTATCCTTTTATTCCGACAGGCTGGCAAAAAGTATGTCCCCGACTTTAATCCTTACCTCAATGGAAATTAATCCTGTAAATAAGAAATATGAGGAAGGGAAAAGTAATTTAACCTTTGACTATAACACCATTATTGTTTATGGCACCTGTTTTAATCCTCGTGATATAAATGATTGGCAGAAATCTCTTTCAAACTCCGAATGGGTAAAATCAGTAGAACTGCTGAATTTTATGCAGGACAAAGAGGAGAAAGTCAATAAATTCAACCTTTTAATAAAATATTGAAGATAAATTTCTTCTAAAAATCTTTTTGAGTAAAACCCATTGTCAATGAGAGTTTATGATAGTCACAACCATTAGGTCGTGGTTACTGTATGAAATATAGTTCGGCTTTAGACAACGATTTTTTTGGTTTATGTAAAATGAATTTATATGTAAGATTGTAAACGGTATTATTTACATCATTGCATCCATTTTACTATCTGGGGCTTTCCGGAATTTATCATAAGCGGACAGACAATAAAATCAGGCGAAAGTTTTCCTCTGTCAATAATCGCATCAAGTAAATGATTTTCATAAACCGAAGCAGAGGTCTTTAAAATTATTTTACTGCAAATTACGGTTCCGGAAACCGAACCTTTGATGTCTGCCTGACCGTTGACATAAATATATCCGGAAAACATACATCCTTTTTCAAGTGACACCGAAGGAGGAATTAATTGTTGTTGGTCAGAATAAGCAAGCAACGTCCCGTCAAAAACAACGTCCCGCTTTAAAACAATTTCTTTTTCCGTTTTATTAACTTCGTTTACAATAAGACACAAACTTGACGGATAATTCAATTTCGATTTTTCATCAATGATAATTTTATTTGTTGCATATATCTGAACCGAACCTGAAAAAGAATTTCCAATTCTAACCACAGGCGCAATCAGCCATACATCTTCAAGAACAGCCGATGAATCAACATATATTGAATCGGATGACTGGATGATAATATTTCCTCTTACAACGATGTTTTTCAATATCACTTCGCCTTCATGACGATATAATAAAGGCAGATGTAAAAAAGAGTTTATAATAGTACCGGCACGATTGGGTAATTGCTGTTCGGATATATTTATAAAATATTCGTTATTAATAATTTTGTGATTTATTTCTATCAGTTTTTCACTTAAACGGGGTATTTCTGTCTCACTTTCAGAAATGGCGCCATTAATCAGTTTGTTTCCTTCAAAACTTTTCCCCTCAATATATGCCTGTTTAACGCCTCTTTTTGGAATAAATACATCCCCGACAATGGAGGTCAATCCACTTAAAGAAAGCGGCGTATTTTGATTGGCAAGATAAAGGGCATACTTTCCAGCCTGGGATCCCGCAAGAAAAACCTTTGTATAATTTATTTTACCTCTGAAAGAAGTCACCATCCCAAGTTTATATAAGCCCCACATTCTTTTTTTTAATATCGCCGAATCCTTCCCCTCATTAAAGAGGTCAACGCTAAGGGTATCTTCCTGCGAATTCCATATATCGTCAGATAGCAATAAATTTACCCCTGATTCCAGATTTTTCAAAACAATTTGTCTGTTATAATTTTCATAAAAATCCTGCCGGTGATAAAAAGCCAATAAGATTAAAGAAAATATAATCATCCCGCATATTAAAAGAATTGCAATACTATATAGTAATGTGCTTGATTTTAACATTTTTTTGATATTATTATGGATTCTGTAATCAAAAATACATATTTTTATAATGGAAATAATAGGATGCAATAAGGGGCTACGATCGGATGAATTCGTAGTTCACTTATTTTTCAATAAAATAAGTAGTATATTTACCACCCCTAATGCATTTTAACATCTTTATAAACGGATAGTTTTAATATCTTTCGTGTAATCAACCGAACAACATCTTTATACAAATAGCTCATGAAAAATTTTAACCTCTTTCTCAAACGTATAAGTTTTTTAAAAAAAAAACTTCCTGGGTTTACCTTGACTGAACTACTGGTAGTTTTAGCCATTATAGGTATTCTCATCCTCCTTGCTTTACCTAATCTTTTACCACTCATAACCAAGGCAAAAACCACAGAAGCAAAGCTACAACTGAACCATTTATATACCCTTGAGAAAAATTATTTTTATTCAAACTCAAAATATTCTGCAAGCTTAGCCGATTTGGATTTTATCCAGGAAAAACTTGTTTCAGAGGGTGAATCCGGACAGGCAAACTATAAAATAGAAATCATCAATGCCACAAATAGAACCTTTCTTGCCCGTGCTACCTCCATAACAGATTTTGATGGGGACGGGGTATATAATGTTTGGGAAATTGACCAAGAAAAAAATCTTGTGGAAAAAGTTAAGGACTAACACTTAAATTTCTTTCTTAATTAATAATTCAAATTGATTCAAACATGGATTTCATTGATCTTCCGGTTGACCTCTTGCAGATCATATCTCCGGAGCATGCGTGGAATTATCAAATAATTCCAAAGTCAAAAAAAAACAATACGGTATGTTTCTACGCTGAAAAAACTCATATAAGCAATGAGTTAATCAACGAGCTTGAAATGGTATTGGGTTTCAGGATATTGCTCGAACCTGCAGAAAAACACATGATAGAAAAGACGCTGGGAAAGTTCTACAGAAAAAATAAGTATGCCGGAGTATCACATACCCGTCTTAATTCGAAAGATGAAACCGATAATTTTTTGCTTTTGCTTTTAAATGAAGCTAAACAAAATGGCTGTTCAGACATACATTTTGAAGTTTACGAGAGTGGCAACAGAGTCCGGCTTAGGATAGATGGTTTACTTGTTGAAAGGTTTACTATTGACAACAACGATTATCTTTCTTTAATCAATCAAATCAAAATCAAATCAAATCTTGATATTTCTGAAAAAAGATTGCCGCAGGATGGACGTATTTCTTTTGAAGACAACGGAGAAAAGATTGATGTCAGGGTTTCTGTTTTACCTACCCGATTCGGAGAAAAAGCAGTGCTTCGCCTCCTTACAAAAGAGCCCCACTTGGTTCATCTTGATTCACTTGGGTTTTCAAAGCAGGACCATATTAATTATAAAAATGGGATTTTTAAACCTCATGGAATTGTATTAATATCGGGACCTACCGGCTCGGGCAAGACAACTACGCTATATGCAACTATCAATGAATTGAATAAAACGACGAGAAATATTCTGACTATAGAAGATCCTATAGAATACACCATGGAAGGAGTAAACCAGGTTCAGTTAAAAGAAGACATCGGACTAACTTTCAGTGCGGCGTTAAGAACTTTTTTGCGGCAAGATCCTGACATCATTATGCTTGGAGAAATTCGTGATCAAGAAACCGCTTCTATGGCTATTCGGGCATCGTTAACTGGGCATCTTTTACTTTCAACTATACATACCAACTCTGCCTGGGGAACAATAACCCGGTTGATAGACATGGGGATAGAGCCCTTTTTAATCGCATCCACCTTAAACCTTTCTGTTGCACAACGACTTGTCAGATTATTATGCCCTCATTGTAAAATAAAAAAGAAGCTTGATACTTCCGACTTCGCTTATACTCAATGGTTGGAAAAGGGAGTGTTGGAACATTATCTTGCCAAAGGATGTGATAATTGTTTCTATACCGGATACAGGGGAAGAAAAGCCATATTTGAGGTATTACCCGTTGATGAAGAATTAGCAGAAAAAATCAAGAGAAAGGAAACAGATATTTCCGATTATACAACGCTGAAAGGTATAAAGGTTTTGTCTGAGAATGCACTTGAACTTGTAGTGTCAGGAAGCACATCACTTGAGGAAATTTATTCTTTGATTTGTGCATGAAAATGCTATCCTGAATGAAGCCAGGTTTTGCGATTTTAAAAAACGAAATTAGGGAATGAATAATTTCTAATTACTTATACTATTCACAAAACTATCTATCACAAAGTATAAAAAAATTTGAAAACATGAAAGAGGTAATCATTAATCGTAGTCAGGTAAAAAAAGTGAGGGAGAACTCCCATGAACGAATTGACCGGAAAGACCGTGTATGGTTAGACCTCCAGGATGTTTTGCGTAAAATTGAATCTTTTTTTCCGGAACGTCTGCCTGGCGACAAGAAAAAGGAATCATTTTACAGCGAGCTTTACACCATGTTGAATGCAGGGGTTGATTTAAAAACTACTTTAGAAATGATTATCCAGAACCAGAAAAATTCAAACGACAAAAAAATGTGCAATGAAATACTACAGGATATCATAACGGGAAGGAGTTTGTCACAAGCATTTTTAAGGTCGCAAAAGTTTACTTTTTACGAAGTCAACAGTATAAAAATTGCGGAAGAAAGCGGAAAATTAATTCCTGTATTGAATCAACTGCTTGAATATTACACTAAAAGAATTGCCCTCCGTCGGCAATTTTACAGCGCTATCAGTTACCCGCTTATCGTAATTTGCACAGCCGCCGGAAGTGTAATTTTTATGCTGAGATACATCGTCCCTATGTTTGTAGATGTTTTTAACAGATCAAAAGTTGAGTTACCTTATCTTACAAAGCTAATTATCAATATATCTGATGTTTTTTCAAATTATCTTCTTTACATTATTTTTCTGATGCTTGCAGGCGGAGTCACTATATTGTCACAGAAGAAGAAAAGATGGTTCAGGCAGTTCAGTTCCTTGTTAGTTTTAAAAATCCCCTTGATCGGTATCTTAGTTAAAAAAATTTATATTGCACGTTTTTGTCAAGCCATGAAGTTGCTGTTGGGTTCAAAGGTGCCGCTGGTCACAGCGCTTGATCTCGCCAAAAGCATGATGACTTATTACCCTATAACCAGTACTCTTAAACCGATCAGTAAAGATATTATCACGGGAAAACCCCTTCATAAAGCTATGTCGGCGTTTGATATTTATGAATTGAGGTTGATTTCTATAGTTAAAATCGGGGAAGAAGTCAACCAGCTGGATACGTTTTTTGGTAAAATCGCAAAGCAATATTCTGACGAAGCGGATTATCAAATTGGAATCATCAATACTTTATTAGAGCCCTTACTCATTATCTTTTTAGGTATTTCTGTTGGAATAATTCTGGTGGCAATGTACTTACCTTTATTTAAACTGAGCAGTCAGTTTTTTTAATCAAAAACTTTTGCTCCAACCTTGAATTTATTATTTTCATAGTTACAAAATTCTAAGCTTGTTCAAAACAGAAAGCAAAACAAATGGATCGTAATTCCATAAATCGAAAAATATCAAATACATTCCTGTCGCTAAAGAAAATATACCTGCTAATGGAATAGAAAATTCTTTTTTGTTATCATCCTTATGATACGTTCCTGCAACTTTAAAAGCAAATGAGTATATAAGCGACATTATAAGAATAAATAAATAAAACAAAATAAATATTATTGGCTCTGCCAGCAAGCATATAACATACAGCATGACAATATCTCCCGCTCCAAGATGATTGCGGGTAATCAGAACTACTCTTTTGTTTTTTAATGTTAAATACAGGGTTAAAAAAATAAGTTGAAAAGTTATAAAGCAGGCATTTATCAAGAAAAAATTTAAGTTTTCATGAAATGAGTATATCATAACTCCACGCGCCATTAACAAAACAAAAATCAACACAAAGCTCAAAATAGAAACATAGCGGTATTTAAAATCCTGCCAGACAATATACCCTGCTACCGTGAGTGTTAACCAAATCAATACCTGCATTTTATATTATGATTAATTTGATTTACCCCCTTGGATAATTATCCTAAGGGATTTATATGCTCTTTTTTTAATGAGATTAATTCCGCATTATTCCTTTCCTGGCTTTAAAGCGATGAAAGCATCATATTTCTTTATATACTTAAAATTTCTTGCTATGCCATTATAGGCAATAGTAAATATTAGCTCCTGAAAAATAACCTTCTGTTTGTTTTCTTCGGCAACAACTCCAAAACTAAAATTAATAGTTTCTATCTTAAACATATCGGTAGAAAAATTTTGATTTCTGACAACAAAATTCTTTCCAAAATGATATGTTACCGTATCTTTTTGTTTCATGATTTGTATCTTTTTATCATTAGAAATATCTATATTATAACCGGTAGAAAAATCCTCATTAAGCAATCTGTCTAAAAGGATCAGCTCGCTTAACACGTTGCTTTTATGTTGAAATTTTTCAAACTGGCGATTAAAAACTATCAATAAAAATCCGGAAGTGCCAACGATAATTCCGCAAAGCACAAGTACAATCAATACCTCTACGAGCGTAAAAGATCTCAATCGGAATGTAGTAAAAGTTCGTTCCATTCAAGTAAGAGTTTTTTATCGGCATTATAGCCGCTTATTTTCATCTTTTTCAGGTATTTTGAATAATCCATGAATTCCACAAGAATCAAGCCCTCATCAAAATTGATCTGTTCGTTAATGAATTTTTGATCTTTTTTAATATGTACACTGACAAGTTCCATTTCGTTTTTGAGTAGAAATAATCTTTCAGTATTTTTTCCACCGGTTACATTTAAGAAAACCATCATACCGGTTACAAAACCTATCGTAATCAAAGTCATGGAAATCAGTGCCTCTATCAACGTGGAACCTGAAAGAAATTTTTTGAACATATTGCTATATAATTTTTTAATAAGGTATTTCATATGGATGGATTGCGCATGTCGGGGAGTTAGAATGTTAATTACTTTCAGGGATTTAAAATGCTAAATTACGCAAATTTCTGGATATATAAACTGGCAGAAAACCATGAAATAAGTGTTCAAAGCACACGGTTCGCTTTTAGATCTTTGTATATCTGAATTCCTACCGATACAGCGCTATAAAAGATTAAGGGTTGCCCGATAAATACAAACGAAAACATAGTGTAGGGTCCAGGAAAAAAAATATATGTCAACGCCAGTATCATTGCAACAGATACCGATACTATTTCAATTTTTAGGTTTTTCATTCAGGATTAAATGGGTTAGAAAAAATTTTAAATCCCTGATTTCATTTTCCGGTTTGGTTTTAATTGTCATAGAAAAAGGCGAGGTCAACATTTTATAATCAGGATGACCAGGAGTACGGCGCAATGACGATGGATGCGCTAATCCATGGCAATTTAAACAACTCACATTTTGGGCTCCCTTTTTAATATTTTCTATTACGGGTTCATGTTCTTCCACCTTCATAAAAACCGAAGTTCCTTCATGACATTGAAGACAGTTATTGATATTAAATTCACCGCGATATTTTATTGGCTCTTTGTAAGTATGAGTTACATACGTAAGAAGGTGACGGTAGCCATCTGCTTTTGCTTTAAAGGTTCCATTCAATCCATAATCTTTGTGACAACTATAACATTCCTGTTTGTTAATCCAGTTATTGCGGTAATGTCTTGCCGCTAAGGAAGTACTGTTGGAATCCAGCATGTCTATTCCCATAGGTAACATGACATGACACCCCATGCACGATTTTACTTCTTTACTTGTTTCAAATACATGATAATTGGCTACGACTAATGAAAGGAGGGGCGCTATAAAAATAGCGAACAAACTCATTATTTTTATGGAAGGTTTAATACGATGATATTTTTTTATCATCCACGCCAAGGAAGTAATCAGTATAAAACCGGTTATTCCCAAAATTAAACCAACCCATTCTATTAGTTCCATTTTATATATCTGTATTTTTAACTTTACTGATCGAAACCGCTGTCACTTTATAATTGGGCTCCTTGGAAACAGGATCGTATTGGTCATTCACTATTTTGTTTATTAGAAAAGATGAATCAAAAAAAGAGGCAAAAATAACACCCGGAGTTTCATTGTCTGAAATACTTACAGGTCCTTCTATTTTTCCTTTTTTACTTGTAACAACTACTAAATCATTTTCGGTAATACCAAGGCGGTGTGCGTCAATCGGATTTAAAATGAACTTTCCGCGTTTGCTTGCGTTTTTCAATTCTGAAATTTTATCGGTCATGGTTCCAGTATGCCATTGCTCAATCACTCTTCCGGTAGTCAGATAAAAAGGGTGTTCATCAGTTAATTGTTCTTCATCTTTAATATAAGGTCTTAAAAATACAATGGCTCTGTTGTTTTCCTTTCCATAAAATTGAATTTCTTTTCCTTCTTCTACAAAAGGGTCGCCTTTTGCATATCTCCGTTTTGTTCCGGGGTGGGATACATCCGGACAAGGCCATTGAATCCCGCATTCATTTTTTAACCGCTCGTAGGTTATGCCACTAAAATCATATTTACTCTCCGCAGAAATTTTTCTCCATTCATCCCAGACATCTGCTGTGGTTTTACTTTTTATTAATTTACCATGTCCTAATCGTTCGGCTAAATCTACTAAAATTTCCAAGTCACTTTTTGCAGAACCAGGCGGCTCAATAAGTTTTTCTACTAATTGATACCTGCGTTCTGTTTGTCCAAGGACGCCGGTTTTTTCTATATATAATGCTGTAGGAAGAAGGACATCCGCATAATTGGCTGTTTCTGTATTTTCAAATATATCCGCTACAACTAAAAAACATTTTTCCAATCCTGGAATATAGTGGTTCAGATTCGGTAAGGACTGTGCCGGATTTGAACACATAATCAATGCTGTTTTCACTTTTTCATCCACCATTGCCTGAAATAATTCCATGGCATGATACCCAGGTCGTTCGCTGAAAGTCCCCTCTGGAACTTCCCATAATTTTTCCATATCATTCCTGTCTTTTTCATTCTGTACAAACCGACCACCGGGCAATAGATGCGATAAAGAACCTGTGTCGCGTATGCCGCCGCAGGCATTGCATTGACCGGTAAGTGAAAGTGGTGTAGCGCCGGGTCGGCAAATATTGCCCGTAACCAGATGCAAACTGTTCAGTGTGTTGTTGAGAAAAACTCCTTGAATGCGTTGATTTATTCCCATTGTCCACAACGACATGCTTGCTTTTGATGTACCGAACCAATGTGCGGCGGTTTGAATTTCTTTTACAGAAAGTCCTAATTCTTCTGCCACTAATTCCGGTTTGTAGTCATCTAAAAATGCTACCCAATCCTCAAACCCAACTTTTTTTTCCTCATACATAAATTGCACATGTTCATCAATAAATTTTCTGTCTATATTTTGACATTTCACCAGTAAATACAGCATTGCATTCAGGAGTAAGAGATCGGTTCCTGGAACTACGGCAAGATGAAGATCTGCCTGCTGAGCGGTTTTTGTATTGCGCGGATCTACAACAATTATTTTTACATTCGGGTTAACTGATTTTCTTATTCTTATGCGTTCCCAAATTGGTGGGTGACACTCATAGGTATTTGAACCGATAATAAAAAAACAATCTGCATGATCTATGTCCTCATAAGATCCCATTGGCTCATCCTTACCAAAAGTTTGCACGTATCCCGTAGCGGCTGATGCCATACAAAGCCGGGCATTGGAGTCAACATTGTTGGTTTCTATTCCTGCTTTAAATAATTTATTAGCCGTATAGCTTTCTTCCGTGAAAAGCTGTCCGGAACCATAATACGCAACGCTGTCGGGACCAAAATTATCTATAGAAGATTTAAACTTTTCAGCTACCAGCTGCATGGCTTCCTCCCAGGTTGACGAAACTAATTTTCCGTTTTTTCGGATTTTTGGAATCAGCAGGCGGTTCGGTATTTTCATCAATTCTGCCAATAGAGCGCCTTTGATGCAAATCACTCCTTTATTATGTGCGTTTTCATCTCCCCGGATCCGGGTAAGTTTTTTCCCCTGCATGCCCAGCATGACTCCACAGCCGGTGCCACAAAAACGACAAACTGATTTATGCCAGGTATCAGTAGTTCCTTCATCTACGATGAATTCTGTAAAAGCCCATCCCCCAAGCGTGAACGCACCCACGGTGGCGCCAGCTACACCGAGTTTAACAAAATCTCTTCGGCTGAATTGATCAGAATTTTTCATTTTGTCCCTTATCGGTAAATCCTTCGCACTTTTTCGCAAAATATTTCTCCCGCAGATTGCGCTGATTTACGCAGAAAAAATTTATATCAGCGCAATCTGCGGGAAACCTTTTTTTTGCTTCGTCCAGTTTAAGATAGAAACTCTGTAACTATAGTGGATATAAAGAATATCTCAATGCAAATCAAAAGTCCTGGTGAAATCTCTGTTGGGAGTTCCACTATGGCAACCGGTACAGCCGTCTCCTTTTTTTCCTGCACTAAATGCCACAGAACCGTCTGTTTTATATTCAGCCCAAACCCAACCACTTCCTGAATTTTTGTTTGAGGGGTCTTTTTGCATGACTGCGTATAAACTGATATTACTGCCACTATACACATCTTTTACTATGATAGATCCAGTAGGAAAATTTTTTCCCGCGGACAATTCACCTGTGCTATCCAATGCGGCAAGCGCCGTTGAGTTAAAACGTAACTTAAACGAACCATGCGGACTTGGAGAAGCTCCCGTTAACAAGTTTCCATTTTGATAAAAAGTATATCCGCCGGATTTTGTGGCATCATACAATGCTTTGTCAGCATCGGGGTCTTCATCATCCTTATTACAGGAATAAAAAGAAATGAATACAACGGCGGTAAGACAAAATGCAATAATTGATTTTTTCATGTTGCAAATTTAGATTATTTTTATTCATTCGCGAAAATCCGCGTAAATTAGCGGTTAATTTTTTACTTTGCGAACTTAGCGCCTTTGCGTGACATCTTAAATACTACTCGACAATCTTCTTTTAATTAATCGCCTCTTCATAAACCTCTCAAAAAACCCATGCACCGGAAATATCAACCCTGCCAACAACGCGTTGATGATTAATTTTAAAATCGGCACGCCTCCGGTTAGTGCGTCTATCTGCGGATCAAGGAAAACCAGCAAAAATTCAAACAACAAAAGAAAAGACATGAACACCGAAAATTCCACCACGCGCACAGGAACGTGAAATCTCCCCAGCATAAATACAATTCCAAATAGTAAAAGTATTCCTATAAAGATAGCAGAATACTGCAAGCTATTTCTCCTGCTTACTGCCACTGCCTCCTGCCGCCTTCTCTCCTTCTCTTTCTGTTCCTTAATAATCATTGCCTTCTCAAACTCGTATTTAGTTTGCTGACGAATCGCCGCTTTCTCATTCTCTTTATTTTTGATGCTGTCTCTATAAATAACGTACTGCTTGTAATGCTCAATTGAGCTGTATGCAAATTCCACTCTTACTTGCAGAGAAGTTTGGGGAGTGTTACCTTGCGCAAAATCAATTTCTCCCAATAACTTCTCCGCTTCTCGCATATTCTCAACATTACCGGTTTCTTTTGCTATGGTAAGCGAACTGTCAGCAAATATACGGGCTGAGACATATTCCTTTTCTTTCAAGTAAATACTTCCGATGTTGTGGAGCGAGTAAGTGGTTCCCATTTTGTCACCGATTTCTTCACAGAGTTTCAAACTTCTGACGTAATAGTCCATAGCTTCTTTTAGTTGACCTTGATTATCGTAAATGTAGCCGATGTTATTAAGCGAGTAGGCGATTCCCATTTTGTCACCGATTTCTTCCCGAATTTTCAAACTTCTGATGTAACAATCCAACGCTGATTTTAGTTGACCTTGATTACTGTAGATAGCGCCGATGTTGTTGAGCGACATCGCGATTTCCATTTTATCCCCTAATTCTTCGCGGATTTTCAAACTTCTACTGTAATAATCCAGCGCTTCTTTGATTTGTCCTTGATTCATGTAAACGTAGCCGATGTTGTTTAGTGAGTAGGCGATTCCTAATTTGTCCCCGATTTCTTCCTGAATTTGCAAACTTCTTCCGAAATAGTTCAGTGCTGATTTTATTTGACCTTGGTTATTGTAAATGTAACCGATATTGTTGAGTGAGTATGCGATTCCGGCTTTATCTCCGATTTCATCCCGGATATTCAAACTTTTGCCATAATAGTCCAATGCTTCTTTAATTTCGCCTTGATTATCGTAGATGTAACCGATGTTGTTGAGAGCATCTGCCTTATAATTTAAATGTTTTTTTCTATGATTTTTTAGTGATTTATCCTTCAATAATTTATCGGCAAGTACCACAGCCGGTTTGGCGTATTTTAAAATATCCTCCGGTTCACATTCTTCGCTCAGTTCGGTTAATAAACGGAGTTTGATGGTGTCGTGGGGGGCTGAAGAAAGTAATGCGTTGAGGGAATCAACGGTTGGGTTTTGCGCAGGAGCAGTTGAAATACAAGAGAGCAGGAATAGAATTATGAATAATATCATTTTGGTTTCTATATTCTTAAATCTTCACACTTTTTGGCTAAATATTTTTAAAAATATCGAATATTGAACACGGCAAAAGTCCAGTGGACTTTTGAGCGAGATAGTGCGGTTGAAGGCATGGAATAATGAATTTCGCAGTACTTCAACATTCGATATTCTTTGTTCAATATTCGATATTTCCTCTTTGGTTGTGGCTTGCCCAAGTTAGGTATAAATTGAAATAATCCATTCTCTGAAAACGGGGTTAAAAATAGTGTATGATTTCCCGCTTTTGTATATAAGATCCTTTTGAATTAATGACTTAAGAGTTGTATCCAACGTTGAAGATGCAAGGAATGAAACATTTTCACGGTTTTGGGCAGAAAAAATCTCCATGTCATCTTTTGATAGGGCTATTGCTTTAAGTACAATACGCTGATTATTATTCAACTGATCAAAAATATTCTGAAACATTATTGACTGACTGTTAATAATCCTGTGGAGCCAGGTTTTTGTAAATTCGTCCTTATTGGGGTTAGCTCCCTCATAGATCATTTCCCAAATTACTGATGCAAAATATTGCGAAAAATGTGGATGACAGCGGGACTTTTCCAAAAGATTTTCCACCGCTTTATCCGGAATAGTTAGTCCGGTGGATATGAAACGGTTTTTGATAAACTGCATTAAATCCTCTTTTGAGATACTATTAATGTCCATTTTAAAACCAAATTCATAAAATGGTGAACCCATGTCACTAAAAATAGAATTCATCAGAGAATTTTTGCTCCCTAAAAATATATAGGATACATTTTTTTGTTTCTGAAAGGAGGATCTCATCCAATTGATTAAAAATGGATCTATGCGATTTATCTCTTGAAATTCGTCAAAAGCAATGCATAGCTGTTGATTATGCTTAACAGCAAATTTTTCAGGAATATTCAATATGGTATCAATATCGTTTTGATTTTCAATGGTTCGTGCTTCAAGAGTAAAAGTGGGATTACCACCTGTATCAAAGGATACCCCTGGAAACAGATTTTTAAAATAGTGCCCGAGTTTTTGAGTGAATTTCCTGATATCCTCTTTCCAGTTAAATAGATCGGATGTTAATCTTTGAGCATATTTTCTTGCGAAATCATCTGTATGCTGGACATTATACATATCAAAATAAATTGTTTTCACACCTTTTACTTCTTTAAATGCTCTGAGTATCAAAGAGGTCTTGCCAAATCTTCTTGGAGAATAAAGCCAAAAGGAATATCTGTTTTTAATAGCGGCGCCAATAGCTTTTAATTCTTCTTTTCTGTTACAGAAACTGTTACCTTCTACAATTTCACCGAACCGGAAAGGATTTTTCATGTTTATTTCTTTAGCGTCTGAATAAATACAAAAATACGAAACGTATATTTACGACTCGCAAATATACGGAATATTTATATATAAAATGATTTTTTCCTTTGCGAACTTAGCGCCTTTGCGTGACATCTTTAATAGTGCCCGATAATTTTTTTTAACATATATAATTATTGCAATTTACTTATTCGCGAAAATCCGCGCCCAATTCTCGTAAATTAGCGGTTAAATTTTTTCCTTTTTTCTTATTGTCAAACAAACCGTTCCTGTGCTGAACCTTCTGTTTTCTATTTTTCCAAATCTCAAAACCCCAGCACCGCCTCCCCCGCCAAATCCATCAGAAAACCGGAACGGATAAATAAGAAGATGAGCGCCACTGCAAGAGCGCCGGCAAAGGCAAATTCAGTATAACGGGTAGTAATGTTAAGATTTTCGCTTCCCTTCTTTAGAAACATAAACAACGGTATCTTAAAATAATAAAACAGTGACACTACTGAATTCAATATTCCGGCAATCATTAGCCAGAATAAAAATGAATTGTGTGTGACATAATATGCATCCAACACCGCTGAAAACAAAAAGAGTTTTCCGGTAAATCCGGCAGTGGGTGGTAAACCCGTCAATGAAATCAGAAAAACCACCAAGCAACTTCCTAAAAAAGGCATCTTCATTCCCAAACCCTTAAAATCCCGGACATCTTCAGACCCGATTTTTTCGGAAATTATTCCAATCACCAGAAACGCACCTACATTCATAAGGGTATAGACAATTAAGTAAAATAGAATACTGCTTATTCCAATAGTAGAAATTGCCATCACCCCCATCAATAAATATCCCGCGTGTGCTATAGACGAATAGGCGAGCATGCGCTTGGCATTGGTTTGCCAGATCGCCGAAAAATTTCCGATGGTCATTGTTAAAATGGAGAGAATGGATAGTGTATTGATCCAATTAAAATGTGCCCATCCGTTATAGGATACTCCCTTCTGTTCTACAAAAACCAACAGAAAACGCAAGAGCATGGCGAAACCGGCCGCCTTGGGACCCACAGACATAAAGGCAGTGACAGGCGTTGGCGCACCCTCATAAACATCCGGTGACCATAAATGAAATGGAACCATCGCAATTTTATAGGCGAATCCCGATAAGGTAAAAAGTCCTGCTACCAGAATAGCTGTTTCATTGACCGCACCCAACCTCTCCAGAAATACCGGATCAGAAATATCGAGCGTTCCGGTAAAACCATATAATAGTGAAATGCCATAAATCATGGCGCCGGACGCTACTGTACCAAATAGTATATATTTTAAGCCACCTTCTGCTGACTTGTGATCCATTCGTGTATATGCCGTCAAAATATAGGAACCGATGGATACCATTTCCAACGAAAGAAACATCATCAACAAATTAGAGGACATCGCCATGAAATTCATTCCAAAAACAACCGCTATTAATACAGCGTGAAATTCTCCCAAGCCCTTAGACCGCTTTTCAAGTGTATTGTAGCCGGCTGACATTAAAACGGCAAGCATTCCTGCCAGTGCAAAAACAAGCTTAAAAAAAACTGCAAACGAATCATACCGGATAAATCCAAAAAAACGTTTTGAATCGTAGCCATTCTCTCCGGCGGATAACGTTAAGTCCTTTATCTGACGGATTTGAAATATTGCCAAAATAAAAACCAATAAAAAACACACAAATGCGAGTTTCGAAATCAGGTTTTTGTTTGTGTTTTTTTTGCCGATAAGGTCAACCAGAATGATCAACAAAAAAAAGGTTAGTAGAATACATTCAGGGGCTAAAATAGGAATCTGCTCCCGGATGGTCGTTAATTGTTGTAGTAGTGTTTGCATGTATGGGGGCAAAAGTACATAAATAGGATTAATTTTTATACATTTGCAACATTAGAAATTAGTAGGGGCAACCCTCGTGGTTGCCCATTTGTCATTGGTAGGGGTGAAATTTTTTTCACCCCTACCAATAACCAATTACAAATAACAATGAAAAAAAACCGGATAAATTCTTTTTTTCTTTTAGGAATAACCCTTTTGGTGTTTTCCTGCAAAGAACAAGTTAAGGAAACCGCTCATGTTCCTTATCTCCCACTCCTTCGCGCCTCAAATCAGCTTATTGCTTTTGACAGCTTAACGGTAGAAAATGTAAAATCTACAGGCGAAAATCTGCTCCTGCAGGCAGATAAGACACTAAAAGAAATACTTTCGGTAAAACGCAGGGATTATCAGAACACCCTGAAAGCCCTTGACCATCTGTACAATTCGTTAAACAGGGTTAAGTGGCCCCTCGAGTTAATGAGTGCCGTACATCCCGATTCCGCTCTCCGGTTGCAAATAGAAAAAACCTTGATTTCCGTAAATAATTACCTGTTCGGTCTTAATCTGAATGAAGCACTTTATAATGCCCTGAAAGATTTCTCTTCTTCAGGCGAAGCCCAACGACTGCCTGCTTCGCGGCGACTTTTTTTAGACAAGACCCTCCTGAAATACAAACGAAGTGGTTTTGATTTGCAACCCGCCCAGCGCGAAGAGGTAAAAAAATTACGGCTTCATATTGACCGTCTTAGTATGAATTTCAGCAATAATATTGCAAGCGCCTCTGCAAAATTAACCATTTCTCCAAAAGATACTACAGGACTTCGCCGTGATTTTCTTGCTCCCAGAAAAAATGCAACCGGCAATTATGATATTGACCTTTCTAAACCATCCTACATTGAGTTTATGAAATATTGCCCCAGCGATTCCCTGCGAAAACAATTATTTCGATTATATAATAACCGCGCAGTTCCTGAAAATCTTCCCATCATTGATTCCTTGTTGCATTACCGCCAGAAAATGGCTGTGCTACTCGGTTACAAGTCGTATGCAGAATACACCATAGAGGAAAAAATGGCTAAAAAACCTCAAGTGGTTTGGAGTTTTGAAAATTCATTAATTGACATGTTGCATGAGAAAGCTAAAATTGACTACGATCTTTTACTGAAAGCCAAGTCCACTTATTTAAAGAAAAAAGCAACTACGATTGAAGAATGGGAGCAAACATTTTATCTCGAAAAAATTAGTCAGACCGATTATAAGATTGACCAAAGGGAGGTGAGCCAGTATTTTGAATTAAATAATGTAATCCAGGGCTTGTTTCAGATTACGCAACGTTTATTTGGTTTGAAGTATGAGGAAATTTCCAATCCGCAAGTGTGGCACAAAGAGGTTCGCATGTTTAATTGTTATGATTCCGAATCCAATAAATTATTGGGAAGATTTTACTTAGATTTATTCCCACGGGCAAAAAAATATACCCATGCGGCTATGTTTACCATTACTCCTGGAATGTTGATAGAGCCCGGTAATAAAGAGATTCCTGAGGCGGCATTGGTTTGCAATTTTCCAAAGCCGGAAGGAGATAAACCCGCTTTGCTTTTCTCGTACGACGTGGAAACGTTTTTTCATGAATTCGGACACTTGATACACGGTCTGGTGGCTGGCGCTGAATTATCTTCTCAATCGGGTCCGGAGTCAACTCCCCAGGATTTTGCAGAAGCGCCCTCGCAGATTTATGAAAATTGGGCTTACCAGAAAGCCACTCTCACCCTGTTTGCCAAACATTATCAAACCGGTCAGATCATTCCGGATGAATTAATTACCAAAATGATTGCGATTAAAACATTAAATTCAGGACTTGATGCATTGAGGCAATTGTTTTATGCCACGCTCGATATGACATTGCACGATAAATACACTCCCTACACTTCCGAAACCACGACAGACGTAATTAAAAAGCTTAAGAAGAAAATTACCTGGTTTGATGTTCCCGATGATACGTATTTGCTGGCTTCTTTCGGACATTTTGTAACGTACCCGGCTGGCTATTATGGCTATATGTGGTCAAAAGTATATGCCCAGGATATGTGGTCAATTTTTGAAGATAAAGGAATGTTGAATTCTGACTTGGGCCGCCAATACCGTCAAAAAGTGCTTGAACCAGGCGGAAGTAAAGACCCGATGGATCTTGTGAAGAATTTTTTGGGAAGAGAACCGAATACGAAGGCGCTGTTGCGGGATTTGGGGCTTACGTTTAAGATGTGACCAATGACTATACTAAACCAATTCAGGTTTTAGAAAAAAAACATATAACATAAAACAAAAAATTAAAAATGTTTAAGCATGAACGCATTTCAAAAAACAAGCAGAAAAATTTGATAAGTGAACCCCCTTTGTAATTTTTTATTATGTGTTATATGTTATTCATTATTTATTTTTTTAATTTCAACATTCGTTATTCCTTGTTCAATATTCATTATTTATTTTTTTAACTTTCAAAAATAGCACTTTCCCATGAGCGAAACCCTTATCAAAGCCCTTATGAAACTCTTCGCCATCATTGCCAATGATGGCGGCATTTCAGACGACGAACGTACTGTTGTTGAGAATTTTTTAAAACAACAGATTAACCAGGAAGCCGCAAAAGAATACATGCAATGGTTCGAAAAGTTTGCCCTGGAAGAAGACGCTTCCCATTTCGATGCCATCTGCGCTCAAATCAATCTTGAACTCACCCAAAAGCAAAAAGTAATTGTGATGATCCGGCTTATTGAGTTAGTCATGGCTGATGGCACAATTTCTCCGGCAGAAGCAAAATTTGTTGAGATTGTCAGAAAATCTTTCAACATGGAAATTGAGGAGTTCACTCTTATCAAAAGTTTTGTGATAACTAAAGATGTACAATCCCTGGGTGAACCCGACTTGATTCTGGTTGTTGACAAATCTGACCGTGAAAAGATGAAGAGTCGCCAGCACATTCGCATTGAAAATCTTGAAGGATTTTTAGGTGTGTTACGAATTCCAAGCGTTGAACTTTATGTTGTGAGGTATGAATCTGAAAGTGTCACTGAAGAAAAAACTTTCTCCGGTGGGGTTGGAAAAAGTTCTGTTGTACAGGAGCTGTATCTGAACGGAATCAACATGACCGCCGGACAAAATTATCTTTTTACTCCGGGTTCCGTGATCAGGATAGGCAGAGGCACTCCCTTATATTACAGCGATTGTGTTTCCCAGTTTCTCAGTAAGAAAGATCTTCCAAAAATTGTTTTTAACGCCTCTGATATTGAATATCGGTTTAAGAAAGGAAATATTGGTTTGCGCAATGTCACTGTTTCTGAAAATACCGGCAAGCTGATTGGATTTATGGGGGCAAGTGGCGCCGGCAAATCAACACTGTTGAATGTGTTAAATGGAAATGATGCGCCGACAAAAGGTACTGTCACTATAAATGGAATAGATATCTATAAACAAAAAGATAAAATTCAAGGTGTGATCGGTTATGTGTCACAGGATGATCTTTTGATTGAAGACCTTACGGTCTATCAGAATTTATATTATAATGCAAAGCTCTGTTTTAACAACAAATCAGAGGAAGAATTGGACCAGTTGGTTACAAAGGTTTTAACCAATCTCGGGCTGTATGAAACCAGGAATCTGAAAGTAGGCAGTCCGCTCAATAAAACCATCAGCGGTGGACAACGCAAGCGCTTGAACATAGGACTCGAACTCCTGAGAGAACCCTCCGTTCTTTTTGCCGACGAACCCACTTCGGGATTGTCTTCCCGCGACTCTGAAAATATCATGGACCTTTTGAAGGAATTGTCCTTGCGCGGTAAACTTGTATTTGTGGTCATTCACCAACCCTCTTCCGACATTTTCAAATTATTTGACAAACTGCTGATTCTCGACGTTGGCGGATATCCCATTTATTATGGAAACCCGATTGAAGCAGTGGCTTATTTTAAACGAGTGGCAAATTTTGTAAATAGTGAAAACGTGGAATGTGTGGAATGTGGTAGCGTCAACCCTGAACTTATCTTTAATATCATTGAAAGTAAAGTGCTGGATGAATATGGAAATTTTACTGAGAAAAGAAAAATTGGTCCCGAAAAGTGGCACGAATTATATGTCAAGAACATTCTGGTGAAACACCATGATGATATCTCAGACAAACCGGAAGGGTCTTTGTTCATTCCTTCCAAACTAAAACAAACTTTTGTTTTTATTACGAGGGATTTGCTTTCAAAAATCAGCAATACACAATACATGTTCATAAACATGCTGGAAGCGCCGGTACTCGCATTGGTGCTTGCGTTTGTGGTAAGATATTTTGATAAAGAAAGCTCACAAGGATTGACGTATGCTTTCGGGTTGAATGAGAATATTTCCTCTTATTTGTTTATGAGCATTGTGGTGGCGTTGTTTATGGGGCTAACCGTTAGCGCCGAGGAAATTATCCATGACCGGAAAATTCAAAAACGGGAACAGTTCCTGAACTTAAGCCGGTTCAGTTATTTATCTTCTAAGATATTGCTCTTATTTTTTATTTCCGCCATACAAACATTCACTTACATTCTGTTGGGTAATTATTTATTGGGAATTAAGGGTATGAATTTCGAGTATTGGTTTATTTTATTCACTACCTCTTGCTTCGCCAATATGCTGGGATTAAATATTTCCGCTTCTTTTAATTCTGCGGTCACCATCTACATTCTCATTCCCATTCTGCTTATCCCGCAATTGATTCTCAGTGGTGTCATTGTAAAATTTGACAAGCTCAATCCTGTTCTTACGAAAGAGGGAAAGGTTCCTATCATAGGCGACCTGATGACTTCCCGCTGGGCGTTTGAAGCGCTGGCAGTGACACAAGTCACCAAAAATGAGTTTGAAAAAGATTTTTATCCGTTAAACAAGCGCATCCAGAATGCAGATTATAAGAAGACCTATTGGATAAGTGAAATGAAAAAGAGGAACATGGACTGCGAAAGATTAATGGAAGAAACCGGTGATTCATTGAGAAATCTTTATAAAAACAAACTTGATTTTTTAAAAACCGAGTTAAAAAAAGAAATGAACGAAGCGCATGGGATTAATTTTTCCCTTATTGATAATTTGACACCTGGTGCGTTTACAAAAGATACTCAAAAAGCCCTTTCTGATTATTTAGCAGAGTTAAAAAAATATTATTTAGATGAAAACAAGAAGGCAAATGGTGAAAAACAGGACAAGATTTCTTCCTTAACCGATACAAAAGAAAAAAATGCATCCTTTATTTCAAAAAAGGAAACGTATTATAATAAAACACTGGAAGATCTTGTCACCAATAAATTGGAAGTTAATCAGATTATTGAAAGGAAAAATCAATTATTCAGAAAAACCGGATATGTTTACATGGACCCCGAAGAGCCGGCTAATGCCCTTGATTACCGTACTCATTTTTATGCGCCGCGGAAACATCTGTTCGGAAAGTATTTCGATACATTCTGGTTTAATAACGGCGCTATATGGCTCGAAAGTTTAATTCTGTTTGTTCTGCTGTATTTTGAATCCATTAAAAAATTCCTGGATGGTATGGCAAATCTAACAACAGTTTTTAAAAAGAAGAAAAAGAGGTAGGAGGAAATGAAACTATTTTGCTTAAACATTTTTTGTTTAGTGTTTTATGTTTAGTGTTGTTCTTTTAGAGGAAAAGTAGCTATGTGCTGAGTTGTTACAAAAATTTGCACCTGCTCAGCAAAAAAAATCCTAACGCACCAACTCCGACCTTGCCCTGCTTAATGCTCTCCTCTCCCCTCCTCATCCACAACTCCCTCTCCCGCAAAAAAGAGGAATTCCATCCCCTCAAGCCCCCGTTTGTCGGTTTATACGTCTGCGGTCCTACCGTTTATGGACCTCCGCACCTCGGCCACGCCCGCTCTGCCATAACGTTTGATATTGTTTACCGCTATCTGAAAAAGTTGGGTTACCGCGTCAGGTATGTCCGTAATATTACCGATGTGGGTCATCTTGAAAACGACTCGGATGAAGGCGAAGATAAAATTCTAAAACGGGCAAAAGTGGAACAATTGGAACCCATGGAAATAGTTCAGCTTTATATGAACAAGTACCATGGGGAAATGGATAAACTGAATATACTAAGACCCGGAATTGAGCCGCGCGCCACCGGTCACATCCCCGAACAAATAAAACTTATCGAAAAAATTCTCAGCCAGGGTTTTGCTTATTGTGTGAATGGTTCTGTTTATTTTGACGTAATAAAATATTCACAACATCATCCTTACGGAATTTTATCGGGAAGAAAACTGGATGAATTACTAAGTGGAGACGAAGAAAGGGAGTTGGAAGGACAAAAAGAAAAAAGAAATCCTGTTGACTTTGCCTTGTGGAAAAAAGCGAATCCCGAACATATCATGCGCTGGGATTCTCCCTGGGGCGAAGGATTTCCGGGCTGGCATCTCGAATGTTCTGTCATGAGCACTAAATATCTCGGGCTACCTTTCGACATTCACGGCGGCGGCATGGATTTGCTTTTCCCTCATCATGAATGTGAAATCTCACAATCGCAGGCGGGTAGTGACACTGCTCCGGTAAAGTACTGGATGCATAACAACATGATTACCATCAACGGACAAAAAATGGGTAAATCACTCGGCAATGCCATTGGGTTGGAAGAGTTTTTTTCCGGAAAACATCCCTTGCTTGAACGTTCGTATCCTCCCATGACTATCCGCTTTTTTATTCTGCAGGCGCATTACCGCAGTACCCTTGATTTCAGCAACGCCGCTCTTATTGCCTCTGAGAAGGGATTGAAAAAACTTTTACAGGCAAAAAAACTCATTGTGCAAATCAACCCTTCCCAAAAAAGCACTCGTGATATTAAAAAATGGTTGGACGAATGTTATCTGGTGATGAACGACGATTTTAACACAGCACAACTGATTGCCTGTTTGTTTTCAGCGGCTTCCTGGATCTATTCTTCTGCCGAGAACAAAGAAACTTTTACGTCCGCCGATTTGATCTTGCTTAAAAATTCCTTTGAACTTTTCTTTACGGAAATTTTGGGATTGAAAGAAGAAACTGAACCAACGAATGACAAGTACCTCGATGGATTAATGTCACTGATTATTGAATTACGCAATAATGCCCGTAAGAATAAGGACTATGCCACTTCAGATGCTATCCGTGAAAAGATGAAAGAACTTTCCATTCAATTGGAAGATGGCAAAGAGGGGACGCGGTGGGTTTTGTGATACTCAAACCAAAGTTTAACCTGCGTTAAATAATTAATCTATCTTTCTTTATCTTTATCCCCACTTCTTAATATTCTTTTAATTACCGGAATGAATCCTAACACAGAAAAACAAACCTGGGCTACACTTTGTTTTTTATTGCCTTTCCTGTTATACATTACCAGCACCCCTTTTAATACTCTCGCTTTTGCAGATGCCGCCGAATTTTCGCTCGTTTCTTTTCTGGGGAGCATTGCCCATCCCCCCGGAACTCCTTCGTATGTGCTTTTGTCCTGGCTGTGGACAAAATTATTAAGCCCTTTTTCGCTCGGAGATATTTTTATCAATAAAATTTTTACCGTTTTTTCTTCGTCCTTCGCTTGTGTTTTTTTATATCTGACGTTGGTAGAAATTATTCGCTCTCTAAAAATCAACACGCTTTCCGAAAGAACTATTTTTAGAATTTCCGCGCTGGGTTCTATTCTTTTTGCCACAGGGAGTACCACCTGGTATTGGTCAAATACGGTAGAGGTTTATGCATTTCAAAACTTAGCGCTTTCGATTTTTTGGTTTGGCTTGTTTAATTTCTATTTTCATAAAAAAACTTTCTATCTGTGGCTTGCTTCCTTAGGGGGAGGATTGGCAATGGCAAATCACTACTTTTCTTTTGTTTTATTCGTTCCTTTTATTCCTCTTTTTTTTATACCCGATGTTTTTAGTGGCACTCAACCAAATTCAATCACTCCTAAAAATAAAAAAATTCCTGTAAGAAAAAAAGAAAATCTGTTGACACTTTATTTTAAATCACTCTTTTCCAGGTCTTTACTAACGTTTGGCGTCACTACTTTGGGTATTGGTTTTTTGTTTTACGGTTGGATGTATTACCGTGCTCATGAAATTTTTCCATTTGAATTCGGAAATCCTGATACGTTAAGTCGCTGGTGGTTTCATTTTACCGGTGGTCCTTATATGAAAGCATTTGACGGCGCCAAGCTCGCTAAAAACATTTTTTCACTGAACACTCCTTATTTCTTCTGGATTTTCGTGCATCAGTTTGAATTATTTATTCCCTGGCTGTTGCTTGGAACCGGTTTTTTGTTTTTTAATAAAAAATTTGTGTTGCCGGTTTTTTGTTTTCTTTATCTCGGTATCATATTATTTATTGTTCTGAGAAGTAAAAACAGTACGGGGGATGGCGATGCTTATTTGTTGCCTGGACTTTATCTGTTAAGCATTATCACGGGCGTTGGTTTAGCTTATACTTCCGTTAAAAAATTATTTTTCTGGTTAGTATGGTTGCTGTTGCCATTTCAGATTATATTAAACCGTACCCGCGCCGACCGGTTTGGTTTTAATGTAAGCGAATCCATCATGCATCATCTTGATGTTTCCGCTCCCAAAAACTCCATCGTCCTGATTGCCGATTGGACCACGGTCATGCAATATTATTACTACCGCGTGGCTGAAAATTTCAGGCCCGACCTGGTCGTATTAAATTATGATATAAAATTTACCAATTATCAGATGATTCGTGAATTGTATCCAGAATTTTACAAGAAGTTTGAAAAAACATACATGAATTTCATTCATGGACTTTCGGCGGAACATCCTCAGCAGATTTTCAATACGGGATGCGACCTAAGCACTCCCTTGCTTACGAAATTATTTTCTGATATGATTATCCGTCTCAAGGAGATTGCAGATGAATCGGATGGGTATTTATTAATGGATCCTAAATCGTTTGTTTTTCTGAATACAAAAGGGTATTTTAAGGAAAATGTATTTCCCATAGGATGTCTTTTATCTCCCAAATTTGCCGATTTGAACCGCGATTTTATCACCTTGAAAGATTTTCACTGGCTTGATTCTCCTCTATTGATGAATGAATCGGGCGGGCACGATAAAACCGTTGATTTAGAAGCTATGCTCGATTTTCACAAACAATATTACCGGAATATAAACGATACCACCCGCCTGCGCATCGCCGAGACCTCCTGGCAGAGAATAAAAAATACCCAAAAGAAAATGCGCAAGCGCATGCCATTTGTGGGGATGTGAGCGGTGGGTGGTTTTGTTCATTATAATTACATACATTTGTTCATTATAATTACATGATTTTATAATTTCCAACAGCATAACCACACACTTTTAAACAGACGAAAAAAAATTTACATCACCGGCTCTAATTCTTCCATGTTGAGTCGCGAACTTGGAACGCGGCTCACCGGACGCAACCTCCAATATGAATTATACCCTTTTTCTTTCTCTGAATATCTGAAATACAAAAAAATAAAAGCCGGGGTTGAGTCATTTAGTCACTATTTTCAGGAAGGGGGGGTGCCGGAGTTCATATTATTTCCCGATATAAAAGTACTGCAAGGACTTGTATCCGATATTTTATACAGAGATATAATAGTGCGTCACACTATTCGGAATTATGCCGGTTTGCAAGTTTTAACGAATTATTTACTTTCAAATGTCGGTAAAGAATTTTCCTATACGAAATTAAAAGATTCTTTTGGCATTTCCTCCGTTAATACGATTATCTCTTTGATTCATTATTTGGAGGATTGTTATCTGCTGTTTACCGTACCAAAATTTGATTACTCCCTTAAAAAGCAATCCAAGAACCCCAAGAAAATTTATGCTGTTGACAGTGGAATAATCAGGGCAATTACTCTTTCTTTTACAGACGACCTTGGCAGAATATTGGAAAATATTGTTTTCATTCACTTGTTACGCAGAAATTACAAGGTATTCTACTTTAGAATGAAAAACTAATGTGATTTTGTGGTATCAGAAAAAGGTAAAATCAGGATGGCAATTCAAGTTTGTTATTTTCTGAACGAAGAGAATCTCCAGCGAGAAATGAAAGGAATCACCGAATCTATGGATTATTTCGGACTTAATGAGGGTTTGATATTAGCGTATAACACGGATGATAAATATAAATTTGATAATAAAACCGTACTAGTGAAGCCGGTATGGAAATGGCTTTTAGAAAAGCGGCTTCATTCTTATGGGTAAAAAACTTACGGGCATTTATAAATTTAAATTTTATCGTTACTGTTCAGCCGGTTTATTTTTGGGCTATTATTTACACGAATTAGTTATTTTTTTTCAATTAGTGTAATTCGTGGCTATACATTTATTGGACTGAACAGTAATGATGATTGAATAATTATTTGTAACCTCATAGCGCAACCCTCATTTCATAATCAACAACTTCCCATTCACCACAATTCCATTACTATTTTTGATTTGCAAAAAGTATAAACCGGTGGGCACCTCTTGAAGTGTGAATTCTTTTGTGAACTTTTCTGTATTACATTCAAATGATTCGGAATATATTTTTAAACCTAAGACCAAGCAAATTGATAAGGAGTGGTTCCACCACTTACAGATGTACTAATACTTCCATCTGTATTTCCACAAGTAGGGTTTGTCCCTGTAAAAAGAATGCTTATTGGTGAGGCGTTTAAAATCAAAACATTACCGGAGATTGTGCAGCTTTTGGAATCGGTTATTGTTACTGTGTATGTACCGGCTGATAAACTACTTATGTTTTGGGGAGTTGCTCCGCTTGATCACGCATACGAGTAGCCAGGTACGCCCCCACCGGCAATGGCTGTTGCGGAGCCATTTGCTCCCCCATTACAACTTGGATTTGTTCCTATAACAGATAATGTCAAAGAAGAGGGATTAGATATAGTGACACTGCCGGAGTTAGTACAACTTTTGGTATCCGTGACAGTGACGGTATAAGTTCCTGAGCCAACCCCGGAAATTACAGAACCAATTTGAGCGTTACCCCAGATATATGTATAGCCGGGTGTGCCACCAGTGACCGTGGCAGTTGCTGTACCATTTGCATCTCCGCTACATGAGGGGTCTGTGCTTATAACTGTAACAGAAAGTGTAGTAGGTGAGCTTATAGTTTCACTTACCACTGCACTATCCAAATTAACATCATAAACCGTAATTGAATAAGTACCCGCACAGAGTTGAGAAAGGTTAGGCGTATTTGAACCATTACTCCATATATACGTGTAGGGAGGTGTTCCACCGGTTACATTGGCAGTCATCGTGCCATCGCAATACCCGTTACAGGTGGCATCCGTCTTACTAAGACCGATGTTGATTTGCGAAAATGATTTGCTGTTTAAAGAAATCATCAAAAGAAATGCGAAAAATGAGTAAAGTTTTTTCATGTGAGTTTTGGTTTAGTTGGTAATTGGTTATTGGTTATTAGTCATTGGTTATTGGTTATTGGTTATTGGTTATTGGTTATTGGTTATTGGTTATTCATCGCCTTCGTTTGTGAGGACACAAACGAAGGCGTTAGTAATTGGGGGCGCCGCGTTGAATTTTCTATTTAAGGTAATATCAATTCTAAAATAGTATTAGATGTCCGAATCACAAACTTACAAAAAATTTTTTAACTTTCCTACTATTTATTATTTTCCTTTACCCTCATTTATATTTTTTCAATAGAAATTCCCCTTAACTATCCGGCTGGCAGAGAATTATTATATATCTTTACCAAATAATTAGCGTAGTAATTACTTTTTTCAACATTTTCTTATCCTACTACTTACCATGAGCTCCCTGAAAACAAACATTTTCTTTAAAATAAGCATGATCATCGTCATTGCGTTGCTCTTGCTGATTCCTGCAACCATGATACGCAGTTTGGTCCGTGAGCGCGAAAACACACAGGAAGATGCCATAAAAGAAGTCAGCTCTAAGTGGAGTGAAGAACAAACCCTGTCAGGACCGTTTCTTTCAGTGCCATTCTACCGCTATGTCAAGGAGTTTTCAAAGACGGACTCTACAGAAAAAATAGTACGCATGAAAGAATACATTCACTTTCTGCCAACGAACTTGAACATGACAGGAAAAATATTTCCTGAAAAACGAACCCGTGGTATTTATGAAATTGTGGTCTATAATTCTACCTTTACTATCTCCGGTATTTTTCAGAAAGTTAAATTCACTGATCTTGAGATTCCTTTAAAAGACATCCTTTTCGACAAAGCATTTGTTTCTCTTGGGATAAATGATTTAAGAGGAATTGAAAAACAGATTGTGCTAAGTTGGAATAACGATTCCTGCCTGTTTAATTCCGGCACGGTTTCTTACGATGTTGTCGAGAGTGGCATTAATGCGCCTGTTACTATTTCTTCCGGCGATAGTTCTTCTTATAAATTTTCGTTTAACATGACATTGAAAGGAAGTCAGAAATTATTTTTTACTCCTGTGGGTGAGATAACAGATATCAGTACGTCATCGACTTGGAATAATCCAAGTTTTAATGGCGCATTTTTGCCGGATACCCGGACAGTAAATGATTCCGGTTTTTCTGCTAACTGGAATATACTTCACTTGAATCGAAATTTTCCGCAACGATGGGTGGGGAATAAATTTGAAACCAGTTCCTCTTCTTTCGGAATTGATTTATTATTACCGGTTGATAGCTATCAGAAAACAACCCGCTCTGTTAAGTATGCGTTGCTTTTTATTTGTTTTACTTTTATTGTTTTCTTTTTTGTAGAAGTGCTAAATAAAATTTTTATCCATCCGGTTCAATACATCCTGGTAGGTATTGCGCTGGTTATCTTTTTTACATTACTGCTTTCCATTTCAGAACACGTAACCTTTAACATGGCATACATCATTTCTGGGGTGTCAACTCTTCTTTTAATCGCCGGATATATAAAAGCAATTCTGAAATCAACGTTATTAACTTCATTGATTTCAGGAATTTTGTTTTTCCTGTATTCCTTTATTTTTGTAATTATCCAATTGCAGGATTATGCGCTTCTGATAGGAAGTATCGGGCTATTTATTATATTATGCCTTGCTATGTATTTTTCAAGGAAGATTGATTGGTATAACCTGAAACTTGGTGAGGGAAATATCCCATAATATAGTTGAATGTTGGGCTTTTCATCCCACTTTCTCATTTTCACCCCCCTCCTCACTCTCCTCCAAATTTCGGCTTCCTCTTTTCCAGAAACGCGGCGGTTCCCTCGGTAAAATCTTCCGTGCCACAACAATTCCCAAAAAGATTTGCCTCTACCTGATACCCGTTTTTGTCGTGGGAATAGTGTGCCACTACACACTCCACCGCCTTCGCCACCGCCATAGGTGATTTTGCAAGTATTTTTTTAAGTAATTCCTGGCAGGCAAATAAAAGATTTTCAAACGTAGTGATATGATTCACTAACCCAATCCTGTGCGCTTCCTGCACATTGATAATCTCTCCGGTCATCATGATTTCAAGCGCTTTGCCTTTTCCTGCCAACTGCACCAATCGCTGAGTGCCACCATACCCCGGAATGATTCCCAGATTTACTTCCGGCTGTCCGAACTTTGCATTTTCCGATGCAATGCGTAAATGACAAGCCATGGCAAGCTCGCACCCTCCACCTAACGCAAACCCATTTACGGCGGCAATTACGGGTTTCGGACAATTCTCAATGATGTCAAAAACCTCCTGCCCGTTTTCTGAAAATTTTCGTCCGTTCACTGGATTTAATTTTGCAATTTCTTCAATATCTGCGCCCGCCACAAAGGACTTCAAGCCCTTTCCGGTAATGATTACTCCTTTTATGGATGCAGTGTCATAAATGTGCTGGAATACAAGTTTTATTTCCTGCATCGTTTCAATGTTCAACGCATTCATTTTATTTTCACGGTTAATCATGACCGTGCAAATTCCGAGTTCGTCTGTCTCGACTAATAGGTTTTTATAGTCCATATTTTATATTTTTCTGTTGCGTTTACTTTGATTGGTTTCATAAAAATTTCTTTTTGTTAGAACTATTTATTGTTCTCAGATGTTGTGCGCCGTTTATTTTTGAATCGGATAATTTCAATTTTCCTTACACAAACCTCCCCCCCACCTCACTTGCCGCCTTCTTTAATTTTTCCGTGAATTGATCTTCCAGCTTCCCTTCTCGCAAATGCTCCAGCACATCTTTGTATTCTGCCCTCAATAAGGAAATGAATTCCTTTTCAAATTCACGTACTTTGTTTATGGGAACTTTATCAATCAATCCTTTAGTGCCACAAAAAATAATGGCAATTTGCTCTTCCACCGGAACCGGTGAATATTGCGGTTGCTTCAAAATTTCAACGTTTCTTCTGCCACGGTCAATGGTTAATTGAGTGGAAGCGTCCAGGTCTGAACCAAATTTCGAAAATGCTTCAAGCTCCCTGTATTGCGCCTGATCTAATTTTAATGTACCAGCTATTTTTTTCATGGACTTAATCTGAGCATTTCCTCCCACCCGTGACACCGAAATACCTACGTTGATAGCGGGTCTGATGCCTGCGTTGAAAAGATTGGTTTCTAGAAAAATCTGCCCATCGGTAATGGAAATAACGTTTGTAGGAATGTATGCTGAAACGTCACCTGCTTGTGTTTCAATAATCGGCAATGCGGTTAACGAACCACCTCCCTTTACCAAATGGCGGATAGAGGGTGGAATATCATTCATCTTTTTGGCAATTTCATCTGTCTGATTAATTTTTGCCGCTCTTTCGAGTAACCGGCTGTGTAGGTAAAACACATCGCCAGGGTACGCTTCCCGTCCTGGTGGGCGGCGAAGAAGGAGTGACACTTCTCTGTAAGAAACGGCTTGTTTTGAGAGGTCATCGTAAATTACAAGCGCAGGTCTTCCGGTGTCACGGAAATATTCTCCAATAGCTGCACCCGCAAATGGGGCGAAACATTGTAGAGGCGCGGGCTCTGCGGCAGTGGATGCAACAATGATGGTGTATTCCATGGCACCTGCACTTTCCAATGATTTTACCACTTGTGCCACTGTACTCGCTTTTTGTCCTATAGCTACATAAATGCAATAAACCGGTTTGCCTTTCTTAAAAAATTCTTTCTGGTTAATAATGGTATCAATGGCAATGGCTGATTTTCCGGTTTGCCGGTCGCCAATAATTAATTCCCGCTGTCCTCTCCCGATTGGAATCATCGAATCAATTGGCTTGATGCCCGTCTGAAGTGGTTCGTTTACCGGTTGTCTGAAAATAACACCCGGGGCTTTTCTCTCAAGCGGCATTTCAAAGGTTTCTCCTTTTATCGGACCCTTGCCATCTTTCGGTTGACCCAGCGTATCTACCACTCTCCCCAACAGGCCATCGCCCACTTTTAATGAGGCAATCCGGCGGGTTCTTTTTACAATGTCGCCTTCTTTTATCCCTTCGGAGGGACCAAAAAGTACGGCTCCTACATTGTCTTCTTCGAGGTTAAGGACCATGCCGAATAACTGGTTGGGAAATTCAAGAAGTTCGCCGGACTGTGCTTTGTTTAAGCCATAAATCCGCGCTACTCCATCTCCGATTTGGAGAATACTGCCGACTTCTTCGAGTTCGGCGGCTGTTTTTACATTGGCAAGTTGCTCGCGTAATATTGCGGTAACTTCATCGGGTCTTACTTGTACCATGGTTTAGATATTGGTTATTAGAAATTGGTCATTGGTCATTCATCGCCATTGTTTGTGTCTTCACAAACGATGGAAATTTCAGAGCCATTTTTCGAACAAATTCATCTCAAATTCTTTTTTGACTTTTTTAAGTCCTCCGGAAACAGAAAGATCCATCCGCAAATCTCCGGATTCAATCATCACTCCTCCGATAAGTGATGTGTCTAATTTTTCTTTGATTTCCGCTTTAAGTCCGGTTATGTGTGATAATAATATTCTTATTTTTTCTTTTTGTGATTCTGTCAGTGGAATGGCGCTGGTAACGGTTACATACGTTTCTCCTTTGAGTTTTTGATATTGAAGAAAAAAATCTGCTGCAATCTCATATAATAAATTTTCTCTACGTTTGCGGGTTAATATTTTCAGGATTTCATACGTCAGGTCGCAGATATGAGCGCGGAAAACGTCGGTCAGTATGTTCAGTTTTTTTCCGGGATTAACAATCGGACTCTTTAAAAGTAGCATCAACTCCCGGTTGTCTTTACATGCCTTGTAAATGAATCGCATGTCACTATAAACTGCTTCAAGGTTTCCTTGCTCGGTGGCAAGTTCGAGCAGGGAGCGTGCGTATCGTGCGGTGGCTTTAGTGACGGGCATGGCTCGGTTCTATTTTCTATCTTCTTTTTCTATTTTCTATCTTTTATCTTCTAATTCTTATTGATTTCCCCAACATACTGGTCAATCAACTCTTTTTGTATATCGGCGCTGGCTAATTTTCTTTTCAACACTTTTTCTGCAATTTCTATAGAGATTAATCCTACTTGATTTTTCAACTCTGTCATGGCGGCCATCTTTTCGGTATTAATTGCCTCTTTAGCTGAGTCCAATATATGTGCGTACTCTTCTTTGGCTTTGGTTTTGGCTTCTTCTATCAACTTGGCGGCTACTTCCTGAGCAGTTCTTCTGATTTTTTCTTTTTCTGATACTGCTTCCGCTAATAGCTTTTCATTGGAAGAATGAAGCTCCTGCATTTTTTTCTCCGCTTCCTGCGCAGAAAGCAATGATTTTTCAATTTTATCTTCCCTTTCTTTTATGGCTTTAAGAATGGGTTTCCACGCATATTTTTTCATCAGAAAAAAGAAGGTAAGAAAAATGACAAGTGTCCAGAAAAATAATCCGAACTGGGGCATGATTAAATCCATACGGGTTTTGGGGTTACGAGGTGAGTGGTATTGTTTTGTTTATTATAAATACTAACGATTTTTATGAATAAGAAATGAATAACACGTAACATAAAACAATAAACGTAAAAAGGGGGGCACTTAGTAATTATTCATTTTTTGTTTAGTGTTTAATGTTTTTTTTCTAAAACCATATAAAAAAGGACCGAAGATCGCCCCCGGTCCTTTAATATTATTTAAGCGCAAGCAGAAGACAAACCACCTGACCGAAGAGAGCGACCCCTTCGATAAAAGCCGCCGTTAGCACCATGCTTCCACGGATTGCTTCGGTTGCTTCGGGTTGTCTGGCAATGGATTCTACAGCGGCGCCGGCAAGCTTACCTATGCCGAGTCCTGCACCCAATGCCACTATCCCTGCACCTAAACCAGCCCCAAATCCAGCGCCTATCGCCGGTCCCGAGGCCTCAAGTAACAGTGTTGATAACATAAAATTGTGGTTTAAATAATTGTGAGCCGCAAATATATAGGAAATTATTTTGATTTCCCATAAACCCGATAAAAATCATATTGTAGTGATGCCGCTGACCGCCTCTCTGCTTAAATAGCCACAGCCACCAACCCTTCGTTCGCTAATTCAGGCACCTTGCCGCTTAGCCACCCTGATTCGCTTCCAGGATTTAAAATCACCGGCATTCTCTTTTTGGAATTATGAATCCTGCTCATTAACTCGTTTGCTGACATGGTCAGCAAGGTATAGGTGTGTTTTGTTTCGCCAGTTAGTTGATTGCGCCACTCGCTCCACAAACCCGCAAAAGCAAATGGAATTTTTCCCGCCAAGGTAGCTTCGTATTTCTGCTTTTTCTTTCCTTTCTCGTCTAACCATTGCCACTCAAAAAATTTATCGGCTAACACAAGACAGCGATTATTTACAACTTCTCTGAAGGATAGTTTTTCATGGATTGTCTCAATTCTCGCATTAAGTGTGCTTTTCCGAATACTTTCGTCTTTTGCCCAGTGTGGAATAAGTCCCCAGCTGAACAATTGAATTTTTTCCGGCTCCTTATGAATAATAACCGGTGTTTCGGGATGTTGAAACCCATTATAGCCACCGGAAATATACCTTTCCGTGTTTTCAAATTTTGCATTAAAGCGGTTTTCCAGCGTTTGGGCTACTGCGGACAGTTGTGAGAAAAAGCACATGGGGGTTTTTTCTATTTTCTTTCTTCTATTTTCTATTTTTTTCTTCTATCTTCTATTTTCTATTTATCCACATCATCCTGCCGCGTGCACCGTAATAATATCACTCAGCCGCGTGGTATATTTCGGCGACAACCGCTCCTGTTTCATTTTCCAGACGCGCTTTGCATCTTGCGAGCCCAGTTTTATTTTTTGTTGCCCATAGAGCGTGTTCAGCGCATCTACCGTTTGCATCAGCGGTTGGTGTTTGGGATTGCTGTTTTCAAAAAGATTTTTTTGTACTGTTTTTTCGGGAGTAAAGTCCATGATAACCACACCGGCTTTTTTGTAATGATATCCCGGCATGAAAATCTGTGATAGCGCCTGTGTGGCAAATTTAGAAAGTTCCATGCTGGAGTTTGTCGGATACGGTAGCTTTATGACGATATTTTTGCTATACTGCGCCAGGTCGTGGCGGTGACCGTTGGTATGAATAAACACCATGATGGAATTACAATAGGAGTGTTGCCGGCGCAGTTTTTCGGCGCAGGAACCCGCAAAGGTTGAAACGCGCTCCTTCAACTGTGACAATGTTGTGTAGTTTCCATCAAATGTCCGCGTAGTAGCAATGGATTTTTTCCGTTGTATTTCCTCCATCCCGAGGGTGGGAATGCCTTGCAGGTCCTGTTTCAGACGTAAACCCACAATCGCTAAATGTTTTTTAACCCAGTCATCCTCTAATTGTGTAAAATCGTATGCTGTTTTTACTCCAATGGCGTTCAGTCGTTTTGTGTGTTGCCGCCCTATTCCCCAAACGTCTTCCACTTTCAACCACCTGAGCGCTTTTATTCGTTTTTCTTCGGTGTCAATGAGATAAACGTTTTTAGTTTTTTTTGGAAATTTTTTTGCAATGCGGTTTGCGGCTTTCGCCAATGCTTTCGTAGGCGCAATTCCTGCGCTGATAGGAATTCCGGTCCATTGGGTAACGTGACGGCGTATCTGGTAGCCGTAATTTTGCAAATCGTATTTCTCAAATCCGGATAGCTGTAAAAACGCTTCATCAATGCTGTATATTTCCATGTCCGGGCTATACTCACTTAAAATATTCATCACGCGATGGCTCATGTCGCCGTAGAGGGCAAAGTTGGCGGAAAAAATATGCACTCCATGGTCATCAAACACTTTTTTATATTCGAAGGCAGGCGCACCCATGGGAATCCCAAGCGCTTTCGCTTCGTTGCTTCGCGCAATGACACATCCGTCATTGTTTGAAAGCACCGCCACGGGCTTGCCGTTGAGTCCGGGCTGAAAAACCCGCTCGCAGGAGGCGTAAAAGTTGTTGCAGTCAATGAGGGCGTACATGAGGATATAAGGGTATAAGGTATGGGGGTATAGGGTATAAGGGTACTACCACCTTATCCCTCTATACCTTCTTTATAACATGTGTCACAACGCCCCAAACCCGCAAGTCGTTATGTTCTTCTATTTTCATGGGTTTGTATTCGGTGTTTGCCGGAACAAGCCACAGTTCGTTTCCGCGGATGCTGATCCGCTTAAGCGTAAACTCTCCTTCTATATAGCAAACGGCTATTTTTCCGTCTGCCGGCGCGATGCTTTTGTCAATCACCAGCAGGTCGCCGTCGTGTATTCCGGCATCTTTCATGGAGTTGCCCTTAACCCTGCCGTAAAAAGTAGCGGAAGGGTGTTTTATCAGGTGCTTGTTGAGGTCAATGGTGAGGTCAATGAAGTCGAGGGCGGGTGATGGAAAGCCCGCTGAGATGCCGGAAGGCAACAATGGCAACTCGAGTTTTGACTCTGTGGCGGCTGAGTAAATATTGAGCGTTGGACCAGCGTGGAGGAGGGTTTTGGACATGGCGGTAGTGCAAAGATATGTTTTTTTCTTTATATCCCGATACCATTTTTTCTCTCATTAAAACCCGTATATTTGTAATATAAATATGAACGTGCAATCAGATCTTTTCGAAGAAATCAACCGGTTGAAAAAAGAAAAAAATGCGGTTTTACTTGCTCATTACTACCAGGAGCCGGATATTCAGGATATAGCCGATTACATTGGTGATAGTTTAGGATTGTCGCAAGAAGCCGCAAAAACTAACGCAGACATTATTGTATTTGCGGGGGTGCATTTCATGGCGGAAACAGCAAAAATATTATCCCCTGGAAAAAAAGTGCTAATTCCGGATTTGAATGCTGGTTGTTCGCTGGCAGATTCCTGTCCGGCAGACAAATTCCACGCATTTAAACAAAAATATCCGGAGCATATTGTTATTACCTATGTAAATTGTTCTGCGGAAGTAAAAGCAATGTCAGATATTATTTGTACTTCGTCCAATGCGGCAAAGGTGATAGATTCTGTTCCAAAAGAAAAGAAAATTATTTTTGCACCGGATAAGAATCTTGGGAAGTTTCTGATAAAAAAAACGGGACGCGATATGCTTTTGTGGGACGGAACCTGCATGGTGCACGAAATTTTTTCGTTGGAGAAAATAACAAAATTAAAAATAAGACACTCAAAAGCCGAATTGATTGCACACCCGGAATGTGAATCGGCGGTGTTGGAAATAGCCGATTACGTTGGTTCCACAACGGGCTTGTTGAATCACACCGTTAACAGTGACACTAAAGAATTTATTGTAGCTACTGAGTCGGGTATATTACATCAGATGATGAAAGCATCTCCGGATAAAACATTTATTCCAGCGCCTCCTGATAATTCCTGCGCATGTAATGATTGCCCGCACATGAAGTTGAATACGTTGGAAAAATTATATCTGTGTATGAAAAACGAAACTCCGGAAGTGGATGTACCCGAGCCAATTCGCCGCCTGGCGCTGAAGCCGATTATAAGGATGTTGGAAATAGGGAGAGGGTAGAAATATAGTTATACCATTCTTAAACAACTATATATATATTATTTATTAATTATTTATAAAATATATATATCTATATAAGGGTGTTTAAATGTTAGTAAAAAAAGTATATGAAATTTTGAAGTATCACTATTAACAAATAAAAAACGTTATTAACAGCATATTCACATTAAAATTATATGATTATCAAGTATTTATGAAGTTATTAACATTTTGTGAATAGCAAGGTTGTTAATTTTTTTCATGTAAAAATTAATTGGTTTAATGTGGAAAAGATATTTTTTTGTGTAGATAAAGTGGGATAAATACTACCAAACACCAAAAAATTATATTCGGAAATGGATTTGGTTGAAATCAGGTGAGTTTCAATAAAAGTATAAACGAAAGGGCGTGGATAATGTCTTAAATTAATGGGTTGATACACAACCATTTAATTTTCTTTACACAGACGATGTGGATAACGTGAAAAATGTATATAAAAAAGGACTATTTGTTAATTAACCTAAAAATTGCATCGTTAATTTTATGAACCGCCGCCAGGGTGTATCTGAATATGTTGCTATGCTGAAAATCAGGCATTGAATACTCTTTACTTCCTGTTAAAACAGTATTTCCAAAAGGATCAAAAATCACAAAACTAACAATCAAACATGGATTATGATTTCCTATTGTTACAGACATTCCAGGACTTATCCCAAAATTATTAACCCCAAATCCAATATCCGGCTTAAGGTCCGTTCGTGTGGTAAATTCAATCTTTTGTATAGCTAAAACGTAATTTATACTATCCGATAGTAATTCTCCCGAAAATGAAGGATTCAACATACATACAACGTCTTTTGCATGTCCGTATTTATCTGTTTCCACGCTGTATTCTATGAGATTCTGTAACGTTGCATCATCTTTTATGTCAAGATATTTATAGTTTACTTTTTTTCCTATGTCTATAACTGTTCCAACGGGAAACTCCCTCTTAAAATCATATACAACCGCATCTACAATGTAGTTTCGCAGGTTTTCGGTTGTAATAAATGACTTTGTCCCCTTGTGGGTTTCATAATATGCCTTCAATATTCGTTTAGGAAAAAATTTATCTCCCCCAACAATCTGAAATGCCGCAGGAGCCACAAAGATTTTTATGGGAGCACGATCTGGTGGAAACGCAGAAGCCGGAGTGAGCGGAAAAGCAAGCTGGAAGATGAAACACAAAAAAGCAGTGAAAAACAAGAGAGTCCTCATACTTTAATAACGTATTAACCGCAAATTTAGTGTTTTTTAATCTTAAAACAATGGGAAAGAAGTATTGGGTATAGGGATATATGGGTTGTCGTTCCTTATAGCTTTATACCTTATACCCCTATACCTTTATACCCTGAGTTGAAAACATATTCATTATTATTTGTCAACAGGAGCTCTCCCCTATCCAACATATTACGGATGGCTTCAATGACAAGCGAATTCCTGCCAGCGCCAAATTTTTCAATAAGTAACTCCGCGGGGGCAGGAGAAGATTTTACAAGAGTTAAAATTTTCTTTTCCAATAGAAGAGTTCCAGAATCATTGGCGCCGTGTTTATTTTTCTCATCCAGGCAGAAATCACACACGCCACATTTCTTATCAGAAAGCTCGCCGAAATATTCAAGCAACTGCAAGGTTTTGCAACGGTTTTTCTCTTTCATATAAGAAACAACAGCCCGTACATTCGAATCGGAAATTTCCTTTAAAAAGGATACTTTTTTTACGTCCAAGGGCAGTCGGTCAGCATCGTAACGACCGGTAAGAAATGAAATCTGTGGCTTGTCTTTTTGAGGATAATAATTTACCAATCCACCTTTGGACAAAAATTTAAGACGGTCAATGACGTTATCCACGGTGGTGCCGGAAGAAACAGCAATTTCTTTTTCTGAAATATGAATAAAATTACTAAACAACTCTCCACCATATATTCGTAAAATAAGTTTTATGAACCGGTCAAACTCTTCGTGTGCAACCTGATATTTATATAACGCATCCCCGGCGACACTAATGTGCAACCGGGAGGGCTCATGAAATGTTTCATTAAAAAGTAAAAAGCCCTCTCGTTCGAGCAAGCGGAGCGCGGAGTATGTTTCGGCGGGGGGAAGTAAAAAATTTTTATAAAAATGATAATAATCGAAATCATAACTATGATTTTCTCCCGAGCCAATGCCCACTTGAAGAAAATTTGCAAGCGATTGATACACTTTTCGCAAGAAACTTATTTCCGGTACGCTTTGTTTAGAGCGTGATTCCAGGTCAGAAATATCCTTCGCATTATATAAAACCACGGCGTAAGAATGTTTCTCATCCCTACCAGCTCTCCCCGCCTCTTGATAATACGCCTCAAGGGAATCTGGCAAATCGAGATGGATGACCACGCGTACATCCGGCTTGTCAATGCCCATTCCAAACGCATTCGTTGCGGCGATGACTCGAGTTTTTCCATTAACCCAGTTTTCCTGAGCTTGATTCCGTTGGGCGGAGTTTAACCCTGCGTGATAAAACCCAGCGGATATTTTTTTGCTTTGAAGAAATCCGGCAATCTCTTCGGTTCCTTTACGATTTCGTGAATATACAATGGCAGTGCCTTTTACAGAATTCAGAATCTTCAACATCTTTTCCCTTTTGTTTTCTTCTTCCATGCACACATAACTCAAATTACTTCGCAAAAAGCTTTTTTGAAATACTGCCGGATTTTTCATACCCAGTTTTTCTACAATATCTTTTTTGACTCTTTCGGTAGCAGAAGCTGTTAACGCCAGCACAGGAACCTCTCCGAGCAATTCACGGATATTGGCAATTTCAAGATAGGGTGGACGAAAATCATAACCCCACTGTGAAATGCAATGGGCTTCATCAATGGCAAGAAGGGAAACCGTTAAGTCGGAAAGACGTTCCTTAAAAGACGCTGTCTTCAGTCGCTCAGGCGATAAATACAACAACTTGGTTTTACCATGATAACAATGATTAAACACCAACTCAATTTCACTCAGGTTCATGCCCGAATATATCGCCGCGGCTGAGACGTCTCTCCTTTTAAGATTCTGAACCTGGTCCTTCATCAGAGCAATTAAGGGCGAAACCACCAGCGTGAGACCCTCTTTCATTAATGCGGGAACTTGAAAACAGATAGATTTACCACCGCCGGTTGGCAAAAGAGCAAGAGTATCTTTCCCCGCAAGGATCGAATTGATTATTTTGTCCTGCGGAGGGCGGAATTGAGTATATCCCCAGTATTTTTTTAGGATTTCGAGAGGTGATTCCATACAAAACGTACTTTTCAAAGGTAGAAAAATTTGTTGAATATTTACAAACGCATAGTTGATGCCCCTATTATAAGTGTATTTTCGCCACCAAAGCACGAAAACACCAAAGCACACAAAAAACCAACTTCTTAATATTTTGTGGAATTTAGTGCTCTAGTGTTTTGGCGGCATATTTTTTTTTTGACTTTTTATAGGGGACCCATTATTGCAAATCTCACCGGAAATGCGGAACTTTGAGCGCAAAAAAAACCAACCCGTATGCCTCAACCACAAAAACCAACACCCAAAAAAGGACAACCAAAAAACAATTATTGGTATTTTTACATTGTTGCCTTTATAGAAGGAGGCGCGGTAATGGCATGCGAGCTCTTGGGGGCAAAAATGATTGCGCCTTATTACGGAAACTCTTTATATGTTTGGTCGAGTGTGTTGGGAACCACCCTTGGGGGACTTACGGCAGGTTATTTTGTGGGAGGATATTTATCAGAAAAATATCCTAAAGACAAAACGCTTCTTGTCATATTATTAATTTCAACATTACTTTTCGCAGGAATGCCGGTAATTTCAAAAGGCATTATGACAGCTACGTTAAGCATGAGCGTACAAATGGGCTCGTTGATTTCGTGTATGGTTTTTGTTTTTCCACCTCTCATGTGTTTTGGTATGGTTTCCCCGATGATAATACGTTTAATCTCGGATGAGGTAAAAGAAGTCGGAAAAAACGCCGGAACGGTTTATGCGGTTTCTACTGTAGGAGGAATACTAGCCACCTTCATTTTTGGTTTTTATATAATCCCCTATCTCGGATTACGCTTTGGCGCCTATTTTACCGCCTGTCTATTAGGCGCGGCGACTGTTTTTTATTTTATGATAAGCAAAAAAAAGGAGACGGCGGTGAGTTAGGGATTTGAAAAGTACTGGTGACCAATGACTAATGACCATGGTTTACCATTGACAGGACACCCCAAAGCTCCAAATCTTCAGAGTAAGAATAACAAACTATTCTGAATTTAATAATAACCTGATAGATAGTTAACAAAAATCAATAAACTTTTAAAAACTTGTACGGTAATAATACCGACCGCACTATTAGTAATTTTAACCAAAGACACGGTGCATAGTGTCTTTATATACTTTAAATTCACATGGATTTCCAACTCACCGAAGAACATCTGTCTGTCCGGCAAGCCGCGAGGGATTTTGCCCAACAAGAGCTAAAGCCCGGAGTAATTGAAAGAGATGAACATCAGAAATTTCCTCCTGAATTAATAAAACGCATGGGAGAGATGGGATTTCTGGGAATGATGGTAAACCCAAAATATAATGGTGGCGGGATGGATACCATCAGCTACGTGCTTGCCATGGAGGAAATTTCAAAAATAGATGCCTCGGCTTCCGTCATCATGTCGGTAAACAATTCCTTGGTTTGTTGGGGATTGGAAAAATACGGCACCGAAGAACAAAAACAAAAATACCTGACCCGTTTAGCCACCGGCGAAATTATAGGCGCATTTTGCCTTTCAGAACCGGAAGCCGGCTCCGATGCCACATCTCAAAAAACCACTGCCGAAGACAAAGGAGATTATTATCTGGTTAATGGCACTAAAAACTGGATTACCAACGCCAAAACTGCATCCGTTTTTTTGATAATGGCACAAACCCACAGAGAAAAAGGTCCCCATGGCATCAATACACTTATTCTTGAAAAAGGAATGCCGGGCTTTGAATTAGGACCCAAAGAAAATAAACTCGGCATACGAGGCAGTGACACTCACTCGTTATTATTCACAGATGTAAAAGTGCCTAAAGCGAACCGCATCGGCGAAGATGGATTTGGATTCAAATTCGCCATGAAAACACTTGCCGGCGGTAGAATTGGAATTGCCGCACAGGCATTGGGAATTGCTTCCGGTTCATTGGAATTTGCACTGCAATATTCCAAAGAGAGAAAAGCATTCGGCACAGAAATTATTAACCATCAGATTATTCAATTTAAATTGGCAGACATGGCTACAGAAGTGGAAGCGGCGCGGCAATTATGTTTACAAGCGGCGTGGGAGAAAGACATGGACATGAATTATACCAAATCATCCTCTATGGCAAAATTATTTGCCGCTGAAACTGCCATGAGAGCATCGGTTCAGGCAGTGCAGATTCACGGGGGCTATGGATATGTGAAAGAATATCACGTTGAACGACTCATGCGCGATGCAAAAATTACAGAAATCTATGAAGGCACTTCTGAAATTCAAAAGATGGTGATTGGGAGAGAGATTTTGAAATGACTAAGCCCTAGCGAAGATAAACCACAACCAAGTAGGTTTCCCGCAGATTTAGCAGATAAACGCAGATATAATTTTTTCTGCGAAAATCAGCACAATCTGCGGGAAATATTTTACCAAAATTGGTTGAAATATTATTGATAAGTCACTAAATCCATGACCCCTGCCGAACAAATCCACAACCTAACCGGAAAACTCAACTACTACAACCAACGCTACTACCAAGACAGCGTTTCGGAAATATCCGACTACGAATTTGATGCGATGATGAAGGAGTTAATAGCGTTGGAAAAACAATACCCTCAGTTCCGCAAAGAGGACTCACCCACACAGCGGGTTGGTGGCACTGTTACCAAAGAGTTTGAAACAGTGACACACAAACGTCCCATGCTTTCCCTTGGAAACACCTATAGTCGCGAGGAAGTGGAAGAATTCGACAAAAGGGTGCGGAAAGAAATTGAAACAGACGTTATATATGTTGCCGAATTGAAAATTGACGGGCTTGCCATCAGTTTGACATACCACAACGGAGTATTACACAAAGCAGTGACACGCGGGGATGGTGAGCGGGGAGATGATATTACTAATAATGCAAAAACCATCCATACAATTCCACTGAAACTAAATGGGAAAAATATTCCTGAAGAAATCGAGGTGCGCGGGGAGGTTTATATGAGCAGGAAGGTTTTTGAGATTCTTAACGAAGAACGTAAATCAGCAGGAGAATCGCTCCTTGCTAACCCAAGAAATGTGGCATCCGGAACCATGAAACTACAGGATTCTGCGGAAGTGGCTAAGCGGAAACTGAGTTCGTTTCAATATGCGCTCTACGGGGAGAATTTAAAAATAAGCAATCACTGGGATGCGTTGGATAAAATGCAGGAATGGGGCTTTACAGTGTCACCGCACCGTAAAAAGTGCCACACCATTCAGGAGATAGTTGATTTTATTAATTACTGGGATGAAAAGCGTCATACTCTCCCGTTCGATATTGATGGAGTTGTACTAAAAGTTGATTTATACAATCATCAGGAAATGCTCGGCTTTACTGCCAAAAGTCCTCGCTGGGCAATCTCTTATAAATACAAGGCAGAGAGTGTCACTACAAAATTATTGTCGGTAGAATACCAGGTAGGAAGAACAGGCGCCATCACTCCCGTCGCCAACCTGCAACCCGTTATACTTGCAGGTACAACAGTTAAAAGGGCATCCATCCATAATGCCGATGAAATACAAAGGTTGGATCTTCATGATGGGGATTATGTTTTCGTAGAAAAGGGCGGTGAAATTATTCCAAAAATTACGGGCGTGGATGTTGAAAAAAGAAACCCAGGCAGTAAGCCCATAGAGTTTATAAGCGATTGTCCGGATTGCAAAACTACATTAAGCCGCGTGACAGCAAATCATTTTTGTCCGAACGAATGGGGATGTCCCACTCAGATGAAGGGAAAAATAGAACATTTTGCATCGCGTAAAGCCATGAATATAGATGGGCTGGGTTCTGAAATAGTGGCACAGTTGTTTGATGCAGGATTAATAAAAAACATTGCAGGTCTTTTTGACTTGAAATTTGATCATTTAGTGTCATTAGAAAGGTTCGGAGAAAAATCGGCAGAGAATCTGATAAATGGAATTCAAAAAACCAAAGAAATTCCTTTTGAAAATTTATTATTTGCCATTGGGATAAGACACGTAGGCAGTACCGTTGCTGAAAAAATGGCAAGATATTTTTCGAACATTGATAATCTTATGAGTGCCACATATGAAAAACTGTTGGAAGTAGAAGATGCCGGTGAAAAAATTGCCCAAAGCATTATATCCTACTTTGCACACGCCGGAAATCAGGAAATAATTTCACGGTTAAGAAAAGCAGGATTACAATTCGAAATTGCTCCCGAAAACCAAACCATTAAAGAGAGTGAAAAGTTAGCTGGAAAGACGTTTGTCATCTCCGGGGTATTCAAAAATTTTTCAAGAGAAGGGTTAAAAGAAAAAATAGAACGAAACGGAGGAAAAGTTATAAGCGCCATATCCGGCAAGTTGAGTTATTTGGTTGCCGGCGAAAATATGGGACCATCTAAATTGGAGAAAGCAAAAAAATTGGGAATAACGATAATTGAAGAGGGGGAATTTGAGAAGATGGTGGGGTAGGCGGGGGTGTTGCAGACACAGGTTGGGGTGAAAGCCACCCTGTACGGTGTATATTCCGGACAAACTGACCCGCCCATTTTACCCCAAATTGACCCACCCCTCCCCCGAATGAAACCTTGCGCCTTGAAACATCAATCAATTTATCCGTGAATTTTGAAGGGTAACCAGCAAAATATCCGTATATTTTGTTGGTAATTTTGATTTATTTATTAACTTTGTGGCTTGATAACGAATCAAGTTCTTATGAATATCACCAGAATCATTGAAAATTCTATATGCGATAAATTACTGAAAAGCAATAAGGTTGTAATACTTTATGGTGCCAGACAGGTAGGAAAAACAACCCTTTCGAACAGCATAATGGACAAACTAAAAATGAAAACTTTATCCATCAATGCTGATCAGATAAAATATGCCGATATCCTTTCATCACGGGATATTGATAAAATAAAAGGGCTAGTGGATGGTTATGAACTCTTGTTTATTGATGAGGCACAAAGAATTCCGGATATTGGGATAAATTTAAAAATCATTACCGATGAGTTAAAACTATTAAAATTGCTTGTAACCGGATCTTCTTCATTTGAACTTTCGAATAATGTCTCAGAACCGCTAACCGGCAGGTCATGGACATTCAAACTTTTCCCGGTGGCGGTTTGCGAACTGGCTTCTTTTCAAACCCCTTTTGAGCTGAAAAACAAAGTGAGTGAACTGATGGTTTATGGCAGTTATCCTGAAATTCTTACAACGATAAACACACAGGAAAAACAAAAACTGCTTGAAGAAATTGGACTTTCATACCTTTATAAAGATGTTTTTCAAATTTCAACTATCAAATATCAGAGGAAAGTCCAGGAACTATTAAAACTGCTTTCATTCCAGATCGGGCAAGAGGTTTCTATAAATGAACTAAGCAATACACTTTCCATCAGCCGGGAAACTGTTGAACGGTATCTGGATTTGTTAGAAAAGTCATTTGTGATTTTCCGGCTTACCGGGTTTAGCAATAACCTGAGAAGAGAAGTGAAAAAAACAATTAAATTTTATTTTTACGACCTCGGAATAAGAAATCTGCTCATTGATAATTTTAAACCATTAGAACACCGAAACGATACCGGTCATTTATGGGAAAACTTTATCATCGCAGAAAGAATGAAGTTTCTTTCTTGCACAGGTAAAAGATATTCCTCTTATTTCTGGCGTTTGCAGACCGGTGCAGAAATTGACTATATAGAAGAATATGATGGGGGATTATTCGGATATGAAATAAAATATTCAAAGACAGTTGAGCGGCCTCCTGCATCCTGGTCAATGGCATATAAAAATTCTCAATTTCAATGTGTTAACAAGGAAAATTTTCTGGAATTTGTTTCTTCAAAACCCCAATGAGTTATTTGAATGTTGAAATAAATGTCAAAGCTGCCTTGTATTACAAAAAAATATCTTTTTTTAATTTCCTCGCCTCCTCCACAAAAAAAGATTTCCATTTTTCATGTTTAATGGGTTTTAACATTCGTGGGTAATCGCTTGCATCAGATGCCATTAGGAAACGTGAACCCAGGTGCAAGGGGTCAATATGCCAGTCAAATTTACTTTTTGCTTTCATAACTAAGTCAGCTATTGCAAAATTTTTTTCTTTTAGAATAAAATAAATATCTATAAAATCCTTAGCTCTCGGTCGTTGGGCGATGGTGTGAATTTTGTTTACGGCAATATCATAAATACTATCTACCTTAATCCCGTTAAAATTTAAACCCTTTTCAATTCTGGGGAATGGATAATAATTAAAATCAACTTTTAAAACACTATGGTCGGCATAATGTAAATTAAAAGTATGAAGACCATAAATTTGTCTGTAATCAATTTTTTTTATATTCAGCTTTTCCTTTGCGTATGATAAAAAATTGTTTATTGGCAATAATTCTACTTCACTATCCTCTATGAAAAGATCAATATCTTCGGATAAACGATGTTTCAGATAAAAATGAGCTAATGGAGTACCTCCTGTAAAATAGTATTTTTTTGTAAGGTAAGAATTCTCAGCAACTAAATTAAGAAAGTTTAATTGCGCTGGAGTCAGGATGTTGTTTTTCTTTTCTTTCCCCATAATAGAAAATATAAGTAATTGGAATAAATAGGATCGAGATAAAATTTTTTCCAGTACTTTTTCACAATTTTTTCATCTAATTTTTCGCCATCCAATCCGTAGTTGATAAGTTGCTCTATTCGCCAAATCTTGTAACCTTCGGGATCTTCTTTTTTAAATAATTTTTCGTCAACGCTCCAGTTATACATAGCAATTTGCAGTTAACAAACAAAGATACATGAATTTTTAATTACACGTAAATGCGATAAAAAAGTATCGGGGTATGGGAGTGTCGGGGTATCGGAGTAAAGAAGACCAAAATTAAGCGGATTAAACTGGGTAGTGTCACCACATTTGTCTATTATCGGGTCGTAGACAACACTAGAGGAACTATCTTTTCCGACCTCATTGAATGCACCGCAGATTCAGCGGAATTACAAAATTATTTTTTGATTACAATTCCCCGATATCTATCGGACTCACTCATAATCTGCATATAATAAAATCCTGCTTTCAGGTCTGAAATGTCTATGGTAAGATCGGTAATAACCCCGGATTTACACACCTGACCCAATGCATTACTTAACCTGAATGAAGAGTTATGGTAATAGCTGTTTAAATCAAAATAGACCTTATCAATGGCAGGTACAGGATACAGTTGAATCCTTGAAGTTGATAATTCTTCAAATCCGACGTCGGGCGCCGGGGGCGTAAACTCATAAAAATCAACACTGAACGCACCAGTACCTACATAGGCCTTTCCATTGATGACAAATGAAACTGAGTAATATCTGCCATTGATGGCAAAGTCAGCCACCTGTCTCCATTTATCTGTTTTGGGATCATATTCCCAAAAGTCCTTCTGATAAGGAAAAGTGCCTGAAGATCCTAACCCAATGTAGCCCCTCTCCCCTATTGCAAATGCACTGGCACCATACCTTGCCACGCCCGGAAAATCTGCCTTTCGGGTCCAGGTGTCTGAGGGAATGTCATACTCCCAAAAATCTTTAAAATAGACACTACCGCCCCCGGCACCTGTACCCACATACAGTTTTGAACCGATGGCGAATGCCGCGGAACTATTCCTAGCATTACCGGGGAAATTTTTCCAACTGTCCCAAAGCCAGGTTGTGGTTGTATCATAAATCCATAATTGATCACTTTGGGTTCCCACCATACCTGTAACAAAAAATCCTTTTTCTCCATTGGAGGCAGAAGCGGCACCGATGATACCCTGAGCAACATTAGCCGTACCTTTCCAGGTGTCATTAGAGGGATCATATATCCAACAATCGAACAAAGCGGCACCAGTGGTTTTTATTCCGGTTCCGAGAACTCCCATAGATTTCAGAGCAAAAGCTGCCGCACTGAACCTTTCAGAACCTCCAAAATCAGCCTTTTTTGTCCATGAATCATTCGTCGGATTGTATTCCCAAAAATCTTTATAGGCAATATTAGCATCCCTTCCAGTTCCAATGTATCCTTTAGAACCAATGGCGAAACCAGCCGCTTCACTCCTTGCCCCTCCCGGAAAGTCAGCTTTTTTTACCCATGAACCTTGTCCTAAAGCGGTTTCAAACGAAAGTAAGGTCAAAATCAAAATAAAGTGTTTCATAATTGCAATTAATTTAGAGAAAACTATTCCCCCACAAATATCCACCATTTTTTATAATTTGTGTATAAAAGTTGGTTATTTTCTGAAAAACATATTCAAGAAAAAAGTAAATACATCTTTTTATAGAATTTGTTGACCTGATTTGGAAAAGTCAGGCAAAAATAACTTTTCCGAATTACTTTGAAAAATAATCTTCAAGGTTTTTCAACGGCGCATGCCGAAAAAAAACCTTCAAGGTTATTCACCTTCGTACTTCGAAAAAAAACCTTCAAGGTTATACTACTGCTTAAAAGGATACCTCACCAATACTGAGATGACAAAAGAAGAAGTGATTGAGAATTACAAACAGTTATGGTTCATTGAAAAAACTTTCCGGATTTCAAAATCCGACTTACTTATTCGTCCCATATATCATTACCGACTAAGAAGGATAGAGGCACACATCTGTATATCCTTTGCCGCTTGTAAGGTGTATAAAGAATTGGAACGTCAGCTCTATGTAAAAAAAACAACCGTAAGCCCGGAACAAGCTATCAATATCCTTAAAACAATTTATTCAATCACGATACGTACACCATTCTCCAATACAAAGCACACACGACTATTAATCAAAAACCGAGAGCAGGGTAATCTGTTAAAAATGTTTGATCTGCTTTAGGTGTCCCAGCGAGGAAGTCAGGAAAAATCCTTTATGATTTATAACTATCCGAAACAGATTTGAGAAAATTTACTTGTTTTTGGTTGAGTATTACCACCAGGCGAAAATTGATAAATATTCACTGATTTTCAAAAAACTATCTCTCAATATAGTCCCCATAAAATCGGATTACAACCATAAACTTGTCATACGATAGTGTTTTGAATTGCACTCCTTCTGAGGGCGTGCCTAGACCCCCAGTCAGCGTTGCGTTTTTAGATGAACCAGGTGAAAAGTTTAATCCAATACCAAATTTCTCAGTAAACATTATATCTACGCCATAAGTGAAAGTTGTGTTTAATGATTCTGAAAAAATGCGGATAAAATCTCCATCACGCACCGAAGAAGTTCCCTGAGAATATTTTAATTCTGCACTTAAGCCGGTTTCTTTATTAAAATTTTTGGTCAATGAAAATAATACATAAGGGGCAATAGTTATGTTGGATGATCCCCTGCCCGCACTTCCAAAATGATATGCATATTGAGTTCCCACATCAGCTAAAAGAAAACCCATTATGCTTCCACCGCTACCAGGAGGAGGACCTGTGGTGATTAAATAATTATACGATTTTTCAGATGTATCGGAAAGTTGGAAATTTCCACTTCCGAACGGTAAAAAAACACTACCGCCCGTTAATAAAAATAAATTAGAATTTCTTTTTTTAACAAGGGAATAAGTACCCGTCAAATGAATGGGTACTAATGAGAAAATAGAAATAGTTCCGCGGGAAGTTTGTTTTTCCAGAATGGAAATAGGTGTTCCTGACGATGAAACAATCTCTTTGCCTAACGAAATATCATAATGCGGAATAGTGCCACCATGCATCATTAAACCCAACCCAATGTCAGCAGAAATTTTTTCAGACGAAATTCTCCAGCCAAAAGAAGCACCCCCACCGTTTAAAATAAAATCCTTTCCAAAAAAATTGTCATAGAATAAATTAAACTGAATTATGTTTCCATTTTGAAGATCAGGGTATCCGGTAGTGGGAAGTTGGGGTACCAGGTAAAACAAATCCAGTTGTGCTGAAACCGGATTAGTTAATAAGAAAAGCACAGGAAGAAAAATAATTATTTTTTTCATGTCGTTTGAAAAAAGTTTATTTTTTCCAGTTTACCACTATGGCAAACGTTGTAATTTTATCCGGCACAACAAATATACATAAATTTTAAATACACAGGTTTTTTTATATGCATGCATCTGCCAAAATCTTCAAGGTTTTTCTACAGCACAGGGCCTGGCAAAACCTTGAAGGTTTAATTCGTTACTCACCCGCATTCATATACATCAATAGAATTGAAATATCGGATGGCGTAACTCCACTGATGCGCGATGCTTGCCCAAGGGTGGATGGTTTTATTTTTAACAATTTTTCTTTTCCTTCAGAAGAAAGCGCTTTCATGCTTGAATAATCCAAATCGTTTTTAAGATAAAGATTTTCAAGTTTTTTTAATTTATCAATCAGGATTTTTTCTCGATTTATGTAGAATTCATATTTAATTTGAATTTCTGCCTGCTCTACGGAATCCTTAGTAGAATTTATCAGTATATCATTCAGATTTTTATCGGCGCTCGCAAGTGATTTCAAATTAACTTGTGGCATGGAAATTAATTTTAGCAAAGAAATATTACCCGAACCGATTGGAATTTCAGGAATAGCAACATTTTCTATAAGTAATTGATAATCAATGCTTTGTGATTTTAAATAAGTAATAATTCTTTCTGTTTCCGTAATTTTTCTATTAACTTTTTCTAATCGTTCATCGCTGATTAATCCAAGAGCATGACCTTTTTCGCTCAAACGAATATCCGCATTATCCTGCCGGAGTGACATTCGAAACTCTGCTCTTGAAGTAAACATCCGGTAAGGTTCTTCGGTGCCTTTATTTATCAAATCATCAATAAGAACTCCTATATATGCTGTATCGCGCCCCAACAAAAATTTATTTTTCTCTCTGATTTTTAATACGGCATTTATTCCTGCCATCAAACCCTGGCTCGCGGCTTCTTCATAACCGGTTGTACCATTTATTTGTCCTGCAAAAAATAAATTTTCAATCAATTTTGTTTCAAGAGTATAATCTAATTGATCGGGAGGGAAGTAATCATACTCAATGGCGTATCCAGGACGAAACATTTTACAATTCTCAAATCCAGGAATTTTTTTCAGCGCTTTATCCTGAACTTCTGCTGGTAAACTTGTTGAGAATCCGTTCAAATAAACCTCCACGGTATCCCACCCCTCCGGCTCAATGAATAAAATATGGCGTTCTCTATGAGAAAATCTGTTTATTTTATCTTCAATAGAAGGACAATACCTTGGTCCCAATCCTTTTATCCTACCGGTAAACATGGGTGATTTATCGAATCCGGTTTTTAATATTTCATGAACTTCTTTGTTGGTATAAGTGAGCCAACAGGGTTTTTGTTTAGTTAATTTAGGAGTATCGGTATAGGAAAATTGAGAGGGATTTTCATCTCCTTCCTGTGGTTCCATAGAAGAATAATTAATGGTTCTTCCATCAATTCTTGGTGGAGTACCTGTTTTCATTCTACCTGTTTTAAAACTAAATTCAACCAACTGTTCGGTTATACCAGAAGAAGCCCTTTCTGCGACCCTGCCACCTGTTATTTGTTTTTCACCAATATGAATTAAGCCATTCAGAAAAGTACCATTAGTAAGAACTACTGCTTTGCTATATATATGGTGTTCATTTTCAGTTTTTACTCCAATTGCTCTTCCATCTTTAATAATTAAACCAACAACGCTATCCTGCCAAAAGTCAATATTTGGTATTTTTTCAAGTTGCAATCTCCAGGTTTCAGAGAATCTCCAGCGGTCATTTTGTGCTCTTGGGCTCCACATAGCAGGACCTTTTGATAGATTGAGCATTTTAAACTGGATCATAGTTTTATCAGTGATAATCCCTGAAAATCCACCCAACGCATCAATTTCCCTTACAAGTTGTCCCTTAGCTACTCCACCCATAGCTGGGTTGCAGGACATTTGGGCGATTGCGGTCATATTCATAGTAATGAGCAGTGTCTTTGCACCCATGTTTGCCGAAGCCGCGGCGGCTTCACATCCTGCGTGACCGGCGCCTACTACTATGATATCGTATTTGGGGAACATAGGGTATAAGGGTATAAGGGTATAAGGTATAAGGTATAAGGTATAAGGTATAAGGGCGTAATTATTGTATTTCCCCTATTTCCCTATACCCCTATACCCTATTAACCCTGTTTCACGTGAAACACTGAAAAACAAGGCAAAGTTACGGAATGTTGGTGAAAGGATTGTTAATGCTGAACTACCTACTATGTTATTCCACCAAAAACACCCAAACATTAAATTGTTTCACGTGAAACATATAAAAACGATCTAACTAGTCAGGAAGTAGCTGAGGGCTTCTGAGAATCCCTACTAATTGCAGTTGTTATAATGATAAATTTTAACAAGGCCTAAAAACTTCACCCGAACACCAAAACACATCGACTTAAGGATATATTTTTTAGACCTCCCCCCAACCAACTACCTAAAGTAAGTCAATCCGCCAGTGGCTAATTGAGCGAGAAAGTACGGTGGTGGCAAGGGGTACGTCAAACGAAATCTATAAATTGAGTTCATTAACAGTTTTATAGTGCTACCCTAAAAACCTGTTTTTTTAGGTTCTTTATAAAATTAAGAAGGTCAGTGATGGGGAGGGCTTTTATAATTGTTTCATGATTTCTGAAAAATCATCATGTTCCGTATACCTTAATAAAACATATACAATAACTACTCAGGCGGGTATTTTTACTTAAAAATATAATGTCACGAAAAGACGCAAAGTACGCAAAGAATTAAGACCGCAGAGAAAAAAAATCATAAATGATTTTTTTCTTTGCGTACTTTGCGCCTTTGCGTGACAACTTTTATAGATGCTTAGCATATACCTTATAGGTTATTTTTTTTTAATTTACCCGCTCAATGCAAAATCCCATTGTAAAATCCCACCGAAAATTGACCCGCAAATCCCGCAGATTTTTGTAGATAGCTAATTTTATAATCTGCGTCAATATGTACAATCTGCTGGAAATATTGACTTTTCAGACAGACACTATATATCCAAGCAGCATTGTCCGAATAAAGATTTAAAAAAAGGGGTTCATTGCGAAAATGCAGGCTTTATTTAAAAATTAATCATAAATAATTGATTATGAGCAAGTTATAATGTTTTTAGGAAATTTTTTTAACTGCTCAGTTGCAATATTTTCATTCCACCAAAAAACTAAAATACTAAATTTACTTATTATAGTTTATTTTAAAAGTGTTCGTGAGATCGCCGTGTTAAAGTAAACAAAAGGATTAAATCGGAATAAATAATAAAGAAAAAAATATTACCGCTAATTTACGCTAATTATTCGTGAATATTCACGAACAAAGAAATTAAAAAATTAAACAATAGTGAACGTTAATTATTCGCGTAAATTCGCGGTTAATTTTTTATTTGATATATATTGTTTTATTCCAAAAAGTGCGAAGAAATAATTGACAACGTACCAATAAAAGAAACAATGACCTTTCTCTTTTTCTTTTTAATATCCTTTCTTGTTTCTCCCCCATTGAGTTTTGCACAGCAAAATCCCATTGACTCCCTCCAACTCGCTCTCAAAAACGCAAGGCATGATACCACCCGGCTCACTATTTTAAATACATTTATTGAAAATGAAAATGACGAAAAAATTTGGCAACCGGTTAATGAACAAATGAAAATCCTTTCTGAAAAACTTATCCAAAGCAACAATAAGGAAATTAAATTAAAAGGGAAAAAGGGGCTAGCGGATGCGCTCAATAACACTGGCTACATCTACGATAATCAAGGTCAAATAAAATCAGCACTTGTCTATTATAGCAGAAGTTTGAAAATAAAGGAAGAAATCGGGGACAAAGCTGGAATCGCTAACTCACTCACAAACATCGGCTACATCTACAATAATCAAGGTCAAATCAAATTGGCGCTGGATTACTACAGCAGAAGTTTGAAAATACAGGAAGAATTCGGGGACAAAATGGGAATCGCCACGACCCTCAACAACATCGGCTACATCTACGACAATCAAGGTCAAATCAAAACAGCACTGAGTTATTACGGCAGAAGTTTGAAAATCCGTAAAGAAATTGGGGACAAAGCAGGAATCGCTGTCTCGCTCACCAACATTGGCTACATATACAATAATCAAGGTCAAATCAAAACAGCACTAGATTATTACGGCAAAAGTTTGAAAATAATGGAAGAAATCGGGGACAAAATGGGAATCGCCTACTCGCTTAACAACATCGGCCTCATCTACAAGAATCAAGGTCTATTAAAAGAATCACTGGACTACTTCGGCAAGAGTTTGAAAATAAAGGAAGAAACCGGGGATAAAACAGGAATTGCCAACTCGCTCAACAACATCGGTAGCATCTTTGATAATCAGGGACAAATAAAATCAGCGCTGGATTATTACGGGAGAAGTTTGAAAATACTGGAAGAAATCGGGGACAAAGCAGGAATTGCCAAATCGCTCAACAACATCGGTGCTATCTACGAAAAGCAATTACGACTAAAAGAGGCACTTGTCTCTTACGGAAGAAGTTTGAAAATATTGGAAGAAATCGGGGACAAAATGGGAATCGCCTACTCGCTCAATAACATCGGAAGTATTTACCTGAAAGAAAAAAAGTATGTAATAGCCCGGTCTTATACAGATAGCTCTCTTGCCATTGCAAAAAAAATCGGTTTTATAGAGAATTTACGAGATGCGGAGAAGCTACTTGGAGAAATTGATTTTGCCCAAGGAAACCTACCCCAAACATCATTTCCTAATAGAGTGGAACTTGCTTTCAGCTCGCTAGCGCATTACAAACAGTACATTATCTATAGAGACAGCATCAAAAACAAAGAGAACGAGAGAGCAGCAATTCGTCAACAGATGAAGTATGAGTTTGAGAAAGCGATGATTATTAAGGAACAGAAAGAGAAAGAGGAGAAGGGGAGAGAGGGAGAAAGGGTGAAGAGAAGAAATAGATTGCAGTATTCCGCCATCTTTATAGGAATACTTTTGCTATTTGGAATTGTATTTATGCTTGGGAGATTTCACGTACCTGTACGCGTGGTGGAGTTTTCGGTGTTCATGTCATTCCTGTTATTGTTTGAATTTTTGCTTGTGTTTCTTGACCCGCAGATAGACACACTAACCGGAAGCATGCCGATATTGAAATTAATCATCAATGCGTTGTTGGCGGGGGCGATATTTCCGGTGCATGGGTTTTTTGAGAGGTTTATAAAGAGGCGATTATTTAAAAAAAGATTGGCGAGCAGTATTTAAGATGTCACACAAAGGCGCAAAGTTCGCGATGTAAAAAATTTAACCGCGGATTTTCGTGAATAAAAAAATTGTAATTGTTACGTATATAAAAGACGATCAAAGAGTACATTTAAAGATGTCTCGCAAAGACGCTAAGTTCGCAAAGAAAAAAATTTCATGTAAGTTTGTAGTATGAGCTAAAGTCACCCGATTTCGTCTCAAATCCTTACATACGCCTGAACGATAAAATTTGAAATGAAGGCAAACAAAAAAGATAAAAAAATAATACCAACGGAAGCATCTTTACGGACTTCCCAAAAAACAACGAGATTTTTTCTTCCGGAAATCATCATTTTCATAACGGCTTTTTTGATTTATTCAAACACACTCAACCATGAATATGCGTTTGATGATGATGTGATTACCAAAAAGAATTATCTGGTTCAAAAAGGAACCGGTGGCATTTCAGAAATTTTTCAACATAGTTACACGTATGGTTTTGATCGCGATAATAGCAGTGTATATCGTCCGTTGATCATTGCCATGATGGCGGTAGAGGTTGGAATAGTTGGAAATTCTCCGAAGACACATCATTTGATTAATGTACTACTTTATGGATTCTCCTGTGTGTTGTTTTATTGGATGTTGTTGAACTTATTTGCATTGAGTTCAGGAGGTGGTTTAAGAAAGGAATTTGCCCAGATTTCACGCAAGACAAACACTTCTCCCATTGAAAAGAAAAATTTCCTTTCACAATCCCATGCGGGCAACCAATCAACATTAATCATTATACTTTCCATGGTTTTTCTTTTTATTACGCACCCCATACATACGGAGGTGGTCGCCAATATTAAAAGCCGGGATGAAATTCTTTGTTTTATGTTTGCGATACTGAGTTTATCATCTGCATTGCATTATTTTGACAAGGAGAAAATCAGTTCATACCTGATGATGATGGTGTTTTTTTTTATGGCAGTACTTACGAAAGAAACCGGTATTACTTTTTCTGTGATGATTCCGGTGACACTTTTGTTTTTTAGGGGAAAAAAGTATTTGTCATTGATTAAAGTTATAGCCGGGTTGGGCGTTGTGGTTCTGGTGTATTTGTTGCTCCGCGCAGAAGTGCTTGACAAATCCCGCGGGAATGAAATGAAGCTTATCAATAATTCCCTGGTGGCGGCAAAAAGTTTATCAGTGATGATTCCCTCAAAAATATGTTTGCTTGGAAAATACCTGAGCATGCTTTTTTATCCTCATCCCTTATCGCATGATTATTCATTCAATCAGATTCCCGCAAGAGGTTGGGGCGATGCGGTTACCATTATTAATTTTACAGGCATTTTGACTCTTTTCCTCTATGGAATGTTTTTTTTATTGAAAAAAGATGCACTTCTCTATTGTGTGATTTTTTTCTTAGTGACACTATCGCCGGTCTCCAATTTATTCTTTCTTATTTCAGCGTCTTTTGCCGAACGGTTTTTATTTTTACCCTCGGTGGGATTTTGTATAGGACTTCCACTATTGCTGGAAAGAGCGAAACAACTTATTTTTCAACGGGGCAAAAGTGACGGAACAGGAAAGGATATAAAAAAGAATGAAACAGGAAAGGATATAAAAAAGAATGAAACAGGAAGCGATATAAAAAAGAATGAAGCAGGAAAGGATTTTAAAAAGAATGAAACAGGAAACAATATAAAAAAGAGTGGTAACATATTTTTTATTCTAATCATTTCAGTAATCGTAATGATATTTTCTACAATGACTATTTCGCGTAATCCTGATTGGAAAAATAACGTTACCTTGTTTGCGGCAGGAGTGAAGAATTCGCCAAATAGTTTCCGGACGCATGCAGGATATGCAGACCAATTCCGCGTAAAAGGAGAAGTGGAGAGAAATCCTGAGTTGCGGAAAAGATATTTAGTGATTGCCATTGAGGAATACAAAAAAAGCATTGCCATTTTGGAAGATACTCCCCCAAACTGGTACAACCTGGGGGTTTGTTATTATATGATAGACGAGAAAGAAAATGCAAAGAATGCATATAAAAAAACCATTGCACTTGAGGCAAGCCATAAAGATGCGCTGAATAATCTGGGAGTTATCTATTTTGAGAAAAGACAATTTGCAGAAGCGCAGGAATGTTTTGAAAAAGTAGTGTCATTAGATCCAAGGCATGGGGCGGCTTATGGAAATCTTGGCGCGGTAGAGCATAATCTTGGGAAATATGAATTGGCACTTGAGCATTACATGAAGTCGCTGGAACTATTGCCTGATAATAAAAATGTGAGGGAGAATTTGGAGAAATTGAGAGCGGCGTTGGGGAGGTAGGGGGGGGAAATGGTTAGATGGTTAGAATGGTTAAATTGTTAAAATGGTTAGTGGGATAAAATGGTTAGATGGTTAAATAGTTACATACGCATGAAAAAAGCAGAAATCAAAAAATCAAACCACAGCAGGGATATTCAAAGTCGGAAAAGTAACAACCACTGGCTTTGGATTTTGGCGCTGATTGCACTGACCATCTGGGTGTTTTTTCCCGGTTTACACAACCAGCTCACCAATTGGGATGATAACCATTATATTAACCAGAATAAGCACATCGCGCCTCTGAATTTCGAAAACCTGAAACATTATTTCACCACGTTTTACATAGGCAATTACCATCCTTTTACGATGCTGGCTTACGCCATAGATTATCATTTTTTTAAATTAGATCCCTTCCCATATCATGTAATTAATCTTATAGTTCATATCGTTAATTCCATACTCGTAATTTTTTTCATTCAAAAACTGAGTCAAAATTTCCGGATAAGCGTACTGTGTGGTTTTTTATTTGCCGTTCATCCCCTGCATGTGGAATCGGTAGTATGGGTTTCGGAAAGAAAAGATGTGATGTTTATGTTTTTTTATCTGCTGGGATTGCTCAATTACCTTCGTTTTCGGGAAGAACATAAAACAAGTTTTTTGTTCATAGCGGTGGTGGCGTTTGTTTTTTCCTGTCTTTTTAAAGCTATGGCGGTGAGTTTTCCTGCGGTGTTGGTGTTATTGGATTATTTGAGAGTGGGAAGGGAAATTGAGAGATCGGGAAAGCGAGTGCAGAGCGAAAGCGAGGTGTGGGACAGTAAGAAATTTAGTTTTAGTTTTTGGATAAATAAATTACCTTTCATTGTTATCACTCTATTATTTGGAATACTTGCTTTAATGGCACAGAAATCGGCGGCGGCAGTGAATATTTTTTCAGATCATACCTTGTGGGACAGAATTATTTTTGTATCTTATGGATTGGTATTTTATCCGATGAAATTATTAGCGCCATTTAATCTTTCTCCCTATTATCCATATCCTGATAAAACAGCGGGCGTGTTACCATTTCATTATTGGATGTATCCATTGCTTACCATTCTTTTGTTCAGTATAATTTTTGTGATGTACAGGAAAAACTTTCGTCTCGGTTTGTTTTGTATGTTTTTTTATCTGGTTACCATTCTTCCTGTGATACAGGTTGTGCAAGTGGGTGAAGCCATTGTAGCGGAAAGATATTCGTACCTTCCTTCGCTGGGAATTTTTTTTATTTTCGCTTATGGAGTAGAAAAATTTGCGGACAATTACAAAAATAAGTTCACGCAAAAAGTTATATTTACGGTTTTCTCGATTTACCTTTTAGGATTCAGTTTATATAGCCGTTATTACTGCACACTATGGAAAGACAGTGTCACTCTCTGGACGGTTGCCTTGAAACAATTCCCAACATTTGCACTGGGTTATTATAACCGTTCAAACGAATATATACAACGGGGTCAGTTTGATTTAGCCATTGCCGATCTGGATAAAGCAATTAATTCAAAACCAAATTACGCACACGCATTGAATAACCGGGGATATTGCCTTCATCTGTTGGGAAAAAACAAGGAGGCGTATCCGGATTTAAAACGTGCTGTTGAAATAGACCCTTCGTATTCGGACCCGCTGAATAATCTGGGGGTCGTTTGTTTTCAGCTTGGCAAGCCGGACAGCGCTATTTTTTATTTTAAGAAGGGGCTGGAGTTGGCGCCTGAATACGGAGAATTGTATAAAAACATAGGAGCGGTTTACTATAATATGAATGATTTCAAAAACGCAATCATCTATTATGAAAAGGCATTGAAATTTTATCCGGATGATAAGAACATTCTGATGTATATTTCGCAATTAAAATCGTTGGTGGGTGGCTGAAAGGGTAAAATAACAGCGCGAAAACAATTTAAAATTTTACGTTACTGTTCAGTCCAAAATGAAAAATAAAATTTTGCCACAGATTACACGGATTAATGTTATAAAAAATCTTAAAATCGTGTTTAATCAGTGTAATCAGTGGCTAACTTTTTTTCTTGTTCAATTAGTGGTTTAAGTAATTTGGATACCCAACAGATTTCCATGGAAACCCCAGCCAAAAAAAGAAATATCAATAAACCCATCTGGTTCATAGTTCTTGTGATTACCGTATTGATTTCGTACGGACCCTGCCTGAAAAACGGTTTTACCAACTGGGACGATAATCATTATATTCAACGGAACCCCTATATTAAATCGCTGAACGTTGAAAGTGTCACTACCTTGTTTTCAAAAATTTATTTTGGAAATTATCATCCGGTCACTTCTTTTTCTTATATGGTTGAATATCATTTTTTTGATGAAAATCCATTTCCCTATCATTTTAATAATCTGCTCTTTCATCTTATTAACACCTTGTTGATTGTTATTTTAATTAATCTGCTTACGGGAAACTTTCCACTCAGTATATGCGGTGGGTTGTTTTTTGGAATTCATCCTTTTCATGTGGAGTCAGTGGCATGGATTTCGTCACGGAAAGATGTTTTGTTTATGATGTTTGCTATTCTGACGTTTATTTTCTATTTAAAATTTATGAAATCGGAAAAAAAGTTATATTATTTTATAGCGTTTGTATGGTTTATTTTATCCTGTTTAAGCAAGGCAATGGCGATGACCATACCATTAATATTATTCGTATTTGATTTTTTGCAAATACACTCAAAGAAGAATAGTGGCACACAAGTGCGCAATGAACCCAAAAAGAAAAAGTTAAATTATGCTACGTTGCTGTTAAATAAAATCCCATTCCTGCTTGTATCTGTCATCATAGGGATTGTAGCCATTAAAGCGCAGGAATCTGCGAAAGCATTATTTATTATGCCTGATTTTACAATTTTGGAACGGGGATGTCTTGCCTCGTATTCCATTCTGCAATATATGATCAAATTAATATTTCCGTGGGAATTATCGGCATTTTACCCATATCCTACTAAAACCGGCGAACAGTTACCCTATTATTTCTGGTTATTTCCGGTATTGATTATTTCGTGTGTTGCATGCATTATTTTTTTTAGAAAAAAAATACCCGTACTTGTAACCGGAGGATTGGTATTATTTATTGTTGCCTTGTTACCGGTTCTTCAATTCTTACCCGTAGGCGGCGCCATCATGAGTGACAGATATTCCTATCTTCCCTCGCTTGGTTTTTTTATAGCGGTAGGACCGTGGCTGTATGACAGGACACAACTATTTCTGAAAAAGAATAAAAGTTTTTGGATATTGGTTTTTTGCGGTTTAATCATTTATACAGGTTATTTTATTTTTCTTACCCGCGAACAATGTAAAATCTGGAAAACAAGTTTTACATTGTGGAATCATGTCATGGAAAGGTTTCCGGATTTTCCGGATAGCTATAATAACCGCGGAGATGAATATTACCGAATGGAAAATTATGAATTGGCGCTGAAAGATTTTTTAAAAACGGTACAGCTAAAACCCGATTATGCACTTGCCTGGGAGAACTGCGGTAATGCGCATTACCGTCTGGGATTTTATAAAGAGTCGGTGGAAGAATTTAAAGTTGCTTTGAAATTAAATCCTGATAACATGATGAGTTATTATAACCGCGGACTGGCTTTTTCTGCATTGGGCGAATTTGAAAATGCGGTAAATGATTTCGACAAAGCCATTACCATGCAACCGGATTATGCCAGCGCATGGAATAATCGCGGAGATGTTTATTACAAAACAAAGCACTATCGCAAGGCGATTTCTGATTTCACGAGAGCGCTGGAATTAGATTCCAAACTTGAATTAGCATTATATAACCGGGGATGTTGCTACCATGAGGTTGGTGTCACTGATTCCGCATTAGCTGATTTTAATTCAGCGATACAGCTAAAACCGGATTATGCGAATGCGTATAATAATCTTGGCGTTATTTCATTAAATAGTGGAAACCTTGAGCAGGCGCAGAAATATTTTGAAAAAGTGATAGCGCTAACTCCACAAAACGGAATGGCACACGGAAATCTGGCGGTTGTTTATCATCAGCGAAAAGAATATTTCAAAGCGGCGGAACAATACGAGGAGGCGCACCGGTTTAATCCTACAGACAGAAATATTATAAACAATGCATATCAGTTATACAAAACGCTTGGGGATACTGCGAAAGCGGGATTTTATTTTCGCAAAACTATTTCAGATTAATCTATATTCCCACGCGTAAAAAAATTTCGAACAGAAAACCGTATTTTAGCAACATTATTTGTTACTGTTCAGTACCCACGCAATTAAACCATAAATTGAATAAAAAAAAATTTTAGCCACTGATTACACTGATTAAAAATGGTTTTAAGATTTTATGTAACATTAATCCGTGTAATCTGTGGCTAAATTGAATTTTTTCATCTTGGACTGAACAGTTACCATTATTTTACCATAAATGATAGACAAAGAAACAGCATACAAGAAAATTTCGGAACTGGTTGACAGATTTTCCGACCAAATTGACTCTTACAAAAGGTCTGACTATAACGAGACACTCACGAGGCGGGATTTCATTGACCCGTTTTTCAAGGCGTTGGGTTGGGATATTGACAACGAGCAGGGCTACGCTGAATCGTACAGAGAAGTAATTCACGAGGACAGGGTAAAAGTCAGTGGAGTGACCAAAGCGCCCGATTACTCTTTTCGCTTGGTAGGTGGAAAGCGACTGTTTTTTGTTGAAGCAAAAAAGCCATATATAGTAGTTAAAGATGAAATTCCACCCGCTTATCAGATTCGCAGATACGGCTGGAGTGCGAAACTTCCTATTTCCATCATCACTGACTTTGAGGAGTTTTCAATTTACGATTGTACCAAAAAACCGAACCCGACAGACAAAGCGTCAACTGCGAGAATAAAGTATCTCACATTCCGGGATTATCTCAGTGAATTTGATTTCCTCTGGAACACATTCAGCAAAGAGCGGGTTTTAAAAGGCGGGCTTGATAAGTATGTGCAAGCCGACACGTACAAAAAAGGCACGACAACGGTTGACGAAGAATTTTTACAATCGCTTGACAGTTGGCGGACTTACCTTGCTACCAACATTGCCATCAACAATAAAAATCTTGCAGAGGACGAAATTAATTTTGCCGTTCAGCAAACGATAGACAGAATTATTTTTTTACGGATAGCGGAGGACAGAAAAGTTGAACCGTATGGAAATTTAAAATCCGCGACAGAACGACAAGGGGACTATTACAAAAACCTGTTTGAGTTATTCCACAAGGCAGATGAAAAATACAATTCGGGAATTTTTGATTTTTCCAAAGACAAAATCAGCGAACGCCTCGACATTGATAACAAGGTAATCAGGAATATCATTACCGATTTGTATTACCCAAGTCCTTATGCATTTGACGTAATGCCGGTGGAGATATTGGGAACGGCTTACGAGCAGTTTTTGGGAAAAGTAATCCGCATTACGCCGGCGCATCACGCAAAGATTGAGGAGAAGCCCGAGGTCCGCAAGGCGGGAGGGGTTTATTACACGCCTCAATACATTGTTGAATACATTGTAAAAAACACGGTGGGAAAACTCATTGACGGAAAAGCGCCGAAAGAAATCAGCAAACTAAAAATTGTTGACCCTGCGTGTGGTAGTGGAAGTTTTTTATTGGGGGCATATCAGTATTTACTGGACTACCATAAAAATTATTATTCTGAAAACGGAAAACCATCCAAAGGGAAGAAAGATAATCCGCTTACGCCCGAAGGAAATTTAAACCCATCCGAGAAGAAACGGATTTTGCTAAACAATATTTTCGGAGTGGACATAGATGTAAATGCGGTGGAAGTAACCAAATTGAGTTTGCTTTTGAAATGCATGGAAGGAGAAACGGAAGCGAGCATTGATAATCAGTTAAAATTGTTTCACGAGAGGGTTTTGCCGGATATTGATGGAAATGTGAAGAGTGGGAATAGTTTGGTAAGTACAGATATTTATGAGAATCAATTTAATTTCGGGGACGTGAAGAAGGTTAAACCATTTAATTGGTTAAAGGAATTTCCGGAAATATTTTTAGGCAGAAACTTTGAAAAAAATGAAGAATTTAAACTCCACTTTCAAAATATTAAAAGGCAAACAGTAGAAACGGATAAAAGAATAAACGAATTAATCAAAAAATATTCAAGAAAGGTGGAAGAATCAAAAGAAGATTATGGTTTGCAGGGGGGATTTGATGTAGTGATTGGGAACCCACCTTACGGAGCTGAATTTACAGATGAGATAAAAAATTATCTGATTACAAAGTTCAGTAGTCAAAATTATCAGCTTGATAGTTATATGATTTTTCTTGAGCAAGCAGTAAAAGCAATTTTGAAATCTGGAGGAAAATTTGGAATGATTATACCGAACCCATGGCTTACTAACTTACTTCAGAAAAATTTAAGAAGATTCATTTTTGAAAACGCAACTGTTGATGAGATTGTACATTTTAAGCAGAGGGTATTTGCAAAAGTAACAGTAGATACCGAAATTGTTCTGTTGACCAAAACGAAACCTTCTAATAATCGTGTTAAAATTACAATAGTTGAAAAAGGTAAGCAATTACGAAGCGATACGCATAAACTTATTTTTCATGAACAAAGAGAATGGAATAACTTAGATGGGGGTGTCATAAATATTTTTCTGGAAGAAGCTGAGAAAACGCTATTTCAAAAAATATTGCTTGGCACAAAGTCATTGGAAGAGTATTTTACTGTCACAAATGGAATTAAGCCGTATGAAGTCGGAAAAGGGATTCCACAACAAACAAAAGCTGATATTGCGAAAAGAATTTTTGATAGCAATAAAAAAGAAACCAAATATCATCGACAATATTTAATGGGTAGAGACATAAAAAGATATTCAATAGAGCCAAAGGAAAATAGATTTTTGAAGTATGGAAAATGGATAGCAGCACCAAGATTCAACACTAATTTTGACGCAGAAATAAAAATATTCATGAGGCAAACGGGGGATAGTTTAATCGGGGCATTGGATACAAAACAATATTTATGTTTGAATAACATGCATGTGTTAGTTCCTAAAGAAACTACAAAAACGGATACAAAATACTTTTTAGGAATTATCAACTCAAAGCTATTGAATTGGTATTATCAAACACTCAACCCCGAAAAAGGAGAAGCACTTGCAGAAGTGAAGAAAGCAAATGTTGCCAAACTACCCATGAAAATTGCAGGAGATAGCTCTCAAAAGGACATGATAAAATTTGTTACGCAGTTGCTAAAACTGAAGGAAGAAAAAGCAGAAGCAAAATTGCAATCAAAAATAAATGAAATTCAAGGGGAAATTGATTATTGCGAGGATAGAATAAATGAAATCGTTTATCAACTTTACGACATTACACAAGAAGAAATAAAAATTGTGGAGGGAAAATGAAATTTAATTTACAACCTAATTTAGGTAAAGAATATTTAGAGCATAGAGTGTTCGGGGAATTAACTGAATATGCTGATTTTTATAAAAGTTTATCAATTCATATTTCGGGCTGGATAACTCAAGGCACAAATTCATTTTTAAATCTTGACACTTGGGTTTATTCATCTATTCAAGGAACTCTTGAATCTATAAAAGATATTTTATTGAAAGGTCGTATCAATGATTCATATGCACTTTTAAGAAAGTATTTTGATTCAACAATTATTAATGTGTATTCCAACCTTTACCTATCAGACAATTTTAGTATTGACAATTTTATCGTTCACCATATTAACAATTGGAGTAAAGGGAAAGAAAAATTACCTGAATACAGAGTTATGTCAAAATATATCAGAGAATCACCCAAATTAATGCCCATTACCAACTTGCTCAACCAAGACAATACTTATAAAGATATTCGGAATCGTTGTAATGACCATACTCATTACAACTATTATCACAACTTACTTCTTAACGACAATTTTGTGTATTTACAAAAAAAACGACAGATGGCATTAGACAATTTTTCAAAGGATTTAGAAGATATTTTCATTCAGCATTTATCTTATCTTTTTTATCTCAATCAACATTATATGATGTCAACCGATTACACTGACAGTTTAGAAATGGGAATGACACCAGATGAAGATTCTCAATATTTTGTCGCTCCGTTTATACAAAATATTTTTGACAAGGTTATAAAAGCAAAACGAACGGATATAGCAATAGAAATTAAAAATAAAACAACAATGAAACTGGAATAGGAAAATCAACATAGCACCCCAATACACGCACTTTTCATTTGCACGAATTTTTTTTATAACGAAATAAACAAAAGCAAAATAATAAAAAATGCTTAAACCCGACTCCGAAATACAAGAAAAAATAAACGACTGCAAGGAAAATAAAATGCAGTATGTAGAGTGGTTGTGTCAAAACAAGACAGAAAAACAATTAGAGCGGTTATTAAAACGCTTTGACAAATTATATGAATTTGCTGTTCACAATAAAATAGTAAACCACATTGAGTTGATAAATTTATGGAAAGATCAAGTAAACACTTCATTGATTCGTCTATATAACTTTGATGATTATTATACCATTCTGAAAAAAATAAGAAATGGAAAAAAATTTACTTTTCACGAAAAAATCGTCATAAAAAACAATTATGATTGGTTTTATAACCGAATTTATGGATTACCGCCGGATGAAAAAAAAATTTGTGGATAAGAAATAATTTTCTATATTTGTATCAATAAAATAAACACGCTACTATGTATTTCAAACCAAGTGTATCACAAGTTGAATATATTATTAATAATCATTTTGTTTAATGCTATGTATAATTTAAAAGAAAAATCATTATCTTTGTAATAATTAACACTATGAATAATTTAGATAGAATTACTATTAACCCGGATATATGTCATGGTAAACCATGCATCCGTAATATGAGATGGCCAGTGGAAGTCATAATGGATATGTTGGGATCTGGCATGACCACTGAACAAATAATTGAGGACCACCAGGAATTGGAAAAAGAAGATATTCTGGCAAGTTTAAATTTTGCAAAATTATACTTATCGGGTTATTCTATTAAAGCCGCGGCTTAATGAAGTTCCTTGGCGATGTACATATCTCTTATAAAATAATTAAACATCTTGTTTCGTTGGGTTTTGAAGCAATTCATGTAAATGAGATTCTTGATAGGTGGAACACCAGAGATCAAGATATTTGTACCTATGCCGATTCAAATGATTGCATTGTTATTACAAAAGATTCAGATTTCCGTGATAGTTTTTTCATAAAACAAACGCCGAAAAAACTTATAAAAATTAATTTGGGAAATATTTCTAATCAGGACCTTATTAAAATTCTATCTGAAAATATTATTCCGATTAAAAATCTAAATTCTAAGCCCTTTTTCTTGGTTGAAATAGATAAAGAGATTATTACATTTATTAGCAAATAGAAAAATGCCACAAGCCATCAAAAAAAAATCAAACGAAACTCAAACCTTAAAATTGCCAAACAGTTTCATAAACATTTTGATAAATCTTCCCGAAACAGGGATGGGTTACCAAATGGTTAAGGTGATTTTGAAAAGTGGTAAAGTATTGCATCAGCACAAAGTACTTAATTCCGAATTACTGATGTTTGAGGATAATGAAACATTAAATGTGAAGGATATTGACAAAATAGAACCTGAAAATAAAAAGTAGAAACTCTGTCACTGCTTAGACCTTTCTATGTGAATTTCTATGTGTCTCTGTGGTAATAATTTGTACCTACTCAGTAAAGTAAAAAAATACTATACCACAGAGACACGGAGAACACTAAGAAACACAGAGATAATAACTCAAATTTTTTTCTTACTAATTTTTCTCTATGTAACTTAGTGTTCTCTGTGCCTCTGTGGTAAGTAGTAACAATAATTTTAATTTCGCATTGCCGCATAGGCACATAGTTACATAGGTAAAACACATAGTGGTGAACAGTAACTCATTTTGTTTCATACAACCTATAATTTGAAATAAAAATTCTTACCTTTCTCACATGAAAACCATCCTCAACTCACCCCGCGCCCCGCAACCCATCGGACCTTATTCCCAGGCAGTCAAAGCAAACGGCTTTTTATTTATTTCAGGGCAAATTGCCATTGAACCCAACACCGGAAATTTTATAAACAGTGACATTAAAAGCGAAACCCGGCAGGTGTTGGAGAATATTAAAGCCATTCTCGAAACAGCAGGTTTAAATTTCAGCCATGTAGTTAAATCCACGTTGTTTATCAAAGACATGAATCAATTTAAGGAGATAAACGAAATTTACGAAACCTATTTTCCCGAACAACCACCGGCAAGGGAAACGGTGGAAGTGGCACGATTGCCAAAAGATGCGGGAGTGGAGATTTCGGTGGTGGCGTGCGCGGGGTAGGTGGGGACAGACCTCACCCCAGCTCCTCTCCAAAAAAATGGAGAGGGGGTAAAGATTCTCAATGCCTTAAACTATAAAAATTTATTTTTCACGAACACAAAAATTTTAAATTTCTCTTCACGCCCTCGTATTTCGCCCGCTGTAATGGGGAGCCCTTAAAAACCTTATTAAAAACATCTTCCGTAATTTCCTCCCAATCCTTCTGTGTCATTCCTAATAATTTATCATCCGGTTGAAAATCTTTTTCGAGGGTAGGTTTCGAAAAACGGTTCCAGGGGCACACATCCTGGCAGATGTCACAGCCGAAAATCCAGTTTTCAAATTTTCCTTTCATTTCAACGGGAATTTTTTCGTGGGATTTTAATTCGATGGTAAAATAGGAAATGCACTTACTGCCATCTACCACGTAAGGTTGTGAAATAGCATTCGTGGGACAAGCATCCAAACATAAACGGCAGTCCCCGCAATAATCTTTAATGGGAGCATCGTATTCAAGGGGAATGTCAAGAATTAATTCTGCTATAAATAAAAAAGAACCCATCTCACGCGTAATAAGGTTTGAATTTTTTCCAATCCAACCCAACCCGCTTTTCGCCGCCCATGCTTTATCCATCACAGGCGCGGAATCCACAAAACATCTTCCATGAATGTCACCCGCGTACTCACGAATTTTATTTAATAAATTAATCAGCTTGTCTTTTATAACAAAGTGATAATCATTTCCAAAAGCATATTTTGAAATCTTGGGGACATTCTCCGGTTGTTTGAATTTTTCATCCGGAAAATAATTTAGCAACAGCGAAATAACGGACTGCGCATTTACTACTAATTTTGAAGGGTCTAACCGTTTTTCAAAATGCTCTTCCATCCAATTCATTTTACCGTGCATGTTATTTTTCAGCCAATTCTCCAAGCGCGGCGCTTCTTCTGCGAGAAATCCGGCTTTTGAAATTCCACAGTATTGGAAGCCAAGATTTCTGGCTGTAGATTTTATGAATTGGGAGAGGGATTGTGTCGTCATGAGGAAAATGAAGGACGTGCCCGGATAAGCCATTTTTTTAGAAAAAGCTCCGACCACCGTTGTATTGGAAACAATCACCCTGCATTTAAACTTATAAACATAATCACTACCAACCAGAGCAAAAATCCCAATCCGTAAGAAGAAAAAACCAGCACGAGCATTTTCAAAAATGACTTTTGTAATTTTAATGATAAGCCCAGCGCCAGCACAAAAATGTAAACCAATTCAAATACACTTAATGCCTGCAAAGGATAAACCATCCATGACTGAAGTTTTTCAATGTTTATCAGATTTATCAAAGCGAGAGGATTAAATGTTTGAATGGTGGTCATCGAATGAATTTCCATAAAAAACGTCATCCAGATTATTTTGATAAACAATCCAAACAGAAAAACAAGTTCGGCGATCATGGCTATTTTAAAAAGATCTGTGAAAGTGGTTTTCAGCCCGTTAAGCAAAATACCTACGTTCAGCGCCACTGCCACCAAACTGAATTTAATGCAAAAAATCACAGGAATAAATAAAAAGGCAATCCATTTCCATTGTTCTCGCTGGTTAAACATTTCTTCGATTCTTTCATAAGCCAACTGCTCGCTGTATGTTTCGAAAAAGAGATTTTTATCAATCAGCATGTTATTGACATAAACAGCCATGAGGATTTTACCCAACACAATAGCGAGGAAAAAAAGGCGTTTATCGAACGTAAACAAGGCGGGATGAATTCTGAAATTCACGGGGATAATATTTTTTATTACAATAATACTAAGAAAAAATATAAATTTACGACCTGATTTACAATCAGTAAGAAATCATTCTGTATTCCATGCCCTACACCACAAAAAAACCCGCTGTTCTTCTGCTCGATGACGGAACACTTTATCGTGGATTTTCCGTGGGTGCTCCCGGCACTGCCACCGGTGAAATTTGCTTTAATACCGGTATGACCGGATACCAGGAAGTATTTACGGACCCTTCGTATTCAGGACAAATAATGACCACCACCCATGTTCATATTGGAAACTATGGGGTTCATAAAGAGGAAGCCGAATCATCTAAAGTGCAAATTGCAGGACTCGTTTGCCGCTCTTTTCAGGAAATGTATTCACGAAACGATGGAGACCTCTCATTGCAGGAATATTTTCTACTTCAGAATATCACAGCGATTGATGGAATAGATACGCGTGCATTGGTGCGTCATATCCGCAGTAAAGGCGCAATGAATGCTATCATTTCATCAGAAAAAACAGACACGGAAGAATTGAACGTTATGCTGAAATCAGTGCCATCCATGGCGGGATTAGAATTATCGAGCAAGGTTAGTACTACAGAGTCCTATTTTTACGGAGATGAAAATGGAAAATTCAGGGTGGCGGCGCTTGATTTCGGAATAAAGAAAAACATTTTGCGAAATTTCGATGAACGCGGATGTTATGTGAAAATATTCCCGGCAAAAACAAAATTTGAAGAATTAAAATCGTTTGAACCACATGGATTTTTTCTTTCCAACGGACCCGGCGATCCGGCGGCTATGCCTTATGCCGTTGAAACGGTCACAAAAATTCTTGAGTCGGGGAAACCGTTATTTGGGATATGTTTGGGTCATCAGTTACTTGCCTTAGCCGCCGGCGTTTCTACTTATAAGATGCATCATGGTCATCGCGGGTTAAATCATCCGGTAAAAAACTTGCAAACGGGACGCTGTGAAATCACTTCGCAGAATCACGGATTTTCAGTGAGCGAAGAATCTATCCGGAAAAACAAAAATGTGGAAGTGACACACCTGAATCTGAATGACAAAACCATTGAAGGATTACAGCTTAAAGACCGGAAGGCATTTTCGGTACAGTATCATCCTGAGTCGTCACCAGGACCGCATGATTCGAGGTATTTGTTTGATAGGTTTGTGGGGGAGATGGGGGAGGGATGATAGAATTTTGTAATGTTTACCTATACCACGTTATATTGCAATAGCTTGATATTCATTTACATAGATTTTTTTACATATAAGGTTTTAAAATAATTGCAAATAAATTTGGCAATTTAAAAATTGCAATGTATATTTGCAATAAAATTATTGCAATGAAACAAACTGTTGGTCAAATAGCCCGGAAAGATAAATTCTTCAAAAGGCCCGATGTCAGAAAGCAAATAGTAGATAATGTCGGAAATGGCGAAAATTTACTAATTTCTGCTCCACGAAGAGTGGGTAAAACATCTATTCTAATGGACTTAATTGATACCCCTGAGCTGAATACATACACCGTGTTTTTGAATACAGAAGAATTTGACAATCCTGAAAAATTTTTCAAATTGGCGCTGAAAGAAATACTTAAATCTGATTTAATAAATGGATTCGGAAGATTTAGCGACAGGGTAAAAGAATTTTTTGCTAATTGGTCTAATCGCATAAATGAAATAACTATTGGCGAAGTAGGTATAGGTATCAGGCAAAGAGAAAAACCTGATTTTTATGAAGAGTTAGTTAATTTTCTAACTACTATAAACCTTGAAGGGAAAATGATTTTATTATTGATTGATGAATTTCCTTTTATGTTAGAACATATCAAAAAGAAACTTGGAACGGATGCCGTGTTGCATTTTTTAAGTCAAAATAGAACCCTTAGGCAAAATCCTCTATTCCATGAAAAAATCAAATTTATTTATACGGGTTCAATTGGTGTATTCAATACAATCAAAAAAATAAATGGGACGGATAGAATAAATGATCTCAGAGAAATAAAGATCGGGGCATTAAAGAAAAAAGACGCTGAAAAATTCATTAATGAATTACTACAATCTAAAACCGGGCAAACTGCTGATAAGCAGATTATGGATTATATCCTGAAAAAAATAGAATGGTGGATACCTTTTTACTTCCAATTTTTAGTAAGCGAAATTAATTTGGAAAATTTTAATATGGATAAAACCTTAAGTAAAAAGATGATAGACAAAGCATTTAAAGAGATGACGGGTGAGAAAGGTAACGTGTATTTTCAGCATTTTAAATCCAGATTATCAAAATCATTCACTACAAAACATGAAATTGAATTCATAACAGAATTTCTTCTATTATTAAAAAAGAAAGAAAAAATTGACTTCAGCTTAGCTCTTAATTTAGCTGTGAAATTTGGTGTAAATGATAAACTTGATGATATGCTAGAGATATTAAAACATGATGGCTATATTGCAGAATCGAAGGGATATTACAAATTTTATTCTCCAATTTTAAAAACCTGGTGGAAGTAATGAAACCTGTTTCTTTTATACATAACCCGGCTGAAAAGCCAAAAGATCAACTGATTGCTGAGTTTGTAATCAGAAAAGAAATATTTGAAAAATTGTTTGGTGAATTAATAGATTCTGATAGAGAATTACCCCCACAGCATTACTTGATTGTAGGGCAGAGAGGTATGGGAAAAACCACCCTGCTTCTACGAGTAATGTATGCTATACAAGATGATGAGAAACTTAATAAATTTCTGATGCCACTCCGTTTCAGTGAGGAGCAATACAACATCGGACGATTAGAACAATTATGGGAAGAAGCGGCACATTTTCTCGGATATAAAAATCCTGTCTATTCCGGTTTATACGATGAAATGGTGACGCATGAAAAAAGTGACGATTATGAACGAATCTGTTTTGAGGTTTTAGAAAAAAAATTAAAAGAACAAAATCAAAGAGCGGTACTTCTTATTGATAATATCGGCGATTTGTTTGATAAATTTTCGGATATCCAAAATCATCGTTTCCGTGAAATTCTGATGGCTTCTTCAAAAATTCAGATCATCGGATGTTCATCAAAGGTGCTTGAGCATACTTTTCATTATGACAAACCATTTTTTGAATTTTTCATGGAAATAAAATTAAAACCCATAACTCAGAAGGACTGCCTTGAATTAATGAAAGCATTGGGTGATTCCGGTGGCAAGAGAAACGAAATCAATGCAATCATTGAGAAAAGCCCCCAACGCATAGATACGCTTAGGCGAATTACCGGAGGAGTACCAAGGACAATGGCTCTGTTATTTGATATTTTTATTGATCGTAAAAACGGAAGTGCATTTGATGATTTGCATTTATTGCTTGACCAGGTGAGCGCCCTCTATAAACAACGAATGGATGAACTGAAACCTCAGCAACAACAAATCATTGATGCATTGGCGCGCGCATGGGAGCCCATTTCGGCTAATCAGATATTAGAAAAAAGTAAATTATTCAGAGAAGGCATCCGGTCCAATCAGATTTCTTCTCAGTTAAAACAATTGATGGAAAACCAAGTGGTGGAAATGATTGAAACCAAGGGTATAAAAAATTTATACTTCATAAGGGAACGGTTTTTTAATATCTGGTATCTGATGCGTCACGGAAGAAAAAATGAAAAGGAAGATGTTCTTTGGCTGATAAAATTTCTGGAGGCATGGTGTACCGTTAAGGACATTCAAGAGATGGTGAGCTATCAAATTGAAGGAATGAAATCCGGCACATTTTCTCAAAGTGGCGCTTATTATAAAACAAAAGCCATTCAAAGTATGGAAGGAATTGACAATGAAATCAAATCTAATTTAGCTGAAGAAACCGAGAAATTTCTAAGAGAGAAGAATAAACCTGAATGGGCTGATGAAATAATAAAATATGAGGGTGAATCCTTTTTTGGTCTCGCCAAATCTTATTTTAAAAAGAAGGACTATGGCAAAGCAGAACAGTATTTTCTCAAAGCATCAGAACTTGGAGATAGCAAGGCGATGAATAATCTTGCCTATTTATATGCAAATGTAAAGAAGGACTATGACAAAGCAGAGCAATATTATCTCAAAGCATCAGAACTTGGAAATAGCAACGCAATGTATAATCTTGCTTTATTATATAATAATGCAAAGAAAGATTATGACAAAGCAGAGCAGTATTATCTCAAAGCATTTGAACTTAAAGATAGCGACGCTATGAATAATCTTGCCTATTTATATGAAGATGTAAGGAAGGACTATGACAAAGCAGAGCAGTATTATCTCAAAGCATCGGAACTTGGAAATAGCAACGCAATGCATAATCTTGCTTTATTATATAAAGATGTAAAGAAGGACTATGACAAAGCAGAACAGTATTATCTCAAAGCATCAGAACTTGGAAATAGCAAAGCTATGCATAATCTTGCTTTATTATATGAAGATGTTAAGAAGGACTATGACAAAGCAGAGCGGTATTATCTCAAAGCATCAGAACTTGGAGATAGCAACGCAATGCATAATCTGACCTTATTATATGTGAGAGTAAAAAAAGATTTGAATTCAGCATTAAAATGGGCTGAAAAACTTTTTGAAATAGAACAATATTACAAAGAGATGAATTATGTAATAAGAATGGTTAATGAATTATTACACTTCAAACAATATCATTTTCTATTAAAGCAATTTCAAAAAGAAAAAAGCATATTAATGAAATATGCCAAACCCCATTATTATGTGATTGCCTATTTTCTGAAAAACGAAATGCCCGGTGAATATGAAAAAGCTGGTTCCGAAATCAAAGAAACCGTGGATGAGATTATTGATATGCTCAAGAACACTAAAAAAAATAAAACATAAAATATTTTTGATTTTTTTAGAGTGCCAGAACTCAGAAAGTGTTGTGGTTTTAGCAAACAAACACACCGATTTGTCCCTACTATTTCCCCGGAGGCACCAAAATTTTAAAACTAACGGTTATCAATTTATCTTTGCCGGCAGTGGCGCCCCACTCCCCTACATTATCTATATAATCATTTCCATTAAAAATATAACTGGCGCTGAGGTTAACGGCAAATCCATTCGGTAGATAAAAAATTGTTCCGATGGAGAGCGGGAAGAAAAACATATTGGCTCCGTAAATTTCCTCTTTGGGACGGGTTGACAAATCATCAATCAGCGGCTCCCCTTTTTCGTTTTCGGGTGTAAATTTCATTACTCCCAACCCAGCGCTACTGAATAATTTTATGGATGAAATTCTCCAAATATTGATTACAAGTTCGCCCCATGCTTTATAATAATTGGTAGAAAAAAACTTGTTTGGAGTGGCTGTTTCCGCAAAGATATATCCCCGATCTTCACCAATAACATTACCTGCTCCGAATTGAAGCATGAAACTAACCCTGCCGCTCCCTTCTTTCAATATTCCTGCGCTGACTTCAGGAGTCCAATCGGAATGGCGATTGCTCAAATCGCCTTTATAAGTGACACCCGAAAATCCGCCGATGAAATAGGCAGAAGCGGTGGGTGAAGGTTTTGTGCCGGAGGAGGAGGATTTTTTAGGAGGCGATTTTTTTTCTTTTTTCTGAGCAATGGCATTGGAGGATAGGAGTATTCCAATGGAAAGGGAAATCAGAAGAATTAATTTTAATCTCAAGTAATTGGATATTAGATGTTGGATGTTAATTTGGTGTAACTTTTTCCAAAATTACCTCTGTCACCTCTTGCAGTGACACGGAATGCCGATGTCTCCGGTTATCTTCAACAAAAATTTGTTCTCCTTCTATCGCATATACATACCCATGCAATACGGATTGGTCTTTTAATACAAGGTTACATTCCTGATTTAACATCCCGGATGATTTGATTTTTAGATCACTGCCGGCTATGCGTTGTTGGCGTTTTCCCATTTTTTTAATTTTTTATACTTGTTCATTGTAAATTGAACATTTGACATTGTTCATTTTTTCTCTAATTTACTTCTGAGTAGTTACTAAAATTCTTATAAATTCATTATTGCTTCATTATCTTCTCATATTTACTGCCATTGGGCGGGTCTATTTCATTCAGAATATTAAGAGCCGTTTGTTTATCCCCAGGGTTTGACTTGCTGAAAATGTTCACTAATTCGTCTGCTTTGGCATCAAAGAAAATCCGGATTAGCATGGAACCGGGTTTATCATAATTTACTTTTTGAATCTTTTTCAGACACTCCAGCACAGTGGCGCGTCCATTATCTTCATTACCGATAAATTCGTCCATGGCTTTCCGGTGAAAAAGATAATAGGCCTCCCGGAATGGCATAAATGATTTGTTGGTGAGATTTTCAGCCAGCCAATATCGGTTTTTAATTCCTTCAAATGATTTCCATCCCGACTCAGGAGCATTTTGGTGCAAATTAACGAGATTTTGTGCTTTTTGAAAATAAGGATTGCCGCCAAACTTGGAAAATGAATCATAATCAAATCCTAGAACAATATATGCATAATAAGCAAGCAAGCCCGCCAGATTCTGTGGTTTGGTATTTTCAGTAAATTCAAGTGTTTGGAATTCATTATACTCAAACTCCCAGTCGTTATCAACCAGATTAATCAGTACCGAATTATAAGCAGTGCCATAAACCGGTCTTTCGCATTGAATTTGTGCCGATCCTTTGTATTGGCTTATTGATATCCGTTCTTTAATTGTAATGGCGATGTTGCAATTTATCCTTTCCTGATTGCTAAAAACATCCGGCGTCCACTTGCGGTTATTCATAAATTCGGTAATGGAAGATTGCATGCTGTTGAAAATCTGCCGGTCTGAGGTTTGAATTAAAGCGGAATTGATAGAAACCCGGCAGTTGAGTTCTTGTGCCTTCAGGGAGGAAGTGCCGGCAGACAGACAAAAAAGTAAAAGGGTTAATACAAATCTCATAGTATTCAGTTTAATAACAAATGTATAATAAAATACATTAGACCTCTTGCATTATCCAAAAAAAAAGAAATTTTCAACACTAAGACACAAAGAAGCACTAAGTAAACTCTTTGTGTCTTTGTGTTGAAAAAACTGCATTATGCAAGATTTCCCTCATGTCTTCTGCTTTTTCTTCTTAGCCGATGGAAAAAGCACATTATTCAAAATCAATCTGTAACCTGGTGAATTTGGATACAGATTAAGATCAGTGGGTTCTTCGCCCACAAAATGCTGATAATCTTCTGGGTCATGCCCGCCATAAAATGTCCAGGTTCCTTTTCCATATTCACCGTGAACATAACGGGCTTCCCCTGCGGATATATTTTCTCCCATAACCAGAACTTCCGGCTTAATTACTGATTTTGTAAAAGCAGTAGTTTGTCCCATAAATCCTTTAATGGTTCGGGTGTGGTCTTGTGTCAGCATAGCCGGCACTGGATCCCATTTGGCGGAAAATTCAGAAAGTTGAAAATAATCTGAGTTCCTGTTTACCTTTCTGCGGGAAGGAGAATTATCAATATTTGAAAATTCATATTTAAAAGGGTCGCGCTCAAGCCGGAATTTTTCGAATGCAAAGCATCGAGAGAAATCAAGTTTTGATTGTGCCTGCGGGTCGGCGGGGTCTCCGTCATACATGGACTCGCAAATATCTAACCCATCAGCGGCAAGCGCAATGTCGTAAGTATCGGTGGCAGAACACATGGCGAAGAGAAAGCCCCCTCCGGCAACATATTCACGAATCCTGTTTACGATGGTAGCTTTTAGTTTTGAAACTTTTGTGAATCCGTAATGAGATGCAACCTGTTCCAACTCTGCTTGTTGCTCTTTATACCAATTAGCGCCACGGTAGGATGCGTAAAATTTACCATATTGTCCGGAAAAGTCCTCGTGATGAAGGTGCAGCCAATCGTATTTAGGAAGTAAACCGTCCATCACTTCATAATCAAAGATCACATCGTAAGGAATTTCAGCATACGTTAATACGAGTGTCACTGCATCATCCCAAGGTTGTTTTGATTTGGGTGAATAGACAGCGATTTTTGGCGCTTTATCCAATCCCATGATATCCATGTTTACTTCCGGGTCAGCAATTTCATTGAGAATAGAAGTTACCTGCGCCTCAGAAATTACCAGATAACTGACTCCGCGGACGATTAATTCATTTTCTAAGGACTGATGATATTCCATCATAAAAGAACCGCCGCGATAATTCAACAGCCAGTCCACATGTTCACCCTTTGCGAGTATCCAATATGCAATGCCGTAGGATTTGAGATGGTTTTTCTGGGATTCATCGAGGGGAATGAGGATACGGGAGGCAAAGATATCCTTTGATAGAATGGCGAATAAGATAAAAAGGAGAAAACGGATTTTCATGTTTCGAATTAGATATTGGATGTTTGATATTAGATGTTAGAGATTCGTTCAAATTTTATATGATAATCAAATTTTCTATTGTTTGGATAAAATCAATTGCGAACATCCAACATCTTAAAAATGAATACGAAATTACGGAAAATAAGCGAACTTTGTTAAATCGTTTGAAAAAATGGCAAGACCACTCATAATTTTTCTTCTTTTCTTTTATTCAAATACTTTGTTTTCGGGCAACGGTGACTCGTTAACTTTAATTATTCCAACTGAACAAATAGCGTTTTTTACGGTGGATTATCATGGAAATATTTATGTAGTGAAAAAAAGCAATGAAGTAAGTTGTTATACAAAAAAAGGGGAATTAAAGTTTTCGTACCGCTCTCAGCACCGTAATCGTATCCGTTCTATGGATGCAAGCAATCCATTGAAACTCCTGCTTTTTTATGAAGGGGTTCCGGAGGCGGTTTTTCTTGACAACTATCTGACGGAAACTAATTCTTTGAAATTCATGGAGCTTGGATTTCAGGAGGTTTCTGCTATATGTATGAGTTCCGATAATAAACTTTGGCTTTATGATGCGCTGGAAAATTCAATTTGCAAAATAGATCCTGATAACCGGAAAGTAGTTTCAAGGAACCGGCTGACCCTTCAGGGCATTGACCCCATATCAGAAATTTCTGATTTTAAAGAATACCGGAATAATCTCTATTTGAATAATACCGGCAAGGAGGTTGTTGAATTTGATTTTCTGGGAAATAAAAGAAAGCGGTTTTCAATACCAATCTCCGGAAACGTTAGTTTTACCGGAGACAGTTTGATTTTCCTAAGAAATGACAGCGTTATTTTTTATAACTTTGTAGATTATTCTATATACAAAAAACCCATTGATACGAAGGTTCATTCAGAGAACATAAAAAAGATTGTTTTATCAAATGGAAAAATTTATTTTTTAAAAAACAACGGAATTTATTATTAAAAAAAACCATGCAAAAACCCAACAAAAATTGTCAATCCTGTGGAATGCCCATGAAGCGGGATGAAAAAGGCGGTGGTACTAACGCCGATGGCACCCGGAACACCCTGTATTGTTCCAAATGTTATGAAAATGGGAAGTTCACAACTCCCGACATGACGGTTGATGAAATGAAAGCATTAGTCAAGGGAAAATTAAAAGAGTTTGGTTTTCCCGGATTTATCGCTGGATTTTTTACCAAAGGAATACCAAAGTTGGAGAGGTGGAGGAGGTGAGCTGAATTGTGTCATGGATTTTCATTATTTTTGCCGAAAATCTCATGTCCCTCGCCATCACCTCAGCCGAAGTAATTGATTCCTGCTCACCGTACAATGGCAAAAAAATCAATTTCATCGTTCAAAATAATAACATCACCTTTATTGAAAAAGCAATTGGTAAATCTCCTTCTGCTGAATTTATTGCGTTAGCTGGCAAATGCAAAGAAAAAATTTCTGCGCTGGGTTTTTCTGTTTCTCCCGGCTGGGTGGATATGCGGGTGACCATACCCGATCCCGGCTTCGAGTACAAAGAGGACTTACATTCCGGTTGTCAAGCCGCAATAAATGGTGGATTTACAGAAATTGCCATTCTCCCCGAAACGGAACCGAACATACAAAATAAAGATACATTAGCGTACATTCATGCAAAAACAAAAGATGAACTCGTAAGTGTTCATTGCATTGCCGCATTGACAGAAAACAGAAAAGATAAAACGCTCACCGAAATGCTGGATTTGCACCACCACGGCGCAGTTGGTTTTTCGAACGGGAATATTCCGGTTTCCAATTCCGGAATTTTGGTAAGAGCGTTGCAGTACAGCCGCCCCTTTGATGGATTGGTTATAGTCCATGCCGAAGATGAATCGTTATCCGGAATGGGAGTGGTAAATGAAGGAACGGTCAGTGTTTCACTGGGTTTAAAGGGGAAGCCATCGTTGTCGGAAGAAATAGCGGTAAGCGGTTTTATTGATTTACTCAGATATGCAGAGGGACGATTGCATATTTCACATGTATCAACGGCACAAGCGGTATCGTTGATCAGGAAAGCCAAAAAAGAAGGGTTACAAATTACCTGCGATGTAGCGGCTCACCAACTCTCGTTAGATGAATCGTGTTTGGTGGGATTTGACACCCGTTTCAAATTTAATCCCCCGCTAAGAACTCAAAAAGATATTCACGCATTGATAGAAGGAATAAAGGATGAAACGATTGATGCGATAGTGAGTGATCATTGCCCACAGGATACGGAGGCAAAGGAAGTGGAATTTGAGCATGCGGCGAATGGGGCGAGTACGATAGAAACGGCGTTTGCGTCAGCGGTTACAGCGCTGAGAGGGAAAATTCAGATAGAAACCATTATAAAATGTTTTACATCAGCTCCCAGAAAAATTGTACGATTGCCGGAAATGGTAATTGATAAAAATTATCCGGCGAATCTTACATTTTTTAATCAAAACAAGAAATGGGTGGTTAGTCCTGCGATGTTCAAGTCAAAATCAAAATATTCGCCCTTTGAAGGGAAGGAGCTTACAGGTGCACCGGTGTTTTGTGTGAATAAGGGGAAGGTGGGAAGGACGATGCATGGTTTAAACTAAAGGTATAATGGTTAAAAAAAATGAATAACATTTACAAAAAATCAACCCCCCACCATGTCCAAACTCCTCATCATAGGCGCCGGTTCAGTAGGTTCCGTCGTCACACACAAATGCGCAGACGTTCCTGAAGTTTTTTCAGACATCATGCTCGCCAGTCGCACCTTGTCGAAATGCAAGAAAATTGCTTCCCAAATCAAAAAGCAAAAAATCAGAACCGCGCAAGTGGATGCCGATAAATCCACGCAGGTTGTAAAACTAATTCGTTCTTTTAAACCTGCCATGGTCCTCAATGTAGCGCTACCTTATCAGGATTTAGCCATCATGGATGCTTGCTTAAAGACGAATGTCCATTACCTCGATACGGCAAATTATGAACCGCCTGACAAAGCAAAATTTGAATACAAATGGCAGTGGGCGTATCGTTCCCGTTTTAAGAAAGCAGGATTAATGGCACTGCTCGGTTGCGGGTTTGACCCGGGTGTCACTAACATTTTTACAAAGTATGCACTCAAACATTATTTTGATGAAATACATTATCTGGATATTGTTGACTGCAACGCCGGGGATCATGGAAAATCGTTTGCCACTAATTTTAATCCCGAAATAAATATCCGTGAAATCACCCAGCGGGGCAAATACTGGGAAAATGGAAAATGGGTGGAGACCGACCCACTCTCTGTTCATAAGCCGGTGAGTTATCCGGGAATTGGACCCAAAGAATCCTATTTATTATTCCACGAAGAGTTGGAATCCATTGTGAAAAACTTTCCCACGCTGAAACGCGCCCGCTTCTGGATGACTTTTTCACAGAACTACATCACACATCTTCGTGTGCTTGAAAATGTGGGAATCACCGGCATTAAACCCATAAAATACGAGGGAAAAAACATAGTGCCACTAAAATTTCTCAAAGCATTATTACCAGACCCTTCTTCGCTGGGAGAGGGCTACACCGGAAAAACCTCCATTGGTTGTTACATTCGCGGAATTAAAAACGGCGAAGAAAAAACGATTTACATTTACAATAACTGCGACCATGCGGAAGTTTATAAAGAGTGTTACGCACAAGCCATTTCCTACACCACCGGCGTACCGGCGATGATTGGCGCAATGATGATGCTGACCGGAAAGTGGTCGGGAAAAGGAGTATTTAACACCGAAGAAATGGATCCGGATCCGTTTATGGAAAAATTAAATATCTATGGATTACCCTGGAATGTGGTGGAGAACCCGAAAGTGGGATTTGGGGAGTAGGGGGCGGGGGAATGTGTTTATTTTTCTTAGTACACTAAGCTGGGCGAGCCAAAACCAAAAAGGAAAAAATTTAACTGCGAATTTACGCGAATTGGGCGCGGATTTTCGCGAATGAATAAATTGCAATATTTACATATTTAAAAGAAGATTAGCGAGCACTATTTAAGATGTCACGCAAAGGCGCTGAGTTCGCAAAGAAAAAAATCATTAATGATTTTATTTAACTGCGGGCTTAATTCTTTGCGTACTCTGCGCCTTTGCGTGACATACTTATGATGAAACTGAGATTGATGAAGAAAAAAAATGAAAAAATTTAACCGCTAATTTAAGCGAATAAATAAATTGTAATAACCTAAATTTGCAACATGAAAAAAACGCTGTATCTCATACTTTTCACAGGTCACCTTTCACTTTTAAATGCCCAAATTCAAATCCATGAATCCTGTGGGTTTGACAACTACCTGAGACAAAACAATATTTCAGTTGAAAAATTTGAGAGGACGGTTCAAAACTATCTTAGGCAAAATAAAAGTCAAAGAAATTCCGCAATGCCACAATCGTTAAAAATTATACCGGTAGTGGTTCATGTCGTTCACAACGGTGGCACCGAAAATATTTCCGATGCTCAGATTCAAAGCCAGATGGATGCGCTCAACGAGGATTACCGGAAAATGCCGGGAACTGCTGGGGATGGCGCGGGTGCAGATACCGAAATAGAATTTCGCCTCGCCAAAAAAGATCCGCAGGGAAGATGCACCAACGGAATTGTACGGATAAAATCAACACTCACAAGTCACCAGAATTATCAAAGAGCTGACTTGGCAAAACTTAGTAGCTGGGACGCTACGCGTTATCTGAATATCTATGTTGTTAAAACAATTTCAGGTGGAACAGCCGGCTATGCATCTTTCCCAGGAGGTCCTACTGACCAGGACGGAATCGTTGTTATGCATACCTATTTTGGAAGAACAGGAACCGCTTCTTCTTCATTGGGCAGAACTCCTACTCACGAAGCAGGACATTGGTTAGGTGTATATCATACGTTTCAAAACGGGTGCGGAACCGACACTTGCACTGAAGGTGACTATGTCTGTGACACTCCACCCGCGGCAAATCCGAATTATTTCTGCCCTGTAATAAATTCCTGTTCCAATGATTTCCCTGATGTAAAAGACCAGATTGAAAATTATATGGATTACTCGGACGATAACTGCAAAAACATGTTCACCTCAGGACAAAAAGAAAGAATGTATGCAACTCTGAATACGGAAAGGATTACTGTCTGGCAACTATCAAACCTTATCGCTACCGGCTGTGACAGCGGATATGTTTCCGCTCCTTGCAATGCTGTGGCTGATTTTACTTCTAACGCAAAAAATATCTGCGTTGGAAATTCAGTGTCATTCGTAAATAAGTCACTGAACAACTGTACAACATTTCAGTGGAATTTTCCGGGAGGGAATCCTGAAACATCCACTCAATTAAATCCTGTGATAAAGTATGATTCTACCGGAAACTATGAAGTGTCACTGAAGGCAACCAACAGCAACGGAACGGACAGTGTCACTATTGAAAATTACATAACAGTGAGTATTCCGCCTACCGGAAGACCTGTACCATTCATTGAAAATTTTGAAGAAGTAGTTTTCCCACCGCAAGGTATTATCCTAGAGAACCCAGATAACGGGATTACCTGGGAATTGGATACAGTGGCGGTGAAATTTTCCGGTTATGGTTCCGCAAAAATCAATAACCTGATCAATATCAATTACGGACAGGCAGATGCCCTGGTTTTTCCAAACATGGATCTTACCACATTTACAGAGACACCGATAATGACATTTCGCTGGGCGTATGCCCGATCCGATGCGAACTATTCGGATGAATTAATGGTGCTGATATCAACGGATTGCGGTGCAACTTTCAAGCAGATTTTTTACCGAACCGGTTCACAGCTTACTACCGGTACCACACAAACCACTCCATACATACCTGATTCCAGCACCGTCTGGAAATTTGCTAAAATTCAATTAACGCCCTACGCATTTTCTAAAAATGCAATTCTGAAAATCGTGAATGTCACCGATGGTGGAAATAATCTTTATATTGATAGTATTAATATAGGTAAATATCCAATTACATCACGTAATAACTTTTCCAACGAAAATTCTGTTTTAATTTACCCCAATCCATTTACCGGAAATACAGTTGTACATTTTACCGGCAATTTCAAAGAAAAAACATTAGTGAGGATATTTGATATTTTTGGAAAAGAGGTATATTATTTTTATTTTCAAATTGCATCTAATGTTTTTATACCGGAAAGAAATTTTAAAAAAGGAATATACATTATGAAGATTTTTGATAATAATGCTGTGATAGTAAAGAAATTTATTGTTCAATGATTGTTATTTTGTAACTACTCAGGCGGGTATTATTTCTCGCAAATATTATGTCACGCAAAGGCGCGAAGTACGCAAAGAATTAAGGACGCAGAGAAAAAAAATCATTTATGATTTTTTTTTGCGCCCTCTGCGACTTTGCGTGAGAACTTTTTTTTTATGAGTAGCTGCGTTATTTTTTAAAGAAAGTGTATGATTGATATTCATTTGTAATTGTTTTAAAAAAATTTTTGTAACTTTGGAAAAAAGGAAAAGTTGTATTATCCTTTTTCACTCTCATGCCCGAAAAATCAGAAATCGTCAACGACTGGCTCCCAAGATACACAGGGACACCACTTGAAAAATTCGGCGAATACATCCTGCTTACCAATTTTGATCACTACCTAAATCTTTTTGCCCGTATATATCACACAGAAATCGAAGGAAAAGATTTTCCCATGCCTAATGCCACTGCAAACGGTATTACCCTGATAAAATTCGGAATGGGTTCTGCCAATGCCGCAACCGTGATGGATTTGCTTTCCGCTATTCATCCCAAAGCCGTTTTATTTCTTGGAAAATGCGGCGGATTAAAAAGAAAAAATAATCTGGGAGATTTAATTCTCCCTATTGCGGCAATCAGAGGAGAGGGCACCAGCGATGATTATATTGAAAAAAATGTACCGGCGCTCCCCTCTTTTCAACTGCAGAAGGCAGTGTCATACGTTATAACACGGAGAGGAAAAGATTATTGGACAGGCACTATTTACACCACAAACAGAAGAGTTTGGGAACACGATGAGAAATTTAAAGAATATTTGCGCCGCACACGGGCAATGGGCATTGATATGGAAACCGCCACTATTTTTATTGTGGGTTTTGTGAACAGCATTCCAAAAGGCGCATTGCTATTGGTCACAGACCAACCCATGATTCCCGAAGGAATTAAAACTTCGGTGAGCGATAAAAAAGTTACGGATGAATTTTCCGAAGAACACCTCACCATTGGAGTAGATGCATTACTTGAGTTAAAAAACAAAGGAGAATCTGTGAAGCATTTGAGATTTGACTAGTGCCTTGTCAATGATATTTCAATCAGTTATACTGCAATCGGTATAAATTTTTGTGTAACTCTGTTCATTGTTCCTTTGCTATATTGTTTCATTGTTGTGCTGAAATCATGGAGTCAATTAACAATGAAACAATGAAACAATAGAACAATATGTCAATATATCGAACTGTTGATTGCGAACTAATTTCTGTGAACTACTCAATACTTTTCTTTCTCACATTCTTTTTTTTCACCTCCTGCATCCACGATCCGGAAGTCAACTACCAGGGGTATCCACCCGAAATCGGAAAAATATTTATTGAACGCTGTGCCACAAAAGGATGCCACACCACCCAAAGCAAATCAGCAACAGCCGGACTATCACTACAGTCATGGGAAGAATTATTTAAGGGAAGCAGGAATGGAAATTCCGCAGTGATTCCTTACCGAGCCGATTTGAGCTTTCTTACTTTTTTTATAAATACCTATAACGATTTGGGACCTGTCATTCCACCAACTATGCCTTTAAATCAATCTCCACTGAACCGGCAGGAAGTTAAAACCATTATGGACTGGATAAATTCCGGAGCACCCGCAAACAATGGATTAATTTCAGTGACACAAAGACCGGAAGTGACAATGTACATTATTAATCAAGGTTGCGGAATCGTATATATTATGGACAGCCAGACCGGTTTAACTAAACGTGTGATTGATTGCAGTGATGACCCCAAAACGGAATCCCCACACTACATCGAGCTTTCGCCGGATGGAAATTATTTTTATATCTGTTTTTTTCCCGGAACAGCGCTAAAAAAATTTGATGCACAAACCGGCGCATTTATAGGCAGTGCCACTTTAGGACCCGGTGCATGGAGTGCATTGCAGCTTTCAGAAAACGGAAAAATCGCTTTTGTAACCAATTGGAGAGAATCAGGAGAAGTGGCGGTCGTGGATGTTGAAAACATGAAGTTATTGTTAAAATACCAGGGCTCAGGTCTTCTGCCCTATTCTCATGGATTGGGGATGATAGGAAATTATATTTATGTAACGGAGCAACCCGGAAAAATTCTGCATAAAATTAATGTCACTGATTTAATGAATCCGGAATTTGAAGAAATTCAGTTAACAGACAGCGCGAATGTTCACGAAATACATTTTAATGCCACCGGCACTGAATATGCGTTGAGTTGCAATGGATTGAATGAAATTTGGTTTTATAATGCAAGCAATGATTCGTTACTGGCAAAAGTTTCTACCGGTTTCTCTCCCGAAGAACCGCACTATGCCGGTGATTATTTATTTGTTTCTTGTCCGAACGATAATAAAACCATTCCGGGAAAAACAGGAATTGTCACTATCCTAAACGGAAAAACTCATACCTTTATAAAAAATATACATACCGGCTGGCAACCCCATGGATTGGTACCCGATGTTCATAACGGAAGAATGTGGGTTATTCACCGCAATGTCACTACCGGTGGACCGGCGCCACATCATTCAAGTGGATGCAAAGGCAAAAACGGATATATGACGGCAATAGATTTAAAAACCCTGGAACTGATTCCCGGGTTAAAACCGGAAATTTCCGTGGATCCCTATTTTGGTGCCATAACGGGACACAAACATTAAAACACGGTGCACGGTGGTTCAATGAAAAATGTATTTGTACAATGTAGAAACACGGTGCACCGTGTTTCTACAAAATATCAACGTTCAATGAAACATATCTTTATTTTATTCGCGGTTATTCTGTTCATTTCCTCCTGTACCGATGCCGGATTAAATGGTGATGCAACCATTTTGGTGTATCCGCAACATCACAACAATGCCATTATAAATCATATCGGTTATCCTGATACTGTTTTTCTTAAATTTGAAGCTGATGAATTACCCGGAACAAAACTTTCTGACTTTGATCATTATTTTATAGGAACTCCACGCGAAGATTTTGTACGGTGTGAGAAATTGAAAGCCGGACAATATTATGTATATGCGGTTGGAATTGACAGCTCAGGTCCTGCTCGTGTCACTGGTGGGGTATCGTATAAAATCGGCTGGTCAGATAGAAAAGATAATTTGACATTAATTGTGTATGTGACGGAGTGAAATATACCCATCATGATCATTATTCTATACCGTAAACGGAACAAATTTCAGCAAATGTCTATATTGACAAATTGCTCTATTGTTTCATTGTTAATTGACTCCATGATTTCAACACAACAATGAAACAATGTAGCAATGGAACAATGAACAGAGTTACACGAAAATTTATACCGATTGCAGAATAATGAAACATGTTTTTATAACAGTAATATTTTTTTGTATCATAAATTTCTGCCTGGCATCAGAGAAGCGTCTGTCCGCTCCGGATACTGCACATCACACACAACACTCAGTGAATAACCAAAAATTCCTACTCTCCGGCTTAGCCCATGTTCGCATATTCACCGATGGAATAAAATTTAACTCCGCTGTTATGGAAACCGAATTCAAACCGGTTTTTTTATGGAGACCATCCCCAAAGTTTTCCTTTGAATCACAATTAAATTTTACAGCAGGCGTTGGCAGGAAAATTTCGAATACCTCCACATTCAACACTGCCAAAAGTCACTCACACCGGATTGCCCGTTCTTTTTCCGCGTTGCTTCGTAATGAATCTACCCCTGTTTCGGAAAATACAACTACCACAAATCAAATTGCGGCTGATATCTTATTGAAATATTCTTCGCTCACTTATATCTGCACCCCGAATTTAAGTGTCACCGCAGGATTGTTTTTATCTTCTTTTGGGATGTATTCAGAGCAGTTGTATTCAGAACTTACCAATAAATTTTTAAGCGCTCCTTATGGTTTTGGCTACAATTTTCAATCAACACCTGAAACAGAATTGGGAATACAGGTACGAGGAAATTTAAAATTGAAAAGTTCAGGAATAAAATATGCGCTTGGAATTTCAAACGGACCTGCCTTGATTGAGAGTGGCACTAATGCCGGTCAGCTTGATTATGAAAACCTGGCGGATAATAATTCTAATAAAGCCATCTCGGCAAGAATTGGATTTTTACCATGGAATAATCGCACTTTCGAAATTGGACTGTCTTCGCGGTCGGCTAAGGTTGGTGAAAGTGGCTCGGCGTTAGAAGGGGTTGATAGCCGTTTACTGAGCGCAGACATTTCAGTTTCTAAAAATTTTAATTCTATAAAAGGAATGGTGGAATTAAAAATTCAATATACCTATATTTCTCTCGACAATGTATATTATAATGCCAATCCATTGCTTACATTGAACGTTCCGGCAAAGGATGTTAACCTGAAGGATTCTACCTACCGGTTTGATAATAAAAGCGAATTGTATTTTATTTCATTGGGTTTTCGTCCCACAACAGATAATAAATTCTTTAAAAACTTTGAGTATGTTTTCCGGTATGATGTGTTGAATTTGCCTGTTTTTGCCTTGTGGGGAAAAGACAAAACCCGCTTTACCGGTGGATTTTTGTATTGGCTTTCGGAAAATTCCTGTCTTAAGCTTTCTTATGAATATGAAACGGAAGAGAAATTTTTGGTGGTGCAGTGGGTGATGGGGTTTTAGTTTGTTTGCGGTAATTTCTTGTTTGGTTCTGTCTGTTCAGCTTAAATTTATAATTCCTATCTTTGCCCTCCCATGAACCTCAAGGAACTCTCTCATCAAATCCAAAAAAAGTGCTCTTTCCTTTGCGTTGGTCTGGACACAGCTATTGATAAAATTCCTGATTTTCTTAAAAAGGAAGAGGATGCTGTTTTACAGTTCAATAAAAAAATAATTGATGCCACTCATCACCATTGCGTGGCGTACAAAATAAATACAGCATTCTATGAAGCCGGTGGAAGCAAAGGATGGGATATCTTAAAGAAGACCTTTGATTATATTCCAAACACTATTTTTAAAATTGCCGATGCCAAAAGGGGCGACATTGGAAACACAGCAAAACAATATGCCAAAGCATTTTTTCAGTGGCTTGGAGCCGATGCAGTGACACTTTCGCCTTACATGGGAGAAGATTCCATTAAACCTTTTTTAGAATATCCGGGCAAATGGGCTATTTTATTGGGACTAACTTCGAATCCCGGAAGCAAAGATTTCCAACTATTAAAAATTGAAAATGAATATTTATTTGAGAAAGTAATAAAAATTTCCAGCCAATGGGGAACTGCTGAAAATACGATGTATGTAGTGGGTGCCACAAAACCGGAACACCTTGCATTAATCCGGAAAATTATTCCTGAACATTTTTTGTTAGTGCCCGGGGTAGGAGAGCAGGGCGGTGACTTGGAAAAAGTTATGTCAGCCGGAAAAAATTCTCATGGGGGATTATTGATAAATATTTCGAGAGGAATCATCTACGCTGGATCGGGAGCCGATTTTGCAGAAAAAGCCGGAGAAAAAGCGCAGGAGTATAGGATCCAAATGGAAAGGTTTTTATAGGGGTTGTTTGTGCTAAAATATTTATATATTTGCAACGATTTACCTTTACCTAACATCTATAACATAATGAAAGAGGACTTCATAAATTTCTTATGGAAAAATCAAAATTTTTCAAGAAATGATTTAAAAACGACTGAGGGCAAGGAACTAACTATTCTTAATGCCGGAATTAAAAATTCCAATTCAGGTCCCGATTATTCTCACGCCAGAATAATTACAGACGGACTGCAATGGTCTGGGCAGGTGGAACTCCATGTGCGGTCTTCTGAATGGAAAAAGCATGGACATCATCTGGATAGAGCGTATGATAATGTAATTTTACATGTGGTTTATGAAAAAGATGAAAATACATTCCGTACGGATGGCACACACATTCCAACCCTTGAATTAAAAAACCGTCTCGAAAAACCACTCATGGAGAGGTATCATAATTTTTTAAAAAATTCACTTCCGGTGGAAGGAATGCCCTGCACGAACCTGCTGGCAGGTGTCACTGCCGTTTCTAAAATAGCCATGCTCGATAAAGCATTGGTAGAACGCCTGGAAGAAAAAGCGGATTGGGTTTATCAGACATGGCTAAAAAACCAACGGGACTGGGAAGAAACTGCCTGGAAAGTAATAGGAAAGAGCATGGGCTTTTCGGTTAATTCAGATCCTTTCCTGAATCTGGCGGATTCCATCCCACTAAAAATATTAAAAAAGCACAGCGCAAACCCGTGGCAGATTGAATCGTTGATACTGGGACAAGCCGGATGGTTGCAAAATACTTTTAAAACATCCTACCTGAATGAACTTAGAAAAGAATATTTATTTTTAAGATATAAATATAATCTTAAACCCATCTCTCCTCATACCTGGAAATTTTTGCGGATGAGACCTTCAAATTTTCCGGTCGTAAGAGCCGTGCAGTTAGCAACATTGATCGGCAGACACGAGCATGTTTTTTCGGATCTGCTCGAGAGTGACACTATTTGCAAGATACGTGATTTCTGGAAAATAGAACCGGCTCTGTTCTGGAGAGAACCTGGAAATGTTTCACAAGTGTATAAAATAAAAGCAAAAAGTGACACGGATGAAAACAACCTGCATTTATCAGGATTATCAGTAACAGGATTCAGCGAAGAATCTATTGCCAATCTCACTATTAACGCCATCATCCCCTTGTTGGTATGTTTTTCAAAAGTGACACAAGAGCAACGCTACATGGAGCGGGTTATCGGGGTGCTTGAAAATTTACCACCCGAAAACAATGTGCTCACCCGTAAATGGAAAGACAGTGCCACTCCCATAACCAATGCACATCAGGCGCAGGCGGTTATCGGGCTTGTAAAGAAGTATTGTCATTATGGAAAATGTCTGGAGTGTACTATAGGGAATGAAATTGTCAGCGGGAAGAGTGATTCCCAAAAAACACCAACCCCATCTCAAACAAATCCAATGAGAGTGACACTGCAGGATTCTTTGTAATCTCTTCCCACGCCTTTTCCATTCCCTTAGACCAATGAATATCATGAATTACAAACACAGAATTCTCGTCGATTTTCGGTAAGCACAAATTAAAAAAGGAGAGTGTGGATTCGCAAGTGTGAGCGGCATCTATAAATAAAAGATTCAATGTAGAAATTTTTGAAAGTTCTTCGGGAAGATTTTGAAAAATATCCCCATCTCTGAATGACACAGTATTAGCGTGGAAAGGAGATTTCAAACTCTGGCTTAGGTCTGTAGCGTGGTTATGTGGGAGTGGACTTAAACCTAATACTGATTTAGCGACATCCACCAGCTCCTTATGCCCATCAAAAGTCACCAATTTACCTTTTTTACATCCTGCATAAAGATATAAAGTGCTAATACCGGTTCCAGTACCCAATTCAAATGTAACATCCGGTTGCAAATAATTTCTCAGCCGAAATAAAATTTTACCTCCATTCCGGCTTATAGAAGTGGCACGGGCAATTTTACCAACTGTTGTTTTTTGATTAGGATTAATTGTTAGGGAACCGGCGCCATGAGTAGAAGGCAATAGTTCTGCTTTTGAATTTTCTAATTGAGTGCATAATTTTTCAATTTTCATAAAATCATAAAAATCCTTTTCCTGCGAGATGATTTCCCGATAAAGGAACCGGAGAAAGGGATTTTTTGATTTCCGCAGATTAATGCTTAGAAGATGAAAGCGAAGAAAGGGAATGATTTTGCGAAAGAAACTCATAATGGAATTACAAACTTGTGGAATTTATTTAATATCTGCAAACAAAAAAAAAGTGCGGGGAATACGTGGTTGTAATACGGTCGGAATACAGTTGTAATACGGTTGTAAAACAGTTGCAAAACAGTTGCAATACGGTATTAGCAAGGCGGTACTATTCCGGTTTCTCTTATTTCTTTACAAGCCCTTATATGTAAATGAATAATTTCATGTAGTTTTGTAAACACAAACTCCTTTTACAATTAAGCATTTAACCATATAACCATATAACCATTTAACCATATAACCATCATCTTATTTTGTGCACATAAATCGCTTTATCACTTTTTTTTTAATTTTAATATTTCCATATAATATTTCATCTGTCCTCGCAGACATAAATGATACATTAGTACGTGAAGATACCACTCGCATTTATTTATGGAATGAGCACGCAAGAAAAAATTTAGGTGACAATCCTGCACTATCTATTAAATATGCCCACAAGGCATTGTCGTACGCACAAAAATTAAATTATGAAAAAGGAATCAATATTGCCTATCAGCGCTTGGGAGTAGCCAATTATTATCTGGCAAACTTCAACGAAACCGTAAAATATTTTTTACTATCGTTGAAATTAAGTGAAGAGAAAGGTAGTAAATCAGAAATTGCAAATTGTTTAAACTGGCTCGGAAATGCGTATGGTGAACTGGGTAATAACCTTAAAGCGGAAGAATATTATTTACGAGCATTGAAAATTTATGATGGCTTAGAAAGCAAAGAGGGGCTATCAGAGTGCCTTGGCAATCTTGGCATAATCATGCGCGCACAAGGTCAATACCAAAAGTCATTGGATTTTCATCTGCAGGAATTAAAAATAGAAGAGGCATCGCATGATAAGAAAAATGTTGCAATAACATTAAATAATATTGGGACTGTTTATTATTTGCAGGATAGTATTCCTAAAGCGCAATCCTACTATACGTTAGCGTTAAAAACATTTGAGGAGATTTCATATAAAGAGGGTATTGCGATAACATTGACAAATTTGGGTGACATCCAGCGTCACCTTGCCCTTTATGATAAAGCTATAGATAATTTTACCAAAGGATTACAAATAAGTAGGGAAGTAGGTCTTAAGACACAAATACAAACATGTTATCTTGGTTTTTCTGAGGTGTATGCGGCGGAAAATAAATATGAGATGGCATACAAATACCATCAACTCTATTCCCAACTAAAGGACTCCATTTTTAATGAGGAAAGCAGTAAACAGGTACACGAAATGACCACAAAATACGAAACCGAAAAAAAAGAGCAACAAATCAAACTGCTGAATAAAGACAAAGAAATTCAAACCAAAGATTTGCAACGTCAAAAAACAATTCGCAATGCGGTGACCGGCGGCTTACTGCTCGTTTTATTTTTCTCTTTTATTCTTGTCAATCGTTTTCTGTTAATTAAAAAACAAAAGAAAGTCATAGAAAAAGAGAGAGAAAAATCGGAAAAACTTCTTCTCAACATTCTTCCTAAAGAAACCGCCAATGAATTAAAACTCAACAACTCCGTTAAACCAAAATTCTATGAACAAGTAACCGTAATGTTCACCGACTTCAAAGGATTCACCACCATTGCCGAAAAAATGAGTGCCGAAGAATTAGTCAGTGAGTTGGATTTCATTTTTAAAAAGTTTGACGAAATCATTTCAAAATATCCTATTGAGAAAATCAAAACAATTGGCGATAGTTATATGTGCGCCGGCGGGGTTCCCGTTGGCAATTCAACCAACCCGATGGATGTTGTGATGGCGGGGTTGGAAATTCAGGAGTGGATGGGGGGGAGAGCGGGAGAAGGGGAGAAAGGGGGAAAGGGGGAAAGTGAGAAGGGAGGAAGGGGAGCAAAGATGAATTTGAAAGAAGAAGAACCGGAAAATAAACAAAGAGGAGAATGTGAGAGTGAGAGCCGTCTACCTTTCTCCCCGTCTCCCTTTCCCCTTTTCCAAGTCCGCATCGGCATCCACACCGGTCCCGTCATAGCCGGAGTAGTGGGAGATAAGAAATTCGCTTATGATATATGGGGAGATGTGGTAAATACAGCGAGCCGGATGGAAAGCAGTGGGGAGGTGGGGAAGGTGAATATTTCGGGGGAAACGTATAAGTTGTTGGTAGGGGCGAAAGATATTTCGCCCCTAAGATACACCTATCGTGGAAAAATTCCCGCAAAGAATAAAGGTGTAATAGAAATGTATTTTGTAGAGCGAAAAAATTAACAACAAAGAAATTTTTCCTTTATTTTCATCCAATATTTCCCATCCTAATATCCCGAGCGATTTTTGGAATAGTAGGAGTTGTAACATGTATGAAATTAACCAATATACCTACTCCGATGGGGTTAGGAAGTGGTCTATCTTCTATAAATTCATAAATGAGTGGTGGATTATAGGAGTTAGCACTACTATCCAGTTCTTCCACTCTTCCCGAAGTTCGGTCTGCGTCTAAAAAAGCTATTTTTCCTTTTTTAACAATTGTTGGGTTCATAAATCTTAAAGTTTAAGTATTTAATTAATAATGACTAAATTCGCCTCAAAAATACTATTTATTTTGAGATTTCCAATAAAAAATAATTTTTATTTCGAAAGGCCGAAATTAATTGCTTTTCTTGTTTTCGCTTTTCTGGTGATTAATGTCTTACTTTATGCCCAGAATAATAGTATTGATTCTTTAAAAAATTTATTACATCATCCTTTACCTGAAACTCAAAGAGTTACTATATTAAATTCTTTGTTTAAAAAATACCTATTTATAGATCCTTCCATAGCATTGCAATATGCAACTGAATCTTTTGATTTATCGCAAAAAATTAATTTTACACAAGGAACCGCATTGGCGGTAGTTAATATAGGAGTGGCTTATTATTATCAAGGGAATTATGACAAGGCAACAGATTATTTTTTCAGAGGATTAAGAATAAATGAAACTCTAAAAGACAGCAATAAAATTGCCAGCAATTTGAACTGGTTAGGGAATGTATATAGCGTTCAGAATAACTTTCAAAAAGCTGAACCTTATTACTTGGAAGCAATATCACTTTATGAAAAATTGGAAAATAAGACGGACATTTCAACTTGCCTCAGTAATTTGGGAATTTTATACAGGTTGCAAAAAGATTACCCGAAGGCCTTAGTATATTATCAACAAAGTTTAAATATCCGTGAAGAGCAAGGAGATAAAAAAGCTATAGCCATTATTCTTAACAATATAGGAACAGTTTGTAAAGAGCAAAAAAATTATCCACAATCCTTGTCTTATTATTTATCCGCTTTAAAAATGTTTGAAGTAATATCTTATCGGGAAGGAATTGCTACTGCATTGTTAAATGTCGGGATGATATTTGTTGAACAAAAAAATTATCCAAACGCTTTGAATTATCTGAATAAAAGCTTAAAGCTTTTTCAAGAAACAATAATCAAAGATGGGGAAAGAGATGTTTATCAGGCAATAGCTGAATTGTATGTGGGAATAGGTAATTATAAAAAAGCTTATGAAAATTATTTTCGTTATTCTGCAATTAAAGATACACTCTTCAATGAAGAATCCAGCAAACAAATCCACGAAATGTCCACTAAATACGAAACCGAAAAAAAAGAGCAACAAATCAAACTGCTGAATAAAGACAAAGAAATTCAAACCAAAGATTTGCAGAGACAAAAAACAATTCGCAATGCGGTGACCGGTGGCTTACTGCTTGTTTTATTTTTCTCTTTTGTTCTTATCAATCGTTTTCTGTTAATTAAGAAGCAAAAGAAAGTCATAGAAACAGAGAGAGAAACATCAGAAAAGCTCCTCTTAAATATTTTACCCAAAGAAACAGCCGATGAATTAAAACTTAACAACTCCGTTAAACCAAAATTCTACGAGCAAGTCACCGTCATGTTCACCGATTTCAAAGGATTCACCACTATAGCTGAAAAAATGAGTGCGGAAGAATTAGTCAGTGAGTTGGATTTCATTTTTAAAAAGTTTGATGAGATCATTTCTAAATATCCTATAGAAAAAATAAAAACAATAGGAGATAGTTATATGTGCGCCGGTGGCGTTCCCGTTGGCAATTCAACCAACCCGATGGACGTTGTGATGGCAGGATTGGAGATTCAGGAGTGGATGGGGGGGAGAGCGGGAGAAGGGGAGAAAGGGGGAAAGGGGGAAAGTGAGAAGGGAGGAAGGGGAGAAAAGATGAATTTGAAAGAAGAAGAACCGGAAAATAAACAAAGAGGAGAATGTGAGAGTGAGAGCCGTCTCCCTTTCTCCCCGTCTCCCTTTCCTCTTTTCCAAGTCCGCATCGGCATCCACACCGGTCCCGTCATAGCCGGAGTAGTGGGCGATAAAAAATTCGCGTATGATATTTGGGGAGATGCGGTAAATACAGCGAGCAGGATGGAGAGCAGTGGGGAGGCAGGGAAGGTGAATATTTCGGGTGAGACGTATAAATTTTTGGTAGGGGCGAAAAATATTTCACCTTTACAATTCACCTATCGTGGAAAAATTCCTGCAAAAAATAAAGGGGAGATAGAAATGTATTTTGTAGAAAAGAGTGTATAAAACCAATTTATTAGAGCGCCCACAACATCCCAACATCCAACATCCCAACATCCCACTTTTTCACTTTCTCCCCTCCACGTCCACCATACTAATAGCATCCTCCACCCGATACTTTCCAATCCGCGTTCTACGCAACTCCGCAAGATAAGCCCCCGAACCAAGCGCTTTTCCAAAATCCCGCGCCAAACTCCGGATATAGGTTCCTTTTGAACACACAACGCGAAACTTGATTTCAGGCATCAATATTTCAATCACTTCAAATTCATGAATAAAAACTTTGCGCGGGGCAAGATTTAAAGCTATTCCTTTTCGTGCTTTCTTATAAGCAGGAGCGCCACCGGTTTTTATAGCAGAGTAATCCGGAGGTATTTGTTCAATTTCTCCCGTAAATTTTTTAACAGTGTCACTAATCATATCATTGGAAATATGTGCGATTGGAAAATTTTCAGAAAACGCTGTCTCACGGTCTAATGAAGGGGTTGTTTTACCAAGGACGAAACTGCCGGTGTATTCTTTTTCCAATCCCATAAAATCATTTATTTTTTTAGTCATTTTTCCACAACAAACTATCAGTAACCCTGTCGCTAAGGGGTCTAGTGTCCCGGCATGCCCTACTTTCGGAAAACCTGTGGCATATCTGATTTTATTGACAACATCGAAGGAAGTCCACCCGATGGGTTTGTCAACAAGCAACATTGTGCCGGAATCGGGAAGCGCGGGGTTGTATAAAGGAAGGGTCATGGAAAAAAGCAAGAGGTCAAACTTACAGGAAAATTTCTTTTTTCCAATATTCTCCATACATTTGGTAAAAACAAAACCTCCCTCACCCCACCATGCAATCCTCCCGCCCCAAGCTCTTCCTCCTCGACGGTATGGCGCTTGTTTACCGCGCCCATTTCGCCTTTTCGAAAAACCCCCGCATCACTTCCTACGGCTTGAACACAGGCGCCATTTTCGGATTTACCAATTCTCTCCTCGACGTCATCCACAATCAAAAACCTACCCATATCGCAGTGGCAATTGATACCCCCGCCCCTACATTCCGCCATCTGGAATATAAGGAATACAAAGCCCAACGGCAGGAAACCCCCGAAGATATCATTTCAGCAATTCCTTTCATTCATAAAATAACAGAAGCATTTAATGTGACACTGCTCGCCATAGACGGAGTAGAAGCAGACGATGTCCTCGGAACACTTGCTAAAAAAGCAAAATCGGAAGGGTTTATTACGTACATCATGACCATGGATAAGGATTATGGACAATTAATTGAAGAGGATATTTTTTTATTCAAACCATCCTATCTGGGAACGGGTGTGGACGTATGGGATACTAAAAAAGTGTTGGAAAAATGGGGAATACAAAAGGTAACACAAGTGACCGACATGCTGGGCATGATAGGTGATGCATCTGATAATATTCCCGGCATTCCCGGCATTGGAGAAAAAACAGCCAAAGAGTTAATAAACCGGTTTCCTTCCCTCGAAGAACTAATTGCAAACGTGGACAAATTGGAAGGAAAGAAAAATCTGAAAAGCAATATCATGCAATTTGCAGAGCAGGGTTTATTGTCAAAACGGCTTGCTACCATTAAAACCGATGTGGAAATTAAAGTGACACTCGAAAATTTACAGTTAAGAAACATTTCCGAACAGAAAGTAAAAGACCTTTTCAATCAACTGGAATTTCGCACCTTAAGCAAACGACTTTTTGAAACACAATCCTCGGGCGATTTATTTAGTGGCGCTCAAAAAACAGAAACAGCTAAGCAGGCAAAACCCGTACAAACACTTTTTTTCCAGCAATCAGATAGTGACACAAACACATTATTCTCATCAGTCAGCGACGGTGAAAAAATGGCACAAGATGATTCCGCATGGCAAAATACCGATCCTTCCCCGCTCCTAACCACCATCCACAACACTCCCCACAATTACACCTGCTGTGACACCAAAGAGAAACGAAATAAGCTGATGGAGTTATTGTCAAAGCAAAAAGAATTTTGTCTGGATTCCGAAACCACTTCCTTAGACCCGAAATCAGCCGGATTAATCGGGTTGTCGTTTTGCTGGAAAAAAGGAGAAGCATGGTATCTTCCATTTTCTAAAGATAACAGTGACACAAAAGAGATATTGAACGAATTAAAACCTGTATTAGAAAATGAACATATCGGAAAAATCGGACAAAACATAAAATTCGATTACCGGATTCTTCTGAATCATGGGATTGAGTTAAAAGGAGAATTTTTTGATACCATGCTTGCGCATTATTTGCTGGAACCAGACCAACGGCACAACATGAATTCGTTGTCGGCAAAATATCTTAACTATGCCCCCGTTTCCATTGAAGAACTCATTGGGAAAAAAGGAAAATCGCAGGGAAAAATGGAAGACGTTCCCCTGGAAAAAGTGGCAGAGTATTCAGCCGAAGATGCCGATGTCACTTTTCAGTTAAAAGAAATTTTTAAGCCCTTGCTGAAGGAATCCGACTTGGAAAAATTATTTAAAGAAGTGGAAATCCCACTTATAAAAGTGTTGGCAGACATGGAGGAAGAAGGCGCCGCCGTTGATATTCCCGCATTAAAAGAATATTCCCAATGGCTGGAAAATGAAAGTGAAAAGACAGAAAAAGAAATTTACAAACACGCAGGGGTTAAGTTTAATATTGCTTCCCCAAAACAATTGGGCCACGTTTTGTTTGAAGTCATGAAGCTCGAATCAAATCTTAAAAAAACAAAAACAGGGCAATATGCCACCGGAGAAGAAATACTCACGCGGCTTTCTTATAAACACGAAGTCGTGCAAAAAATTCTGGACTACCGTCAATATCAGAAGTTAAAATCAACTTACGTTGACACGCTTCCGCTTATGGTAAATAAAAACGATAAAAGAATTCATACTACATACAATCAGGCAGTGGCATCAACCGGAAGATTAAGTTCAAATAATCCGAACCTTCAGAATATTCCCATTCGCACCGAAAAAGGAAAGGAAGTGAGAAAAACATTTATTCCCCGAAAGGAAAAATGGGTGTTGATGTCAGCAGATTATTCACAAATTGAATTGCGGATAATGGCATCGGTGAGCGAAGATAAAAACATGATTGAAGCATTTTGTGAAGGGCAGGATATTCATACTGCCACGGCATCCAAAGTTTTCAATGTAGCTCCCGAGCAAGTGGATGGAGAAATGAGGCGCAGGGCTAAGATGGTGAACTTCGGAATCATTTATGGTATTTCTGCCTTTGGACTTTCTCAGCGACTTGGCATCCCGAAAACAGAAGCAGGAATGATCATTGAATCGTATTTTGCGCAATATCCGGGTATTAAGAAATACATGGATGCCGTCATTGAAAAAGCGCGCACATTCGGGTACGTGGAAACCATGCTGGGAAGGAGAAGGTATTTGAGGGATATTAATTCGCGCAATCAAACGCAACGGGGTTTTGCCGAACGCAATGCCATCAACGCTCCCATACAGGGAACTGCCGCCGATATGATTAAGCTGGCAATGATCCAGATTCACACTCAGATTCAGCATTACGGAAAAAATAACAGTGACACTAAATTACAATCACGGCTGATTCTGCAAGTACACGATGAATTGGTTTTTGATGTGCCGGAAGATGAAATTAATATTTTGCGTCCCTTAGTTGAAAACGGTATGAAGAACGCACTTGTATTGAAAGTGCCACTTGAGGTGGAAATTAGCTGGGGGAAAAATTGGTTGGAGGCGCATTAGGCGCTAATAACCCACCTTATCCCCCTTCTTTTTCCATAGATCAAATGCCCTCATCGCCTCTTTCCGCATAAATTGCTTCATCTTAAATTTTCGCTTTTGGATGGAACGGTTAATTTCTTCATAGATAAACTGGTCATCAAAACCAATGTTAGCGGCATCTTCACGGGTGTTAGCAAAATATACCCTGTCTGGTCTCGCCCAATAAATGGCTCCCAGACACATGGGACAGGGTTCACAGCTCGTATAAATCTCGCAACCCGTTAGTTGAAAGGATTTTAATTTTTTACAGGCATTACGAATGGCTACTACCTCTGCGTGTGCCGACGGGTCATTGGTGGACGTCACTTTATTAAATCCCTCAGCAATTATTTTTCCATTTTTCACAACCACAGCCCCAAAGGGTCCCCCCTTCCCCTCCACCATTTTTGTGATGGAAAGCCGAATGGCATGGGACATGAACTTTTTATGGAGAGCCATATAGGACACAATTAGGAATTACAAACTAACAATCCCCACTATACCAAAGATAAACAGATTTTCGAAAAAATAAATAACATATAACAAAAAATAATTAATGTCAAAGGAAGTGAGTACTTGGTTATTATTCATTTTTTGTTTAGTGTTATATGTTTTTTTCTAAAACCTGAGTTGGTTTGGTACACCAACGCCCAATCATTTCTTCACCTCATTCCCACCCTTAAATACAGTAACCTTCAACAAATTCCCATCCGGACTATACGACCTGTTCTCCCCATCTAATTTACCATCCTTATAGGAACGTTCATTAACAACTTTTCCATTCGCATCAAAATATTTCCAGGTGCCACTGAACTTGTCTTCTTTAAAAAAACCAACCTGTTGTAATTTTCCATCTTTCGTGTATTCTTTCCACTCTCCATCCCGCATACCTTTTATGTATGTTCCTTCCGTGGCAACTGTCGTTGAATTTGCGTGATAATACTGCCACCAACCGGTCTTGCGCCCTTTGCGGTCGGTTTTATTTATTTTGGATGATGAACTATTTTCCTGTGCCATTAAAAGGACTGGAAAAAGTATAATGCATACTAAGAATAATTTTGATTTCATAAAATATTTTTCTTTCGTACAAAATTACAAAATATTTCTGACTTTTGGTACATGAAACCATTTCTCCTTTTCTCCTTTCTCACCCTCTTCCTTTTCTCCTGCTCCAGGTCTCTCTATACCGAAACCGGTGTGGCTTCCTGGTACGGCGATGATTTTCATGGTAAAAAAACTGCCAACGGGGAAATCTTTTCCAAACGCAAACTTACCGCCGCTCATAAAACACTAAACTTTAACTGCATGGTAAAGGTTACGAATCTTGATAATGGCAAAAGTGTAGTTGTAAGAATCAACGACAGAGGTCCTTTTGTTAAGGGTCGCATTATTGACCTGTCAAAAAAAGCCGCAAAAAAAATCGGACTGATTAAATCGGGAACAGCCAAAGTGAAAATTGTGGCAGTAGAGAATTATAAGAAAGGAAAATAGGTATTTTGTTTTTTGAAAACTAATTTATAGCCCCTCTCCATTTTTTTGGAGAGGGGTTGGGGTGAGGTCTTTTAGTATTACTCACCCCCAGCCCAACGCCCCACCCCCACACATCCCCACCAAAAACCCAAGCGTTACCTCCTTCAAAGTGTGACACTGCAAAGCAAGCCGCGCGGAAACTATTAAACCGGCAAGTAACACTGCCACACAAAAAATCCACAATGGTAATAAATGCGGCAGATAAAATCGGAAGAAAAATAAAAACCCCATAAGACCTCCCGCCCCCACAGAATGCAAACTGATTTTACTGAAAAACGAAAGGATAAACGTTACAATCACCGCCGCGGTGATTCCTGCAAGAATGCGGATAAAAATATCGCCGAACGAAAACTGCCTGGAAAACATGTATAAGTTCAGTATATAAAAAAGGGTGGTATAAAATAAAGGGACAATGCGTTGAGATTTATCGCCTAATTCGAGTTTTGAAAAACGGATGGTTTTGAAAAGCAGAATGACACAAATCAAAGGCAGAAGGAAGGTGACCAAAAACATCAGCAGCAAAATCATATACACAGCATCTCTTTGAATGAAACCGGTAATCCCACCGGAAGTAGAAATTCCCGGAATAACACCCGATAAAATGGCATATAGATAAGTCGGCATCAGCAAAGGATGAAAAACGACCGACAAAGTTTTTGCAATACGTGTATTGATATAGTTATTTATTGTACGTTCTCCATCTAACCATCTAACCATTTAACCATTTAACCATCTAACCATTTAACCATCTAACCATCTAACCATTTAACCATCCAACATCCAATCACCCCCTCACATCTCCTTCCTCAATCTCGCCACCGGAATATTCAATTTTTCCCTGTATTTGGCAATAGTCCTGCGCGCTATATTATATCCCTTCTGGTTAAGCAACTTTGCCAGCTCATCATCAGGCAACGGCTTGTGTTTATCTTCTTCTGAAATCAGTTGCCCTAAAATGCTTTTAACTTCCCGGCTACTTGCGTCTTCGCCTTCATCGGTACTGATGCCTTCCGAAAAGAAATATTTCAGTGGAATGATTCCAAAATCTGTTTGAACAAACTTACTGTTTACTACCCGTGAAACGGTAGATATATCCATTTGAATAATATCAGCAATATTTTTTAATATCATGGGACGTAGCTTGGTTTCATCACCCTCTTGAAAATAGGATCGTTGATAATTTACAATTGCCTGCATGGTTTTCATTAAGGTCTGTTGGCGTTGATTGATGGCATCAATAAACCATTTGGCGGCATCTAATTTTTGCTTTACAAAAAAAACCGCTTCCTTCATCTTTTTGTCTTTTTTGTCACTTTTGCTATAGGTATCCATCAAATCGGAATAAGCATTTGAAATTCGCAGTTGCGGAGCATTTTTGGAATTCAAATGTATTTCAAGCTGTCCATCGTTATTAATTAGAATAAAATCAGGAATGATGGTTTGCAGACGGTTGCCTGAGCCGGAATCACCGGGTTTTGGATTCAAATGAGTGATTTGGGTGAGCGCTTCCTTTAGCAATTCATCGCTTATCGTAAGATTTTTTTGAATTTTTTCGTAGTGTTTTTTTGTAAATTCATCAAAATAATTCTCAACGATTTTAGTGGCAATAATGATGGTTTCTTCTTCTACTTTTCGTCTCAATTGCAATAGCAAACATTCACGTAAATCCCTCGCCGCAATCCCTGCCGGCTCAAATCCCTGAATTTTGGCAAGGACTTTTTCAAAATCCTCTACAGTGGCATTGATGTTTTGAGAAAAAGCGAGGTCATCAGCCATAGAGGAAAGAGGCCTGCGAATATATCCGTCTTCTTCTATGCTTCCCAGCAATTGTTCAGCAATTTTATCTTCCTTTTCATTTAATCTCAAAAATCCAAGCTGGTTAGTCAAACTATCCTGAAAGGTTTGTTGTAACGGAATCGGCATGGTTTCTCTATCCTCATCTTCCGAATAGTTTCCATCTCCCTGCATCTTGTATCCACTTATGTCATCGTCCCTCAAATAATCTCCAAGATCAATCTCATCGTCGTCATTTGATTTTACATCGCTTTCATCATTTCCATTATCATCAAATGAATCTTCGGCTGAATTTTCTTCTTCGGACGTTTCAGTAGGTGAATCAAGAGTTGCCTCTAGTAAAGGGTTTTCTTCCAGTTCCTGCTCAATACGCGTTTCAAGTGACATAGTAGGAATCTGTAGCAACTTTATAAACTGAATTTGCTGAGGAGTAAGTTTCTGAAGAAGTGATTGTTTTAAGCCGAGTTTTTGCATAGAACAAAGGTAAGAAATAATTTTTATATCTTTCGCTCTTATTTTTTAACCATTTAACCATATAACCATATAGCTTTTCTCCACCCCCCATGCCCCACTCCAAAATCAAATCCCTTCTCTCTACCTCTCCCGTTTCTCAGGAAGTCACTTCCAAGGGCTGGGTTCGCAGTAACCGTACCGGTAAAAATGTAAGTTTTATCGCCTTAAATGATGGCTCTTGTCTTGCCAACCTGCAAATTGTTGCGGATGCACAAAAATTTCCCAAAGAATTATTAATGTCGGCTCAAACAGGTGCCTGCATCAGTGTCACTGGAAAGTTAGTGGCATCCACGGGCTCCGGACAACCGGTGGAAATTCAGGCAGACAGCATTGAGATTCTTGGCGCTTCGGATCCCGCCGTTTATCCCCTTCAGAAAAAAGGACATTCCCTTGAGTTTCTGCGTGAAATTGCACATTTGCGCTTCCGTACCAATACGTTCGGCGCCGTTTTTCGCATACGCCATTCCCTGGCGTATGCCATTCATGAATTTTTTCATAAACGCGGATTTTATTATTTGCACACTCCTATTATTACCGGCTCTGATTGTGAAGGAGCAGGCGCTATGTTTCGTGTCACCGCAATGGATTTGAAAAATCCTCTTAAAACCCCCAACGGGGATATTGATTTCGCAAAAGATTTTTTCGGGAAAGAAACGTATCTGACCGTTTCGGGTCAGTTGGAAGGTGAACTCGGTGCACTTGCGCTTTCTGAAATTTACACCTTTGGTCCTACTTTTCGGGCGGAAAATTCCAATACCACCCGCCACCTTTCTGAATTCTGGATGATTGAACCGGAAATGGCATTCTATGACCTGAAAGATAATATGAGATTGGCGGAAGATTTTTTGAAATATCTTATACAGTTTGTGCTGGATAATAATAAAGAAGACCTGGAATTTTTGAATAAAATGTATGATTCAACCCTGATTGAAAAACTGAGGTTCGTGACACAAAATAATTTCAGGCATCTTACCTATACGGAAGGCATGGATATTATTCAGAAATCCGGAAAAAAATTTGAATTACAAATTCAGTGGGGCTCCGACCTGCAATCAGAACACGAACGCTTTTTGGTAGAAGAACATTTTAAAACACCGGTTATTCTTACCGACTATCCTAAAGATATCAAAGCATTTTACATGAAACAAAACGAAGATGGAAAAACAGTTCGCGCCATGGATATTCTTTTTCCCGGTATCGGTGAAATCATTGGTGGTTCACAGCGGGAGGAGAATTACGAGAAATTAGTAAACCGGATCCGTGAAATGAAAATAGACGAAAAAAATTTAGGATGGTATCTCGATACACGGCGGTTTGGAACCTGTGTTCATTCCGGCTTCGGACTTGGCTTTGAACGGTTAGTTTTGTTTGCTACCGGTATGAGTAATATCAGAGATGTTATTCCATTCCCACGAGCGCCGAAAGAGGCAGCGTTTTGAAAAAATTGATAATGAATACCCTTCAGAAACTGCTTTACGAATCATTCCATCATTCCATTATTCCATCATTCCATCATCCCATCACCTCACTTTATTTTAATACCTGAATTATTTTAGTACATTTGCACCCATGAATCTGAAAAGCATCTGTTATATTCCCGGAGTAAATGGACTTTTTAAAGTCATCTCCCAGGCAAAAGGCGGTTTTGTTGCTGAATCATTAGTGGATAAAAAAAGGAATTTTTATTCCATCAGCCACCGTGTAGTTTTATTGGAAGAAGTCAGCATTTTCACCAAAGAAAATGAAAAACTGCTTTCAGAAGTATTGACTCAAATTAAAGAAAAAGGAATCGAGCCGGTTGATCCTAAATCTGATTCTACATCGTTGAAAAACTTTTTTAAAACGGTTGTTCCTGATTATGATGAGGAGAGAGTACATGATTCTGACATTAAAAAAGTTATCAATTGGTTCAATATGCTGAAAAATGAACCGGAATACTGGGTGAAAAAAGAAACGGTTTCTACCGAAGAAGGTAAACCGGTAGAAATTCAAAAACCCGAAGAAAAAGTTCACACGTCCTTTGTTAAAGAAACTGCAAAAGTAGGCACCCACGATCCTCAGGTAAAAAGAGTATTTATGTCACCAAAAAGAGGAGGGTAATCTAACCATCCAACCATCCAACCATCTAACCACCCAACTACTTCCCCCTACCTCATCTGAATACTATAATACGCCTTAAACGACTTATTGCTTGCGTGTTTTTTGAATCGTTGGTCTATCAATTTGTCATGCGAAGAAGAACATGACATTACAAAAACTGTTACCAAAGTTATTAGCCAGGCAATCAGGTAAAAATTTCCCAATCGGTCTGCCAATTGCTTTCTAACAGCTTTTTCTATTCTGGTAATTGTATATAGTGTTTTCATGGTTTTCTTGGTTTAATTATGATATAAAATTAGGCGATAGCGGTAGAATAAGTTTTTCAAAAAGTCACATTTCTTACACGTTCAACATTTCGATTTCTTTCCATTATCTTTGGAAAAATTTTATTACGGTAACTAATTATTTAATTTCGGGTATTCAAATCCAATTACTAATTTCAAATTACTAACATCCAACATCCAATTACCAAGGATCAATGTCTAATTTCCAATGACCAATGACTAATTTCTAACCCATGTCCATAAACACCGTCCTCATTCTCCTTACGTGTGTCATCAGTTTTTTGTGTCTTCAGAATTATGGATTGATGCAAAAACTGATTTTCGACCCGGTGCAAATTCGTACCCGGAAAGAATATTTCCGGTTTATAACTTCCGGTTTTTTACACGGCGATCTGAATCATCTTATTTTTAATATGATTACCCTCTATTTTTTTGGGGAGAGAACCGTAATATTTTTTGAATATTTATGCAAGGACAACGTCTTTCTGGGAGCTGTTTTTTACATGGCTTTCTATTTACTTGCCATAGTGGTTTCATCAATCCCAACATATCTTAAATATAAAAACGTATCGGGATATTCGTCATTGGGCGCTTCCGGTGCTGTCTCTGCAGTTATTTTTATGAATATTCTTTACGACCCTATGAGTAAAATCTGGATTTTTTTCTTCTTTCCGGTACCGGCTATAGTATTTGGAGTACTCTATATGATATATACCATTTATTCAGCAAAAAATAAAACCGATAATATAAACCATGATGCCCATTTGTATGGCGCCTTATTCGGAATTGTATTTACGCTAATTTTTTTCCCGGAATTTTGTTATAACTTTTTAACCATTATTTGTCCCTGGTGTTTTTAACATGATATCTACACCCAAAATACTCATTGTTGACGACGAACCCGATATTCTTGAGTTTGTTTCTTACAATCTTAAGAAAGAAGGATACAATATTTTTACTGCTTCAGATGGAAAAAAAGCGCTCGAAGTGGCACACACCATTCATCCTGCGCTAATCATACTCGATATCATGATGAGTGGAATGGATGGAGTGGAAGTTTGCCGTAAATTGAGAGAAGAAAAAGAGTTTGATGATACCTTTATCATTTTTCTTACAGCTCGTAATGAGGAATACTCCGAACTTGCGGGATTTAATGTTGGTGCCGATGATTATATTACAAAACCGGTACGACCAAGAGTACTTTCAGCAAGAATTAATGCCCTGTTGAAACGTAAAAGAAAAGAAGGCGGCTTGGCTCAAACTATTTCACTCGGAGATTTAAAAATATTTCCCGAAGAAAGAAAGGTTACTAAAAAAAGTACGGAAGTGGAACTAACCAAAAAAGAATTTGATTTACTCATGTTGCTGGCGACAAAACCAGGGAAGGTTTTTGTCCGTGAAGAAATTTATTCCAGGATTTGGGGAAATGAAATTGTAGTTGGTGACCGCACCCTCGATGTACATGTTAGAAACCTTCGTGAAAAAATCGGAGAAAAAAATATAAAAACCAGCAAAGGCACCGGATACAGTTTTGATTTCTGATAGTGCCGCAAATGGCACATATGGTATGACGGAATCCTAACCCTTTCTCCATTTTGGAGAGGGGCTGGGGTGAGGTCTTTCATAATAAATTTATTACCCCTCTCTATGTACAACAAAAATCCAACCCCTTCCGAAATCGTCATCCTTGGTTCGGTTATTACTGCCGCTTTTTTGTTTCTTGTTTTGTTTATACTTCATCATTTTTTCCATGAAAATTATTATCTCATATACATTATTGCTACTCCGTTTTTAATTTTCATCGCAACCTATATTATTTTTTCAACAGCGCTGAATCGTTTTATCTATAGGAAAATAAAATTAATCTATAAAACAATTCATCAACGGAAGAGTCAGAAAAGCAATACACCTGAAAAAGATGCTATGAATAAAGATATTATCTCCGAAATGGAAGAAGAAGTGCTCCGTTGGACTTCCAGCCAGGAGCAGGAATTTGTACAATTGAAAAAACTTGAAAAATACAGAAAAGAATTTCTTAGCAATGTTTCTCACGAATTGAAAACCCCTGTTTTTAATATCCAGGGTTATATCGAAACCCTGATTGACCATGGCTGGAATGAGGCAAAAATTAGTACTGATTATTTAAAAAAAGCATCACAAAATATTGACCGCCTTAACGCCATCATTGAAGACCTTGAATTGATTTCTCAGTTAGAGAGTTATGAATTCCGGATGGAAAAAGAAGTATTTAATATTACAGGGTTGGTTTCAGAAGTATTTGAATCACTACTGCGGATGGCGGAGAATAATAAAATAAAATTGAATTTTAAACCCGGGTGTCACACTGTATTTATGGTATCAGCAGACAAGGAACGCATACGCCAGGTGTTGAATAATTTAATTATCAATTCTATAAAATATGGTAGTACCAGCGGTGAAACCCTCGTGGGAATTTATGATATGGATGAAAATGTGCTGGTGGAAATCTCGGATAACGGTATCGGGATTGCGCAGGAACATTTGCCCAGATTATTTGAGCGTTTTTACAGGGTGGACAAAAATCGTTCCAGGGAACAAGGTGGCACCGGACTTGGATTGGCTATTGTCAAACATATAATAGAAGCACATCACCAGACCATTAATGTAAGAAGCACCGAAGGGGTTGGCTCTACCTTTGGCTTTACCTTGGCACAAATCTAACCATCTAACCATTT
>MEPC01000034.1:0-45591 GCA_001769655.1 Bacteroidetes bacterium RIFCSPLOWO2_12_FULL_37_12 | reverse complement strand
ATCCAACCATCCAACCATCCAACCATCCAACCATCCAACCATCTAACCATCCAACCATCCAACCATTTAACCATCTAACCATTTTACTATTAAACCATCCACCACCCACCCACTCTCCCCTCACCAATTCACCTTCCCCCCATTCACCCACCTCCCCTGCACCTTCATCACTTTTTCAATAAGCTCCCTCGCGGCTCCCTTTCCCCCCGGTTTTGAGGACTTGAATTTACAAACGGATAGAATTTCCTCTATGGCATCACAGGGCGCAGAAGGCAGTGCCACAAAAGACATCACCCCCAAATCAGGCATATCATCCCCCATGTACGATGTTTTTTGAGGGTCAGCGCTTAATTTTTTTAAAATTTCACGCAATGCCTTGAGTTTATCTTCCACCCCGAGATAAATATGTCGCACTCCAAGATAATTTAAACGATGACGGACCCCGTATGAATCGCCGCCACTGATGACAATGATCCTGTATCCTTTCCGTAAAGCATGAAATATGGCGTAACCATCTTTCACATCAAAGGAACGCAGGTGGTCCCCTTTTTCGGTTACCAGAACAGTACCATCTGTCAGCACACCGTCAATGTCAAAAACAAAAGTGTCAATGGTAGATAAGATTTTTTTGATCGTTCCCATGTGATTGATTTCATGCAAAAATACAGGAAAAATATGATTTAAAGATAATTTGGGTATAAATCCAGGTGCTCTTTAACCCCTCTCCATTTTTTTGGAGAGGGGCTGGGGTGAGGTCTTTTATAACGGATCTCTTGCCCCTCTCCATTTTGGAGAGGGGCTGGGGTGAGGTCGGATTTGCGAACTTAATACTTTGCGAACTTTGCGCCTTTGCGTGACATAATTTTTTTAATAAATAATCAGGAAAAGTATCATGCTGTAAAGACACGGTACATCGTGTCTTTTTTTTAATGCACCGTGTCTCTATTTTCGGTGCACCGTACCTCCCTGATTGTCAAAATGATTTTTAGTTGAATCAGCGAAAATGAAAAAATTAATGGATATTTGTTATTCGTTGCTGGTAAAAAAAATTATTTAATATTTATAATCTCTTCAACGGATTTTCAATTTATTTTTTTATTGTATTTGTCTTAGCAAAAAACTGTGAAAAAACCAATCCTCATTTTATTTTTTCTGATTCAAAGTTACATGGTAAACTCACAGATTATTACATTTGGTCCCATGTTTCATTATTATTTTTCTCTGAATTCAAAAACAAAATTTACTTTTGGTTTAGAAACGGCTATCTATTTTACTACATATAGCATTGATTTTGGTCTTGAAGCAGGAAAATATACAAACTTTATTTACTGTGAATTACAATTTGTCAGAGTTGATGAACGCAATGATTACATACCCAAAGGGATGTCTTTTGGTATTTATCGACGCAAAGGAAAAGAAAATGAACCGGTTTTCGGTTTACAAACAACTATTTGGGAAAGTTATTATGTAGGTGCAGATTTGAGATTAAAAATTGATATGGAAAGCTTAAGCATAGGACCCGGTGTCTTCGGGAAGTTATTTTTTCCTTATGTGAGAATATGAAAATAAATAGAAATGATCGCTCTAACACATAGCGTCAGTAGTATTAACGATCATTCGGTAGGATGTGACGGTGGAGCACAAAAACCAGAAAATACATTTAAGCATGTGAGGATTGCGAGAACTGTATGGCAACGCATAACCTATGTGCTTCTAACTTTTAGTGCCATGTTTAACTATACACTTGGCTTATTACAAATTAAACCAGAAAAAAGGTTGATTTATTTTTATGCGTTAATTTTTTTTCTTGCATCATGCATATTTTCCTGCCGCTCCTCCAAAAATCTACCAAATGAAAAAAAAGAAACAAAAGAAACAAAAAGCAATATCCCTTCATCAAAAGAAAATAAAATAAAAACCCGCTTTGCACATCTCCTCGAAGTAGATGAAAACAAAATCCGCAACATAAAACTTTATGTCTTTATTAATGACTGGCTCGGTGTTCCTTATAAATATTCGGGAAAATCAAAACAAGGAGTTGATTGTTCCGGTTTTTCTTCTCTGCTACTGCAGGACGTTTACGGAAAAAAAATATCAGGAAGCACAGAAAATATCTCCAATGCAATAAACGATATTTCGATGAGCAACCTTAAAGAAGGCGATTTGATTTTTTTTAAAATCGAAAGCAAAAAACCTTCTCACATGGGAATTTACCTGATGAATAATAAATTTGTGCACGCCTCCGTAAAACTGGGCGTTACAATCAATGATTTGAATGAAAAATATTATAAAAAATATTTTTACAAAGCCGGAAGATTGTAGTAAATTCAATATTATTACTGATTTATTAATAATTTTCCGAATATATTGATGTTGCGGCACGGTGCACCGTGCCGCCTTGCTGTGCCGCCTGATTAGAATTTCACCCCTTCAAATATGTCCCTGAAACAAAAAATATTTTATCTTTTTATCTCCTTCCTCCTTCTTACCACAGCCACCTGCTTCCTTGGCAGGAATTACCTGTTGCGCTCTGTCTTTGAAAAAAATATAATTAACAAACTCACAAAGCATGGAGTTTTTTGCAAAGTAGAAAATATGTACTGGGTAGGATATAATCAAATTAATTTCAGCAATATTTTATTTACGGATAAAAATCGTGACACGCTCTTTATCTCAGATACTATCCTGGCAAAAATCTCTTTCTTAGCGATGCTGAGAAATATTTCACCCCCCTCTTCCCTAAAAATGAAGAACGGTTCGCTTGTCTTACCGGATAGTTTGTTGTTGTCCATTCATAATTTCTCAATGGAGGAAAGTAAATTTTCCTGTCTTTTCCAATTGAACAATAAAATAACGAGGGACACGCTGGGTAAATTTAGTTCTCAGGGAATTGTCAATAGGGAGCAGTCCTTTTGTAAAATAAAAGTTTATCAGGAGACCTCAAGTAAACTTACGTTACCCTTGTGGAGTGGCGCTACTTTATCAATGGATTCCATGATTGTGTCCGTAAAATTAATGCCTTCCCCAAAAGACGTTAAACGGACCGAAACCGCACTGAATTTTTATAATTTTAAAATTTTTAATAAACATCTTTCTTCGCAAGAATGTGTATTTGAAAAAATCCAATACCTGCTCAATGTCCACTTAAATCACAACACGCTTTATATCGAAAACCCATCCTGGATAAAAATAAATGATATCACATTTAACCTTACCGGTGAAATTAAAAAAGAACCTGCCTTGCAAATCAAAACAACTATTCAAACGGAACAATTACCAGCCGGAAAGTTTTTTAATTCATTACCGGTAGGATTATTTAGTGTAAGCCGTAGCACAAAAGCGGAAGGTTTACTAAACTACTTTCTGCGTATCGGTTTGGATTTATCACACACCGACTCCCTGTTATTTGAGTCGGAATTAAAAAAGGAAAATTTCCGTATCAAAAATTTCGGTAAAGCAAATTTCCCATCCCTTAATGAACCCTTTTATTATACAGGACATTCCAAAGGGTTTCCTGATAGAAAAATTTTAGTAGGTCAGGAGAACCCCGATTTCGTTTCGTTGGAAAATATTTCCAACTACCTGAAAAACGCTGTGCTTATTTCCGAAGATGGCAGTTTCTTTTTTCACGACGGATTTAATGAAGATGCCTTCCGCCAATCCATTATAACCAATTTGAAAAATAAAAAATTTCAACGGGGGGGTTCAACCATCACTATGCAACTGGTAAAAAACATATACCTGTCCCGTGAAAAAACAATCAGCAGGAAACTGGAAGAAATCTTATTGGTATGGCTGTTGGAAAACAGTCACGCGGTCAGCAAAGAACGCCTGTATGAGATTTATCTGAATATTATTGAGTGGGGACCAGACGTTTTTGGGATCAGCGAGGCATCGAAATTTTATTTCTCCAAAAAACCAATCAATCTGAATTTACAGGAGTCACTATTTCTTTCCAGCATTATCCCAAGACCCAAAAATTTCAAATATTATTTTGACAAGAAGGGGATGCTTCGGGAATTTCTAAAAGAGTATTATGCGTTTGTTTCAGAAAAGTTGCTCATAAAAGAGCTTATTACATCAGCCGAATTTGAAAACCTCAAACCGGAAATAAAATTAACCGGACCCGCAAAATTTTTGGTAATGCCCCAGGATTCCTTGCCCCTTGATTCCTTAAACGATTAATGCGACACCCGAATCCTACCAAATTAACAATTCAACAATTCAACAATTCAACAATTCAACAATTCAACCATTTAACCATCTAACCATCTAACCATCTAACCATCTAACCATTCAACCACCAACCATTCATTTTTGACCTTATCCACAACTTTCCCACATTTTTCTAAAAATATTTTAAAAAAAATTTGGATTTCATTTTTTTATGCCTTACCTTTATGGGTTGAATCGAAGTACCTCACCCCACCCGAATTATTGGTGTGAGTTTTTTTGTTTTTATTTTATTGATTTTCAATTTAATAGCTTCTTTAAACAACCAAAAAACAAGTATGATTGAAACTTTACTTTCCTTCCTGTCTTATTGGTTTCCCGATTTTTCAAACTCCACAGCGTGGTCAAACTATGCTTTTTGTTCAGTTCATTCAACTTTTCAACCCTTCAACTTTTAAACATTTAATTCATATACTTAACCCAGTATGAAAAAATTATACGCTATTACCTGTCTCATCCTGACATTTGGATTCTCCAAAACTGTCGTTTCCCAAAACTCAATTCAGGATAACCGCGGAAATCAAAGGCATTTTTCCAATTCATTGTTCCAGAAAATGAATATGGAGAAATATCTTTCCAACGAAACTATTTATCAACTTATTGAAAATCAGCAAATTAACATTCAACAAAATGAATCATCTGCCAACGACGTAATAAATAACAATAACCTTAACTCCGAAAGCAATAAATTTTCAGGACCTTCTTCTGAAAATTTCACCAATTACGAAACCGCTCAGCCCGTTTTTAAAGTGGCCCCTAACGCCTCAATCACCTCACCACTTGGTGTTGAGACATGTAACTTTAATCTTTCAGTTACTATAACACAACCCGCTGCTTTAACTGTTGTAGTTACAAGTTCCACAAATATTTTATGTAACGGAGCGAGTACAGGTGCTATAAACATAACAGCAGCAGGGGGAACAGTTGCTTATTCCTTTCTCTGGTCAAACGGTGCTACTACAGAAGACCTTTCAAGTCTAGCAGCAGGTACTTATACAGTCACTGTAACAGACAGTAAATCCTGTACAGCAACTGTTAGCCAGGCATTAACCCAACCTGCCGCAATAACCCTTTCAGTTACTGGCACAAACCCAAGCTGTAATGGAGGAACCAATGGTTCAGCCACAGCCACTCCAGGCGGTGGAGCCGGCGGATTTACGTACGCATGGAGTACTGGGGGTTCAACCTCATCAATAAGCAGTTTATCAGCAGGTACCTACACTGTCACCGTAACTGATGCCAACGGGTGCACAAGATCAGGTAACGTTGCTCTTACAAATCCTACCGCAGTAACCGCCTCTGTTACAGGTACAAACCCAAGCTGTAATGGAGGAACCAACGGTAGTGCAACCGCAACAGCCGGTGGAGGCGATGGAACCTATACCTACCTTTGGTCAAATGCCTCAACATCCTCTACTATATCAAGCTTAGCCGCCAGTACATATACAGTTACAGTTACCGATGGTAAAAGCTGTACAGCTACCGATAATGTTGTCTTAACAGCACCTGCCGCCCTTACTCTATCTGTTACTGACACGGACCCAAGTTGTAATGGAGGAACGAACGGTACTGCCACTGCGACCGCAGGGGGGGGTACTCCAGGATATACATATTTATGGTCAACTACAGCAACTTCATCAACCATATCAGGTTTATCAGCCGCAACATATACCGTAACTGTAACCGATTCCAAAAGCTGTACAATTTCTGGATCCACAACATTAACTAACCCACCCGTATTAACGCTCTCAGTAACAGGAACTAATCCAAGTTGTAATGGAGGAACCAACGGAACTGCCACTGCAACTCCAGGAGGAGGAACCGGTGCTTATACTTACCTTTGGAATACAGGTCAGGTAACCTCAACCCGAACAACACTGGCGGCAGGAACTTATACAGTAACAGTAACCGATGCAAACAGTTGTACAATATCAGGAAACGTCACGCTCACAAATCCAACAGTTGTAACCGCCACAGTCACCGGAACCAATCCGAGTTGTAATGGTGGAACCAACGGAACCGCAACAGTCGTTGGTGCAGGTGGAACAGGCACATTTACTTATTTGTGGTCAAATGCCGCTACCACCAGTACTATATCAGGGTTATCAGCCGGAACTTATACAGCCACCGTGACCGATGGTAAAAGTTGTACAGCCACTGGTAACGTAACTCTTACCAACCCAACTGCAGTAACCGCCACAGTAACAGGCACAAACCCAAGTTGTAATGGAGGTACTAACGGTACAGCCACTGTCGCAGGCGCAGGTGGAACAGGTACATTTACTTATTTGTGGTCAAATGCCGCTACCACTAGTACTATATCAGGATTGTCAGCAGGGACCTATACAGCAACCGTAACCGATGGTAACAGTTGCACCGCTACAGGGAACGTAACATTAACCAACCCTACCGTTGTAACTGCCACTGTCACAGGTACTAATCCAAGTTGTAATGGTGGTTCAAATGGAACAGCCACAGTTGCAGGAGCAGGTGGAACAGGCACGTTTACTTATTTGTGGTCAAACGCCGCAACTACTAGTACTATATCAGGATTGTCGGCAGGAACTTATACAGCGACTGTAACCGATGGAAAAAGTTGTACAGCCACAGGAAATGTCACATTGACAAATCCAGCCGTCGTAACAGCAACCGTTACCGGAACGAATCCAAGTTGTAATGGCGGTACCAACGGAACAGCAACTGTAGCTGGAGCAGGAGGAACAGGCACATTTACTTATTTGTGGTCAAACGCCGCAACCACTACTACAATTTCAGGATTATCTGCAGGAACTTATACAGCCACTGTAACCGATGGTAAAAGTTGTACAGCCACAGGAAATGTCACATTAACAAACCCAGCCGCATTGACCCTTTCAGCCACCGGAACCAATCCAAGTTGTAATGGTGGGACAAACGGTACAGCCACAGCCACACCCGGAGGTGGAACGCCGGGATATACCTACGTATGGTCAAACGCCGCAACAACTCAAACCATTAGTAGTTTATCAGCTGGTACATTTACGGTAACTGTCACAGATTCAAAAAGTTGTACAATATCGGCATCAGTAGCTCTTACTAATCCAACAGCTGTAACCGCCACAGTAACAGGCACAAACCCAAGTTGTAATGGAGGCACAAACGGAACTGCGACTGTTGTAGGTGCCGGTGGAACAGGTACATTTACTTATTTATGGTCAAACGCCGCTACCACTAGTACAATATCAGGATTATCAGCAGGAACCTATACAGCAACTGTAACTGACGGTAACAGTTGCACAGCTACAGGAAATGTAACATTGACCAATCCTACGGTTGTAACTGCCACAGTCACAGGAACTAACCCAAGCTGTAACGGTGGAACTAATGGAACAGCTACCGTAGCCGGAGCAGGCGGAACAGGCACATTTACATATCTTTGGTCAAATGCCGCTACCACCAACACTATATCTACACTGTCAGCCGGAACTTATACTGCAACAGTAACAGATGGAAAGAGTTGTACTGCCTCTGACAACGTAACTTTAACCAACCCTCCCGCATTAACACTTTCAGTAACCGGTACCAATCCAAGTTGTAATGGGGGAACTAATGGTACTGCCACTGCAACTCCCGGTGGTGGAACAGGTGCATATACATATGTGTGGTCAAATGCCGCAACTACTCAAACAATAAGCAGTTTATCTGCCGGAACTTTTACAGTGACGGTGACCGATGCCAATAGTTGTACAATATCAGGAAACGTTACCCTCACAAATCCAACAGTAGTAACCGCCACAGTCACAGGAACCAACCCGAGTTGTAATGGGGGAGCAAATGGAACTGCAACAGTGGTAGGTGCCGGAGGAACAGGCACATTTACTTATTTGTGGTCAAACGCCGCAACTACTAGTACTATATCAGGATTGTCGGCAGGAACTTATACAGCGACTGTAACCGATGGAAAAAGTTGTACAGCCACAGGAAATGTAACGCTTACCAACCCAACAGCAGTAACCGCCACGGTAACAGGCACAAACCCAAGTTGTAATGGTGGCTCAAACGGAACAGCCACAGTAGCAGGAGCAGGAGGAACAGGAGTATTTACGTATGCATGGTCAACTGGAGCAACTACCACAACAATTACTGGTTTAGTTGCCGGAACCTATACAGCAACTGTAACCGATGGTAACAGTTGCACAGCTACAGGAAACGTAACATTGACCAATCCAACGGCAGTCACCGCTTCCGTAACCGGAACTAATCCTAGTTGTAATGGTGGATCAAACGGAACAGCTACAGCAGTTGGTGCCGGAGGAACAGGCACATTTACTTATTTGTGGTCAAACGCCGCTACCACTAGTACTATATCAGGATTGTCGGCAGGAACTTATACAGCGACTGTAACCGATGGAAAAAGTTGTACAGCCACAGGAAATGTAACGCTTACCAACCCAACAGCAGTAACCGCCACGGTAACAGGCACAAACCCAAGTTGTAATGGTGGCTCAAACGGAACAGCCACAGTAGCAGGAGCAGGAGGAACAGGAGTATTTACGTATGCATGGTCAACTGGAGCAACTACCACAACAATTACTGGTTTAGTTGCCGGAACCTATACAGCAACTGTAACCGATGGTAACAGTTGCACAGCTACAGGAAACGTAACATTGACCAATCCAACGGCAGTCACCGCTTCCGTAACCGGAACTAATCCTAGTTGTAATGGTGGATCAAACGGAACAGCTACAGCAGTTGGTGCCGGAGGAACAGGCACATTTACTTATTTGTGGTCAAACGCCGCTACCACGAGTACTATATCAGGATTGACAGCCGGTACTTATACAGCAACTGTAACCGATGGAAACAGTTGTACAGCTACTGGAAATGTCACGTTGACAAACCCAACCGCCGTAACAGCAACCGTTACTGGAACTAATCCAAGTTGTAATGGTGGATCAAACGGAACAGCTACTGTAGCAGGGGCTGGAGGAACCGGCGTATTCACTTACCTTTGGTCAAACGCCGCAACTACTACGACAATATCAGGACTGTCCGCAGGCACTTATACAGCAACGGTCACGGATGGAAATAACTGTACAGCCACAGGAAATGTCACATTGACAAACCCAGCCGCATTAACCCTTTCAGCCACTGGAACTAATCCAAGTTGTAATGGTGGAACAAACGGCACAGCCACAGCAACACCCGGAGGTGGAACGCCTGGATATACGTATGTATGGTCAAACGCCGCAACAACTCAAACAATAAGTAGTTTATCAGCAGGTACATTTACAGTAACTGTTACCGACACAAAAAGTTGTACAATATCGGCATCAGTAACACTTACTAACCCGCCGGCATTAACTGTTTCAGTCACCGGAACTAATCCAAGTTGTAATGGAGGCGCAAACGGAACAGCCACAGCAACTCCAGCGGGAGGAACCGGTGCATATTCGTATGCATGGAACGGCGGCGCAGTAACACAAACAAGAAGTGGTTTGGTAGCAGGTACTTATACAGTCACAGTTACAGATGCAAACTCATGCACTGTTTCAGGAAATGTTACACTTACAAATCCAACAGCAGTAACTGCAACTGTAACCGGCACAAACCCAAGCTGTAATGGTGGAGCTAATGGAACTGCCACCGTAGCCGGAGCAGGGGGCACAGGAGTGTTTACTTATTTATGGTCAAATGCCGCAACAGCATCAACAATCTCGAGTTTGAGTGCAGGTACCTATACAGCAACAGCGACAGATGGTAATAGTTGTACCGCCTCAGGTAATGTAACATTAACCAACCCACCCGCTTTAACATTAACTGTAACAGGAACAAATCCAAGTTGCAATGGGGGTTCTAATGGTAGTGCAACGGCAACTGCCGGTGGTGGTACAGGCGCTTTAACTTATGCATGGTCAAATGCCGCTACAACATCAACTTTAAGCTCTTTAAGTGTAGGTACATATACAGTCACAGTAACTGATGCCAATAGTTGTACAATTTCCGGATCTGTGACGTTAACTGCACCCACAGCTCTGACGCTTTCAGTTACAGGCACGGGTCCAAGTTGCAATGGTGGTGCAAATGGTAGTACAACATCAACACCAGGTGGAGGTACACCCGCATATACTTATGCTTGGAGTACTGGTCCTACAACTCAAAATTTGAGTAGCTTAAGCGCAGGAACATATACTGTTACAGTAACAGATGCCAATACGTGTACCATTTCAGGGTCAGTTACAATTTCTGCACCTTCTGCGCTCTCAGTAACAGCTACACCTTCTGCCGTTTCGTGTAATAGCGGAAGCAATGGTTCAGCAACCGGCTCCGGAGCAGGTGGTACCCCCGGTTACTCTTATTCATGGACGGGAGGTCAAACGACTGCCACAGCCACAAACCTATCTGCAGGAACCTATACGGTAACCGTTACAGACGCCAACAGTTGTACAGCCAGCGTAAGTGCAGTTGTTACACAACCTACCGATTTAACTGCCACCGCAACCGGAACAAATCCAAGTTGCAATGGTGCTTCAAACGGTAGCGCCACAGCGACACCCGGTGGTGGAGTGCCTGCTTATACTTATGTTTGGTCAACAGGTGCAACTACAACAACTATTTCTTCTTTAAGTGCCGCAACATATACAGTAACCATAACGGACGCAAACTCTTGCACGGAAACAGCATCGGTCACTTTAACTAATCCTGTAGTTCTTTCTACAACAACAACAGGCACTAATCCAAGCTGTAATGGCGGAACTAACGGAAGCGCCACTACTGCCCCGGCAGGTGGAACCTCACCCTTTACTTACGCGTGGACAACTGGTGCTACTACTGTTACAGTTACAACTTTGTCGGCAGGCACATATACTGTTACGGTTACCGACGCAAAATCTTGTAGCGTTAGCAGTTCAGTGACACTTACAAACCCTGTTGCATTGAGCGCAACTGTAAGCGGAACAAACCCAAGTTGCAATGGTTCAACGAATGGTAGCGCTACCGTGACAGCAGGAGGAGGTACAGGTTCTTTAACGTATGCATGGTCCACGGGTGGAACAGCAACAACTATTTCCGGACTTTCAGCGGCAACCTATACGGTAACAGTGACAGACGCCAACTCATGTACTATTTCTGCAAATACGACTTTAACCGCTCCTTCCGCGGTAACCGCATCAGCTTCAGGCACAAATCCAAGTTGCAACGGAAATTCAAATGGTAGTGCCACTGTCACACCGGGGGGTGGAACTTCACCATATACTTATTCATGGAATTCCACACCGGCGCAGTTAACAGCAATAGCAACAGGTCTTCCGGCTGGAACGTTCGGCGTGACTGTACTTGATGCAAATTCCTGTGTTGCCACAGCTAGTGTCGTACTCACCGCACCAGCTTCCTTAACCGTTACTGCTTCAGGTACAAATCCTGATTGTAACGGAGGTAGCAATGGCTCTGCAAGTTCAACTCCGGTAGGAGGAAATGGTGGAAATACTTTCCTTTGGTCTAATACACAATCAACTCAAAACACAACAGCAACATTAGTAGCAGGAACTTATACAGTCACCGTAACAGATAGTAAATCCTGTTCCGCTTCTGACGATGTCACTATTTCAAATCCAGCGGCAATTGTTCTTTCGGGTTCTACAAATCCTGCAACTTGCGGGGGTAGCAATGGCGATGCTACTGTTTCTGTTACTTCGGGTGGAACACCGGCTTTCTCCTATTTATGGTCTAGTGGAGATGCCACCCAAACTACAGCGTCCACTCTTGCGGCAGGTACTTATACAGCAACTGTAACTGATAGTAAATCGTGTACAGCTACAACCTCCGTAAACGTATTGAATACAGGTGCCCCAACAGCAACTCTTACTAGTACAAATCCTTCTTGCAATGGAAATTCCAATGGTAGTGCCACTGTTTCTGCCGCAGGTGGTACATCACCATATACTTATCTCTGGAGTACGGGTGCAACAACAACTTCCGTATCCGGTCTGTCTGCTGGTCTTGTCAGTGTCACCGTTACGGACAATGTAGGTTGTGATGCACCTGCTTCAACGACCTTAGTTGAACCAGCCGCAATGACAGCCAGTGTCACTACTACAAACCCAAGTTGCAATGGCGGAACTAACGGTTCGGCTACATTAACAACATCAGGTGGGAATGGTGGAAATACCTATTTGTGGTCATCAGGCGAAACAACCGATAATATCAGCAGTAAAGGCGCAGGTACATATACTATTACCGTTACAGATTCTAAAAGTTGTACTGCTACCGCAAACGGCACGTTGACTGCACCTACGGCTGTTACGGCAACCATGACCTCCACAAACCCAAGTTGCAATGCCGGTACAAACGGAAGCGCAACAGTTACTGCTGGGGGTGGAACCAGTCCATACACTTATTTATGGTCAACTACTGCCACTACTTCAAGCATAACAAGTTTGACGGATGGTACATTCACAGTCACCGTTACAGACGCTAACAGTTGTACCGCAACAAATAATGTTACCATAACTTCTCCAGTAGCGTTAACTGCCGCTATCACTTCTACTAGTCCGAGTTGCAATGGAAGCACAAACGGAAGTGCCACAGTTACTCCTGGCGGCGGTACTTCACCCTATACATACCTTTGGTCAAATGCATCCACAGCTACATCAGCCACAAGTTTAGGTGCAGGAACATATACTGTAACTGTAACTGATTCAAAATCATGTACAGCCACAGATAACGAAGTATTAACAAATCCCGCCGCACTTACACTTACTGTCACAGGAACAGACCCCTCGTGTAATGGAAATACAAATGGAAGTGTTACAGCAACAGCCGGTGGCGGAACGTCACCCTTAACGTATGCATGGAGCAATGCCGCTACAACCTCTACGGTGTCGAGTTTAGGAGGAGGAACCTATACAGTTACAGTTACGGATGCCAATTCATGCACCATTTCTTCAGATGCTACACTTTCTAATCCCGCCTTGCTTACTGCCTCCGCAACAGGTACCGATCCAAGTTGCAATGCCGCAACCGATGGTAGTGCCACTGTCACCGCAGGTGGAGGAATTTCACCTTATACTTACGCTTGGTCATCCGGACCAACCACTGCAACTATTTCTAGTATTGGTGCAGGCACATATACAATAACTGTTACCGACTCTAAATCCTGTACTGCAACTGATGACGTAGTAATTTCACAACCTACAGCCCTGACGGCTTCAGTAACCGGTACCAATCCAAGTTGTAATGGAAGTAGCGATGGTAGTGCCACAACTACTGCTTCTGGTGGAACACCAGGATACACTTATTTATGGAGTACCGGCGCAACAACTTCAACTTTAAGCAGTGTTTCTTCAGGTACATATACTGTGACAGTTACAGACGTTAATAGTTGTACTGTAACTGCTAATGTGACGTTGAGCAATCCTGCCTCATTATCAGCATCAACTACGGGGACCGACCCATCTTGTAACGGTGGCTCCAATGGAAGCGCTACAGCTACTACTTCAGGGGGCACATCTCCTTTTTCTTATGTTTGGAGTACAGGGGCGGTAATTTCAACAATATCAGCCCAACCTGCCGGAACATATACAGTGACAGTAACGGACGCAAAGTCCTGTTCTTTCTCAGCCAATGTAACATTAAGCCAGCCAACAGCACTTACTTTATCTGTGACCGGAACGAACCCAAGTTGTAACGGAAGCACAGATGGTAGTGTCACCGCAACACCAGGCGGAGGGACTTCTCCATATACGTATGCGTGGAATGGAGGAGCAACAACAACCAGTGTAAGCAGTTTGGGAGCGGGCACATATACTGTTACAATAACCGATGCTAATTCCTGCACCATTAGTGGCAACACAACCATTACTGCACCAACAGCTTTGACTGCAAGCGCGAGTGGCACAAATCCAAGTTGTAATGCAAGCACTGATGGAAGTGCTACAGTAACACCAGCCGGAGGAACATCACCATATACTTACGCTTGGAGTACCGGAGGAACAGCTACCACTGTAAGTAGTATTGGTTCCGGAACATATACAGTAACTGTAACAGATGCCAATAGTTGCACAGCCACAGCAAACGTAACATTGACAGCGCCTGCCGCACTTACCGCTTCGGCGAGTGGCACCAATCCAAGTTGTAATGGAAGCAGTGATGGCAGCGCAACCGTAACACCGGGCGGAGGTACACCTGCATATACATATTTATGGAGCAATGCTCAAACTACAGCCACCATAAGCAGTATTTCATCTGGTACATATACAGTAACAGTGACCGATGCTAATAGTTGTACAGCCACAGCAAACCTAACCTTAAGCAACCCAGCCGCATTAACTGCAACAGCAACCGGTACCGACCCATCTTGTAATGGCGGATCAAATGGAAGTGCTACAGCAAACCCATCTGGCGGTACATCACCGTTTACATATGCTTGGAATGGTGGAGCATTAACTCAATCTATTTCAGGGTTAACGGCTGGTACCTACACAGTCACAGTGACAGACGCAAAATCATGCTCCTTCTCTGCAAGTGTTACATTATCTCAGCCCACAGCATTGTCCGTTTCAGCCGCCGGTACAAATCCAAGTTGTAATGGAAATACAAATGGCAGTGCCACTGCTACCCCATCCGGAGGAACAAGTCCATATACGTATGCATGGAATACTGGAGCGACAACTCAAACATTAAGCAGTATTGGAGCTGGGACTTATACGGTAACCACCACGGATGCCAATTCATGTACAGCAAGCGGGAATGTTACTCTCACAGAACCTGTAACATTAACTACCACCACTACAGGCACCAACCCAAGCTGTAACGGAGGAACAAATGGAAGTGCCACTACTACACCAGCAGGAGGAACGACACCCTATACGTATGCATGGAATGGAGGAGCAGTGACACAAACAGTAAGCGGTATCGGAGCAGGAACCTATACGGTGACAGTAACCGATGCAAAAAGTTGCACCGTTACTTCCAATGTAACACTCACAGAACCTACTGCATTAGCCGCATCAGCAACCGGAACTAATCCAAGTTGTAATGGAAGTAGCGATGGCAGTGCCACCGCGTCACCATCAGGTGGAACCCCGGCATACACTTATGTTTGGAATAATGCGGCAACAACTGTAAGTATAAGTGGAATCACATCCGGTACTTACACTGTTACTGTAACGGATTCAAAAAGCTGTACTATCAGTACATCTGTGACATTAAATAATCCTGCCTCATTAACAGCGACAGCCACCGGCACAGACCCATCTTGTAATGGCGGTTCTAATGGTAGTGTCACCGGAACACCTTCCGGAGGAACATCGCCTTATAGTTATGCATGGAACGGTGGACAAGTAGTTGCAACGGTTTCTGGATTACCTTCAGGAACCTACACAGTTACCGTAACCGATGCTCAAACATGCACTTTCTCAGCAAGTGTCACTCTGGCTCAACCTTCTGCATTATCAGCAACTGCAACCGGAACAGATCCTTCCTGTAATGGAGGAACAACAGGAACAGCAACAGCAACTCCTTCTGGCGGAACAAGTCCTTACACATATTTATGGAGTAATGCTCAAACAACTCAAACTATAAGCGGGTTAATTTTAGGAACCTATACCGTGACTGTTTCAGATAATAATTCGTGTACCATTTCTGCTTCAGTGACACTTTCTCAACCTACGGCATTGAGCGTAACAGCAACGGGCACTGATCCTTCCTGTAATGGTAGTACCAATGGCTCTGCAACAGCAACACCATCTGGTGGAACAAGTCCTTACACGTATGCATGGTCAGGTGCACAAGTAACCGCTACAATCTCATCGCTTGGGGCTGGCACATATACCATAACGGTAACTGATAATAAATCATGCTCCGCTTCCGCATCAGTGACACTAACCGCCCCTTCAGCCCTCACAGCTTCAGCCACTGGAACCAATCCTAGTTGTAATGGAAGTACGGATGGCTCCGCTACTGTTTCGCCGGCTGGTGGCACACCTGGTTATACTTATTTGTGGAACACAACACCCGCACAAACTACAGCAACAGCAACAGGGTTAGGCGCCGCTGTTTATAATGTAACGGTTACCGACAGTAAAAGCTGTACTGCTTCTGCCACGGTGACACTAACAGCTCCTTCATCATTGACAGTTACAACCGCAGGAACAAATCCTAATTGCAATAGTGGCACCGGTTCTTCCACAGCTACTCCTTCAGGAGGAACTTCCCCATACACTTATTTGTGGAGTGATGGACAAGTTACCGCGGTTGCTACAGGTTTTTCTGCAGGTACTTATACAGTTACTGTAACAGATAATAAATCATGCTCTGCATCTGCAAGTGTTGTTATAACAATCCCATCCTTGTTAAGTGTTACTGCTTCGGGTACAAACCCAAGTTGTAACGGTGGTGCCAACGGTTCTGCTTCATCAACACCTTCCGGCGGTACAAGTCCATACACTTATGCGTGGAACGGTGGTGCTACAACACAAAACATCAGTGCGCTTATAATAGGAACTTATACAATTACCATTACGGATGCCAAGGGCTGTACAGCTAGCGCAAATACAACATTAACTCAACCTCCGGCAATGACACTTAGTGTCACTGGAACCGACCCATCCTGCTCAGGAAGTACAAATGGCAGTGCCACTGCAACCGCAGGGGGAGGAACTTCACCCTACACGTATCTATGGTCAGGTGCTCAGATTACCGCTTCGATTTCCGGAATAGGTTCTGGAACTTATACTGTCACTGCAACGGATGCACAAACCTGTACGATTTCCAGCAATGTCACTTTAACCGCACCTGTTTCTGTTAGTGTCACTGCATCTGGAACCAATCCAAATTGCAATGGCGCTTCTGACGGCTCAGCATCCTCAACACCTTCCGGCGGAACATCACCATATACTTATGCATGGTCAAATGCACAAGTAACTCAAAATACCACAGCCGTTCTTGCCGCGGGTACTTATACTATTACCGTTACAGATAGTAAATCCTGTAGCGCTTCAGCATCAGTCACATTAACAGCACCTGCGGGTCTTACTGTTACAGCAACAGGAACCGACCCAAGCTGTAATGGTGGCGCTAACGGTTCGGCTTCTTCCTCTCCATCTGGTGGAACAAGTCCTTACACGTATGCATGGAGTGGCGCACAAACAACTCAAAACATAAGCGGTCTTGCATTAGGAACATATACCATCACGGTAACTGATTCAAAATCATGTACGGCAAGCGCAAGTGTCACACTCACTCAACCTACTGCAGTGACAGCCAGTGTCACTGGTACAGATCCTTCCTGTAATGGAGGCACCAATGGAAGTGCTACAGCATCAGGTGGAGGAGGAACAGGCCCTTACACGTATCTATGGTCAGGTGCACAAATCACAGCGGCTATTTCTGGTTTAAGCCAGGGAACCTATACGGTTACAGTATCAGATTCTAAATTCTGTACTGCCTCAACAAGTGTCACACTTAGCCAACCTACAGCAGTAACTGCCACTACTGCCGGCACAAATCCAGGTTGCAATGGCGGAACTGATGGTTCAGCAACTGTAACACCCGGTGGTGGAACTTCACCATATACTTATGTATGGAGCTCAGGACAAGTAACTGCTTCAATTTCTACGATGGGAGCTGGCACATATACAGTAACTGTTTCTGATTCAAAGTCATGTACAGTAACAGCCAGTGTCACTCTGACGGCTCCATCCGCATTATCAGTTACAACATCAAAAACTGACCCTGCTTGCAACGGCGGAGCAAACGGTTCAGCAACAGCCACACCCTCCGGTGGAACTTCTCCTTATAGTTATTTATGGTCAGGCGCTCAGGCAACTGCATCCATTTCAGGGCAATTAGCAGGTACTTACACTGTCACCGTAACAGATAGCAAATCCTGCACTGCCTCGGCTTCTGCAACTCTTGCAAACCCGGTGGCAATGTCTGTAACAACAAGCACTACAAACTCTACTTGCGGTGCATCTAACGGTTCGGTGGATGTAACAGGGGTTGTAAATGGCACATCGCCATACACTTATGTGTGGTCCAATTCAGCCACAACTTCATTAGTATCTGGGCTACCCGCTTTAGGTTATACAGTCACGGTTACTGACAGCAAATCTTGTACTGCTTCGGCAAATGCTAACGTATCTGATATTGGGGGTCCAACAGCTTCTGCCAGTGGTACTAACCCTTCATGTAATGGTGGAACGAATGGAAGTGCTACAGTTACTCCTGCCGGTGGCACATCACCCTACTCATATTCATGGTCACCTTCCGCACAACTTACGGCAGTTGCTACTACCTTGGGTGCGGGAACCTATAACGTAACTGTTACAGACGCTAAAGCATGTATTGCTGTTGCCAGCGTAACTTTAACAGCTCCTTCTGCTCTGTCAGTCAGTGCCGCGGGAACTAATCCAAATTGTAATTCATCTACAGACGGTTCTGCAACAGCAACTCCTTCGGGTGGTGTTTCTCCTTACACGTATGCATGGAGCAGTGGCGCTACAACAGCGACCGCCGCTACACTTGGCGCAGGAACATTTACGGTAACCGTAACCGACGCGAATAGTTGTACTGCTTCCGGGTCTGTTATTTTATCTGCACCCCCAGCCGTTACCGCATCAGCAACTGGAACAAACCCGAGTTGTGACGGTGGAACAAATGGTAGTGCCACTGCAAGCGCAGGTGGAGGTACACCAGGTTTTACGTTCGCGTGGAGTGGTGGCCAGGCAACAGCGGTGATTTCCGGTATTGGCGTGGGAACTTACACCGTTACTATTTCTGATTCAAAATCATGTTCGGCTTCTGCAAATGTTACTTTAACCGCTCCTTCTGCAGTCACCGTGACCGTTACAAAAACAGATGTTGCCTGTAATGGAGGAAGTACCGGTTCTGCAACAGCAACTCCGGCAGGTGGAGTTAGTCCCTATACTTATCTTTGGTCGGATGGACAAACTACAGCCACTGCTACAAGTTTACCTCAGGGTTTAATCAGTGTTGTAATCACAGATAACAATGGATGTACTGCTAATGGTAGTACAACGGTAAATCAACCATCTTCTCTTAGTGTATCTACAAGTTCAACCATTGCAAGTTGTGGAGCATCTAACGATGGAACTGCTTCTGCAACACCCGCAGGAGGAACATCTCCATACACGTTTGTTTGGAGCGATGGACAAATAACACAAACCGCATCAAATCTTGGAGGAGGTACTTACACAGTAACCGTAACTGACGCAAAAGGATGTACTGCATCAGCAGACGAAACCGTGGGCGTTGCCGGTGCCTTAACCGCTACAGTTACCGGAACTAACGTTTCGTGTAATTCAGGAACAAATGGATCTGCAACAGTTGTAGCCGCCGGAGGTTCACCAGGATACACATATCTGTGGTCTAACACGGCAACAACAAACACAATCTCTTCTTTGACTGCGGCAACCTATACGGTTACAGTTACAGATTCTAAGTCCTGTTCTGTTGTAGAAAGTATTACCCTCACAGAACCAACAGCGCTCGCAGTTAGTTTTGTAAATACAGATCCGGGATGTAATGGCGCAAGCACAGGTTCTGTCGCGGCCACAGCATCCGGTGCCGCTTCACCCTACTCGTATGTTTGGTCAAACAGCGCAACAACAGCCACAATTTCAAGCATTGCCGCAGGAACATATACAATTACTGTTACCGACGCAAACGCATGTACGTTATCTTCCAGTTCTACATTAAATAATCCACCGGTGTTAACAATCACTGTCACCGGAACGGACCCTGCCTGCAATGGCGCTTCGGATGGTAGTGCAACCGCAACGGCAGGAGGAGGAACTTCGCCATACACGTATGTATGGTCTGGCACTCAGGTGACATCCACTATTTCAGGAGTAGCCGCGGGTACTTATACAGTAACCGTAACGGATACAAAAGGATGTACTATTTCTGGTTCAGTGACATTAAATAATCCAACTGCTTTAGCCGCAAATGTTACGGGTACAAATTTAAGTTGTAACGGTAGCGCAAATGGATCGGCAACATCAGCTCCTTCTGGTTCAACAGCACCATACACCTTTGCTTGGTCAAGCGGACCTACAACAGCATCAATATCTGGTGTTTCTGCCGGCACATATACAGTGACAGTGACTTCTTCAAAATCATGTACCGCTTCAGGTAGTGTCATCATTACCGAACCAGCCGCTATCACCCTTAGTTTCGCATCCACCGATCCCGGTTGCAATGGAGGAAGCAATGGATCTGCTACTGTTACCGCATCAAACGGAACATCTCCTTTTACATATAATTGGAATGATGGACAGACACTCGCAACAGCTTCAGGTTTAGGGGCAGGAACATTTACAGTAACCGTTACTGATTCTAAGTCATGCACAAAATCAGGAAATGTAACTCTTACAAACCCCGCAGTGTTAACAGCCAGCGCTGTTGGTACCAATCCCGACTGTAACGGTGGAGCAAATGGTAGTGCCACTGCCTCCGGTGCAGGTGGAACTTCCCCTTATACTTATGTGTGGTCAGGTGCGCAGGTAACAGCAACGATTTCAGGACTGAGCGCCGCTACTTATACTGTGACTGTCACAGATAATAAGAGTTGTACTGCTTCAACCTCTGTCACGTTAAGTAATCCCGCGGGCATGGCATTAACGTCTTCTACAGTTTCTGCTACTTGTGGAAATGCAGATGGTTCAGCAAGCGTTTCAGTAGTTGGTGGTGTTTCTCCATATACTTATATATGGGATAATGGTGCCATAACTTCTACTGCATCCTCTATTGCCTCAGGTACCTATACGGTTACGGTAACTGACTCTAAATCATGTACAGCTACGGCAAATGCAAGCGTTAGTGATGCAACAGGTCCTACAGCAACTGTTGCCGGTACCGATCCTACATGCAACGGCGCAAGCACGGGTTCTGCTACGGTCAGTCCCTCAGGTGGTCTTTCACCTTATACATATCTTTGGACAGGCGGCGCAACCACAGCAATTGTATCAGGATTAAATGCCGGGACTTACAATGTAACCGTTACAGATGCTAATTTATGTAATTTTAATATTTCAGTGATACTTGGAGAGCCCTCTGCGTTATCTGTTTCAACAAGTGGTACTAATCCTAATTGCAATACTTCCACAGACGGTAGTGCTACGGCAGTTCCGTCAGGAGGTACAAGCCCATACACGTATGCATGGAGCAGTGGTGGTGCGACTTCAACAGAATCAGGAATTGGAAGCGGCACGTTTACTGTTACGGTAACCGATGCGAATTCATGTACTGCTTCTTCTTCCGTAGTCCTTTCGGCACCAACAGCCGTTACTGCATCCGCTACAGGAACAAACCCAGGTTGCAATGGAGCAAGCACTGGTTCCGCAACTGCTTCAGCAGGTGGTGGAACTCCGGGATATACATTCTTATGGAGCAGTGCAGAAGTCACAGCAACAATTTCAGCTAAAATTGCTGGTACTTATACTGTAACAATTACCGATTCAAAAGGATGTTCAGCTTCGGCATCAGTAACATTGACTGACCCTGCCGCTCTTACCGTTTCTGCATCAGGAACAAATCCTACCTGTATTGGGAGTTCAGATGGCTCTGTTACGGCGACAGCAAGTGGTGGCACTTCACCTATATCCTACGCATGGTCAGATGGAGCCGGGACAGCAGTTAATAGTGGAATCCTACAGGGAACATACACAATAACAGTAACAGATGCTAAAGGATGTACAGCATCAGCTAGCACAACAATTACAGACCCAGCCGCAGTAGCAGTTCCCGTAATTGCTTGCGGCGTAACAACCATATCAACTATTCAGTGGACATGGAATACAGTTGTTGGTGCAAGTGGTTATCAGGTAAGTAATGATGGAGGAGCAACCTGGTACACACCAAGCAGTGGAAGTTCAGGAACAACTCATGATACAGCAAGTTTAGGGGTAAATGTTTCTGTCACTCTCTATGTAAGGGCAACAGTCACATCCTGTAGTCCAACCGGTTCAACAAATATTACTTGCACAACCACAGGATGCCCTGCCATTACAGTAACGATGTCAGGTGTCACCGATGTAACATGTAACGGAGCTAACAATGGCGCCGCAACCGCAACACCAAGCGGAGGAGTGTCACCCTATACATACTTATGGAGCAATACAGCAACCAGTGCCACTGTAAGTAATTTCGGACCCGGAACATTTACTGTTACCGTAACAGATTCTAAATCATGTACGGGCTCACAAAGTGTCACTATTGCTGAACCTACTATAGTAACTGCAACGGCATCAGGCACAAATGTAACATGTAACGGAGCGGCTAACGGTTCGGCTACTGTTACAGCCGGCGGCGGTACTTCTCCTTATACTTATCTATGGTCAACCGGACTCACAACTGATAATATTTCTTCCATAGGAAATGGAACCTATACAGCTACTGTAACCGATTCAAAAGGATGTTCAGCATCGGCATCAGCGACCATTACACAACCCACAGCTCTTTCGGGAACCATAGCTAGCACGAATCCATCATGTAATGGAACCAGCACAGGTGGAGCAACAGTGACAGCCAGTGGCGGAACTTCACCCTATACCTATTTGTGGAGTAATGCAGGGGCGACGAACGCTATTACAACTATTGCGGCAGGTACTTACACAGTTACGATTACCGATAACAATTCATGTACATTCTCTGTTTCAGCAACTTTAACTGACCCAGCGTTACTTACAGCAGGCGCTACAGGAACAGATCCTTCATGTAATAGTGGAACTAACGGTACAGCAACTGCAGTAAGCGGAGGCGGAACATCACCCTTCACATTTGTATGGAGTAATACTCAAACAACAATTAATGCTTCCGGACTTTCAGTGGGTACACATACTGTAACCATTACGGATTTTAAGTCATGCTCAGCATCGGCAAGTGTGACGCTTTCAGAACCAACAGCAATAGTTGTTACCACTTCTAAAGTTGACCCGGCTTGCAGTACAAGTAACGATGGTAGTGCCACTGCTTCACCTATTGGCGGAGTGCCATCATACACTTACTTATGGTCAAGTAGCGCTACTACAGCCGTTGCGAGTGGAATAACTGCAGGTACTTACACCGTAACAGTTACGGATTCAAAATCATGTACTGCCACAGCAGAAGCCACCTTATCTGCGCCTTCAGGACTTTCGGTTACAGCAACCGGTACTAACCCCGGATGTGCAAGCGCTACAACAGGTAGTGCCACAGCAACACCTTCCGGTGGAACATCTCCATATTCATATAATTGGACAGGCGGTCAAACAAGTGCTATTGCGACAAACTTTGGACAGGGCACTTACACAGTGACAGTTACAGACACTAAATCATGCACAGTTACAGAGGATGTAATATTAACAGACCCAGCCGCACTTACGGTTTCAACTTCCGGCACTGACCCGAATTGCAATGGCGGAACAAATGGATGTGCCACAGCAACACCTTCCGGTGGAACATCCCCATTTACGTATGCATGGAACGGCGGGCAAACAACAGCAACAATTTGTAGTATAGGAGCCGGAACATACACTGTGACCGTAACCGATGCAAATTCATGTACAAAATCAGCATCTGTGACACTAAATAGTCCAAGCGGAATGACACTTACCATGACCAAAGCGGATCCGACTTGCGGTAATGCCGATGGAACAGCAACGGTAGCAATATCCGGTGGAACTTCACCTTATACTCAGATTTGGAATACAGGAGGAGCAACGCTTTCAATTTCCGGATTAGCTTCAGGAACATACACTGTTACAGTTACAGACAATAATACCTGTACTGCTACAAACAATATTGCGCTAAATGATTTGGGGGCACCAACGATTACCGTTACAGGCACTAATCCTACCTGCAACCTCGGAACTAACGGTTCGGCTACTGTATCAGCCAGCGGTGGAACTTCTCCATATACTTACTTATGGTCAAATGGTGCCACAACCACAACCCTTAGCGGTTTAACAGCGGGAACTTATACCTGCACCATTACAGATGCCACTCTCCCAACCGGATGCCAGGCAAATGCTTCAGTGACACTAACCGAACCCCCTGCGTTAACGGCTTCAACTGTAATGACGGAACCATCCTGTAATCTTGGATTTGATGGAAGTGCCACAGTTACAGCAGGCGGCGGAACCTCTCCTTACACTTACGCATGGAGCACCACTCCTGTACAAAATACTTCTACTGCAACAGGACTTGTAGCAAATACCTACACAGTTACGGTCACGGATGCTAAATCCTGCACGATAAGTGCATCCATAGTTGTTACAGAACCCACAGCGATTACAGCCACTACCACACCCACCCCGCCAAGTTGCAACGGAGGAAGTGATGGTCAGTCATCGGTTTCTGTATTGGGTGGCACTCCGGGATATACGTATGCATGGAGCAATAGCGGAAGCACTTCTACTATTACTGGAATAATGGCGGGCATTTACACGGTAACCATTACGGATACCAAAGGATGTTTAAAAACCGCTAATGTTACTCTTACTGCTCCAACGGCAGTGAATGTGACACTTGCCGGCACTGATCCTACCTGTAATGGAAATACCGATGGCTCTGCAACGGTTTCTGCATCAGGAGGAACTTCTCCTTATTCGTATGTCTGGGATAATGGTCAGACCTTAGCGATAGCTACAGGTCTTGGCGCAGGTGCACATACTGTCACCGTTTCTGATTCCAAAGCATGTTCTGTAACAGGGGGAGTGACACTGAGCAATCCTGCCGCCAATACACCTTTAGCAGTCGTTTGCAGTACAACCACGCAGGAAACGATACTCTTTACGTGGACTGCTGTTGCCGATGAAACCGGATATACTGTCTCTGAAGACGGCGGACCTTTCATAGCCGCAAATGGAGTGTTGCAACACACTATGAGTAGTTTAATCGCAGGTTCAACGCATACGCTTGTTGTTAAGGCAAACGGTTCAACTTGCCCCATTACGGATGGCAGTAAATCCTGCACTGCTAATCCTTGTATAGCATTCACGCCTTCAGCCAGCGCCACGTTGAGCACAATTTGTAATTCTGGAAGTACGGATATCAGCGCTACTACAGCGGGTGGTGTCGGACCCTTCTCTTATGTATGGTCAAGTGGAGCTACTACAGCCGGACCGGTTACAGTGTCACCGGTAAGTACTACAACTTATACAGTGACCGTAACGGATGACGGACAATTAACATGTCCTACACAAACAGCAACAGTTACTATTAATGTGAATCCAACACCTGACGCTCAGATTGATGAAACTGTTTGCATTGAAGCTGTACCGTTTAATGTTATTATTGCAACACCTGCAGGTGGCACATGGACAGCTACTTGTGGCGCATGTATTACAGATGCCATTAATGGCACCTTTAGTCCTTCTTTGGCAGGATTAGGATCTCATACTCTTACCTACACCCTGAATGGTTGCAGTGACACAAAAGATGTTACGGTAAATGAAAGTCCTAATGCCCAGGTAGATGAATTCATGTGCGCTCTGGATGCACCTAAAAATGTCATAGCAGGTACTCCAGTTGGTGGAACATGGGTAGGAACAGGAATCATAGATGCCGCAAATGGAACTTTTAGCCCCGCTGTTTCAGGTGTGGGAACATTTACGTTGACTTATTTTGGTGTAAACGGATGCCAGGACAGTAAAGACATGACTGTGTTTGCCAATCCTAATGCAGGACCCGATGAAACAGTTTGTGCCACCAGTGCACCGTTTGATTTGCAAGTTACCAATCCTGCTACCCCATCGGGAGGGACATGGAGCGGACCAGGAATTACAAACGGACTTAACGGTACATTTGATCCATCTGTCACTGGTGCAGGAACATTCACATTAACATACACCCATCCAAATGGAGGCAATAAAGATTGTTATGATACGAAAGAAATAATCGTACAATCAGCGCCAACTGCAGATGCCGGAGCAGATCCTGCGGCTGTTTGTCAGGGAACGCCCGTAAATCCTACAGGTACCGCTACCAATGGTACAATTTCATGGAATTCTACCGGTGGCGGGTCGTTTACAAACGGTTTGACTGCTTCTCCAACCTATACACCACTTGCCGGCGAAACCGGACCTGTGGTACTTACCATTACAGTTACGGGCGCCGGTACTTGTGGCACTGCAACTGATAATGTAACGGTAACATTTATACCAGCGCCCGTAGCAAATGCAGGTGCTGACAAAGGACCTATTTGCCAAGGGAGTTCTGTATCCATTTCAGGTACTGCGGCTAATGGCACTATCACATGGACAGGTGGTTCAGGAACTATTACCAATGGCACTACAGCAACACCGGATTATAATTCCTTCGCAACCGAATCAGGAACTATTACACTGACCATGACTGTTTCTGCGGCACCATGTCCTGATGCCACTGACCAGGTGAACATTGATGTGAAAGCGAAACCAACGGCTGATGCAGGTACAGACCCAGCCACAATATGCGAAGGTCAATCGGCAATACTTGATGGAACTTCAACGAATGGCACTATAGTGTGGAGTGGAGGAACTGGTTCATTTATCGGTGGAAACACAGATGACCCAACGTATAATTCAGGTGTTGAAAATGGGACTATTACTTTGACGATGACCGTAAGCAATGCACCTTGCACCGATGCGGTTGACAATGTAAACTTAGTAATTAATGAAGCATTGGATGCACCTACGGTGAATTGTGGTACTACAACAACATCATCCATTGAATTTAATTGGAATGATGCCGCAGGTACTAACAGCTATGAAGTTAGTTTGGATGGTGGTGTAACATGGAATCCCGCATCTCCCGGTCCGTTAAATCATAATGTAGTCGGTTTAAGCTTAGGCGAAAGCAAAACTATTCAGGTTCGGGCAATCGGTGGAAGTTGCGGCGCACTAATTGGAACAACAACATGCACTGCAATTAATTGCACTGCATATACAGTTTCAGTAACTCCACCCACTACAATTTGCTCAGGCACCAGCACAAGTATTACTGCTTCAGTTGTAGGAGGAACAGGTCCATTTACTTATGCATGGGATAACGGCTTGCCCGCTAATGCCGGACCTCATACTGTATCACCAGCTACAACTACTATTTATTCAGTGACAGTAGATGACTCAGGACAAGATCCTGCATGCCCGAATGTAACAGGCAACACAACGGTTACAGTAAATCAGGCGCCCACTGCAAGCGCAGGAGTAGCGCCTGCCGCTATTTGTCAAGGTGGCACTACCACAGCATTAAATGGCACTGCAACCAATGGAACAATTCTTTGGACTTCAAGTGACCCACTGGGTACATTCAGTAACGCAACCATAGCCACTCCAACCTACACGGCTTCTGTTAATTCAACTACACCAGTGACACTAACTATAACTGTTACGGGGGTAGCTCCTTGCGGAGTGGTTACAAGTACTGTTGACATCAATGTCACTGCAAAACCAACGGCAAATGCAGGCACGGACCCAGCCGCAGTTTGTATAGGAAGCATTATTTCTCTTGATGGAACTTCTGCAAACGGAACAGTGTTATGGACCGGTGGAACAGGAACGTTTAGCGATGCTACCATTGATGATCCTATATATACTCCCGGTGTTGGTGAAACAGGAAGTGTCACTCTTACCATGACAGTAAGCAATGGCGAGTGTTCACCTGCCAGCGACCAGGTAGTTGTAAAAATTGATGCCATGCCAGATGCAGGAACGGATGAAACCGTATGTATTTCTGATATTGCGTTTGCACTTTCAGGAATGAGTCCAGCGGGAGGAACATGGTCAGGAGCTGGAATTTCAGGAAGCAACTTTGACCCTGCCCTTGCAGGCGCTGGTATCAAGATAATTACTTATACTGTAGGAGCATGCAGTGACACTAAACAAATAACGGTGAATGCACTTCCAAATGCGGGTGTGGATACAACAGTTTGTTTAACACAAGCGCCATTCAATTTAGTATCCAGCACACCTGGTGGAACATGGGCATCTCTTTCAATTCCTACCCCAATAACCGATGCTGTGAACGGAACCTTTGACCCGGCAATTGCAACAGCAGGTGTTCACGTAGTTCGTTATACTTTGCTTGGATGTTCTGACGACAGAAATGTAACCGTCAGCGATGTGGTTGCAGACGCAGGACCGGACAGAACAATTTGTTATGGTCAAACCATCTCAGTAAAAGCAACCGGCGGAACAACGTTCAGTTGGAATACAGGCGCCACTACCGACAGTATTGTGGTGAATCCTACAACAAACACAACCTATACGGTAACAGTTTCTATAGGAAGTTGCAGTGACACTGATGACATGACGGTAAATGTAAACCCACAACTTACTGTTGATGCCGGTAGTGATGTAACAATCTGTGCAGGTCAAAGTACTCCATTAAACGCAGAACCAACAGGCGGAAACGGCGGACCTTTCACTTACTCATGGGTAACGCCGACCGGGTTGAATGATGCATCCATAAAAAGCCCTGATGCCACCCCGGCAAGCACAACCACCTATACTGTCTATGTAACGGATGGATGCTCTGGAACAGCGAATGACGATGTAATAGTAACTGTGAATCCTGCTATAAGTTTGGTGATGAGCCCGCTTCAGACAATATGTAATTCAGCCACCACCACACTATTGGTGACACCAAGCGGTGGAAATGGCGGACCTTATACATATTCATGGGCTCCGGCGGTAAGCATTGTATCCGGTCAAGCGTCGGATAATCCTACTGTAAACCCAACAGTGGCTACTCTCTATACCGTGTATGTAAATGATGGATGTTCACCACAGGTTAGTGGCACTGTTCAGATTAATCTCACACCGGTGATAACTCCGGATGCAGGGGCAGACCAGACAACCTGCACCGGTGGCACTGTAACATTATCGGCAAGTGCGGTGGGAGGCAATGGAGGACCCTATACGTATTTCTGGTCTCCATTTACAGGGGATATTTCTGACCCGGTTAGCCAGACCACTGATGTGACCCCAGCCGCTACTAAAAAATATTATGTGACCATAGGAGATGGATGCTCGCCTTCTGTAATGGACTCTGTGACGGTTACTATCCTGCCGCCCATAGATCCAGGTGCAATTGCTCCAAGTACTATTTGTTTAGGTCAATGTGCTACACTGTTAGCTACTCCAAGCGGTGGAAATGGCGGACCTTACACTTATTCATGGTTCCCCATAACAGGTTTGTCGGACGGCTTTGTCGCAAATCCAAGCGCATGCCCTGCGTTTACTACCCCATACACGGTTGAAATTACCGACGGTTGTTCACCGGCAGTACAGGCGGTTGTTACCATTACGGTGAGCACCGATATTGTTCCGAGCATTAGTCCGGATGTAACTATTTGCAACGGAGATGCTACTTCTCTTCTTGCCAGTGCAGTTGGAGGAAATGGCGGACCTTATTCATTCAGTTGGGATCCAGCGGCAACTCTCTCTGCGAATAACATTGCAAATCCTGTTGCGAATCCTACTACAACCACAACTTATACTGTCTATGTAAACGATGGCTGTTCACCGGAGCAGACCAAATCAGTGACAGTGACAGTGGAAGATTACCCAGCAGATCCGGTGGTGAATTGCGGAACAACTACTATTTCAAGCATACAATGGGTATGGAATCCTGTAACGGGTGCCACCGGCTATGAATATAGTCGTGATGGTGGAACTACATGGTTCATTCCCGAGGATGGTGATTTAGGATTAGATGAGGATACTACCGGTCTTTTACCTTCGGAAGCGTTGACATTAACTGTAAGAGCAAAGCAGGCAGGAAGCTGTGTGTATAGTCAACCCGTTTCAAAAACATGCTTTTCAATAAACTGTTCTCCAATAATTGTCACTGTAACAGCCGATCCAGATACAACAATTTGTGACCAGGGATTAGCAAAAATACAAGTATTGGGCGTTGCAGGTGGTACCGGCAACTATACATACGCTTGGGATAATGGTCTCGGAACCACCGTAGGACCTTCCTTTGTGAACCCGGGAGCAGGAGTTACTAAAGTATATACAGTCATTGTAACAGATCTAGGAGCACTTGCATGCGGCACAGTTCAAGCAGTTTCAACTGTAAAAGTTCTCACACCAATTAATGTGGATGCTGGTCCAAATGTTTCAATATGCAATAGCAAGAGTACAACATTAAGTCCTGTTGTCTCCGGAGGCAATTTAACTTATACCTATAGCTGGATACCTTCACAAGGATTGAGCAATCAATTAATTGCAAGCCCGGTGGCTTCTCCAACTACAACAACAGTTTACACATTGTTTGTTGACGATGGTTGCTCGAAACAAGCCAAAGACAGTGTCACAGTTACAGTGACACCGGCAATTGCACCGACTGCAACTGCTAATCCTACCACTATTTGCATTGGACAAAGCGTGACACTTTCAGCATCAGCTTCCGGCGGCAGTGGCGGTGCGTTTACGTATAGTTGGACAGCTTCAGGTGGTGGAACTGTAGATAGCCCATTGCTGAACATTACAACCGCTTCTCCATCGGCAACAACCACCTATATCGTTTATGTGGGCGATGGAGGATGTTCGCCTGAGGCAAATGCAAATGTTGTAGTGACGGTTAATCCGCCATTGACAGTAAATACTGGAGCTGACCTGAGTATATGCAGTGGTGACTCTACGCAACTTAATGCCACAGTATTCGGTGGAGACGGAGATACTTATGTTTATTCGTGGGCTCCAGCTACCGGTTTAAGTGCAATTGATATTGATAAACCCATAGCAAATCCCGCAGTAACTACTACGTATGTTGTATATGTGAACGATGGTTGCTCACCGGAAGGCAGAGATACTGTTAAAGTAACAGTAGGCGCTCCGTTAGTTGCCACTCCAATCGCTGATGCAACAATATGCAGTGGTGGGAGTACTGTACTCATAGCCAGTGCAAGCGGTGGTTCAGCGCCTTATAATTTTTCATGGGCGCCAAACTTAGGGCTCGATTTCCCATTGGATGAAACTGTCACCGCAACTCCTGCAGTGACTACGTTATATACCGTTTATATAACCGATGCTTGCCCCAACATAACCAGCACTACTGTTACTGTGACACCATTATCTCCTCTTTCAGTATCTGCAAGCGGGGATGTTATTATATGTAACGGCGAACCAACTACATTAAATGCAACGCCATCGGGTGGGAATGGAACCTACACCCATAGCTGGGTTCCTGTTACCGGGTTAGATGATCCTACTAAGCAAAATCCTGTAGCAACTCCTGCTGTCACTACAACTTACACTGTATATTTAAAAGATGGTTGCTCAATTCCAGATGCATCAGATGAAGTGCTCGTTACTGTAAATAATTATCCCGATAAACCGGTAGTAAATTGCGGTACATCCACAACCAGCAGTGTAGAATTTGTATGGGATGCTGTACCAGGAGCCACATCTTATGAGATAAGTTTTGATAATGGAGGAACATGGGCTAGTAATGGTGCCAACTTAAAATATAGTATTTCCGGTATGGTAGAAAATGCTTGCACTACGATGGTAGTAAGAGCCATAGGTACCTTGCCTTGTGACGTAGGACCTACTTCTGACCCAGCCACTTGTTGTGCAAATAACTGTATTGCGGTGTTAGTATCCACAACACCAGACCCAAGTATTTGCAATGGTCAATCAACAGATATAGGCGTAACCTCTGTTGCTGGCACTGCAGGACCGTTCAGTTATTCATGGAGCGGCGGGTTACCAGGAACTATAGGACCTCATACAGTTACGCCTACAGGTTCTACTAATTATGATGTGTTTGTTACTGACTCCAGCCAGCTCAATTGTCCGGTTACAAAGAAAACCATTGCGGTAACAGTATTTCCGGTTATTAGTCCATTTGTGTCACCACTCACCGCCACGATTTGTAAAGGTAGCAGTGCCACTCTTACAGCCAGTGCCACCGGTGGAAATGGAACTTACACCTTTAGCTGGGATCCTGCAACGGGACTATCGGATTCAAGTATAGCAAATCCGATTGCTTCACCTTCATCAGATATTACCTACACGGTTTTTGTGAAAGACGGATGTTCACGAGATACATTTGTAACTATACCGGTTACCGTGATTCCTATACCTGCAGTTAGTGCTGGTAATGATATTGATAGTTGTTCTGGTACTATTGCAATCATAACCGCTACCGGAGCTACAACTTATGAGTGGGCAAGGATGACTGCTCCTGCAACAATTATCTTTACAGGTAACCCGTTTACAACATCAGGTTTATCGGTAGCGAGAACATATATTGTCTATGGAACCGATGCAACAGGTTGCAAAAACCAAGATACCGTAACGGTTAACAGAGAAGACCAATTAGCGGCTCCAACTATCAGTTGTTCATCAGTAGGTATGACCTTCGTAACTTTTGGATGGACTACAGTTCCAAATGCCACCGGATACGAAGTCAGTGAAGATGGTGGATTAAACTGGATAACGACAAACGCAGGTCAAACCAATCACACTATTGATAGTCTTACAGTTGGTCAGACTAAAACGCTTTATGTAAGAGGAACGGGTGGTAATTGCGGGGCATTAACAGCAAACACATCCTGCACAGCGGCTCTTTGTCCGGCTATCACCATAACAACAAGCCAGATAGATGCTACTTGCAATACTAGTTCAGATGCTTCCATTACCATTGATACTGTGGGAGCAGGCGGAGTGGCACCGTACATGGTAAGCATAAACGGTGGCGCTTTCCAGAGCGGACTTTCGTTTGCAGGATTAAGTGCCAATACATTTACCATTGATATGAGGGATGCAAATGCATGCACAGCGCCGCAGAAAGTGGTAACGATTACTTCACCGGCAGTTGTAGATGCAGGTAGTGATAGGGATTTCTGCAAAACACAAGTATTAAAAGTGAAACTAACGGGCGCACCTGCCGGAGGAATTTGGACCGGCTCGGCTGGCGTTGTTTTATTGCCTGGTGACACATTGGATGTTGTAAATACTCCATGGACTGTGACTTCCGGCATCCCACACAAACTGATTTATACAGTTGGCGCTTGTTCCGATACTGCTAATTTAATTGTAACAGGCGCAGTGGCGGGCAGTGATACAATGGATTATTGTGTAAGTTCAGGAATATTCACATTACCACTTGCATCACCAGCGGGTGGCACATGGTCTGGACCCGGAATACTAAATGCCTCAACAGGACAGGTTGACCCAACCGGATTAAGCGGTCCTAAAACCTATACCTATACTCACACGGGTTGTCCGGACCAAATGGTGGTGAATTTTACACCTGCATTGGGAACACCGGTTGTTTCTTGCGGAGTTTCAACTGCTATTTCAATCACATGGACATGGACAGCGGTGACGGGCGCCACAGGTTATGAGGTTAATTTTGGATTTGGATGGGTACCTGCATCGGGTTTATTAACTCATACCGAAAATGGTAAAAATCCCGGAGATAAAATGACTATTCAGGTGCACGCAGTAAGAGCCGGTACATGTCCGGAAGAAGGACCTGCTTCAACTCCTGTTGAATGCGAAGCAACAGCTTGTAAGCCCATTACCATTAATATGCTACCGGATGTAACGGTATGTCCGGGTGCAAATGCTACCGTAGGTTTGTTCAGTATAACCAGACCGGATGGGTTAGGTAAATTTATATGGACATGGAGCGGTGACCCTGCATTGATTGATAATAAGCCGGGACCGTTTACGGTAAACACTCCTGTTACTAAAGCATACATCGTAACAGTAACTGATACATCACAGCTCGCATGCCCGACTGTAAAGGATTCAGCGGTTGTGACTGTCTTTAACATGACTGCAAGCACCACGCAGAAGAACGTGAGTTGTTTTGGAGGAAACGATGGGTCTGCAAAAGTTACAGTGAGCGGAGTTCCAGGACCTTTCACTTATGATTGGTCACCGGGTAATGAAACCATTGACTCCATAAGTGGAAAAATTGCCGGTACATATTCTTGTGTAATTTCAATGACCCAAGCGCCAAATTGCCAGATTACAAAGAGCGTAATAATTACAGAGCCCACACAGTTGATAGCTGATGCCGGTATAGATGATTCTGTAAAATGCGGTTCCTTAGTTAATCTGGATGGAGATGCTTCGGGTGGTACATCGCCCTACACATTTAGCTGGAGTAATGGAGTGGCAAACCAGTTTAACAACAATGTATCTTTTGGCACTTATACCTTATCGGTAACGGATAGCAAGGGATGTGTAGTCACGGATGCAACAACGGTATTTGATGTTCCAACAACTTTAACTATGACCAATGTGAAAGAAGTTGTTTGCAACGGTCAAACCGCGACCAGTTCTGTATTAGTAAGCGGAGGAACGCCACCTTATTCATACCAATGGGACAGCGGTGAAATTACAGCGACCATCACAAAACCAGCAGGTACGTACATTTTAACCGGAAGAGACATGGATGGTTGCATAAAAACAGGTGTACTGACAGTACGCGAAATGGCACCATTGGTAATCAGCGCCGGAGCAGATCAAACTGTACAATGCGGAAATCTTGCAACTATAACCGGAACGGTTACGAGTGGCACAGGTCCGTTAACCATGAAATGGGATAGCAATGGAGTGTTGAATGGTTCAGTGACGGAGTTGATTTACGCTAATGCAGAACCAGGAATTTATACGTTGACAGTAAGAGACTCGTTAGGTTGTGAAATTTCGGATCAGGCAGAGGTAATTTCAGAAGTTAGCACGTTAACCGTAGAGGCAGGCAGAGATACTAATCTTTGCTTTGGTCAAACAGTGACACTTACGGCTGTTGGCAATCTGGGAAATCCTGCTTATACTTTCAAATGGTTAGATAATTCCTCAAACAATCCTATCCGTACATTTAGTACCACGGGAACTTTCAAAATTCAGGTGAAAGACCAGTTAAATTGTACCGCTGTTGATTCGGTTAAGATTTTTGTGGATCCACAACTTGTTCTAACCAATACAAAAGTAGATGTGGATTGTTTTGGAAATGCAAATGGTTCTATAGATCTTACAGTAACAGGCGGAACAGCGCCTTACGCGCATAGCTGGTCAAACAATTTCCTGGCGGAAGATCCAAATACATTACTTGCCGGTTCCTATACGGTAACAGTTACGGATGCCATCATCGGATGTAGTGCCACACAAGTAGTTACTATTGCGCAACCGCTTGCCGCGCTGGCAGTGGATACGGTTTCTGTAACTCACGTTAAATGTAACGGAGGAGCCACGGGTATCATTAATCTGAAAGTAACGGGGGGGACGTTCCCATATACATTTGCATGGTCAAATGGTGGTCTGGTTACTCAAAACATTTCAAACCTGAGCGCTGGTGTCTATACTGTAACTGTAACAGACAATAATAATTGTTCAGCAAGCAAGGCGATAATTATTACACAACCGCTTATCATGCAGTTCAGCTACACTCAGAGCAACGTAAAATGTTTTGGCGGCTCTGATGGTTCCGTAGATGTAACAGTGGTAGGAGGAGTGACACCGTATTCGTTCTTATGGAATGATGCTGTTGCCACCGAAGACCGCAACAACATTAAAGCAGGACTTTACAATCTGACGGTCACAGACAAAAACGGATGTTCGTTTGATACATCCATCACTCTTACTCAACCGGCACTGAAACTTTCGACAACCAATGTGAAAACAGATGTCAGTTGTAACGGTGGATTTGACGGCACCATTGATGTCAGCATATTTGGTGGCACTGCACCTTACACCTATCAATGGAAGGGTGGTTCTAACTTACAGGTTCAGGATATAACCAATATAAAAGCAGGAACTTACAAATTAGTGGTCACTGATGTTAATGGATGTAAAGATTCTACCAGCAATATAATTGTAACGGAACCCACTCCTATTGTGATAACGGTAGCGAAAAATGATTCGGCAGATTGCAAAGGAAATTCTACCGGTAATATAATACTTAGTGTTGCCGGAGGATCATCTCCTTATACTTATAGTTGGAATAATGGAGGTACCAGTAGCACTAACGCAAATATACCTGCGGACTTGTATTCAGTGACAGTAACAGATACAAAGGGATGTACTGCTACTTTAGGAGTTGAGGTTGGAGAACCGCAATTATTAACGGCAAACAAAACACAAACAAATGTGTTCTGTAAAGGCCAGGCAACCGGAGAGATCATTGTAAGCGCCACCGGAGGTTCAAAACCATATCAGTATTCTAAAGATGGTGTTGTATTTGGAAGTAATCCAAGCTTCAGTAATTTGATTGCCGGAACCTATACGTTGGTAGTCAGAGATAATAAAGGGTGCAGTTGGTCAGACAATGTGGATATATCTGAACCAACCGAAGGATTAAGCGCTTTGATAGATTTGGATGTGTCGCAGGATACAGTATGTAATGGATTTTCAACGGGCACCGCCACTGTTGTGGCACAGGGTGGCACTCCACAGTATAACTATAGCTGGAGCACAACGCCTCCTAAGTTTACGCCAACGGTAACAGGATTAAGTTCAGGAACCTACACGGTTACGGTCACGGATGCAGGAGGATGCTTTGTAACGGTCAATGCAGTAATTTATGATAATCCGCAATTCGATGCACACATTGAACCTTCTGCATTAATAGTATGCTATAAAGATAGTGCCACTGTTAATGCTTCCGTAACCGGAGGAAGTAGTCCGTTCACTTATTCATGGAATACCGGCGAAACCACACCAACTATATGGTGCAAAGGCGACAAAGTATATCAGGTTTATGTAGAAGATAAATTCGGATGTAAAGATGATACAACCATAGTGGTTGGAGAAAACGATTCCATCCAGGTGAGCATTGATACACCACCTACTGTTTGCTTTGGTTATCCCACTCAATTAACCGCAACGGTTAATGGTGGTTCTGGTATATTCACCTATTCGTGGTCAAGGGAAGGAACCGGAGTAGGAGGAAATACTAACGTATTGACTGCTTACGCCGGAGTTTATCAGCTTCTTGTAAAAGATACCATAGGAGGAAAAGGAGAGTGTATTGCATCTTCACAGATGATAACTGTATCGGAGTTTCCGGAACTTGTACTTGATGTAATTAAACCTGCCACGGTTTGTTATGGAGACGATGGTCAGGCGGAGGTCAATGTATTGGGTGGTGCAGGTGTTCCATTCAGTTATAGCTGGACATCGGTAAATGACAGTTCATTTGAAAACGTTCAGGGAAAAGATACTTCGTTTAGGGCGAAAGCAGGAGATTATCTGATAAAAGTTACCGATGGTGCAGGATGTACACTTTTAGATACTGTTACCTTCACACAATACGCTGAAGTAAAATCGGTATATGCACCTTCGCCAGAGCAGACCACCTTACTTGACCCAAAAATATTCTTTATCAACAGCAGTGAAGAAAACAGCCAGGGTAATATTACCACATGGGTATGGGATTATGGCGATGGAACCGTAGATACTTTAGTGAATATTTCCGGTTCACAAGATGACCATTCCGAGCACGTTTATGAGAAAGCGGGAGAATTCAATTCCTGCCTCACCGTAATTGACGAAAATGGTTGCGATAATAAATCATGTGCAACGGTTAAAATTGAAGCTGACTTTGTAATGTTTGTGCCTAACGCATTTACTCCCAGCAGTGATGGGGGAACATTAAATCCTCTGTTCCTTGCCAAAGGAGATGGAATTGAATCATTCCAGATGACCATCTTTGACAGGTGGGGTAAAGTAGTGGCAGTGACCAATACCATTTATGAAGGATGGAATGGAAAGTTGGAAGATGGCACAGATGCACCGCAAGGGGTTTATATCTGGTTGATTGTGTATAGAGGGGTAGGAGGAAACAAAGAGGTGAAGGCAGGGTCAGTTACTTTGCTGAGATAGTTGTGTTTTTATATTGTTAATAAAAGCGCAGTTCTGAGATAATTCCGGATTGCGCTTTTTTTTATGACCTCACCCCATCCCCTCTCCAAAATACGGCAATCCGCCAGTGGCGGATTGAGCGAGAATGTGCGGCAGGGGCGAGAGATTTGCTATGCGAAATTAAAAAATTTGTGATAAATTGTATCAATAAACAACTAACACTTAACACTTAACACTTAACACTTAACTCCTAACACTTAACACTTAACAATTAACAATGGATGCCATACGCAATCGGGTACAAGAGTCGGGGATAGTTACTATAGACCCGGTGGATTTTTATGTGGAAGGGGAGAGGGTGGTGTTTGATTTTTCGGAGCATTTATTTCAAGGATTGATTCTAAAGGAAAAAGAGTTTAGAGAATTTATAAAGAATAACGATTGGAGTAAATACACCGGAAAATTAGTGGCTATTGATTGTTCTGTAGATGCACTTATACCTTATTGGGCATACATGCTTGTAGCAGTGTCACTGAAACCGTACGCCGGTTATTTTATTTCAGGAAATTTAAACGATTTGGAGAAATCATTATTTCAGCAAAAGTTATCTGAAATGAAAACAGAAGAGTATGCAGATAAGAAAATTATGATTAAAGGATGTGGTGAGAAACCGGTTCCTGTTTTTGTTTACACGGAGTTGGTGAATAAATTGAAGCCGGTTGTGTCATCCATTATGTATGGGGAGCCGTGTAGTGCGGTGCCGGTTTATAAGAGGGGGTAGGGTATAAGGGTATAAAGGTATAGGGGGTAACGTTCGGTAAGTATTGAATTGTGATTTTATAATTTATACATATCCCACTAATACATCTATACTTACTGTATGATACCTTACTTGAGCGCTTAATATTTTTTTTCTTCCCGGATGAAAATAAAGGAGTATTTTTGTAATTAGACAAATACAATTATGAAAATATTAAACCATCCATTGATTTACCCTCTCTTAATTGCTACTTTTTTTTTCAATACAATTCAAACATCTGCACGGGAAGATAAAGACAAACCCAAAAGACAAACCCAAAATTCAAACACACGGATAATTTTATCAGGGTGTGCCAATCCCACCGGAGAAGAATATCTTGATATTAACAATGTACGCGCTATGGTTCTAACAGGAGGAGATATGTGGTGGGATGGCTTACAAAATCCACATTATGAAATTCCAAAAGGATCTGGAAAAATGAGTTTGTTTACAGGCGCTCTCTGGTTGGGGGGTGTAGATGATGGGAACAATCTTAAAATTGCCGCTCAAACTTACCGGCAAAACGGGTATGACTTTTTTCCGGGACCTCTTACCGATGCTTCTTTAGTTGATTCAGCAGTAATTTCATTTAATGAATGTTTATTCTGGGACAAACATTTTAAAATAAACAAATCATTGATAGATGATTTCAGAATTGCATATCAAAACGGAAGTGTCACTAATGGCACTTACCCTGTTCCTGACTCAATTAAAAATTGGCCTGCTTATGGCAATCAATCCATTGGGCAAGCAAAATATTTAGCACCATTTTTCGATTATGATACCAATGGAAATTATGAACCTGAAAATGGCGATTACCCATTAATCACCGGCGATCAGTCAATCTGGTGGGTAATCAATGATAAAGGAAATGCACATACCGAAACTGGTGGTGTTCCTATAGGTGTTGAAATTCAATGCGAGGCATTTGCTTTTGCAACCACTAATGTATTAAACGATGCCACTTTTTACAAATACAAAATCATCAATCGTTCATCCAATACATTAAATAAAACTTATCTCGGGCAATGGACTGATTCTGATCTTGGGTACTATTTAGATGATTATGTGGGATGTGATGTATCAAGAGGGCTTGGCTATAGTTATAATGGAGATGACAATGATGAGTCAGTTCCGGGCACTCCTGGCTATGGGTCTAACCCTCCTGCAATAGGTATTGATTTTCTGAAAGGACCTAAAGCTGATGTAAATGATGGTTATGATAATGACAGAGATGGTGTAACGGATGAGCCGGATGAATTAATTATGATGAGTAACTTTTTTTATTATAGTAATAATGCGAGCCCGTATTACGGATTTCCAAATGGGGCAAACCAATATTATAGTTATTTGCGAACGGTATGGGGTAATGGTTATCCTTGTACACACGACTTAAAGAACGGAACTTCTCCAGTAAGCCCCTCTACCCCGGCTACAAATTTTATGTTTCCTGGTTATTCAGACCCTTCCGGAAAGTGGACAGGATCGATCGTACCTTGGGATGAAGCAATTGCTGGAAATCCGCCAGGTGATCGCCGTTTTCTTCAATCTGCCGGTCCATTTACTTTAACTCCGGGAGGAATTGTTGAGGTAATCGTTGGAGTTGTTTGGGCAAGTGGATTGCCGTGTAATGCTATGCAAAATTTAAAAACCAATGATGATATAATTCAGACATTTTTTGATTCTGAATTTCAGATGCTACCCGATTTTACTTTTCAAGTAAGTGCAGATAATTTAAACAAAGTTTTTTTTAATGACAACTCAAAAGGAACTATTAAATCATGGAAATGGGATTTTGGAGATAATACATTTGCATACACGAAAGATCCGGTTCATCAGTATCCGGCTGTTGAAAATTTTCTTGTAACCATGTATGTCACCGATTCTATTTCCGGTAAGACCTATTCCGTGCAGAAAAGTATATGTTTAAACGGTCCTTTATCCTCCTGTATTCCCGATTTAACCCAGGAAATAAGTGCGACCCTAGATTTCTCCATTCCATCTTACAATTGGTTGGATGGCGTTAGCGTAAAAGAAAATGCCTGGTATGATACATCGTTAATAAATTACATGATTCTGGGAGGGATATGGGCACCTTTTAAACAAGCAAGTTATTATTCACCTTTTGATAATCCGGGATTTGATAAAGTAGCAAGTGATAGTTCACGTTGGGACGATTTAAAGAGTGTGGATTTAATTCTTACGAATGACAAAAACAAGTGGACAAGGAGTGTCGTGGTAAATACACTTGCTATGGGAGGAACTGCAAGCCGCTTAAATAAAAGAAAATCAATTTCGATAAGCAAAGCGGGACAGCCGGATACAACCGGTACATTTGGGATGAGTTGGTTTCCGGGTTATGCTGTGGATGCTGATAGTGGGTATCGTTTAAATATTATTTTCGGGGAAGATACTATGAAGGGTCCTTTAGGAAATGACTTGCTGTGGAATCTTGATACTTCTGACCAGCATCATTATGTTTATATTATGAAAACGCGATATGATAGTTGTAGCGAATATCATAATTTGCTTAATGTTACTTCATCAGGTCAACTGAGAATAAATAAAAGAAAGATTTTTTCCGAGGCAATGTGGGTAACGGTTCCCTTACTTCGCAAAGGGCAACAATTTTTATCTTCAGAGGCGGTGGTGAAAATAAGAATGAATAACAATGGATTTTTCCCATCCCAGATAAAAACTACTACTATTGGAGATAAATATTCCGTAACTATTGATTTAATTTTTCCAAGCCAACTAAAAGACACTTCGTGCAATTTCCTATTTTTGGATTCAGCCCGAATAAATAAAATTTTAGGACTTCCGGAAGGATTCGTATTTGGATGCAATACCCCTAACTGCATGTATAAAGGGGGAGAGCATGGCTGTTTGACTATAAGCAGTTCAAAGGTTTTTTCTGATAATAAAATTAATCCGTTAAATTTTCAACTAACTAACTTTATTAGTTGTGATTCAGCGAACAAAATTGTGAAGGCGGATACTTCCATGTATGATACCTTAATAATTTACGGAACCGCTGGCATCAAAAAAAACATAGAGAAAAACAAACCCATCTCCATTTATCCAAATCCGGTATCCGGAAACATAACTATTTTATTTCCTTCTCATGAAAATGAAATGCTCGAAGTTGGAGTATATACATTGGTTGGACAAAAAATATTCAGCCGGCAACTAAAAGGAACTTCAGGAATAAATTCTACTTCGTACAATACGTTGGCATTGCCACAAGGCATCTATTTAATAAAGATAGAAGGTAAATCGGGAGTGATGACGGCGAAGATGATGAAATTTTAAGAGGGCTACAGACATAAACCAGAGCGTGCGTAGCGCAACAACCAGATCATTTATTTTCCAATAAGAATGAAGGGAGCCCAAAAATAGGGAGCCACAAAAATTCCTTCATTAATCATCTTAAGTTTTGCCTCACGGAGGGCAGAAATTTTAGATTTATTGTCAAGGATATTGCGATAAAGATCCAACATGAGGTCGGAGGTGGAATTATCGGAAACACGCCACAGTGACACAACCAAGCTATTGGCGCCGGCATAAAGAAATCCTCGTGATAACCCCATAATTCCTTCGCCGCGCACCACCTTTCCTAATCCGGTTTCGCAGGCGCTAAGTGTCACCATGTCTGCGTTCATGCGCAAATTAAATGTTTCACCACTGAATAACGTTCCATCTTCTTTTGAGCGAGAGGTATCTGTTGCTAATAAAATACTTGATAGTTCCGGCTTGGATTCGTCAATGTAACCATGTGTGGCAAAGTGAATGAATTTATAATTTGCCAGCTCAGCTGTTTTTAAAGGGTCTTCCAGGGCATCTTTAAACGTAAATATTTTAGATTTTTTTTGTTTTTGTTCAAAAAGTTTTGCAATTTCTTTCACTTCGGTCTCCGTAGCGGGAATATCGGGAACGGTTCTTTCACGAAATAATCTTTCCCCCATTTCGGGGCTGAAAACGGGAGCAAAAGCCATAAAATCATTTCTTACATCCTGAGATTTCCCTTTGGTGGATTTTGCAAGCATTTTTTTAGTTTGAATATTTTCCAACACAAGAGTGGCAGAATAAGAATAATTAACGGAATATTCTTTTATAAGAAAAGAAAGTGTTTTGTAGTCCTCCACTGATTCGTCAGCTACTTGTGTTAACAGCGCCTCAAAAGGTATATAGCCCAACATACCATCCGGAATGATTAAGAGATTTTGAATTTGTTTTTCACCCTTTTTATTTACGGAAGAAAAAACAGGTAATTTTAACACGGGCTCCAGCAAGGTCTGGTAAAGAGGAAAAGCCCAATGAACATAAAGCGGATAACGACGCTTATAAATACCGTCCCGCATGCGTGTCACAAAATCATTAAAAAGTGAATCCTTTTTTACACGAATAACTTCAAAAGACGATTTAGTAACAGAGAAAATATAGATAGAAGTGTCACCGGTAAAATATTCAATCAAAGCGGTACGATCGTCCAGAATTTCAGTTTGAATATCTTTTACGGTTGCGGTTTTAACATCGTATTTGAGTTTGTAATACTGCGGGTATTTTGATTCGAGGCGTTTAATGAGTGCATCATATTTTTGTTTCAGGTTAAAAAGTTTATCCTGCCACAAAGCTATTTTTGCGGAGTCGGCATCTTTACCCTGGTTTTGTTCCTCCGCAATGCTTTTATCATAGAAAGCAAGATCAATTTTTAATTCTTTCTCATACTGCAGGACGCTATCAGGAATGTCGGAGAATTTTTTTGCCTTTGATTCGGAAAGGGATGCCAGCAAAACACTCGATTTATTTTTTTCGGAGAACTGGAATGCCTGATTTTTATATAAGTCATCTTTCAGGATATTATATAATCGTAATGATGTACGTATGGATTTATCGTAAATTTGCGTTGCTTTTTCGCCGAGGAATAGTTTGGACCCTTCCGTTTTATACCCACGGCGCATGATATCAATAAGATCTGAGGCGAGGCAATAGGTGGAGTAAGCCATTTTTAAATCCCTGATTCCGATAGTATCTTTGGGGTTTATTTTAGGTTGTGTAAGGGCAGGATTGAAAAGAATTGTTACTAATGCGCAACAAGAAAATAGAAATTTGCAAGTTTTCGGGAATTGATTTTTCATTCTGTTTATAATTGGAAATGGGGGATAAAGGTAATAAAAATTGAATAACACAACAAAACCATGAGACAAGCCAAACCGACAAAAAATTCTTATGCTACCATGACGGAAATTGTGATGCCGAACGATACAAATCCATTAGGAAATTTAATGGGAGGAAAAATGATGCACTGGATGGATATGGTTGCGGCAATTTCCGCACAACGGCATTGCAACAGGGTGGTAGTTACTGCCTCGGTTGATAACGTATCCTTTAAAAACAGCATACGGCTGGGAGATGTAGTAACCCTTACGGCTGAAGTGACACGGGCGTTTAATTCTTCCATGGAAGTATATATTGAGGCATGGGCTGAAAATATTATTACCGGAACAAAAATTAAAAGCAATGAGGCGTTTTACACTTTTGTAGCCGTTGACCAGATAGGTAAACCTATAGATGTACCTGAAGTAACTCCTGAAACACCTGATGAGAAGTCGAGATATGAGCAAGCATTAAGCAGGAGGGAACTGCGATTGGTGTTGGCGGGGAGAATGAAAATGGAGGAGACAAAGGAGTTGAAAAAGATGTTTTCGTGATTAAAACTTCGCGAGCGCTCGAAACCTGCAAGGTTTTGCCCGGCTCGAGCTAAGAAAAACCTTGAAGGTTTCTCTTATGAGCGGGGCGAAACCTTGAAGGTTTCCATTTCTAATATTTTATTCAACCCATGCATACCGAGATGAGGATGAACACGCAAAGGGACATCAATAAATGTTTTTAGAAATTCTGCATCACCTCCGCACAAAATTACTTTCAGATCCGAATATGCAGTGCGATATAATTTTGCAATTCCACCTATTTCCTGACAAATCCCATAAAGCGCTCCGCCTTGAATGGATTCTTTGGTAGTTTTTCCAACCAGCGGCGGTATTGTTAATTTTTTTATTAGAGGAAGCAGGGCTGTTTGTGAATGTAGAACATCCAACCTCATTTTTATTCCGGGAGAAATAGCGCCCCCTATAAATTCAGTGTCACTGTTAATAAAATTATAGGTAATACAAGTACCGGCGCTGATGACCAGACAATTCTGATGAGGATAAAGTGTCACTGCTCCTGCGGCAAGCGCGAGACGGTCGTTTCCAAGTGTTTTAGGGGATTTGTACAAATTCTTAAAAGGAAACTTCGAAGAGGACCGTAAAACAAACGTGGGAATAGTTTTCTTTAACTGCTTGTAAATGCCATTCAGATCATTTCCCACGCTGGAGAGAATAATGTGTCCGGGGTTAAGAGAAAGAATTTTCCGGATGAGAAGTTTTTCATTAAATTTTAATGCTGAGGTTTTAATCAGCTTGTCATTCTTAAATAAGCCAATTTTGGTGAGGGAATTTCCGGAGTCGAGGGCGAGGTTCATGGTTAGTGAGAAGTAATATACTAACGGTAAAGAAGGAACGAAAAAATAATGAATATAAAATAATTAACACAAAACACTTAACACAAAACACTTAACACAAAACACTTAACACAAAACACTTAACACATAACACTTAACACAAAACACTTAATACAAAACACTTAACACAAAACACTTAACACAAAACACTTAACACAAAACACTTAACACAAAACACTTAACACAAAACACTTAACACAAAACACTTA
>MEPC01000033.1:122819-124735 GCA_001769655.1 Bacteroidetes bacterium RIFCSPLOWO2_12_FULL_37_12 | reverse complement strand
TTCGTTATCCCAAAGATTTACGGGAAGTAAAATAAAACGCTTATTCAGTCCCCAGGTATCTGGAAGTGTGTTAATAATTGACCCGTCAATCATATACCAGAGTTCTTTGTCATTTTGTAATTTCTGTCCGGTAACGGTCAGCAAGAGGGCGCCACTTTCCCCCACAGTATAATTTCCAAATTCGGTTAAAAGATTGGGTTCCGGTACCCGATTTTCATGACAAATCCTGACGATATTTTCTATGATCTGTTCTGTGATGTATTCGTAATCATACGAAAAGTCAAGAGAGCCACTCACCGGAAAACCACCGCCGATGTCCATGGAATCTAGTTCGGGGCATATTTTTTTTAGTTCACAATAAAGATGCACACTTCTGTTTAGTTCGGACCAGTAGTAGGAAGTATCTTTTATACCGGTGTTTATAAAAAAATGAAGTAATTTTAATTTGAACTTGGGATTTTTCTGAATTTTCTCTTTATAAAATGGAATAATGTCACTGTATCTGATTCCGAGACGGGAAGTATAAAATTCAAAATCGGGTTCTTCTTCAGCGGCTATTCTGATTCCTAATTTACATTCCGTATTAATCATCTTTTCATACGATTCAATTTCATTCATATTGTCAAGTACCGGAATGCAATTGGAAAATCCTTCGTTAATGATGTCTGCAATTTGCTGGCTGTAGAAAGGACGTTTAAACCCATTGCAAATGATATTTATGTCCGGAGTGATTTTTCCTCTTTTTTGTAAATTTCTTAATATGGAAATGTCAAAACCGGAAGAGGTCTCAATGTGGGCACCGATTCTCAGAACTTCTTCGAGAATGAAAGAAAAATGGGATGCCTTGGTACAATAACAATAGGTATAAGTTCCGTCATAGCTGTACTTTTTAATGGCATTATGAAAAAGTGTCCGGGCTTTTTGAATCTGCTGGGCAATTTTGGGGAGATAAGTAATTCTCAGCGGAGTTCCATACTTTTTCACTACATTTACCAATGGAATTCCGTGAAAAGAAAGCTGATTGTTTTTGACATCAAAACTGCTTTGAGGGAAGTCAAAGGTTTGTTTGATGAGGTCAACGTATTTTTCCATGGCGCAAAATTATGATTATTAAATGATTTTATTAATGTTCAGTACCAAAATTAATTAAACAACTAATTAAATAAAAATTTAGCCACTGATTACACTGATTAAATACGGTTTTAAGATTTTTTAAAAACAATAATTCGTGAACTTAGCGAAAATAGCCACGACCTTTCTAAAAGACCTCACCCCAGCCCCTCTCCAAAAAAATGGAGAGGGGTGAGAGATTTGTTATGTGTATTCTAACGTTTGTGAAAAAAATTGATAAATTGTCTATAATTTTCAATTTTCTGTAATTTCTTCGTCCAAAATTCATTTGTATGTTTTATTTTTGAAATCTTAAAAATCATTTTTATGGATTTGCATGAGATTTTTTCTGATACAAAAACAACTATTTTTAAAAATGCTAGAGTGCTAAGAAAAAAAATGACAACTCCCGAAAAAATCTTGTGGGAAATTTTAAGAAATAGGAAGTTCTATAATCATAAATTCAGACGGCAATTTCCGTTTTGTAAATACATCGCTGATTTTTGTTGTATGGAAAAACATCTTATCATAGAAATAGACGGTGACATTCATAATATACCTATTCAGATGGAATACGATATGTAAAGAAATGTTTTTATGAAAGAATCAGGGTATAATATTATTCGATTTACAAATTATGAAGTGCTGAATAATCTTGAATCTGTATTACTTACAATAAAAGACACACTATCGGGAATAAAAAGCAAATTATAATTTTCGCATGACTAATCTCTCGCCCCTCTCCATTTTTTTGGAGAGGGGCTGGGGTGAGGTCTTGGAGGAATGACAACGTCTCTCTCACCCCT
>MEPC01000033.1:72521-122774 GCA_001769655.1 Bacteroidetes bacterium RIFCSPLOWO2_12_FULL_37_12 | reverse complement strand
CTCTCCATTTTTTTGGAGAGGGGCTGGGGTGAGGTCTTGAAGGATTGACAACATCTCTCTCACCCCTCTCCATTTTGGAGAGGGGCTGGGGTGAGGTCTTTTTGACCAGCGCAAGTTCTTTTAAAAAAAAATACCGAAATGAAACTTATAAAACTCTCAATTATTTTATCGCTCTTAATTCTTTTAAAAAATAATTCCTGTGGTTTCTATTTCTCCAAAGCCGACTCCCTCAAATTAGAACTGAAAAAAAACCTCCCCGACACCACCCGCATAAACCTGCTCAACGCCCTCGCATGGGAATACGAATACTCCAACCCCGACACCTCATTTATTGTTTTACAGCATGCTCTCCAATTAGCAGAAAAACTTGTCCGGAGTGTAAGCGAAGGAACTGCTTTGTGGACAGCGGGACAGAAAGGAAAAGCCAATACCCTGCGAAATATTGGTGTATATAATTTTGATATAGGTAACTATCCCCAAGCATTGAATTTTTATTCAAGGTCCCTTGAAATAGACAAGCGGAGCAACAACAAAAAAGGCATATCCGCCATCCTCGGCAACATCGGAAATGTTTACTTTATGCAGGGCAACTATCCCAAGGCATTGGAAAACCATTTTGAGGCGTTGAAGATGGATAAAGAACTCGGTAACAAAAACGGCATTGCTAGACACCTCGGCAACATCGGACTTGTTTACGATGAGCAGGGCAACTATCCCATGGCATTGGAAAACTATTACGAAGCATTGAAGATGGCGAAAGAACTCGGTAATAAAAACAGCATTGCCATACGCCTCGGCAACATCGGAGTTGTTTACGATGAGCAGGGCAACTATCCTAAGGCATTGGAAAGCTTTTTTGCGGCGTTGAAGATGGATAAAGAACTCGGAGATAAAAACGGCATTGCCATACGCCTCGGCAACATCGGAATTGTTTACGATGAGCAGGGCAACTATCCCATGGCATTGGAAAACTATTACGAAGCATTGAAAATGGCGAAAGAACTCGGTAATAAAAACAATATTGCTGCATGGATCGGCAACATTGGTTCGCTCTACACCAAACTCGGGCAATTTAATAAGGCGGAACAATATCTTGACAGCGCCCTTGCATTATGCGATAGTATAGGAGCTTTGAATTATTCCATGTATTATGAGAAAAATACCAGCCAACTTTACGATACTCTGGCACAATTGGCTGAATCAGGGCATGTAAAGACGCCCAATTTTGGCGTCTCCACATACCTGCGCCTCGCTTACACCCACTACAAAAAATACAGTGCCGCCAAAGACACCATATTCAACGAAGAGAAAAGCAAGAAGATAGGCGGGTTAGAGGCACAGCACGAATGGGAAATGGATGCATTGGAAAAAGCCAAACAGGAGGAGGAAAGAAGCAGGCAGGAGACAGTATCAGTTGGCAGGAGGGATATGTTGCAATACGCAGTGATTGTGTTGCTGTTTACTCTATTATTGCTTACATTGTTAAACAGCAGACGTCTGCTTGCGAGGATACCGGAGCAGATAAAAGTTTCACGCAAAGGCGCAATGGCGCAAAGGGTTATTGCAATAAATAAACATGCTTTTGCATTAGGACTGCTCTTTGCCACCATATTTATCTTTTTTGAAACACTTCTGATTTACTTTGATACCGACATAGAAACGCTCACTCAAAACAAAGTAGTGTATAAAACCCTGTTGAGCTGTTTGTTTGCCGGTACGGTTTCTATTGTTTATTATTTCTCTGAAAAGCGGATGGCTATGACGTTGGGATTTAGTTTTAAACACGAAGAACACGAAGTTAAACACAAAGAACACGAAAGGAACACAATGGGTACAAAATTTTTTACTCTTTTCTTTATTTTTTTTCTTAGTGCCTTCGTGTTTTTTCTTAGTGCCTTTGTGTTTAATACCGATTCATTGAACGCAGAGTTGCAAAAAGACCTGCACGACACCACCCGCATCAACACCCTCAATGCCCTCGGCTGGGAGTTTCGCAACACCAATCCCGACACTTCTATTATTCTTTCCTCTCAATCGCTTTCTCTTGCCCAAAAAAGCAAATGGCAAAAAGGTATTGCCAACTCTTATCACAATCTTGCAGAATTTAACAGGATTAAAGGAAATTATCCCCTTTCACTTGAATATAGTTTTAAATCTCTTACCATAAGAAAAAATATCAAGGACCGCAAAGGCATTGCCACCTCCCTCGGCAACATCGGCAATGTTTACTATAACCAAGGAAACTCTCCCAAGGCATTGGAAAACTATTTTAAGGCGTTGAAGATGGATAAAGAACTCGGTAATAAAAACGGCATTACCAGACACCTCGGCAACATCGGAATTGTTTACCATGAGCAGGGCAACTATTCCAAAGCATTGGAAAACTATTTTGAGGCATTGAAAATGGCGAAAGAACTCGATGATAAAAACGACATTGCCAGACACCTCGGCGATATCGGAATTGTTTACAGAAACCAGGGCAACTATCCCAAGGCATTGGAAAGCTATTTTGAGGCGTTGAAGATGGATAAAGAACTCGGTAATAAAAAAGGTATTGCCAGACACCTCGGCAACATCGGAATTGTTTACGATGAACAGGGAAACTATCCCAAGGCATTGGAAAACTATTTTGAGGCATTGAAAATGGATAAAGAACTCGGAAATAAAAATGATATTGCTACAGACCTCAGCAACATCGGAATTGTTTACAAGGAGCAGGGTAACTATCCCAAGGCATTGGAAAACTATTCTGATGCGTTGAAGATTGATAAAGAACTCAGAGATAAAAACGGTATTGCAATAGACCTCGGCAACATCGGCTTGGTCTACACCAAACTCGGGCAATTTAATGAGGCGGAGCAATATCTTGATAGTGCATTAGTTTTATCAACAGAAATAGGAGATCTTAATTCTCAAAAGGATCTTCATGAAATGTTTACTAACCTCTACGATACACTGGCACAATTGGCAGAATCAGGGCATGTTAAGACACCCAATTTGGGCGTCTCAACGTACCTGCGCCTCGCCCTCACCCACTACAAAAAATACGACACCGTCAAAGACACCCTGTTCAATGAGGAAAAAAGCAAGGAAATAGGAAAGTTAGAAACCCGTCATAAAATAGAGATAGAGGATTTTGAGCGTCAGAAAAAAGCAGAACAGTCGGCAGAAACCGCCCGCATTGAAAAAGAGCGGGAAGATAAGATTGGCTATTCATTAGTGATGGTTGGGTTTTTTGGCGTACTTGCATTAACATTGCTCCTGAGCCGTTTGGTTTTACCTCCGGCTCTCATACAAATCGCCACCACCATACCCTTTTTGCTGTTGTTTGAAACAGCCATTGTTTTCATGAATCCTTACATAGAACAATTTTCCGGAAACGCTCCCGGCTGGAAACTCGCCTTTAATTTTTTACTGGCACTCCTGCTGTACCCGTTACACGAAAAGGCAGAGCAGTTACTGGAGCGGACGTTCAGAAGGAAGAGGAGGGGGAAGGTGGGGAGGGGAAGTCAGTTGTAAGCCCTGAAAGGGCGTAATATACTAACACAGGGCAACGCCCTGTGTAATGTCAGCCAAGTAATTCCCTAAGCCCTGAAAGGGCGTGACTTTTATCATTAATACTTTATAGTTACGTTTGGGATTAGAAGTGTAACCATTTCAGGGTTTGCTAAAGTACGCGTTTATTCTACACAGGGCGATGCCCTGTGTTAGGATGTTAAGCCCTTTCAGGGCAATTTGAACAAATCACTTATTTTAGTCGGACAATAGTGTTAAATTAATCAATGTAAATTTGTACCCTTAACCTCCAAAAACGAAGCAAATATGGAGCTAGTACGTATATTTTTTAATGATTATGGAAATGACAGATTTAAAAGGAGCGGAATATTATGTATGCCTTGCAAAGAATTTCTAATGAACCTGAGAGCGATGAAAAAAATAATATAAACAGAACAATGAAACGATTCTTCATTTTCACCGGAATATTTTGTTTGCTCATTAATTATTTTATTTATGGGCAAACTCCAAAAAATATTCCCTCTCCCATCATTTCTCACTTTTCAACCTACCCTCAAAGAAAAGTTTTCAGCGATACAATGTTTAACTTCAACTACAGTGTTTTTCAGTTTCATTCGTGTTTAACAACTATGGGAAAAAATTCGATCCGAAACCTGAAGTTCTATGAGGGTGAAACGGTTGATTACTCTCTTGATAATTGGTCCCTGAGTACTTCGATGAATTATATTAACTGGCAAACGTCAATTGAATTTTTCCGGTTATCCTATTTATTTAACAGGGAAAAAGGAATTGAACTCAGTTATTCGTGCAATTATTTTTCAGCAGGGCAACTTTCAATTAGTGATAATTATTTTAATATATTAATAATGGGTATGCCCAATTATATTAACCAACATTTATATAAAATTTTTAATACTGAATCTTATGGAATTTCATATCTAAGAACTACCTACGGAATTAATAAAGATTTTCTGGATAATAGATTGCGGGTTGGTTTTTTTTATCATTGGTATGGAGGAATCCAGCAAAGTTCTTTTGAGATTACAGAATCCGATTACATAGCATATCCGGTTGATAGTTCACACTCAATCAGCAAAGGAACCATTAGAATGTTAGGAAAAGAAAATACTTTTTTTGACCAGATGTTTTCAGGAATTTCCAATGTATCATTCAACAATCATTTATCACCCATTTTTAACAATAACTCCTGGATTTTTTCAGATAATTTATTCAACTATCAAGGAAGAGGAATAAGTATTGGTATTAATTATCAACTAAATAAAAACATTTCTATTTCAGCAAATATTAATGACCTAGGCTGGTTATCAAACCCTAAAAGTTATTATGAATATACTATTTCTGTTGATTCTACAAATAAATGGTTACCAAATATTAATTACGATTCTACTACAATAAATCAGCCCAAAATAGATACCTCAAGTTATAGTAAATATAACCACTTACCATACGTTACTTCCATTAATTATTTTATTACGGAAATTAAGAGCATTATTACTACTAGTAATTTGAACCTCTATCTTCCTACCTTATTCGAAGTTGGCTCTACTTATAAGTTTAATGAACGTTATACATTGAGTTTTTTCATACAAAAATACAGATGGAATGAAAACATTCAATTCACTACAATTAATTCATTTTCAATTTTTCAAAAAATCTTTTTAGCTGTAAATCTTGGGACGGGAACACTACTCGGCACAACCGGAGGGTGTTTAGTTGGGTATGAATCACGAAGAATCAATTTCTTTCTGGGTTCACAACAATTGCTTAATCTGATACCGTTTCATATTCCATTAGGGGTTGACTTCAGATATGGGAAGTCAATTTATTTCTGAATTCTGATTACTTTTGGAAAGAAAATGGCTCCGTAGTTCAACTGGATAGAATAACTGACTTCGGATCAGTTGGTTGGGGGTTCGAATCCCTCCGGGGTCACGGGAGTGGACTGAGGCAAATCCGTCGCCTTGCCATTGTAATAGTTTTATATGTGTCCGGCGATGATTGATAAAAGGATATTTCTGTAGTTTGTTTCTCATGCAATTTTTTCTGCAAAGATATTCTACCTTTGAATTGAAAGGCAAGATGTACTTGGATGAAGGGATACTTTAAATAGGTAATGACCCTCATATTAAGACAATTGCATTTACCAACAAATAACTGTTGATAAAAAAAACAGAGGTTTTATCGCTTTTTTTAAATAATTATCCTACTTTTGACAAAAATTGTCAAACTAAACATTGTCTTATGGAAACATTTGGTGATAAAATCAGAGTTGCAAGAGAGCGGGATTCTCTGATTCTCCGACAAGTTGCGGCAGAGTTAGACATTGACCAAGCTATTATCAGCAAATTTGAACGAGGCGAACGCAAACCGACAAGAGAACAGGTTTTGAAATTTGCTAAGTTTTACAAAATCGACGAGGACGAATTGATTGTTGCATGGTTAAGCGACAAAGTAACTTATGAAATCGGAGATGAAAATCTCGCTTGCAAAGCACTGAAAGTAGCCGAAGAAAAAATCAAGTATGTCCAAAAATCAAAAGCATAGAAGATGCAGAAACAGACATTCAACGGAAAACTAATTGGAGTAAATGGCACTGCTAATAAAAACCAAGCGCAGTTTAAAGAAAAGTTTTACGCAGGCGTAAAACTTTTGAAAAGCTGGAAACCTAAAGAAGCAACCACCCAAGGAGAAATTGATGTGTTGGATTTCTTTTCAGGTTGTGGTGGAATGTCCTTGGGCTTTGCAGCAATTTCTCAAAAGACAAACCTATTTAACATTATTGGGGGAGTTGACATCAGCGAAATCGCTTTGAAATCTTTTGAGAAAAACTACAAAGCAAAAATTTTGCGGAAAGATATAAGAGAAATTTATCTTAATAAAGAACAGCAGATAATCAGAGATTATTTCGGAATAAAAGAGAAAAGAAAAAAACCTTTGGTGATAATCGGTTGTGCTCCTTGTCAGGGCTTTTCTGCTCACCAAAAACGATACCAACAAACACATGATGAACGAAATACTTTAATCGAAGCATTTGCAGAAGTGGTTGTTTCATTTAATCCTAATTACATCGTGATGGAAAATGTTCCTGAAATTTTAGGTGAAAAATATTTTCAACATTATCAGGAAGCGAAAGAAATTTTTGAAAACAAAGGTTACAAAATCTCACAGACCATTATTAATTCAGCAGGTTTCGGAGTACCGCAAGCACGATACAGAGCGGTAATCGTAGCATCGAAAAATAATTTCTCACTTCCGTTGGAACTTCTTACGCCTGACGAGTATTCAACCGTGAAAGATGCAATCGGAGATTTACCAAAAGTAAATGCAGGGGAAATTTTCAAAGGCGATTCTTACCACCGCAGCGCTTCGCACAAGAAAAGCACGATTGAAACAATTTCAAAAGTTCCGAAAAACGGAGGAAGCAGACCGAAAGGAGTTGGACCGAAATGTTTGGATAAGGTCACTGGCTTTTATGATGTTTACGGAAGATTGAGTTGGGAAAAACCTTCCATCACAATCACACAATATTCAAGAAATCCGGCAAGCGGACGATTCACTCATCCGATTCAGAACAGAGGGCTGACAATTAGAGAAGCTGCAAGGATTCAAAGTTTCCCTGACGGTTTTGAGTTTGAAGGAAATCTTGACGAGTGTTTCAAACAAATCGGTGAAGCTGTTCCACCTTTACTTTCATTGGCAATAGCAACACAGATTGCACTTGACTTTACTTCAATTAAAAACGGAATTGCAGTTAAGAAATTAAATGGAAACGGCTTACATCAAAACGGAAATCACAACGGACACAAGATACTAAAAACAAATAAAGCAGTTCTTGCATGAGACATACTTGTATTGACAGTTTTTCGGGAGCAGGCGGTTTAAGCTTAGGCTTATCAAAGGCAGGGTTTGAAATATTGTTCAGTTTTGACATTGATGAACTTTCAATCAAAACGCAAAAGCTAAACACAAAATATTTCAATCACGAAGCAGTTTGTACAGACATAACTCAAATCAACTCCAAGCAACTGATGAAGCAACTTGGAATTAAGAGAGGTGTACTGACCTTGTTCGCAGGCGGACCACCATGCCAGGGATTTTCAATTCAGAGAATCGGAGAAGATTCAGACGACAGAAACAATTTGATTTTTGAATTCATGAAGAAAGTCGTTGACTTTCTTCCTAAATTTTTTTTGATGGAAAATGTTCCCGGCATCGCAGGGAAAAGAGGAAAGGAAATTTTGGAAGATGCTATTGCTTTTGCAGAGCAAAACGGTTACGCAATCAACAGACAAATATTGGATGCTCAAGATTATGGGGTTCCGCAAAGAAGAAGGAGATTGATTATTGTAGGAGAAAGAATGTTGAATGGAAAATTGAAATTTCAATTTCCAAAAGCAATAGGAAAAAAATTTACTGTGAGAGACATCATTTCAAAATTGCCGAAGCCACCCATTGATGGAAAAGACCATGCAAAAATTTCTTTACATCGTAGCGACAAGCTTTCCAAAATCAATCTTGAACGAATAAAATATTTGAAGCAAGGACAAGGCAGAGAATTTCTTCCCGAAAAATTATTAGCCGAATGCCACAAGATTGATTCAAGTGTTATCGGACACAGAAATGTTTACGGAAGAATGAGTTGGGATGAAGTTGCCCCAACCATTACCGCAAGGTTTGACAGTTTTACAAGAGGTTTGTTCGGACACCCCGAACAACACAGAAGCATTTCACTTCGTGAAGGTGCATTGCTTCAAACTTTCCCAATGGACTTTGACTTTTGCGGAAACAAAGTTGATGTTGCAAGACAAATCGGAAACGCAGTTCCACCAAAACTGGCTTATGCAATCGGCAAAAAAATAATTCAAAGCATCGTATGACCTTTCAGCAAATAGCGGAACAATATTTCAAGGAACTGAAAAAAGAATTTTCAGTCGGTACTTCTGCAGGTGAAGCAACCGATGAACTTTCTTTCAGAATAAGCTTAGATGGTTTTTTCACGAATGTTGCCGAGAGGATTGACAAAAAGATTGACAGAATCCACGAACCGAAAAATCAAGGCAAACTTGGAAGACCCGATTGGAGATTTCACAATTCCAATTCAATGGGAGTTTACGGATATGTGGAAGCGAAAGGACTTGACCAAAAGAAAGAGATAAAAGTGAGTGATTATGAAAGTCAGGTTGAACGCTATTTGGTTTTGGAAAATCCAGTAATACTCACTGACGGAATTGATTTCGTTTTGTTCACTCACGATGGAAAGAAAAAACTCTTTTCGCTTTGCAACAAGCCGATAAACTGGGAGAAGCCGGAATTGAATTTTGAAGTTGAAGTTTTATTCAAAACCTTTTTCAAGAAAGCGGGATACAGAAAGGTAACTGAGAATCAATTAGTAAATGAAGTTGCAAAACGAGCAAGAAATTTATCGGAAGAACTGCTTGAACTTTTAGAACTTGAAGATGATGAAGGAGAAACAAAAGTAGAGAGAACAACAATCAAACTTCTCAAAGAATTAAAAAGCACAGCCGAACAAAGCCACGACAAATCATTAATTGACGATAAAGCTTTTGCTGGTTTTATTGCACAAATTCTTTCATTCGGTTTGTTGTATGCTCATCGTGTGGTTGACAAAGCCGCAAATAATCCAAAAGACAAGTATCAAAAGATTCACGATTTCTGGTTCTCCGTTTTGGAAAAAGAATATACCGACAAACTTATTCCATTCAGAACTTTAGTGCATGAATTAAAATCGGAACTTGATTCCGAGTTGAGCAGATTAGGAATTTGGTATGACGACCTCAGGCGGATGTTGGCTCACATTCAATTGAAGGATGAACAAATTGAACAACCCGATTTTCACGAATTGTATGAAACATTCCTGAGTGTTTACGACCCTGAAACAAGATTTGATTACGGAGCATATTACACTCCAAGATCATTGGCTTTCTACACAGTGAATTTGGTGAAAGCGGTAATCAAAAAGACATTACCGAATCTGAAACTTGAAACGACCAAACATAAAGTCATTGACCCATGCTGCGGCACAGGAACTTTCATAGAAGCAATATTGGAGAGATTTAATCTCCGTTCCAATTCAAGTATAATCGGTTTTGAAATTCTTCCTGCACCTTACGCACTTGCACATTATCGCATGACAATGTTGAGAGAGAAATATCCCGACAACATCAAAATCATTTTGACAAATACACTCAGTGATAATCTTTTTGAAGAAGTGCAGACTAAGAAAGGAGATAATGAAATAACCACTTTGCTTCTTCACGAACAGCAAGTGGCGTATCAACTTGCAAATCCACCATTGACAATTATTGTCGGCAATCCACCTTCTTCCGATTCATCATTTCAAGTTGCAAACGAAGGAGAGATGATTAAGGAAATGATGGAGGATTTCAGACCGGATGCTTCACAGAGAAAAGGAAGACAAAATATTCAGAAGCAATTGACAAATGAGTTTGCAAAATTTCTGCGTTGGACAATTGACAGAGCAGAGAAAAGTATTCCTTCTGTTTTTGCTCTCATACTTCCATCAGGTTTTGTGAAATACAATTCATACAAGTTTGCAAGAAAATATTTGAGCGAGAAAGTTTCCGACTTGTGGATTCTTGAATTTGACACCGACAACAGAACCGGAGCGGAAGCATCAAATGTTTTCAAAACTTTACAAGGACGACTTGCTTTGGTTGGAGTTCTGAAAAGTGAAGCCAGTAAAAAAGTCAACATCAATTACAAAAGCATTTGCAATCTGAACAGACAGCAAAAGCATGACTTCTTTAATGCTGATGTTTCACTTGCTGACTGGACTACAATAAATCAGTTGGATGAAAACTATTCTTTCAAACCTGCAAGTGATTACGATGCGGAAATGTATAGTCGCTTTTGGGCTTTGACGGCAGAGAATAACGAAGGAATATTTTTACGACACTGTTCAAGTTTGAAACTTGCTCCGACACATTTACTTGTTCATTCATCAGAAGGACAATTAAAGAGAAGGTCAAAGTTTATTGCTAAAGGGGAGAACAATTACGCAACGATAAAAGAGAAATGGTATTCCGGGCAGCAAAAGCCACCACCTGCTGCAAAGATTAATGATGCAGTGAAGAACAAATTGGAGAAAGCAGTTATAGCACAGAACATTTTTAAATACTCTTATCGTCCGTTTTTGGAATCGTATGTGTTGCTTGACGAAAATCTTTTGGATGAGTTAGGAAAAACAAAAGGTGGTGGAATGCGTGACAGACCGGAAATCAGAGCCGCATACAAAAACAACAATGTTTTCGGATTTGCAGTTGCTCCTGCACCCGAAGATTTAGGAAAGACACTTCACAAGTTTTCTTCTTTCTGTTGGAATGTTCCTGACAACGACCTTTCAACAAGAGGTAATGCTCATATCTTTTGCAACTTCTTTCCTGAATACAAAAAGAAAAAAGATTGGGATTCCAAAGTAAAGACAAATATCAACCCTACTCTACTTTCAAATCTTTCAAAAGAGTTTGGCATCAAAGAAGAAAAGTTGATTAACCCTTTGACATTTTATTGTTATGCTATTTTGAGCTCCGAATTTTATCTTGAACAGTTCAAAGGAAAACTTTACAATGTTGCCGGTGAGTGGGCAAGTATTCCGATTACAGCGGACAAAGATTTATTCATTGCTATTGCTGAGTTTGGAAAACAACTTGCGGATATTGAAGCAGGTGATTTCATAATAAAAACCGAGAAGGATGATATGAAGGAATTGGAATATCACAAGTATAAAATTGATACCGACAGCATTCGTTTCCTGGACGAGAAAGGAAATTTAGTTAGGCAATATTTTAACATTGACAAAAATATTTTACAGTTTGAAGTTTCCGGTTATTCAGTTGTCAGAGAATGGTTAAAACTTCATTCATATCCATATTATAGAAAGCGACTGGAAGAAGATGAAGTAAAAGAGTTTCACATTCTACTATCAAAAATCAGACTATATAAAGACGCAATTTCAGAATTGGATAAATCGGTTGAAGAAATTCTGAATGGAAAACTATTGTCTAATTAATCAGAGATTTTTTCCAACGTATTATTCAGCCACTTCCAGGGTTCTATTCCATTCCACTTGCAGAATCAGGTCTTTTAATTTGTAGAATACCTTGAAACCTACGTATATTTGTCACCAACGTTCTGGGCTAATTTTGTCGGTCAATGTTCAAAATTTTTTTTCTAATATTATTCTTAGCAAATTACACTGTAAATGCTGGCAGTATTTCCTGTACTATTCCCACCGGCGACAGTTTAGAAGCAGAAAAAAATTATAATCTGGCAGAAGAGTATTCACGCCAGGGGAAATTTGACAGTGCCTTGATTTTTTATGAAAAAGCTTTAGTGATATTTGAAGAAAAAAAATATTTCTCCAGATGGGCATCTTGTCTTTGCAGTAATGGGTTGTCCCTTAATGAATACGGTGAAACTCAGCGTGCATTTCAAACTGCAGAAAAAGGGCTGATATTATGTGAAGAAAATCTTCCCAAAAACCACATTATAATTGGCAAATGCAATAATGCACTTGCTACAATATTAACAGATTTGGGGAAGATAAAAGAAGCAAGTGATGCTTATCTTTTGGCATTGAAAATTGCCAAAATAAATTATGGAGAGAAACATCCTGCAGTTGCGGCTACACTCTCCAATTTGAGTATGACTTACCGGATTATGGGGGATCTTGAAAAAGCTGTAGAAAGTTCATTGGCTTCCATTGAAATTTATAGCTCACTTTTTGGACCCGAAGAAGAAGACCTTGCTCCTGCCTATTTTAATCTGGCAAGCTCTTATACAGAATCAGGTGACTATGACAATTCGATAAATTGCGTTAAACATGCTATCCGGATTGTTGAAAAAAAATTTGGTCCCATCCATCCTAATTTGGGCAGATGCTATGGAAGTTTAGGAAATATTTATTATCTTCAGAATAATCTTCCTGAATCATTTAAAAACTTTAGTTATGGAATACAGATTATGAAAAAAAACTTTGGTGAAAATTACCCACCCCTTAGTGTGGAATATGGTAACCTTGCCTCATCTTTTCAAAAAGCATCTATTCAAGACAGCGCGCTAAATTATTACAGATTATCTGCTAATATTCGCCGGCTTGCTACAGGGGTGGATAACCCGATGCTGGCAATTACTTATCTCAATATGGGTATCTCGTTTATGCATTTGAATCAGAATGATTCAGCAGAGTTTTATTTAGAAAAATCACATTTATTGAAGGAAAAAGTTTTTGGTAAAAAACACCCCGGTGTTGGGTTAACTTTTTCGTGTTTAGGCGACTTGTATATAAATAAAAAAGAGTATATGAAAGCACTTTCTTTTTATCAACAGGCGCTTGTAGCTATTGTGGCGGATTTTAATAATATGGATATTTATACTAATCCCAACTTAGATAAATTCAGTTCTTCGGTTTATCTTTTGGATCTCTTAGAAACGAAAGCTATTGCGTTGGAAAAATTGCATATTCAATAGGAATATTCCTTTTGTGTTACAGTTCAGTCCTATGTGTTTTCCCTATGTAACTATGTGCCTATGTGGTAATAAACAAGTTAAATTTTACCACATAGGCACATAGAAACTTAGAAATTCACATAGAATGTGCTGAACAGTATCCCTTTTGATTATTTTACTTTTCTGCTGAGTATCCTCCCCATCAACCCCGGTCCCTCATATATAAACCCCGTAAAAATCTGCACAAGATCAGCGCCTGAGTTGAATTTCAATATTGCATCATCGTCTGTCATTATTCCACCGGAACCGATTAATACAAAAGGCGGTGGGAGTTTTGCACGCATGTACCCAAGGATTTCGGTAGAAACCGGCAAAAGCGGTTTTCCACTTAACCCACCTTCGCCAATAGAACTTATCTTTTGAGCAGTTGATTTTAATGACTGGCGTTCTATGGTAGTATTAGTTATTATTACTCCCGTTAGTTTGGTTTCAATTACTGCCTCCGCTATTTCATTCAACCCCTCAGTCGTTACATCCGGAGAAATTTTTATAAATAACGGCTTGGGGGTTGGTATTGCTTTGTTTTTTTCCAATATAAAGTTAATAATTTTCAACAATCCTTCTTTACCCTGCAATTCCCTGAGACCGGGCGTATTGGGAGAACTGACATTCAATACAAAATAATCAACATAGTTGTGCAATTCATCAAAGCATATCCCATAATCATTAAACGCATCTGCATTGGGAGTATTTTTGTTTTTTGAAATATTTCCTCCGATAATAATCTGAGAGCGAAGACCGGGTTCTTTTTCGCAGAATTCTTTAATGTGCAGTGCCACTGTTTTTACACCATCGTTATTAAATCCCATACGGTTAATTAATGCCTGGTCTTTGGGAAGACGAAACAATCTTGGTTGAAAATTGCCTTTTTGCGGTAGTGGAGTGACGGTACCGATTTCAATAAATCCAAATCCCATGATAGAAAGTTCTTTTAAATAAACAGCATTTTTATCAAATCCCGCGGCGATGCCAAGCACATTTTGAAAATGCAACCCTGCCAGCGTTTTACCTTGCTGTTTTTTAGGAATTGGAAAAAATATACGATACAACAAAATCCCTGTCCGGAACCGAAACAGTAATTGAAGAAAAGACATCGTAAGACGATGAGCTGTCTCCGGCGAGAGAAGGAAGAGGAGGAATTTGAGGAGTTTATACATGAAATTGGGCATTGGGCATTGAGCATTTGACATTGTTCATTCTTCCATTGTTCTATTGTTCCATTGACCTATTGTCCCATTGTTCCATTGTTCTATTGTTCTAATGTTCTATGGTTCCATTGTTCTATTGTTCTAATGTTCTATGGTTCTATTGTTCTATTGTTCTATTGTTCTATTGTTCTATTGTTCTAATGTTCTATGGTTCTATTGTCAAATGTTCTATTTATAGTACTTCCCCTTCCACAGTGCCACTAACCTCTCTCGAATTGCTTTTTCACTTCCCATTTCTCCGGGTTCATAAAAAACGGTTTTCTCCAGACCTTCAGGCAAAAATTCCTGTCCCGCGAAATTCCCTTCGCGAGAATGGTCATATTGATAATTTTTTCCGTACCCTATTTCTTTCATGAGTTTGGTGGGTGCATTGCGGATGTGAAGTGGCACCGGCAAGTCCCCTTTTTCTTTTACCTTTTCAATTGCTTTTTCTATAGCCATATACGAAGCATTGCTTTTGGGGGACGATGCAAGATAAACTGCCGTCTGACTTAAAATAATTCTTGCTTCCGGGTATCCGATTTTATTAACCGCTTCAAAACAGGAAGTAGCCAGCAACAAGGCATTTGGATTTGCATTTCCAATGTCTTCAGAAGAAAATATAATCATTCTTCGGGCAATAAAAAGCGGATCCTCACCCCCCTCAATCATTCTTGCAAGCCAGTAAACAGCTCCATTCGGGTCGCTTCCGCGCATGCTTTTTATTAAGGCAGAAATAATATCGTAATGATATTCTCCATTCTTATCATACATTGCTAATTTCTGTGTGGCATAATGCATTACTAATTTATCATCAATCAGAATTTCAATTTTTGGCTCCCTCTCGCCTACTCCCTTTTCCGAAGAAACCGTGAGTACATGTTTCCCGGTTTCTCCTTCCACAATTATTTCCAACAGGTTTAACAACTTCCTCGCGTCACCGCCTGATAATCTCAATAATGCCGAATTTTCTTTTAGGATAATTTGATGTTTGGAAAGAGATTCATCGTTAGCACACGCAAATTCCGCTAATTGAATTAGTTCATCTTTTCCAAGCGGCTCAAGAATATAAACCTGGCATCTCGACAATAAAGCAGAGATGACTTCAAACGATGGATTTTCTGTAGTGGCGCCAATTAGTATAATGTCACCCTTTTCCACTACACCCAAAAGTGCATCCTGTTGTGATTTATTAAAGCGGTGGATTTCGTCAATAAATAAAACCGGTTTTGAATCGGGAGTAATTTTTTCAAATACATTACGTATATCTTTTACTCCTGCGTTAATGGCTGAAATCTGAAAAAAAGGTCTGTTCGCTGTTTTTGCAATAATTCTTGCCAGCGTTGTTTTTCCCACCCCCGGAGGTCCCCAGAATATCATAGAATGTACGTTTTTTCTTTCGAGGGCAATCCGCAAGGGTTTTCCAGGTCCTACCAGATGTTTCTGTCCTGCGATTCTATCTAATGACTCCGGGCGGATTCTTTCGGCAAGAGGGATGAGGGACGACATATTGAGGATAAATATTCTTCAAATTTAATAGATTATTAGGAAAGAATTGAGTGTATTATAATAATAACTTACCTTTGTCAATGTGTTAAAATTAAATTCATATTCATCAAAAGTGTTGCCCCTATATTCTGGACTTTCATTTTTACTCTTCATTTTTTCTTGTTCCTCCCCCAATCAAAAACAAGACGGGCAATCCATAGCAGAAAAACAAGATACATTTCCCGTGTATGGACCTGCGGGGCATACGGTTCCCGGATTTCACCTCACAAATCAGGATAGTGACACAACGATGAGTAAGAATTATCGCGGTAAGATTCTCATTGCTGATTTTATTTTCACCCGATGTGCCACGATGTGTCCGTTGATGACACAACGAATGACTCATGTGCAAAAGGAATTTTCTGATAACCCTCAAATTCAAATTGCTTCCTTTACGGTTGACCCGGAATATGATTCCCCTGAAGAGTTAAAAAAATATGCCCGTAATTTTTCTGCCGACTCTGCAAGGTGGAATTTTTATACCGGTTCCAAGCCAGCTATTTACGAACTAGCGCGTAAAGGTTTTTTTCTCCCCGTGGACCAGGGTGATGGCGGTCCCGAAGATTTTATTCATAGTTCAAGGTTTGTACTCGTGGATAAACAAGGACGTATCAGGGGGTACTACGATGGGATGGACTCGCTGGCGGTGGATTCGTTGATACGGAATGTGAAACGGCTATTGGTGATACAATGAAAATAGGTATAGGAAATAAAGGTATAGGGTAAAAGGGTATATGGGTATAAGGAAATATTGAAGTTCTATACCCCTATACCTCTATACCTCTTTTTTACATGTTAGTTAAACCAACTGAAATCATCTCTATAAAATCAAATCTGCTTTCCATGAGCAGGGATTTTGATTATTTTGCTTTTTTGGATAATAATCATTATCCATCAGCGTTTTCAGAATTTGATTTTGCAGTAGCCATGGGAGCTGAACAAAAAATTAGCTGCAAATCTGGTCATGCTTTCAACGATTTTCAAAAAATTTATCAAAAACATCCCGGCTGGTGGTTTGGCTATTTCGGATACGATTTAAAAAATGAAATAGAAAATCTCTCAAGCCATTTGCCAGACCGTCTTGAATTTCCTGACTTGTTGTTTTTTAAACCCAACACTGTATTATTATGCAAAAACAACAAAATTTCCATCTATGGAACTTCTGCTGAAAAAATCATATTGAAATTACGTTCTACCAATCCGAAAATTTTTGAATTTTCTTTGAGAAAACAAAAAATTGAGCAAAATATGACACGCGAAGAATACATTGAATCGGTAAAAAAATTAAAGAGTCATATTCAGCACGGGGATATATACGAAATAAATTATTGCCTTGAAAACTTTATGGAACGGGTGACTATTAATCCGCAAAATTTATATTACCGGCTAAATGAGGTTTCTCCCATGCCATTCTCTTGCTTTTTTAAGATGAAAAACCATTATATCATATCCGCATCTCCTGAACGGTTTCTGAAAAAAAGTGGCACTACTCTTACAAGCCAACCTATTAAAGGAACCATTTCACGTTCTGATTCTTATGTTAAAGATAAACAATTAGCGGAGACACTGCACAGAAGCGAAAAGGACAGGGCTGAAAATCTTATGATTGTGGATTTAGTCAGAAACGATCTGGCACGATGTTCTGTAGCCGGGAGTGTAAAAGTGAAAGAGCTTTTTGGAATTTATTCTTACCCTAATGTACATCAGATGATTTCTACCATTACATCGAAGCAATTACGGGGATTAGATTTTACGAATATTATTAAAAGCACATTTCCTATGGGAAGCATGACCGGAGCTCCAAAAGTAGAAGCAATGAAACTTATTGAACACTATGAAAAAAGCAAACGGGGTGTTTATTCGGGCTCAGCGGGCTACATTTCTCCAAATGGTGATTTTGATTTCAATGTACTTATCCGCTCTGTTTTTTACAACTCAGCCAATAAAAATCTTTCTTTTTTTTCAGGAGGCGCAATCACAGCAAAATCAGAACCCTTTAAGGAATACGAGGAGTGTATGATAAAAACGAAGGCGATAAGGGAAATGCTTGGGATGAGTTAAAAAATGCCACTACGCCACCTGCTTCACAATCTCCCGAAAGGTTTCGGGATGATTTCCTGCGAGGTCTGCAAGTGTTTTTCTGTTCAACCCGATATTTGCCTGTTGGATTTTATGAATGAAGGATTTATAGGTCATCCCTTCTTCACGTACCGCGGCATTTATTCTGGTAATCCAGAGAGAGCGATAATTGCGTTTCTTTAATTTTCTACCGACATAAGCATGTTGATAGGCGCGGTCTAAGGCGTATTTGGCAGTACTGATAGTGCTTTTGCGGATTCCCCAAAATCCTTTAACTCTTTTGAGGACTTTTTTTCTCCGCGCACGGGAAGCAACGGAGTTAACGGAACGTGGCATAGTGGGTGTGTGATTAGTTAAAAGGTTAAAACAAAAATTAAATTGTCAGTAATCTTCTTATTCTATGTTCATCAGTTGGATGTATGAGAGCAAAATGAGTTAGCTTACGTTTGCGCTGTGTTGATTTTTTTGTAAGAATGTGCCGTTTAAAGGCGTGCTTTCTTTTAATTTTTCCGCTGGCTGTAAGTGCAAATCTCTTCGAAGCAGATTTGCGGGTTTTCATTTTTGGCATGGTGGTGTTGGATGTTGGATGTTTGAAATTCTATATTTTCTTTTTTCTATTTTCTATTTTCTATTCTCTATTTTATACATCACCCATTTTTTGGTCTAGGACAAAGTGTTATTACCATTCTTTTTCCTTCCAACCGGGGTAATTCTTCCACTTTTGCAACTTCTTCCAACCCTTGAGCTAATTTTAATAAAACAACTTCTCCCCTTTCTTTATAAACAATTGCACGACCTTTAAAATGAACAAATGCTCTCACTTTTGACCCGTCTTTCAAAAAATTCATTGCGTGCCGTAATTTAAACTGAAAATCATGCTCATCCGTATCTGGGCTGAATCTTATCTCTTTTAATGGAGATACTTTTGATTTCGCTTTTATTTCCTTTAACTTCTTTTTTTGTTCGTATTTGAACTTTGAATAATCAATTATTTTGCAAACAGGAGGTTCGGCTTTGGGAGAAATTTCCACCAAATCCAATCGCATATTCTGAGCCATCTGCAATGCCTGTTGAATGGGATAAACTCCAACTTCTACGTTATCGCCTACTAACCTTACATTAGGTACTCGTATAGCGTAGTTTACTCTATGATGACTATCAAATTGTCCGGGTCTTTTCCTGGGAATAAATCTGTTGTCCAATTAGTATTTTGAGGTTTAGTTAAATTTAATAAAAGTACAAATAACTATCGTTCTGATTTTAAAACCCCGCAAAGGAACAAAAAAAACATCATAATTACAACTTTACACAACGGTTTCTTAAAGAATGATCTGCCAATACCAATCCCGCCATGGCTTCTACTATAGGTACTGCCCGTGGTAAAACGCAAGGATCATGTCTTCCCTTTCCCTTGACAATAACTGTTTTTCCCTCTTTAGTTACGCTTGATTGATTCTGCATTAAAGTTGCTACCGGCTTAAATGCGACTCTGAAATAAATGTCCTGCCCGTTGGAAATCCCGCCCTGAATACCACCTGAAAAATTGGTTTTAGTGGAAATTTTTCCCTTACTGCTTGTAAAAACATCATTATGCATTGAACCAGGCATTTCTGTTCCTTCAAAACCTGACCCATATTCAAAACCATGTACCGCATTAATGCTCATCATTGCTTTCGCTAAGTCGGCATGAAGTTTATCAAATACCGGCTCCCCCCATCCCACAGGAGTTCCTTTTATTACGCCTTTAATAACTCCGCCAAGCGTATCCCCCTCTTTTTTAATTTTTTCGATTAATGACATCATTTTTTGCGCAGTCGGCAGGTCGGGGCATCTAACAGGAGTTGAATCAATCAAATTAAAATCAAGATCTTGATAGGGTAATTGTGTCTTGATTTTTCCAACGCTTTCCACATAAGCAAAAATTTTGACCCCGGAATTTCGAAGCAGTTTTTTAGAAATGGCTCCAGCGGCAACCCGTGCCAGCGTTTCACGGGCAGAACTCCTTCCACCACCGCGATGATCTCTGATTCCGTATTTTTCCTGATAAGTAAAATCAGCATGCGAAGGGCGATAGATTTCAACGAGATGGTCATAGTCGCTCTCTTTCTGGTCCTCATTATAAACCATCAGACATATTGGTGCTCCGGTTGTCTTGTTTTCAAAAAATCCTGATAAAATCTTAATTTCATCGGGATCGTTCCGTGTAGTCGTAAGGTACGATTGTCCCGGTCTTCTGCGGTTTAATTCTGATTGGATGTAATCCTTTTGAATTTCAAGCCCGGCAGGACAGCCATCAATAACTACACCCACAGCGGGTCCATGAGATTCTCCGAAAGTAGTGACACGAAAAATTTGACCGAAGGTGTTCATGTTTATAAATCGTTATTACTCAGCGTACAGACATTTTTATTTTAAAAAAACAACACATAACATAAAACATTAAACATTAAACAATAAACGACTAAGTGCTCATATATCATATCATATTTTGGCTTTTCGTTGGTTATTTAATATTTTTTGTTATATGTTATGTGTTTTATTTGTAGCTAAAGACATCTGCTGAGTCGTAATAATAAATCACGAATGTACAACTAATTTAATGTCCTTCCAAAAACCTGGGTATGATTTGTTTACGACCTCAGGATTCACTATTTTAAATTTATTTACTTTCAATGAAAACGGAGCAAAAGACATTGTCATTCGATGGTCTTTGTATGTTTCTATTTTACATTTTTGTGGAAAGATTCTCCGCGAGGAATTTAGATACCAGTATCGGTTTTTGATTGTTGGATGTTTTTCAATTAAAAAACAATTGAATTTTTTCAGTTCATTACGCATAGCTCCTATACGGTCAGTTTCTTTTATTCTCAATGTTTCAAGCCCTGTAAACTTTGCATTAACTCCAAGTGCGGCACAACAAGCAATTACAGTTTGCGCCAGATCGGGGCAGTTAGTAAAATCATACGAAATTTCCAGGGGTATTTTGAAATTTTTCCTTTTTCCACTGATAATCCATACTCCTTTTTTGGTAAAAATTGAATCAACTCCCAGTTGCTTAAATAGTAAAGTGGCTACCGAATCACCCTGTAAAGATTTATGTTTTAAGCCATTGATAAAGAATTTACTTTTTCCACTGATTGCCGCAATGCTAAACCAATAACCCGCTGATGACCAATCACGTTCTACGTTTATAGTGACACTTTTAAATTTTTGGTTGGGGATATGAAAATGATTTTTCTTTTGCTCAACTTTTATGCCGGAACGTTTCAACAACGCAATGGTCATTTTTATATAAGAATAAGAACTGACTTTTCCCTTCAGGATTAAGGTTAATCCATCTGGTAAAGCGGGTGCAATCATCATTAAAGCAGAAATAAACTGACTGCTGATATTTGAGGACATCTCAATGGGAGGATAATTGAATGATGGGATGGATGGTAAAAATTCAATGGGAGGATACCCTTTTTTTCCAAGATAATTTATCTTAGCTCCAAGTTTTCTCAATGCATCCACAAGAATACCCACCGGACGCTGACACATACGGGTTGAACCGGTGAGAATCTTTCTTTCACCATTAAAGGCAAGATAAGCAGTCAGAAATCTGAATGTAGTACCTGCGTTCCCTGCATTAAGAATTCTTTTTTTTGAATTAATTAAATTTTTCAGAAGTTGCGTGTCATTTGCCTCAGAAAGATTCCTGAATTTGACTTTCCCGTTGGAAATAGCATTGAGAATGAGTAGCCGGTTGGAGATGCTTTTCGAGAAAGGGAGGGAAAGAGTACCTGTGAGGGAGGATTTTGATTTTTTAATTTTGAGCATAATATCTAACATTTCAAATTCTGACATATTTTGGCAAAATATTATTTTATCAGTTAACGTAAAGTGTAAAAGTATATTTAAAATATCCAGATGTACAATATGACCAATAAACTTGTAACAGCAATATACAAAAAGTTAGACAATACACAAACGATTCCCCCTTTCAACAATCCGGAAAATGATGGCTTTCCATAAAAAGAAATAATCCCCCACGACTCATAAACAATTGTTATAAAAGTGACATTCCAATAAAATTGAGGATGGATCACAAACATCAGGCAGGAAATACAACCAATTAAGCTCGATTCTCCTTGTAAAAAAAGAACAAAAACAAGGGTTTCGGCAATGTTGAATGGTTTTTTACGGAAAAAAATTCTTAGGATTAGCGCTAATGAAGGAATTATAAGAAATGAAAAATATTTAATATTTGAAAATATTATATGGTTAAATCTTTCAATTACTGATAAAAGCTGAACAGGGGCATCGGGCGAAAATTGCTGATAATCAGTAACCTTTTGTTGAATACTCTCATTTATATCCAATGCAAAATAGAGGAAAAAATAAATGGAGATTGACACAATATAAAATTGCAGGGGATTTGTTTTCCGCGACCTTGTTCCCTGAATATATTCCCTGCAAAACCTTCCAGGACTTACCATCATTTCTTTCAATGTGTTTAATAAGGGTAAATCCAATTCAAAAAATTGTTTCAAAAAATCTTTCAGAATTTCTTTAAGGTTCAATCTTTTGGGGGCTAATTTCACTCCACAATATTTGCAGTATTTCTCTTCGGGGTTTTCTCCTGAAACCTGAAGACATGAATGATGAGGGTGGAGATGGTTTGGTTCCATTAAGTTTGTATTTGATCCTTTTTTCTTTATCCTTTTTTCTTTATCCTTCATAAAACCTCAGCGCTTCCCGCACCTCCCCTTCCGTAATCACACAATCTATCACCGGTTTTCCAATGCCACTTAATAAAACACATTGAATTTTCCCATTGCAGTTTTTCTTATCCTGATAAATGTTAGTAAGTATGGATTTTTCAATTTCCCTTGTTAAATTAATTTTTAGAAAATATCGCTGTATGGTTTCTGAAATATTGAAAAATTGTACTGCGGGAAGCATTTTTTTCTGATAGGATATCCACGCCTCGCAAATCATGCCGGTTGCCACCGCTAACCCGTGAGAAATCGGTTTGTTTTTTTCTAAAAACGCTGACTCAAGCGCATGCCCGATGGTATGCCCAAAATTCAACATTTTCCGTTCCCCTGTATCATAAATATCTTTCTCTACGATTTTAAATTTAAAACGTATTGAATCTGAAATATAGGAACGGATTTTAGTGTGGCTGGGAATTTCTAACGGTAATTTAGAAAATTTTCCAGCATCCGAAATCAAAGCATGTTTAACAATTTCAGCCCATCCGGAGAGATATTCCCTTGAGGGTAAGGTTTTAAGAAAATCAGGATTTATATAAATTTTTTCAGGAAAGCAAAAAAACCCCAGATGGTTCTTAAAATTCTGAAAATTGATTCCTGTTTTTCCACCGATTGCCGCATCTGCCATTGACATTAGGGTAGTAGGAATATTAATAAAAGGAATCCCTCTCTTGTAAACCGATGCCACAAAGCCACCCATATCACAAATAACCCCTCCACCGAAATTGATTAATAACGAGTTCCTATCAGCATGATGAAACGTAAGAGTTTTCCAGATTTTTTCGCAAGTGGAAAGATTTTTATTTTTTTCTCCAACAGGTATGATGAGCCATAACGCTGAAGGAAGTATGCGGGACAAATATTTTTTATAGTATCGGGAAATATTCCGGTCGGTGAGGATGAAAATATTTTGGTTGGTTTTCAAATTTTTTTTTATTTTTCAATTCCAAACCTTTAAGGTTAGCTAACGCCTCGAATCCATGCTAAACCTTGAAGGTTCTTCCCTATTTTCTATCTTCTATTTTCTATCCCTATGCTAATTCCCAATCTCCATCCCTTTTCCTGCATTCATCACAAGATTCTGATTACGGATTGACTCATCATGAACCTGCTTGTATAATCCGGTAATAAAGTCACTGCTAAGGTTTAATCGTAAAGACCGCGCAAGTCCATTTTGAATAATTTCCTCCCAGCGTTGGCTTTGCAAAATGGTGACATTATGCTCTCTTTTGAAATCACCAATCCGGCGGACCAATTCCATTCGTTTTCCAAAAGCATCCAATATTTCTCGGTCTATTTTATTTATTCTCTCCCGTAAATCTTCCAGATTGTGCACAAATTTTAAATCATCCGAATGGTCGGCGCGGATTTTTAATTCGAGCAGTAAAATGCGCAAATCATCCGGCGTAATTTGTTGTTCGGCATCGCTCCATGCTTTTTCCGGGCAGTGGTGGCACTCTATCATCAAACCATCAAAATTCAAGTCCATCGCTTTCTGAGAAAGCGGAAAAATCAAATCCCGTTTTCCTGCAATATGACTTGGGTCACAAAAAACAGGAAGTTGAGGGAGCTTTAATTTAAGATCAATTGGAATTTGCCAGGTAGGTATATTCCGGTAACGGGTAGTTTCATATACAGAAAATCCTCTGTGAATAGCGGCTAATTTTTTTATACCATTTTTATTCAATCGCTCCAATGCTCCCAGCCAAAGTCCTAAATCCGGATTAATTGGGTTTTTCACTAATACCGGAATATCAACTCCTTTCAATGCATCGGCAATTTCCTGAACCACAAAAGGATTGGCAGTACTTCGGGCTCCTATCCACAACACATCTATGGAATGTTTTAACGCTGATTCCACATGCCGCGCTGTGGCAACCTCAATGGTAACTTTCAGCCCTGTTAATTTTTGTACTGTGTTTAACCATGGTAGCCCTTTGGAACCAACCCCTTCAAAAACATTTGGTCGCGTTCTCGGCTTCCATATTCCGCTTCTGAAAAAAGTAATTTTTTGTTGTACAAGTTCCCTGGCTATGGTTAAAACCTGCTCTTCGGTTTCGGCACTGCAAGGTCCGGAAATTAATACAGGTCTTGTAACATCATGCACCCAGGAAGAAAGTGGAAGTATTTCGAGATTAACATCCATATCAGTTGCAAATGTAGGGAATTTATATATTTTTGCAGGATTATGAGCGAGCCATTGAATCTGTACGATACTTCCATCGCTTTTAAAGATTATTCTACCAAAGAACTCAAAAAGATTGCATTTTTATTTTCTCTCATGAATAATCCTGTTTTGAGTAAAATAGGACCCCTCCTGATTAAAACAGGACTTGCTTTACGTCTTCCCATAAATAACATCTTACGGAAAACCTTGTTTGGACATTTTTGCGGAGGTGAATCATTAATTGGATGTCACCAGAAAGTGGAAAAACTTTATAAACATCTGGTAGGTTCCATTCTGAATTACTCGGTGGAAGGTGAATATTCAAATAAAAGTTTTGACCAGGCGGCAGATGAAATTCAGAATAGTATCCGTTTTGCTAAAAATAAAGCATCCATTCCTTTTGCCGTTTTTAAACCCACTGCGCTGGTGTCATACGAAATTCTAAACAAAATTCAATTAAAATCAGAATTGTCGGAATCAGAAAAAAATGACTGGATAAAAGCGAGGGAACGTTATGACCGGATTTGCCGTGAAGCATATATTATGAATGTACCTGTCTTTATTGATGCCGAAAAAACCTGGTTTCAGAATCCTATAGATGACTTAGCGCTCGAAATGATGAAAAAATATAATCAATCGAAGTGTATTGTCTATACGACTATTCAATTTTACCGGAAAGACAGCATTCAACTGTTAAATACACTAATTGAAGAAGCCAGAAAGGGTTCATTTTTTACGGGCGTTAAAATGGTCCGAGGCGCTTACTTAGACGAAGAGAATGAGCGGTCTAAAAAATTTAATTATTCTACTCCTTTACATTCGAGCAAAAAGGATACAGATAGCAGTTTTAACGATGCCCTTGAAATTATTTGCAAAAACAAAGATGTCATTTCTGCCTGTGTGGCATCTCACAATGAAGAGAGTTGCATGCTAATGGCACAACGAATGACACACCATCAGATTCATCGTCAGGACAAGCATATTTATTTTTCACAATTATTGGGCATGAGTGATCATATAACCTTTAATCTGGCTAAGGATGGTTACAATTCTACCAAGTATATGCCCTACGGACCTGTGGAATCCGTCTTGCCATATTTATTCAGAAGAGCCGAAGAAAACCGTTCTATCTCGGGTCAAACCGGCAGGGAGTTGATAATGATTCGGAGGGAGATTGAAAGGAGGGGGAGATAGTGCTAAGACCTAACACACAGATCTTCCCGTGAGCTTAGTAGGTACGAGTGGATAAGACATATTCAAGTTTTCAGATAAAAATAAATATTTTAAATTTCACGGGTTCTTATTTTATAAATGGTTAAAGTAGTAAAATGATAAAATAGTTTTTCCCTTTTATCAATAATGAGATTTATTAATGTTTCAGTAATCTTATTAGTTTCTGAGAAACGATACCTTAGGAAAAGAACACCACATCCTTTTCTTCCATGCGCAAAAATCCATTCACCAAAATCTTTATCTTCCGTAAGAATTATTAATTTCCTTTCATTTGAAAGGGTAATGATATCTTCATCAGATAACCCAGCAAAGTCCTCCTTTACTGAGAGTACATGAATAGCATTTTCCCTTAAAGCCATAATCATCTTGGAGGGAATTTGTTCGTCAGCAATTATCATTTTGTTATACTTAACATTTCTTCCTTACTGACTACATCTGAAGCATAAGTAAGTGCGGCTAATACATCTTCCTCCTTAATATGGTTATACATAATCAGGATATCGCTTATCTTTGCCCCTTCCGATAATTTACGAAGGATTAATTCAACAGTAATCCGCGTACCTTTGATGACTGGCTTTCCGAGCATAATTTTAGGGTCGGAAATAATACGTTTATAATGCATAATATAAAGTTATGAAATATTCACTCACAAATTTACATAAATTTTTGTAATTTGTCTCATGTATTGAATAAATATTTGAACTAACCGTTGAAAATTAAAAACGTTGCCCTTATAAAGCAATTGTTTGATATGATAATAAAGGTAAAATATTGCATACATTTGCTTTTCAAATGAAACATTTTCATAAATCAAAAGCACCTCATGAAAACAATAATAAACATTCTGAACACGAAACACAGAAATATTTACATATTCTTAGTGCTCTGTCATTAGTTTTATGTTTCATACTGATTTTAATAACTCCTTTACCTTCCTATTCCCAGCACGGACAAAATAATGGTGGAAATTATAAGGAAATGCCCGAAAAAATGAAGATAGGACATCTCTATGGAAAAGTTATTGATTCTATAACACACAAATCGGTAGAATATGCGGCGGTGCAATTGTCTGGAAATGTATATGATACTGTCAAAAAAGTAATGCGGCAGGATGTGGTAGTTGCCGGTCAATTAACCCAGGAAAACGGTGAATTCCGTTTAGAAAAAATTAATGTCACTCTCAATTATAAATTAAAAATTTCTGCATTAGGATATAAACCAAAAGAAATTTCTGTTTCATTTAATGTAGATAAGGAAAAAATGAAAAAAAATGCAGGTGGCATTTATAATGATTTAGGAAATATTAAACTCACCGCCAATGTCACTCAGCTAAAAGAGGTTACCATTCAGTCATCTGCGCCCGTTTTTGATTTTAAGCTGGATAAAAAAGTTTTTAATGTGAGTAAGGATTTGAGTTCTTCGGGTGGCACTGCAGAGGATGTCCTTAAAAAAGTTCCCTCTGTAAATGTTGACATGGAGGGAAATGTTACGGTAAGAAGTGCATCTCCTGAAATTTTTGTTGACGGCGCTCCCACTACCTTGTCCATTGATCAGATTCCAGCCGAAGCCATTCAAACCATTGAAGTCATCACGAATCCTTCTGCTAAATACGATGCCTCGGGAGGACAAGGTGGAATTCTGAATATTGTGCTGAAAAAAAACAGACGGGTGGGATATAACGGGTCACTCCGTTACGGCATTGACCAATACGGAAAAATGAACGGTGGTGGTGATCTAAGTGTTCGTGAAGGAAAATTGAATGTGTTTCTGAATGGAAATATTCATCAACGTCACAGTATTTCTGAAGGCGAAACAAACCGTGAAAATTTTACAGGAAGTCCGCTTACAAAAATTTCTCAAACCCAACAAAGTATCAGCGATGGACGATTTCAGCATACACGGGGAGGCATTGATTGGTTTCTCAATAACCGGAACACACTTACCTTTTCCGGGAATTATGTTAACGGAATGTTCGAACCAACCGATTCTCTGAATAACCGCACCGATACGTTACCGTCTGCCGCCAATAATTCTTCCTCTTACATCCGGATTTCAGAAACCGGTAGAAAATTCAGAAACCGCGGGGGTACTATACAATTCAAACATTTATACCCTAAAGAAGATGAAGAACTAACCGGTGAAATCAATTATAATAAAATCAATTATAACGCGTGGGGTGATTACGATACTAAATATTTCAATGCACTAAACGTTGAAACCGGACTTCCTTCTGCACAGCAATTGCGTTCGGAGGGTGCCACCGGATTATTAACCGCTCAATCAGATTATGTCCGTCCTTTAAATGAAAAATCGAAATTAGAAACCGGTGTGAGATTCACCGACAGAACATTTGAAACCTCGTCGGAAAATTTTTTGAAAAATAATTCCAATCAATTATTTGAAATCATAAAAAACCAGAGTTTTCATTATAAATTCAATGACCGTATATATGCGGGGTATCTTATAGTTGGAAAACAGGTTTCGCGTTTCAGTTATCAACTTGGAATCCGAGGAGAAAACTCGATTTATACAGGAGAGTTGGTTGACTCTGCAAAAAAATTCGTTAATAACTTTCCTGTATCACTTTTTCCCAGCGCCGGTGCTACCTACTCACTGAATGAAAAAAGCAGTTTTCAGTTTTCCTATTCACGGAGAATAAATCGTCCTACGTTTTTTCAGCTTATTCCATTTATTGATTACAGCGATTCGTTGAATCTCCGGAAAGGAAATCCCGGATTGGTTCCTGAGTTTACTAATTCTTATGAGCTCAGTTTGCAGAAAATCATTAATCCAAAAAACAATGTGCTTTTTACCGGATATTTTAAATCATCTACTGATTTGATTACCAGCTATCAGCTCACTGAATATGATTCTGTCATAGATAAAAACATAATTCTTCGGACATATAGGAATGCAGATGCCAGTTATCTGTACGGCGGTGAATTTACCAGTAAACATTCCATCATAAAGTGGCTCGAATTTACGTTGAATGGAAATGTTTTTTACTCGGTCATTCAGGCGGAAAATATTCAGAAAAATTTAAACAGTCATCAGCTTTCCTGGAATGTTAAAGGAAATTTTACAGCGACCATTTTGAAAAATCTTACATTGCAAGTGACACCGGAATACATAAGCCAAACCGCTTTACCCAAAGGTGGAAAAGGAGGCGATGGAGGAGGAAGTAAACAAGCCGGAGGACCAACAGGGGGTATGGGAAGACAGGGTTGGTGGGAAGGGAACATTACCACAGCACAGGGCTACACCAAACCGCGTTGGAATGTAGAAAGTTCTTTGCGTTTTGAATTTTTAAAAAATAAAAACGCAAGTGTCACGCTAAGTGTTCGTGATATTTTTGGCACGGATAAGAACGAAACATTTTCGGAAACAGAATTTTTCAGGCAATCTACTTATTCCTTACGTGACCCTCATATCATTAAACTCAATTTCAGCTACCGGTTTGGGAAGTTCGATGCATCCATTTTTAAACGGAAAGATACGAAGGGAGGTAGTGAGGGGATGGATATGGGGATGTGAGGGAAAGTGTATCGGAGTGAGGGAGTATCGGAGTATGGGAGTATCGGAGTATGGGAGTATGGGAGTATGGGAGTATGGGAGTATGGGAGTTCCCGTTCATAATTCCCATCCATTAATCACCGAAATAACATGATGCGCTGTTAAATCGTATTGAAGTGGCACTACCGAAACATAGTTGTGGCTCAATGCCCATTCATCGGTATCCTGCCCTTTATCAAAATTTTTGAAATTTCCTTTTAACCAATAATAATTTTTCCCGGAAGGATCCACCCGCTCTTCAAACTCTTCCACCCAACGTGCATTTGCCTGCCTGCATATTTTTATTCCTTTCAATGGTTTTTCGTTCACATTTGGAATATTTACATTTAATAGAGTACCGGCAGGTAATCCTTTGTTTAATACTTTTTTGGTAATTGTTTTAACAATATCTCTGCATACTTCCATGTCAGCTGACCAGCTATGATCACAATAAGAAAATCCAATGGCTGGAATTCCTTCAATTGCCCCTTCCATAGCGGCTGACAAGGTTCCGGAATACAATGCATTGGTGGATGAGTTGGAACCGTGGTTAATGCCACTCACGACCAGATCCGGCAATTTTTTCAATATGATTTTTGTTCCAAGTTTTATACAATCGGCAGGTGTACCTGAACAGGTGTGCCACTTACATCCATTCTTTTTTTTAACTAATTCCACTCTCAACGGTTTTGAAATAGTAATAGCATGACCCATTCCTGATTGTGGTTGGTCAGGCGCCACAACAATCAAGTCACCTAAACTTTTGATGGTTTCCACCAAGCATTTCAGCCCGGGTGCATTAATTCCGTCGTCGTTGGAAATGAGAATAAGGGGCATTACAGAATTTTTGGACATCGGAAAAAAAAGCAAATATAATAATTTGCTTATCCCTTTTAGGCAAGTATAAAATTTTGCTTTACTTAATTAACTAACAATGTCAAATTTTCAATTTACAATGAGCAAGTAAAAAAAGAAAATGGCGAACCCCTTGTACCTTGTTAATTGTTCGTTTGGCATTGAACATTTTTTTAACTTCCTACATATTGAACTTGCCTAAAGGGATAAGTAGTTATAATAGTTTGCTTAATCTTTTACACAGCGGACACTAAGTCCTAAAACTTTCTGGTTTGCCGTCCGGTTTGCAGATGAAGAATTATAAGCAAGGTAACGATACCATGCCCGTGTAGCATCAAGTGCGGTAGATGACCACCAACTGCCATTGTTATTTATACTATTAAATACAGCAAACGCATTTCTTATACCTCCGGGTAATGCAGTAAAACCACTGCTGTTATCAGCGCTGGTGTTTGGATTCTTCCAGTGAGATAAACCCGTTTCTTTTAATTTTCCACCAGCCGCAACGTCTCCACCAAGATAGGTAATTAATGTTGTCCATTCGACATCTGAAGGTAAATGCCAGCCAATAGGACAAACATTTCTGCTGTCAGAAACGGCATACCAGGTATATAATCGGCCATAAACTCCGGCTAAGCTGTCATTTTCATCATACGACCATTGATATATTGAAGTAGTGTCATTTACTGCTGTGTCTGACATAGTAGGAATCGGATCTCCGTTCCTGAATTTTGTAACATTAAGATTTTCACTCATCCAGATTTGTGAATCAATAGCGACTGTTGAATAAACATTTCCGTCAACATCCGTTACTTCCAAAGGGCATGGACCCCATTGAGGAATCCCATGACAATTTGTTAGAGAGAGACCATGACCACTTTCACCTCCTGGAATCATCACCCATTGAGTACCATCCCAATATTGCATATCGCCCACCACATTTCCGGTAGCGAATGTACCTTGAGGACCCTGTGGACCAACGGCTCCCGTATCCCCTTTGGGTCCGGGAATCCCCTGAATACCTTGTAGTCCCTGAGGACCTACGATGCCTGTATCTCCTTTTGGACCTTGCGGACCATCGGGTCCTGGATCCCCTTGAATACCTTGTGGTCCTACTGCGCCACTATCTCCTTTCGGTCCCTGCGGACCTTCAGGTCCCGGAATTCCTCCATTGGATGAATAAAGTGCATAAGGAACACTTAATAATTCGCTGGTTCCTGAAATCGAATAAATGGTTCCGCCCGTTGGGTCTGTTTCCGTTTTAATAAAAATCGGACTCTTTGACCAATTGATATCTGAAAAAACTCCTGTAACCGGAGTGCCATTGCCAATTACTAAACTTATCAACCCATTTGCATTTGTAGAATCATTATGCGTTTCTACATAAACTGCCGTAGTGGAACTATCCAGAATACTTATTTTAACACCTATTGCTTGATTGGTAATTAAATTTCCATCCGTGTCCCGGATGACTGCCTGGTAACTCATTTTTTGAGGAACCTGAGCCATCAAACCCTTCATAATTAAAGTAGCTGTAAGTGCAATAAATAACTTTTTCATAATTACTTAATTTTAATGATTTTGAATGTTTTAATGATTTTTTTGTCACGAAAAATAGTTAGTATAAACGTCTCAGCTGGGTAGGAAGATAAATTAATCTGTGTCTCCCTGTTTAAAACCGGTGTATTTGTTAATTGTCTGCCGCTGATTTCTGATAGTTGATATCTTAAATCAGTGGTGTTAACATTATCCACAATTAGATTTATAACATCTTGAGTAAGATTAGGATACAAAGCGAATTTTAATTGGATGTCTTTGGCTTCTTCCTGGGAAGTAACTATCGAAATTTCGTAGGGTTGTTGCACTCCCTGTATTATATATCCGTTCCCTCCGGAATAGGTCTGGTTAACTACCTGTCCTACTGTATAACTAACTGAACCATTGGTACCTTTCAAATTACCTCCGGTGGTGGTAATGGTTTCCTGAGAAAAAAGAAGGGTGAACCGTAAGAAAACAATAGATATGATTAGTAACCAGAATTTTGCAAAACTATGGATTGAAGATATCATAAAGAATAAATTAAGAATTAAGATTTAAGATTTAAAACGCTGAAATTCGTATTTTTATTCAAAACTGTTTGCAAATATAAATTAACTTTATTTTAATTCCAAGTTTTTAAGCAATAATTTTGGAGAAAGTTGAATTTTTTTCATCCATTCATCCATTTAAGTATTCTTTTCATATCCCTTTCTCTTGCCGGTTTCAATTTGTTTTCTTTCATAAATTTTTTTAAGGTTGGAAACTGGCTTGATAGATTTGAAAAGTATTTTTTGGGCTTTGAAAGACGAGTGAACTTTTTCTTTTTCTCTTCATAAACAAAATGGGTTCGCAAATACCTGTATGTAATTTGTCTGTCCTCGATCATATTGCCACCCATACCGGGAGAGTTATTAAACATCGGGCTTGGGTCATTGTAGTCGGCAACGAGAACATCCTGAGACAATAAAGAAAATTTTCCCTTTTCGAGCACTTCAAAAATCATATCTACAGGGTAGTTTGGTGTTTTAGGATAGGAAAAGACAGAAAAAGTCCTTAACGTGTCTAATTCACTGTCAAGAAATTCAAATCCCAAAATCTGGAAAGGGTTGAAAGTCCTAAGTTGCCCGTTTGACTTAATCCGCAAAATCTGACTGTTAAAATCATAATTTAAAAGGGTTAAAACGATGGAGCTGTCTTTAAAAAAGATTTTTCCTTCATACCATTTCTCTTCCGTGATTATCTGGGCAGATGTATTCGTAAAAAATAAAAAGATAAAGCAAAAAAAAAGCAGATACTTTGTCATAGAAACACCTCAATAATCCTTTCCGGGTTTTATAGCAGAGTAATTCAACTTTAACGCATTGGCTTTTCTTAATTCTTGTTTTATGTCGGTGATGATACCCATTTTCGAATTTTCATCTACTTTCAGAGAGATGGTTAATTTATCTCTTTCGGAAGGGTCTAATCGTCTTCTTTCTTCTTCTATAAAGTTAGGGATGGCAGACGTTTCAACAATTACATCATTCAACTGTATTCTGGGTTCGGTACCAAGAATCGCTTTGGTAGGAGAACCAACAAATATAAAACTTACCAATGATTTTTTCTCAAGTTTTTGAAGTTGTCGTGCCTGAGGAATTTTATTATTAACCAACAGTGTAGTTTCCCGGATGGAGGTAGTTACCATAAAGAAAAACAAAAGCATAAATACAATATCCGGCAGTGATGCTGTGGATATTTCGGTAGATACATTCGCTTTTTTTGAAAACTTTGCCATTTTTCTTTATTCTTTTTAAGATCATTCAAACCTTCAAGGTTAGCTGACGCCTCAAATCCACGCAAAACCTTGAAGGTTAATCTTTAATCTTTTTTCTCACTTCGCTCCTCCTAAAGTTGAAGGTTCCGCTTCCGAAATATTGAGCGGAAAAATTTTAGAAACTCTGTCTAACATTTCCTTCTCTTTTGGATTTTGTCGGCTTAACTCTAAGTATTTATCTAACGTCAAACCGAGCTGTTCAGCCCTTAATTGATTGTAAGCGGCACGGATATGATCCATTACCTTTATATACATTTTATAACTGGTTCCTCTGTCATTTTTTACTGAAACGATGGCATCTTCCGGAGAATCTGACAAAGACGGGTCTTTTTTATTATTGGAAATAAATTTTTTAAGATATTCAGTGATTTCTTTTACATTCATTGGTTGACCATTCACTAAAAGCTGGTCATTGGAGTTTACAAGAACCTTGCATAAATTTCTATCCAGAATTTTAATCTCCTCTGTTTTAGGTTTTTCCTCCAAAGGAGGAAGTAAGATGGCTAATCCCTTGTCACTTTGGATAGTCGTAGTCATCAGGAAAAATATAAGCAACAAAAAAGCAATGTCTGCCATGGAGCCGGCATTGATGGTAGGGGATTGACGTAATTTGGATTTTGCCATGATTACCTGCGTTTAATAGCAGTGTTAATTTCAGTGTAAACGATACCACCCATTGATATTACGAAAAGTAAATACATCATTATCAAGCCACCACCCACCATTTTTGAATCACCTGAATCGAGCCCAAATTTTTCACATGCAGGAGTCACCACTGAATCAGAAAAAACATACGAGATTAGAAATAATACAAGCAAACTTGCTAGAGCCATTCCGGTTTTTTTTAATTCTTTTGGGTTTCTGATAGCATGTAACACGGGCCATCCGATGATTAAAAGAATGGAGCAAAAAAGCATAAGGTAACTAATGTAAAGGCCAATATTGACCCAGATTTCGGTGGTGTGACTAACGGTTTCCATGATACAAGTTGTTTCTTTAAGTTAAGTTATACTGTGGGTATAAGGGTATAAGGGTATAAGGGTATAAGGGTATAAGGGTATAAAAATTTTTAATTTATTATTTTTTCTTAGCGTTCAAAAGGTCAATTAAAGAAATAGTGGAATCTTCCATTTGATTAACCAATGAGTCAATTTTTGAAATACAATAATTGTAAAAAACCTGTAGAATCATAGCTACAATAAGACCGGCAACGGTTGTTAAAAGAGCTACTTTAATACCTCCGGCAACTAAGGAAGGGGAAATATCTCCGGCGGCTTCAATAGCATCAAAGGCATAAATCATCCCGATGACCGTTCCAAGGAACCCAAGCATAGGAGCTAATGAAATAAACAAGGAAACCCAGACCAACCCCTTTTCGAGTGAGCCCATCTGAACGGAACCGTAAGCAACGATTGACTTTTCTACTTCTGCGACCCCTTCATGAGAGCGCATGAGTCCTTGTGTAAAAATGCTTGCAACGGGACCTCTGGTATTTGCACAAACTTGTTTGGCACCTTCAATTCCGTTGGCATTGAGCGCATCCTCCACGTCTTTTAATAATTTATCTGTATTGGTTGTTGCCAGGTTCAGTGTAATAATTCTTTCAATGGCAATTGCCAATCCTAAAATTAAACATAAAAGTACCGGAGTCATCCAAAGAACATCTCCTTCAATAAATTTTGTTTTGAGAATCTGATGCATGCTTTGCTCTTCAGCCGGAGCGCTTGTGGGCTCTGTTGGCGCTGTAGGTGCGGTGGGAGCCGGAGCGACGCTTGATGCCGGTTTAGAGGAATCGGCTGAGGAAGAAGGATTTTGCGCGTTGATTAATCCAAGAGTAATCAATACCAAAAAAACGGAAAAAAGAGTTCTTTTCATGTTCTTATTATTTAGGGGTGCAAATATAATTGAAATAATTTAATATTCATATTCTACCTACGTACAACTTTTATTTCCTTTATTTCATCCGGTTTTATTTTGCCTGTTAAAAAATTTTGTTGGCGAAAAGCACGTTTGAAATATTCTACAATGGGTTCATCATCTTTCATTGGAAAATTCTTAAAAGCGGAAGCCACTGAATTCACTAAGGAGTTATAGACATTAAAATTCTCGTACATGACTTTCTCGTCATTGGTTTCCCAATATTTGCTTTCGTCATACATTTTAAAACGGGTAAAATAATTTTGATTGAGATACCGGAACAGGGTAATTATTTTTTTATGAGTCGAAGGACCTGCATATTGTGTTTTGGTGAAAGATGAAAACAACAGGGTCTTTCTCATTTTCGCGGTAAAATTTTTATCCTGAAGGTCTTCTTTATAACATTTCAGAAAATAAAACGGGTTGCACAGGCGACCGTTGGATAAAAAGGTCAACGTGACGGTTTCACAATCGGGGGGAGTGAAACAAATACCGTAAACGTCATCATTAAATGTCTTTTTATTCAGGGAATTCTTTGGGAATTCCCGGTCGAATATGTGGTATTCCCACCGGTTGATACTGACAATGTCCTCCACTTCTTCAATCATCTTTGAAAGGGAAGCGCCTGTACGGAAGTTTCCTCGATAATGGATAGTTAGTCCCATAAAAATAGTGGTTATGCGGGTGCAAGTTTAATAAATTTTATTTAAACTTCCTCACCTCGCCTTAATTATCACCGTATATTTCCCCACCGAAGAGGGAGCGGGATCTTTATTTTCACGGGTAGGTACAAAAGAACCTTTCTCAATTTCTTTTTTATAGGTTTCAATGACACTGTTTGGAACGCTTGCTTCCACGGCTTTCACAGAAACAATTTCTCCGCTTCCGTCAATCTTAATCTGAAATACAATTTTTCCGCTATAGGGAGAACGGTCATCAAATTTTGGCTCATCTGCCCATTGCCATCCGGTCATTTCCAGAAAATTCCCTCCTTTTCCGGCTTTTCCATATAACGATTTAGCATCAATACTCCCCTTCGGATCACCCTGGTCACCCACTTTTCCGGTTTTGTCTCCTTGATTTGCTCCGGGAACCTCTTTGCTTTTCCCTTTTTCCCCTTCCGCTCCGGAATCAGTAGATTTCTTTTCTGATTTTACAGATTTTGCGCTTGGCTTTGGAAATGAGGGCGCTTTAGGAACAGCCGAAACCGGTTCTGGCTCAGGAGTGGTTGCCGATTCGGTAGTTTTTTCTTTAACCGCCTCCTCTTCCAACGTGGGTTCTTTACTTTCTGTGTTTGGTGTCACTGTTTCTTTTACCGGATCATTGTTGGTCTCTGCGGGTGGCTCAGGAAGTGCGTCTTGCGTATTTACTGTCTCCGCTACTTTCGTTTCAGGTTGAATTTGCCCCGACCCTTCATCGGAAGTACCAAAATTTATTTCCATCCCAAATTCCGGCAATGGTGGAAAAGGTGGCTTCCAGATAACTATAAGAAAAAATAATAATAGAATAAGCGTATGGAAAGAGATGCTTACTATCCACGCGATACGTTTGCTTTTCTTTTCAAATGCTTCTTGTGATTTCATTTTCTTAATATTGATTCGTGTCTGTCTGTAAAGTAAAAGTTAGCCACAGATTACACGGATTTTTTTAATAAATAATTTTTAATCAGTGTAATCAGTGGCAACCTTTTTTTATTCTTATTATGCAACACCAAAATTATGGACAAACTTTAATTCCTATCTCCCCCCGGTTTTGTTGCCAATACAATTTTTATTTTCGCATTAAACTGCTTTGCCATATCCGCCACTTCTACAATATATTGAATGGGTACTGTTTTATCGGATTGTAAAAGCAAGGTCCCTCCTTCCATTGGTAATTCATTTCTCAATAGCTCAGGCAACTCGGAAGCAGTTATTTTTTTCCCATTCAGATAATATCCTAAGTCATCGGTAATTGATACCGTCACCTTCTGATTAGCGGTCTGATTGGTTTTGCTTGTGGGAAGAGTGATGGTTAAACCGGAAGGGGTCACTACCGTTGAGGTTAACAGAAAAAAAATCAACAACAGAAATATCATATCTGTCATTGAAGCCAAACTGAAAGCCGGGTCAATTTTAAAATGTGATTTTAGTTCCATGGGGGGGAGTTTTTAGTTGTTAGTTGGATATTTGATATTGGATATTAGTTTTGTTGTGTAAATTTGTGTTATGTGTTTTGTGTTATGTGTTTTGTGTTATGTGTTTTGTGTTATGTGTTATATGTTTAGTGTTATGTGTTTTAAGTTTAGTGTTTTTTGTTATATGTTTTTTTACATTATTTTATTTTCCTCCCCTCATTTCGGCTCTTGCAACAAATCAATAAATTCTACGGAGGTTCGCTCCATGTGATGTACGATGGTTGAAACTTTTGTCACAAGATAATTATAGCCGATGTAGGCGGGAATCCCAACAAATAGCCCCGCGGCAGTAGTTACCATAGCTTCATAAATTCCGCTGGCAAGCAAGGCAGGACTAACATTTCCCTGCTCGTGTGCAATCGCAATAAACGCCCGTATCATTCCTGTTACGGTACCGAGGAAGCCAAGCATGGGTGCGGCGCCGGAAACAGCCGCCAGTGTAGCAAGACCGTTTTCAAGTTTGAAAATTTCTAATTTCCCAACATTCTCTATGGATACGTCTATCATTTTAAGTGAACTTCCCAACCGGCTAATGCCTTTTTCCATCATCCTTGAAATGGGTGAATCGGTTTGTCGGCACAATAGTTTTGCCCCTTCAATATTCCCAGCGGTGATAAGTTCTTTTACCTGTGAGAAAAATTTTACAGGATTGTTACCTGCCTTCTTTAGAACTAATAATCGTTCTATAAAAATATAAATAGCAATGATGGAAAGGATTCCAATCGGAATCATCAGGAGTCCCCCGTTCATGATAAGTTTGAGGATTGTGACTTCCTGTCCTGAACTTGCTTGTGACATTACCCCTGTAGTGTCACCGGCTTGTAATAGTAATAAATGAGTCATGGTGTTTTATTGGTTAGTAAATTTTTAAATCCATATTCATTATCCAGATATTTTTAATATCCTCTTTAATATCTTCCCTCTTTTTCACTGCTTCTTCACGGGAAGTAAATGGTTCCAGCACAACGCGGTATAAGATTCCATCGTGGAAGGGTGCTAAAATGCTCGTTTCAAATCCTTTTTTTCCTAATTCATCGGAAAGTTGTTCTGCATTCACCCTTTCTGAAAATGAACCAGCCACTAGAAAATATTTTGTGTCACTGATTGTTGCAGTATTTCGTGTAAGAATTTTGTTACCGTTTCCGGCAGATGGCTTTTCTGCGGCTGTTAAATTAATCTTATCCCAGATTTTTTCAGGAACATCTGTTTTCAACGAAGAAGTGGTTTCAGGGTTGTATTTTTTAATATAGACAAAATAATAGAGAGAAGAAAGTAAAAACAAAAGCAATACCGCCACCTTTGCGTATGTATATGCCCGCGGGTTGACGTATGCTGTCAGTTTTATTTTTTTTAATATTTTTTTAAATTTATCACGGGGGTTAACCTGATTTGCTTTTGTTGTCTCCTGTTTTTTATTGATATTTCTAATTTCCGCCGGTTTTTGGGAGACGGATGTTAACTCACTGATTGCATTTATTATTTTACCGGTAAAACCATGAATATAATTGCTTAACTCCGTGGACTGTTTAAATATCAATGTTCCGTTTCTTTCTGATTCAATATTTCCTAAAATCGAAAAGGTGAAATAACCGGTGTCATTCAGAATTTTATAGAGTTGGTCAACATAGTTAAGAACTTCCTGACTTGCTTCTTCCTCGTTCAATCCGCAGGTATCCATGATGGTCTGGACCAACAACCCGTCATTGGTTTGCAGTTGTTCATTGAAATGTAACAAAACGGATTTCGTCGTCTGGATCTTTAAAAAATAAAAAGCCCCCACCCCTGGCAAAATTACATACGGATTCCGCTGAAGCAATCTGAGAATTTGTGTTTCTATTTTTGAAATTTGTGTCATTTATCTGAAATAATTAAAGTAAATCCTAATTCCAAAGTTCTAAATCTCTAAAATGAAAAACTCAATCCTCCAATAATAGTAAATCCGTTCACCGGATAATTATAAAATCTGGAATATTTTTCGTTCATCAGATTGTACGCTGTCGCAAACAGAGAAAACCTCTGTGAAAATCTATAGTCCACTCCAAGATTAAAATCCATTAAACTTTTTTTCTCAAAATTTCCATTTCTATCTTTTTCAGAAAGAAAATAATTGTTCAATAATGAAATCTCTGAATGAATTTCTATCTTTGTTTTTATCACATAAAAAATAGCAAATGCTGCTTCAAGTTCTGGAACACGCCAGGGTTTCTCTTCCTGTTTGTTCATGTCGTAAACATTGGTTTTTGCATTTAATAGAATACGTAGCGCATCATTGTATCTGTAAACAGCTTCTCCAAAAAACCGTTTTACGGAAATGTTTTTTACCTCAATAATATAATACTGTAATGCAAAATTTGTGGGGTAGAAAAAATAATTCTTTTCATACTTTCCAAACTCGTACCCAAAACGAATATCCAAAGTAGTCGTCAGGTTTCCTTCTACTCCACCTGAAACCTTATAAGTGAGATCTGGGTTTCCTGAAGTAGAGTCGTTTGCAAGAAAATTATAATACATCAGCGGATTTTTTAATACAAGACCCTTAAGAGTTGTTTTTTCTTTTCCGCCGTCAGCCATGGTAAAAAGAGAAAGTCGCTCTTCAACAATTGCATATTTCAGAGAGACATCCGGGTAAATCCCGGTGTTATCTGAATTAACCGGTTTAATGGATTCATGATGAATTTTTAAGCCCAACTTTGCTTCGGCTTTTTCCTTTTTGTACCAGAAAAATGGCTCAAAAGCAAAATAGGATAAGCTACGGTAAAGTTTTTCTTCATTTTTTTGATCGGTAGTGCTTGCATAAAAATTACCAAAAATGGAAGAAGAGGAGTTTATTTTATATTTTAAAAATGCTTTAAAAGTTAAATCATTTTCCTCTGCGTTAAATTCATTTAAATAACGATAGAAATTAATTTCCGCTTTAGAACGAAATGGTATTTCTATATTTGTAGTATAAAAAAATACTTTCGAATCAAAAGTATGATGAATTGGCTTTTTAAAAACATCAACTTTACGATAGAAAATTTCTATCATTTTGGGCATAACCATATTTACGTAGTTCCTTTCATAACCGGCTTCTGCTCCAAAAGTAATCTCATCCATGAATTTTTTTCCAAATAACCTAATGGAATTGTCACTGAATGGTCTGGGATAAAAAGCATTAGTATCAGTTTTGGGTTTAGAAGCAAGATGTTTTACCTGCGCTCCAAACGAATGGGTCTTACTGCGACCATTATGAAAATAGCCCTCCAATAAGGACGAAAAATGATTGCCCCCCCCCGCCCTCAGATAATTGGGGTATAATTTGGGAATTTTAGGAGTTTCTAATTTTTGCACACTTACCGTTGGTTTTACAGCAGGCAAATCAAGGGTTACAGGATTTATGGAATAAGAAAATTCGCGTGTCTGCTCATTCACGGGTTGTGTTTCCGCTTTTTCGAGAATGGGCTCCGCATATCCTAAGGTGTTTATGCGGTCTTTTACCACTACCACTTCCCTGTCGGCTATCTCTCCGGAGGGTGACACAGTGGTTTGTGTGAAGCCAGTGACACCTGCAAATAAAAAAACAATTGTGAAAATTATAAACATGTTTAATAACTAATGACCAATGACTAATGACTAATGACTAATAACTATACTGTAAACGGAACAAATTTCAGCAAATGTCTATATTGACATATTGTTCTATTGTTTCATTGTTTCATTGTTAATTGACTCCATGATTTCAGCACAACAATGAAACAATGTAGCAATGGAACAATGAACAGAGTTACACGAAAATTTATACCGATTGCAGTATAATAACTAATTACTAATGACTAATGAAAATTTCCCAAACTATCCACTGTTTCTTCCTTCCCATCCATTCTTTTCTCCATTTCCATAACCTCCTTCAATTTTTCGTCTGCCTGTTTTTTTAATTTTACGTCTTCCGCATTATCTAAAATGGATTGCAGGGTCGCTTTTGCCTGAAAAAATTCTTTGGTGGCTATATAATTATCTGCAATCAATAAAAATGCTTTCCCTATCCAATCATCGTACGAAGGAAATGTTTCGTTCATTTTAAATAATGCATCAATGGATTCTTTATGTTTTCCCTGCTTATATAATACCTCCGCTGATAAATAGGCGGCTTCCGCTCCCCCTTCCCCAAAGTCCCCTGAAATTAAATTTTTTAACTGGTCAATGGTTTTTTCAAATTGGTTTTGTCCATATTGAATTTTTGCCTGCATCAGTTTTGCCTCATGAATGGCATCCTTAGTGGCAAGCGGATAATTTTCAATATCTTTTGAATAGTTCATGGCGCTGTCATTTTGACCAAGTAGAAAATAGGAACGCATAAGTCCACCTTTGGCATTTAATAAATCGTAACGGGTTTCCGCCAACGACTCCGTCCGTTTATAATAAGGAATAGCACCGGCATAATCCTTTTTATCAAAAAGCAGGAACGCCGCACGTTTAGAGGATTTTAATGTGTACCATTGAGTGCCACTGGTAATCACTTGCTGATAAAGTGGTAACGCTTTATCTGCATCTTTCAGCCGGTAATAACTTTCTCCTTTGAAAAACAAAGCATCTGTTTTAAATCTTCCCTCCGGATATTTTGCTATATACTGGTCAAATGTGTGAATTGCCTCCGGATATTTTTCTCCATCGTACAGATTTTTTGATGCCCGAAAGGCAATATCCTCCAGCGCGGTACTTTTTGGATTCGCTTTTTCAAACGTTGAATAGTAAGCTGGAAATTCTGCGCTCTTGTATTCTTTATTATGAATTTGCTGAAGGTTTAAAATGGCATCTTCGGCGGCAAGATGATTTATAAAATCATCCAATACCCTGTGATAATCTTTTATTGCCAAGGAATAATTCTCCAGATTATTATAACAATTTCCGCGATTTATCAGTGAGAAAGGGTAATAAGAACTTAAGGGCTTGGTTTCAATCAATTGAGAATACGCTGTGATGGCTCTTTCATAAAAACCTTTTTCATACAGCGTTTGCGCTGAATAAAATTGCGCATCATCCACATATCGTGATTTGGGAAATGTATTTTTTATTTTATCAAAACAAATAGCGGCTTCTTCCGGTTTGTCGTTTATACTATAAATGATTCCTTTCTGAAATAATGCATAATCAAAATAAGGATCTGTCTCTTTCGCATGATTTTCATACAACAGCAAGGCACGTCCGTAGTCCTTTTTTACGTAGTAACAATCGGCTAACCGGATTTCGGCATCTTTAAAAAATGGTACAAAATTTTCCTCTTTATAGTCAGAAGAAGCAAGCAGAAATTTTTCAAACCATCCGCTTGCTTCCTGATATTTTTTCTGATTGTAATAAAGGTAAGCCATTCCATAATAACTCCGTTTATACAATACATGATTCGCAAATTCCTTGTTTTGAAGCACCGAAGAATAGGTTTCTGTAGCGGAAGAATAATTTTTGGAAAGATTATAACTATCTGCCAGATAAAAAAGGGTTTGAAACACCAACTCTTTGTTTAATCGGTAGGTTAACGATTTTTTAAAGGCATCAATCGCATTTGTATAATGACCCTCGTTATATAATTCCACTCCCCTGAAATAGGCAACCTGCTGATAGGCAGAATTTACGCGGAGATTTCTGTCTTTCATGTTTTCAATGACATAAATGGCACGCTCATAATCACGGGTGTCTAGAAAAATTTCACTCAACAAGGCATTTGCTTCACTCAGATTTTTACTTTCAGGATACGTACGTGTGAAATTTTGTAATTCGGTTATTGCCAGATTATACTGCCGGTTCTCAATGCATAATTTAGCGAGTAAAAAATTTGCCGTCTCTGCCAGTTCTCGGTTAAGGGTTCCTTTTTTTGCTTCCGTAAATGCCGTTATAGCAAAGGGTTTATTGTCGAGTTCTATGTAACACAAGCCCAGATGATAGGCAGTATATTGTTTCAGCGAATCATCCGATGTGTTTATTTGTTTAAACGCATCCGCCGCCTGTTGATATTTTTTTTCGGTAAGAAGGCAATAGCCGAGTTTATAATAAAGATCCGCATCCCGCGATTTTGATTCTTCTATAAATTGCTGGTAAAGTGGCACTGCATTGTTAAATTTCTTTTGCATGTAATAACTTTCAGCAAGCAGGAGCCGGATTTTGTTAGCATCTTTCACTTTTGATTCTCTTTCAAGCGCCGAAGTGGCATACGTTTCAAGGAGCTCGTAACTTTTGTTCTGATAATGGCAACTTGCTATTAAGGCAGGGACAACAGAGGTGTAGGAGGCATGGTTAGCCGCATCATTCAGGTCTTCAATGGCATCGGTATAATTTTTATTCCGGTATTTTAAATAACCGGCATAATACGAAGCGGGAGCCGAATATTCATGTCTCCCTTTTTTCACATCATTGAATTGTTTTTCCGCCTCATCCATTTTCTTTAAATTAAAAAGAGAATAACCGTATTTGAATTGCGCTTCCACTCTCTGTTTTTTAGGAAGAGAATAGAAATTTACATTAGAAAAATATTTCAACGCCGATTCATAATCCTTTTGACTGTAATAAAGGTCTCCGGCAGAAAACAATAATTCCTGTCCGGAAGGATGATTCGGGTATTTCTCTCTGAAATCATCTGCTAACAGAATGGCATCCTCGTTAAATAACTTGATGCCGCTTGATGCATAAAAATATTCTGCAGTCATCTGTTCAAAGTACGGGGCATTATCTTTAAAAACATCTCCGAACCTGTTTTGTGCACTCCCATATTTTCCTTTGTCATATAACTCAAAACAGGTAGAAAATTTTTCAGGTTCGCTGTTTATATCCAACGGTTTTTGGGCATACGTCACACTTGTTGCTAAATGCACACTAAAAAATAATATTGAAAATTTTTTATACATGCCCTTTTTTTTCTTCTATTTTCTTTTTTCTTTATCCAAACTTTCAAGGTTAGCTGACGCCTCAATTCCATTCAAAACCTTGAAGGTTTTTCCTTTTTACTTTATCCTTCTTCCTTTCGTCCACCCTGTACCTTTCCCACCCCACACTTTAACCCTACAAAATTCCACCATTGACAACGACATTCTCATGCAATAAATCCACAATATTTTGTGAATTAATAATATAGTGTACAATGGGGTGAAGGGTATAGAGGTATAGGGGTATAGGGGTATAGAGGTATAGGGGTATAGAGGTATAGGGGTATAGAGGTATAGGGGTATAGAGGTATAGGGGTATAGAGGTATAGGGGTATAGAGGTATAGGGGTATAGAGGTATTTTTACAAACAGGCGTCAATTAATTTTCAAAAAACTTGCTTTTTTAAATTATTTATCGTACGTTTGTGCTTCCTCGCTTGATTTTATCAATTACCGTTATGAAACATCCATCATCCATCTTTAAACATCATTTCTATCTCTATGTCCTAGTCCTCTCCCTTAATTCCATCATGTTTTCTTCCTGTAAAAAGTCCGAAGATGTAATTGATACGCCAACAAAATATCAAAATAACTTGCGAAAAGGCGACGCTTCCTTAGAAACAGACCCAAATGTTTTTAATGATTTTACAGGGAGTGAACCCAATCCTTTCCAACCAATTCAGATTAATAAATTTGAAACTCCCAATAAAGGAGGCGAAACCGGACCTCTTCCTGAATCTCAGATTCATGTAATTGTCAGAAATTTTCAACCCTTTGCCGGCGAAAACTATGTGCCTTCACGTACCCAACTCATAGATCTTAAAACTTATTATAGAGAAATAAACCAGGGGCAGTTATATGATGATTATAATTCCTTTACCAGCTCTGTTTTCTATAACGTACATGGTATCCCTGACTTTGATGTACGGGATATTCCTCCAGGTAAAACACGGAACTTCCGGGCTTCATTTGAAATCAGGATTCCAAGCGCCATTACCTATGCTAAGGTGTATGCCCGCCTTTATTATTTTCGTTCTCCCGAAGAATATGGAGGAATGTCATCTCTAGCGGAAGGGAATGCAATTTACACTAATAAGATAAATGAATTCACTACCAATAACTATTACGGCGCATCCGCAATTGTTCCTATTACTATTGATGAGCGTATTTATAATCGGTACATTACCGTTTCCATTGATTGGAAATTAATTCATGACCCAAAGAATTTATTTGACCCAAATACATCTGACGAAGACCCAAGGTATAATCTGGAATTGCCTCAATCGGGGTATTATGATGTTATGCTTTTAGTTGCCAATTCGGAGCAGGAATTAGCTTTTGATTTGAAAAGATACCACCCGCTCACAATATACGCTCCTCCTTATTACCCCTGGTGCGGAAACGATGCTTTCTATGATAGTCCTCATGACTATAACGAGCTTTTTATAAAACAAGGTTCTGTAAACATTGTAAGGCACGCTTTACATGTTACTGTGCTAAATGATGAGTTTGATGTGGATATTACAACTGAGAGTATTTTGGGTCCTCCATTTCCTTTCAGCAATATTTATTGGCAAACCTGGTGGCCCGGGTCTGATAATGGAGGTGGTATATTCAGTTCTAAAAAACAAATATTGGATGAAAACGGCAATATAGTTTATGCCATTAGCATTCAGAATGACACATACACCAAAAATGATTATACTTCTTATGATACGATCCCCGACAATAACCGTTATCCTTTATATTTTCATAATGATTCCAAATTTATTACTTCTAATTTTTCTTATGGAGGTTCTCCAAACAATTTAAAAGTTGGATGTAACGGACAAATAGAAGAAGGCGAAATCCATAGAAATTTTTCTGCCCCTTACTGTAAAAGACCAATAAAATACGGAACCATAACAGCAAGAATTTACGTACCGGAAATTCTTAATTCCAATAATTTCCCTACTGGAATTTTTCCTGCTTTTTGGTTGTATGAATATCCAGATCCACTTGTTTCTGTTAAATATGGCAATGAGGATGTATATAAATTAACCCGGCATTGTGAAAATAATGGATATTACACACAAGAGCCACAATTACAACCACAGGAAATAGATATTGAAATATTTTCGGATGCCACCGCTGATGACAGGGTCATGATTGCTACCGGCATAGTTGATTTTGCTTGAGGACCTTACCATCAAAATTCATGGACCAATAAATATGGTTTTAAAATTTTCTGAAAATTTTCCTCTGTAGGTGATTTTAGCTATTCAGGCGTTTTAAATAAGACCTATATTCACAGAGATAAACTCTTAAACGGTTTTCACACTTTTATTATTAAATGGACTCCTTCGGAGGTAATTATATACTTAGATGATTTAAAAATTGCTCATTTCACGGGAGAAGATGCACGGATTCCGGACCGGGAAATGCAAATTAATGCATCGTTGTACTGGAGAGAATGGAATGGTCATAACTATTACATTGACAAGGGTGATACTGTTTTTATCGGTTACTCCCTTAAAAATATTCCCTTACCAACCACCGAAAAATTTATGCTTATTGACTATGTTAAAGTTGAATAAAAATACCGGTTTTATTTTGATATTTGCTTGTATCAGTGCCGTTCATGCTCAAACATTAAAGCAATTGGGGATTGTTTCAAAGTCTGGTGGAGTAAAATCGTTTTGTGAATATAAAAATGAATGGTATTGTGCCGGAGGTGCAGAAGCTACTTATCCTGGATATGGTTTTCTTAGGAAATGGGATGGGTTGAACTGGGTGGAAATTTCAGATTGTCCTGATTCGGCAGTAATGAGCATGGTTATTTTTCAAAATAAACTTTATCTGGGTGGATGGTTTGATTATCTTGCGTCCTGGGATGGGCAAAACTGGGAAAAACATGTTAAAATTTATGGCTCATTCCCTGCGCCAGATTATTGGAGAATCGAGAAACTTGTTGTTTATAATAATGAGCTTATTGCAGGTGGGCAGTTTCAAGCAGTTAGAAAAACCTCTGATGATACTTGGAATTATGAAACCAATTCCTTGTTTCGCTGGGATGGTATTTTTTTGCAAACTTTTGGTAGATACAGTTTATCAACTGATGCAGATTATGATCCGGTTGTTTATACTTTTTCAATTTTTAGTAATGATTTGTTAATTGCTGGCGGGTTTAACTCTCTGAGGGATTTAGATTCCACAAAATATATAGACACTAAAAGTTTTGCAAAATGGGATGGCTCAGTTTTATCTCCAATGAGTTTTTTTTCGCTGGGCTCTAAACATGGTAACAAACTTCATGCTTCTTATAATTTTAATGACTCCATGTTGTATGTTATGAATAATGATAGTTATAACTTTTCTATTTCACAGTGGGATGGTGTAAATTTTAATGTTCTTTTGGCTGATAGTTTCCCTTACCGTTCGGTATATGCAATAATTGCTTACAAAAATATTATTTATTTTGGCGGTGATTTTGAATTTATAAAATCCCCCGGTGATACCATTCGATGTTTAATGAAATATGACGGAAATAATTTTTCCAGGATTATGCCTCAGCCCTTAAAATTTCTTAACTCCGGATATGATGTTATCAGAGCTTTTCACGTTAGAAACGATACCCTGCTTATTGGAGGTTCTTTCACTTTAATAAACAACGAAGGCGATACGGTCCGCAACATTGCTTACTTTACAGATTCTCCAGTTGGCGTTTCCTCGCAGGAAAAATCCAATATGCTGAAAAAAGATTTTTTTATTTACAAAAATCCTGAATCGGAACAGTTAATTATACATTCGCAAAATAATCCGATAAACGAACCGGTCACTATTAAGATAATGGATGCGCTTGGCAGAAGTTTATATGAAAAGGAGAATATTTATTTACCTGCTCAAGTGAATTCTAGAGATATTCCGGAAGGGGTTATGTTTATAAAAATTACATCTTTCCGTGATAAAACGGTTCTTGCTACGCAGAAGTTTGTGAATGTGAGGTAGATTACAAGATTGTACCCTAATGAGGTAATTATTTTTTTGGACGATACCAAAATTGCACATTTCACCCAGGAAGATGCGCTTATACCCAGCCGCGAAATGAATATAACGGCATCCATGACCTGGAGGGGTTGGAATGGACACAATATATCACATTATAAAGACGGAAAGCCGGTTTATTATGGTTATTCCATTGAAAATATTCCATTACCAACATCTGAAAAATTTATGCTTATTGACTATGTTAAAGTATATTAAAATTACCGGAATCATTTGGCTTTTTGTCTGTATAAGCGTCGTTCATGCTCAAACATTAAAGCAAATGGGGGCTTTCGCAAAGTACGGAGGAGAAAGAATATTTTGCGAATATAATAATGAACTGTTTTGCGCTGGCGGGTATAAATTTGGTACAGCTGGTAGTAGTGGATATGGATTCCTATGGAAATGGAATGGGTTAGATTGGGTGGATATTCCTGGTTGCCCTGATTCAACAGTCATGTGCATGGCTGTTTTTCAAGACAAGCTTTACCTGGGTGGGTGGTTTGATTATCTTGCATCCTGGGATGGGCAAAATTGGGAAAGACATGTTAAAATTTCTGGTTCAGCGCCTGAGCCACAATCTTGGAGGATCGTGAAACTTGTAGTATATAATGATGAACTTATTGCAGGAGGGCAATTTGTAGTGGCAAGAAAAGTTTCAGATGAACCATGGAATTATGTTTATTCATTATTTCGCTGGAATGGTGGTTCTTTTTTAGATTTTGAAGGAAAAGGTCTATATAGTGGATCTGTCGATGCTGTTGTTACTACTTTTTCTATTTTTAAAAATGGTTTATTAATTGCTGGCAGAACCGGTGAAATTTTGGATATTGATTCCTTAGAACATACAGAAACGAATGGGATTGCAAAATGGGATGGCGCTACATTATCTCCAACAAATTTCTTTTACATCGGCAATAATTCCCAATATCTTTATAATAATGTTAGTTCCTATAACTTTAATGATACGTTGTTTATTGGTTCTACTTATGGCTATAATGTAAATATTTCAAAATGGGATGGTGAAAATTTTAATGTTCTTATGGTAGATAGCGCTTCCTATGGTTCTGTGAATACAATTATAGCTTATAAAAATAATATTTATTTTGGAGGAACATTTGAATATATAAAATCACCCGGTGATACAATTCGCTATCTGATGAAATATGACGGAAAAAAATTTTCACACATTATGCCTCAACCCTTAAAATTTCTTTACCCTAAATATGATGTTGTCAGAGCTTTTCACGTCAGAAACGATACCTTGATTATCGGTGGTTCTTTTGATTTGATAAACAACGAAGGCGATACCGTCCGCAACATTGCTTACTTTACAGATTCTTCGTTAGGTGTTTCCACGCAGGAAAAATCCAATATTCTGAAAAAAGATTTTTTTATTTACAAAAATCCTGAATCGGAACAGTTAATTATA
>MEPC01000033.1:0-72511 GCA_001769655.1 Bacteroidetes bacterium RIFCSPLOWO2_12_FULL_37_12 | reverse complement strand
ATTTTTTTATTTACAAAAATCCTGAATCGGAACAGTTAATTATACATTCGCAAAATAATCCGATAAACGAACCGGTCACTATTAAGATAATGGATGTACTTGGCAGAAGATTGTATGAAAAGGTAACTATTTATTTACCTGCCCAGGTGAGTTTAGAAGATATTCCGGAAGGGGTACTATTTATAAAAATTACATCTTTCCGTGATAAAACGGTTCTTGCAACGCAGAAGTTTGTGAATGTGAGGTAACCCCATTTTTATACCGTTTGGGTATAATTGAAAAATTTCATGTAAATTTGCCTTTCATTTAAAAATTTTAAACTCCATGCTAAACAAAGAAATTCAAAAAGCACTCAACGAACAGGTTTCTGTAGAGGCACAGGCATCCTATAATTATCTTGCCATGGCTTCATGGTGTGATAAAAGCGGGCTTCAGGGCGCCGCAAAATTCTTGTACCGTCAATCAGATGAAGAACGGCAACACATGTTGAAATTATTCAAATACATCAACGAATCAGGAGGTCATGCCTCTACCCCAGGAATAAAACAGGCACAGGCAGATTATAAATCCATCGGACAGGTATTTGAACTCGCCCTGAATCAGGAAATGGATAATACCCGTTGCATAAATTCCCTTGCGGAGATTTGTCTGAAATATAAAGATTATTCCTCCTTCAATTTCCTACAGTGGTTTATTTCCGAACAACACGAAGAAGAAATGCTTTTCCGCTCCATCCTTGATAAAATCCGCATCATTGGCAACGAAGAAAAAGGATTGTTCTGGATTGATAAGGAAATTGGCGGGATTGAAGTGAAGGGTTAAGAATTGGAAATTAGGCATTGGAAAATGGTCATTGGGCATTAGAAATTGGGCATTGACCAATGACTAATAACCAATAACCAATAACCAATAACCAATAACCAATAACCAATGTCCAATGTCCAATGTCTAATAACTAATGACTATCAAAGATAAAAATTTTGAACTTTTTATTTCCAGCGCAAAAATTCAGGGTGCTGTGAAAGAGCTTTCGGAAAGAATCAATCAGGATTATTCCACTAAGAATCCCGTCTTTATTGCCATTCTTAATGGCTGTTTCATGTTTACCTCCGATTTAATGAAGCATATTAATTTTCCATGCGAATTGACTTTTGTAAAGTTTGTTTCCTATTCGGGAATGAAAAGTTCCGGTAAGGTCTCCGAACTTATTGGTATTGGGATTGACTTGAAGGACCGGCATGTGATTGTATTGGAAGATATTGTTGATACCGGACATACCATGATGGAAATTGAAAAACTTCTAATGCACCAGATGCCCTCTTCCATTGAGATTGCCTCCTTGCTGGTAAAACCTGACGCACTGAAGCATCCTGTTGATGTTAAATACCGTTGCTTGAATATTCCAAACGATTTTGTAGTAGGATATGGATTGGATTACGACGGTTATGGAAGAAATCATGATGCTATTTATAAGGTGGTGGGTTAGTAGTTTCTGATTTCAAGTTTTAAGTTTTAAGTTTTGACATCAATAATAAAATGTAAGAATTATAACCAACTTGAAACTTAAAACTCAAAACTTTTATCTTTTAACTTCCTCCTCTTCATGCTCAACCTCGTCATCTTCGGTCCTCCCGGCGCCGGTAAAGGCACCCAGAGTGAAAATCTCATTCATAAATACGGTTTAATCCATCTTTCTACGGGTGACATTCTCCGCGAAGAAGTTAAGAATCAAACGGAGCTTGGAAAAAAAGCCAAGCAACTGATGGATACCGGTAAATTAGTCCCCGACGAAATTGTCATCGGAATGATTCACCGGAAAATAGATGAAAACAAGCAAGCGCCCGGATTTTTATTTGACGGCTTTCCGAGAACTGTGGCACAGGCAGTGGCATTGGATGAAATGCTGAATCATAAACTTATGAAGATTGACAAATTGATTGCGTTGGAGGTCTCTGAAGAGGAATTAGTTAAAAGGATTCTGAAAAGAGGAAAAACTTCGGGACGCACCGATGACACTGATCTTTCAAAAATAAAAACGCGTGTTCAGGAATACGAAGAAAAAACTAAGCCCGTCATGGAATATTATAAAAAGCAGGGGAAATTCCGGTCGGTGTCCGGTTTAGGTGAAATCGAACAAATCTTTCAGGGTATTTGTAAAGCGGTGGAAGTGTAAAATGTTTATCGTTTACATTACTGAATTACAAAATTTCCGTTGACACTCTCAAACCCTTCCCTCCATTCCGCGTAGCGCCTCCTCGCCCTCTCTCAATCCTGCTTCCAAAACTTTCTGCCCTTCACTTAAGACATTCTCTGAAAATTCTTTATCCTTCAACCCTGGAATATTTATTTTAACATTCAACCACGCTCCTCTTATTGCAGTCATGGCACACAAAATTCCTACTCCTGCATCCGATGCTGAATTGGGATTTCCTTTCTCTGCCATATATTTTAATAATTCGAGACATTTATAGGATTTCTTCATGACGTTTAGTGGCACTGAGATAGCTTGCTTGGTGGCTTCTTCAATTTTCAAAGCACGGATTTTCTTTTCTTCTTCCGTTCCTTTTGGCAAGCCGAATGCGTCCATCACTTGATTAAATGCTTGAGTGTCATCATCTACTAACCGTAATAATTCATCTTTCAGCCATTGTCCTTTTTCAGCCCAACCGGAAAATTCTTCCCAGCGTTCGTCCCATCCGCGTTTGTGTGAGGATAAATTTGCTACCATCGTACCTAAGGATGCGCCTAAACTTCCTACGTAAGCAGCAATTGAACCACCGCCGGGAGCAGGCGACTCGGAGGCAGTTTCATTGGCAAACTGTTTCAGATTCAAATCAACCAACTTTTTTTCTTTTGTGTCACGAATTACATATTCAATTATTTTTTTATCGGGGTTAAATGGAGTAATATCATTTAATCCGAGAGAGCGTATGGCTATATGCACTAATTCTTCTTCGGAGATCCCCGCCGAGCGCTGTTGTTTTTTGAGAAAATATTTTCCGGAATCTGTCATTGACTTTAGAGGAATTAACCCTACTAATTCAGAACCGGTGGCACGAATTCCACGCTCTAACGCCTTTTTACAAACTTCTTCAAAAGCAATGTGAACCGGAGTGACACTCAGGTTTGTCAGGTTCAGTGACACTTGAGCAATTCCGTATTCTTGTATATACCAGCCCACAGCTTTAACACTTTTCAAAGTTCCCGGTATCCGGATGGGTTCCCCTTTTTCATCTTTTTTGATTTTCCCTGTTACCGGATCTCCTTCGCGTAAAACTCTTCCCGCCTCACGCACATCAAACGCTACAGAGTTTGCGCGTCTCACGCTGGTGGTATTCAGATTTACATTGTAAGCCACCAGAAAATCCCGAACGCCAATAACAGTGGCACCGTTTTTTGCATTAAATTCAGCAGGACCGAAATCAGGTTTCCATTCCGGGTTTTTCAATTTTGCCTGCAAGCCCTCGTATTCACCCTCACGAATGGTAGCCAGATTTTTTCGCTCCGGTTTAGTTGCGGCTGATTCATAAAGATAAACCGGAATATGCAATTCCTTTCCGACCCTTTCAGCTAATTTTTTTGCAAAGACAACCGTTTCATCCATAGTGATTCCGGAAATTGGAATCAAGGGGCAAACATCCGTGGCACCCATGCGCGCATGTTCTCCTTTATGGGTACGCATATCAATTAATTCAGCAGATTTTTTTATGGCGCAAAAAGCGGCTGTGATTACGGAATCAGGATTTCCTACAAACGTAACAACAGTACGGTTTGTGGCTTTTCCCGGATCAGTATCCAATAAACGGACACCTTCCACCGATTCAATTTCGGCAGTGATGGCGCGGATGATGTTCAAATCATTCCCTTCGGAAAAATTTGGAACACATTCTATGAGTGGGATGGACATTTTGATTTACGATTTACTATTTTCTATTTTCTATTTTTAATTTAATTCCCATATTATTTTTATCCAATATCAGCCAAACCAACTCATTTACCAACAGCGGATCATACGGAATTCTTACCCGGATATAATTTTTTGTAAATCCGTACATAAATCCATTTTTATTTTCTGCTTCCATCAATACTTCCATATTTTGACCCTGAAATGAATTATAAAAGAACATACGTTTTTGAAACGAAAGTTCATGCAAAATAGCCGAACGCTCACTTCTTATTTTTTGTGGAACGGAATCATTTAGTGAAATGGCATCGGTTTGCGGTCTTTCCGAGTAGGTAAATACATGCAAATAGGATATATCCAGATTTTTTATAAAATGACATGTCATTGAAAAATCATTTTCATTCTCTCCCGGAAATCCGACAATGACATCCGCTCCAATGCAGACGTGGGGGATTAGTGATTTTATTTTTTCAATTCTTTCTTTATACAACCCTGTCAGATACCTTCTGCGCATCCTGTTGAGTATTTTATCTGAACCGGATTGAAGCGGTATATGAAAGTGTGGCATTATTTTCTGTGACACTGCTGAAAGCTGAATAATATCATCCTCCAGCAAGTTAGGTTCTATGGAAGAAATCCTTAAGCGAAAAGATTCTTTCATGTTTTCTATTTCACAAAGCAAATCATAAAATCTTTTTCCATCCTGCGTTTTGAAATCTCCTGTATTGACACCGGTTAAAACGATTTCTTTAATGCCTTGTGACACTAAAAATATAATCTGATTTTTTATTTCGTCAATGGAACCGGAACGGCTTTTTCCGCGGGCTAAAGGAATCGTACAGAAAGAGCAGGAATAATCGCATCCGTCCTGTATTTTTAAAAAACTCCGGGTTCGGTCATTGGCAGTTATGTCATCGTAATGGTGGTATGCAACTTTTTCGCTGAATGAATAGGAAGGAAAAAAATGTTCTACGTTGTTAATTTTTGTATGAAACACTTTTTGCTTTGATTTCCTATCAATATTTTTTATCAATTCAGGCAATTGGGATTTCTGATCCGCTCCGATTACAAAATCCACTCCTGGAATTTCAGCGATCGTTTCAGGGTTAAGTTGTGCAAAGCAACCGGTGACTGCAATGGTTGCGTTTGGAGAATTACTCAGCGCTTTTCTAATAATTTTCTTACACTTTTTGTCAGCATTATCGGTTACTGAGCAGGAGTTAATGACATATATGTCCGGCGAATCATGAAATTCCACTTCCCGGTAACCGTATCTTGAAAATTCTCTGGAAAGAGTTGATGATTCGGAAAAATTAAGTTTGCATCCGAGAGTATAGAAGGCGACTTTTTTCGAAGAGTGAATGTCAACGCTCATTATAGGATAAGTTACGATGGGTAAATTACAAATTTTTTATCCAATTGATAATTGAAAGCGGATCCGGATTTTTAAAAACAAGATTTCCTGCCACCAGAATATTAGCGCCATTTCCTACAACGGATGCGGCATTTTCTTCGCTTACTCCACCATCAACTTCAATAAGTACAGATAATTTTTGTTCGTTAATGATTTTTTTTAGTTTTTCTATTTTATGCAAAGAAGAGGGTATAAATTTTTGTCCGTAGAATCCGGGATTAACTGACATTAAGCAAACCAGATAGATATTGGGCAATATTTCAATAAGCGACTCTACAGGAGTATGGGGATTGATAGCGACACCGGCTTTCATACCGGAATCATTAATTTTCTGAATGGTTCTGTGCAAATGAGTGCATGCCTCATAATGCACTGTGAGAATTTCAGCTCCGGCTTTTTTAAATTCATCAATATAACGGTCGGGTTCTACAATCATCAAATGAACGTCTAATGGTTTCCGGGAATGTTTTTTCACAGCGGAAACAACAGGTAATCCAAATGAAATATTAGGGACAAATACTCCATCCATGATATCCAGATGAATCCAATCGGCTTTGCTCCAGTTGAGCATTTCAACTTCTTTTTGCAGATTGGAAAAATCTCCGGCGAGGAGGGAAGGGGAAAGGAGGGGCATGGGGGTGTGTGTTATTTCATCAACCCAAATAAGCTTTCAATAATCTACTGCAATTCATGTGACGGATTCTTCTCAACGCACGTTCCTTTAACTGACGGGCGCGCTCTTTCGTCAAATCAAATTTTTCGCCGATTTCTTCTAATGAGTGTACGGGTTGAGAACATAAACCGTAATATAATTTTAAAACTTCTGCTTCACGTTCAGACAATGAGGTCAACGTTCTTTCAATTTCTTTTTTGAGAGAATCATGTATGATTTTTTTATCGGGGTTCACATTTTCATCCCCTTCAAGAATGTCAACTAATTTTGTTTCTTCACCTTCCGTTAAGGGGGTATCTACCGAGATATGCTTGTTTTTATATTGCATGATTTCCATAAGTTCTTCCAATGGAATATTAAGTACCTCACTCAATTCTTCGGCGGAAGGTTCTCTTTCAAATTGCTGTTCTAACTTTGATAATGTCTGTGAAATTTTATTAAGTGAGCCCAGCCGGTTAAGCGGAAGACGGATGATTCTTGCATTTTCTGCAATTGCCTGAAGAATGGATTGGCGAATCCACCAAACGGCATACGATATAAATTTAAAACCTCTGGTTTCGTCGAATCGTGATGCGGCTTTTATTAAACCGAGGTTTCCCTCATTGATCAAATCACCGAGTGTTAATCCTTGATTCTGATATTGCTTAGCCACAGAAACCACGAAACGAAGGTTTGAATTTACCAATTTTTCCATTGCCGCATGGTCCCCTTCTTTTATTCTTCTCGATAGTGACACTTCCGCTTCTGCCGTAATCAATTCCACTTTTCCGATTTCATTCAGATATTTCTCAAGAACAAAACTCTCCCGTGTGGTGATTTGCTTTGAAATTTTTAGCTGGCGCATTACGATTTACGAAGTACGATTTACGATTGAATGTGGAAGTTCTTTGTTTTGACTTATAATCTCGGGTACATCTTGTCCCCCGCTGGAGGGTGTAGGGGGTGGAATTTTTATTTACGAAGTACGATTTACCAAGCCCTAATTATTCTTAGCAAAAGTGGCTGGTCTTGGCAAAAGCGCTTTCCGGGAAAGTTTCATTTTACCGGAAAATTTATCAATGTCTATTAATTTTACTTCTATTTTCTGACCTACTTTCAAAAAATCGCCGGTTTCCTGAACGCGTTCCCATGCAATTTCAGACACATGAAGTAATCCATCTTTTTTAGGCATTATTTCAACAAAAGCGCCATAAGGCATTATGGATCTAACAGTGCCATTATAAATGGTTCCTATTTCAGGCACTCCTACAATATCCATAACCATTTTTTGAGCCGCTTCAAGACACTCTCTATCCGGTGAGGCAATAGTTACCACTCCTCTATTGTTCAAGTCCTCAATGGTTATAACAGTTTTGGTTTCCCGTTGCATCTGTTGAATTATTTTTCCACCGGGTCCAATTACATCGCCAATACATTCCTGGTCAATTTCTATTTTAATAATTCTTGGAGCATGAGGTTTTAAATCGGCATTTGGTTTTGAAATTGTTTTCATCATTTCCTCTAGAATAAATAATCTGCCTTTTTTTGCCTGGTTAAGCGCTTCAGAAAGTACTTCGTATTTTATCCCACCCATCTTAATATCCATCTGACAAGCCACAATGCCTTTCTGAGTTCCGGTCACTTTAAAATCCATATCACCGAGATGATCTTCATCGCCAAGAATATCGGAAAGAATCATGTATTTTCCAGATTGTTCATCGGTAATTAATCCCATGGCAATTCCAGAAACAGGGGCTTTTATCTGAATACCGCAATCCATCAAAGCAAGTGTTCCAGCACAAACGGTAGCCATGGAAGAAGATCCGTTGGATTCGAGGATATCGGAAACAATACGTATAGTATAAGGATTTTCATCTTCTTTAGGCAATACACTTTTCAAAGAACGCATGGCAAGGTTTCCATGACCTATTTCCCTTCTGCCAGGACCCCTGCTGGGTTTCACTTCTCCTGTAGAAAAAGCCGGAAAATTATAATGCAAGTAAAATTTATTATATCCCTTAAACATGGCTCCGTCAATTAATTGCTCATCTAACTTGGTTCCAAGTGTCACAGAGGTAAGAGATTGGGTTTCGCCTCTGGTAAATATCGCTGAGCCATGAGGAGAAGGAAGACAATTTACCGAGCACCAGATTTTTCTGATTTCATCTGATTTTCTACCATCCAACCGGACTCTTTCTGAAAGCATGAAATTACGAACGACTTCTTTTTCAAGTGAATGATAATACCGGTCAACCATAAATTTTTTCTTATCGTCATAATCAGTAATTGTTTTTTCAAATTCCTCTTTTAATGCTTTTATAGAATCGCTTCTTTCCTGTTTGCTTTTGAATGATTTAGCGATTTGCAATAATTTTTCACGGCAGAAACCTTCCAAATTTTTTTTTAGTTCTGTATCGTTTTCTTCGTGTGTATAGACCCGCTTGGGTTTATTTCCACACTTTTCCCGTAAAGCAAGCTGGGCATTGCATTGTGCAATAATGGCTGTATGAGCAAATTTCAGCGCATCCAGAATTTCATCTTCGCTGACTTCTTTCATTTCACCTTCCACCATTATTATATTTTCTTTTGTTGCCGCAACCATCAGGTCTAAGGTGGCGGATGGAATTTCTGAGAGGAGGGGGTTAATGACAAAATTACCATTTATCTTAGCGACTCTTACTTCTGAAATGGGACCTTTAAAAGGAATATCTGAAATAGTTAATGCAGTGGAAGCCGCCAGAGCCGCCAGAGAATCGGGCATAATATTTTTATCGGAGGAAATCATTGAAATGAGCACTTGCGTTTCTGAGTGAAAATCTTCCGGGAAGAGAGGTCTTAAGGCACGGTCCACTAATCGGGAGATGAGAATTTCATAGTCAGACAAGCGGGATTCGCGTCTTAAAAAACCACCGGGAATTCTTCCGGATGCGGCAAATTTCTCCTGATAGTCAACGGAAAGGGGCATAAAATCGGCGCCTTCTTTGTGTTTTTGGGAAGAAACGACGGTTGCCAGAAGCATGGTATCGCCCATTTTTACGACTACCGAACCATCGGCTTGCCGGGCGAGCATACCTGTTTCGAGTGTGATGGTCTTGCCATCGTTCATTTCAATAGATTGAATTACGTTATCTTGGTGAAGCATGAATTTATCAGTTTTAAGGTTAAAAGCCGGTAAAGATACAAAATGTAAATTATATATGCTCATCAGACACGGGTATGCGAATATATTGGAATGTTGGAATATTGGGTTCGCTTCCATTATTCCATATTTCCAATACCATTTTCTAATTTCTACTTTCATACCACTCTACTCAGGTATATTTTAATTTTCGCTTTAAATATGTCACGCAAAGGCGCAAAGTGCGCAAAGTATTAAGTACGTAGAGAAAAAAAATCATTAATGATTTTTTTCTTTGCGCACTTTGCGCCTTTGCGTGAGAACATTTTTTTATGCTGAGTATAATGGTTTTTCGATGATTGTTAAATTGTTATAACGGGATCACATTTTCTATTTTCTATTTTCTATTTTCTATTTTCTATTTTCTATTTTCTATTTTCTATTTTCTATTTTCTATTTTCTATTTTTCCCCTCCCTTCCTCAACACCCACCTCTCACTCCTCCGATGCAGAAAAAATAACACAGCCGCAATCACAGAATTGAACATCAATTTCAACAGCGGAGCGCCTCCGGTCACATAATCAATTACCGGATCGGTGAGCACTAAGGTAAATTCAAAGAATAACATGAATACTACAAATACCGCAACTTCCATCACTCTGGCAGGAACTTTAATGCGTTTGAAAATACCGAGGGACATGCCGAGTATGAAAAGCACTATGGCAATACCGGTATATTACAACAAGTTTCGTTTGCTTATTTCCTCCGCTTGTATTTTTGCTTCTTCTGCAGCGCGCTTTTTTTGCAGTTCAATCAATTGCGCTTCTTTTCTCAATAATTGATTTTCTTTTTCTTTTTTATCGGTTTCGTAGCGCGTTTGCATATCGGCGATTTGCTTGGTTGTTTCTTCGTTCAATATGCTGTCGTTATAAACGGAATATAATTTATGGTATTGGTAAGCGGATTTCCAATTGCCGAGGGTGCTGTCTAATTGGGATAAGCCCGAATAAGATGATGCAGAAAAACTTTTTGTTCCGATTTCTTTAGAGAGTTGCAATCCCTTGTTCAAATATATTCTTGCCTCCGCAAATTTTTTAATGTCAGTATTTAAGAGACCGATGTTGATGTAAGAACCAGCCATTCCGTTTTTGTCCCCGATTTCTTCTGTTATTGATGATGACCTCAAATAAAATTCCAATGCTTTCTCATAATCACCATTATCATGGTGAATAGTGCCGATGTTGCCGTAAGAAGCAGCCATTTTGTTTTTGTCCCCTATTTCTTCTCTTATTGATAAGGCCTTCAAATAAAATTCCAATGCTTTCTCATTATCGCCTTTATCTACATGAATAAGTCCGATGTTGATGTAAGCGGTAGCAACAAATTTTAAACTGATAGAAGAAACGGAAATATTTTGTGCAATTTCCAATGCCTGGTTATATAGGATAAGAGCGGTATCGGGGTTGGTGGATTGTAGTTCAGAGGCAAGAGCGTTCAGGGTGTTTATACGATTTGTGTCACTCCGGCTTGCTTGGGTTGTGTTCAGCAAGCGGGAAAGGGAGTCAATGGTTGGGGTTTGAGCGAAAGAGGAAGTACCAAGTCCAAAGAAGGTATTCAGGTTTCCGAAAAAGTTCCAAAAAGAACAATCGAACAACCGAACATTAGAACAATAGAAAGATGAATGAAAATACCCGGACTGTTTGTTCGATTGTTCGTAATTCGAATGTTCGATTGTTCGATTGTTCAAATGTTCAAATGTTCAAATGTTCAAATGTTCTATTGTTCAAATGTTCGAATGTTCTATTGTTCAACTGTTCAAATGTTTTTAATTCTGTATTTGATAATAACCAAAGCAAGCCAAAGGCAATAAGATATTTCCCAACACCGCTATTATTTCCACCGCCAGGAATAAACGCGCCGGAGAGTTTCTTTTCAAGGTAGTGGTGAATGGGAAAAATAATAGTTGCGAGCACGGCATTGAGAATGAGTTTGAATAGGGGTTCGCCACCAGTAAATTTTTCTACGTACGGGTCCAATACAACCGTGATAAATTCAAAAAAAATCAGGAACGAAATAAACAGTGACACTTCCGTGATTTTCATGAATTTCCGGTAATGCCGGTGTTCTGTAAATTTTCCGAATCGTTTTGCAAAAAGGAATATCCCGAGAAATAACACAAACAACCCGAGAACAATGGCAGAATATTGCAAGCGGTTTCGTCTTTCTATTTTTTCCTCTAAGAGCCGTTGCTGTTCCTCTTTTTGCTTTTCTTGTAGGATGCGTATTTCCTTGTTCTTGCGTAAAATGCTGTTCTCTTTTTCTTTTTTATCCGCTTCGTATTTTGTCTGCATGTCGGCGATTTGCTTGGTGGTTTTTTCGTTAAATAAGCTGTCGCTGTAGAGGGAATACAATTGATGGTAATGAAAAGCGGATTTCCAATTGCCGAGCGCACTTTCTAATTGAGATAAACCATCAAAAGCATTTCTTATATATTCTTTCGTTCCGATTTCTGTGGAGAGTTTCAAGCCCTTGTTCAGGTATATTCTTGCATCTGCAAATTTTTTGAAGGGACGCCCAAATTGGGCGTCCTTACAATATAAGTTCCCGATGTTGCCATAAGTAGCCGCCATTCCGTTTTTGTCACCGATCTTTTCCGTTATTGATAAATTCTTAAAATAAAATTCCAATGCTTTGTCGTAGTCGCCTTTATTCTTGTGAATAATGCCGATATTATTGTAAGACATAGCCATTCCTTTTTTGTCGTCAATTTCCTCTCTTATCTTTAAACTTTTGAAATAAAATTCCAAAGCTTTGTCATTGTCGCCTTTATTCCAGTAAATCAATCCGATATTGTTGTATGTATTAGCTATTTTTTTTCTGTCACTGAATTCTTCTGCAATCTTTAAACTTTTGAAATAAAATTCCAATGCCTTGTCGTAATCACCTTTGTTCCAGTAAATAATGCCGATATTGTTGTACGTATTAGCCGTTCCTTTTTTGTTACCGAGTTCTTCTGTTATCTTTAAACTTTTGAAATAAAATTCCATTGCTTTGTCGTATTCGCCTTTATTCCAGTGAATAATGCCGATATTATTATATGAATCAGCCATACCTTTTCTAAAATGAAGCCGGATTGATAGATTTAGTGCATCGTGGCCATACTTCAGACCTTCAACATACATATCGGCTTGTCTGTATTCAAAACTTAACTGATAAAGATGTTTTACTTTATTGGTGTCTTTGCGGTCGGATTTGAGTAGGGTAAGCAGAGAATCAATGGTGCGGTTATGCTCGACGGAATTGTTGGGTTGTTGCGCGGAAGAATGTAAAACGCAAAACAGGAAACAGGAAATGTAGAATGTAAAACGCATTATGTAATATGTAGAATAAAAAAATTAACAGCTAATTTACGCGAATAAAAAATTAATCGCGAATTTACGCGAATAATGAGCGTAAACTATCGGTTAATTTTTTTTATTTAATTGTTCGCGTTTATTCGCGAATAATTAGCGTAAATTAGCGGTAAAATTTTTTCCTGTTTGGATCTGGCTCGTCCAGATTAGGCGTGATTTAACCCAATTTTACCGTCTTCCTATTCTCAACCCAGGCGGCTACCCATATACTCACTTCATAAAGCACCACCAAAGGCAAAGCCATAATAAGCTGGCTGAAGACATCGGGACCCGGTGAAATAATGGCGGCAATTATTAAAATAATTACAAAGGAATGACGGCGGTAGTGTCTTAAAAAACCGGGAGTGGTTATTCCCATTTTCGCAAGAATAAATATTATTACGGGCAATTCGAAAATAATCCCACAGGAAAGAATGATTAAACTCAGCGTAGAAACATAAGAAATAATGTCAAACTGGTTGACGATTTCCGGGTCAATCTGGTAGCCACCCAGAAAATTAATGGTCAGAGGAGACATAAGATAATAGCCAAAAAGCACACCGGTCAGAAATAAGATAGAAACAACCCAAATAATGCCCTGAGTAATCATAACTTCTTTGTTAGAAAGGGCTGGTTTTATAAAAATCCAGATTTGATAAAATACGTAAGGAAAAGCCAGAATAAATCCTATGATAAAAGACCCAGTGAGGTGCATGGTAAATTGGCCCGACATGTTTCTGCTTTGAAGGATAAAGTTCAATTTTTCAATGCACCAGCTATTTTGATTGATCAATAGTCCTAATTTACAAAGCACCTTGTATGAAATAAAATCAGGTCTTGCCGGAGCAAGTATGATGTCGTGCCATATAAATTCCTTCGCAAAAAATGCGGCAATACTGAACACCAAGATAGCGCTTATTGCCTTAATGAGGCACCATCGAAGTTCCTCAAGGTGGTCGAAAAAAGACATTTCTCTGGTCATGGTGAGTGTGGGGGTGCAAATATACCACTCTGAATCAAAATGGAATAATGGAATGTTGAAATAATGGGGGGTGAAGCCAACATTCCAACATTCCATTATTCTAATATTCCTATGAATTTGCTTTTAATAAAAGAATTCCTTAAATTTGCACTCCTTTTTTAAAAAACATAAAGATTAACCAAATTGAATAAGATAGTAGCCAGTTATCCGACCCGCTCAGCCAACAAAGAAACCATTCATAAGAAATGGGTTTTGATAGATGCAAAAAACGCATTTTTAGGCAGAGTTGCTTCCCGTATTGCCCATTACCTGATAGGAAAGCATAAAAGAAATTTTACTACCCATATAAATACAGGAGACCATGTAATAGTAATAAACAGCGCTCAAGTCAGATTGTCCGGTAAAAAATTGGATAAAAAGGAATATCGTACCTATACAGGTTACCCTGGTGGACAGCGCGTGCATACAGCAAGACAAATAAAAGATAAGTCACCGGTCAGATTGATGGAGTTGGCAGTAAAACGAATGTTACCCAAAAATATCTTAGGACGTGAGATGTTCAGGCATCTTCACGTGTATGAAGGGACGAATCATCCGCATGTAAGTCAGAAACCTGCGGTCGTCAGTTGAGAATACGGTTTTCCATTTCAACAATTTAACATATAAATTAAACAATGACAGAAATTAAAACGACAGGACGTAGAAAAACAGCAGTAGCCCGGGTTCGTGTAAAACCAGGTACAGGCAAAATAATCATAAACAATTTGGAGTATAAAAAATATTTTCCAATTGATGTGCTTCAGATTCTTGTTAATCAACCATTTCAAAAATCTGAGAATGTGAATAAATATGATGTCACTGCCAACGTGTTGGGTGGAGGGATTACCGGGCAGGCAGAGGCAGTCCGTTTGGGAATAGCCAGAGCATTATGCAAGGTGGATAATTCATTCCGTTCCCCATTAAAAAAAGCCGGCTTTCTAACCCGGGATCCAAGAATGGTGGAAAGAAAAAAATATGGCAGAAAAAAGGCAAGGAAACGTTTCCAATTCAGTAAGCGATAATTTTTTTAAACTTAAACCTCAAAACTTAAAACTCAACATGCAACAAATCACAACAGAAGATCTCTTGAATGCGGGTGTTCATTATGGGCATCTCACACGGAAATGGCATCCGGCAATGGCGCCTTATATTTTTATGGAAAAAAACGGAATCCATTTGGTGGATGTAAACCAAACGATGGTTCAATTAAATAAAGCAGCTCATGCATTAAAGCAAATTGCCAAATCCGGTAAAAAAATTCTTTTTGTATCAACAAAAAATCAATTCAGGGATATTATAGTAACCGCGGCAAACAAGTTGAATATGCCGTATGTTACCGAAAGGTGGTTAGGGGGTATGCTTACTAATTTTTCAACCATCAGAAAATCAATAAAGAAATTAAGCAACATTGAGAAGATGATGACTGAAAATTCGTTTGAAAACATTTCTAAGAAAGAAAAATTAATGATTAGCCGGAATAAATTGAAACTTGAAAGAGTGTTAAAGGGGATTGCAGATCTAAATCGTTTACCTGCCGCTATTTTTGTAGTGGATATTAAACGGGAAAGTATTGCCATTCGTGAAGCGCAAAAGTTAAATATTCCCACATTTGCAATTGTGGATACTAACTCTGACCCTGGAATTGTTGACTTTGTAATACCGGCAAATGACGATGCTTCTACCTCTGTGGCATTACTAACCTCTGTATTGTTTGATGCCATTGAAGAAGGATTGACAGAGAGAAGGAGGGAAAAAGAAGAAACAGGAAAACCGATAGTTCAAACAGAAGCGGTAAAGGAAACACTGGAAGTTAAAGCAGTTAGCGAAACTATTTCAACACCGGCAGTTGCATAGGGTAATTACGATTTACGATTTTAGATTTACGAATAAAAAAATGGAAACAACGGTGACACAAATTTCAGCGGCAGAAGTTACAAAACTTCGCTCTCTTACTGGAGCCGGTATGATGGACTGTAAAAAAGCATTAACAGAGGCGCAAGGGGATCTTGAAAAAGCCATTGAGTTTCTCAGGAAAAAAGGACAAAAAGTTTCAGCAAGCCGGGCTGAAAAAGAAGCCAAGGAAGGAGCAGTTTTTACAGGTATAAACTCTTCAGGAAATGAAGGTTTTGTCATTGAATTAAACTGTGAAACTGACTTTGTAGCAAGAAATGTAGATTTTATTGGGTTAGGTAAAAACATACTTTCCCTTTTAAACCATAATCATCCAAAAAATACAGACGAACTGAAATCACTCCCTTTAAATGGAAAATCTGTAAATGACCATTTGTTTGACTTAATGGCAAAAATCGGTGAAAAGATTGAAATCCGTACTTATCGCTGCCTTCATGGGGAAAAAGTGGTATCTTATACACACATGGGATCAAAAATCGGAGTATTGGTGGCACTTAAAAATGCAGAAGGATGCGATGTAAGTGAAGCGGCAAAAGATGTGGCAATGCAAGTGGCGGCAATGAAACCAGTTGCGGTAGATAAAGAGGATGTCAGGGCTGAAACCTTACAAAAAGAATTAGAAATTGCCAAAGAGCAAGCACGCAATGAAGGGAAACCAGAAGCCATGCTTGAGAAAATAGCACAAGGGCGATTAACTAAGTTTTATAAAGAAGCTACCTTACTAAATCAGGACTTTGTAAAAGATTCATCCCTCACGGTTAGACAGATGTTGGAAAAAGTTAAAAAGGGACTGACCGTTTCAGAGTTTGTGAGAGTGGCACTGGGGGGTTGAAATTACCCTACGCATGATTTGCCTGCACTTGCATCTTCCTTGTTGTCAAATCAAATCCATTTCCTTTTGCAAGTACATGAACAATCAAATTTTCGACACTAATAGGAGAGCCATCCGGTATTTCGTAAACGTTGGTGGACAAAATATGTCTGCCATCTACAAAAACCACAAGTCCGGAACCAACTGCCTCCATATTTTTTCCCTCAGTAATCAGTAATCCGGTATCTTCTCCCAGACCAATACCGAGAACACCCGGGTTTGAAGCGATGGCGGCAAATAATCGCCCAAATCTTCCTCTTTTCACAAAATGAGAATCAATGATGACATCGTTAATAAACCCCAAACCGGTTGTAATTTTCACTGAACCTTTCAATAGCGCCTCAGAGGAACTTCCTTCATAAATCATGGTGTTTGAACAAGCCGCCGCACCAGCACTCGTGCCGGCTATTACAAATCCTTCTTCTTCACGGTATCTTTTTAATATGATATCATGCACCTGGGTGCCGCCAAGAATGGAACTCAACCGTAATTGATTACCACCCGAAAATAAAACTGCATCGGCTTTAGTGACACGGGCAATAAATTCCGGGTTATTCACATCTTCCCTGGAACGAATATCCAGATATTTTACATTAGTGGCGCCAATCTGACTAAATGCACTGATATACATTTCTCCCACTTCTTCAGGTATAATGGATGCAGTAGTAATTACTTCAATCGAAGGGTTGTTATTATTAATTTCAACTAATATTTTTTTCAGGATTCCAAGTGAAAAAAAATTCAGATTGTTTTTTTGAATAAAGGTAGGTTCACTGAAAGTGCCTTTGTCTTCGGCTCCTCCGATAATTATTAGTTTACCTTGGGGTGACATTATTGAATATAAATAATTTTTGTTAGTGTTCCTCTTTTATAGTTTCTAAAAACATTTAAACCTTCAAGGTTATCTGGCGCCTCAAAACCGTATCAAACCTTGAAGGTTCTATTATATTTTCTATCTTCTTCTTCCTTCATCACCTATCCACTTCACCCAGCACAATATCCACTGACCCCAGAATCGCAATCAAATCTGCAATCATGCACCCTCTGGAAATTTCCGGAACGACTGATAAGTTTATAAAACAACCCGAACGTGCTTTACATCGGAATGGCTTATCTTTTTTTCCGTCCGACTTAAAATAAAATCCTAGCTCTCCTCTCGGATTTTCAGCTCTCACGTAATATTCCATTGCTGATGGAATCAGTTTTTTTGGAATAAATTCTCTTGGATCAAAAACCGGAGTGCGTTTATGTTCACCTTCTAATTTCTCAATACATTGTTTAATAATTTTAACCGACTCGTAACATTCCTGCATTCTTACCCAATTTCTATCCCAGCAATCCCCTACCTTTCCCATTTCACCTTTACCCACCGGTACATCAAATTCAAGTTCAGGATAAACAGAATAGTTATCAATCCTTCTTAAATCCCACTTAAGTCCGGAGCCACGTAGCACGGGTCCTGAACATCCGTAATTAATAGCTAAATCAAGTGGTAATACTCCTACATTAGCGGCACGCATCACAAAAATTTTATTTTCAAGAAGAAGTTTGTATAACTCTTCCAATTTTGGCTCCAGGTAGTTTATAAAATCTCTCGTTCTCTGTTCAAAGCCAACAGGCAAATCATAAAGCAAACCACCAATCCACACATAATTGTATAACATTCTTGCACCAGAAGCCCATTCGAGTAAATTCATAATATGCTCCCTGTCACGGAAAAGCCAAAGGAAAGGTGTAAATGCCCCAATGTCAATACCGTAAGTTCCGATGGCAATAAAATGTGAGCCCAAGCGGTTTAATTCAGATACTAAAACCCGGATATATTCAACACGCTTTGGAATATTTTTATCAATTCCCATCATGCGTTCAACTCCCATAGCATACGCATGTTCGGAATTCATTGCCGCGAGATAATCCATTCTGTCCACATAAGGGATTACCTGATCATAAGTTAGCGCTTCGGCATGTTTTTCAAAGCACCGATGTAAATAACCGAGGTGAGGAATTACTTCTACAACAATTTCTCCGTCAGTCACTAACTCTAATCTCAAAACACCATGCGTAGATGGATGCTGAGGACCCATATTCAGAATCATCTCTTCCGTTTTCAAATCCTGCAAACGGGTTTTATTAGGAGCCGACCTGGTTAGAAGTTCTTTTTCAAATTTATAATCTCGAAGGTCTGTGGTCATATATTTTTCATTTTTTAATATTCCACCTTAATACCATGATAAAATTCCTGTGTCTTATAATCTTTTCGTAATGGGTATCCTTCCCAATCCTGAGGACAAAGAATTCTTCTCAGATCAGGATGATTAATAAAATTTATCCCTATCATATCATACGCTTCGCGCTCGTGCCAATTAGCAGTTCCCCAAACACTGCAAACGGATGGCACTGAGGGTAAAGAACCATCTTCTGTTTGTCGTGGCACAATGACTTTCAACGTCAACTGGGTTTTATGAGGGATGGAACAAAGGTTATAAATTACCTCCAATGTATTCTGTTGAGGACCATTGTCAACTCCCGAAAGGCAAGAAAGAAAATCAAAAAAAGTTTTTGGATTATCATGAAGTTCGTGACAGACCTTTTCAATGAAATCCACCTTAATTGCAAGCCAGGGTTGTAATCCACTCGGGTTTTCAGATTGAATTACTTCTGATCCGAATTTATCTATTAGAAGGGATTTTATTTCGTGGAGCATTTTGTATATTTTCTATTTTCTATCTTCTATTTTCTATTTTTATTCCTTTATACCAACGCGGCGGGATTCAACAAACTTTCATTTCTGATTTTTTCCTGAAGTTTTAAAATTCCACCAATAAGCGCCTCCGGTCTAGGTGGGCATCCGGGTACATACACATCAACCGGAATAACTCTGTCCACTCCTTTTAGCACATGATATCCATATTCCCAATAGGGTCCGCCGCAATTGGAACAGGAGCCCATGGAAAGAACATAACGAGGTTCGGGCATTTGTTCATATAATCTCTTCACGCGCTCAGCCATTTTAAATGTAACAGTACCGGCAACGAGCATTAAATCAGATTGACGGGGAGAAGGTCTTGGAAAAACACCGAAACGATCCAGATCATGTCCCGATGCCATGGTAGCCATCATTTCAATGGCACAACAGGCAAGTCCAAAACCAATAGGCCAGATAGATGAAAGGCGTGCCCAATTCAGAACATCATCTACCCGTGTGATAATTACACGCCCCTGATCGAATTTGTAGTCAAGAAGCCCCATTAAATATTAATTGTTAATTGTTAACTGTTAATTATACATTCTTATTAAATTCTTCATATACCTTTCCAGGGATTTTTGATTTATAATCCGATTCAAGCACTCTTGGTTTCACCCAATCCAGATCTCCTTTTATCCACACATACGCTAATCCTAAAATTAATATGCCGACAAATAATAACATTTCAACTAAAGAAAACCAACCCCACAATCCACCGGTTTCTGCTATCAGAATTTCATTTCCAAACACCACTGCCCAGGGAAAAATAAAAACAATTTCCACATCGAAAAGTATAAAAATCAGTGCCACTACATAAAAACGCATGTTAAACTGAACCCAGGAAGAACCAACCGGGTCTTCCCCACATTCGTAAGAAATTAATTTTTCGGGATTAGGGCGATGTGGTCGTATTAACCAATTGGTAAAAAAACCTCCGACTACAAAGAGGGCGCCACCGCAGATAAAGATGAAGACCTTGCCAAACTCTGAGAGTTGACCGTATTCGGAAAAAGTTTTTATTTCGTCCATGAATTAGAAATTGGTAATGACGGGTTTTAAACCCGTCTCTACAGAATTAAAAAGAAATACAAAGATATAATAAAATTTTTGAATTTTAATTTTCCACCATCGCCCGTAAATCCACCGGCACCACGCGGCTAACTCCCTTTTCCACCATCGTAATTCCGTAAATAATATCTGCCTTTTCCATAGTGCGTTTGTTGTGCGTAATAAGAACAAACTGAGAATCTTTTGAAAATTCCCTTATAATGTTATTGAATTTCTCCGTGTTATTATCGTCGAGGGGTGCATCTACCTCATCGAGCACGCAGAAGGGCGCCGGCTTCAATAGATAAATTGAGAATAACAAAGCAATAGCAGTAATTGTTTTTTCTCCGGTGGATAGCTGGTTAATTGTAAGAGGACGTTTCCCTTTGGGCTTGGCGATGATTTCTATATCTGAATCGAGCGGATTTAATGGGTCAGTGATAATTATATCGCATTGGTCTTCTTCCGAAAACAACGTTCTGAAAACCTTCACGAAATTTTCCTTAATTTTAGTTAATGCGTTCAGAAATGCTTCTTTGGCAACAATTTCAATTTCACCAATGGTTTGCATCAAGGTACCTTGCGAAGTTATTAAATCATTTTTTTGGTTGGTAAGAAAATCGTACCGTTGTTTTACCTCATTGAATGACTCCAGCGCCAATGGATTAATGATTCCCATATTTTCGATTTTTCTTTTCAGGTCCGCAATGTTTTTTTCAAGTTCTTCAAAATTAGTTTCTTCGGAAGGCGCTTGTTGCATCAATTCTTCAATATCCTGATGAAATTCAATGGCAAGCCGTTCCTTCATGGAAGTCAGACCTAATTTTAATTCGTTCAGTTGATTTTGAATAGATTGCAATAAATCACTATAATGGGATTTCTGCCGTTGAATTTCCCGGATATTTTTTTCATTTGCTTCAATTTCTCCCCTTACCTTATAAAATTCTTCTTCTGCCTGCGCGGTGGTCTTTTCCATGATTTCTTTTTGACGATACATTGCCATCATTTCTTCGTCACCGGTCAGTTCCTTTTCAATGATAGCATTAATTTCCGCCTGCACTTCTTTGCTTTCAAGCTGATTATTCTGTAACCGCGTGGAAGAATCAATCAGCGCTTTCTTAAGAAAATTTATTTCATTTTCAATATTCCCGATTTTGTTTTGTTGCTGATGGAAAGTCAGATTCTGACGGTTATATTCATCTGAGTTTTCTGAAAGCAGATTATTTTCGTTTTCAAAGCGGATTTCTGAGTCAGAAATTTCTGCTTCGAGGAGTTTTAATTTTTCCTGTAAATTATCAACTACCGGTGTATTTTTAATAATTTCAGCAGAGAGTTTTTCGATTTCTTGCTCAATGTGTTCCTGCCTGAGTGAAGTGTTGGAAAGAAATGCCCGGTGTTGTTCGCATTTGGTTTTTAACGATGCAAAATCCTGCTGAGACAGATTTAATTCCTCACCGGCTTGCATCAATGCTTCTCTTAGCGGAAACCCTTTATTTTCTTTCAGAGTTTTTTGTAAATCATCCAATTCGTTTTTGAACTGTTTTTCCTCCTGACTTAAATTTTTGATTTCCTTTTTTAATTTTTCCAGATTTTTGGCACGCCCTATTATTTTCCCTTCAAACAATCCGATGGAACCGCCGGACAGTGAAAATTGTTTTTTGATAAACTTGCCGTTCTGTGTTATAAATATGGATTTCGTCTCAGTGATGGGTTCTTCCTGCTCTTTAATGACTATATAAACATTGTCTAATAAAAATTCCACCAGCTTGCGGTACTTCTGCTCACATTCAACTATCTGGAATGCAGAAATTGCATTTTCAAAATCATAAATAATCTGTGGTTGAAAATTTTCGAGTTGTTCAAGTATAAAAAAGTGTGCTTTTCCTTTTGCGGCAGAGTTCAGAAGATTAACAGCTTGCCATGCCTCTCCCAGGTTGTTCAACACATAAAAATTAAGGTAGGGTTCCAGGTAATTTTCAATGGCAAGTTTATATTCTTCCGGGCAAGTCAGAATATCAGACAGCAAAGGAGCATCGTGAGTCCACGGTGCATTTTTTTTCAAAAACTTTATGGATTCCGGAAATCCTTCCAGATTTTCAACCATGGATTTTGTAAGTTGAAACTCATTTTCCTTGGCATCCATCTGCCTTGAGATTCTGCTGATTTCGTCTTTACAGGTTTCAATTTTTTGTTCAAGCGATTGAATTTCACGTAAGTTATTTTCTTCTTTTTCCAGCAGAAGGGCACGGGCGGATTCTTTGCTGATTTTTAATTCTTCCGCTTTCATTAGCGCTTTATCGAAGGCGGAAAGTTCCTGATTTTTGGTCTGCGAATCAATCTTGTTTTTTTCAAGTTCCTGTCGAAAACTTTCAATTTGTATTTTTTTAATATCAATGTCCTTGATTCCGCTGAATACTTCGGTCTGTAATTTTTTTGCATCCAACTGCAATTTTGAAAGTTTCTCTTTCAACTGAGTGGTAAGCAGGGATTGTTGTTCGTATAACGATTTTGTGTTATCCAGTTCCGATTGCATTTTTAACATAATGCCTGTTTCCTGGGTTTTGCCGGCATCGAGTGATTCAAGCCGCATGGTGGATTCCGCCAGGGAAAACTTATCATTACCGATTTGTTCATTCAGAGCAGAGTCGCGGGATCTCAAAAATTTCAACCGCTCATTTTTTAATTTTTTATCATTTTCTTTTTCAACAATCAAACCGGTATATTGATTGAATTCCTGCTGGCATGATTTTAACGTTTTTTCTTTTTCGATCAGAATTAATTTGGTTTTTTCTGAATGTGCTTCGGCTGTTTCTGATTGAGTACCGAGTGCCACCTGCTTATCACTGAATTCGGTTTGTTGTTTCTGGAGTTCCTGATAAAGTTTATTTTTATCGGTAAGAAAGAAACGGGCGTGTTCCAATGAAAGCTCTTTCAGGCGAGTTTTCAGCTTATTATATCTTTCGGTTTGAGCGGCTTGCTTTTCGTAGGATTTCAGCGTTTTTTCAATTTCAAACAATATATTATCCACTTGCTTTAAACTTTCTTCCACACCTTCTAACTTTCTCAAAGTTGCTTTTTTCCTGATTTTATATTTTGAAATGCCGGCGGCTTCTTCAAAAATCTGCATGCGGGAATTATCTTTATCATTCAGCAGATTTTCAACCATTTTTAATTCTATAATGGCATACGAATCGGGACCAATTCCGGTGTCGAGAAACAAATCGGTAATATCTTTCAAACGGCAGGGAACACCATTCAGGCAATATTCCCCTTCCCCTTCGCGAAATAATTTCCGGGTGATGGTAACCTGGGAATATTCGGTTGGCAGGACGTTTTGTGTATTTTCAAAACTGAGAGAAACCTCCGCCATTTGCAGGGGCTTCCGGTTTTCGGATCCATTGAAAATCACGTTCTCCATCTTGTCAGAGCGCAATACGGTTGTTTTCTGCTCACCAAGCACCCAGCGAATGGCATCTACTATATTTGATTTACCGCAACCGTTAGGACCTACAACGGCAGTTACTCCTTCATCAAAATTTATTGTAACTTTGTCGCCGAAGCTTTTGAATCCTTTAATTTCGAGTTTTTGAAGGCGCATGATTTTATTTTCTGCAAAAATAACTTTTATCAAACATTATAACACCTGAAAAACCTGATTGTGGATAAAATGAGAATAAGTTTAAATTACGAAACCATTTTTTATATCATTGCGGGGATATTTTACCTTTTCTATAGTTTCAGAACTGCAAAAAAGAAGAGGGAAAAAGCCCTTGAACAAAGGAGAATGGATGACTCAAGAAGACCTGCGCCTGTGGATGGGGAGAGTCAGGATGATGAAAATCCTAATGAACGCAAAACGAGTTTTGAGACCATTCTGGAAGAGTTGGAAAGAAAATTCAAGCAGGAAATGGAGCCGGAGCCAAAACCAGTAGTAAAAAAAGAGGTGGCTCAGAAGCCGTTCAGCGCTTACACTACTCTTGAAAGGAAAAAGGTGCATGAACCGATGGTGCATGAAAAAAGCGCTGAACCCAAAAAAGATGTTTACAGCATAGAATACGAACCCAGAAAAACAAGGGAAAGAAAAATCATAGCATCACCCGCTCTGAATAAATCAGGAAACGAATTGCCTTTGAAAAAATGGCTTAGAGAAAAAAATAACCTAAAAAAGGCGGTGGTATTGTCAACGTTGCTGAAGAGGTATGGGGAGGAGTGAGGGGGGGTTTTCGATATTTTATTGTTAAAAAAATCTGCTTTTCCAATCCGCGCAAATACACGTAATCTGAGTCAACAAAACCCATCTATTATTTCACCACTCCCACCCTGAAATATTGCTTTGCATTGCCTGCAGACACTTCCAGAATGTAGTTTTGCCCGTTCATCTCACTAAAATCTATTTCAATTATTATAAATTCGTTTCCCTGTTGCCATACGGAATTATAAAATCTTCTCTCTGTAGATATAACTTTAAAATTCAATCTGTTTTATTGGGTCTCTATCCGTTCCTTTTCTAAAAATAATTGTAGAAGGTTTATTTTTATGCCATTGGGAAATTAAAATTCCAAAATCAGTATCTGCAGATATAATAATTCTTTCCTCAATTTCTAATGCATGGTTTACCACCTATTTGGTTTGGGTTAATACTGATTCTTTCAAAAATGTTATTATACAGTTATTATTCAAATACAAAAATACACCAATTTTTAATACTAAGAAACGCGTAACCTCAATTGGCAGTCGTTACAGCTCATTTTAAGATTATTAAAGCTCATAAATGAAACTAATTGAGCCACATTTTGTATATTTGTGAGCTTAAATTTGTATTTTACCAACATGTTAGCTCAAAGAGAAACAGCTCTGCTGGAATTTATTAAAAATAATAATGAATGTTCTTCAAAAGATATTCATGATGGAATCAATTCATCCGTTAGTTATGCAACGGTTAAACGAATTATAACCCGATTAACCAATGAAAATCTACTCATAACTACAGGAAAAGGAAAAGGAACGAAGTATTCACTATCTCCGGTTTATGAACTGTTTCAACCTGTAGATATTGAGGGTTATTATAAAAATGAAGTTGACCAAAGAAAAATAAAGAAGAATTTTAATTTTTCTCTGATTCAAGATACATTAAGGAATGTAACTTTATTTACCGAATCGGAAGAAAAAAAATTAACATCCTTGCAAACAGCATATAAAAATAACATTTTACAGCTTAACCGGTCAGAATACACTAAAGAATTAGAACGACTCGCTATAGACCTAAGCTGGAAGTCATCTCAAATAGAAGGCAATACCTATACATTACTTGAAACAGAAAGATTACTTAAACAAAAAATGACCGCATCGGGTAAAACAAAAGAAGAAGCCATTATGCTTTTAAATCATAAGGAAGCCATAGATTTTATTATTGAAAACCCAAAATATCTGGTGCCATTGACTTTGCCGAAAATAGAAGATATCCATAGCTTATTGACAAAAGAACTATCTATAGAAAAGAATATAAGAAAAAGAAGAGTAGGGATAACCGGAACAAATTACCGTCCATTAGATAATGAGTTTCAAATTAAAGAAGCCGTTTTAAGTATGTGTAATTTGATTAATAAGAGAAAAAATATATTTGAAAAAGCTTTTTTGTCGCTTGTGCTTACATCATACATACAGCCATTTACCGATGGAAATAAAAGAACCGCAAGGATTATATGCAATGCAATTTTAATGTATCACAAACATTGCCCAATATCGTTCAGGTCAGTTGACTCAGTCGAATATAAAAAAGCATTGCTGTTGTTTTATGAACAGAATGCAATTTCCCCTTTTAAAGAAATGTTTATTAATCAATTTGAATTCGCTGTAAAAACGTATTTCTGATTAGCTGAGTTCAGTTAGTAAGTGCGACAATTTATAAATTTGAAAAGGAAAAATTACATCTCTCCCCTGTTGCCATTTTAGATAATAATTCCTACCTTCGCAAAAATTTAAAAAGATATAGAAATAATTCAGGAATACTTCCCTTATACCTTTATACCCTTATACCCCTATACCCCATGGATTCAACCCCCAAAGTAAAACACCCCAACGGACTTTATGTACTCTTTACCACAGAAATGTGGGAACGCTTTAACTTCTATGGAATGAGGGCAATCCTTGCCTTATTCATAGCGCAGGCGCTCAAATACGGAGACGAGGATTCCTCTATCATCTACGGGGGTTTTCTAGGTTTGTGCTATTTAATCCCCATGCTTGGCGGTTATATGGCTGATAGGTTTTTAGGCAACAGAAATTGCATATTGCTCGGTGGTTCCACTATGGCAATCGGGCAGGTATTGTTGTTTTTTAGCGCCACATTGTATGGCACTAACCTGGAATTGGCGCGAATTATCCTGTGGACCGCCCTCTTCATTCTCATTTTTGGAAACGGTTTTTTCAAACCAAATATTTCTTCTATGGTCGGCTCCCTTTATCCTAAAGGAGATAACCGCCTCGATTCTGCGTTCACTATTTTTTACCTTGGAATTAATATCGGAGCGTTACTCGGAAATTTTGTTTGCTCATTAGTAGGGGATGTAAAAGTGAATGATTTAAGAGATTTTACTGCTTTCAAATGGGGTTTTCTTGCCGCGGCAGTAGCTATGGTCATCGGGACCTTGGTTTTTTACTTTTTGAAAAATAAATATATAGTGACACCGGAAGGTCAGCCCATCGGCACTAAACCAACTTTTACTAACGCACCTCATCACGAACTTGCGGAATCAGAAAAAGCACATTTTACCCAAAAATCGCTTATTACTACCGTTTTTATGATGGTAATCCTCACATTCGGATTTCATTTTTTATCTTACAATCCAGAGGCGCTAAAACACAACCCTATTAAAGAATGGTTGTATCCCTTTATTTATTCAGCCGGTCTGAGTTTGGCATTCTTAATTATAAGCGATAAAACGATTACAAAAATTGAGAAGGAGAGAATATTAGTATTGTACATCGTCAGCTTTTTTGTGATTTTCTTCTGGGCATGCTTCGAACAGGCAGGTTCATCCCTTACGTTTATTGCTGACCAGCAAACCGACTGCCACATTTTTGGTTGGGATATGCCTCCAAGTCAGGTACAAAATTTCAATGCCATTTTTATTATTTTATTTGCATTTCCATTCAGTTGGTTATGGATATGGCTTGCAAAAAAGGACATGGATCCGATTTCTCCGGTCAAACAAGCCATAGGACTTTTATTAATGGCACTGGGATATTACATACTTGCCACACAAGTAAAAGGATTAGAGCATACCGCAAAAATCGGAATCATCTGGCTCATTGTAATGTATCTTTTTCATACGCTCGGAGAGTTGTGTTTATCCCCCATCGGTCTGTCATTGGTTTCAAAATTATCTCCCAAACGCTTTTCTTCTTTACTTATGGGTGTATGGTTTCTTGCCAATGCGGCGGGTTATGCACTCACCGGAACACTCGGTGCGCTTTTACCTCCTACCGGACCTAAATATCTCGATGCACAAAAAGCCGGCATAGATCTTAAAGCCATACTTGACAAAACAGTGACACCGACAGCCGAGCAGTTAACCCTGTTAAAAGATTTGAATATCCGGGCTGATTATCCGGTTTTTGCAGGATTTACCATTCATAATTTGTATGAATTTGTATTTATGTTCGTGATTTTACCCGCTGGCGCAGGAATTTTATTATTGATGCTGACTCCCAGGTTGAAGAAGATGATGCACGGGGTGAAGTGATTATTTACACTTCAAAGTGGACAAACCACAATAAAAAAAATATCGAATATTGAACAAGGAATATCGAATGTTGAAGTAAATTTCGAAATTCATTATTCCTTGTTCAATATTCGATATTAATAAAAAATATTTTTCCGAAAATTGTTAATATATTATTGTTTAGACACTAATTCGAAATCACATGTCCGACATCAAAGAATTCCGCCCCTACATTCCTTCCGATAAAATCATTCCCGAATTTACGGTTAAGGCAGTAATCACCGGTGCCTTGTTTGGCTTATTATTCGGCGCCGCTACCGTTTATCTCGCCTTGAAAGCCGGATTAACAGTTTCTGCTTCCATTCCTATTGCAGTGCTTGCCATTTCTCTTGGAAAAAAGTTTTTGAAAACAAACATTCTTGAGAACAATATTATTCAAACTACCGGCTCAGCAGGGGAATCTGTTGCCGCTGGGGTCGTTTTTACACTCCCTGCTTTTTTATTTTTAAGCCCTGAAAGTCAAGGCGAGTCGTTTTTTAATTATTGGACAATTCTTACCCTTGCCATTTTCGGAGGTCTGCTGGGAACTTTAATGATGATTCCATTAAGACGTTCATTGATTGTCAAAGAACACGAAAATTTACCATACCCCGAAGGCACTGCCTGCGCGTCGGTTTTGATAGCCGGTGACAAAGGGGGCGATTTTGCAAAAACCGCTTATCAGGGTTTGGGAATCGCATTCCTGTATGCTTTCCTCCAAAAAATATTTCATATAATTTCCGAGACGCCTGCCTGGGTATCAAAACAAGCAAATCAATTTTTTCCCTCTGCTACAGTCAACGGAGAAATAACTCCTGAATATCTCGGCGTAGGTTACATCATCGGACCTCGTATTGCCGGAGTGTTGGTTGCAGGAGGTGTTCTTGCCTGGTTAGGATTGATTCCACTCCTCGCTTCTCTGGTACCCGCCGATATCATTGCCACTCAATTAATAAAGCTGGGTTATGATTTGAAAAATTTCGGTTGGGATGAAACTACGCATCTTTTTGCCAATACACCCTCTGCTGTATATAAAGCATATATTCGTCAGATTGGTGCCGGTGCAGTGGCGGCGGGTGGTTTTATAACTCTGATGAAAACATTTCCCACCATAGTGTCATCATTTAAAGAAAGTGTGGCATCTTTAAAAAATAAAGATAAAATGACAGCAGTGTCACGCGTTGAAAACGACCTCTCTTTTAAAATAGTTATTATTGGTTGCTTAGTATTGGTCATCACCTTGGCGGTGCTTCCACAAATTCCCGGGGATAATATTTTTGGAAAATTATTAGTTGGATTACTCGTAATTGTTTTCGGATTTTTCTTTGTTACGGTCTCCAGCCGAATTGTAGGAATTATTGGCTCAAGTTCTAATCCTATTTCCGGAATGACAATAGCCACGCTGATGGGCACGGCATTATTTTTCATTGCTTTTGGATGGACAGGAAACTATTATGAGCCAATGGCATTAGTGGTCGGAAGCATGATTTGCATCGCCGCGGCAAATGCCGGTGCCACTTCACAGGATTTAAAAACAGGATATATTATTGGTGCCACTCCACGGTATCAGCAGATCGCCTTATTTATTGGTGTCATTGTTTCGTCTGTTGTCATTGGGATGACCATTAAACTTTTAGATATTCCCACACCGGAACTTGCCGCAAGGGGAATACAACATGCAATAGGAGAAAAGTTTCCTGCCCCACAAGGAACCTTGATGGCGACTTTAATAAAAGGACTGCTTTCCTTTAACCTCGATTGGCAATTTGTATTGGTCGGGGTATTTTTATCTATTACCATGGAATTATGTGGTGTAAAATCCCTGTCATTTGCCGTGGGCGCATATCTTCCATTATCCACTACCCTACCGATTTTTGCAGGTGGCGCTATAAAAGGTATTGTTGATTGGAGAATGAAGAAACGCGGTGACACGTTGGAAGATGCGGAGCTTGGTAAAGGAAGTTTATTTGCTACCGGCTTGGTAGCAGGCGGAGCATTATTTGGAGTGGTAGTGGCACTGTTGTCCATCAACGAAAACATTTTTAACCAGCTTCAGAAAATAAGCGCGGAGCATGGATTGGTTGAAATGTTTGGCAGAGGCGGGTATGATATTCTCGGAGCGTTGTTGTTTGGGTTGATGGGATGGGTGCTGTATAAGGTGGCATTGAAGAAATAAAGAAATTTAAAAATAATAAAAAATATATAACAAAAAATTTATAATGATAAAGTGCAAATCCTTAGACATTATTCATTTTTTGTTTAGTGTTATATGTTAAAATTATTGAAAGTTAAGTGTATCATTTTTTATTGAGGAAATGAAAAGATTTTTCCAAAAAATGCGGTGAACTTACTTATTAGTTACTAAGCTCTTCAACGCCTTTTGCGTAAACTCCGATAGCAAAAACCTTCCGCTCATTTCTGCCCTTTCTACCAGTAATTTATCCCAATGCTCCGTGCCACTCCACATTACCTTTTTTAATTGTGCCATGGCTTCAGGATTGCTGTGTGCAAGTTTTTCGGCAAGCGATTGGATGGCGGCATCCATCTCAGCGACACTATCAACTACTTCAGCGTAAAGACCTTTTTCTCTCGCCCATTCTGCTGTCTTCCAGACAGTGGGGTTTATAGTTAACGAAGTAAAAGCCGAATTTCCTATTTTTCTTTCTACAGCGGGACCTACTACAAAAGGACCGATTCCAAGTGCAAGTTCACTCAAACGGATGGATGCATCTTTAACGGCAAACGCATAATCCGCTGATGCCGCAAGTCCTACACCTCCTCCTACTGCCTTTCCTTGTATTCGCGCAATGATAAATTTGGGGACATTCCGCATGGCATTAATAACTTCTGCCAACGTGAGGAAAAATTTTTTTCCATCTTCAAAATTTTTGATTGCAATTAAATCATCAAAAGAAGCGCCGCCACAAAACGTTTTGTCTCCTTCGCTTTTTATAATGATTACTTTTACAATTGGATTATTTCCGGCAGAAGTTATTTGATAGGTTAGTTCTCTCAACAATTCACCTGGAAGTGAATTGCTTTTAGGATGAAAAAAAGTAATGGTTGCTACCTCTTGGTGAATATGAGTTTTTACGTTAGACAACATGACTATTACACTCCATCCCTCCTTATAGATCTTGGAAGTCGATCCAACATGGGTAAGAAAATAAATGCTTCGCGCGAAGGAAGCCATAACTTTCCTTCAATAACCGCATCCGTTAAAGAACCGTCGTTTATCCAATCGTTAAAAGTTTTTGGGTTATTTGCCACAATCACAAAATCAGTTTTTTTTGCAACTTTTGGCTCTACTTTCATTTTGTTTTTTTCAATAATAAATGTAAAATCTCCACCTCCGGTTTTTACACCAATCCGGTATTTTTTACCAGCCAGATCTTTTTGTGCCCGTGGACTTTTCAATACTTTGAGCGACATTTCGTTTAGCGATTGAAGTAATTTGACGTAAACCGGTTTCAGATTCTTATTAATTTTTAGTTTTGGAAGTTTTGGATTTTCAAAGTTAAGTTCACTTTCAAAAAGTGGCGCTTTATTCCTTAGTTTTTTAGGAATTTCTTTCATGGGGACCCAGAAAATATCGAGAATGGAACCCTCTCTTTTGTCTTTAAAAACCAATTTCAGTTCAATGCCTTTTACAAAAACACCGGGTCGTGGTATGCCGGTAGTAGTGCGCAACCGTGAAGGGAGAAACGATGCCACTTTTTCCTGCGTGGCAATATCCACATATCCCCTGCAGAAAGGTGCCTGTCCAATAAAGGATTGCGAAGGGAAAATGGTGATAGGAGCAGTTTGAGCTAAAATTCCTTTGTGAGGGAGTACCACTTCTTTCATTTCCGCAAAATTGCAGAAAGGACAATTCCACGTTGCCGCAGATACCATCACTTGTCCGCATTGGGTGCATTTGCTTCCGATAAGCTTTGCATCCCTTAAGGCAAGAAAAAACCGGGAATGTTCCCCATACGTCTGCTGATACAGGGTAGCCATGCTGGAATTGAATTGCAGGTAGGTTTTTCCATCTTTCCCAAGAACTTCAGAAGTTCCTTTGGGAAGATTGAATTCGGGGCGTAATACCATTTCACTCATGATTGTTTTCTGATTTTAAAAAACTATTTTTAAATATTATCTATAAATCATAATGTGGTGACACGGTGAACTGTGTCACTACAACAAATAAAAATTATTCCAGTTCAAACACAACCGCACCGCCAAACACTGCATTAATAGCGCCTGTTCCGTGAACTAATCCGTAACGTATGCTCCGGTTTATCATTTCTCTTCTTAGCGACCATGTAGAAAACATATTAGAACCACCAACGAAATGTCCGCCGAAAATAAGTCCACCGGATGGATTTATTAAAATTTGACCTTTTTTGGGATGTTCATTTTCACCTAATTCCCGGATATCAGCCATGATATGCTTTTCAACTAAATCCCTGGTTTTTCCTATGGGAACAAATCCTAATTCTCCCATGGTTACCATAAATTGCGCAATAAATGCATCATGAAGTTCTACTAATTGAATGTCTTTGGGTGTCACTCCTGCCATTTTGTATGCACGCTCAGCGGCAATCCGGTCTGATTCAATTCTATGTAATGGTTTATAAAGCCCCCCACGTCCGGGATTGTAAGATTCATTCGCGGCACCAACTCCTTTAATCCAGATAATAGGACTTCCGGTTCTTTTACTTATCTCTTTAGCTTTTTCTTCACTGGCAAACAACAAACCTCCCGCACCCTCTGTGTACATGCACACTTCTAATAAACGGAGAAAAGGAGCTATAATCCAACGCGATTCCAATACTTGTTGCTTTGTAACTTTTTCATCCCTGCGTTGCCCGTAAGGATTCCGGTTTCCCTGCCGGCAGAGCATTTCAATAATAGTAGCACGGATTTCAGGGTCTGTGATATCGTTAGGATAATTGTCGTTATATGCCATGCAAACCTGCATATACGAATCGCTGGCAGTGGCACCAAGAGGATATTCAAAAAACGGGTCCCATGATTTTGCAATGGTATCAATAACCATTGGAGTTTGTGTTTTAGAAACGGGGTCAAAGCAGTCAGTTGCTTTTTCTCCTCCAATGCACAGCACCAGATCTGAATAACCTGAAGCCACTTCCATAATGGCGGCACGCATGGCATAAAATCCTGTAGCGCCTCCGGAGGTTACCCTGACCCCGGGTTTATGTGCCATCCCAATAATTCCTGTCAAGGAGCTTTCAGGAATTGCCTGGTGTTCGAAAATATCATTATAAATACCATAAACCACTGAATCCACTTCATCAGTAGTTACTTTGGCATCTTCTAAAGTGGCTTTGGTCGCTTGTTGAAAAAGATTCCAATAAGTGGCTTCCACCCAACGGCTACGGCAATCGGTAATGCCTGCGCCTACTAGTCCTACTCTTCGCATTTTTTATTTAATTATTAAGTGTTTATTGTTAAGTGTTAAATGTTAAATGTTAATTATACTGCAATCGGTATAAAATTCGTGTTCTCAATATGATTGTTATATGGTTATATAGATTTTTGCTGAAATTTGCTCCGTTAACAGAACAATTGCTAATTGTTAATTGCTGAAAGCAAAAAAAATTGAGTGTGCAAATATAATATTTTTTTAAATATTAAAAGTTATCTCCGATTTTTCGCTCAATCTCTTTTAATTCATCCCTGTATCTCGCCGCAGAAAGAAAATCCCAATCTTTGGCGGCTTTTTCCATTTTTTTTCTGGTAGTACCCGCAAGTTTCTTTAATTGATCTTTCGATAAATACGGCAAGAGGGGATCTGCCACCATTTTAATTTCAAAGGGCTCTGCATAGATTTGTTTTGCTGATTTTGATTCCCCTATAGTGGTTTGTTCTAATATGGATTCTTTGGTTTTCAAAATGGACTGAGGAATAATATTATTTTTTTCGTTGTATTGAATCTGAATCATTCGTCTCCGGTTTATTTCATCCGATGCTTTCTGAATGGAACCGGTCAGTTTATCGGCATATAAAATGACTAAACTGTTCAGGTTTCTGGCGGCGCGCCCGGCGGTTTGGATTAACGACGTTTCATTTCGTAAAAATCCTTCTTTATCTGCATCTAATATAGCAACTAAAGAAACTTCGGGTAAATCCAACCCTTCCCGAAGAAGATTTACTCCTATCAAAACATCAAATTCACCCAGCCGTAAGTCCCTTAAAATATCAATCCGGTCGAGTGCTTTGATTTCTGAATGTAAAAACCGGCTACTGATATTTTTTTTATCGAAGTATTTACATAACTCCTCAGCCATTCGCTTGGTAAGTGTAGTTACCAATACCCTTTCTTTTGAGGCAGCGCGTTTCTGAATTTCATTCATCAGGTCATTGATCTGATTCATGCTTGGACGGATATCCACTACCGGCTCCAATAATCCGGTGGGTCTTACAATTTGTTCTACTATGACCCCTTCTGATTTTTCCAATTCATATTTTGCGGGAGTAGCACTTATATATATAGTTTGCGGAACCATGATTTCAAACTCATCAAACCGTAACGGACGATTGTCTAAGGCAGAGGGCAACCGGAATCCATATTCGACTAATGATTGTTTACGGCTCCGATCTCCATGATACATTCCCCGTACTTGTGGAATGGTGGCATGACTTTCATCTACGACCATTAAAAAATCTTCCGGAAAATAATCTAATAAACAGAACGGTCTGTCACCTGGTTTTCGTCTGTCAAAAAAACGGGAATAATTTTCTACACCGGAGCAATATCCTAATTCTTTAAGCATTTCCATGTCGAGGGAAGTGCGTTCAGATAAACGTTTTGCTTCCTGTTCTTTTCCCTGCCGGTATAAATAGTTGACCTGAAGTTCAAGTTCTTTTTTTATATCGCTCATGGCAAGTTCCATAACGTCTTTTCCCGTAATAAATAAACTTTTTGGAAAAAGTGATATTGCGCTTTCACTTTTTATCATTTTACAGGAAACCGGTTCAATGGAAGAAATATGTTCTATTTCATTTCCATTAAAAATAATGCGATAGGCAAAACTTGAGTAAACCGGAAATACATCCAACGTATCTCCTCTGACCCGGAAGGTACCGGGTTGAAAGTCCTTGTCGGACCTTGAAAATAAAATATCTACCAATGCAAACAAAAGTGAATCTCTATCAATGTTGTCTTTTACCTGAATGCGAATAATGTTTTGAGCAAACTCTTCGGGATTTCCAATTCCATAAATACAAGATACAGAAGCGACCACAATAACATCTTTTCGACCAGAAAGGAGTGACGAGGTTGCTCTTAAGCGGAGTTTTTCAATCTCAGCGTTAATGGAAAGATCCTTTTCTATATAGAGGTCAGATACCGGCAAATACGCCTCCGGTTGGTAATAATCATAATAGGATATAAAGTATTCCACTGCATTTTCCGGAAAGAATTGACGGAATTCCCCGAATAGTTGTGCCGCAAGGGTTTTGTTATGAGTTAATATTAATGTTGGTTTTTGAATTTTTTCTATTACATTTGCAATGGTAAATGTTTTACCCGAGCCGGTAACCCCCAGGAGAACCTGAGCGGTCTCTCCTTTTTCTAACCCTTCAACCAATTGATTTATTGCTTTTGGTTGGTCTCCGGCAGGACGAAATGATGATGAAAGTTGGAAGTTCATTTGAATTTGACCCCATAAAATTAGTCATTTGTATTGTTTTTTATAAAAATTTACTATTTTTACAACCTTAATGACCAATTCCTTCGTTTGTGAGGACACAAACAAAGGCGATAAATGACCATTGACCAATGACCAATAAACCCCACATCCCAAATTTTCCTTTTTGGTTTTTTGCTGTGTTATTCATAGCCGGTGCAATCATTCCCGCCTGTCGTCTTGATATTTCCGACCCAATAAAACCCAGCGAGAAGTGGAAACCCAATTACCTGATTCCTCTTGCCGCAGGGACAATGAATATCTTTGACCGCCTTCCCGCAGACCTTATCCAAAAAAATCCCACTGATAAATCTTTAAGGGTTGTATTTGAACAGGAAACACCCATAGGGCAGTTGTCTGATAAAATAACTACACAGAACTTTGAACAAAAGGGCAAATATCAAGCAGATAGCTTTTTATCTTTTCCGGGTACTTTTAAATTTTCAACACCGGTTTCGGACGTTTTAGCTGATAAAATGCCAGGACCCTGCGATATGAATAATCCTATATGCCAATCACCAATAAAACTTTGCCGATGCCCTGGATATAAATTTTTTATACCTCCTTTACCTGCTGATACAATTAATGCCGGTAAACAGGCAATGAAGGATGATTCAACGGGGGAACCATTCATGGATTTTATTATTTTCAAAAAAGGGAACTTTCTGTGGACCGTAGTAAATGGACTTCCTGTAGATCTTGAAAATATGACATTTATTTTATCGGATACATTAAAGGACTCTGCCTTTTTAATTGGTTCCATTCCACTAATTCAAGCAAATTCAACTGCGAATTATAGTTTGAACTTTGAAGATAATCCCAACGGCCAGTTGATTTTAGGTGCTTTTAATGTCAAACTTTCATTTTCTTCTCCTGGTTCAGAAAAAGATCCGGCTGGTGCTGGACCGGAGGATTCTGTTGAAATAGATGAAGACCAAAAGGTTCAATCCACATTTCTCATGTCAAATCTTGCCGCAAAAAGTGGTCGCGCTCTTATTCCGAAAAAACAAACCGCCAATGAGAAAGTACTGGAATTTTCTGCAGAACAAACCGGTGGGATTCGTCTGAAAACGTTGCGTCTGGATGAAGGAACCCTAACCATGTCTATGACGAATAAATTTAAAATGCCCATTACTGCAAACTTTGTTTTTCCTCCCATTAAAGAAATAGGCACCAATGAACCACTTACATTACCGTTCAAATTACCGGCGTATGATCCTTCTAAACCAGATACTGGTCAACAAACAATTACCAATGCCAGAAAACTTAAGGGTTTTATTTTTGATTTCTCCGGCGGTGACAGTTTACCAGGCATTCCCTATAAACAACCTTTTAATAAATTATCCTACAAAGGCGATATTACCATCAATTCAGAAGGAACAAAGATGGTTAATTTTGACATTGTGGACTATGTATCCTTTGAACTGGCATTAGCCGATATGCGCCCTATTTATGCTTCCGGTTATTTCGGAAGTCAAAAACTTCCATTCACTCAGAATGTAGATCTTCCGGATACTACGCTCTTTTCTTCTATTACTGCAGGTTCTTTCGGGTTGGATAGCGTGAGTTTTAATTTTAAATTTGAAAATCCGGTAGGAATGAAAATTGACTTTATCTTAAACCGGCTATCTTCTACAAACGCCAAAACCAATCAGGAAATTGTTTTGAAGGACTTGAGCGGTAAAGATATTGATTCCCTTAATCCATTAACTATTGGAAGTATCCTACCGGCAACAGATGATAATCCCGGAATTTCATTTACTCCTACCAAAAGTGTTTTTGGAATTACTAAATCCAACAGTCAGGGATTGGAAAACATATTAACTAATTTTCCAAAAGCATTGAGCTTTGGTATTATATCTTTTGCAAACCCATACACTGACCTCCAGGATTCCATAAACCAAAGTAATCTGATGAATAATTTTGTATATACAAATTCAGAGCTGAAAGGGAAAATTTCCATGGAATTTCCGTTGGCTATCAGTATGAATGGATTGACCGTTGAAAAAACAATGCCCTTTACATTTGGTAAGGATTCAACCGATAGCGATACAGCAAAATCAATAAGCACTGACAGCTTGTTTTCCGTAGGTAAAACAAATGTAAGCATCGTTGGTAGCGTGATGAGGTTGGGAATCTTTAATCAATTTCCACTTGAAATAAAAGTTAGAATCTTATTAAGGGATAAGGATTCTATTGTGATTGGTTCATTTCTGGCTGACAGTGTGCTGGAAGTTGCTAAAGCAACCCCTGAACTGAATGGTAAAGTGGGTGAAAACCGGAGCAAATGGGGAACAACGTATAATGATTTTATTGCAGATGAAAAACTCGCTGAACGGTTTTCCAAAGCAAAATGGTTGACCACCGCGGCTACCATGACAACGGATACTACCGTAGCACCCTTCGTAAAATTGTATGCTGATTATAAAATTTATATTTCATTGAATGCGGATTTGAAGTTGAATTTTATAAAGAGGTAGGGGGGTAAGATGTTAGATGTTTGATGTTTGATGTTTGATGTTTGATATTTGATTTTAGATGTTTGATATTTGATTTATTTGATTACAATCTATTTAATATCTAACATCCAATATCCAACATCCAATTGCAACATTCAATGATTCATTCACTAAAAATCGTTACTTTCAGTTGTATTCTTACACTTCTCGTAGGTTCGGGAACTTTTGCCCAGGAAACCCAACTGTACCGCAGTGGCACTCTACTCGATGGCATCGAAAACCCGCACGAACATGTTTTCAGAGACGATAAGAAAGGATTTGGTTTTACATTTTCTCCTATGGATCTGAATTTTTCCATGACCACCATGGGACCTAAAAGCGTGAGAATGACCAATTTTCTTTTTGGAGATGATATTGATTACGATCTATCCAGTTATCCTATAAGTGATAAAATGAATTACATGAATTTTAAATTCAGAACGGATATACTTGCCATGCGATTCAGAGTGCAGAAAAAAACAAATATGGAATTTACGTATGCCATTCAATTATTTAACGATAACCAACTTTCTGTTTCCGATAATTTTGTTAACCTTGCCTTGATGGGAAATGCCCCGTATGTAAATCAAACCATGAATGCTTTTGCCAATGGATTTAATTATACGAACACCTATGCGAGGTTTACTTATGGTCTTCGAAGGTCTTTTCTTGAAGGAAACAAATTATCAGTGGGCGTGAATTATCATCGTTATTACGGACTTCTTTTCCTGGGAAATGAGATCGATAATTCTAACTTCATAACCTATCCGGTTGACTCCACGCATGCGTATTTTCATGGTACTTTTTATACCATTGCAAACTACCAGGATTCCATTTATCAGAAAGTGATTAACAAACCTTACTACTATCATGGTGAAGTGAATAATCATGATACTACTAATCAGATGTCAGATGGGTTGACTACGGTTGCTACTCAAACTGTAAAAACAATTTTGCTTACAAATATTGGAAAGAGTGGTGGAAGAGGATTTTCTATCGGCGCATCGTACAACATTAACGATAAATTGAGTGTCTCCGGTGCTATTAAAGATGTCGGTAAAATTACCTGGAGCGAAAAAAGTGTACGGTATGTTTATGAAATGGACAGTACCTACATCGGATTGGTAAACATTATTTATGATACTTCTGCCAGTTTTGAACCGTTGGTGAATGTTAAAAACTTTCCTACAGCAGGTAATCCCGCGAAATGGCGCTGGATTGACAGCTTTTTAATGTCCTATGTAATTGATACCATTCAAGGGGAATTTAAAACAAATTTACCTACAGCTTACGAATTAGGAGTTGGTTATATCTGGTTGCCGTGGTATTCAACCTATTTGCATATTCAGAAATATCATTATTACCCAAATTACCAATTTACCATCATCAATCGTTTCAAAGCATGGAGAAGCGTTCATTTCAACATCAACATGGGTGTTGGAACTTATACACATTATACCTTAGGCGCCCAAATGATGATTAGTAGCAAAAGCATTGATTATTTCATCGGTTCGGAACAAATCGGAAACGGATTTTTAAAATTTACCCAATTAGGATTTGATTTCCACATGGGTTTCGCCTGGAAATTGTAGATATATCGCATGTAGAGACACGGTGCACCGTGTCTCCACTATCCCATAAACTGTCCGCCATTCGCCGAAATATTCGAACCTGTAATAAATGAGGATTCTTCCGAAACAAGAAAAGAAACTACTCGTGCAATTTCTTCCGGATTTCCCAATCTTCCTATAGGTATCTGCGAAATGATTTGATTTCTTATTTCCTCTCTTACAGCCATCACCATAGAAGTGCCAATATATCCAGGTGAAATCGTATTTACAGTTATTCCCTTTTTAGCTACTTCCGCGGCAAGTGCCATCGTAAATCCATGCATTCCTGCTTTAGCCGCAGAATAATTTGTCTGACCAAATTGACCTTTCTGACCATTTATAGATGAAATGTTTATTATTCTTCCCCAGCCCTGTGCAATCATTCCTTCAATAACAAGGCGAGTACAATTATAAACACTGTGAAGATTGGTATTGATTACTTCGTACCATTGTTGTGGCTTCATTTTGTATAAAGGAGCATCTCTGGTTATTCCGGCATTATTAACAAGAATATTTACTACACCCATTTCGTCCTGAATTTGTTTAATCATAGTAGATGTTGACCGGAAATCACTCACATCCCCTTCAACAATTTTTACATCAATGCCAAGCCGTAAATGATTTTGTCTCCAGTTTTTTGCTTGTTCGCGCCATTTGATAGCACGGGTAAAGTCACGGTAATTGGCAATGACAACGCATCCGTCTTTATATAACCGCTCACAAATTGCAGTACCAATACCACCTATGCCTCCGGTTATAAGCGCTATTTTTTTTATGGGTTCCATGTTCAATCGTAAATCTAAAATTGTAAATTTCCTATCGCTCTATCCCTTCCCGCACATACCTCCCCGGCGCTTTTTCAATAATTTTATAAACTTTTCTTTTAATCCATGCATCCGAAATATTTTTCTTCCCGGATTTTTTCTTCAGCCATTTTACCCAATAGGACCACCAGCTACCTTCTTCTCTTTTGGCTGTTTTTAACCAGATTTCCGAATCCGGATTCAATTTTCCTCCGCTGAAAAATCCATATTTCTTTTTGACCGGAGGATTAACTATCCCCATGACATGCCCCGATTCACCTAAAATAAATTCCTTTTCAGATGCTCTGGTTGAAAAAAGTTCAAGGGTTTTATAAGTTGTTTTCCATGGAGAAATATGGTCTTCCTTTGTGCCAATTACAAAACAGGATATTTTCACCTGCGATAAATCAATAGCAGTGTTGCAAAGTTTCAATGCATTTTTCTTTACCAACTTATTTTCCAACACCATGTTTCTTAAATAACTCAAATACATTTTTGACGAAAGATTTGTGTTATCATTTGTCCAGTATAGTATGGCAAAAGGTGCTGGTTTTTTTCCAAGCAAATAATTGTTTACAACAAACGACCAGATTAAATCATTAGAGCGCACCATGTTAAAAGCATCTGCCATTCTCCTTCCATCCATAAACATTTTGCCGGTTAATTCATTTTCAAGTTTTGTTACTAACTTTTCATCAATGACAGCTCCGAGAGCTCCGATGTCTGAAAAATCAATCATAGATGCCATAAAAGTGGCTGAGTGTATCAAAGACCTTTTGCGTTTTGCAAGAATAGCCAACGTGATACCTAATAAAGTGCCACCAATGCAATATCCCAATGTGTTCACTTTCTTAGCCATGGTAAGTTTCAAGATATGTTCAACGGCTGAAACTATACCTAATTCCACATAATCGTCGAAAGAAAAGTTTTTTGTATGGGAACCCGGATTTTTCCAGGAAATTAAGAAGACACTGATATTTTGTTCCGTAAGATACTTCACCAATGAATTATCTTCCTGTAAATCCAGAATGTAATATTTATTTATCCACGGTGGTATGATTAAAAGAGGAATTTCGTATGTTGTAGAGGCGGATTTCTGACCCGTCCTTGTAGAGACGGGTTTCAAACCCTTCTCTACGACTACCGGTGATGTATAATGAATCAATTGAATTAAATCATTTTCATAAACAACATTACCTGGGGTTCCTGCAATATTTTTACCCAATTCAAAAGCAGAATTGTCTGTCTGACTAATTCTTCCATGCTTTAAGTCATTAAAATAATTTTCAAATCCTGCCATCAAACTTTTTCCTCCGCTGGAAATTGCTTTGTTTAATGCTTCAGGGTTTGTAAATAAAAAATTCGAGGGAGAAAAAAAATCTAAATATTGTTGTGTATAAAAAAGGAGCCGTTTTTTTGTGTTTGGCTCCATTTCAACGGATGTTATGATTTCGTTAAACAAACGGGAAATCATAAGATAATTTTGCTTCAGATAATCAAAAAAGTAGGGTTCTTTTTCCCAGTCAGGAGATGAAAAACGTTTATCACCATTCACAGGGGTAATGACAGGTGTATAATCATTCCCCTTCCGGTGAAGGGTTAACTGTTTCCATAATTCTATTTGTTGTTGGAGAAAAGTAAGGTAGATTTCAAAGATTTTCAGACGCTCGTTCTCAGGTGCAAAAGCGGAATTTGTAAATTTTTGAAAATCTTCGGCAACGGATTTTCCCGATTCCATCATATCGGGAAGATTCTCCATGAACATCTTTGCAAATTTTTGTCCGGCTGTGGTTATGTCTTTCCAAGCCCCTTCAAAATCTGACTTGGGTGTGTCTTGCATTGATTAGGAATTTTATTAATACAAAATAGCTTACGTATTACAACTGTATTACAACCGTATTACAAAGGTAACCGTGAGGGTTATCCCTACTTCTCCTCCTTCCACCATTCATTCAACCAGTTGCGGTATATATCCATGTTCTTGCTTTGTACTTTCGACATTACCTTTACCTGATTGTTAATGCCATCCACAAATTTTTTATTGAAGTTCAGGGCAAGATTTGAATGTTTGTTGTACGAATCAATCACTTTCTTCATGTTTTCAGAAGAAAGTTTAACCGATGCTTCAAAATTTTCCTGAATCAAAGCGATTAATTTTTCATAATCAGGTTCTTTGCTCAGAGCTAATTCACGAATGGTTTCAATATATTTTTTCGTGAACTCAATATTTAGTTGGGTTCTTTTTGAATGAGAATCAATGATGGAATCAATAATCTCTTCGGAAAGCACAATGGCGCCACCGAAAGTTTTTTTAATTGAATCCAATACAGAAGAATCAATTTCCTCTGTGTTCATTTGATGTTTCATCATATCAACCAGCTCTTTATTGGAAGTAAGTGCTGTATCCACCTGTTTGGAATAATTTTCTATAACCCCTTTGATGGCTTCTTTTGACTTTTCAAAACCTTTCTCAAGATTCTTTTTAAGCTCGTCTACTTGTTCATTTATGTCTTTTTTCATTTTGATTTTATATTAAGACCTCACCCCAGCCCCTCTCCAAATGGAGAGGAGTGAGAGATTGGTTGTATTATTAAATTAATTAACTGATTCTGTTGCCTTCTTTTTAAGAGGCGAATTGTATTTTGGCTGTGTAATGGAATCCTCAACCGCTCTTGAAATGGCTGAGGGTGCATTGACCGTTGCATTTTTCTCAAAATCAGTGCTAAAATTTTGCCAGAAGGCAAAAACTTCTGTTAAAAGAATATCAAAATTTTTAGTAATTTCAGCGTAGAGTTTAGTCCAGGTTTCTTGCGTGAAATTATTTTGGGAAATAAGTTTTTCGTTGAAGGTTGTTAATTGCTGAGTCACCTGAGTAAAAGCATTCTTTAAACCGGTGTTGAATTTTTCAGTTAATTCCTTCATATCAAAAGGTATCCCTTTCAGTTGTTTACTGGTAATTTCAAAATATTCGGTATTAAATTTCCAGATAAGCTCCGTTTGATTCCGGAATGTTTTCATTGTGTTCTCAAAAATCTCTTTTCCCTGTGCCGACCAGATTTCAAAATTTTTCCCGGATTGGCTATAATCCGATAATTGTGTTAAAATATCTTTTGAAATGGTAAAGGTCTTGCTCAGATTTTCCATGAAAAGGTTGAGATTGCTTTTGAATAAGTCAAATGGAGTACCTGATTCCATATTGCCTTTACTCAGATTGAGCATCGTATCCAGATATTTTTTATAAATATCCATGGTAAGACCGAATTGTTTGGTATAGGTATCTAAAAATGATGCATTCAAATTCTGATACCATTGATTGGCGCTTTCCACATTCTTCCTGAATGTTTCAGCAGATTCAAAAATAGTTTTGTTTTCCATTTTAGTAGGAATAATAGATTAAATTGTTAAATTGATTGAATAAAAAAACAGGTGGGAAAGGCAAAACACGCAACTTCGCTCAACTGCGCCGCAAAGGTAGTAAAAATTAGTAATTAAGCAATATGATAAAAATCAGATTTTCCGGTAAATTAAGTTTTTATAGTTAAAAAAAAGTACTTTTGCGTTTTTTCAATGGAAAAAATACTGATCATTGACTTTGGTTCCCAATATACCCAACTGATAGCCAGACGTATCAGAGAATTAAATGTGTATTGTGAGATTCACCCTTTTCATAAAAATCCTAAACCCGATATTTTTACAAAAGGAATAATTCTGTCAGGAAGCCCTTTTTCGGTAAATGCTCGTAGAGCGCCTGTTTGTAACACAAATAAACTAAGGAAAAAAATACCCTTACTGGGAGTTTGTTACGGCGCCCAGCTTCTAGCAAAACAGAATGGAGGGAATGTGGCAACATCCGCTAAACGTGAATACGGTAGAGCTGAGTTAAAAATAAAAGAAAAAATTTGTCCCCTTTTTAAGGATATACACGAAGACACACAGGTTTGGATGTCTCATGGGGATAGCATACTAAAGTTACCTGAGAATTCAAAATGTATTGCTGAGACACCTTCCGTAAAGAATGCCGCATTTCAATATAATAATGAATTAACTTTTGGCATTCAATTTCATCCGGAAGTAACCCATACTATTGAAGGGAAAACGCTGTTGAAAAATTTTGTTCTTGATATATGTAAATGCAGTCAGGATTGGACTCCCAAACAATTTATTACTTCTACTATTGAAAGTATAAAGCAAACTGTAACTAATGAAAAAGTAGTGTTGGGATTATCGGGAGGAGTTGATTCAACCGTAGCGGCAGTTTTGTTAGATAAAGCCATTGGAAAAAATCTTCAATGTATTTTTGTTGACAACGGTTTGTTGAGAAAAAATGAATTTGAATCGGTTTGCAATACCTATAGAGAAATGAATTTGAATGTGCTTGGAATTAAAGCGGAAAAGAGATTTCTATCTGCACTAAAGGGAATTTCCGAACCGGAACAGAAGAGAAAAATAATTGGAAAAACCTTTATAGAAGTTTTTGAGAAAAATGCAAAAAAAATTAAAAATGTAAAGTGGTTGGCGCAGGGAACTATCTATCCCGATGTCATTGAGTCCGTTTCTGTTTACGGACCCTCCGCTACCATAAAGTCGCATCATAATGTTGGTGGACTTCCCGAACGTATGAATCTTCAACTATTAGAACCTTTAAACCGTCTTTTTAAAGATGAAGTAAGAAGAGTGGGTGTGGCATTGAATATTAAAGATAAAATCTTACAACGTCATCCTTTTCCAGGTCCTGGGCTGGCAGTACGAATCTTAGGTGAAGTTACGAATGAACGAATCAGAATACTTCAGGAGTCAGATGATATTTTTATTTCAGGTCTTAATGAACGAAACTTGTATAATGAAGTATGGCAAGCGGGTGCTGTTTTTTTGCCTGTCCGTTCAGTAGGAGTTATGGGAGACGAGCGAACTTACGAAAATGTAATTTGTCTGAGAGCAGTAAACAGCGAAGATGGAATGACCGCTGACTGGTGTAAATTGCCCTACGATTTTCTGGGAGAAATTTCAAATAAAATTATTAATCAGGTGAAAGGGATAAATAGAGTGGTTTACGATATAAGTTCAAAACCGCCCGCTACGATTGAGTGGGAATAAAAAAAATTTACAAACCAACAACGCAACCATGAATCAATGAAGCAATCAATCGTCTATATAATCCTTCTCATTTTCATTTCTATCCCTGTCTTCTCGCAGAAAAAAGACAAGAAATATTGGGAAGAGGAGTATATGAAAGGGAAAACATTGTTTGAAAAAAACGATTTCAAAGGAGCCATGGAACAGTTGAAGCCGGCCGCTCTTACAACGGAAGGAAATCCTTTTGCACCATACTCCAGCTATTACTATGCTTTATCAGCATTCCGGTTAGAGAAATACGACCCGGCTTTACTTATGCTGATTAATCTACGAAAAAATTTTCCGGGTTGGAATAAAATTTCAGATGTATATTATCTTCTTGCTAATATTTCATTTATAAAAGGAAATCTATCGCAGGCAATTTCATATCTCGACGGTGTGTATGATGAAAAATTAAAAAATGATAAGGAAAACATGAAATTGCATTATCTGCGCTCTTATGCAAAAAAAGAAATCCTTGTAGAACTCACTAAAGCATTTCAGTATGATGCTGTTATTGCTGAAGTGTTAGCTCAGACACTTGCTGAAAGTGAATTTTCTGAAGCAAATCTTAACCTAATCGAACAACTTATGAAAAGGTTTGATTCAGAGAAAATAAAAGAGTGTCACCGCCTTCTGTCGAACAGCCGGTTTATGCTGAAGGAGTCATATAATATCGGTATATTACTTCCTTTCTATCTCGACACAAAAAATCCTTCCGAAGTGGAATCACGAAGGGCACAAATGGCTTTTGATATGATACGGGGCATCAAAGCGGGTGTGGACACGCTGAATAAACTCGGATTGAAAATAAATATTTTTGCGTATGATGTGACATTGGATACTCTCAGGTTAAAGGAATTGCTTGCCAAACCGGAATTTAAAAAAATGGATCTTTTGATTGGACCCGTATTCAATGCATCGAGCAGGATAGTCGCTCGTTTTTCAAAGCAGAATGAAGTGACCATGATAAATCCCTTATCGCCTAACGATGAATTGTTAAAAGATAATGATTATGCTTTTCTGGTAAAACCATCCATTTCCATGCAGGCGAAAAAAATGGCGGAATATGCTTACGAACATTTTGTCCCACGAAAAGCGGTTATTCTTTTCAGCAGTTCCGATATTGATAAAAGTTTTGCTACGGCTTACAAAGAAGAATATGAACGGTTAGCCGGTGAGGTATCCGTTTTTAAGGAAATTACCAAAACCGACATGGACAATGTTGCCACTATTATCAATAGCTTCCCGCTTTCCGGTGTCGGTCATATCTATGTACCAAGTTCCGAAGAAAGAATTATCGCCAATTTACTTAGTATTCTTGATGTATTAAGAATAAAAATTCCAATCGTGGGTATTTCTGACTGGTTAAATTTTGAGACAATTTCATTTGAACAAATGGAAAAAAATCTCATACATTTTGTAAACGCCGATATTATTGATTACAACAACCCGGAATGTATCAATTTCAGAAAAAATTTTATTAACCGTTACAATACCGTTCCTTCCTTATATGCATTTCAGGGGTATGATGTCCTCCTGTTTTTTGGAATTGTTTTAAAAAATTTTGGCACAAATTTTCACGAAAAAATCCACACCCTTCCCTTATCCAAAGGGTTGCAATTACAATTTGACTATCACATGAATAACGATAATATGCGGGTTATTATTTATGGATTTCAGGAAAGTCAGTTAAAACCACTGAACGTGGAATGAAAAAATTATTTTTATCCTTGAATAACAAACTTTTTAAACGAGCAATAGGGTATATCCCCGGAGGAGTGAACTCTCCCGTTCGTGCTTTTAAAGCAGTGGGTGGCACTCCTGTTTTTATTAAATCAGCCAAAGGGGCATTTCTATACGACCATGAAGGGAAATCGTATATTGACCTTATCAATTCCTGGGGTCCCATGATCTTAGGTCATGCCCACCCCAGCGTAGTCAAAGCCATAAAATCTGCTGTAGATAAATCTTTTTCTTTTGGTACTCCTACCGAAGGCGAGGTTCAACTGGCGGAGTTGATATGCGAAATGGTGCCATCCATTGAGAAAGTGCGTTTGGTTAATTCCGGAACCGAAGCATGCATGTCCGCTATCCGGCTTGCCAGAGCATTTACAGGAAAAAATAAAATTATAAAATTTGAAGGATGTTATCATGGTCATGCCGATTCTTTTTTAGTTTCTGCCGGCAGTGGAGCATTGACACAAGGCGTTCCAGACAGCCCTGGCGTAACGTCCTCTGTAGTTAGTGACACTTTAGTGGCACGTTATAATAATCTGAAAAGTGTCAATCAATTAGTAGAGAAAGAAAGAGGTCAATTAGCGGCAATCATCGTGGAACCGGTGGCTGGTAACATGGGGGTTGTATTGCCGGAGAAGGGTTTTTTAGAGGGTCTCCGGAAAATTTGTGACTGTGAAAAAATAATTTTGATTTTTGATGAAGTGATGACGGGCTTTCGTTTGGCTGAAGGGGGTGTTCAATCATTGGTTGGTATAAAACCGGATTTAACTACGCTGGGAAAGATTATCGGAGGTGGAATGCCGGTGGGTGCTTATGGTGGAAAAGCTGAGTTGATGAACCTGATATCTCCGGCTGGTCCTGTGTATCAGGCGGGAACCCTGAGCGGAAATCCTATAACTGTAGCGGCTGGGTTAGCCACGTTAAACTATTTAAAAAAGCATCCTGAAATTTATGGCAAGCTGAATGAAACCACAAAAAAGATAACCCTTGCCTTGGAAAGAATTTTCAGTATGAATGGAATTTCTGTTACGATTAATAGCATAGGATCCATGTTTACAGTTTTTTTCAATAAAAACGCAGTGACAGATCTTTATTCAGCAAAACAGTCAGATACAAAACTTTTTAGCAACTATTTTCATTTACTCCTTTCAAAAGGAATTCACATTGCTCCTTCTTGTTTCGAAAGCTTGTTTGTATCCATGGCAATAACGGAAAACATATCTAAAAAAATTATAGGTATTCATGAAGAGATTGTACCTGAATTACGGTAATGCTCACCCCCTTGGGAACTGAGCCATCTCATTAAATCACCTGACCACCCTCATTCTATCTTTTACCAACTTCATTTATTTTTGGAATTTGTATATTTACTAATCTGGTAACAATTCTGTCCAAGATGAAAAAATACAATTAAGCCACAGATTACACGGATTAATGTTACAAAAAATCTTAAAACAATTTTTAATCAGTGTAATCAGTGGCAAAAAAAATAACCGATTGATCAGTTACAAAAATTATAATATCTATGCAAAGTATTTTGGTAGGAATTGATTTTCATGCTTCTTCAATAAATGCGGCACATTATGCGGTGAATCTGGCAAAACTGTTCAATGCAAAAATAATTCTCTTTCACGCTTACATTATTCCGGTATCACTTTCCGATTTTCCGGTTCCTTTGTTGGAAGAAAATGACATTGAAGTTGAACTAACTACCCGATTAAAACAATTATCGGATGATTTAAAACGCGTAAATTATTATACAGGAGACATTGTGAGCGCCTGTCGTCCAGGCAATGTTCCTGAAACGTTAGATTATTTATGCCGTGAATACGAAGTGGGGTTAATTGTGGTAGGATTAAAGAAAAAACATAATTGGCTTGAACGTATCGGAGGCAGTACTGTATATAGAATATTAGATAATATCATGGTACCGGTCATCACAGTTCCTGAACATCAAAACTTTAAATTCTGCCAAAAGAGAAATGCAGTATAAGGGCAGTTCTAAAAATTCAATCTTTTTATTTTCCTCCCTCTTTATCTCCCTCCAAAGGGAGACATTTGGCTGAATTTTTAGAACTGCCCATAAAAATTAAAAACCTTGCCGGGCAAGACGCTGAACTTTTTCACGACTCAGCATTTTTATTTTTCCACTTTGAATATCAATCAATTTTTCATCCTTAAATTCCGATAAAGTTCTGATAAGGGTTTCAATAGCCGTGCCGGCTACTGAGGCAAAGTCCTCCCTTGAGAATTGCAACCCATCCTTGGTTTGTAACTCATTTTCGTACCGGTCAAAAATCATCAGTAACGCTTCAGCCACTCTCTGTCTTACTGAATTATAGGCAAGCTGTAATAAACGTTCTTCTTTTTCCTTTACATTTTTAGAAAGAATTTTTATAAATGTATTCGAGACCTCATGCGAAGAAGATATCAGTTTTAGAAAATCCTCTTTGGGTATTACTAATAATTCACTTTCAGTTAGTGTTTCTGAAGTTTCAATGTAGGCAGTATTTTCCAATAAGGAAACATAACCGAGAAAATCCCCTTCCTTAAAAAGTCCTGTAATGTATTCTTTAGCAAATTCATTGGTCTTGTATGTTTTTACATTCCCTTTATTTAAAAAGTATAGTGCATAAGGATAATGTCCTTCGGTGTAAACATTTTGTTTCTTTTTAAAATGAACTACCTTAATTCCGTCTGAAAGCTCCAGCATTTTTTCAACGCTTCTCGCTTTTTTTAAGAATTCCTGAAATCCGCTTATATCGTTTTTATATTCTACTCTTAATTTCTCACTCTTTTTCAGGCGTATTTCAACCGCATTCAATAAATCAGTTTCATCAAATGGCTTCGTAATATAATCATCAGCGCCCAGGTTCATTCCCTTACGGTAATCACTTTTTTCAGTTTTTGCAGTCAGAAAAATAAATGGAATGGTGGATGTATCGGCGCTTTTGCTCAGAATATGAAGTACTCCATACCCATCCAGCTCGGGCATCATGATATCACAGATTATCAGATCGGGGGTCTTTTGCAACGCCAGATCCACACCGGTTTTACCGTTTTCTGCTTTATGTACTTTATATCCGGCAAGTTCAAGTATTTCAGCCGTATTTTCCCTGACATCAGGGTTGTCTTCAATTAATAATATTGTTTTCATGTTGTTTTGTTTTAATTATTGTTCAGTCCAAGATAAAAAAATACAATTTAGCCACGGATTACACGGATTAATGTTATAAAAAAATCTTAATACCATTTTTAATCTGTGTAATCCGTGGCTAAAAATTTTTTTCTTATTCAATTTATGGTTAATTGCGCGAGTACTGAACAGTAACTAATTATTACAAATTTTCAGTTGCCAAAGGAATCTTTACTGAAAAAACAGAACCTTTGTTTAATTCACTTTTAAAATCAATGGTCCCACCCATCAAGTCAATATGTTTTTTTACAATATTCAGCCCCAACCCTGTTCCTTGAATATTAATTACGTTTTTAGCTCTGAAAAAACGTGTAAAAAGATGGGGTAAATCTTCTATTGGAATACCAATGCCGCGGTCTTCTACTTTTATCTGCAATTCCTTCTCAGTAAGATGAGTCGAGAATTTAATCTGTGTTAAGGGGTAAGAGTATTTAATGGCATTTGACAAAAGATTAATAATAATGTTTTTCAGAAACTGAGGGTCAAGGAGAACTTGCTCCGTTGAACCGGAGTGTAAATGTACAATTTTCTGACCTTCTTTTACCAACACCCTGACTTCTTCTAATATTTTTTCAACAAAAATCCTGAATTCTATCTGTCTGGGAGATAAAAGGATAGCACCCTCTTCCATTTTGCTCAAAGATAGAAAATCATTCAGAATGTCCGTCATATTCTGAACAGATGAACGGATTCTCTGGGTATGACGAATCACTTTTTCTTTATCGTTATCCTGGTTGTAGCGGTCAATTAATTGTGCGGAAGAGAGTATGGTGCTTAGCGGAGTTCTGAATTCATGCGATGCCATGGTGACAAACCTGGATTTCAATTCATTCAATTCCTTTTCTTTTTCCAGAGCATGACTGATTTCGTCTTTGGCTTTTTCCAGCTCTTTAATAGCCAGGTCCAGTTCTTCAGTTCTTTTATTTACCCGTGCTTCCAATTCCTGATTGAGCGTGCTTATTTCTTTCAGATTACCGGATTGTCGCAAACTATATCTTATAGAACGTTCTAACTGGTCAGGGGTGACATTTCCTTTTATAAGATAATCGGAAGCGCCTGCTTTCATTGCCATTTCATCTATTTCTCTAAAACCTTGTCCTGTCAATAAAATACAAGTTATCCATGGCTTAATTTTCTTAATACGTTCAATAAATTCCAAGCCAGTTTGTTTTCCCAATTGATAATCAACCAGACAAACATCAAAATCAACGGATTTTAGTTTGGTAACACCCTCTTCAAAATCAGAAACACATTCCAATAAATATTTCTGATACGGTATTTTTTTTAGGGTGGTCCGGGTGATGATATGGTCTTCCACATCATCGTCCACTAAAAGTATTTTTATGGGTGAATCCACTGCGTTTTATAAAAAAGACGTTTTCTTAGGTAAAGATACGGCGCACCGTGTCTTTACAAACGAAAGCGTGTTATATTTCTTTAATTATTAGGTAATTCCACAATTTCGAACCAATATTTACTCACAGAACGCATCACTTGTACCAACGATTCAAAAGAAACCGGCTTGGTAATATATGAGTTAACTCCTAATTTATATGTTTTTAAAATATCTTCCTCCGCTTTTGAGGTAGTTAAAGCAATGATGGGTATTACGGATAAACGTGTGTCTGATTTAATTTCTTTTAATGCTTCTCTCCCATCTTTTTTTGGCATATTCAGATCCAATAAAATGATTCCCGGAAATGGAAATTTTTCTTTATCCTTAAATTGATTTTTGTTGTGAAGGTAATCCAGCAACTCTTCCCCATTCTCAACAAAATGCAGGCAACCGGGAAATAATCGGTTTTCAAGCAACGCTTTTTTGGCTAGCATACGATCTTCCGGATCGTCATCAGCTATTAAAATGGTTACGATTTTGGGTTTCATATTATTCTAAAAGAAAATGGGTATTGGGTATAAGGGTATAGGGTATAAGGAAATATTGAAGTTCTACTTTTCTTTAACCCCATACCCTGATAACTCTATTAACCTCTCTATACCTCTTACCTTATACCCCTATACCTTTATACCCCTATACCCCTTTTCACTGCCTTACAGGAAGTTCAATTATAAATTCCGCTCCTTTGCCGGGTTCACCTTTGGCGATTATCGTACCTGAGTGTCGTGTAACTATCTTTTTACAAACTGCCAGACCGATACCCGACCCCTCGGCATGTGTATTTTCTAAACGCTGGAACAAATTAAATATTTTTTCTGCATATTTTTCTTCAAACCCTTTTCCATTATCTGAAAAACTTAATTCTATAATTGGTCTTATACTATTTTTTGAAAGAATTTCATTTGAATGGACTTTAATCTGAATTATTGGAGCTAAAGTGTCTTTTTTAAACTTTATGGAATTTGTCAATAAGTTTTGAAATAATTGCCTCATTTGCAAGGGAGATGCTTCTATTTCAGGGAGTACTTCGGACTCAATCACAGCATTTGTCTTGTTGATAGAAATTTCCAAGTCAATTAAAACATCCTTTAGTGTCTGATTCAGATCAACTTTGGTGAATGGCTCCGGAGCAGAAGTAATGCGGGAAAAGGAAAGTAAATCGTTAATTAATTTTTGCATTCTTCCGGCGGCATTCTGAATCCGGTTAAAATAATCTTTGCCTTCCTGACTCAGCGTAGCAGATTCTTCGCTTAAAATCAAACCCCCAAATGCCTGAATTTTCCTCAGGGGTTCCTGTAAATCATGTGATGCTACGTACGCAAATTGTTCGAGGTCCACATTCGATCTTTTTAATTGAAGAGCAAAATTTTCAAGTTCCTGATTGGCTTTAACTAATGCTTCTTCCGCTAATTTTCTTCTTGTAATATCGAGCACAAAACTTGTAATAAGAATGCCATCTTTCTTTTTTACAAAACTTAAGCTGATTTCAACCGGAAACTCTGAGCCGTCTTTTTTCCGTGCATGTAATTCCATTCCTTGTCCCATGATCCGTGTTTTCGGAGCTTGATTGTATTGATTTCTCAACGTGGAATGATTCTTAGAAAACCGCTCGGGTACCAATGAATCAATGGATAATCGTTGCATTTCATCCTCGCTATACCCAAATAATTCCTGAGCACGTTTGCTCGATAAAATTATTTCTCCCCTTTCATCGGAGACAATGATTGCCTCAGAGGCAGAATTAAACAACGCATTGAATTTTAATTCACTTTCCCGTAAGGAAATGTCAACACTTTTTAACCGGATGGAATAAAATGCAGAAAACCATACACTAATTAACGATAATATACGATTGGCAACTACGGTAGAAAATCCTAAAAACTCTTGTTTGGGTGACCATAACATTCCAAAAAATATCAGCACAGTAGTGATAATAGAAATTAACAAGGTAGAAAACCTGCCGCTCAACCAACTGGATAATAACACACAGAATACATAGAGTATTCCTATGGCTATACCCAAAGGAGTAAGCAGGTCAATTGCAAAAATAAGTGCGGAGAGTATGACTACGAGCCACCAAACCTGTGTTTCTGCAAACGGTAATTTTTTGTCCTTGTGCTTCAAACGGATGATTTGCCGCATAAAGGTATGAAAGATTTAAGAAATAAGGTTAAAGGATAAAGGTTAAAGGTTAAAGGTTAAAGAAAAAAGAAGAAAGAAAATAGAATATAGAAAATAGAAAATATCATAAAACAAACATCAAAACCTCTCCATCAAAAATACGAAGAGCAGTGCAAAGATAAATATAATTGGTAGAGAAATGGTGAGAATGAAATTTATCCGGTCGTGTTTCAAATGCATAAAATAAGCCGCAATAAGGAATACTTTTAGCAAGGTAAAAAGAAGGTAAACTGTTGTAAGCAATGTTTTAGATAAAGGGATGTAAGCCATTCCAATTTCAATTAAAGTTATAACCAATAACCAGGTGAAAATGATTAAAAATTTTCGGGTAGAGGGAAGTATGGCGTTTTGCATGGAAAAAAAATAATTTTTATTACTGTTCTTATATTAAATAAAAAAATGTAAAAACAAATACCCAGACCACATCCACAAAGTGCCAGTATAATCCGATTTTCTCTACCATCAGATAATGCCCCCGCACATCATAAACACCCCTTGACACGTTGATTAATAAAATTACAAGTAAAACAATTCCGCTAAATACATGCAATCCGTGAAAACCGGTGATAAGGAAAAAAAATGCTGAAAAAGAGGAGGTTCCCCATGGATTAGAAGTTAAACGTGCTCCCTGATGGATCATGTGTGACCATTCCCATGCCTGACTTCCCAGAAAGACAATTCCTCCGGCAATCGTAAAAATTAAATACCGGATAACTTTATTTTTATCCATCCTGAAACCGTGGTCAACTGCCATTGCCATGGTTAAACTGCTGATAATTAAAATAAATGTCATGGTACCTACAAATAAAAGGGGGAATGGCTTTTCTGTAAATGGAAAGGAAGAAAAAACTTTTTCTGCTACGGGCCAATCAGTGGCATTAAACCTGAAACCAACTAACGAAATTAACAATGTGCCAAATGTAAACAGGTCGGTAATTAGCAAGAACCACATCATGATCTTACCATATTCTAACTGAAACGGTCCGTGAATTTGTGGCGTTGATTCTAAAGTGTTTGTAAAGTACTGATCAGGAGTTTGTGTGTTCATGATAAAATTAATAATAGAAATAAAAACAAATACAACCATAAGACGGTTAGAAAGTGCCACAACAGGCGAAAATTTCCAAATAGCATTAGCGAATGTGATGCTGTCTTGTGTAACCGGAAAAATACCCATATTCCATAAACAATGGCAACCGTTAAGTGAATCCCGTGGGTGAATGTCAAAAGATATAAATAGGAATAACTAATATCACTGGAAATATGTATTCCCTGCTGATAAAGTTTAATGAAAGCTAATAGTTGTAATAGTAAAAACACAAATCCAAAAATCAAGGATAATTTTGACTCCCGAATGAATATTGCCATTTTCCCGGTTTTAAGTTGGAAATAATTTCTTTCCAGAATCAAACTACTTAAGATAATTGTGCAGGTAGAAATCCACATCAAAGCGGGAATAGAAAATGTAATCATTTTACCATTACCTAAACTTACAATGACACTACTCGTCAAGCCGGCAAAAAGCATGACTATACTTATCATCAGCCACAAAATCAACTGACGGGAAGGTGAGAAGGTGATTTGGCTGGTGGTTGACTTGCTATTATTGTTTTCCATTTTTTTTACGAAAACAAATCAGGTTAAAAAAACATATAACACTAAACAAAAAATAAAAAATGTAAAAGTTTGAGCGCATTACATAAACGAGCACAAAATTTTGAATAGTGAAATTTCGTTAGTAATTTATTGTTAAGTGTTATATGTTATTTATTAATTTTTCTCTATGTAACTTAGTGTTCTCTGTGCCTCTGTGGTGAGTAGTAACATTTTTTTATATTCCATTTAACTTTCAACCTCTTACCTCTTCCTCCACATCCTGCGGACTATAATCCTTCAATACCCCCGGTTTGCTGTATTCATAAGGTCCTCTGAAAACCGCTGGCAATTTCCCATTCCAGTTTCCATGACCAGGATTGTCTAATGTCCATTCCAACGTATTGGATTCCCAGGGATTGATCTCAGATTTTTTACCGAAAAACATATTATAGAAAAAATTCAGCAGAAATAACAGTTGCGCACAAAAAACCACGATGGTCACAATGGTTATAAATTCATTCATCCCTTGCAATGATTTAGGAATATAATCAAACTCACCAAATCCGTAATACCTTCGTGGCACTCCTGAAATTCCCAAGGTGAACATGGGGAAGAAAATGCAATAAGATCCAATAAAACTTATCCAGAAATGAATGTAACCCAGCGAGCTATTTAATACCCTTCCGAACATTTTAGGAAACCAGTGGTATATTCCGGCAAATAGCGCAAAGAAAGAGGAGGTTGCCATCGTAAAATGAAAATGCGCGACCACAAAATAGGTGTTGTGAAACTGAATATCCATGGTAGAAGATGCCAGAAAGGGTCCGGTCAATGCACCGGGAATAAATAGAGCAATAAACCCGATCCCAAACAACATGGGGGGCGTAAAGTGGATATTGCCTTTCCAAAGAGTCAATAAAAGATTTAGTAAAACAATGGCAGTAGGCATTGATATCATCAGGGTGGTTATTGTAAAAATTTCACCCAACACAGGATTCATTCCACTCTGAAACATGTGATGTCCCCAGACAATAATGCTTAAAACTGACAAAAGAATAATGTTCCATACGCTAAGTTTATATGAAAATAACGGTTTGCGGGCATGCGTAGTTAATACCTCGGCAACAATTCCTAAGGCGGGCAGTAACACGATGTAAACTTCGGGGTGACCCAGGTACCAGAGAATGTGTTGCCACAATAATGGACTTCCCGATCCGCCTGCTACAACCTTTCCTGCAATAAATAATCCTTTTGGAAATAGAAAACCTGTGCCGAACATGCGGTCAAAAATCATCATCAGCGCTCCACCGAATAAAACCGGAAACGTGAGAAGTCCAAGTATGGAAGCCAAAAAAATTGTCCATTGTAAAAAAGGCATCCGGAAGAGTGTCATTCCAACAGCACGGAAATTAATAATGGTAGTGACATAGTTTAAACTTCCCATCGTAGTGGAGACAATAAAAAAAGCCATGGAAATCAACCAAAGGGTCATACCCATTCCGGAGCCGGGAATAGCTCCTTTGAAAATACTAAGAGGTGGATAAACTGTCCAACCGGCAGATGCCGCGCCCGATTCTACAAACATCGAAAACAGCATGATAAATGAAGACAATGCAAATGTCCAGAATGAAAGCATGTTTAGCAGAGGAGAAGCCATATCTCTTGTGCCTAGTTGCAATGGAATCAGATAATTGGCAAAAATTCCGATTAACCCCGCTGTTAATACAAAAAATACCATGATAGTACCATGCATGGTTATCATGGCTAAATAACTTTCTGGCTTCAACACACCGCCTTCTCCCCATTTACCGGCAAATAGTTCAATTAATTTAGATGTCTCACCTCCTGAGTTCGCTAATTGAATACGGAAAAGTAACGATAGAACCCCCCCGGCTATTGCCATGATGATGGTAGCAAAAAGATATTGCTTACCTATCATTTTATGGTCCATAGAGAAAATATAATGCGACCAGAAATTTTGTTTGTGATTCATTTTTGAATACAATAATGAATTAAGATTTAAAAATAAACGCTCAATGGTTCCTGCGCCTCAAGCCATTTATTATAATCCTCTTCAGACAATACAGTTATCAAACCTCTCATTTTATAATGTCCCAATCCGCAAATCTGAGCGCACACCACTTCATATTGTCCGTTTTCAACAGGTACAAAACGAACTTTAACATCCAAGCCGGGAGTGGCATACATCTGCAAACGGAAATTCGGTAAAAAGAAATCATGAATAACATCCTTTGAACGAATAAAAGCGACAATTTCCTGATGGATAGGTACATGAATTTCACCGCCGGAAAGTACAATATCGTCTTTGGCATTCGGGTCCTCGAAATCCAAACCTAACGAATTACCACTTGCATCATCAATCAGAGAAGGATTCGTTCTGCCAAACTTTTTATCTTTTCCCGGGTATCTGACAGTCCAGGCAAACTGCTGACCTGTAACTTCAAGCAGGATTTCATTTCCTTTAACCGGTGCATGCAATTTGTGCCAGAACGAAGAACCAATAACCGCCGAAGTCACTTCCAGCATAATTACTATTAATATCCCCAACCCTACCATGAAAAAGATAGTTCGTTTGTTATTGCCTTCAATATAAGATGCTTTGGAATTTTTGCCTGCGGCATATTTTAGCAGGAAAAAGCTGAGTATTGCCAGAAAGCCGACAAACATCACAACTGTTTGAACAAATAAACTATTGAATAATTTGTCCACTGCTTGTCCGTTCAGTGAAACATTTTTAGGAAAATCCCATTCGGAATGTATCTTGTGAAGGTAGATGAATGTACCGCCCAATATAAATAAGCTGATAAAAAACAGAAAAGCGTTTAACTTATTTACATAGCTATTCATGACAAATATTAGTTTTTGACAAAATTAGGCAGGTAAAAGCGACGATAAACTGATTTTTGTCAGTTGCAAAACTGATTTTTGTCAATTATGGGTAGTTTCATAGTTTTTGATGAAATTATGTTATAAAGACGAAAAATATTTTTCTACAAATTCTTTAAAAAACAGTATTTTTTTATTTTCTCCGGGTTCAAGAGTAAGGTTTTTAAAATCTATAGCTTTTGATGCAATATCTGTTTCTTTTATAACTTTCAGGAAAGCTGATTTTAATTCAGATGCGTTTGATATATTCACCCTTTGTTTTAAAAAATTGTAGTCAGGATTTGTTTTACCAAGTAAAAACATCACATCATAAAAATCCCTTCCTTTTCGTCTTTTCAATAAAGCGGATATTTTCATAGAACAAAGTACATTGTCAGGGGGTGCAGGAAATTTAAACAAAGTTCCGCATCCGCTTATTAATATTAATTTTGGTGTATATAAAACCAGTTGATCCTGACATTCTATTTTCATCAGAAATTTTTCATCTTTTATTGCCGATAATTCATGCTCTTGTAAAAAACCTGGAAAAACAATGTTCCGTCTGAATGCCATTAATTTTTTGTCTTTCACTTTATCTTCCGCTAATGCTGGAATTCCAGATTTATTAAAATAATTTATTAATGAATCTGTCATCCCAATAAATTCTTTTCTGTCAAAATTTTTAATATCGAAATCAAGGTCTTCACTGAACCGGTTAATCCCGTGAATCAGGCGCAGGTTAGTGCCACCAATAAAGCATACGTGTTTAACGAACGTTGTATCGGAGAGAAATTGTAATGCTTTATACAATAAATATTCCCGTAATACATATCTTAGTTTGTCCTTGCTATGCAAGTGAACAGGGAAATAGGAAGTTATTTGTTTAATTGTTAGCATAAACTGTAAGTGGTCAATAATAATTTCACTTTTTTTTCCAATACCGGGCTTTTATAAATTTCAAGATATTGGTATAAATAGTTTGTATTTAGCACTTTCTCAAGCACATTTTCATCAAATCTCAGATTGATTAATTCCTCCTTTGTATTATAAAATGGATAAAGATATAACAAATCTAAAATTGCTTTTTCTAAACTGGCTATATAAATAGCGCCACCCATAAATGGATTTTCAGTGTACCCAAAAAGTAAATCGGGTTTTACAGTCCTATATGAAAAGGTTCCGAATTTATTTGTAAAGGTTGCCGTTTTTAGGGAGGTTACCGATGTAATATTAATTACTGTTTCCGGAATTAGCCCATAAATGCTTAGCGCATGATGAATACTTACATAAGAAGGTTTATATATTCTATTAGCGATAAAATGACTAAAACCTGCTACGTTCAAATATTCCGGGAAAGTATAATATCCATTTCTGAGTTTAATAATATACCCTCTGTGGCACCATCGAGTAAGAGTGCTATTATCAAATTCAGGTTTCCATGCTAATAGCTGATGGATGCTGAAACAGCCCGATTCATAAAAGGTTTTTCTAAAATCTTGAAACAGCATACGTTTCTATTTATTTGCAAATATACAAATAAACAGAAACAAAACATAAAGCAGATTTCCTGATTTCCAATAAGTAAGCTGGACAAGCCAGAACAAAGAAGTATAAAAATTAACCGCTAATTGACGCTAATTATTCGCGTGAATTCGCGGTTAATTTATTAATTAATCCGTCAAACTCGCCACCCTCATCAAATGCTTCCTGTCTAAAATTCTGATTTTTTTCCCCTCATTCCTGATTAACCGTTCATCTTTAAATTCTGATAAAAGCCGGATGACGGTCTCCGTTGCGGTTCCCACTAAATTGGCAAGGTCCTCTCTCGATAACATAACATCTATCATGGACGAATTTCCGTTTTTCTGACCATAGGAAGCATCCATCAGCAAAATTGCCTCAGCCAATCTTTCCCGAACTGATTTTTGAGCCATGTTGGTTAACCGCCTTTCCGCTTCCGCTAAATCCCGGCTTAGTAATTTAAACAATCGGCTAAAAATATTTGGATTATCTCCTTTAATAGCAGTAAGAAACTCTTCTTTTGGAACAAAGCATGCCGTCGAATCTTCGAGTGTCACTGCAGTCGCAGTATAAGATTCATCCCCCAATAAAGCCCTGTAGCCAATCAGGTCGCCTGGTTTTGCTAAACGAACAATGTGTTCTCTGCCATGGGGACCAGTTCTGAAAATTTTTACTTTTCCGGTGAACAGACAAAAAACACCCAGCGAGGGCTGACATTCATGAAATAGATTTTGCCCTTTTTCGTATGCGACACAGGATTTATTTTCATTAAGCTGTTCCAACCTGTCAATAGGACAATCTTTCAGTATGATATTATTGTCACGGGTTTGACAGTTTGTACATGCGGGTGGTTGAGCTACTTTCATTTAATTTGGATTATAGTGAAAAAGTGGAGTAATGGAATGTTGTGTTTTATATTCATCCTTCCATTATTCCATCATTCCTTTTATCCATATTTTAAGCTGATTTTTTACCATAATTTTTAATGATAAAAGTTGTTAAATTTTTTACTTAAAACTCTTTCCTATCTGTGTAAATGAGAATTAAAGGAAATTAACCTGTGAAATCGGACACTATTTTCGGGGAAAATAACCTGTTAGTATATGATTTTTGTCATTATTATAGTTGAGCAATGTCATATTTTATGAAATGATTGGCAATTCTCAAATGACAAATAATGGTTTTACAGATGAGCGTTATCACACAAATAGCTATATTTTAGTAATAAATTTGAAAAATATAAATCAACTATTTATGCAATCCTATATACTACTACTTATTTTCTTCCTTTTTGGAAAAGACAGTTATTGCCAGGAAAAATCCTCGACTGAAAAATTTGGAAAAATTACCGGAAAAGTTTATTACGAAGGACCCACTATTAAGCCAAAACCCATCAGTTTAACAAGAGACCCTCAATGTGTTTTACTTCATAAAGGGAGTCCTTTTCTTGAAAATATTGTGATTAATTCTGATCACACCATTAAATGGGCAGTAGTTTATTTGAAAAATGCCACCGGCAATCGTCCTGCTTGTGATATCACTCACACTATAGACCAGAGAGAATGTCGTTTTCAACCGCATGTAACCGCTATGATGCTCGGAGAACGACTGGAAGTAGTAAACTCCGATGAGATTCTTCATAACGTGCATGCGATGCCACTAAAAAACCGTGAATTCAATGTAGGGCAACCGACAGTTGGCAGAAAACACTATCACCGGTTTGATAAACCGGAAATGGCAATTCCTTTAAAATGCGATGTGCACCCCTGGATGTCGGCGTATGTGCATGTATTCGACCATCCGTTCTTTTGTGTCACTCATGACGATGGCACGTTTGAAATCCGCTGGGTGCCGGAAGGGACTTACCTCATTGAGGTCTATCATGAAAAATTCGGAATACAGGGAATGAGCGTGACAGTGCGTGCAGGAGAGACAACAACATTGGATTTTACGTTGGGCAAGTGAGGGGAGTAGATTTTTTTATTCACTCAAAACCGTCTTAGCATTTACTTTGGAATTCCAGAATTCCTGCTCCATGGTCTGCTCATAGTGTTTGTATTCCTTTGCAGTGTATTTTAGAAATTTCTTAGGACGTATGACCATCATTTTTAGTTTTCCCAGATCCTTATTTTTCAACCATTCCTGCCTTATCCATTCTAAGTAATATCCTGTTGATTGCAAAAACAATTCATAATCCTGGTTTTCATCGGGAAATTGAAAACGTACATCATATTCCGCACCAGGCAGATTTATCAGAAAATTCTCCTTATCCAACAATGATTTTAGTGCTTCTTCTTTTTTTTCTCCTTTGGTAGTTACTTCTAACGGCATTATTTCAAGTGGCACTACTTTTTCTTTTATAGTCGTTAATCCGGCATAGTCAATTCTCCATAATCCTTTGTTTAAAACTAATTTGATTCTGAACACCGAACCGGATGCAGAATTTTTTAAAGGCAACATCTGGCGATTAATAGCAATAGGACCACTTTCAAAAATCTGTTCTTGAAATTCCCACTTTCCTGTAACTGAGTTTTGGAGAAAAACATCAATTCTGCCCAGTTCATTTTTTATTTTATCCCAGTTTTTCCGGGTTTCCGGCTGAAGTTCAATTTTTGAAAATACGTCGCTTACCTTATCACCCATGTATCCTAAGGCAGAATACAATAAGTAGGTTGACATTAAGGTTTGGCGGAAATGTAAAATCATTCCCAGGTTTTTAATGGCTGTGGCACTGTTGAATTCCAAAAAAATCTCTTCCTTGCTGATAAGATTTTTTTCATCCGCCAAGCTAAATCTTTCCAAACGGTCGGCTGATTTTAACAAAACGGAAATATCGCCTTCTGTACTTGTGGCACCGGATAAAGGAATTATTTTATCACATAAAAAGAATTCATCGTTGGGGGTATGATAGATCCGCTCATTTTCAATTCTTGGATAGGCAAGGAGTTTTAATGAACGAATGCAATGCGTTTCCATGGCTTCGTTTTTCACGGTTAATGTAAAATTTTTACTCACTGTTTTGTTATTCAATGCATCAATGTCTGTATATTCCAAACAGGGAGCAATGGCATCGGTAAATCCTTCGGCATCCGCAAAATGAAAATTATCATCTTTGTTCAGGTAAAAAGTAGGGCAGGAACCAAAACATGCCTTTGGATTTATTAAACAATAAAAACCCAACGCAATATTAACCCCGGTCAAAATCCCAATAGTTGTCATTCTTTGATATTCAGGATTTTCTTCCAGTTGATTCGTTTCAAAAATAGCGACACTATCTACAGGTAGTACAATAGCGCTTGTTGTCATTTTTTTTCTTCGGAGATCGTATCTCACTGCCACTCCTAAAATATTATTCCTATCTTTATCTACGCTCCAGGTAGAGTCGAAAATGCAAATCTGTCCGTTTTTTAAATGTGCCTTAAGAAAGGGCTTTGTATAAATTCCCTGTGTGCCGTGAATCAGTTTATTTACATTTTCATAATGCGAACGAATAAGCGGTCCTTGGATGTAGCAGGAAGTTAGAAAAACGAAGTTAATCGCTATTAAAATTATTTTTTTAAAAGAAAGTTGGTTATCCATTTTGGTAAAGTTCTTTTGTGATATACTGCAATCGGTATAAATTTTCGTGTAACTCTGTTCATTGTTCCATTGCTACATTGTTTCATTGTTGTGCTGAAATCATGGAGTTAATTAACAATGAAACTATGAAACAATATGTCAATATAGACATTTGCTGAAAGTTGATCCGTTTACAGTATAATATTATTTTATTAATCGGTTGTCTTTAATTCTTCAGTTTTAAAATCCTTGGGGATCCCTTGTGGAAAGCGACTGTATAGTTTTAGATAATAAAAACTTAAATCATCTTTTGTATATCTTGAGGCAGTAAGAGAACCCCCAATGATAGACCAACTAACCAACATATTCAAAGGAAAGGTAAGAATTGCAAAAAATCCGTGAGAAATTGAAAGGAGAGTGTACGTTGGAATGGTCCAACCATAATTCTCGGGTTTGTAATATTTTACATAGTAATTTTTAATGTCACTCACGGGGATGGAAATAATTTTAACCGGAAAACTTTCATACGTGTTTAAAAGAATAATTACTTTATCATTCTCAAAAGAAAGAAATTCACCGTGGACATTTTGCCTGTTTTTTTTGATAACCAATATCTCCGCACCATACGGATTTACTCCAAGTTTTTCTGCTTTTGGAAGATAAGCAGGGTAGCTGCAACTGAACAAGAACAGCAGAGAACCCAATAATATTTTTGTAGAAATGGAATTCATGAAATCTTACAAACTTAAAGCAAATCCACTTTGTATTAATGATTTTGAAAGCCCCCCCTCCAGAAAAAATCCAAAATTTGGAGCTATAAAGAAACGAAATCCTGTGGTCAATTCAGCTCCAAAAGGGGATGAGTTATTATAATTCGATTCATGATACCCAAAGTTGCCTTTTATAAATTCTGTAGTACGATTGTATCCAAGACCAAACCCCCAGAAAAGGTCAAATTTATCTGTAATGAAATAATGAATATCTGTTCGGAAGAGAACTCCCCAGGAAATTATATTTGTTTCCCTATAATAGGAATTGGCATTACCATATATTTCATAAGGTGTATCTTCCTTGAAAGAATTTAAGTAATTAATACTAACACCAATTCCCATAAAATCCGAAACGCCATAATCAAGATGAACATGCAAGGGTCCAATTGTTCCTTTCTGTAGGGGCATGGCATAGTCATCCGCAAGATTAAAAACACCTAATCCTGCGGTAATGATATATTTATCTTTCGAAAAAATGTAGCTATAGGGTTGGGAGAAAACAGGGAGGGAAATTATAAAATAAAGCCACAAGAGTCCTCCTTTTAATGAAATGATGCTGAAAAGTTTGGAGGAATTAATCATGGAGGCACACTGTGAGCACAAAGGGATTTGTAAAAATATAAAAACTTCCTCTTTTTTCCTACATTTGCACCTTTCCCAACCCAATCATGCACAAAGACCGCTTCACCGCACCGGACTATTACCAATTAGATGAACTTTTCACATCCGAACAAATTCTTATTAGAAACACCGCCCGCGACTGGGTAAAAGCCCATATTTCTCCCATCATAGAAAAAGCCGCACAGGATGCTGTTTTCCCCAAACATATTATTCCTGAACTTGGAAAACTTGGCGCATTTGGACCTACCATTCCTCCCGAATATGGCGGCGGTGGTCTTGATTATACTTCGTATGGTTTGATTATGCAGGAATTGGAACGTGGCGATTCCGGTATCCGCTCTACGGCTTCTGTTCAGGGTTCTCTCGTAATGTTTCCGATTTATAAATATGGTTCAGAAGAACAAAAACGGAAATACCTGCCAAAACTTGCTTCCGGAGAGTGGATGGGTTGTTTTGGATTAACGGAGCCCGATTATGGTTCCGACCCTGGTTCTATGAAAACCCATTTTGAAGACAAAGGAAGTTATTACCTGTTGAATGGTGCAAAAATGTGGATTTCAAATGCTCCTTTTGCCGAAGTGGCAGTGGTATGGGCGAAGGATGAAAATGGAAAAATAAAAGGGTTGATTGTAGAAAGAGGAATGGAAGGATTTACTACTCCCGAAACCCATGGTAAATGGTCATTACGCGCCAGTGCCACCGGTGAATTGGTGTTTGATAATGTGAAAGTGCCTAAGGAAAATCTTTTTCCGAACGCATCAGGACTTCGTGGTCCTTTAGGTTGTTTAGACCAGGCGCGCTATGGTATTGCCTGGGGAGCTGTAGGCGCCGCTATGGATTGTTACGATTCTGCTTTGAGATATTCGCAGGAAAGAATTCAATTCAGCAAACCCATTGCCTCCTTCCAACTCACACAGAAAAAACTATCGGAAATGATTACTGAAATTACAAAAGCACAGTTACTTTGCTGGCGATTGGGTAACTTAAAAAACGAGGGAAGAGCATCCACCCAGCAAGTGTCACTCGCTAAAAGAAATAATGTAGCAATGGCGTTGGATATTGCCAGAGAAGCCCGGCAAATTCACGGAGCTATGGGAATCACCGGCGATTATCCAATCATGAGGCACATGATGAATCTTGAATCGGTAATCACTTACGAAGGCACTCACGATATTCATTTATTGATCACAGGCGAGCATATTACAGGGGTTTCGGCGTTTAGATGAGGGGATGTAAGAAGGTATAGGGGTATAGGGGTATAAGGGTGTTGGAATGGAAAATTTTTTTAAAAGAAATGACCATTTATTAATAATCCATATGTTTATAAAATGGAATTAGGAAATAAAATAAAAGTATTTTCAACACTTATACTTCTGATAGGAATTGGTTTCTCCTCATCAGCACAATTCATCCCTGAAGATAAGGATGCCCTGAATCGCATTGTGAAAAACCGGATTAAAACCGAATACATTTACCGCAACGGTGAATTGGAATACGTAAATCAATATGCACCTAACGGCAGAAAAATTTTATTTGAGAAATACGGAAAAGGCGGAGTAAGATTGATAAGATACAAATGGGAACTTGACTCTCTTGGACGCCGGGTGCGTGGAGAATTTTTTGTCGGAGATTCTTTGATGAGAAGGCATGTATATATTTACGACCTCAAAGGCAACTGCGTAGAAGCATTGAAAAATGAAACCAAAGAAGGATTTCTTGAAAGGGGTTATCATTATTCATACAATAAATCAAATCAACTGGTATTGGAAGAACATGTGTTACTTGATGGCACTGTGGATACCCGGTTTGAATATAAATATAATACATCTGGGAAAATGTCAGAGGAGTTTATTTTTAAGGGGATGGATACTCAAGGGAAAAGAATCACTTTTTCATATTACGATACCGGACTACTGAAAGAAAGTATTCTTTACGAGAAAGATGGATCATTGACCTTGAAATATGTAGCAGAATATGATGTCAAAAAAAATCTTGTGAAAGGTTTAAGTTACCAGTTTGACCAGATGAAAATAAGAGATGAAAAAGGTAATCTGATTAAAGGAACCGAATATCAGGGAGAGCATATAATTTATAATACTTATCTGGCGGTTTACGACGATAAAAACAATCTTACAGAAACAAAAGACCTTGATGCCAATGGGAATGTGAAAACGCTCAGGACGTATAGGTACGTGTATTTTTAAAGATGTTAAAAATAATAAACCTTCAAGGTTTAGCATGGATTTGTAGCGTAGGTAACCTTGAAGGTTTGAATTAATTTGAAAAATTAAAAATTTAAAAATTAAAATGTAAAACAAATGAAAACACCAATCATCACACTCGCCCTTTTAATCTTTAGTGCCACTGCCTTTTCGCAAGGGCAACTAAACGATAAAGCCGTTTACCGTAATTCGGAATCCGGGTATTACAAAAATGTCATCATGAAGGAAATTAAGTCCTTCAATAACAAGAAAGATAAGGACTCGGTCAGAAGGGATTTTGTGATTGACCTCTCCGGGAAAAATCTACCAACGGACCCTGACCAATACAAGAAAGTGTGGCACACTTCACCGGTTTCTCAGGGAAATACAAATACCTGTTGGTGTTATGCCACCAGCTCGTTTTACGAAAGTGAAATTTACCGGCTTACAGGAAAACAAGTTAAACTTTCGGAAATGTATTTTGTGTATTGGGAATATATTGAACGTACGAAATATTTTATTCGAAACCGCGGCGATATGTCAATTGGAGAGGGATCTGAAACCAACGCACTCGCCAGAACAATGAAAAAATACGGCGCCGTTCCTTTTGAACTTTATACCGGAAAAAAAGAAGGCGAAAAATTTCATACACATGCAAAAATGTTTGATGAAATAAAAGATTTCCTTCGCTCCATGAAGTACGATAATAATTGGAATGAGGAATCTGCTCTTTCAACGGTCAAATCAATTTTAACATTCTACATGGGAGAACCGCCCACTAAGGTCAAAGAAGCTGGGAAAGATATTACCCCTCAGGAATATATGGAAAAAGTGCTGAAAATTAATCCCGATAACTATGTAAACCTAATGTCATTAATGGTATCGCCTTATTATTCCTACTCTTTGTATGATGTCCCCGACAACTGGTGGCGTAGTTCCGATTATCTGAACGTACCGCTTGATGATTATATGAACGCAGTTAAAAATGCCGTTAAAAATGGTTTTACCATCAGCATAGGTGGAGATGTGAGTGAACCCGGAATAGATCGGAAAACTCAAGTGGCAGTTGTTCCGACTTTTGACATTGCACACAGTAACATAGATGAGAGCGCCCGGCAGATGCGGTTCAATAACGGTTCCACTACCGATGACCACGCCATGCACGTAGTAGGAATTCAGGAGCGCGAAGACGGAAGTTGGTTTTTAATAAAAGACAGCGGTTCAGGTTCACGTAATTGCGGCGAAGGAAACAAGTGCTTCGGTTATTTTTTCTTTCACGAGGACTTCATCAAACTTAAAATGATGACACTTACGCTACACAAGGATGCGGTGAAGGATTTATTAGGGAAAGTGAAGAAGTGAAAAGGTTCTAAGTACCTACAGCACAAACGTGGCTACATACTTAAACCAGATGGGATGTCAAAATCTTATTCCAATCAGCAACACATCATCCAACTGTTTATTTTCTCCCTTCCATTCTTCAAATTGTTTTTTTATACGATTGCCTATTTCTGCCATTGGGAGGGAATGATTATTCACGATGGTTTCTGATAATCGTGTCACTCCGAACCGTTTATTTTCTTTTTGCCCAAACTGGTCTATGATTCCATCCGAGCACAGGAAAATGGCATCCCCTCTGGAAATGTTTATTTTATTTTCGGTAAATGCCACTTCTTTTCCCTTACCTGAGTATTGAACTCCTCCTATGGGAAACCGGTCTCCTTTTATTTCAAAAATCTCGTTTCCATGCAAATGAAAAAGGGGTCTTCTGGCTCCTGAAAAACACAGTTCAAAATTATTTTTTTCCCGGTCTTTCAATTTCACGTTGATTAATGCCATGTCCATCCCGTCATGGGAGTCGGTATTTTTTTCCTGTTGTAAAGTTTTTTTCACACCCTTGTGCAATTCATTGAGGATATAAGTAGTTGCTAGCCCGGAATGTTCGGACATAATTTTATCCAACAAAAAATGAGCTACTATGGACATGATGGCGCCGGGAACCCCATGACCGGTGCAATCAATAGAAGCAATGTAAATGTCTTCTTCATTGATATAAATCCAGGGTAAGTCGCCGCTCACCACATCTCTTGATTTTAAAAACACAAAAGAATCTGAAAAAAAATATTTTAAGGCGTTCGAATCAGGAATGATGGTATCCTGAATACGTTTTGCATAATTAATGCTCTGCGCAATTTTTCTGTTTTTATCTTTGATTTCAATTTCTGTTTTTTTCCGTTCGGTAATATCCGTGTCAATCACCACTAATTTTAAAATTGCCCTATGCTCATTCAACACCGGTGTAAGCGTGGATTGAATAACATATTCTTCCCCGTTTTTATGACGGACTAACGATTCATAGATTACAGATTTCTTTTGCTCTATACTTTCAGAAATAATGTTTCGTATTTCAGGATTACTGCTGACCTCCTCCAGAGATTGACCTTTCAGTTTTTTATATTCATCTATAGAAAAACCGGTCATCCGGGTAAATGCCTGATTTGCCCATTCAATGACCCCTTGAGCATCGGCAATAATCACGGCATTATCCGTTTCGCTGGCTACTATGGATAATTTTTCCAGTTCACTGTTAGTACTAATTAATTTATCGTTGGTTATTTTCAATTCTTCCGTTCTCTCTATTACTTTATTTTCTAATAGTTGTTTTTGATGTTTGAGGTTCCGCTCTCTTATTTTTATGGTACCGGCAATTACACTTAAAACCGATCCCGCCATCACTGTATAGAACCACCATGTCCTCCAAAATGGTGGAGTTATTGTAAAATAAAATTCCGCCGGCGCTGTATTCCAGATATTTTCTTCATTACAGGATAACACTTTAAAAATATAACTGCCAGGTTGAATATTGGCATAAGTGGCTGTATTTTCTTTGGTTACCGGTAACCAATCCTTGTCAAAATTTTCCAGTTTAAATTTATACCGTACCTTTTCCGGTGTTTTATGACTGATGCCGGTAAAGCTAAACGTAAAATGATTTTGTGAGTAAGGAAAAACAGGATTTACAGGTAAAGCATTCCATTCGGATATTTTTTCATAATTGATGCTTTCGTCTAAAGGAATAGTATCGGTTCCCAGCGTTCGATTAATCCAATTCACATCCTCAAAAAAAAGTTTGATGTTTGTAATATGCGTTTGCGGTGACACTTTATTGAATTTAACTTCTGATGCAGTATATTTTATAGCTCCCTTTACCGTTCCAAACCATAAATTGCCTGAGGCATCTTTGCAGGCAGAATTCTGATAACATTCTATACCGTTGAACCCCTCCTCTTTCCCAAAAAATTTTAGTTTTTTAATTTTTCCGTCATTGCTTATTTCTATTCGTTCAATGCCTTTCTCACTTCCAATCCAGATATTTCCTTCATTATCCAACAGCAATGATTTAATATTATTGGAATTTATTCCATCTTTTTTACTATAGCAACGAATATCAATGCTACCATCAGCGGATTCTTTTAATTTACAAACTCCTCCTCCAGAAGTTCCCGCCCAAATATTTCCGGAAGGATCCTGAACTAACGAGATTACCTGATTATTGCTTAAGCCCTCTCTCGTAGTAATGGATATGAACGATGCTGAATACTGGTTTCTTACCATTTTACTTATTCCTTCATAAGTACCAATCCAGATAGTGCCTTTGTTATCTTCTAATAATGTTAAAACCGAATTGTGAATAAGCCCGGAAGATTTGTTATAGGATTTAAACTCTTTTCCATCAAAACCCGAAATTCCATTTCCATAGGTACCAAACCATATAATTCCTTTTTTATCCTGAATGATGGTCCAAACCTGATTGTGACACAAACCGTTTTTTACAGAATAATTTTCAAATTTTTTTCCATCAAATTTACAAACTCCTTCGCCGTCAGTGCCAAACCATATATTTTTGTTTTTATCTTCCATAATTGCAAATACCCTGTTGAAACTTAATCCGTTTTTCGTTGAATAATTAATTAGTTGATTTTCACGGATAAGGTTAACACCTCCTTCAAAAGTTCCCAACCATAAGTCACCGTTGTTTGTTTGAATCATAGAACGAACATGATTATCGGTTAAACCGTCTTTGGTTGAGATGTATGAAAATGCAAGATCACCGAGTTTGCTTGCTCCACCGCCGAATGTGCCAAACCACATAGAGGAGCTTTTATCCTGAAAAACCGTCATTACATTATTGTTGCTAAGTCCTTCGGCGGCTGTATAGTTTATTAATTTCAAGTTTTTGTATTTAAAAACACCCTGTCCTAAGGTCGCCATCCATATACTCCCTTCGTTATTAATAAAAATATCCATGATTTGCATATCATTCAAAACAGAAAAGGGTTTTAAAAAACGGTAGGTTTGGTTTAGGTTTATAGATAAATTATCAGCAAAGAAAACACTACCACCAAAAGTGCCAATCCATATATTTCCTGAATTATCCGTTTCAATGGATCGTATTTTCAGATTTGACAAACCATTTTTTTCATCTAAATTAATGATCTTACCGGTAGAGTTTTTCAGAATACTGATTCCGTTTTGTGTTCCTACCCAGATATTTCCATAGTTATCTTTGCATAATGAATAAACGGCATTAGAGATTAAACCGGAAGTTGTGTTGATAATCTCGATCTCGATTTTATCTAACCCTTGCGCTAAATTTAATAAGTGAACCCCACCTCCTTCTGTTCCGAGTAAAATTCTTCCTTTTTCATCCTGTATCATATCGCGAATTGTACCTGCTTTGAGACCGTTTTTTGTATTCAGCGTACGGAATTTTTTTCCATCATAAACAGAGACCCCTTCATTACGGGTACCAAACCAGAGATTCCCTAATTGGTCCTCTATTATTTTGTAAACCTGATTACCGGCTAATCCATCTTCAACGGAAAAGTGAGTAAATTCAGAACCGTCAAACCGGCTGACTCCTCCTCCAAGCGTACCGAACCAGATGTAACCTCTTTTGTCCTGGCATATTGTATAAATAGTGGATTGTGACATTCCCTCTTCGAGCGAAAATGTCTTGAAATTATATTGTTCGGCAAATGTGTCTGAGAAAATTGTATATAGAAAAGCAAACAGAGGAAATAGGGTACTTCTAAAAACTAATTTCATAATACTAGATACAAAGAAAAAGAAATTTTGTCGTAAAGTTAAATAAAAATTAAGACAAATGTACTATGAAGTGATAGAATAATGGGATGATGGGATGATGGGATGATGGGATGATGGGATGATGGGATGATGGGATGATGGGATGATGGGATGATGGGATGATGGGATGATGGGATGATG
>MEPC01000032.1 GCA_001769655.1 Bacteroidetes bacterium RIFCSPLOWO2_12_FULL_37_12 | reverse complement strand
GTAAACATAAAACGTTTGTTTCGTTTACACAATGATTTTAATAAAAATTATTTTCAACAAGTTACTAACAATTAATTAACCTGTTTTTTATTATTAAATTCTCTATGGAAAAATAAAAAGAGCGTGTTTTTCAGAGCCAAAGCGGGTGTCTTTAAATGGATAAAATCTCAATCTATTTTGATAAAATAAATTGCAACTACTCAGGTTAGGGCGAATCCTTTTATTTTCTATTTTCCAATATCCATTACTATTTTCCATTTTCTACTTTCATGAAATTTGAAAATAGAAATGGAAAATAGAAATTAGAAACTTGAGTGGCAAGCCACTACCTGAGTAGTAGCAATAAATTTTGAAAGTGCTTTGGTGAACTAAAATCAGGTAGTATGTGAATATTCTGTTTTAATAATATTAATTTCCATGATTTTTAAAAGGTTTCCGTTTTCCTTTCAAAGTAGTGAATGTAAACAATATCATATTAAAAAAAGGTGAGATGCCACAAAGAGGAAGGCACTCCCGATAACGGGATTTGTGGGTATCTTACGTTTCCCATCTTCTGATGCCCCGGTATAAACCTCTGGACCGGTACTTGAAGTGCGTGGTCATTCTCACCGAAGACAAAATTACATATTAATGTTTAAATCCTCTATATTTGGAAAAATAAATATTGATTTACCATGCCAAATTTTATCACAAACCACCCAACCCGGGATTTGAAAAAACGTCTTATAGAACTTATCTGCAAAAGTGAGGCGTTAAAATTTTTGGTCGGATTTTTATTTTCCTTTCTCACTTTTTATAGCGGGAGAGAATTAAAACCTGCAATCCTAAAATGTTTATCAAAAGTAAATGCATCTGTGATATTATTGTCTTTCATAATCTGAAAACTTACGGCATCTACATAAGAAATTTTTTCGTTTTTATATTTCTTTAAAAAATCTTTAACACAACTCTCTTCTGTATTTTTATCAGAATATATAAGTTTTATGTTTATTCTGTTGATAATGTCCAGAAATTTTATAGCGGTTGCTGGATTGCAACGGTAAAGAATTCTCGTATAAGTTTCAGAAACAACAAAATTTGAAGTATATAAATGGTAGTTTCCCTTGCTTATAAGCTCGTTAAGGAATTCAACAGCAATGGTATGGTATTGATCTGCTTTGTCATTTATCGCAATAAAGGCGCCTGTGTCTATAAAAATTTTATTCACCATATAGTTCCTTATCATGGTGTATAGATCCTGTTTTTATTCCACTATCATACAGACCAACTAATTGAGTTAATGTTTTATTTTTTTGCAAAGATCCTGCTAAATTTTTTCCGTTTTCCTCTTTTTTTAGCCCGCTGGTTTTATTTTTACCGGAAACATCTATTTCCAACCGCTTTGCCAGTTGCAAAAGCAAGAGGTAATCACTGCCTTTTTTTACATTAAGAGTTAATGCTTTCATTTCTGATTAAATTGGTTCAGTACAAATATACGAAATTTTCATTTTATATGGCACTCTCGTTAATGGGATTTGCGGGTATCTTACGTTCCCCATCTTCTGATGCCCCGGTATAAACCTCTGGACCGGTACTTGAAGTACGTGGTCATTCTCACCATGGACAAAGGTAAAAAAATTATTAAATAGTATCGTACTTATCCTAGTTGAAATTTACGCCACTTTTTAATATTTTTAAGTTCAAGCTAAGTTATTATGTTTTAAAAATTTGTAACGTGTGAAAAACATTGAATAACAACTATGGTTACTGAAATCAATTAAAAAAATAAAACCATTAATTTGTATTGTATCTACTTACTGCCGTGTGTAAAATAACGATGTGTTAATAAATTTAAATCTGCCATTTGATCATTACGACTTCTGTGTCTATGAATTATTTCATCAACCCATTCAGCACATGCAAAGATAGCCGGATAAGAGCTATGCAACGTACTGGGTTCTTTTTCAAATACAAGAAAATCCCTGCCTTTCGCCAGAAAGGCAGGGAAGAATACCCCGTTATAAAAAAAAAGTTTTTTATTTGTAGATGGGGTACTTGGATTGATTATAGGAAGAGGGGTCCGATTGAAATCCATTTATTTCAATTCCCGATTAAAAAACGCCGTAAACATAAAACGTTTGTTTCGTTTACACAATGATTTTAATAAAAATTATTTTCAACAAGTTACTAACAATTAATTAACCTGTTTTTTGTTATTAAATTCTCTATGGAAAAATAAAAAGAGCGTGTTTTTCAGAGCCAAAACGGGTGTCTTTAAATGGATAAAATTCTAAAATATTTTTAATAAATAAATTTTGAAAGAGCTTTGGTGAAATAAAATCAGGTAGTATGTGAATATTCTGTTTTAATAATTTTAATTTCCATGATTTTTAAAAGTTTTCTGAATCTATTTTATCATAGTCACTATGGGCTCCGATATCCTGCCATGTATTGCACTTGCAGGATGTTTTTTTGTTTCAGCCGGTTCATAATACAAAAAAGCCCCATCCTCCGGGCAGAGTAACAGGGCTTGTATTTCCCCTAACAATTTATGATTGTGATTATTGGTAATTGGGGTGCTTAGGGCTTGGAAAAAAACAGGTGATGAGGTCCTTATTTGAAATACGATAATTAAAAGAATCTTTCAAATTCTCCGCAAACGTATATAGCAAGCATTAATAATACAAGGACTTTTATAAAATTTTTTATTCACATATTATGGATAATTATTTATGAATGTTTTTCTCTGCTTGAGGTTGTTTAATAAAAATAATTTTGTAGATTGTTTTTATTTAATGAATTAAAGTAGTGGGTTTTAAATGAGGTTTTATGTTACGACGAATGAAGTATCACAGAGGAGGGTAGCGGTTTCTCAGAGAGGCACAGAGGAATACGTTTGGATTTTTATTATTCTCCGTGCTTCTCCGCATTTTTTAAACGCAGTTGTCAAAGCTAAAATTAGCTGCCAAACCACTGGTGAAGCGGTTTTTGATCATTTCGTTGACATCACCAAAACGATACCTATGCCAAAAGGTGCAGAGAAAACGATTGAGGATATTATGCTCACTCGTTACGCTTGTTACCTCATTGCTCAAAATGGCGACCCTAAGAAGGAGCAAATTGCTTTTGCTCAAAGTTATTTTGCCATCCAAACCCGTAAACAGGAACTGTTGGAAGAACGAATCCAACTGAATGAGCGCTTACGGGCAAGAGAAAAATTAGCGTCTGCCGAAACCGAATTGTCAAAAAATATTTACGAAAGAGGAGTTGACAATAAAGGATTTGCCAATATCCGGAGCAAAGGCGATTGGGCTTTGTTTGGCGGCAATAACACCGGTGCTATGAAACGTAAATTAGGAATTGCCGAAAACAGACCTTTGGCTGATTTTTTGCCCACGATTACTATTTCTGCCAAACAATTGGCTACTGAAATCACAAATTTTAATGTAAAGAAAAACAACCTGCATGGCGAAAATAAAATCACCGGAGAACATGTAAAAAATAACACCGATGTAAGAATCCTGTTAGGGAAAAGCGGCATAAAGCCGGAACAATTGAAATGAGAGAAATGAAATGACGATAGTCAATTTAATTCTTATGGTTTTTCCTTAGATTACTTAATCTTACTAATTTTTCTTACCCATGTTCGGTCATTGATTTTTACATTCACTAAATAAACCTGATCTGCCAAACCGCCCATATCAACATCCTTTAAAAACTTCCCTTTGGTTTTTTGGTTGAAAATTTCTTTCTTTAATTGCTTGCCTGCAATATTAGTAATGGATATTTCAACCACTGAGTTGTCAAGATTTTCAATTTCTATGGTTAAAGAATTTTTGACGGGGTTGGGGTAAACTTTAATGTTATCAGAGTAAGAAATATTTTCATTAATTCGGGTAATTATAGTTACATTCATTGAATCTATTCCCTTGCAACTGTTTGCATCGGTTACGGTAACTGAATAATTACCTTCTTTAGAAATTTTTATGATTTGCGAGGAATCCCCATTTGACCATTGATAGGTTGAACCTGAATTACCTGCATCAAGTAATAAAGTATCTCCATCATTTAGCGCCGTATCTGCACCAATATAAACAAGCGGTAATGAGTCAGTTGCTATAAAAATAGAATCTGTTGTTTTACATCCGTTTGAATCGCTTACTGTCAGAAAATACTTACCCGCAGTAGTAATAGTGATGAAAGAACTTGTATCTCCACCAGCCCATAAATTATTTTTATTACTTCCGGAATTTAATATTATGGAATCTCCCATGCAGAAATTAGAGGGACTATTGGATATAATCTTTGCAGTATCCACCGGTAAATTCACCTTAACATTTACAATATTGGAAAAAGTACTGCATCCCAGAGAATCTGTCGCAATAGCAGAATAGTTCCCGCTTTGCTTTACGGTCAAGCGGGCTGCTGTGTCACCGGTATTCCAGAGAATATTATCTGAAGGAGGCATTTCAAGAGTGACACTATCGCCGGAGCAAAAGGTGAGATTACCGTTTACAGTAAGATAAGTAGTACTGCTCATACTACAACCTTTGACCACAAAGTATAGGGTATCTGAAAAACCTGAATATGAAAGTATTGCAAAGGTTTCGCCTTCTGATTTTCCCATAAAGCCATTTTTTGCATTTTCAAAAAATAGGATAGAGGTGTCGGCTACCCATATAGATAGTAACGAATCGCTCAGTGACACCGGACTGGAAAAACTGCTATATACTGCGGTTATAGTTGGCGATTTTAATTCACCTTTTGACTGATATATAATATGCGGTTCCAAGGAAAAACCCGTAATAGTGTCATTTGTCATTACCACAGTCATAACTCTGTCAATGAGCAATACACTGCTGTCAGGATATGAATAATACAGTTCTGCGGTTATTTCCTGATTTCCGATTACATTATTATTTACCTGTGTGATGATTTCCGCTGTGCCTTCAAAAAGAGAATCCAATGAATAGCTTTTATTCTGAAAATAAACCTCTGCAGATAAAAGATTGGCTGTATCTGAAATACTTACTTTTATTTTTATCGCAGAATCTGCAAGATATACAGATAAATTCTGTGGTGATATAATTTTTAACCGGGTTGAATCTGATCTTACTATCAGCGTATCGCCCCCACCTGCCTGCTTTAACAGAACATCATTTTTGGGCTTCATAAGCGGAGAAGGATCTATTTTGTTGCTGAACAAAGAAGAATTGATATCGCTGTTCAGTAATGATAATACTTTGTTTCCTACTGCAACACTTTTTGTAACAGGTTTGTAGATGGTGTGTGCAACCTTATCAAAAACACTTACATTCGTGGCTGTATTTCTGTCTAAACCGGCAAGCTGACTTTTTACACCAACAATTAAATCGCTCTCAGGAACGAAAGTAGAATAATTTCCAATCTCACCCAATACGACCACTGCGTTCATAAATCTTAAAACTTTATCTACAAGCGGTATATTTTTTAAACTCATTATTTCTTTCAGTTCAGCATACAGAATAGAATTATTTTTTTCTTTAGGAATAGCCACCTTAAGCAAGTCCTCCATAAATTTTTCAAAATAATCATGCCCAACAGCATGTATCATATCTATTATTTCTTGATTAACAAGTACCTGGTTATTGGTTTGTTCGCCAGGTAGAATGTCACCTGCTATGAGATGGGCTTTTATATTTGTTTCATGAAATTTAATTCCACCTTTAACACACAAATCATATACAGCATTTGACGGTTGAAACTCCCAGGTTTTGGTGGGGACGAAATAACTTAAAATGCACCAACTACCCTCCAAGTCCTTAGGTTGCAAAAAAACAAAAGGGAATGGAACTTCCGCATCGCTGTGTGCATACCAAACCAACAGGGTGGAGCGTGCCCAACAGCCCAAATCACCGGAATATCTTTTTATTAAATCGGCAAGGGGGGAACCCTCGTGAGGCGTATCCAGCGAAATAAACTTATTTACATAACCCTTTTCATAATTTTTTACCTGCCTGCTTCCTGCGGTACGGGTGTACCATGAATAATAATTATCAAGCAGGGAACGAAATACGCTTCCACCCATGCTGTGGCATACATAGTCCACTCTGTTAGATACATACCCTTGACCACGCATAGCAGATATTAACCCATCAAAACCGTTCATATCATTTACCGGAGCCAAAACTAATGTACTTGCATTTTCAATAAAATGTGCATCTTTCCTCAGTGTTACGGCATGTTTTATTTTAAATCTGTTATCTTCAACAAACCTGACTTCTGAACCCGATACCTCACTATGCCTAAAATCACTGAAAGTAGAAGGATCGCCACCCAAACCATGTACCAGCATTAAAGGCGGTCGTACTATGGTTATGAATTCAGTGAGCGTATCGGTAGTGCTGTTTGCATAATTTACAGTGAATTTTGCTTTTACCTGTCTTCCGCTTTTAGTATCATCCGCGCCTCCGGCTCTTGCAAAATCATCAGGGGCTACGTACCAGAAATCATAATCCGTTTTATTGGATGTGTTATCCTGTGCAGTGAATTGATTGGCGCTATTGGCTTCGGAATTGTAAGATGAAAGTTGACTTGCTTTCATTACTTTACCTAATTTTTCTATAGTGGCACTTACTCCATCATTCAAAGAAACAGTGACACTGCTTATTTGTGGTCCTTGTCCGGGGTCTATTTTAGATAACTTCATATAAAAACGCGCTGTTCCATCTGCCGCTATTCCATTGATGGGAACTCCGGGATCCGGATAACTTTTATCCCACAACAAATCAACTTGAATGTTATTAACCACCGGCGTCTGAACTGTAAATGTTCCGGATTCCATATTAATGTTAGAATACAAATCAACCACTCGGATTTTAATAGTTGTACTGCTTACCGGAATAGTTACATTTTTGTTAAGCGAAATGTTGCTGTATAAATATTCATTTCCTTGTTTGGTAGCAAGTGCTTGCCAGGGACCGCCATTATCGGAATATTCAATGGCATAATTGTATGCTCTCTGTGAACCGGTAACTGGATAAACGCCGGTTTTTTGCATATAGTCCTTCCATTCTACAGGAAAGCTTGCATCGGTAAAATAAGTTTGCCCGCTTTTGGGATTGAGAATTTCAAGAAAAGCAGTTTGTGCGGTGGCATTTATTGTAAATGTTTTAACAGTGGTAAAATAAGATGTTGAACTATCTCTGCCAAGGATAGAATAAGTGCCGGAGGGCATGGTTGCAGTGGTGAGATAAGAATAAACAAAAGCACCTGTTGAATTAGTTGCTATGGCTGGTATTTTTTCACCAAATCCCGCCGGACCGGTTATGCGTAAATTTGCAAAATGATTTTTTGTAAAATTGGAACCGGTAATTGATACTGAATTATTACCTGCACTGACATTAGTGGGGCTAACCATTAATGAAGGGTATTGGATAGTAACTACATTCCCATCATTGTTAAATGTGATAATCTTCACATCATCAAATAAATACGTTTTATTGGAACCATCTTTTTTAGACAGATTAATGGTTGAATTGGGATTATCAAAAGTCCATTTCCCAAAATCATCAAAATAATAAATATCGTTTGAACCGGTGGTTTGATAGAGGTTCATAACGGGTTGTGCGATTGTGTGGTAACACAGAAACACACAAAAAATCATTGCTAAAAATAAAATTGATTTTTTCATACTTTTTCTATTATATATTCGTCTTCTAAATGATACTCTGAAAAATTCTCCTCTTTATTAAAATTCATCAATTGTGTATCATGAAATCTTTGGAAGGTCTCTTTGTCATTAAACCAATTCAGTACTTCTGCTTTTTTAATTTTGCTTTGTTCATCCGATAGGATTGAATGATAGGAATTCCATTTCCAATCCCTGAAATCTTCTGTTATACCATGCAATTGGGGATTTGCGTGAATATAATAAACCAGATAACGCAGATATTGCTTACCATCAACGAGAGCACGTTTAAACGGGGTTTGAAATAATGTTCCAATCCTATCCTGTTGTTTGTTAAACGCCATGGAATATGACTGAAAAAATTTCCTGAATTGATGGCTTACGATATCGTGGGTGGTTTTGGGGGGGGTGGATTGTTGTTGTGATGTGGGGGTGGGTGCCGGCATGGGTGCCAGCATTAGATTTGACAACTTTTGAAAAGTTGTCAAATCTGCTGTACCGGTAGTACCAGCGGTTCCAGCGGTACGACACCCAACGCAACCGCCCCCCCAACCTGCACTGGTGACAGGCGGTGCCGCAGTTGTAGCCCCAACAGCCCATGGATCCCGCACCCGTACCAATAAATGAAAATGATTTCCTAATAAACAATACGCAAACGTGTCTAACACCGAAGATAAATATTTACCATATTGCCTCAAAAAATATAAATAATTCCCCTCATTTTTAAACATGGGCTTACTGTCAACTGCGCGGTTGTAAACATGGTAAAAACATCCCGTTTCAAATTGGGTATAATAATGTTCGGTGTATGCCATATATCATTTTTTTAGTTTTGACAACTTATATGGGTATATCGTTGCAATATTCTTACACTATCCATAAAAAGTTGTCAAAACTTTAATTCGACAGGGGGCTAAAAGCCCCCTGTACCCCCGAGTTAAATAGTCAAATAATCAAATAGTCAAATAAATTAATCCCTCACGCACCTCACGCTAAAACCTAAACTCTTAGTGTCGTTGTACCGGTAAGCGACGGCGTAATCGTAGCCCAAGTCCCGGTACCATGCGAGTGTAGCATCGCCCTCCGTAGCTGACCACCAGAGACCGTAGTCGCCAAGATAGCCGAACGAACCATCGGCGGCGAGGCGGTAACCGCCCGGAAGCGCTGTAAAACCACTACTGTTATCAGCTCCTGAGTTTGGGCTTGACCAATGGCTTGTTCCGGCTTCTTTTAATTTGCCTCCGGTATTTGTTCCTCGCCCTCCAGTTAAATTACAAGTAGGATCGGTATTTACTTCTACAAAGTTTTCCAATGTACACCATTCGGCATCGGATGGTACATGCCATCCCGCAGGGCATACATTCCGGCTGTCAGTAATTGCATACCAAGTGTATAACCGACCATAAGTTGCTGCATTGTTATTGTCATTATTATATGCCCACTGGTATTTTGAAGTACTGTCATTGGGAATGCTTGTAGATGTTGTCGTTGCAATGGCATCACCGTTTCGGTATTTGGTTACTTTCAGGTTTTCTTTCATCCATACTTGTGTGCCTATGGTAATTGTGCTGTAAACATTTCCGTCTATGTCGGTTACGGTACCTGCTGTGGTGGAGACCAATTTAATACTGTCAATAGTAGAGGTCAATAATTTTAATTGGGTGCCATCGGTTCGGTTTATTTCAATGTATTGGGAAAAGCAAGGGGGGGCTACAGGAATGGATATTAAAAAGAATAAGAGAAGCGCTAAATAATGCGTAGGTGTGATGGAAAAAGTTTTAAGTGGTTTCATGGTTTGATATGGTTAAAATAGTTTTATAAAGAGGGTAATTGAAAAGTTTTTTCATATCAATCAGCTGATTACTGTAAATTCACAATTTTTTACATTATCAAAGTAATAAAACGAAAAATTTCATATTTCCTAATTCAAGAATAAAAGCTAACGCTTTTTAGTTTTTAGAATAATTTTATGTTATGAGCATTTGTTATATTGTTTAAAGGTATCAATGATACGAAAATATTTCTTATAAAAAAATTGAATTCATTTTAATTGTTATTTTCACAACTAAAAATCATTTTGATTTGAATTAATACCAAACCCTTCTAACACCGTACTCATCAAAAATTGGATCAGAACTGATAATCCTGATATTTTCATACAGTCCTTGCGAAATAATTATTCTGTCAAACGGATTCCGGTGAAATAAATTGAGTGTGCTTAATTTAATTAAATGGTCAGGTAAAATCGTAAGCAATTCAAATCCATTTTGATATAATTTTTCAATCATCTTTTCAATATCACAACTAAGTTTTAGCTTGCCCAACCCCATTTTAATAGTCATTTCCCATAAACTTGCAATACTCACCATAATCAAATTATCAGTATCTTCAATCTCATTTTTAATTTTTTGCGAAAGGGATTTATCATTTTCAGAAAACCAGATGAATGCCTGAGTGTCTAATAATAATTTCATTGCATATATTCATTAAAATCACCAAGCGGGGCATTAAAATCAGCACTCATTTTAAATGTTCCCTTCATGCAACCTGCTTTCGGGTGTGTTTTTTTTTCTGCTTTTCTATGTTTACTAATTTCTTGTTTAATCAGGGTGATGGCATGGTCCAGGATTGCCTTATCACTTTCAAAGCCGAAATCTTTGAATCGTGAAAATACCTGAGTTTGTTCCGGAGTTAATACAATTGACTTTTTCATAAAAAGTTGTTTTTAAATATCGTCAATACAAAAATACAAATTTTAATTAATATTAGGATACAAGGAAACGATAAAGACATTCGTATCAAGTACATTTTCATTGGAAATTACTAATGCGGGATGTACTTTAAATTCCCCGGAGGGTAGTTCAAAATTCACTTCTATAATATCTCTTTTACTTACCCTCATTACAGATATTTTATAATGGCTGGATTTTTCCTCTTTACTATTGCTGATTTTATAGATTCGTGTTCTATAAGTGCTGTTATCAGGTCTTTTCTTTTACTTACTACCGAAGCACTTCTTACAGATTTTAAATCACGTAATAAGTGAATTAATTCTGTTGCCTTTTGTGTAGTTTCTATTTCTGCTATTATCGTCTTCATAATTAACTTTGAATTTTAATGAATTTTTAAAATTAGCCATTTATGCCGTTTCTGTTAAATTCTGTAAATCACTGTCTTTATTATACAATTCATTGTATAATCGTGCTGATGTTTTCAACTGTTTTTGTTTATTACTTTTTTTTTAAAGTAATTTGGCATATACGTCGTCTTCAGTATTATTCCATATTTTGTTTAGAGATACAGTACCGGCAGTAAGCCAAAAATCGTCAACATCTTCATCAGATAAGATTGTGATTAATAGTTTTGTTCCCTCAGGAATATTCGCTTTCTCAATCAAGCGAATCCTTCTTTTTTTGACGATACCGTTTAATGTAGTTAGCATAATAAAATATACTTCATACAATAATACAATTTATAAATCAAACCAGAAAGCCCCCGCTTAAGCGTGAGCATTTCAATCTCACAAAGTTATAATTTGTATTTCGTAATTACAATCTATTTTTTTGAGCTAGAGGTAGGTTTTGTATGACAGGAAGGTTTGATAATAACTGTACATTTTGTGTTTAGTTGTTTGTATGTATTACTAAAATCACTAAAGTCGGTATTCATTAGAACAACACAGGTTTATCAATATAAATTATCAACATAAATTTAGTTTCTAAAAGAAAAATAATGTACAAATAATTCCTCATTCCTTACCGCTATAAATGTCATACTATTTTTAAAAAAACAACTGATTTTTTCCACATTAATATTACAAATTATGTGGATAAATATTTAATTAAAATCGTTGTTTTGTTAAGCCATAAATTGTTATTTTTGCGTGGAATTTGATTGGTTCTTATAATTATTGTATTTCAGATAAGGACCCCATCACCTAATTAGTAACAAGTACCCCATTTACCAATAAACACAATCAACAAAAACAGGGGAAATAAAAGTCCTGTTACTCCGCCCGGAGGACAGGGCTTTTTTGTATTTGGGGGGAGGATTTGTGATGGAGTGAAGTGATATTTGATTGGGTTCGCCCACCGACTTCATGCCAAAACCGGTTAAGCTCGTGTTCACTATTTGAGTCAAAAAAATGATAAAATATTAACCTGATTTAGAGGGGGGGAGTTAGTCCTAAAAAAGGGGGGGTATTTTGCTCCGAAATATTCATACTGTGCCCTGCGGTGGTGAGATATAAAAAACAAAAATTAATAATAAAACATTAGATAATCAATCATGCAAAAAGATATATTTCAATTAACAATCTATTTTCTTCCCTCCATTTTATCCATCCATAACTCCAATTATTTTCTTCACCCCATTTAATTTGCAACCATTCATCTTTCACCTTAACAGGATGATAAAAGTTATCTTGTTTGTAGATTATTGTTTCAGATTCATCTTCAGACGTTTTATGGATAGGATTTTTTGCGTTATTAAAGCGAACCGCAAACGCTTTTAAAACATATTCTTCCCATGTTAAAAACTGTAAGAATGTTTCTTTCTTTATTCGCTTCTTCAGATCAATTTTCTTATTGACAAAAACTTGGTATCCGTATTTATCTTCTATGACAACTTCCATTGCTAAAACAAAATAATCTGGTTTAAAGCCGCGAGGTTGGAATTCATCATTGGGGTAATCAAATTTACCATCACTGTCATCATAATAATAAGTAAACTTGTACCACAAGGAACCATCTTCATTGTAAATTTTAATAGTATCTTTTTCACAATAATTATCCTTTAAAACTATCAATCCTATAGAATCTCCTATTTTAGTGTAATTTGTTTTATGTGTTTTTTCATTTTTTTCTATTTCTTGAACTTGTTTCAGCGTAGTATTCTTTTCATTGTCATTCTTATCAGTTTGTGTGGCACAATTAATACAAGCACACATTATCAAGGTTAGCCATAATTTCATAGCTTATCTGTTATTTAAGTTAAAGTTAAAGCCTGTGTTCGCTTGTCTTACAGGGGCATTTTGAACATATCTCCAATTTAAGTTTCCATAGTTTAACCCCAGATGCCCGTGGTCATTATGCCCTGAAGCTCGGGTAACATTAGTAAGATTCCCGCTTGTTCCTTGGTAGTTTATAGTAAATCCAAATGTTCTTGCTACATCATAGACAGTTTGGTTGTTTTCTGTACTAAATTGAGTACTATTAAAAGCATTATTACTTTGGAAGCTAACTCCTTCCGTATTCAAATACCGGAAATCTATATCTATTCCACTGCGGTTCCCAAGATGCCCATGTCCTCTATGATGTCCATCATCGTCTACGGTGACAAAGCTTATCTGCCAAGGATCGCTACCATTAGAGGAAGACATATCCCCAAAGCTTACAGTAAAATCATTGTTTGTGTTAAGGTAATTTGTTAACCCAAATAATGCTGCTGCAGTTTCCGGTCTCAAAAAATGATCTCCCTGTCCTACATTCTCAGGTGGGTTTATTGATGTTCCTCCGGCATCGAGTGGACCATATCGTTCAAAACCGGTTCCATTATTAGGGAACAATACTAAACCAGTATTGTTTTTATCAAGCTGTCCAGCTAACCTAAAACCAGATTCCTCATTATCATCTTGTACATAAAACCTATCAAAGTTGTCGTCGGTCTGTACGGTGCGCATTGAACCATCATTATTAACATAATGATCGTCTGGAGATAATCCTAATGGGTCAATATAACGAGTGGGATTATTAAATAACACAGAATATGGACTCCAACCTGGAAATTTTGTAGGTTGTAATGGATCTAGTTGCCATCTACTACCGGTTCTCGGACCATATTCCCAAAATTCCGCTGTATTATGATTCCCCTCACCAGCAATTTCATCCACCCTCTCCTGCCCATTAAAACCCCATCTATAATCAGTGACACTAAAATTTCTCCCCTCCATCGGCGCACCAAACGGATAATAATCACTCCCACTCCTCACCTCTGCCCTCCAATAATTTGCTATTCCATCTCCATCCTCATCCACCGCCACTTTCCTATCGCTGAAAGTGGTTATCACGTTCCCCAAGTGATTAACCCCCTCAAAATATTTTAATCCCAATATCCGGATGTAATGCGTAGTGTCCGTAGCAGAAACCCCAATCAATTCCACTTTCGTATTATCAACTCCAAGACGCGAACTCCCATAAATCACCTTCTCTACCTGAGCAAAACTCTGCTTTTGAGTACTGTCATCGTTTTCATAAGCGTAAATGCTCATGATATTACCGGAGGCATCCCTCGCATAATACGTGGAATTTTCCCATTTTCCTGCACTATTGTAAACATGCTTTGCTATTCTATTTCCCATCGCATCATAATCAAATTTTAAATTTTTAGTGTCACTCCCCGCATAGCGGATAATCTCTTTCACTTTTCCAGAAACATTCCACTTGATTTCTTTTATTTTTTCCGCGCTGTCCTTTTTTAAATTTCCAATCTCATCGTAAGCATAATTATTTTTTACATTTATTTTCGCCCTGTCAGATGTAAATATTCCCTGGTCGTCAATGTCATCTGCAAGTGTCACTGATGACACCGTGTCATTTACATGATACAAACGATTCTGCATTCGTCTGCCGTTTTGTTCTGCATAACGGTACGTCATATTGTCTATGTAATTCCCCTTTGCGTCTTTGCGTCTTTGCGTGAGAATATTGCCGTTGGCATCATACTCAAACGTATTGTGATACATTCCATTGTACTCGGAGACACCCAGGTTGGACGCCTCTACCCATTTATTATTCACTACATCTATGTTATTATACGCCTTCATCTCCTTCAGCCGGTTCAACTGGTCGTAACGATATGCTGTACCTTGCGGAAGTGACACTCCATTCAAATTCGTGAGCCCCGTCACCATCGCACTTATATTTCCATTAAACAAATCATTCCTCGCATTCATTAAATCACTCCCCGTTTTATCTGCCAGAAAAGACGCCCTATAGGGCGTCTCCACAATCGGTTTATAATCATTCTCAAAATACGTCAACGAATACCCAAACGCATCCACCCCAAAATTAGTATTCAGATTCACGGTGGTATTGGCTCCGTCTTTCCCCATATCTCGCTCTGCAAGAAGGGATTCAGAGTTTACGCCTTTCACCCATCCATTCAAGGTGTACGCATAATCAATCCCCTGTACTTTCAGGTCGCCGATTTCGGCTCTCGCCAACGGTCCGTGCTTGTAGTAAAAATATTTCGCATCTCTATCCCATAACACGTTATCCTTTGAAGTCCACAACTGTGTAATTCTATTATCTGCATCGTATTCGTACTTGTGGTAAAACGCGTCGGGCTGTTTGTCCTGATATTTTATTTCGTTCACGTTACCAGAAATCAAATCGTATTTATAGTCAATCCGTTTGAACCGTTGCGTACCGGTAGAGGAGACGGGTTTCCAACCCGTCTCTACGATTGCCATTGACGGATTATCCTGCAATAACGTTTTTACATTTCCATGTATATCATAGGAATAATGCGTGGCATGATTGTACGTCTGCACATTTGTGTCACCGATTTCTTCCAGTGTCACTGACGATACGCGGTCTCTTAAATTTTCTTGTGTCATCGGCAAACTGCCTATATAGGTCTTGTCGTAATAGGTGTGAACTACCTCCCGCCTCGCGCCCTCGCTGAGCCATCGTTTGTACTTTTCGTCGTCTATCACCGCGGGCTGGTATTTTCCGCTCACAAATGTACCAAATATATCTTTGAATTTCAACTCGTTTTGCAAATTATTTTCAGTTTTTTCACCCGTTTCAATGATGCGCCCCAACCCGTCATATAACGTGTAGCTGTACGCCCTCGGATTTTTATTGAATTGTTTTGTGTTTTGCGACAAAATCAACCGCCCCACCCGGTCGTACCAATAATACCCTGAATAAATCTCCGATTCATCTCTGAGCGTGCGACTGTAATTCCCTTTAACTGTTGATCCATTTTCATAGCCGCTTATAAATCCATGATACCGGTCCGAAAATCCGATAACCCCAATATATAACTCGTTCAAATCTTCTGCTTCCATCTCCCCCACATTCTCTTTCGCGAACCATTTGAACCCTTGCGGAAGTGTTCCTTCCACCGTGATTTTAAAAATCTTACCGTAAGCGCCAATCAGATACCCGTTCTTATCGTCATGAAAATAACAATCCGTAAAATTTATATCCGCTGAATTCGGTGGAGTCAGCGTGTGCCATTTTTTTCCGGTAAAATATTTTACTGCTCCGTCTTGCCCAGCCGCTATCATTCCCCCATCCCTGAATACATGCAGGGTTTTAAAATTATCAGGTCCGTCTTTTTCCAATTTCCACGTCAGCCCTCCGTCTTTCGTCCGGTAACATAACCCGTTTTCACCTACTATATATCCATTCCCGTTTTTTTGTAGTTCAATGTCTCTTAGCTGTTCTATTGCATTCCCTCCTCCGAAAACCCGTTTCACCGTTCCGCCTTCTATCTTTCCCAGAAATCTATTGTCTCCTATTATATATGCCTGCGTTGCATTGTTCGTCCATACTCCGTATAAATCCGGTATCGTAATCCCCGCTGTTATTTTCCTTTTTTGCCGTTTCCATGTTTTGCCTCCGTCGCCGGTCTGCAATATCAACCCCTTGCTTCCTACCGCCGTCCCTGTTTGAGTGTCACTGAAATGTATGCCGTTGATAGCGCCGGGATACACATCCTTGACTTTTGCTCCCGAACCGGCACTGTACTGGTAAACAGCGCCATTCGTTCCAACAGTAATTACCGTTTGTGAATTTATCATTTTACTCATCCCCCTGAAATTTATTTCTAAGGGCTCCGGCTTGGATGACACCATATTAATAGTAGTGGCATTGATATTAGTGGCACTGACATCAATGGCATTAATATCCTCTATGTACCATACCTTCCCCTTATCTCCAACCGCATACACTTTCCCGCTGGATTGAATCAATACATCATTCAGATTAGTATTTCCGGTGCCACTTATTTTTGTCAGGATAGGATTTGCGTTCCAATCATATTTCCACAAGCCGCCCGTTTCGCCGCAAAGCATCCCTTCGTTCCCGTTTTTTTCCGCAATAGCGTTTATAGTAACTTTCGTTTCCGTTTTTATCTTTTTCCACCGGCTGGCATCCATCGTCCTCCACAGCGCTCCGTTAGTTCCCGTAACCGCGATTTCATCTTTCTGGATTGCCTCTATGTCTTTCAATGGCAACGGTTTTATTTTCCATGTTACATTTATCCAACTCACTTCATTGGAATTAATTTTTCCTCTTATGATTTCTCCACCTTTACCAACCGTTATCAACAGCGTATCTGCGGGCATACTAATCTCTATCGCCCTCGTTGGCGGGTTTCCCGCTTTCTTACTCATATAATTAATGGCTGTGGCACTCCCTATTTTGTTTTTATCCAAAAAACCCAACCGTCCATCTTTGTTTAAGACAACTATTTTATTGTTTCCTATCGTAAAATCTACCATTTTATCATTCCCCGCCAATTTGAAATATTCATAAATTTTTTTGTTTGCCGAATACGTGATTTTATACATTTCTTCGTTTACATTTAATCCTACGCCTGTATTCTTATCTGTAAAAAACAGTTTTTTAAATGCTCCGTTAATATGTGTATATGTTTTCCATTCTACCACCGAACTATCCGCGTTCTCTGTATAAAATAATTTATTAGTTGCTGAAATCCACCCTTCTTTCTTATTCAGAAAATATACGCCAATTAAATCTTCTGTATTTTTAAATGGGATGTTCATAAGCCCAAATGAATTATCCAATATCGCTCGCTTAATGTTCCCATCCTTACCTATTGCATATCCTTTTGCATTTTCATAAAATTGAAAATTTTCAAATTCTTCGTCTCCGGCGTTCAGATTTTTCCACGTTTTGCCACTGTCACCCGTTGTATATAATTTATTTTCTCCCGTTTGAGTGTCTGTGCATTCCAGTATTGCTATACCTTCTTTTTCGTTTTTGAAATATATTTTTCTGAAATTGTTGCTAAAATTCGTTGAAATCAATTTCCAGGTATTCCCACGGTCCACTGTCTTTAATAAATTACCATCCGTTCCTGCTGTATATCCCGTAGTGAGTGACACAAAGTGCACAGCGTTCAAATCATCTGCGCTGAAGTTTTTCATTTCCAAAAAATTTTCTCCATCCGGGCTTGTGTATATCACTCCTTCGCCCTTCGTATTTTCTCCACACACATAATATCTTCCCTCCACGTATGTTACAGAGCGGAAATTAACGGCTTGGAAGTTTCCTTTCGCTTTTGAAAATGTCTTTCCACCGTCTTTTGTATTTATTATAGTTCCATTATTTCCCACTATTATTCCATTTTGTAAATCCAAAAAATACAAATCATTCAGGTTCTCTGAGTTTTCCAAACTTATCTCATACCAGGATGCACCTCCGGAATACGTGGCTAATAATTTTCCTTCATCTCCCACCGCAAATCCATTTTGCTCGTCAATCATCTGCACCTTGTTTATATCCGTGCCACTTAGGTTTTCAATTTTCTCCCAGGTACTGCCTCCATCTGTGGTTTTATAAATGCATCCAGCCGGTATATTCGTTGGTGACTTAAAGGTGCCGCTTAAATATCCGTTGCCGTTTTGTACAAATTGAACAGCGGTGGGAATAATTCGTTTATCAATGCCGTCCACTTTTCCGTATTCCCATAAATTTATTTTATCGTGATCAGGGAGTCCTTGCTTGGTGACACTCCCTTCGCTGTTATATTCGTAACTCGTTGCCATGCGATGTTCCGTGGTTACCTCTTGCGTATTTTCCGCTCTGTCTCTTAAAATGGCTCTTTCCAACGGATCATCACTGGAAGTGACACTCAAAAGTTCTACGCCTTCCGGTGGCACTGTCTTCACAAGATTCCCTGCCTGGTCATAATAATACAACGTGTAGTGATATTCCTTGTCATAGTATTTCACAGTAAATTTCTCATTCGCTGAAACACAATGGCGATTGTATGTTGACGCTATTTCTGTAGTCAGTGAATCCAATTGCTGTTCGTAACGATACGTGGCATACATGAGCGCCAATTCCAATTTTTGTTTCACACAGTCATTCACGGTATCCACCGGCAATTCCGGCAAGCGAACCGTATCGGGTGACGGAGGAATGCATCCCTTTTGCACATCGGTATGACACATTACAGCTATGTCAAACATCTCATACCTGTTCCAGATATCATAATCCTCCGGCATGTTGATTTTTTTCATAATCGTCTCGAGCATGGAGGTGTATTTATCCACGCAGTAGCACAAGTTTTCTTTGGTAAAATCTGCCGTATCGGTAAAAATTCCATTCGGTCTGTACTTTTCGTATTCGGGATTCGAATTTATAAATTCATAAAAATTTTTTGTGGTGGTAATATACTTTTTGTAGGCATTCAAACATTCTTCATCAATTTTCACCGGTGGAATGGGTTTAGCTATGTATTGTGAATCCTTACATACTGAGGTTTCATCATTATTATAAACTAATTTATATTTTCTCGACATAGACGTAGCTAAGGGACATTGATTAGTTAGTGGCACATTTACAAAAGTTATTACACGCTCCCCGGTGTCTTTGAAAGTATGCGTGCGGCGATAAGATGCTGTACTATCGCCCCAATACCATATTCCACTGTTATATTTTCCTGCGCAAACGGATTCAGTAAAATGTGGATCAAAGTCCAACTCAACATCCGTGCATAATAAATTATTATTGTGTGTTATTAGATTTTCTGTCCCAGTTGACGGTGCGCATGGCTTACAAGCGGTCTCACATTCATTGCAATCGCGTATCGGAAAACAACTCTCTCCGTAAATAGTATCTCGGGTGGGATAAGCACTATTGGGATTTTTAAATTTCCCTATCGTATAAAAATGATAAAAATTTCCATCCATGGTCATTGGTGGAATCGTCATTAATTCTCCTATCGTTTCGAGATTATTAAAGAGTACGTACGGTTTATCTTTTCTTAATTTATGTTCTAATTTCAAATTACAATTTTCCCCTAACCGAAATTGAACCGTTTCCATCCCTCCGCTGGTGTCACACATTCCATACGATGGAACAGAATCCTCTACTATATAAGAGCGTAACAGCCGTGTCATTTCCGCCTGTGTCATCAAATCAATCACGCTGTCACAGGAAAATTTCACAATAGTTTTCATTAACAGTTTTTCTAAGTCATGATTTACCACGTATTCCAACCCTTCACATCCAGATTCTTCCGGCATCTCACAATCTCCGGTGGTTATTCCTTTCGTGCCACTTCCGGTTTCTAATACGATTTCTCCCTCTATAAACGCCACTTCATTTCCATTGGCATCTAACCCCTTCACTACAAAATGATGGTCGTGGTTTCCACGAATGTCACTGAACGTTCGTATTTTGTTATTTATATCGGATGCAAAATAATTTCCGGGACTGAAATGGGTGAATTTTATTTTTATTCTGTGCGAGGGATTATTGGTATCGTATAAAAGGTAGGTGGTATCACCTGGAAAAACACCCTGCTGGGTGTTTCTGCACCATGATAAATCAATCGCGCTTTGTCCAATCGTATTGATAATGGATTCGGTAAGGAATGGTTCTGTTTTTTGTGTATTGCTTAATTCAATATCGCAATCATTAAATTTATTTTCCCTCAACAATTCATTCCACAGATTCATCATGTCCATTCCGAAATCATTCGCTGTGCAGGTGTATTTAAAATTACAAGCGCTGATGTTCATAGTGGTGCTTCCGGTGATTTGCGCGGGAATTAATTTTTTGGGATGTGCAGGATCTTTCACCATCGCATATATCGTAAAATAATCTATCCCGTTTCTGCGGTAGCTAAATTGCAAACTTCTTAATTCTTTTATCTGCGACCAGTAGCTTATTCCGTTTTTAGTTAAAAATATCTGAGAGGATATGAATGCTGAATTTTCAGCCACTATGTTTATTTTCATTTCATTGCCTTGTGTGGTGTCTGCTGTCCATTGATACGATATGTATTTTTTTCCCACCGTGTCACCATTTACTGCCCGATACAGTTCTTCTGTAAATTCATAATAATTTTTTAAGTCCGTATTCGTGTCACACAGTTCGTTTCTCACTGTTAGTGCATTCATCAAAAATTCCAACTGCATTGCCAAAGGACATTGTCCGGTTGCGAGGTATTGTTGGTAATCCGATTTCTCTTTTGTGGTATTCAATTCCGTTTCGTTGGGAAAGCGTTTTATCTTATTTACATATTTCTCCCAGGTTCTCATCCCACATGCCTGACTTTCTTCATTCATTGTTGTTTCTGCCCAATTGCTTCCCGGATTATATTGCTCCGAAATCCAAAAACTCTCATATTCCTTGTTTCCAATGCAATCATTATAAGAGGGTTCTTTTTTCAGTGTTATCAAATCGCCTCGCTTATTTTGCCAGAGCCTTTTTTCTGATAAATAAAAATTTTTAAAATTCACCCACTCTTTGTTTAATATTTTTTCTGTCAATTCACTATTGCCTGATATGACATCTCCAAATGAAATACAATTATCTCCGGGTAATTCCGTGCTGTAAATAGTTCCGCATCGGGCAAGATAGGCGGCAAATTCCTCCATCGTAAGATTCTTCCGGTTCATGCACGTATCCTCCTCGGGCACTGTGACTCCGGGATTGCATGTCGTCTTCACTTTCACTGTATAATAATTACCATACACTTTTGTATGAAATTTTTCATAGATATTAAAATCAAGTGTCACCGGTTCGTTTTGGTAATAAGATTTTTTAATCATAAAAGGATCATATAATTTATTTGTTTCGTTTAAAAAATCTGCAATCTTATCTCCACTGTTTATGAACCCGCGTAATTTTGCATCCGCAAAGGTCTCCGTCTTATTCATCAGCGCATCGAACTCATCGCTCGTCATTTTTTCATCCGGGGGACATGTTTTTTTTACTTCCGTTTCATTCTCATTAAAACAAAAATCTTCACTTTTGTGCTTTTGGCTGTACGCCTTACACGCTATATAATATCCATATTCAGGATGATTGGACACTAACGAAAATGCCCAGGTTGGTTTCCATTTTTTTATAAAATCTTTCACAAAATATAAATCCTGCGGCTCGACATACCATTCATTCTTCTTAATATCATAATAATAGCGCTCTGCTTTTATATCATATCTGCCGCTATCCTGCAATGGATATTCTTCATTCGTGATGTTTGCCACAATCGTGGAATTTTTTCCGTCTTCCTCAAAATATCCATAGAGTGTTGCGTTTTCAAAAACTGCCCTCGGTTTCTTCCAGTTTCCCATTCCACTATTATTTTTTGGCAACGAATTTTTATCATTAAATACCGAAAGCCCGAAATACTGCGGCGCTATCAACGTATCTCTCACAAGATAATAACCATATTGTCCACCAGGACTAACGTCTTGCATCATTTGTCCATGCGCTAATTCGCACCACGTTATTTCCTTACAGGGCTTGCGACATTCATCCGTTAAAAATTCGTATTGCGCTACGGTTCCCTTTCCCGTGCTCACCCAGTCCTCCCTGTTTCCCAATGACTTTACACAACTCTCGCAATCAATGTAACAATCGCTCGTGTCAATATGAGCCATAGCGGAGTCAATGAAGGTCTTAAGCGGGGTGACACAATTATTTTTTTCTTCTTCCAGAAATTTATCCACATAAAATTGACGGGCTGATTTGTTAATCCGGAGAATTTTTTTAATGGTGTAATTGCCTGGAATCAGATGAAGGGTGAAGGTGGTAGCGGCTGTGTGGAAAAATGTTCCTTGTAGCGTGTCACTACATCCTGATATAAATAGAATATTTCCTGATGAATCTTTATCAAACCATCCCACTTGTTTTTTCACGGGTTGGTTTCCGTTAACGGGTGTCACCGGCTCTCCACATTCATTGGTCACTTTTATTTCCAACTCATAAACACATTGGAAGCAGATATTATTTTCGAGACAGGGATCCGTGAAGGGCTCATTCGTTAATGAATAGTCAAAGGTATAATCGCTTTCGTAGGTTATCAGTTTTTGTTTGTTGAATACGATGGCATCGCCTGTTTGTGTCACTGTATTGAGCGAGTAGAGACGTCCTATAGGGCGTCTCTCACTCGTGGAGACGCCCTGTAGGGCGTCTTTACCTCCCAGTAGATCAACGGTTAATTTTTTTTCGGCGGAATCGGAGGATGCCAATGGGGAGAGAATATTTTGGTTATTGGTATCCGCGGGAACATTTCCTGCTAACGAGGTGGCAACGACTCTTCCGTACATATCAACATAACTGGAACTGGTTATGCCGTTGGGATCTACGGTTGCGTTTTTCTGATAATGAGAGGCATCGCCTGCTTCCGCGCCAAACATGCGGTCTAATTCCAATTGCTCGGGTTGTCCATAGAGATATCTTGTTTCATGTCCGCTGTTCAACTGTAGTTCTTTTCCCACTCCCGATTGGCGGCGGATTCTTCCGGTATTATCCGGCGTAAATTCCGTTTGTGAAAATGGATACCGTTCTGCATCGGGCAGATAATTTTCAGGGATGACTTTTGTTGTATCAATCAATGGATTTTCGGATGAATAATAATTGGATGCTCCGGAAACCGGGCTCATTCCTGCGGTTTTTAATTCGCAAATAGATTCTGTTGTGTCATTATAAAAATCATAATCATTTCGATTGTAGGGTTTTCCTCGTTCATTCCGGTTGAATTGCGAATGATATTTTATGGCTCCGTTTACGATTTTTTCCGGACACCCATTTTGCGTCACTGGCACTGGCAATACTGTTATGACCGCCCGTCCTTGGCTATCGTAAATATTGCTTCCTACGATGGCGGTGGTGTCACTGTTTATTCGTGTCACCGATTGGCGGTTCCGTTGACTTCCGTCAAAATAAATGATGTTCTCCTTTTTTTTACCGTCTTCCGAATAGGTGGTATTATACTGCCAGTTTTTGTTTCCTTCGTGCTCCTTTGTTATATGCACTTTGTTTTCTGTGTCACTGATAAGCCCATTGTCTTTCGCCATATTCCATCGTCCGGTAATTATTTTGCTTTGGTCATTCATGTCCTTTCCCATTCCTCTTACCCTGTATAACAGATACCCGTGACTGAAAATGTTTGATATCCGGTATTTATTTTCTTTCAGTGTAACGCGGGTGCTGTTGTATTTAAAATCGTATTTTAAATTTTCTTCAGGAATGAATAAATCAAATGCATCGTCATAATCATTGACAAACGTCCACTCTAATTGATATTCGTCCGGGCATACAGCTTGTTCCTTATCACCGAAACACATTTGCCATGAAAGTTCAATTTCATCTATGACATTTCCGGTGTCACAATCCATATTTAAAAGTTTGGGGGTATTGAATTTTAGTTCCTCATCTGCATGCCTTGCGAAATCATAATATCGTTCGGGCTGTAAGGTGGTTTCAAAATAAACAAACAGTGGGAGTTTATCCAATGACTGCCCATCGCTTGTAATTGAATCTAAGGTTATCTCTATAGAATAGGCATTTTGAATGCGATAAACATCTTTATCATTAAGCGTTTTCATTGTTGTGTCACTCCTTAGTTTTAATGTTGTAATGAAAACTGGTAGTGGGTTCTCGTTTTTGTCTTTTGACTTCACGGTGAGTGACACGGATATTTCTGAATGTTCCGGAAATACTATTTTGCTATCGTGGTCAATGCCGAAGGTGATAAAGCCGTTGATGCCTGCATCGCGGAAATGGGAGCTGGTTTTAGGGTTGATGTCGAAGGTGAATGTAGTGCCTTTCACGGCGCAGGTATCGAAGCGGTTGCGAAGAGATTGCGCGGGGGTAAGGGACGGGTGCAGGAAGAATAGGGAGAGGAAGAGAGCCCGTAATGTTCCAATGAGGAATTGATTTGTTGGCATGGGTAGATTATATTTTGGTAGAAAATTATATGTGGGATTAGATAAAAGTTTAGGTTATATTCATTATTTATTGTTATGTAAATACATATAGCGTTGACCTCCCCAACTTGAGGTCGCATTTTGCGATTTCAAGTTTTCATATTCCTTTTCGGTCAACTGGAATATAAAGTCCTCCGGAAAGCGGTCTATCTTGCGTTTTACGTGCTCATTTAATCGTCCTGTTTCTACTCCGTACATTTCGGCTAAATCTTCATCTATCATTACTTTTTGCCCTCTGATGTAGTGTATTTTACTTATTACTGTCTCATCAGATAAAATCAGTTGTTTGCTAATTTTTCTATTTTTTTTCATACGTTTAAGGTTATGTAAATCATTAACTTAAAATTCATTGATTCACCCTCATATCTTTTATTTCATATCCCTTGAATTTTTCAGTAGGCATTAATTTATCATCTTTGAGCATAAAATATTCTGTTTCATCAAATTCTTTTTCTGAGTTGTAATAATTTTCATCAATCAGATAATCAGTGAATTCTATTTCCACTTTTGGATTTTTTACCGTATTATTTTCCGTGTATGAATGATGAGAAAAACTTCTCCGATAACAAATAATTAATTTTACAGGAAGATTTTCTTTATTTAAATGGATTTCAAAAACGCTGATTCCCGATTCAAGTTCAAACTCAATTCTGTATTTCTTCAAACTGTCATCGCAGTATTTTTTTATTACAGAAACTAACGCAAGATCTTTTGCAGGTTCTACCGGTAATGTGTTCCATAGATTATCTTTTCCGGCATTGCTCACCATAATTAATTTCTGTGAGGTATCCAGCACAATCTTATATTTATCATTCTGAATTGTATGAATGTCCATTAAATTGTTATGATAGGAGACACCATGCTTTATAAAATAGCCCACTGATTTATCTTCTGGAATTTTTTGCTCAGGGTCTTTAAATAAACTATGTTTTACCTGCAAGGAATAATTTTTTGTATTCAAATACCAATTATGAATTCTGATAAATTCCTTTGTTATTTCTTCGCGGGTAATTTCCTCCCATTCGGGATTTTGTGCATAATTTAAAGACCCTGTGCCTAACAGGATTATGAGTAGTAAGGTAGTTTTTTTCATGGTTGTTTTATTTTAATTTCAAATTTTTTCTATATTCCTGCAATGTCATAATTCCTTTTTCAGTTTCTTTCTTCAAACGTACAAGCTCTCCTTCTTCGTCATATTCAAAAAATGTAGCGTAATTTCTTTCATCTAATTCCGCCATGAGCCGCAACGTGAGCGGATCATACACGAAAGATTTCATCGTTCCTTCTGCAGGAAAAATCCTTACATCATCAAAATAACATTCTCCCGATTTACAGGATAATTCTAATTTTATTTTCATAGTTTGATCCGGTATTACAAACTCTTCCTCTAATCTCTGCCATCCGTCCATGATCTGTCCTTTAGCGCTAAAGGGTTCTGTTTTCTGAATATTTCCTCTATGGTTCTCAAACTGAATTAATGCCACAGGATTCTGATAACCCGTTGTCGCCGGTTTTGCGTTGGCTTCTTTTACCCATGCACTGATAACATATTTTTTCCCCGGAACCGGTGAAAAAGAACCAATGCAATCATCGCAATTAAAAGATAGAGTATCGGATATTCCGGAGAGCGTTAAATAAACAACTTCACTTGTACCAGCCGGCAAGCCCGTTCCAACATTCCCAAGAGAGGTGACAGTAGCCGCAATAGAGTCGCCTGACAAAAGTGCAATACCAGAGGGAATATTTATTTCAGCCAGATAGGTGCCATTATTATTTACCGTGTGTGAACCAAGATAGTTTTTCAAGTCGCCTCTTCCGTTGGTCAGATAGAAATCCATTGCAAAGTCAGCAGTCATAGCATCTAAGTCCGATATACTGTAATTAATGCCAAGAGTATTATTATTTTTATTTACGGATAATAATTCCGGCTTTGGGACTTCCGTTGAAAAATCTTTGTAGTCACAATCTGTTCTGTTTATGGGTTTATGAGAATAAATGTTTGAATTTATGGTATTATTTCTGATAATGCTATTGCTCCCATCCGCCAGACAAACCTGGCTGTTTAATTCCAATCCGATTACGCTCACGCCATTACCGAAAATCTTAAATGAGTTTTTTGCTTTTGTGTCACTAAACTTATTGAGATTATTATTTGCGTTTCTTCCAAGTACATTCGATGTTTCAATGAATTCAATTTTGTTATCCGGATTGAATAATTTTATTTCGCAATCAGTTTCTATGTTGTCAAAACTATTTTGCTCTATTTTCCAATACTGCAGAGGATTATAAATATATAGTCCGGTTGTATTTGATTTCAAATTATTTGATGATATGGATATACCGGTTGATGGGTCAGTTTGACTTCCTCCTATTACCGAACTTCCGAAATTAAATACTTCTATAGCAGTAGTTATATTTTCAATTTTATTATTACTCAACGTAATATTTCCTCTATTCATCAATTCCCTTTTCAATAGTATATTTATCCCATAGTTACTGCTTGGAGTATGCGTAGCATTCATCCGGACAAAAAGACCAGAATCCATTTTAATAAAATTATTGTTTATACCAATATTCATGGATAAAAATTCAACTTTTTCTTTTGTGCCATCATATATAATTGCACTGCCATCGGCTTCGCTATGAATGATAAAATTATTTTCAACTAAACCCGCTCCAAGATAGTCGTACATGGAAATAGAAATCCTATTATTTTCAAAATGGCAACTATCTATGTTTATTTTTCCAAAGCCATTAATTAAAATAGCTTTTCTTTTATCTAATCCGGTAAATTCCATAAACCATAGGTTCTTTATTTGTATATCCGTTCCGTTTAACACCAACCCATTTTTTATTATAGTGTCACTCAAAGATGCGGAATATATCAATCCTTGCTTAGACAAATTACCCGGTGCTTTGCAAAAAAATATTTTACCATTCACATTGTTAATTTCAGGAAGTTCCGAAGTTATTTCCACCAATCCAGGAGCGTCAAATAACACAGTAACTTCTGCGCCGGTGTTTGCCTCTTGTATCGCATTGTTTAGGATGGTAGCTAATTTTTCACCGTAAGTGCTCGTGACAGTATATGTAATCTGTTGGGAATAAATACCTGTATTTAATACCATGCAAAAAATTAACAGGCATTGAAATTTAGTTGATATTTTCTTTTTCATTATTATAGATAAATTTATATTTCAATTAAATTTATTTAACATTATAGATTCCAATTTCAGATTTTATCCCATTGGCTTCCTCCGCTATAACCCTAATATAACTTATGTTTTCGTATTCGTTTTTAGTTAACATAAAAGCTATTTCCAACCCATTGTGCGTAATGGGAAAAAGATACCCGCCGGAAATAAACTGATACTCATTGTTATTTTTCACAATCTCGCCCGTTTGCTCTTTTACGTCTGAAATTCCAGGCGCGGTCCACAATAAAAATTGAAATTTTACGGGATTTAATGTATCGGGAATCGTAAATCTGAAATTTAAAATTATTTCATCATTTTCTGATTTATCAGATAAATTATTACTGGCAGATAAACCTGTTGAAAATAATAATTGAAAAATGTGAAATAGGTAGATGAGAATAAAGATGTTTTTTTTCATGGGTTTTTGATAGTTTAAGGATTTGGAACACTCAGATTTATACTTCCCTTGCAATTATTTTTATCTGTCACCTCGACTGTGAATTTTAATGATGTTGAATTATTATTTACCGGCTTATAAGAAACACAATCACCCGTTTCGCAAACTTTTACCAACAGGTCCCCATCCAGAATTTTCCAATCAAATGTATATGTGGGTATTCCATTTTCAATAGTGATTAAATTTTCACCGGTAGAATTATTTACGGTCTGCGTTAATTGTAATATACAGTCCACATTCTCACACCATTCTATTTGTTTTGGCATCTCAACCGGTTTTTCTGCCGTGACACGCAAACATTTTTTTCCACTATGCGATTCTGTATCGGTAATATTATTTCCTAATAGATCTATTCTGAAATGATTATCCTTGCATTTGCTGAAATCATAATCCTCAAAGCCATCAAACCCCGCCTCGTGAAATCTGGAATTAACTGCAAGCGCAACCGGCAGTGACTGATTGTATCCAAACAAAGATGCGCTGTATATATTCAGAGCATTCCTGTTTTCCAATATATTTCCGGTTGGATTTATTTCTGTATTTTCAACGGTTGGCGTCCAATCATTTTCGCTTTTAATCCATTCACCTGACTTTAATTGGTATGGAGGAGTAAATGACTTTAATGTTCCATCCTTCCTGATATTCGTATTATTGTTGTAATTACTAACCGTGCGATCTGTTAACAATGAATACCCTTTTTTGCTTCTCCAGATTCCTTTATTTCCTGCTAGAAATGGATTGGATGGTTTGGAATCATCTGCACTGTTTGAAAAACATTCACAATAACTCCGCCATCCCTGAGAAAATTCCAAAGCATTTGCTGAAATTACATTTTCATAAATATTCGTAGATATATTCATCAACGGATTGGTTTTACAATTAATGATCGCTATTCTTTCGCCTAACTGATTGTTTCTCCCTGACGAAATAATTTTTAACGTGGTTTTTCCTGAAGTAACCGGGTTTCCGGTTTTATCAATGAGAGTAACGGTTCGCTGGTTTACATCGCTAACCCATCCTTTCGTATTCCTTCCGATTATTAATTCATCACCTTCCGAAAAATATTTTTGTGCATCTTCTATCGTAAATTTTCCATCCGAAATTGAAACATTATCCCAATAAGAACCATTAGTTAAAGATGCTTGTCCCATCCCATCATAATACCAATACGCCGGAATTTTAAACGTATATATGGGGTCATCAAAATTATTAATGGTTTGTGTTAGCAGAACCTCTCCTGTACCGGCATCGTACCCCATGTTTTTTACCGAAACAAAAGAACCTAAGTCCCTCTTAATTATTTCTTCGAGAATTCCAAAACGTTGAATAACTTTTGTAGTGACCGCAGAGCGAAAGCGGGTTTGTTCTTCTGCTTTTGAGGGCCAGAACATAATCATGGGTACTGGAAAACCAAATAATATAAAAACATCCCCGTTAATTTGATTATCGTTTGAAACGGTATGCGATTTTGATTCCCGCATATCAGAAATAAATTCATAAAATATGCCCAACTGCGCCATTGTATCCACAAAACCATTCTTATGTATAACAGTGGCACTGTTATTCAACTGATAACTGCCATTTAACCAGGAATTCATTTTATATTTATATTCTACGGTAGATATTGTATCGTTGTATTCACTAATTATGCTTACGTATTTCGGTTTTCCATGCATGTCATTCAGCTCAACGCTGAATCCCTGACTGGCAGTTACAAAATCCTTGCTTTGCGTGTTATAAAATGATTTTAACGTAAATTCAAATGCCGTTTTTTCCCTGTAGAAATTATCAGATAAATTTGTTCTGCGGCTAATTACAGGAAAATCTTTTGCCGTATAAAATTCATGAACTGTTTTTCCCGTTGCATGTCTAACTACTCCGGGTCTTGTAAGATTTTTTACTGTGATTCGGCTATATCCTATAATCGGTGAAGGATAAAACGATTCACCAAATGGTTCCTCCTGATAGAATTCATCATCCGGTATCCATTGGTTTTCATCTTTATATCTGACAGGCGTATGAATTGGATTTTCATCTCCTCCCAGGAAGGGCTCGTAAGAAGCAACTCCCGAAGATGCTCCGCCTTCTAACGTATATTCGTATTCCTGACCATATTCATACCCCTCTTCCTGTGAAGATGTCATTTTATCCCACTCATCATTGATCATAATTTTTTTAACCCTGCATCCTCCTCCGTATTTTTTTTGATTAGGATTATTTAACCGGATATAGGATTTATTCAATACCGCACTCCTGCAAAAACTTTTATTAAACAAATAATTGTTCGGACCTTCAATTGCCTCAAATATTCCTGAAAGAAAAAATGATTTTAATAATTTATCGAGAACGTCCCTGTCAAATTGTTCCGTGTCATTTTCAAAAATACCCCATACATACCTTGAAAGATTCAGGCGCGCAAATTGAAGGGCAGTTTTTAAAATGGGATTACAGTTAATATCCTCTTCGTCATCATCCAGCGCAACGGGTTTCAATTTTACCCATCCGTAATTTCCATCTGTACCTTTATCTTCAATGGCGGCATATCCTGAAACATAATCATATTTGTCGTTTTTTATTCTCATCAGGAATTTAAAATAAAGTTGCGAAATTTCTCTTGTATATTCATTAATGTCAGTGACACCCTCTTTTAATTTGAACCATAATTTGGTTCTTTCACCATCGTCACCAAAAAATTTTGGTTCGTTCTGACTAACTGGAGGGTACTCGTTTTCTGACGTTAAATCCTCTATCGGAAACATTTGTCCGGCTCTTTTATTCTGAACATATTTGTAATCATCTGATTCGTAAATAATTTTCAATGTGCCACCGGTTGGTTGTTTGATTTCAGTAAGATTCCACGCCTGTGCATATAAATCCGCCGAATCCTTTTGTTGTATGCAGTAAGGAAAATCGGAATTTGTCAGTATAGTCCATGAATTTAGTTTCAGCGGAACATTGGGTTTATAATTTCCCCATCGGTCAACCGACTTAATGTTGTAGTGCGGGTTGGTGTCACTGTATTGAAATTCATACTGATTTCTTGTTCCTTTCTGCGATTGTTGATGCGTAAAATATAATTTTTTAAGCGTTAATTTCCCTTTTGACTTGTTAATGTTTTCCCCTTCTTTATTTAATTCTTCTACTCCTGAATTTGCTGGAAAATCCGGGCAAAGGTGATAATCATACACAAAATGAACTTCGGTAATGGGTACGGCATTCTTTTTATTTTTTAATAAATCCGGTTTTGAATAGAGTGAAATCTTACGTAGTAGTTTCATAGGAGCGGCTTTTTTATCTATTCCTCCGTTTTTATCAAGTACCGGAAAGCCATCTTTTCTATTCTCCATGCTAAAAATTGCAATCTGATTCTTTGTTTCAATCGTATCAAGGTACCATATTTCTTTTTCACCATATATATAATTTCCTTTATCATCATGCGGATCTGAGCGTAATCCTTCGTTGTAATGTGCCGCATCTTTTTCAAACGGAACCCTCCATTTGTATTTTTCAATTTTAGAATAATGGAAGCGTGTATAATTTCCTGCATCTCCATCGCTGGGACCTCTTTTCGAATCATTATCAATATAATCATCGGAAAGCACAGCCGTCAGCAAATACGAATGAGCATACGGAGGGACGATGGTATTTGAAAAATAATTATCAAGTCCCATAGGATTGTGCAATGAATTATCAAGTCCCGGTGTATAATTTACCAATCCTTTTAAGGGGTCACTACCTCTTTTCTGGATGCTTTCCTTTGAACTTCCTACAGCAAAAGTGGTTTCTTCGGTATGGGTGTTATAGGCGGCAATGCCATAAACATATTTCGAACCATCGTTTCGTGTCACTGTGATTTCTCCAATATGATGATTTTTTGCTTTGCTTGTAAGATTTTGCAGATTGGAATTATCTAATCCGGATTGAGCAAGTTCTCCTCTTGTAAGAAATGAGAAATATTGATTCCGGGGTTCCCGTTTGTTTCTGAAATTTTTTGTGGGAATAGTAAGATTACCCTCAGTGAAATCAGTGCCGGTGACAACATTAAAATCTCCTGCCTTGCTTAATTTTATGCTTGAAGGATTGAATCCTCCGTATTTGGCATAAAATTCCGGTTCCGTACTTACTGTTTTTTCATTCGCCTCCTTGAAATAAAATTTTTCATATAACGGATTGCCCGTTGACGTTTTGAATGACAACAAGTTCAGTGCATTATTTCCATCCACCCATTTTCCGGAATTGGAATTGATCTCGGTAGTGGTGTTGTTAACACCTGCGTGAAACAGATTACCGCCCCCCATTTCAGTTCCTATTGACAACGAACTGCTTTGGCTGGAAGTAGTTGGATCTGAAACATTTCCAATATCGTTTCTGAATGCACGGTAGCTACCGGTGACCCCTTGACCGTTCACTGTAAAAACATCATACGTAAAATTAGTGAGTGGCAGTGCTTTCATGTCATCGGAAAAAATCCCATCTTTCTCTCTGTTAAAATCAAGCAGGGCATCGGGATTGTTTTGTCCATCCTCTGAAAATAAAGATCCGTAAGAAGGGTTACTGAGTTCGTTAGAGAAAATACTTTGTTTTGTGTAGAAAGCGCTGGTTGAAATATTTTTATGGATTCCATAATATTCGCCTCCTATCTGAAAATTTCCGGTACAGGAATAATTCATCATGGGGGTTGCTATCTGTGGGATATACGTATGCCCTCCCAAATCAAATAATGAGCGGGAGTAACCACTATTATAAGTAGAGGATTTGTCTTTATAATGGCTCTTGTAATTGGCATTTATTCCATACGTGAATGCTTTCAAACCCTCTCTTGAATTGTAAGAAAACCCCGAAGATAGTCCTATGCCTAATTCATCCGTTTTACCTAATTTCATAAGCCGGCACTCTAACCCTGCTTTTGGAGATAGATTTAATCCCCGATCACTGCCCGATGATACACCAATTCCGAGATTTGCTGAAAAGGGACCCTTCGCACTTTTTCCTGCGTTAAATGCCACATTAAAATTGATTGTATTTTCTATTCCAAATCCATTATAATTATTATAAGTCAGCATGGTGCCAAAATGAGCATTTAAAAATTTTTTTCCAAAAATCTCCGTCCCATATCCGATGGTCATTCCTTTGGTGATGTTCGGTTTCATGTTTATCTCTTTGATAACAACATCACCTTTGAAATCATCCGGCAATCCTCTTAGATTTCTCTGAATACTTCCAGCATTAATATTCCATCCTAATCCCGTCCAGCTGGCTTCTTGATCCATAGTGACACCCGCGCGATAGTTGAGATTGATGGGATAGCCGTCAATGTCTAGCAAGGGAATGTTGTAGGAAAAATCTCCCGTAAAGAGGTCAACCATATCGGTGACACCGGCGGGAGTGAATGACTGTACCTCGGGCTGGGAAGGACCGCCGGGGCTTGCAAATAATTTTCCTGCTAAAAATATCTGGGAGAGAATGGAAAATGAAAGGAAGAGTGAGAGAGCTTTTTTTAGAAACTCTTTTAGTTCATAAATTGATACTTTATTTAGATTCATGGGTTTGATGGATAATTTTACTTTTATTAAAATAACACTTAACATAAAACACAAAATATAAAATGATTAAGTTCCTTCAAGCGATTTTATCTTTTTGTTAAACATGACACTTACCGTGTTTTTTTAAAAAAATAACACTTAACATAAAACACAAAACATAAAACGCTAAACATAAAATGATTTAGTGCCCTCTGACGATTTGTTCTTTTTTGCTGTTTCAATACTTTTTACAAAAATTGATATTAGTTCTTTACACTCCGCAATCGCTTTATCTATTTTAACAAACTCATTAATAAGCGGTTTTTTTCGAATAATCTGGAGAGCAATATTTGTTTCTTTTAGTTCTTTTAAACATATTTTCATTTTATGAATAAAATCATCCCTTGATTCAGCCACTTGTGCTTCACCGTAATTAAATGACGGCGAGGTTCCAGACCTAAGTAATTGACCTGCGATATGATTTCCCACACGTGTATTGGGAAGCATTTCAACAATATCAATGATGAGAAGTGCAAATTGTATCAACCGACTTTCAAGATCATATTTTGGTTTTTCATTTGTCATTAAATTTTGGTGTGTTATGTTAATTATTAATATCTAAGGGATTGAATACTTAAAAATTATATGTTTTTTGTTTAGTGTTATGTGTTTAGTGTTATGTGTTTAGTGTTATGTGTTTAGTGTTATGTGTTTAGTGTTATGTGTTTAGTGTTATGTGTTTTTTTTAATTATATTTGATTGGTATATATATTCCCCTACAAAACCAGCACCCGAAGGTACCCCCACTCCCCTTTCTCATTCTTCACTTCCAGCGTATGAAAACCTCTCGAAATTTCCAGCTCATTCAAATTAATGTCAAACTGATTGTATCCTGAGCCGGTGACACTAATCCCTTTTTTAGGATTCCATGCGTTTCGTAATTTTGGAATTATCATTTCCATTTTTGAATTATAAATAAAACAATTTAGTTCTCCGGCTGAATACTCTTTATTGAAACAAAAATAAATGTGATTGTCTTCCGTAGTGTAATAATCGGAACTCACTGTTTTGTTAAGCAATGCATATTTATTTGATTTTAGTTTTTTATCCTGCTTAATGACAAACTCCCATGCCTCGGTCTGATTTTCCACCGTGCCATTCCTTCCAAGCAATTGGATTCTCCATGCATAACGTTTTCCTGTTTCTAAACCTTCGCCATCCATTGGATATTGAATCTGAAATGACTTTAAATTATCTTTTATAAAAATAGGATTATTCACCAATAAGCCCGATTCAGCATTTTGGTCTGAATGTAACTCTGCAAGAATTATTCTGTAATTATTTTCCTCCGGAGTATTTAGTCCCATTGGGTCGCTAAGGCCCCACGCCAATAAGGGGCGGCTTTCGTTGATGGTATCTTTATCTGAAGGGTGAATCAAGAAGAGGTTGCTTGAAAATACTGATTCCACTTCTTCACATTCTTCGTCTGGTTCCAACACGTCTGAATTCACAGGAAATAATTTCAGGCAATGCTGGTATCTTCCTGAAAGCAATTGACGGGTGTTTTTAATGTATTCCGCTTTTTTACTATTCCCCCACTCCGAAGAAATAATTGAAAAATCTAAAGCTGATAATACGTTCATGCCTTGTTTAATTATAAACTTTCCGGTTCTTGCTTTAAGAACAATTCCGTAATCGTTCTGTAGTGATGTTTCCATATATACCATTATCTCCTGAGAAGGATTCATTACCATCCCTGTGCAGAGTGTCTGCGGGGTGATGTTGTATGAATTCAGGTGGATGCTTGTGATTTTTGGCGCCTGGGGGAAAGCGATTTGAGCTGTCAATAAAATCAATGCGGAGCGTAATCCGTATTGATTAATAATATGAACGCCGATTAGGCATCCTTTCGATTTGAAATGTGCTAAGTTAAAAATTTTTCTTATGTAGATAAACATTGGGTAGTGATGGTTATTATTATTTATTGTTTAATTTAAATATAATTATTTTTCCCGCAGATGTCGCAGATTAACGCAGATGTGCTCAGCGTTTATCTGTTTAATGTACAGGAATTTTTATAAATTATTCACTTTTCTAAATATGTTATTTGTAATATTATTCGTATTAAAATTTACAAGTATTGCCAATTTTTTCTTAGCGAGATTCAAATATGTAATTGTTTTTTTATGGTGAATCTCTGCCATAGCTTCAACGGATTTTACTTCAATTACAACCAGTTCATTAACAAGAATATCTATTCTGAAACCAATATCTAGTTTTACATCTTCATAAAATACCGGAACAGGGACTTCCGTTTTTACATTCATGCCCACTTTTTTAAGTTCATAAACAAGTGCCGCAACATAAACTGATTCAAGCAATCCTGGTCCAAGTTTGTTATAAACCTTAAAAATTGCTCCACGGATTATATATGAAATTTCATTTTCTCTCATTTTTTTATCTGCGTTTATCTGTGAAATCTGCGGGATATTTTTAACTATTGCTGTATAGAGTAATATGTTTTTTCACCAAAACCAGACCATCCTCCCCGAAATCAAATAAGGAAAATAATTTACCTGCATCATATCATTATTATAAAAATCACCCAAAATCAATTTCTCAAAACCCGCCTCCATAGCCAAATGTTTCTGCAGAGGAACATATACTTTCAGCGAATAACCAAACTGCCCCCTTTCAGAATCACTCTTTGAAAACTTTACACCCGTAGAAAGAGAAACCCCTTTGCCAACTTTTATGTTCGCCTCATCCTCCCACACAACCGTTTTTCCATTTATACTATCAGAAGAACGTGCAGAATACCAACTCACCATCGCCGTATTGCCAATCCTATCATTAAACAAGGTAACGTTTGAAAGTGAGTAATTTTTAAATACGCTGACACTGTTTTGAGAGTAGAGATTATAATAACTTATAAACCCCGTGAACGTGGAATTTACTTTTAACCGTGGTGTCACCGTAAGAAAAAGATTGCTGATGTGATTGTCGTTCCGGTAAATAATCTGTTGCACGTTATTGATTACTTTCTGAAAAACAGGAGTATAGCCGGCTTTTATTGAAATGCTCCTGCTTATTTTCCATTGGACAGTATTTCCAAACGAATTTAGTGTGTTGGTATATTCGTAGAGCGACATTAAATTATCGTTTTCCCGTTTCCAGAAAGAGGTCCATTTAATTTTGGCGCCAACAGGCTGGTTTATTTTAATTTCATGACGAACATTATCGGAGCGGATAAATCCCACTCCGTAACTTTTAAAAAATGGGGTAACCCATCGTGTAGTGAGTGCCACTTCTGTTTTGGTAACCGGAATAATTTTAGTGTAAGCAATTTTTACAGCATGAGAACGTGTTTTGTTTATGAGTCCTAAAAATCCCTTACTCCTGATAGAAATTGTCTCATTTTCATTTTGCAACACGGATTTTCCATAGATAATATCAATTTTGTTATTAGGATTAAAAACCAATTTTCCATCCAACTCTATTACATAATTATTTTCTTTGTTAGCTGTGGTTTCGGGATGACTTGACACAGAAAAATAATTGAGTAGCCCTTTTCCCTTCAGCAAACCCAAATAGAAATGCGTGCATTCCTTTTTACCAACTCCTGCCTTCACCACAGCAATCCGTTTTGATTCGCTGACATCCGTAAAATCAAAATAATTAAATAGATTTCTTACATTTTGCAGGGAATTTTGAATTACGTTTCTGGGAACTTGCATACTATTCATCGTTTTTCCATACGTAGCCGCAAGATAATATTTATCGGATTCCATTTCCATATTAATTCCATTTACCGCAGTACCATTAACAAGAAATGTAGAATAAGCAGGATTGCATAGCCCAATTTCAAATTTCTTCACCGAAAATTTTTGAGAATGATTCCCTGAATATTCAGGAATAAATTTTTTCTCTTTCTTTTTTGCTTTTTGAACGGCTAAGAGCTTTTCCTTAAGTTCTTTGATTTTATTTGTGCATGTTTTAATAACGCTTTCTATTTTATAGATTTCCTGTGAAATGCTGTCTTTATTTATTTTTCTGTGGGAAAATCCTGCACTTTTGTTGATTTTTGAAAATTCCGGTTTGTTAAAATTCCATTTTTGGCTTAATGAATCGGGTATATCTAAGTTTTGTTCATAACGCGGTATTTGTAATGAATCAGACATACCCGGAATTTCATAATCTCCGCTTAATGATTTCAGATATCCTAATTTTTGCTGAAGAGATTGCAGGTTTATTTCCTGCAAGTGAATTTGCCGGGTTATCCCATATTCTGTTACAGAATTTTTTTTAGTTAATGCCTCGCGGTATTTACCATCATCAAACGAAATGCGGAAATAATTATTTAGTCCGGTGATGGCTTTGAGAGAGGTATAATAATATTGAAAAACAAGCGGTAGTTGAAATAGTTGAAAATCCACGTTTCCTTCCGATTTAAAATAACCGGATGGATAAATGGAATCATCGGAAAATGGAATAACCCCATATACATATCCAGCGCTGATCCTACCGTTGGTAGAAAATGAATGAGCATTGAATTTTTTCATACCCGCAGAAAAACGGGAGGTAGCTAAGGTGTCTTTTAACTGCGCATAATTATCAATGGGCAGTAATAGCAACAACAGAGCATCTGCCGACACTATATATAATAGAAATGATTGCAATGAATGTTAATAGATAGAATAATAGTTAGACGGGGGCAAAGGTAAAACAATAAAAATTACAAAACAAATTTTTTGAAAAATATTTCGCCCCTACGACAACCGATTCCTGAAATCAGCATAGCCGAATTTTTTTACCAATTCAAAATTTCCATTTTCCCTGATAATTCCAATAGATGGCAGATTGACACCATTGAAGGTGGTTGTTTTTACCATCGTGTAATGAATCATATCTTCAAAAATAATTCTATCACCGGATTGTGGCGTTTTTTCAAAAATATAATCACCGCACCAATCACCAGCAAGGCAGGTTAAGCCGCCAATCCTGTATGTCTGTAAACTTTTTTGCTCTTCCTGATTTTCTAGGATAGTGGCGCCACGTATTACCGGCTTGTAAGGGACCTCAAGGCAATCGGGTAAGTGGGCAGAGAAAGAAGTATCAACGACCAACGTTTTCAATTCACCATAATCAATAATATCGAGAATAGTTGAAATCAGAAATCCGGTTTGCCATCCCACGGCGGAGCCAGGTTCCAGAATTATTTCAAGATGCGGATAACGGTTTTTAAATTCTTTCAATAATCCGATAAGATGGTTTACATCATAATCGCTTCGTGTCATCAAATGACCTCCTCCAAAATTCAACCATTTAATAGAAGAAAAAAATTTACCGAATTTTTCTTCCACCGCTTTCAATGTCCTTTCCAAAGCGAATGAATCGCACTCGCATAACGTATGAAAATGAAGACCCTCGATTCCTTCAGGCAACTCTGTTATTGATTCAGCTCTCAACCCAAGACGCGAGCCGGTGACACAAGGATTATACATAGGATTTTTCACTTCAGAATATTCCGGGTTAATCCGTAATCCGCAGGAAATTTTTTTTCCCGCTTTTTTAATCATTGATTTATATTTCGTGTAATCATTCATTGAGTTGAACGTAATATGATTGCATATATGAACAAGTTCATTGAACTCATTTTCTGGGTAAGCGGGGCTATAGGCATGTACTTCGCCGCCGAATTCTTCAAATCCCAAACGTGCTTCATTTAATGAACTTGCGGTAGTGCCACTAAGAAATTTCCGGATGATACTGAATGTGCTGAACATGGAAAATGCTTTCAGCGCTAATATGATTTTAGCGCCCGCCGTTTTTTGTACATGGTCAATGAGGCGCAGATTTTTCAGCAATGCTCTTTCTTCAAGAACAAAGCAGGGGGAGGGGATTTCGGAAAATTTCAGGTTCATTTGTTGTTGTTATAAATAACGGTATGTAAAATTAGTTCTAATTATTGTAACCACTCACCCACCTGCTATTTTCTGCCACCAAAACACTAATAACAAAAAATAACAAAAAAAAATATTTTATTGATTTGTTTGTGATTTTTGTGATTTATTTATTCGCGTAAATTCGCGGTTGACTTTTCTCCTTTTTCCGTTTCTTCATCAATCTTAGTTTCATTATAAGTATGTCACGCAAAGGCGCAATGTACGCAAAGAATTAAGCCCGCAGAGATAAAAAATCATAATGATTTTTTTTTTCGAACTTAGCTCCTTTGCGTGACATTTCAATTAGTGCTCAATAATCTTTTTTAAAATAACCGCTCCTTTATAAACCTCTCAAAAAGCCCATGCACAGGAAAGATTCACCAGCCATTCAATAAGATTTGTTTCAATAACACCCTTTGGCATTGTCAACTCACCGTCTGTTAAAGTTAATAAATAATTTTTACCCGAAAGATATTTATCTGCATGGATAAAAACATGCGCCTCCCCGAAAAAAATTATCTGGGCAAAACAATCTTACCCTTCATTGCTGATTTTCCATCTGTGACAGAATAAAAATAAAATCCCGGAGAAACTTTTTCTCCCGAAGAATTTATTCCATCCCAAATCACTGTAACTATTCCAGAAGAATTAAACTGATTTGAAAGATCTTTTATTTTTTTTCCAATAATATCATACACAGAAACCATTACGGTTGCAGGTCGGACTAATTCATACCGGATGTTAACGTAATGGCTAAAAGGATTTGGATACGCATAGGTAGAAATGGTTACCTCGGTAATATTTTTCTCAGAAGTAATGACAGGATTAAGTAAAGAATCATTTTGTAACATGCTTCCTATGTCAAAAAGTTCGTCTCCGTCCTGATAATAGGTCCATTCAAATGAATCAAAGAGCATCTCGTCGGTAGTATTGGGTCCCGCCTGCATATAGAGGGGTGGGTTATTTGGATTGTCAGGATTATTGACGGTGTTATCGTAAAAATGTTTTGAACCTAATTTATACCCCGCAGGTATTTTCACCATATTCGGATGAACATACATCCCCTGCCATTCAAAATCCCAGATGGGAATGTGTATGAGAGGTATCGTATCAACGGGCGAAGCGCTGTATCCATAGACATACATGCTTCTGTTTAAATGATGCCCATGGGGAGAGGTTGCAAAAATGGAAATTGAAACCGGAAGGTTTGTGTTGTCTGTGGGGTATTTTGCGGAATATGTTTTAGCAGTATTTGCAGGAAAAAACATATTCCAATTCTGAAGAAACGCACTTGAATAAATAGGGCGGATATCGGTTATGGTGGTAGGATAAAAATACAATCGCATCTGCGTACTGTCAATTTGTCCGCTTGAACCGGCAGGATAATGCATTTGTAAAATAATGTTTGAACCTTGCTTTATTCGCATTCCTAATTTCAATTGAGAACCTGATGGAAAAACAGAAGGAGGAGAACCAGGAGCATATCCCCCAATATCCATTTGCCCGGGTTCATTAAAACACCCTCCCGATAAATCACTGAATACAGTTCCGGTTGTGTCAACTTTCACCACAACATGATGTACAATGGAAGGGTTGTTTGGAACAATCTCAAAAGCCCGGAGAATCCGGTCTTGCGTTAACCCAGTCGGCAACGAAAAACAATTATAAACATCACTGCTTGTTGCATTACTCGGAAATGCGGGTACTTTTAAAATTAAATCGGGTGTGCCGGATAAATGATATTGTGTATAAACAGGGGCGGGAGGACATCCACTTGCAATAGTAGTATCCCCTTTTTGTGCGCCGTCAGCTATCCAGTTTAGTATGTTTTCTTTTTCGGTAGTGGTTATGATGCGTTCGTGCAGTAAACGTGTGTACGTTGTATCCGGGGGCCAGGGTGGCATTTTGCCATTGTTTAAATTCGTTTGAATAAGTGATGTCTTTGGAAATGTTTCACTATAGTTCATCATAGAAAACGGTGCACCGCCATCTGGATGATGACACATAGTACATCGGGTATAAAAAATACCGGCTACATCTTTGTAAACTAATTGTGCAAAAGATGTAAAAGAAATGCATGTGCTAAATAAAACAGTGTAAATTGATTTCATCCGTTGTTAGAGATTATTGTTGGTTTTACTATTTTATAGTTCAAATGTAAGTATTTATATTATATTTCCGCGCCCCCATCACCTTCATCAATTAACTAATCAACCCTAAGTACGCAAAGAATTAAGCTCGCAGAGAAAAAAACATTGGGGAATTTATTTTCCTTTTATTATATGATAGCGTACGCCCCTTCCTGCTCCTGCTTTTAATAATATTCCTTCATTTACAAAGTAAGCAAGATCTTTCTTTATCGTATTTCGTGAGGAATCGGAAAGATGGTTTTCTATTTCATAAAAATCAGCATTGGATTTCCGGTATGAAAAATTATAAAACTGTACTTAAAAATAATGCAAGTGCTGTTGTCCATGCTATTGATTATCTTTCCAGAGAAATCAGAGTGGATAAAGTGTGTCATTTTTTTAGAATTAATACTCAACAATATTACCGCTGGAAAAACAAAATCAACTGCACCGCTTCGGCTTTAAATCTTTGTTATAGAACGCATCCGCATCAGTTAACAATTGCCGAACGTTCCTCAATAGAGGAAGTACTCCATGACCCTCTTAACGAAAGAAAAAAAAAGGCAACTATCTGGTATAAGTCGATGCGGAATAGTAAATTGTATTGTTCGCTCCATACTTTCTACAAATATGCACGGCTACTTTTTAATAATATCAAGAAAAGAAAATCTATTAAACTAAAAATCGTTTTGAATGCCTCTCGTGTTTTTGAGTTTATTCACATGGATACTACTTTTTTACCCACTGTTAAAGATGGCTTTGTCCGGGCGGTGATTTTCAAAGATAATTTTTGTAAAAAGATTTTGCACACAGGAATAGTAGAAAACGGTAACTCCAAATGGATTTCTTTATTATTGCAGGAAATGTTTTCCATCTGTGGTTTGCGCTATCACCCTTTGCCTATTACGCTGGTATCCGATGGCGGTCCTGAAAATAAAGGCGAGGTGCTTAGATGGATAGATACATTTGAAAATGTCGCCGTTGTTAAAAAAATAGCCAAAACTAAAGAGTTTGCTTTTACCAATAATGAAATAGAAAGCACTTTTAATATTTTCAAAAATGAGTTCCTGGGTGATAAGGAAATCATGAATAAAGAGGAAGCAAAAAAACTGCTTGATAAATTTCAACTTTACAATGATAATGAACGTTATCCGATAGCTCTTTATGTATTAACTCCGCAAGAAGTATTTGAGGGTGAATCTCCTGATAAATATCGCTTTACCCATGATATTCAACAAGCAGCCAAATTCAGATACTTGAACAATAAATCCGGAAAATTCTGTGATGTCTGTTCACAACGATGATTTAATAGAAATTTGAAAGACGATGCCTGAACGGGATTGCTTATAGACCTGATGTTTGGCTTCTTATTCTTTAATTTTTGCAAGCTATTATTCCTTTCGCTTACCAATACGAATATTCGTACCTTTTTATTTCACTTCTCTGTGAAAACTTATCGCAAGCTGGCGGTTTTATCTTCGTGGAAAGGGCATTTTAATAAGTTGTTCCGGTTGGGAATGTAGCCGTAGTGTTCTACCAATGCAAGGATGTTGAGTTGCTGTTTGATTTCGGGGATTTCCATCACTTAAAAATTTTAGTGGTTAATTTAACAACTGCAAAGGTATTTAAAAGTTTTTATTTTAGCAACTTTTTTGTTTTGAAAATATCCACATATTGTTAATAATGGTTCTTTTAGATACTTTTGCAGTATGAACCTAGCAGATAAAATTAAATCCATCAGGGAAGAAAAGAACTTTAAGCAGGTTGAAGTAGCTTCCCATATCGGCGTGGACAAGTCCGCTTATAGCAAAATTGAAAAAGGGTTAAGAGCTATTATGGCGGAGGAGCTTCAGAAAATAGCACAGTTCTTTAATTTGACTACCGACCAAATCATTAACTATGACGGTAAAGTACCAAAAGAGGTAATCATTGAGGATAAAACAGCCGTAGAGCAAATAAGACTCATTCAACAGTTAGGCGAAGAAGATAGACAAACAATTTTCCGGCTGATAGATAAAATGCTAACTAATAAGAAGTTCAAAGATTTCTTTCAAAAAAATATAGCCGCATTATGAATACGCTAACTTATCGCATATTACTCAACGAGGAACCTGAAGGTGGATTTACGGTCATAGTCCCTTCCTTGCCCGGTTGTATCACATACGGAGAAGACCTTCAGAATGCAATGGATATGGCGAAAGAAGCAATTGAAGGTTATATAGAAGTGCTTAAAGAACAAGGAGAACCCATTCCGGATGACAGTAAAACATTTGAGTATTCTTTAACTCTGGCAGATTAATCCGTATGGGAAATATTCCGTCTTTCACACCAAAAGAACTCATCAAAGTACTGGAACGAAATGGTTTTGTTCTTAAACGAATTCATGGGAGCCATCATTATTTCTTTCATCCGCTTTCAAAAAAAATTACCGTGGTTCCAATGCACAATAAAGATTTAAAAAAGGTACTTTACATTCTATCCTTAAACAGGCAGGCATTGACAAAAATCAATTCAGGTAAAAAACATCCGGAGATTTAATTTGATAAGTTTATTTTTTACATCCCTCTTTTATTGCTTATTAGCTACCGCTTTTGGGAGAATGGATATAGAATGTGAGGGTGACCATTATTTCAACTTTACAAGTCTAAAGTTTTGTTTTTTATCAAACACATACAATCCTTCTTCCTTCCTTTTATCCTTTAAGATAAATTTTCCGCTATCACTGAGGGAAAATATAGATATAAATTTTTGTGCTTTTAAAGTATCGCTGGTTATTAGGGTTTTCCCTTCTCCATACACTATGTTTTGAGAGACAATGCTGAAAGAGCTATCTATATTTGCTTCCATTTGAGAAATATTATCAATTTGACCTGCAATAATTACTTCATCCATTTTTTTTCCCTGTTTCGTAAATGATGTAAGAATACAGTCCAAACCAATTGAAGATGTTCTGTAGTACGATACAATAGTAAATCTATTAGTAGAAAAAATATTCATATAGTAGTGTTGATAGTACCCTCCACCAGGTTCTTTTAGACATTCATTTTTATCATTACAAAGATATTTCAACGCTTCGTTTCGATTTAGTTCCCTTTCAAAAGGAAATTTATCCAATAATGGAGATATAGCTACAGGGATTGAGGTTGGGACAAATTTTGTAAGAAAATTTTCAAAACTACTTTTAGCCGAATCAGTGCAAAATAAAGTGTCTCCGTTTTCATTTTTCCAGCTTCCTGTATTAGTCTGACCATTGTTAGCGCAGGATATGGTACAAATAAAAATTATAAAAATAATTGTTTTCATATAAAACTCATTTTTCATTTATCTCATGGAGTATTGGAAGTTACTTTCTTTGACACTTTTGATGATTCCGTGTCAGCAATATTTTCATTTGCCCTTACTTGGCTGACCGTATATTTCCTACCTGGGCTGTAGGCGGTTCTACCTGAAAGTATCTTATTTTTTTCATCAAGATATAATCTATTTTGATTGCTGGCTCCTTGCTCTGGATGTGTAGAACCTACTTCATAGAACAGATAGTAATATTGTCTTTTCTCTGTATCATATTTTCTTCAATATACAACCACAAAATGGTCAGTGGTGTTAGTAGTACCATCAACATCGTTTCCACTATTTTTTGTTTTTGCATAATCATAAGTATGGCTCACCCCAACAATTACACCGTCCCCTTTATCAAGCGCTTTATCAATTTCTGCAATACCTTTACTGAAATCTTTTGTTGCAGAAATAGAAGTATGGTCTTGGCTTTCTGAAGCCATTTGAACAGTATTTTTTTTCAATCCAGGACTGGAAATGCCACTTTCTTTCAGTATATCAACAGTGGTCTTATAACATTGTCCCCAATTTGGTGATTGTGTCTTCCACTTTGCTTTTGAGGTAATTACATCATTTTTTATTGGGGTGTTATTGCTTGCAGTTGTCTGAGTAGTTTGTGCATCTACTTTTTGAATTTGAGTTTTTCCAGTTTGAGTTAAAGAAATTTCTTGAGGATTTGCTTCTTCCAAACCGTCCAAATCAATATACAATATAGGATTATTTCCTGAAAACTGATACGGCGTAAACCAAGGATAGGACAAAAACAATGGGTCAACACTCAAAAACCTCCCCAATCCGGGAGAGTAGATGCGAAAACCATAATCATACATCGTTCCGGGCGAACCTCTGATCTCGTTGATCATTTCCTTGCCATTAAACCCGAACCTATACCCATCACTTTTAAAATTCCTCCCCGGCATCAGCATCCCAAAGGGATAATAATCGCTTGCACTCAACACATCCGCTTTCCAATATTCAAAACTTTTGTCAGGTTTCACTACTGCTACCTTCCTATCACTAATCACAACCTGTACATTCCCTAAATGATTCACCTTTTCATACTTTTTTAGTGTCACTTCCTTTTTTCCTATGAAAGAAAAAATGGATGTTTCTTTTTTTTCGCTACGGGTCTCCGGCGATGATTGTATTTTTTTTCCTATGAAAGAAAAAATTTTTCCTTTTTTTATTTTGCCTGGCTTCGGATTTTTCCACACCATTCGCAAGGGAGATACTTCCGTTTTTTCGGATTCGTTTTCTGTTTCGTAGTAGCTTAATCTAAGGCAACCCATTTTTCAAGATATTAGAGTGCATAAAGGTACGTATTTTTTTCTTTCATAGGAAACTTTTTTGATTTTTTTTTAGGGGGTTTTGGGCTGTTTTCCGGTGAAAGAAAAACAACAGCGCCTAAGCGTTGCTAAATGCAATGTTCGTTCCTCACACTGCATTTAGCTTTAGCTTAGGCGCTATTGTGAACTACCAACGTCTCTTAGTTTTGTGCATAATTCCAGGTTTTTTGCGCTATTCCAATAAACTAAAAAAGTGCCTTGCCGCCGGCAGGCGCACCCGACCGACCTTTTCGGGAGGTGTGCATAACAAGTGCCTGTGTAGTGGATGGTGAGACGGAGAGGCACACCTCGTGTGGTGGGGTGCGTCAGCGTGCGGCTATTTTGCATAATACAAGTTATAAGACAGCTTCGGTTTTCGTGCAGTAGGTTTTTTGTGCGGCTGTTTTATAACTCGTATTATGTAAAATAGCTTTGGGCTGTTTTTTTCCGGCGCATCTTTTTGTCTGTGCAAGAGGGCAAGCTCTTTGTTTTTTCTTTTACCTTAAAAAAATAAACATAGAAAAGAAAAAACAATGTGCTTGCAGAATGGTGGATACAAAAAGTGTGACGGAAAAAAACAGCAGAAGGGAATGCGTGCGGAGTCCCGATAGCAAAAAAAAAGCCCGCAGTGAAACAAGGGTGATTTTGCTATCGGGACGGAGATGTGGGTGGTTTTATTCTACTTCCCTTTAGGACAAGTTATTCTTTATCTTTACTGAATCTGTAACCGATTTTCCTTCTGGGGGTTTCTTGCTCTTTAATAAACTGTTTTAAGTAATTAAAAATGAGGTCAATTTTTTCATCTTGTCCCGATATTTTTTTGCGGATTTTTTCCATCTCTATCAATAAATCTTTATGAGTAAGGAGCATTTTCCGCATTCTGCTGAAAAGGCGTATGATTTGTAAGTTTACATTTATTGCCCTTTGACTGTTTAATACAGTTGATAACTGTGCCACTCCGTCCTCTGTAAAAGCATAAGGTGCATAACGAAGTCCCATTTTATCTTTATTGGAGGTGACAAATTGGCTCCTCCATTCTTTGAACTCCTGTTCATTCAATGCAAACATAAAGTCTTCCGGAAAGCGTTCTATATTTCTCTTGACTTGTCTTTTTAAATATTTTGTTTCCACTCCGTATAGCTCCGCTAAATCTCTGTCCAGCATCACTTTTACGCTTCTTATTTCATAAATCTTGCTTAAAATTACTTCCTGTGGTATGATTATTTCGTTGCTCATATTTTTGCTTTTATTTCGGTTGCAAATTTATGCTATTGTTTCATTTTAAAGGATGAAATAAATTTAACTGCCTCTGCAAGTCCTCTAAATCCTCCTGTTTGTATTTCTCCGTACTGTGCGGCTGGCGCCTAATATTCGAGGGGTTCTTGTCTTACATGCCGGATTCTTAAAATGTGTATCTCCTTATCCGTATGTTTATAGGCAATCCGGTAATTATATTTTTCAAAAGCCCTATAATTACCAGGATTGTTTCTTTTAAATTTATCAACGGCGTATCGTTGTGGGTTTTCCGGAAGCTTATCAATCATTCCAATGATCGTCTTTTTTACATTTTCAGCATTAACAACAGAAGTTTCTTTTATGTGTTGATACGCTTTTCTCAGACTTGTTTCGGCGCTTTGCGCCCATCTTATTTCGGGAAGTTTCTTTTTTACCATTTCTTCATCCTGTTTTTTACTTCCTTATGGGAAATGTATTTTCCGGAATTAATTTCCGCCTCAGCTTCTTCTAGCTCCTTGTTGTATTGGTCTATGGTTATACGTCCCTTCTTTTCTTCTTCGCTGTATGCCTTTGCTACTCCATACACTACTTTTAAAAAACTTTCATTGCCCCGATCTATAAAGGTGTGCAATTTTTCTTTTAACTGTGCTGTACTCATGATTTTGGGTTTTAGTTATAATGCAAATTTAGCGATTTTTCCTGGATATTATATTATTGTTTCTGCAAAGGATGAAACAACTCCAACTGCCTCTGCAAGTCCTCTAAATCCTCCTGTTTGTATTTCTCCGTACTGCTGATGTACTTATGCCCCGCCATGTATTGAACTTGTCTTAGATTGTATTGTTTCAGCCAATTCACAATGACACTGGAGCGGATCTGTTGTGCATCTTTTATTTTTTTTTCGCTCCTTCTAAGTGTGGTCATCAGCCAGAGCATTACTCCCTTCATGTTGCAGTTGAATAATTTCTCCTGCTCTTTTTCTAATCCGTTTAAATAATTCTGTATAGGGATTATTTGTCTTGCATTTAATTTTAAGAGCCGGCTGTTGCTTCTTCCGGCTGTGGGGATGTAAATAGTTCCCTGCAATAAATTCAGATGTGTTTTTTCTATTCTTTTTAATTCCGATGTCTGTACCCCTTGATAAATCATTAATCCCAATGTCACTACATTTCTTTGATGGCTTTGTTTTGATTTCTCTCCTTTAAATTTCCACTGCGGTTTGTTTTGATAGTTTGTATAAAGTTCTTCTAATTCCTGTAATGTTAATAGATGTTGTAATACTTTTTTTCCGCTGTTCTTTAAGCGTAGTTCTTTTGCCGGATTATTGTTTTTCTCTCCTGTTCTTATAAGATAATCGTAATATTTTCCGATGCTGTTTAAATGAATGTTAATACTGCTTTTACTTACTCCTCTTTTCTGTGCCTCTTGTATGAACGTTAATAAGTGATGGTAGTTTGCATTTCTGTAATCAATATTTTCTTTCTCACTCCATTTCTTAAATCTTTCTATGTCCTGTAAATGTCCTCTGATAGTGCTTTCCCTCAGCTTGCTTTGTCTTAAATAATCTTCAAAACATTCATAAATCATCTCTTATAATTCATTTACAATGTGTGTATAAATCTGTGTGCTTTCCAATGTCGCATGTCCTAAAAACTTTTTGATTTGTTCTATCTCCATACCACTTTGTAAAAGATGGGTTGCTATGCTATGCCTGAACGTGTGTAAGCTAATGGGTTTATTGATTCCTGCTTCCTCTTGTAATTGTCTTATCCTCGCTGTAAAACTTTTCATCGGTTCTCCCCATACATTGAGAAAAAAATAATTACTCTCCGGTTTCTTCAGTTTCTGTCTTTGCACTAAAAAATATTTCCTTCCATACGCTAAATATTCTTCTATATCCTGCATCCCTTTTTCTGCAATGGGTACAAGCCGCTCTTTGTTTCCTTTTCCCTTTCTTACATAAATCAATTTCTTCTCGTAGAGTATGTCACTGAGTTGTAAATTATTTCCTTCGCTTCTTCTTAATCCACATCCGTAATACACCGCTAACATCGCTCTGTCTCTTTGTCCGTATGCTGTTGTATTCACTCTCCTTGCATTGTTATACGTTGCCTCGTAAAGGGCTCTTATTTCTGCTTGGGTAAGTACTTGCGGGATTTTGGATTGTGTTTTTTCTCTCATCAGCTTTAAATCAATAGGATTCTTTCCGGTTGCTTTCAGGAATTTGATAAAATTATTTATCGCTGTAATACATTTATAGATATGATTCTGGCTTAACCCCGCTCCGGTGTGTTTGTTTTTCCGGTTCTTCCAGTGAAAGAAAAATTTCTGTATCGCTTCGGCTGTGATTTGATTTACTGCTGTAATATTATTTTGTTCAAAGTAGCGGAGCATTTCAGCGATGTACATAGGTAAACTCTTTACCGAACTCTCTGCAAATCCGAGTGTTTCAAGCCAGGTTTTATATTCATTGTTAAGTTCTTTCATCCTTTAATGGAGACAGTGATCACTGACTTAAAACATGCTCCGGTTATCCATTTTCGTGTGAAACGTGTGATACCTCTAAAAATCATTCATTATCTTTTTGTCTTACAGGGAGTTGTGTATCACATCTCCATTTGTGAAACCGTGTGATACTATGTGACACTCCTCATTTTCAACCCTTTGCATTTTTGTATTTTTCTTTTAATTCCTCTAAAACCTTGTCTAATATGGAGATGCCACCTTTTAATATTTCATAATCATCCCAAATTAGTATTTCATATTCATGCCCTGCCTTCCGGCTGTTGCCCGTTTGTTTAATGTAGCCCCTTTGCTTTAATTCATAAAGCCATCTGTGTAACTGTTGCGGGTGCATCCGGAATTGACTCCGTATTTTTCCTGCAAAAAATGTATTCGTTTTTTCTTGCTTTGCCTGACTTTTCAAACTCTCAAAAAATCCTCTCAACGCTCCGTTTAATTCATCGCTCTTTCTCAATAACACTTCTTTACTCAATTTATTTGCCCATGCCACATCCTGTAAGGTTGCCTCTATAAATCTTCCCGATGAATCGGGACAAGTTGTACCGTCTGCTCTTTGTTTGATTTCTCTTTGCTTTTGATTCCAGAAAGCGATTGCTTTTATGAGCGTTAAATAATGTGCATTGGTTCTTAGTTTTTTAAATACATAATCCGGTATTCGTAATTCCTCTGCAAAGGGGATTACCACTTCTAAGTTTTCTAAATGCAACTGTGCCGTTTTTAAAATTAGTTGGGTTTGCAATTCTTTGCTTTTATCTAACAATCCTGATATTTCTTTTCGCTGATATTCCAATACTCTTTCCTGGTGTTCGTTTGTTTCATTGACTTGGATTAAAAAACTTCTATTGGCGTTGTCCTCAAAAAATCTGTCTTTGGTGGTGGCGCCGGCTACACAAACAGGCCCTTCGGTATATAAAAACTTCTGCTCAAATTCTCCGGTCTTTAAATTTTTCTCCGTGCTGAATTTGCTGATGAATTGGTTGCTCATCATTTCTCTTAATGCCAGCAATGCGCTGATTACCCCGTCCAAATCCTCTATCAATAAAACAACATGGCTCCAAAATCCTTTTATGCTGTGATACAGGGTGTTTTCTGTCATAGCGGTGGCGGTGCGTAGATGGATTTTAGGTAAGAGTCCTGCAATCTTTTTTAACAAATATGTTTTTCCGCTGCCGCTTTTTCCCTGCACCAAGGCGTGTAATGGCTCTTTGAACATTCTCGTTAAGAGTATGAAAAAAAGTAAAAGCCCTTTTTCTTCTTCTCCTACCAATCCAATGTTATGTATATGCGCTTCGGTTTTTTCCATCAGATTTTTGTCTTTTAAAAATCGTTCTCCTTGCTGTAACTCTTGTTGTGTAAATGTTTCCTGATTCTTTTTTCTTTCTTCCTCTTCCATTCTTTTTTGTTTGTCTCTTTCCTTCTGCCGGTACTGTTCTAATTCTTTGGTAAGCGCGGCAATGGTTTTATTCATGGCTATACTTCCGGTTTCTAATTTCTCTGATGCCTCTCTTATTAATCGTTCCGTTTGGCTGTGACTGTATAAGTCAATCGTGTCCCGGTATTCTAAATATTCATTGCTTCTGCTTTGCAGGTGCAGGGTCACTCTTAATTTTTTGATGTTGTAAAATTCTATTCCGCCCCAAACCGTAGCTCGTAGATATTCATTCTCGTAAATTAATTGTTCGGGGTTGTCGGTGTTCAGTTCGGCTCCGCTCACTGTGGAAATATTTTCAATGGATTTAGCTCCATTGTTTATAGGTGTTTCAGGATTTTTTCTTTCATTGGGATTTTTTAACGGAGTTCCATTTTTCTGTTTCTCCATTGTAGGATTTCCGTTCACGGTGAGCGATGCCGAACCGTTTTGTCGTACTTGCTCCTGTGAAAGAAAAATCTTGTCCTGTTCAAAAACGAAAGGTTTCCGATTGTTTAAAAACTCTGTAAATATTGCGGATTCATGTCCCTGTGCTATGCTGTTTATATCCTCTTTATCCGGTGTCTCTACATAACTTATTTTGATATTGGGTTTTATTTTTCTAATCATTTCTGAATGTGTTTGTATTGCTTCTCTCCCTGCTTTGTCTCCGTCATAAAACAGTGTCACTTCTTTTAATGTCTGTAAATTCCTGATTGCTGTTTGATGTTCTGCTGTAAAATTATTAGTTCCATAACAACTCATTAGCTCCCACTTGCTTGTGATTTCAGGGATTTGAAAAAGTGTTTCTGTATCTATGATACATTCGGTTAGGATTAATCTTTCTGTTTCTGCTTTTGGATATTTCGGATAAATCCCCTGATGTTTTCCGGGTAAATACCGGTGCCTGCTTTTTTTGGTGTCATCTATATTTCTTCCATAAAGATTGACAATTTCTCCTTTTTCATTGTAAGTTGGAAAAACTACACACCCATCAAAAAAACTGTGATAATTATTTTCTCTCCCAAATTTATCCGGAAAAATTAAGCCGGTGGCTAAATACAACTGCTTTAATTCTTCCGTTACTTCTTTTGCTTTATGAAAATTATGTCCGTCATAACCAACGGTTATTTTTTGCCAATCCAATGCCCGGCTTTGTAAGTACTGTTTTGCTTTTTCAGTGCCACTGATACTTCTTGCAAAGTAGCTGAAGGCAGTGGTGAGCACTTCTGTTCTTTGTACTGCGGTGATTTCTTTTATTGCCGCCGTGATTTCTTTTGTGGGTGTTGTGTTCATGGGTTTTGTGGTTTGTGTTGGAATGTGGTTTAATAATTCTTTTGCTTTATTGATTGCCTCATGCGTGGTGCAGTTTTCTTTGAGTTGGATAAAATCTATCCCGTCTGTTCCCTTACTGCAACCGAAGCAGTGCCAGGTGTTGGTTTTGGGATAAAGCTGTAAGCTGGCGGTTTTATCTTCGTGGAAGGGACATTTGAGTAGGTTGTTGCGGTTGGGGGTGTAGCCGTAATGCTGTACTACTGCAAGGATGTTTAGCTGTTGTTTGATTTCGGGGATTTCCATATAAATTATTTTTTACCTTAAAGAATAATGCTACAAAGATAATAAAAATTACCTTATACAATAATTTATTTTTATAAAAATTAAATTATTTTATCTTGAAGGGTATATTTTGTACCTTTGTTGCTCTAAAAAGTATCAAAATGAACATTGCAAAGCGAATTAGAACTATCCGGGAAATAAAGGGAATGTCCCAAAAGGAACTCATTACAGATGTGGGCTTGGGTGCTCCTATGTATAGCCGTATTGAAACTGGCAAAGCTGAACCATCATTAACCACTCTTGAAAAAATTGCTAAAGCACTGGGCGTTAAACTGGCTGATTTCTTTGAAACGGACGATAATTTAGAGGAGATTAACTCTTATGATGCCTCTTTGATGGAAAAGGTTAAAACCATTGAGGAACTAAACCCCGAAGAAAAAAAAATGGTATTTGCTTTTGTAGATGCTCTGGTAGGTAAGAAAAAACTAAAAGATGCTTTGAGTAGCGTTTTAACTGAAGTAAAATAAAATACTATGCAAACGGTAGATATAATGCAAGAAATTCAACGGTTACCACTCAATAAAAAATTCTATGTGGTGGAAGAAACCATTAAGTCCATTAAAACAGATGAATTAAATCACCAAACGGAATTAGCTGTTGATGAACTTTACAATGATTACGTAAACGACAAAGAGCTAACCGCTTTCACTACTTTAGATTTTGAAAAATTTTATGAAGCAAAGTGAAATTTGGTTGATAGACCTTGACCCTACCAAAGGGGCTGAAATACAAAAGAAAAGACCGGCTATCATTGTCAATGATGATAGGCTTGGCAAACTACCTTTAAAAGTAATTGTGCCTCTTACCGACTGGAAAGACCGATATAGTATTGCCACTTGGATGGTGAAAATTGAACCTGATACAATCAATGGGCTAAGCAAAACTTCTGCTGTCGATTGTTTTCAAATTCGTTCATTATCGCAGGAACGGCTTATTAAAAAACTCGGCACTATTGATACGCAAACCCTTGATGAGATTAAAGACGCTATCAGAAAAGTATTAGCGATATAAAATAAAAAAGCCCCGTTTTCCGGAGCTTTTGAAAATGGGTTCATTTTTTTTATTTTTTCTTCTCCTCATCTCTAAATTCCATCTCCTCTATCTCCTTCCTTATCCGCTCCGTCTCCGCCGCATCTTCTCTGTGAAAACTTATGGTTGCTTATTAGCAACCGATTTTGGGAAAATGGATATAGAATGTGAGGTGCAAGGCTACGGTGAATTTTAAGAAAAAATATTAATAAAAAAATCTACTACTGCGGCTAATATATCAGAAGGTCGTTTTTTTTTCCCTTTGACTTTATCCGGATTAACTTTTTGTTCTCCTTGTTTATACTTTTTGTTCTCTTGTTTTATTGGCATTTCCCATTCAATTGAATATCAATTTTTACACCTTTTTCTTGAGCTATTTTAAAATATTGGCAAGCTAATTCTATCTCACCTATATCATAATAAACAATCGATAGATATTTTAAAGCAAATTTATTATTTGGATCAATATCATGAGCTTTCTTCAAATCAATTAAAGCCTCATGAATTTTATTTAATTTGTAAAAAGCATACCCCCTATTGAAATATATATTAGAATATGGCTCTTTTATCAAAATTAAAGCCTTTGAAAAATCTCCAATGGCTTCCTCATAAAGGTCAACGTTAGTATATGCTAAACCTCTATTGTTGTAGCACTTTACCAGCAACTGCTTGTCATCGTAACCACAATACTGTATGCATAAAGAATAGTCTTGGATGGCTTCTTTAAAATAATTAATCTTATATTTTGAATATCCACGAGCAAAATATAAGCGTGAATCTTTTGTATCAACTATTAGAGCATTATTAAAAACTTCAATTGCACTTGCAAATGCTGATAATTCAATTTGAACTAATCCAATATTGTATAAATAACCACTATTTAATGAGTCACATTGAATTAATAACATGAAATCATTAAGAGCTTTATCTTGTTTATTTAGTTTAAAAAACGCTTCACCTCTTGCTTCCAAACAAGCCCTGTTCATAGAGTCTGTTTCAAGAACCTCATTACAAAATAAAATAACATCCTCTAATTCAGTATCCGACTGAGCTTGTATTCTTTGTAAATTAAAATTCACTAATAGTATTATATAAAATATTTTCATCTTTTAGCTTACCCGCCCGTTTTAGTTTTATCCGGTTTTGCCTGAATATTCTTCTCCAATTTTTCCATTACAGTTGGCTTTAAAGCTGGCGGATTAAACACATCATTAAGAAAATTAACCGCATCCTTTTTCGCATTTTCTTTTTCTGATTCAACTTGCTCTTCAATTGTCGATCCTCTTCCAGCTTCATACGGAGCAATAGTCCGGGTAAGTGTCTGAATAGCTCTTCCTATCGGTGTAAATTTTGTTCCCCGTAAAATTTTAAATAAGATTGGTCCTATTTTTTTTCCTGTTTTTAAAATATCTTTTTTTGCTTCCCCTGTTTCGGCTTCACGTGCTTCTTTTTCTGATAATCCTGTAGGAGTTATAAGAATATTTTTTGGAGTATATATCACTTCTCCAGATTCAGGATCTTTAGATTCATCAAAGTCAGCAAATACTTGAATATTTTTATAAATTGTTGTATAAACAGTACTTTCAATTTGTTTTTCAGAAGCAAACTGTCTTTCAGTAGGAACTTCTTTCGCCCATTCTCTTGCTATAGATTTTTTTTCTTCTATCAATGCATATATTTTCTTCATTGAAGGGCTATTAAGCTCGGGTTTAAATTCGAGTGATTGTCCAGTTTTAACTTGTTCTTCCAAACCATCTCTATCTATCGCCCATATAGGATTATTACCTGCGAATTGATAAGGAGTATACCAAGGATATTCTCTACTTAAAGGATCCATAGATAAAAATCTCCCCAATCCGGGAGAGTAGATACGAAAACCATAGTCATAATTAGCTCCGGTGACGTCATTCCACTCATTGGTCATTTCTTTTCCATTAAATCCGAATCGATAAGAATTACTTGAAAAGTTCCTTCCCGGCATCAACATTCCAAACGGATAATAATCGCTTGCGCTCAACACATCTGCTTTCCAGTGGTCAAACACATTTCCGTTGAGTGTTGTAGCCACCGCCACCTTCCTATCACTGATGACTACACACACATTCC
>MEPC01000031.1:0-25000 GCA_001769655.1 Bacteroidetes bacterium RIFCSPLOWO2_12_FULL_37_12 | reverse complement strand
ACTTCAATGCTGACTAGAATGCTCCCCTACCATCCCGATTTAAATCGGGATCCAAAGCTTCGGTACTATACTTTATGCCCGATTATTATTGATGCCCTATCCCTTGACCAGTGAGCTGTTACGCACTCTTTAAATGAATGGCTGCTTCCAAGCCAACATCCTGGCTGTCTTAGCGATTGGACTTCCTTTGTACAACTTAGTATAGATTCAGGGACCTTAGCTGTTGGTCAGAGTTCTTTCCCTCTCGCCCTCGGACCTTAGCACCCAAGGGCTCACTGCTGTGTATATCAACCGGTATTCGGAGTTCATCAGGGTTTGGTAGGTGGTGAAACCCCCTAGCCCTATTGGTAGCTCTACCTCCAGCTGACTTGACCACAACGCTGTTCCTAAAAACATTTCGGGGAGTACGAGATATCTCTCAGTTTGATAGGCCTTTCACCCCTACCCACAGTTCATCAAAATGCTTTTCAACGCATACTTGTTCGGACCTCCAGTCTGTGTTACCAGACCTTCATCCTGACCATGGGTAGATCACAAAGTTTCGCGTCTACCCCCTCTAACTAAAGCGCCCTATTCAGACTCGCTTTCGCTACGGCTCCTCCCGACAGTGTCGGGATTAACCTTGCTAGAGAGGAGTAACTCGTAGGCTCATTATGCAAAAGGCACGCAGTCAATTACTCATTATACCGGTTGCCCGGATAATTTTCATCTCCTACAGCTTGTAAGCGTATAGTTTCAGGTACTATTTCACCCTTCTGTTCGAAGTACTTTTCACCTTTCCCTCGCGGTACTGGTTCACTATCGGTCTCTCATTAGTATTTAGCCTTACCAGATGGTTCTGGCAGATTCCTACAGGATTTCACATGTCCCGCAGTACTTAGGATACCTCTATCCGATAAAATCTAACCTTTACGGGGCTATCACCCTGTATCGCTTACCTTTCCAGAATAATTCAAGTTGAATTTTATCTTCATATTGAGGTCCTGCAACCACTGTTTAGCCGAAACTAAACAGTTTTGGGCTATTTCCGTTTCGCTCGCCGCTACTAAGGAAATCACTATTGTTTTCTCTTCCTCTGCTTACTTAGATGTGTCAGTTCAGCAGGTTGCCTCTCCGATTTGCATCGGAGTGTGGCGCCTTCAGCGCCACGGGTTTCCCCATTCGGAAATCTCCGGATCACCAGTTATTAGCACTTCCCCGGAGCTTATCGCAGCTTGTCACGTCCTTCTTCGACTATGAGAGCCAAGGCATTCCCTATACGCCCTTTCTTATTTTCTTTATTTTGAAAACAAGAACAAATAACGATTACTTGTTCAAATATTTATAATCTGATTCTCGTGTCTTCCTTTAAATTATGTCAAAGAACGTTATTGCTCCAAAAAGGAAATAGGAGCAATTTAAACTAAAAGGTAATAAAATGATACCAACAATAAATGAATACTTTGATTTAGTTGGTAATTTCTATTAACTTTTGATTTATTGATGTTTTGTTTACTTCTGCGTCAAATTTTCCCCGTGGAGAATACCGGATTCGAACCGGTGACCTTCTGGTTGCAAACCAGACGCTCTAGCCAACTGAGCTAATTCCCCATTTGATTTTTCATTATGTAATAAAACGAAATTGAAATGGGGTCTCGGTTTGGGATGTGCCGCATTTTGCGGAACTTCTTACTCCTACACAGTTTCATTCATTTTATTCACCCACCTTTAAAAATGGAAGTGGGCCTGCCTGGACTCGAACCAGGGACCTCAACATTATCAGTGTTGCGCTCTAACCACCTGAGCTACAAGCCCCGGTTTTGAAATTGTTTAAGTTTTAATTATAAAATACTGATAGACAGTAAAATAATAACAAAAATAAACAATCCCCTGCTATCTAATTCGTTTCAAGTCCATACAAAATATCAAATGGGAGCGCAAAGATACATATAAAATCTAATATTCTAATATTTTTTAAAAATTTAGATATATAAGCCCTTTGCAAGCATTGAAATTACACTGTTAATAGTGTAAAGCGGCGCAAAGATAATTAAAAAAATGAGAAAACAATAATTTGTTAATTAAATAATTTTTTTACCTTTGCAGGCAATCAAAGGTGACATCCTATTTCTTTTCCAAGAAATTATTTGTCATAATAGGGAACCGGGTGAGAATCCCGGATAGTACCCGCTGCTGTAAACTCTAAAAAGTTTTATGCTTACGCTGGATGCTCAATCCGGTAGCCACTGTTAATCCTTTAATTTAAAGATAACGGGAAGGTGCAGAAAACGAGAGTAAGTCAGAAGACCTGCCTTTGAATTTATTTTTATTTACTCTTCGGGATAAAAGTAAATGAGAAGATTTTTTCCATTTTTTTAATTAGAAATTCTCTTTCTACAAAAAGGTAAAAATGACCTGCTTTTTAAGGTCGCTTGCACTTTTAGTTTTTGAATGGAATTTGGATTTCTTTTCAATTTTCTCTTTTAGGAGAATATCCTAATATTTTAACCCTTAAACAACCAAAAATCATGAAGCAACACATTAAATTTTTAGTGGCACTGTCAGTTTTGCTGGCTGTCCACGCAATAAAAGTTACTCCGCAATCAGTTTCGACTTTTGACGATTTACTTGGAAGCCCGGACGGATATTGGAACGGTTCCTATTCTCCTCTTGGTGCTTCCGTTACTAGCGGTAATGCCACTTTCAGGAATTATTATGACACTGCTTATGGTGGATTTTGGGCATCCGGTTGGGCAATTAGTTCTATGAGAGACAGTGTCACTCCTGGTGATGGAAATTTGTATAGCGCCAGACCCGGAAAAGGAGCAGATAGTTCATTAGCTTATGCTGTAGGTACGCAAGGAGCTATAATCAAGATTGGTTCAGCATCAGCTTTGTCATTAAAAGGATTTTATATCACCAACTCTACCTATTCTGCAAAGAGTATGGAACAAGGGGATGGGTTTGCCAAAAAGTTTGGTGGCACAACGGGAAGTGAACCGGATTGGTTTAAACTGACAGTTCGCAAATACCTTAATGGAGTCATCAACAGCGACAGTATTGAATATTATCTGTCTGATTATCGTTTTTCTGACAGTACATTAGATTATATAGTAAATGATTGGCGTTGGGTTGATATCAGTGCATTGGGAAAAGCAGATAGTTTGGTTTTTTATTTAACCTCCAGTGACGTGGGACAATTTGGGATGAATACTCCTGCGTATTTCTGCATGGATAATTTGATTGTTATTGATAGTGTTGTATCTGCTAAATTGATTTCTACTGAGGAAAATAGTTTAAAACTGTATCCGAATCCCTCTGCGGAAATTTTAAATGTAGCGTTTGCAGGAAATACTACGGATTTGGGAGAAATAACGATATATAATCTTAGTGGTGACATTGTTTATAAGGAAAATTTAAGTGCACAAGGATTGGTAAGAAGGAGAATTTCTTTAAATAATTTTCCGGTTGGGATATATTATCTTAAATGTAACATGGGAAATGTGGTTTATGAAAAGTTCTTTGTAAAAGGAGAATAACCATTTGAATTTTTTTTATGAAAAACATTTTCATAGTTGTTGTTTTTTTGATTTCCGACAATTCTGCTTTTCCGCAATTTTCACCTGCAGTAGGAAATCCAGGAACCAGTGCCATTCACAAAGACAGTTCTGTTTTTATTTCATGGGCTACGGATTGCCATGTCAACAGAGGATTCATGGATATTTCCAACCCTTCACTTGGATTTGCGACAGCGGGTGACAGTTCAATGTCATTGGGCAAAGCCGGAGAAAATGGGGTGGTTAGTTTAGGGGATGGAGGGATAGCGGTTTTGACATTCATATCTCCTATAAAAAATGGAGTTGGATGGGATTTCGCAGTTTTTGAAAATTCTTTCAGCGATGATTTCCTGGAATTAGCATTTGTAGAAGTAAGTTCAGATGGGATTAATTTTTTCAGATTTCCGGTCACATCGCTTACACAAGATACTGTACAGATTGGAACTTTTGGATTATTGGATCCTAAAAAAATTAACAACCTTGCGGGGAAATACCGAGCCATGTACGGAACTCCTTTTGACCTTGAAGAACTGTCAGATATTGCAGGATTGGACATTAATCGTATTACTCATATAAAAATTATAGATGTAACAGGTTCTATCAATGAAAATTATTCGACGTTTGACCAATATGGTGTTAAAATTAATGACCCATATCCAACACCTTTTGAAAGTGGCGGCTTTGATTTAGATGCGTTAGGGGTGATTCATCAGGTAAATGCAAATTCTTTAGAAAATAGTGATATAGCAAATGGCAAGAATTTTTATCCTAACCCGGTTAATGCTAAAAGTGTCTTACCAATTTATTGCTTCAGCAATTGTGTTAAAATATCAATGTATGATATATTAGGGAATGAAATATATTCCATAATTAATGCAAATCGGAATCAAGATGTTTTGTATATACTTTCGAGTGAATTAAATTTAGTTAATGGAGTTTATTATTTATGTTTTATTACAAAGAATGGCAATGATACCCATAAAATTATTTATATAGAATAAAATCTGAGTATGAAAATTTTCAAAGTCCCACTTTATATAATTTGTTTATTCTTATTTGCATGTCGTTCTGATGTACCCGAAGATATTCCTAAACCGGACCTAAAATTTAACAGCGGACAAGGTGTGTATATTACCTGTGAAGGAAATTTTCAATTTGGAAATGCAAAAATCAGTTTTTACGATATCACTGGTGACACTGTCATAGAAGACATATATCAACCTGCCAATAACAGTTCGCTGGGAGATGTTTGCCAATCCATGTATTTTTTTAATAACAAGATTTATATCATAATCAATAATTCCGGTAAAATTGTAGTTGTGAATCCTGATAATTTTAAATTAATTTCTGAGATTACAGGATTTATTTCACCCCGGTATTTTCTTCCGGTAAGCAATAGCAAAGCATATATAACAGACCTTTATGCCAACAAAATAGGGGTAGTAGATTTATCAGCCGGAATAATTACCGGTCAAATTCCTTGCAAGGGGTGGACTGAGGAACTTTTAACAGTTTATGGGAAAGTTTTTGTTACAAATCTGAAAAGCGAATATATTTATATTATAAATTCTTCTAAAGATGTTCTTGAAGATAGCATTAAAACCGGATTTGGTTCTAATTCCATTGTGGAAGATAAAAACGGAAAACTTTGGGTATTATGTAGTGGGAACCAAACAAAAAATGTCTCGGCAGTATTGAACCGGATTAATCCAATTTCACAGCAGATCGAAAAATCTTTATTTTTTCGGACTCTAAGTGACAGTCCCTGGCGGCTGGATATAAATGGTACTAAAGACACGTTGTATTTTATAAATACAGATGTATTCAGAATTTCCATTAACGATAGTATTTTACCAATTCAGGCATTCATTTCTCAAGGGAATAAAAATTTTTATGGCATCGGGATTGACCCAAAGAATGGGGATATATATATTGCCGATGCGGTTGATTATATTCAACGTGGGGTTATTTACAGATACAAACGGAATGGGAGTTTGATACGAACTTTCAGGGTTGGGATACTGCCGGTGGATTTTTATTTTAAGTAGGGGATTAACTATTTTATATGAATATTTAAAGATTATTGCACTTTCTAAAAGACCTCACCCCAGCCCCTCTCCAAAAAATGGAGAGGGGTGAGAAATTTTTTGAATTTTAAGAATGTTTATGTGGAAATCAAAATTTTCATGTAAGTTTGGAACTTCTAAATAAATATGCACTTCAACACCAAAGCAATTCACGCCGGTCAGGAGCCGGACCCAACTACAGGAGCTGTGATGACTCCAATTTATCAAACATCTACTTACGCCCAAAGTTCACCCGGGAATCATAAAGGATATGAGTATTCACGCACTCATAATCCTACCCGCACAGCACTACAAAATAATATTGCCGCTCTTGAGGGGGGCAAGGTTGGATTATGTTTTTCATCGGGGCTTGCGGCTACTGATTGTGTAATTAAAATTCTCCAGCCGGGAGATGAAGTAATTTGCTCCAATGACCTTTACGGGGGCACTTTCAGAATTTTTACCAAAATATTCGCTCCGCTTGGAATTAAATTTCATTTTCTTCCCATGGGGGATTTAGCTGAAGTTAAAAAACATATCAACGTTCATACAAAACTTATTTGGTTAGAGACACCTACGAACCCTTTGTTAAATATCATTGATATTAAACGTGTTTGCGATTTTGCGCATAAAAATAAATTACTTGTGGCGGTAGATAATACTTTTGCTACACCCTATCTTCAGCAACCGCTTGCACTTGGAGCAGATATAGTGGTACATTCTGCTACTAAGTACCTTGGCGGACATTCGGATGTTGTGCTTGGTGCTATTGTTGTAAATGATTTATCCTTAGCTGAAAAAATGGCATTCATACAGAATTCCTGCGGCGCCACTCCTGGACCTATGGATTGTTTTCTCGTACTTCGTGGAATTAAGACACTTCATATTAGAATGGAGAGGCACTGTGAAAACGGGAAAAAAATTGCCTTCTATCTTAAAAATCATCCCAAAATAGAAAAAGTATGGTGGCCTGGTTTTCCTGAACACCCAAATCATAAAGTGGCACGCACTCAGATGAAGTCATTCGGTGGAATGGTTTCGTTTATGCTGAAAGGTGATGATATAAAAAAGACCATCAGAGTCATGGAGCGTTTTAAGATTTTTACATTAGCGGAATCGCTGGGAGGAGTTGAATCGTTGGTATGTCATCCTGCAACCATGACACATGCAAGTATTCCAAAGGGGGAGAGAGAAAAAAATGGATTAAGAGATACGTTGATCCGGTTGAGTGTGGGGATTGAAGATGCGCAGGATTTGGTGGAGGATTTGGGACAGGCGGTGGGTTGAAATTCTTAAATTTTATGAGTTTTTATTACTAAGGGAAGCTGGATTATGAAAAGGTAGGTGAAATATTGATAAAATGGTTAAATGGTTAGTTAAAAACTCTAAAAACCACCTCTATAATTAAACGGAGTTACCGCTTTCAATTCTTTTTTTATTTCAGGTGTCACTGTAAGTCCTTCAATAAATTCTTCCATTATTTCCTTGGTAATTTTATGATGAGTACGTGTTAATTTTTTTAATTTTTCATAAGGATTAGGATACCCTTCTCTCCTTAAAATGGTTTGAATGGCTTCAGCTACCACCGCCCAATTATTTTCAAGTTCATTGTTGATTTTTACTGTATTAGGAACAAGTTTCAAAAGTCCTTTTTGCAAAGAATCCATTGCGAGCATAAGGTGTGCATAAGGTACTCCCAGATTTCTCATGACCGTAGAATCTGATAAATCCCTCTGCAGTCGTGACACAGTTAGTTTTGATGATAGAAAATTAAACAGCGCCACTGAAATTTCAAAATTGCCTTCGGCATTTTCAAAGTCAATAGGATTTACTTTATGCGGCATGGTGGATGAACCCGTTTCTTCCGGATTAATCTGAAGATTGAAATAATCCATTGAAATATACATCCAGCAATCCCTTGAAAGATCTAATAAAATATTGCATATTCTGCTTGCTGAATCAAAATAAGCAGAAAGATAATCGTTATGGTCCACCTGAGTGGTATATTGACTTCTTATTAGTCCGAAGGAAGAAATGAAATTGTTCAGAATTGTTTTCCAATCCAAAGAAGGAAAAGCTACATAATGAGCGTTCATATTTCCAGTGGCTCCCCCAAATTTAGCTGATAATGGAAGCTGGTTTAATAAATCAATTTGTTTTTTAATTCGTTCTTCATACACTCGAAATTCCTTGCCCAAAAGGGTAGGAGAGGCGGGCTGTCCATGAGTATGTGCAAGCATAGGAATATCTTTCCAGCTTTCTGCCAGATTTTTCAACACGGATAATAATTGGAATGACTTTGGAAAAAAAAGTGTCTTGTGATAGTCCTTAACAATTAAAGAGTAAGCCAAACTGTTAACGTCCTGTGAAGTCAAACCAAAATGAATAAATTCTGAGACGGAGGAAAATCCCAGAGAATCAAATTTATTTTTTAAAAAATATTCTACGGCTTTTACATCATGATTTGTAGTGGATTCAAATTTTTTAATTTCTTCGGCGGACGTAAAATTGAATTGAAGATAAATGTTGCGAATTTTATCCAATGATTCTTCATTTGACATGGATTCAAGCTGAGGCAGAGGAATGTTAACTAAGGAAATAAAATATTCGATTTCTACAATTACTCGGAATTTCATCAATGCGTATTCCGAAAAAAAATCTGAATGGTCTTTTACTTTTGGATAATAACGCCCGTCAATAGGGGAGAGGGCAGTGAGTGGGGTTAGGTTCATATTAATAAAAGAAATTGGTTAAGAAATCAAATTATTATACATATTACATTACTTGATCGGTATCCGCAGATAAAATGAAAAACATAAAACATTTAACATTAAATATATAACAATAAAAAAAAAGTTAAAAATTACAGATTATAAATCAATCCGAATTTCTTAGTGGCATAATTAATAAAATACTCCGGGTTCAGCCCCTCACCGGTAAACTGTTCACAAATTTCTTCTGCGTTATATGTTTTGCCTTTACTGTGAATGTTGTCACGAAGAATAGAAAGCAATCCTTTGAAATTACCGTTTGAAATATCATTCTCGAGTGAAGGATTTTTGCGTGTGGCATACTCATAGAATTGTGCGGCATATAAACTCCCTTGAGTATAGGTTGGAAAATATCCGAATAACCCGTGAGCCCAGTGCACATCCTGTAATACACCGTGTGTAAAATCGGGTACATCAATTCCCAGATAGGATTTATATTTTTCGTTCCACAAAGAAGGTAAATCTTCCACATTAATTATTCCCGCCATGAGGTCCCTTTCCAGTTCAAAGCGAATGATAATATGAAAATGATATGTTAATTCATCCGCATTGGTACGGATTAGAGATGACTTGACTGTATTTATCATGCAGTGCCACTGTTCAATAGTTACATCATACAACTGCTCGGAAAATATTTCTTTTAATTGCGGAAAATAGAATTTCCAGAATAATTTTCCTTTTCCCACATTATTTTCCCACAAACGGGATTGGGATTCATGAATAGCCAAAGAGCAGTATTCTCCACTGGGAATTCCATATTCGTCAGGATTTAATCCCTGGTCATACAGTGCATGTCCTCCTTCGTGAATACTGCTCCATAACAATTCTTTAAAATTATCCTCTTTTACGCGGGTTGTAATTCTTACATCCAGCGGGCTAAAAGAAGTAGTGAATGGATGCATGGAATAATCCTGTCTGCCGGCTTTGAAATCATATCCCATTGCAGTCAGAACCTTGATGCTGAAATCCCATTGATTTTGTTTTGGATAAATCCGGTTTAGCGGAGAAGTGTCAATGGTTTTTGCGGAATTTATTTTAAGAATTAGTGGCACTAACTTTTCTTTTAATGCGTCAAAAATGGAAGTAACTTTTTTTACTGTGTTACCGTCTTCATATTGGTCGAGCAGTGAATCGTAGGGATGTTCTTTGAAACCAAGCAGTTGACATTCTTTCTTTTTGAGTTCCACTAATTTTTTCAACAGCGGAACAAAAGAATTAAAATCATTTTTGGGCTTTGAAATACTCCATTGACGATTACATTCAGAAATGGTTCGTGTCATTTCCATAACAAACTCCGTGGGATATTTTTTCTCACGGTCATATTCTTTTTTAACTTTTTTAACATTAACAGATTCTTTAAAAGATAAATTCTCAGAGTGAAATAACTCATCAAGAATATTTCCCAGTTCATTTTCTGTAAAAAGTTCGTGAATAATTCCTGACAAAGTTGCCAGTTGTTGTGCGCGGAAACCCGCTGATTTTTCTGGCATATACGTTTCTTCATCCCATTGCATGAGAGAAAGAATATTGCGCAGGTCGGTGACTTTGGATAGTTTGGAACGGAGGGATTGGTAATGGGGGGAAAGCATTGAATTCGGGGTTATTTGATTTGGTTGATAGTTATGGTTATATGGTTAAATAGTTAAAATGGTTAAAATGGTTAAAATGGTTAAAATGGATAAATGGTTAAATGGTTAAATGGTTAATTTTTGAGTTACAAAGCGTAAAATTAATAAAAACCATCCGATTATAAGAATTACACCACCTAAAGGAGTAATGGGCCAGAGGAATTTCCAGTTTTTAAGAACGAGTAAATAAATGGAACCGGAGAATAAAAGGGTTCCTGAAAGAAAACAAATTCCTGCAAAGTCAAGGAAATTTCCACGAAAAACATGAATGAGTAATCCTGTTAAAATCAGGGCAAGTGCATGATACATCTGATAACGAACTCCTGTTTCAAACGAGATCAGTTGTTCAGGTGAAATAGTTTGTTTCAGGCGATGTGATGCAAAAGCGCCCAGGATGACTCCGAGAAAACCAAGTATAGCGCCGGATATAAGAAAAAGAGATTTTAAAAAGGAAGGGTTTGACATATAAGGTCTGAATATTAGGTGAAAAATTTATAAATGGTTGAATGGTTAAATCGTTATATGGTTAAAATGGTTAAAATGGTTAAAATGGTTAAATGGTTGAAATGGTTAAAATGGTTAAATGGTTAAATGGTTAAAATAGTTATTTAGGCATGAACCAAAGAAGTGCAAAACCAATAAACGAAAAAATAATATTTGGCAACCAAACAGCCAATAAAGGCGGGACGCTTCCATTAGTTGCAATTGTGGATGACATAATTACGAATAGAATGTACATGAATGCAAGCAGGAATCCAATGGCAACCTGCAAACCAATTCCTCCTCTTGATTTACGGCTCGACATAACAACTCCGATTAATGTCAGAATAATAGTGGCAAAAGGATACGTAAACCGTTGGTATTTTTTTACGATGTATGGTTCCAGGTTTCCTTTTCCGCGTGCCTGTTGAGTATGAATAAACTCAGTCAGTTCAGGGCTTTTCATCGTTTCCTCTTTTTGCCAATTGCTGGAAAATTCGGTTGGGTTTAAATTGATAACTGTATCAAGGGTCTTACCATTGGTAATTTTTTCCTTCATACCTTCAAATTTTCTTATTTCAAATTGTTCTATAGTCCAGCATTTTTTATCCGTATCCCAAAACACCCGTGGAGCCATTAATTTTTTAATTAACCGGTTTTTTACAATATGTTCCATAGAAAATTTGTAACCTACATTTTCCATATTATTATAGCTTTCCATGTAAATATATGTTTCGGGACCAATTTTAAGGTGAATGTCTCTGTTTGAATAACGGTAAGGATTTTTAATATAGGCGATTTCAAAAGCAATTCTTTTTTTATTTGCCTCTGGGATAACCCATCCCATTAAATAAAAAGTAAAAATTGAAATTACTCCTGAAGAAAGAAGAAAAGGAAAAAGTAGCCGGTTGTAACTCATGCCACTACTCAGAATAGCAATTATTTCAGAATGAAAAGCAAGTTTGGAAGTCACAAAAACAACCGCAATAAATATTGTAATAGGACTTAAAATATTGGCGATGTAAGGTGCAAAATTGAAATAGTAATCATAAATGACACTGAAATAAGACACTTTTTTTTCAATGTAATCATCATTTTTTTCTACGAAGTCAATGACAATAATTACGAGCACAAGCAAGAGCATGCTGTAAAAGAAAGTTCCCAGGAATTTTCGAATTATATACCAGTCGAAGGTTTTCATAAATTATTATCAGGTATTACCGGCATCACCCTTTCAACAAACTCTCAATCTCAGGAATTCTGTTAATGTCAATCAGATAATCCCGTTCCAAGACAGGTATCACATTATAAATATTTTTTTTGAGGCAGAATTCCACATCTTTTTCGATATCAAGATTACCAAGACGCCGGAAATGGGATGAATTTTTGAGAAATTCCTTCATGTCGTTTTTAGCAAGATTATAAAGATGATAAGCGGCAAGCGTGGAATCATTTTCAATAATATAATCATATAAAAGTTCAGACGTAATGGCTCCGGCGCACACGGTATCTTCCAGATTAAATTTACCCTTCCAACCGGCACAAAACAACAGAACATCATTTTTCTCTGATCTGAGAAATTTAACTATTGCTTTCATGTTTAAGAAAGAACCGATAATAACCATTGAGGAAGCTTTGGATTTTTGAATTGCTTCCGTACCGTTTGTAGTTTTTATTATCAGGGTTTTACCTTTAATTTTCTCGCTCATAAACTCAAAAGGTGAGTTACCATATTCAAATCCATCAATGGTTTTTCCTAAATATTCAGCGGCGACCGGAAATCCAAGTTTTTTATAACGGTGACATTCTTCAACAGTGGCAACCGGAATGATTTTTTCTGCTCCGTAAGCCAGAGCAACTGTCATTGTGGAAGTTGCTCTTAGCACGTCGAGAACCACTACAATTCTATCTTCCAAATCATAAAGATGGAGTAGTTCCGGAGTAAGGCATACATCTAATTTCCGGACGGGGGGTTTTTCTGTTTTCATGGGGTTTCGGGGATTTAGATTTTATACGATTGTAATACGATTGTAATGCGATTGTAATACGGTTGTAATACAGTAGTAATACGGTTGTAATACGGTTGTAATACGGTTGTAATACGGTTGTAATACAGTTGAAATGCAAGAGTTTCAAGTTTCAGGTTTCAAGATACCATAACAAAAAAGATTTTCATCTATGGTAAAGCTTAAGCGTAACTTGAAACTTAAAACTTGAAACTTAAAACTTGAAACTTAAAACTTGAAACAATGCGGCAATTTCTCAAACCTGTATCGGACAGGTATATATCATACTTTTTTTTTATAAAAAGGAAATTTTACAATTTTAGCTTTTAAAAGTTTGTCTCTAACAGAAATAAAAATTTCATTTTCTTGTTTAGAGTTTTCTACAGTTACATAACCCATACCAATGGGTTTTAATAAACTTGGAGAATGAGTTCCGGAAGTTACATTTCCGATCATTCTTTTGTTATTATCAAAAATCTGATAATGGGAGCGGGGAATTCCTTTATCAATCATTTCAAATCCAACTAATTTCTTTTTTAAGCCCAACGATTTTTGATTTAACAAAATATTCGAGGAATTAAATTCTTTTGTAAATTTTGTAATCCATCCCAAACCGGCTTCGAGTGGGGTAGTGTCATCATCAATATCTTTTCCATATAAACAGTATCCCATTTCGAGACGTAAAGAATCTCTGGCGCCTAAACCAATGGGTTTGATGTCAAATTTTTTTCCGGTTTCAAAAATTGCGTTCCAGATTTTTTCGGAATGAATTTTATCAAAAAAGATTTCAAAACCGGGTTCACCGGTGTATCCGGTTGCGGCTATCAGCACATTATCTATCCCAGCCAACGTTCCTTTAATAAAAGAGTAATAAGAAACTGACGAAAGATTTATTTCAGTTAATTGCTGTAAAACAGTTAAAGCATCGGGACCTTGGACTGCCAGCAAAGTAGTTTTTTCAGAAATATCAATCATTTCAACTCCCATTGTATTGTGTTTACATAACCAGTTCCAGTCCTTTTCAGTATTTGAAGCATTTACTACCAGCATATAAACATCTTTTTCGAGGCAGTAAACAATCAGGTCATCTACAATTCCTCCTTTTTCATTGGGGAAGCAGGAATATTGGGCTTTTCCGGGTGTAAGCACAGAGGCATCATTCGAAGTGCATCGTTGTATTAATTCAAGGGCATGGGGACCTTTAAGGATAAACTCTCCCATGTGTGAAACATCAAAAACTCCTACATGGTTTCTGACACAATTATGCTCTTCTATAATTGAAGTATAGGAAACAGGCATATACCAACCTCCAAAATCAATCATTCGGGCACCTTTTTGTTGGTGAATTTTACTAAGAGGAACTTCTTTCATTTTTGTTTTATGGCGGTTTTTTCGATAAGAAAACCAAGAGCAAATATTCCGGAAGCGGTTAATAGGGTAGTCATATCAACCAGGTCACCTTCCAGAAACAGGGCTTTGAAAAGGCCGTAGCCAAGAATTAAAAAGCCTAGGGCTTCAAGGGTTTTAGCAAAATAGAAATAAAATGCAGTCATTCGGGGGGTAAAGGTAGGAAATTTAAGGGAATTTAATATTGAATAAAGGAGCAACGGAATAATGAGTTATGGGATGAACTAATTAGATTTTTATTCATACCTTCGTGATTTAAAACTAAACAAAAAAACCATGTCACGAATAATTAAATGCGGTCTAATTCAGGCCTCAAATCCCGTTCATCCTGATGAATCTATTGAGAAAATACGTCAGGGCATGTTAGATAAACACTGCAAAATGATTGACTCGGCGGCACAGCAAGGAGTAAAGATTATATGTTTGCAGGAGATTTTTACGGGTCCTTATTTTTGTGCTGAACAAAAAACCCGTTGGTATGAGTTAGCGGAAGATTTTAATAATTCTCCAACCATACAATTAATGCAGGAATATGCAAAAAAACATTCTATGGTAATTGTGGTTCCGATTTACGAAAAGGAAATGACCGGCATCTATTATAACACAGCCGCCGTTGTTGATGCAGATGGTAAATATCTTGGTAAATATAGAAAAAATCATATACCGCAAGTGAATCCTGGCTTTTGGGAAAAATTTTATTTTAAACCGGGGAATCTCGGGTATCCCGTATTTAAAACAATGTATGCGAGCATAGGCGTTTATATTTGTTATGACAGGCATTTCCCGGAAGGAGCAAGAGCGCTTGGATTAAATGGTGCGGAAATCGTTTTCAATCCATCTGCAACGGTAGCCGGATTGTCTGAATATCTCTGGAAGATAGAACAACCGGCTCATGCGGTTGCCAATGGATATTTTGTTGGAGCAATTAATAGGGTAGGGAAGGAGTCGCCCTGGAACATTGGTGAATTTTATGGGCAGAGTTATTTTATTGACCCTCGCGGGCAATTTCTCTCCATCGGCTCACGCGATAAAGATGAAGTAGTAATTGCTGATTTGAATCTTGATTTAATTGCTGAAGTCAGAAATACCTGGCAGTTTTTCAGGGACCGAAGACCGGAAACCTATGGAAACCTGGTGAGTTTGTGATTTCATTCCCGCATTAGCCCTAATCTTATGAATGAATTTGATGTCACCATGAAAGAAGATCATACATCTTCTCCACTCTACAGCGAGGATCTCGCTCCAGTGCCACAAAATAAACGGACATGGAATGTATGGAATCTCACTGCGCTATGGATTGGAATGGCAGTTTGTATTCCTACCTATATTCTTGCTTCGTACATGATACGCACCGGGCTATCCTGGTTTGAGTCACTAATTATCATAGGATTGGCGAATGTGGTTATTACTTTACCTATGGTTTTGAATGGACACGCTGGTGTCAAGTATGGTATTCCCTTTCCGGTTCTGGGGAGAGCGGCTTTTGGAACAAGAGGTATTCATTTACCTTCTTTTGTCAGAGGAATAGTTGCTTGCGGATGGTTTGGCGTTCAGACGTGGATTGGGGGGCTTGCCATCTATGCAATATATAATGCCACTACCGGACAGGCAAGTGTCACCGGATTGGATGCAGGAAAATTTATTTGTTTTTTTATTTTCTGGATTATTAATATTTATTTTATATGGAAAGGGACTGAAAGTATAAAATGGCTTGAAGATTACTCGGCGCCAATATTAATTATCATAGGTGTGATATTAATCGGTTGGGGATGGGGTAGCGTAGGAAGTTTCAGAAACGTTTTAACAAACGGGAGACAAACTGAAAAACCGGGAGCTTTTTTGGAAAAAAATAATACTTCTTCCGGAAATACTTATAAGCTGGTTTTAAATCCGTTAAGAGATAAAGATGGAAAATTAAAGGCGGAAAAATTCCGTTATGGAATAATTGAAACAAACGGAAAAATTTTATGGTCAACCTGGTCTGATCTTAATGAAAAAAATTCCATATCAATTTCTCCGTGGCAGATTTCTGACACTACTTCGTTTAACCAGGGAAAAACAGGAATCAAAGTTCAATATAAAAAAACAGGAACTATTCCTGAAAATGACATACTCAGCAGCGAGGTTGAATTCAAATTTACAAGTGTCACTATAGGTTCAAAAATTTGGGAATATATTTTATGGTTTACAGCCATGGTTGGATTTTGGGCAACCATGTCTATCAGTATTTCCGATATTACGCGTTATGCTAAGACACAGAAAGACCAGATTGCCGGTCAGTTTCTCGGATTGCCCGGCACTATGATTTTTTATTCTTTCGTTGGAATTTTTGTCACGTATGCCGCATCGTTGATTTTTCCCGATATTTTAACTTCGGAAGATGCCCCTTGGGATCCGGTGTCACTGATTTCACGATTTAAAAATCCCTGGGTAGTCGTATTTTCACAAATTGCCATGCTGATTGCAACGCTGAGCACAAATATTGCGGCAAATGTAATTGCTCCTGCTAATGTTTTTTCAAACTTAATGCCCGGTAAAATCAGTTTCCGGATGGGAGGGGTTATTACAGGACTCATCGGAATTATTATTTGTCCCTGGTGGTTGCTGGATCAAATAAGCGGTTTCCTGATATTTGTAAGCGGCTTGCTGGGACCTGTAGTTGGAATTTTGCTTTGCGATTATTTCGTGATTCGCAAAACAAAACTGATACCCGACGAATTGTATAAAGTGAATGGCATTTATTCCTTTGGGAAATCCGGTATTAATAGTAAAGCAATGATTGCATTATTTGCAGGGGTTTTATTTGCCTTAATCGGAAAATGGATTCCTTCATTAAATTTTCTATTCAGTTTGTCATGGTTTTCAGGATTCTTTGTTTCCTTTATAGTTTATTGGGGATTGATGCAAAAAGGGAAAGAAATTGTAAAATAGTAAATACCAAAAGTGTTTTGACTTTCGAAAAGTTGGTAATATTTTGCAAAAATGTTAAATGGTTAAATGGTTGGTGTCACTACAAAATATTCTTTGATTTAATGATAAAATACATCACGCACTCACAAATTGACAAACAGAAGTGGGATCACTGCATCAAAAATTCACCGGTATTTCTTCCATACACTTATTCATGGTATCTGGACATTGTGTCACCCGGCTGGGAAGCATTGATACGTGGTGACTATGAATTTATAATGCCACTTACAGGTTCCAGAAAATTTGGAATCAATTATGTATTTCCACCAACATACTGCCAACAGCTCGGTGTAATCCCTGCCCACGAAAAAAATCAATTTGAAATAGATGATTTCATTTGTTCAATCCCTGATAAATACAGTTATATTTCAATTTTTCTTAATCGTAATAATATAATTACAAATCCATCACTTGTTGATAAAATTCATTATGGCACTAACTATGTATTAAATATGAACGAATCTTATCAGACAATATCCAAACATTATTCAGAAAACACAATAAGAAATATAAAAAAAGCCATTAAGAGAGAAATTGAATTTACTGATAAACCGATTTCAGCCCTTGAATGGTCACAGCACAAAATTGAAATGATATATGAAAAAAAAATCCAACTCCGTAAGAAGTATGCATATAGGATTGCAGACCTTATAAATTTAGAAAATAAAGAAAAACAGAATTTGTTTTATACTGCCTATAACCATTCAAATAACATAATATCTGGTTTGTTAGTAATGATTATCAGTAAGACGGCAATGATATTTTCATTTTCAAAAAAAGAAGGGAAAGAATCAAGGGCTTATTTTATGTTGTTAGACAAATTTATCAAAGAATATGCAGGGAAAATTAATACATTGGATTTCATGGGTTCCAATATACCAGGAATTGCCTATACCAATGAAGGTTTTGGAGGTGTGCCTGTGAAGTATCCGGTTATTGAGATTAACCGCTTGCCCAGGTGGGTTAATTTTTTTCGAAGGATGACTAAAAAAAGCCGGTGAAGCCATAGTCATCCAGCAAATTTTTTCCACGGCATGCTTTCACTGCCAATTGGTCGCACCTTTCATTTTCTATATGACCGGCATGTCCCCTGATCCATTGGAACTTTACATTTTGTTTTCTGAAAATTTCTAAAAATCTTTTCCACAAATCCCCGTTTTTTTTATCTTTAAAATTTTTTATCTCCCATTTGAATAGCCATCCTTTTGTAACAGCATCAACTACGTATTGAGAATCTGTTACAATTAATACGTCTAAGTAATTTTTTTTAAGCGCTTCAAGTCCTGCTATAACAGCTAATAATTCCATCCTGTTATTGGTTGTTTTAAGAAACCCCTGTGATAATTCTTTCCGGTAGTTTTTATGCGTTAAAATAACGCCATAACCACCGGGTCCGGGGTTTCCGGAACAAGCACCATCGGTATATATTTTAATTGGTGACACCGGGTTTGAGTGATTAGTAGTGGATGAATAAAATAATTGAATGTTGAAAAATTATTTGCATTATTATAGCTATGTAGTTAAATGGTTAAATTGTTAGATGGTTAAATTGTTAAATTGTTAGATGGTTAAATGGTTAAAATGGTTAAATTGTTATATAGTGATTATTTTATCAACGTAAAAAACCGTTTCCAGCGGATTTTACTGAAAACATTTTCTTCTTTATCTAAGGATAACCATACAAGCATGGCTTTTCCTACAATATGGTCTTCGGGAACAAAGCCCCAGAATCGTGAATCTAAAGAATTGTGCCTGTTATCTCCCATCATAAAATAATAATTCTGTTGAAAAGTATATTCACTTGTTTCTTTTCCATTAATATAAAGTTTATTATCACGGATTTCAGCACCTGGATTTTTCTCATATTTTGTAATAATTCGCTCATAGATTGATATATTTTCAGGATTAATTTTAACTTTTTTGCCTTGTTTGGGTATTTCAAGTGGACCATAATAATCGCAGTTCCAATCCAACGTAGATGAATGTGGGAAAACAGAAGCATCGCTTTCATGAGCATTTCTTATCAACGGATAAACCGATGTGACATTAGAAAAATTTTTAAATTGGTCTGCTTTTGAAGGAGAAGTAAGCATCACATACCCTCCAGGTGCCATTGATTTCTCAGAAATATCATTTTTCTTAAAAATTTTGTTGTTAATCATGCTACCATCTGTTTCAACCACATATCGAAACTGAAAATTGGGAGGATTTTCCAACGGTTTTCCATTAATAAACACCTGAGTATTTTCAACTTTAATAACATCACCCGGAATCCCCACACATCTTTTAATATAATTCGTTTTTAAATCGGTCGGATACTCGTCTTCCATTGGATAATTAAAAACTACTACATCGTTATTTTTAATTTTTGCGAAACCGGGTATTCTGAAGTAAGGCAGTTTTATCCAATCGAGGTAGGAAGGAATTTTATCGAAAATTCCCCATAATTTTTGGTGGGTAAGAGGAACCTGAAGGGGAGTCATTACAAACCGAGGACCGTAGTGAACTTTGCTTACAAAGAGAAAATCACCCACCAACAAAGATTTTTCCATTGAGGAAGTAGGAATGGTAAATGCCTCAAATACAAATGCCCGGACGATAGTGGCTACCACGACTGCAAAAATTATTGCGTCGAACCATTCGCGAAGAGCAGATTTTTTTTTAGTGGGTTTGTTTTCCATAATTAATAAAGTTTGGTTATTGCGTTTCTGTTCAGTCAAAGCTAAAAAAATAAAATTTAGCCACTGATTACTCGGATTAATGTTATAAAAGATCTCAAAACCGTTTTTAATCAGTGGCTAAATATTTTTTTTCTTGTTCAATTAGTGGTTTAATTAATTTAGGGATTGAGCAGTAAAATTACTGCTCAAAATTATCATCAAATAACAAATCGTCCATTCCGAGTACTCCTGAATTTGAAATACAAAATTCTCCTGCCATAATTGCTCCCATGGCGAAACATTCTCTGTCATTAGCATGATGACTTATTTTTAAATTTTCCAACGGAGAAAGGTAGCTTACGCAGTGATCGCCGGTAATGTTTCCTTCACGAACAGATTCTATGTAAATAATATCATGACTTGGAGGAATACCCGGTTGATTCAGCTGCCATTTATTTTTAGCAGGATGATTAGCGATAATTCCCTGTGCTAAAGCCATGGCTGTACCACTTGGAGCATCTTTTTTCTGGGTATGATGTTCTTCGCGTATTGATACATCGAATTCAGGATAATGGCTCATCAATTTTGCAAGAAACTCATTGATTTTAAACAGAACATTTACCCCAATGCTGTAATTAGAAGTATAAAAAAAAGTTCCATTCTTCTTATTACAGAAATTTTCAATTTCATTTTTTTTTTCAATCCACCCGGTTGTGCCGGCTACCACAGGAATATGCTTTTCAAGGCAAATTTTTATATTTTCAAATGCGGTAGAAGGTGTTGAAAATTCCATAGCAATGTCAACATCTTTTTTTGAAATTTGCTTAAGTAAATCAGTATTACCTGAATTTATTCTATATACAATCTGATGTTTTCGAAAAGGGGCAATTTTCTCAATGGCTTTACCCATTTTGCCGTAGCCGATTAGTAGGATTCTCATGGTTTAAAAAGGGGATAGGGGTATAGGGGTATAGGGGTATAGGGGTATAGGGGTATAGGGGTATAGGGAAATTGCGCCCAAAGATACTATGATTTTAAGTATAATTAATTTTTCAAATCAGAAATCTAATTTAAAGCCCAATCCAATGGTTGGATTTATATTAACTCCTGAATAGTACCAATTCAATCTTGGTTCAATGCTCAGGAGAAGGTCATTATTTAATTCCATTTGCATTAAATGGGCATCTACAATAGCATCAAGAATATTTGAAAAGTAAACCCCAAATGCGATAATGATGGTAAGGTCCCTGTTACGGAGGTAATATTCCTTTAGTGTGACAAGATTTTCTACTGTATATTTAATATCAGAACCGCCGGCATATTCAGGATCAAAGATATCAAACGTCAAGCTATCTTCGTCTATTCTGACTTTATAGGCGTTGGTAAATTCATGATAATATTTATTATTGAAAGTTATGGAATAGACAATTCCGGCAACTCCAGCATATAAGATGGCAACTTTCCATATTTTCCGGTTGTATATTTGTCCGGCTCCGGGTAGAGCAGCAGATAGCCAGCCGGCTAATTTAGGATTCTGTTCCGGATGAGCTTTCTTTTGACTATGAATTCTAAGTGTGTCATTTTCCTGAGCTGAGGAAAAAAAAGTCAAATAGAAAAGGAAAAATGGGATTAAAAAAATTTTCATGAATTATGGTTACTTTCGTGATCAGTATAAACATTTGTAAACCTCACATGCTTTTGTAAAGACACGGTGCACCGTGTCTTTACAAAAGTACTATTTCCTTATTCATGAAAAAAATTATCAACAATCTTATTGAATATTCTACCCAGCAATTTCATTTTGTATTTTTGATTTGCATGGCTGTTTTTCTTTCTATCTGTATTTCCATTAATTATTATTTTGATTTTGAACACAAGGTGCTTGATACGATAACTCAGTCATGGTTGCAGGTTTCAAGCTACTTTTTATTTTATGCATTGGCATATTTTCCGGTTTTTATCGGCTACTGTTATTTTTTTAACAAACAAAACCTATTGAAAAATTACACCTTCTGGCTGAGTTCTGCAGTAGGAATTCTCACATTAAGCATAAATAGTTCAATGCATTTTCAATATTGGATGGCTAAATTTATGGTTTCTGCTGATTTAACATATTGGGTGGCTAAATGTCTGAGAAATCTTTTTTCCTCTCTTCAGATTTTTACTTGCTTATACCTGTTTTGGTTTTTTTATGATAGAAAAAAAGAAATTTTTTATGGTTTTACCTTAAAAGGATTTCATTTTTCTCCTTATTTAATTATGTGGTTTATCATGCTCCCTTTAATATTTTGGGCATCCTTTCAACCGGACTTTCTGGCAAAATATCCAACGTACAAGGGCTCAACCGCTGAGTCATTTTTAGGGATGAATTATTTATTTACACTTGGAATTTATGAATTATTTTATGGATTTGATTTTACGTTTATAGAATTGTTGTTCAGAGGTTTTTTTGTGATAGGAATAGCAAGAATTATTGGACCATCCGCCGTATTTCCCATGGTATCCATGTATTGTTTTCTGCATTTTGGCAAACCTCTCGGAGAGTGCGTGAGTTCTGTTTTTGGCGGCTATATTCTGGGAGTAATCGCTTTGTATTCACGAAATATTTTCGGAGGTGTTTGTATTCATATAGGGGTGGCGTGGACGATGGAACTATTTGCTATTTTGCAAAAGCATTAAAAATTCCCAGCCTTTTCTTTTGCGATTTCAAGATCAATTTCTTTGCGTCTTCTTGCCATAGCGTGACTTAACATGGTTGACTCAAGTAGAGATTCTATTGGTTTTAAGAGTAATGCGATGGTTCCTTTAAAAGCGAATCCCACCAGAAATGATTTGGTATATTGCTCGACGATGGGTTCTATTAATCCTTCAGATATGATAAATAATCCTATCGCTATTATTAAAACAAGTGTCGTAGCTTTTTTACTTATTTTTGCTTTTGTTAGCTCATCAATGGTATGACGTAACTCAATATTCTTTTTCTGAAGAAGTAGATTGGCATTGTTGAACTTGTTCTGAAGACGGTCTGAAACCTTCGTAATAATCTTTGATTGATTTAAAAGCTCTTCGTATTCATTCATCAGGTAGTTCAGCTCTTCCTTTAATTTTTCGGGTGAAACATCCTCTTTTTCACAAATCTCAGCCGCGTGCCGGATTATGGCGTTCTCACTTTCAAATAAATGCAATTTATCATTTTTGTCCATAGTTATACTAAAAGAAAATGGGTACAGGGGTATAGGGTATAAGGGTATAGGGGCTAAACCTTTATACCTTATACCCCTATACCTTATACCCCTATACCTCTATACCTCTATACCTTTATACCTCTTACTCCTCAGGGGGTATCATTATTATTTCAAATTCGGATATTTTGACAATACCTCTGAAATCAACTCCTGCATCGTACATATCATCATCACCATCCTCGTAATACCAATTTACTTTCAATGTGCCTTTTTTATCATCAGTAATTCTTTTCAAAGCTCTGAGCGAATCAAGAATACATTTTGTAGAACTTGTATTAAAATAATCAAGACAAAAGTGCGCTTCTGTAAATGACTTAGGATCGGAAGTGTATTGCTGTAACCAATCAAGAACGGGTCCCCAGAAGCCGATAGTATTTTCGGGGATTGAACGACCTTTAATTTCAATCTTTCCTGTTTCATGGTCAAGATTGACTTTAGGCGTCCTTGAGGTAGCTTCAACCTGAAATTTCTGTATAGGTGAATTCATAATATTATGAAGTTATAATGCTGGTTTTTAAACTGAAAAATGAATATACATCGTTAACTGTCTGGAAATAATACTCAAGTTTTTGACCGGTTCTCCGCGCAATATCAATGATTCCCAATCCACCACCCCCCTTGCTGTTTAAACCGGAGTTGGATAAAATATCATTATATAAGTTTTCAAGCCCTGCTTTGTCAAGGGCATTAATTTTATCGAGGCGGTTTCTGAGCATCTCGGCATTTTCATTCAGTAAATGGTTTCCTGTAACTATATAATATCCGGAATCCTCTTTCCAAATCATTAAAATGGCAGAACGGGTATCAGAAACTTCTGGATCATTTATCCCATTATTCCCGATTTCATCCACATGATGATACAGGTTTTGCAAACATTCTACCAGAACATTAAATACTTTTTTCTTAACCTTTACGCTTTCTTCAAGTTGTTCCAGCTTGTTCTCGATAATCTGCAAGACAGTGCTAATTAATTCAGAAGTGACTTCCCCTTTAAAAGTAAGCATCACATTATTTTGATGCATCTTTTGGTACAAGTCATAAATATCAGGAAGACCAAAAAAGGGCATGTTTTGTTTTTTTGACAAAGGTAAACTAATTATACTGAATTCCAAACTATATGCTGTAATACGGTTGTAATGCGGTTGTAATACGGTTGTAATGCGGTTGTAATACGGTTGTAATGCGGTTGTAATACGATTGTATTACCATTGTATTATCACTGTATTACTACTGTTTTCCCTCAATCTTCTGTATTTTTGCGTTTTTAATATCGCCTCTCTTGGACAATCCAACCCCACAAAATTCAAAATCTGTAATTCGTCTGCCTGTATATCTTGCCATCGGAATAGTGATAGGAATACTGCTGGGAACAAATTTTTTTTCTTCCGACAAGAATCCTTCTAAGCCGGATAAACTCACATTACGAATATCGGAGGTTGTAAATTTTATAAGACAGAATTATGTTGACACGGTTAATGCTGAGTTATTAACAAACAATGCCATAGAAGGGATTTTGGCAAAACTCGATCCTCATTCTACCTATATTGCACGCGAAGAATTCAGCACCGCACATGAGGATTTAGACGGCAATTTTGAGGGCATTGGCGTTGAGTTTAACATTATTCATGACACCGTTTATGTAGTGGCTCCTTTGAGTGGGGGACCCTCCGAAGCGCTGGGTATTCGGGCAGGAGATAAAATAATCAAGGTAGAAAAAGAAACGATTGCAGGGATAGGAATAAACAGTCGGGGTGTCATGAAAAGATTGAGAGGTAAAAAGGGAACGGTTGTGAACGTAGGAATACAACGAAAGGGAGTAAAAAAATTATTAAATTTTAATATTCGCAGGGATAAAATACCTACCAATTCCGTTGAGGTTTCTTACATGATTGATTCCAATACCGGATATATAAAAATAAGCCGTTTTGCCTTGACCACGCACGATGAATTTGTAAAAGCGCTCAATGAATTGAAAGAAAAAGGCATTACACAACTGTTGATTGATTTGAGGAATAATCCGGGTGGTTACATGAACCAGGCAGTTGAAATAGCAGATGAATTAATAACAGGAAATAAATTGATAGTATATACCCATGGCAGAGAAGAAAAATATAATGATAAGAGCTTTGCGGGTAGAAAAGGTCTTTTCGAGGATGGAGCTTTGGTAATTTTAATAGATGAGGGAAGCGCGTCTGCTTCCGAAATTGTGGCGGGCGCCATTCAGGATAATG
>MEPC01000030.1 GCA_001769655.1 Bacteroidetes bacterium RIFCSPLOWO2_12_FULL_37_12 | reverse complement strand
GTGAGGCGCCCAGCCTCCCTGCCTTTTTTTATATCAATACACAACAATCCCCAACTGCTCCGTAATTATTTTTTCCTGTTTTTTTAGAAATACATGTATTTCCTGCGCTTCGAGTGATTCTTCCTCTGTTTTTGCTGTTTTCATTTTCTGAAGATTTTCGTTTTTAATATGCAACAGATTTTTCCATTGTAAACGCAAATGGGCGGTAAAAGCGATCTTACTCAAGATATGTTCGTCCAATTCGGAGGGTACCTGTACCTGAAATTTTTTCCAGCTAATGCTTGGCTCATTCCGGATGGCTGTCAGGTCAACAACGGTTTTGCAAACTTCATTATTTTCATTTCTCAAAAAAACATCAACATCCAGGGTTGAATTACCTTCTGAATTAGAGAGACGGTATGTTTCAAGAATCTTCCGGTAAACGGGATGTTTAAACTCAATATCAGATAACTGTTGTATTAAGAAATGATTCAGAGTTTCCTGGGGATTAACTTTATTATTTCCAAAATTCAACAATAACCGGATAATTTCCCGTTCTCTTAATTCTTCCTTCAGTTCGGAGACCTTTTTTTCGGTTGATAAAACCTTTTTTTCCTGGGTTGCCTCAGAAAAGGGTGCAGTTAGTGTCACTCCTTCTTTATTTTTCAGAATGATTTGGCTCAATCCGTTCATCAGCGTTTTTTCATCTACGCCAATAAGTAATCCGGTGGCTTTTATATATAAATTACGAAGCATCATGTCAGGAATTCTTGCGATGGATTGCAAAACCTCGGTGACCACTTTTGCTTTTTGAACCGGATTGTTTTCCGTTTCTTTTAATAATAATTCGGTTTTGAAAGAAATAAAATCTTTCTTGTTTTTTTCTACATATTCCCTTAGGGCAGTTTCGCCCATTTTCTTGGCAAAACTGTCGGGGTCCTCCGGCGCGGGCAATAAAACCAACTCAACATTTAACCCTTTTTCAAGGATTAAATCAATGCCTCTCATGGATGCCTTAATCCCGGCGGGGTCACCGTCGTAAATAATTACTATGTTTTGAGTAAAACGGGAAATAAGTTTTATCTGACCTTCGGTAAGAGAAGTACCTGACGATGCCACCACATTTTCAATACCTGCCTGATGCATGGAAATAACATCGGTGTATCCTTCAACCAGAATGCATTTATCTTCCTTGCGAATGGAATTTTTTGCCAGATGAATTCCAAATAAAGTGTCACTCTTGTGATAGATTTCTGTTTCGGGAGAATTCAGGTATTTAGGAGAATCTTTATCTGATTTCAACATTCTGGCGCCGAATGCAATTGTTTTTCCCGATAAATTATGGATAGGAAAAATCACCCGGTCGCGAAACCGGTCGTAAGGGTTTCCGCTTTGCTCATTTAAAATGGTGACACCGGATTTAACCAATAAATCCAATTGATAACCTGCCGCTATGGCTGAGGAGGTAAAATCCGACTGAGCATAGCCCAACTCAAATTTTTTAATAATATCCATCCGGTAACCACGCTCTTTCAGATAGGATAATCCAATAGCTATTCCGGTTTCATTTTCCGTCAAGCGGGAATGGTAAAATGTTTTTGCGAAATTATGAATGATAAATAAACTATCCTTCAGGGTTTCGCTGGCAAGCTGTTCAGGAGTTTGTTCGGTTTCTGGAATTTCAATACCGAATCGTTTGGCTAAGGTGCGAATTGCCTCTGGGAATGAACAACCATCCATTTCCATGACAAAATCAATCGCCTTGCCTCCTTTAGCACAACCGAAGCATTTATATATCCCCTTAACAGGATTAACAGAAAACGAGGGGGTTCTCTCATCATGAAACGGGCAACAAGCCCAGTAATTCTGACCTTTCTTTTTTAAGCTTACATAACTTCCTACGATGTCAAGAATTGCGTTTTGAGAAAGTTCGTGAACCTGGTCGAGAATGTCTTTGGGGATGTAGGGCATGGGGGAGGAGTGAAGGATAAAGGTTAAAGGAAAAAGGATAAAGAATAAAGGAAAAAGGTTAAAGAATAAAGGAAAAGGGATAAAGAATCATCTATTTTTCTACAAATTTACAAAAATTTGAGTGGTTAGGCAAGGGGGTAGGATTAATTAAAATTCCTTAATACTCATTTTTGCTTTTTCAACTTTTTCGGTTCGTCTTTCTTTCCTAATTTTTTAATACTGTCTGCTACGGGCAAATGTTCAGGCATGGTTCCGCCAATTTCCTGAATTGTTTTACGAACCTTTTTGCCAACTTCAAAATGTGTTTGATTGGCTTTTTGTTTTCCCATGATATTTTCTCTCTTTAGTTTTTCTTCGGTTTGTGTAGCACGAAAAAGATTTGCCGCCAGTTCGGTGCTACCCATGTGGTCTAAAATCTGTTCGCTTTTCTTCAATCCTTTTTTGCGGTGAATTCCTTTTGCATCTAAGCCACCATACAAACCCATGTAACCATGATTCTGAAAAATGGCATAATCAATAGGATTAATCACTCCTGCATTTTTTGCAGCGCTAGCCAAGTGTTTGTTGTGTTCAAACATTTCTTTGCGAAGGAACACTCGCTTTTCTTCTTCTGTTTTTAATTGCTGATACGCCTGCATTTGCTGAATCTCCTGCAAACGTGTCTGTACGGCAAAATAGGTTTGCCCCAACGCAACAATTTCCTTTGAAGGGTCGGCATTTTGGACAATGAGGTAACAGGCATAGCGGCTCATCTTCACATTTTCTATTTCACGCATTGCTCCTTTGCCTAATTCTATCATATCGAGGATATCCTCGAAATGATGCTGTACCTCGTAGCCACTGTTTTTGCAAGATTCTTTTGCTTTATCAATTACAGGTTTGAAATGCCTGTATTCCGAATACTCTAATACCGTGCTTAAATCTCTTGCAGTCCAGTAATCGTTTTTGTTTTCGTCAACTCTTTTGATTTGCTCAAAAACAGTTTGGTTCGGATTTGTAAGTTTATTTTCCATATTTATTCAAATAGTTGGTGGTTTCTATGCGGTTTTTGTTTTGGAAGAGGGTTATGTATAATTTATTTTACGATTTAGACATATTAAAAAATTAAACTAAAGATTCAAAATCCGATTTTGTTGTTTTCCCCATTGAATTGCTGAACAATCACAGATTCTTACTTCAATATTGTGAAAATTAAATCTAGGATCTGTTAAATGTTTAGGATTATGCTTAAATGAAAAAATAAGGGAATATTTTCCAATATAAAAAATAAATGGGTCTGTTTGTCCATGACGTACCATAATAGAATCACTTTTCATATCATTATTTTCTATGGAAGTATAAAGGAGATAATGAAAATAAGGTAAAAAATCAGGATTTTTGTTTTCAAGTTTTATTAAAAAACCAGATTTGTTAGGAAATAAGGAATGCTTTAATTTTAATACTATACAATTGACAATACTTTGGTGCAATTTAAAATGATTAAATACAGGCAAGGTTGAAAAATGCGCACGAATAATATTAATATATACGAAGAGTTCCAAAATTTCAGGATTAATATCAGGAAATATTAACAGCCGTTCTTTATATCTTAAAGATGGATATAAATTCCCCAAATCCTGAATATAATAATTTAAAAGAAAATGAGAACGTTTAATATGCGGTATTTGATTAGAAATAATAGTTTCAACCACCCCCATTGAATATTCGCATTCGGGACAAAACAAATAATTTTCTTTTGGGGTATCTTGAATTGGTTTATATTTTTTTAAAAGGTTGGATGGGTTAATTAAATGCCCCTTTTTTGTATTTTGTTTGCCAAATATTGAATTCCCTAAATATTGCGAAAAAATATGTGAATTTTTTTGAGTGGCTAAATTTTTTCCACACAACAAACATAAATCTTTTTCACTTCTCATTTTTTTAAAATTAAAGGGTTATTGATTTCAAGATTTTCATATCCCCCACTCACGCAGTCAAAATTCCTTATCAATTATATTTAACCCCTAAAGCAGCCATATTCATCTTTCTCAATAAGATTAACAAAATCACTAATTGTTTTTACAGTGTATTTAGGCCGGTATCCATGCCATTTTAAATCGGCACGTTGCCAGAACACCTTCCAGTATTTTTTAGTATTAACAAATGTGGTTTTAGCAATGTTACATTCCATAATCTCTTTGGGTTCGCACCACAGGGGTCTTAGTTCAAATACAATCACACTTTGTTTTTCAATTTTATAAGATAAATCAACTTTGTGGCGGATGTTTTCGGGTGGACGGTTTTTATTTATGAAGTTTTCCATTACTTCAATGATTTCAAGCATATTTTGAACAGCAATTGCCATACGTTAGTTTATATTTTATTAACTAATAATTTTCTCAATACATGGAAATAATAATTAACCAATCAACTATTTCCATGTTTAAAGTTTATTTCTTGAAATTTCTCCCACTCCCCCTCGCTCATCCAAAAATCCTTGTCAATTATCTTTACTTCTTCATAAGTGAGTTCATACAGTTTGTAAACCAATACGTCTATTCCTATTTATAAGACGCTGGAATTATCTATAAGCTTAGTCCCGACTTTCATTTTTTAAATGTATTTGTATGGTTTGCCGTTTTGATTTGCAAATATAAGGGATAAAAAAGTGTTTTTTATAGCAGATAACTATCAGTCAAAAACGGTTTAAAAAAGTCGTATGAAAATAACTCATGACAAATCTCATTTTTCTCATCGCCTATCCTATTTAACTTTGTAGATTGTTTCTGGTAAAAATTTATTCAGTAAAATTATAAAATTTTATCTTGAAAAACTCTTGAAAAGTGAGTTGCCTTCTACAAATGCAAAATTCAAAAATAATTTTTACACTTTTTTTTACTTTTTGTTTTACAACAGTTTTACGTTCACAGGAAATAATTACTGCTTCCGGTGGCTTTGATAATGCAAATAATTTTAATATCAGTTGGACCGTAGGTGAACCTGTAAGCGAAACTGTGAGCACTGGAGATAATACACTTACACAGGGTTTCCAACAATCAAAAATAATCATAACCACAAAAATCATTAATCCTGAGATTAATTTCAGAATTCACTCATACCCTAATCCTTCTAATGAATGTATTGTCCTGTATGTTGAAAAAACTTCAGGTCTTTCATACAAATTATATGATTTGTATGGTAAACTCATGTTTCATAATAATATTGAAAATTCTTATTCTAAGATTTTTCTTAACGAATTACCTTCTGCCATTTATTTTCTGAAAGTAGCAGACAAAAACAAAGAATACATGTCTTTTAAAATAATTAAAATGTAAAATTTATTTCGTTACAAAAACTAAATCCAAAACACATGAAAAAGTTTCATTCGCTACTTGTAGCTTTATTTATTTTATCAGGATTATTGGCGCAGGTTCCTGAGAGTTTTAAATATCAAGCCGTTGTACGTGATGTAAACGGAAATCCCCTGCCCGCTGATTCTATTATTGGAATGCGAATTAGTGTCACTCTGTCAAACGGTGACACTGTTTGTGTAGAGGAATTTAAACCCAAAACCAATCAATATGGTTTGGTAAATCTTGAAATTGGAAGTGTAAATCCAAGTGCTTTTTCTGCTATTGATTGGAAGTTGGGACCTTATTTTTTAAAGATAGAATTAGATCCTGCAGGAGGGACCAATTATACTGTTATGGGCACCAGCCAACTATTAAGTGTTCCTTATGCTTTATATGCAAAAACATCGGGTACTACGTCAGCAGGGGGGAGTATTGTATGGCAGGGGACGTTAACAACTGCTCCGTTAAATCCTGTAACGAATTGGGCGTATTATAATTCCACCGATAAAAAATCATATTTATGGGATGGTGATTCCTGGGAGATTATTGCTCAGGACGGAAGATTTAATGACGGAGGGCGTTTAAATGTAAAGGACTTCGGCGCTAAAGGCGATGGGTTTACAGACGATACGTATGCAATTCAAGCCGCGCTGGATACGGGAATTCTTTTGAATCGCCCTGTTTATATTCCTGCAGGAACCTATATTACCTCAAGCCCCTTGCAAGTGGATTCCTATCAAAATATAATTGGTGACGGACAATACATGACCATAATTCAAAATTTATCTACCGATGGACTTAAAAAAAAGAATGGCGTGAGTACAGTTCACAGAGTTACAATTCAGGGCATTCAGCTTCAAACTGCAAATGATGGAGCCAATACCAAAATTGGTATAGATGCAACTGCTTTTACCTACTCACGATTCATTGATATTCATATACGATTTTATGAAACCGGTATTTTACTCAGACGTGGTCCCTCCGCTGAACCTAACTGGTTTAATTCATTCCGGGATATTACAATTTTCGTATGCAAGAATGGAATTAATATAGATGATAATGGGTATAGTGTAAATACTTGTCTATTTGAAAATATAATTATTGAAGATGTGGGGCAATGGACAGGAGGAAATGGAATAATTATTTCTGGTTACGGACATTGTATTACAGGGCTATATGTTGGAATTCCCAACGGAAATGCCGCTATAAAATTTCTAACTACTGCGGGAAATAACGTATTAATCAGAATTTATGGAGAGTCATCTATGACTTATTTAATAGATCTCGGAACTCCAACACCCGGTTCAAAAAACACCTTAATCGCACCTCATGTGGATAGTTTGTCTATGTTATTGACGAGCATTCCGGGGTATCCGGATTTTATTATTATACCAACGTATTAGTTATTATTCAAAAACCTCCCCACCTCCTCCAGTTTTATTTTAAAGGTATCGGCTACTCCTTTATACACCACCGAACCCTTCACAATATTTAACCCTTTTCTCAAATCAGAGTTATCGCTACAGGCAGTTTTCCAGCCCTTATTTGCTAATTCAATTGCATAAGGCAAGGTGGCGTTGGTCAGAGCCAGGGTAGAGGTATAGGGAACAGCTCCCGGCATATTGGAAACACAGTAGTGAAGTATTCCATCTACAATGTATGTAGGATTACGATGCGTGGTGGGTTTGCAGGTTTCAATACATCCTCCCTGGTCAACAGCTACATCAATAATTACAGCTCCAACTTTCATTTCCTTTAACATTTCCCGAGTAATAAGATGAGGTGCTTTTGCGCCCGGAATCAGAACAGCGCCAATAATCAAATCAGCGTCTTTGATGGCTTCTTTAATATTATAATGATTCGAAACAACCGTGGTAACATTTGCAGGCATAATTTCATTTAACTGCCTTAATCTGAATAAATTGACATCCATTATAGTAACGCTTGCTCCAAGTCCTGCGGCCATTTTAGCCGCTTGAGTTCCTACAATGCCTCCGCCTAAAACCAATACTTTTGCCGGCTTTACCCCTGGCACTCCTCCCAATAAAATTCCTCTCCCTTGCATGGGTTTTTCCAGATATTTTGCGCCTTGCTGTGTTGCCATTCTACCAGCCACTTCCGACATGGGAATTAATAAAGGCAAACTTCTATCGGGTCTTTCTACCGTTTCGTAAGCAAGGCAGATTGACTTTGACGCTATCATTGCTTTAGTGAGTGCTTCATCAGATGCAAAATGAAAATAGGTGAAAACGAGCTGTTCTTTTTTTATCAGAGTCAATTCATTCTTCACCGGTTCTTTGACTTTAATAATCATTTCTGATTTAAAAAAGATGTCTTCCGGTTTTCCTAAAATGGTGGCTCCGGCTGAAATATATTCAGCATCGGAAAACCCGGAACCAAAACCAGCATTTTTTTGAATGTATATGACATGGTTTCTTTTGCAGAGTTCAGCTACTCCTGCAGGAGTCAACGCCACTCTGTTTTCATCCGTTTTAATTTCTTTGGGTACGCCTATAATCATGGGATTAGTGTTAAATTTGCCGCACAAATATATGTCAATACTTAAAATATATATAGATAATATTCCTCATTTTTTTTCTGAAGAAGAAATTGAAGGGAAATATAAAGTTGTAAAAGCCGCCGGAGGATTGGTTGTACATGAAAATAAAATACTCCTTATAAAAAGAAAAGGAAAGTGGGACCTGCCTAAAGGTAAATTAGATAAGAATGAAACCCTCGAAAATTGCGCAGTAAGAGAGGTCTGTGAAGAAACGGGAATTAAAGATATAAGTATTGTTAAATCATTGATTATCACGTACCATACATACACACATAAGAAGGAAATATTGAAGGAGGTTCACTGGTACCTTATGACTTGTTCAAACGATGAAGGGATGCAACCTCAAAGCGAAGAAGATATCACTGAAATAAAATGGGAGGAAATGGAAGAGGTAAGGGTGAAATTGGAAACATCGTTCGGAACTCTGATGGAAGTAATGAATGCATATTCAAAGAATTTATGAATCCAACCAAAATATATTGGTATCATTTATTTTTATTGAGCATTGGCACAAGCGCACTCCTATTCCTTGCCTGGTCACCCATGCCAACCACGGCGCTCATATTCGTATCATGGCTCCCCTTATTGGCGTTAGAAAATTTTTTTTTCACTAAACAAGTTACAGGAAAATTAAAGTTTTTCTTTTTCACCTATCTGACATTTCTGCTATGGAATTTATTTACAACCTGGTGGATTAGCAAAGCAAGTGCAGGCGGGGCTGTTATGGCTATTACCGCTAATTCTCTGATTATGTGTCTTCCTTTTTCACTTTTTCATTACACCAGATTAAAAAAAGGTGACATGATAGGATATATTAGTTTGCCTGTATATTGGATTTCTTACGAATTTTTTCATTACAACTGGGATTTATCCTGGCCCTGGTTAACCCTTGGAAATGCTCTTTCTCCATTTTATCCAATTATTCAATGGTATGAATTTACAGGGGTTCTGGGCGGCTCACTCTGGATTTTGGGAATTAATATTTTTCTCTTTCATTTTTTGAAAAATGCTTTCACTTCGCAAGGTGCATCCATGTATTATATTTTCTCAAGAGCAGTCATCCTTTCGTTCATTCTCGATGTACCTATCTTTGTTTCGTTGGTTCGTTTTTATACTTATAAAGAATCAGAGGATCCGGTAAAGATTTCAATGATTCAACCCAATATAGACCCCTATAATGAGAAGTTTGCAGAAACAGGGGATGGGAAGTATTTATCCCCTGATAAACAAATATATAAATTATTAGAAATGAGTAAAATGTCTGTTGATAGTTCAACTAATTATTTAGTATGGCCCGAAACGGCTTTACCTGAGGGAATCTTTATCGAACAATTAAATTCTTTTTCAGAAATAAACAACATGATTAAATTAGTTGAGCATTTTCCTGATTTAAAAATCATTACCGGTGCCATGCTTTACGATAAATATGATGATGCTGAAAAAACAGTGACATCCCGGAAATTATATGGTACACAAAACAGTTGGTATGATGCTTTCAATTCATCCATTTTAATTGAAAGGAATAAACCGCTTCAAATACATCATAAATCGAAATTAGTACCGGGGGTGGAAATAATGCCCTACCCGGAGGTGTTAAAAATATTAGAACCATTAGCCATTAATCTGGGAGGTACTTCTGGAACTCTTGCCAGGGAGAAACAACAGAAGTTATTCGTCACCAATGACAGCGACTTATTTATTCCTGTAATTTGTTATGAATCAATTTTTGGTGATTACGTGTCTAACTACGTTAAAATGGGAGCTGAGTTTATTATTGTCATCACCAACGATGGTTGGTGGGGCAGTACCCCTGGTTATCATCAGCATTTGGAACTTGCAAAACTACGTGCCATTGAAACGAGGAGAAGCATAGCACGCTGTGCAAATACCGGTATTTCTTGTTTTATCAATCAGCGGGGAGAAATTATCAAAGAATCTGCATGGTGGATGCCTTTTGTTCTGACACATTCCATCAATAAAAACAAGAAAATGACACTTTATGCCATGTATGGGGATTACTTAGGGCGGCTTGCATTGGTTTTGTCCTTTTTTTTATTGTTGTCTGCCTTGATAAAAAGAAAGAAAATAATTTAAAACACTACTTTCTCACGATTTTCAATTAAAAATTTCACAAAAGTTGGAAATCTCAATTATCTTTATCTTATATTTGCACCTTTTAAAACTAACCAACTTTTTACCAGTATGAAATCGGAATCAAAAAGAAAAGTAAAAAGCAGATTTCTCCGTCAACGGATAAATTTTGCGGCAAACCCCAAAAAAGTGTTTGAATCGCTCCTGGATTCAAGAAAGCATTCGGCTTTCACCGGCTCAAAAGCAGTCATTAGTAAAAAACCAGGTTCAAGCTTCAGCGTTTATGGTGGGTATGCCAAGGGAACTGTTCTCGAAGCCGTTCCTTTCAAAAAAATAGTTATGACATGGAGGTCTTCTGATTTTCCAAAAGAGCACTTCTCAAGAATCACTATGTCTATTTTCAGTTGGAGAAAAGGAACCCGTATTTCCTTTTACCAAAGCTATGTTCCCCTAAGCCAATACAAAGCCATCAAACAAGGATGGTTTGAGCATTATTGGAATAAATTGGGAGCTTATCTCGAAAAGTAATAAGGTATAGGGTATAAGGGTATAGGGTATAAGGGTGTGACCCATATACTCTTGAACTTTTGTACCCCGATACACCAATACTCCCATACTCCGATACCCCAATACTCCCACACCCCGATACCTCTGTACCCCAATGGACATTGACATTCTCCTTCACGGTGTAATAGAACTATGCTATGAAACCGGAAATTTTATTTCCCACGAAAGAGAACATTTCAACAAATCAGCTATAGAATACAAAAGCTTTAACAGTTTAGTATCGTATGTAGATAAGGAAGCCGAGAAAAAAATTGTTTCCTGTCTGAAAAAACTTTTACCTGAATCAAATTTTATTACTGAAGAGGAAACAGAAAAACCATCACAAGGGAAATTTACCTGGATTATAGATCCATTGGATGGCACTACCAATTTTATACACAACATTCCCTGCTATTGTATCAGTATTGGTTTAAAAAAGGACGATGAAATTATCCTCGGTGTTATTTATGAAATGAATCTTGAGGAATGTTTTTATGCCGTGAAAGGAAAATCTGCCTATTGCAATGGAAAAGAAATACATGTTTCAAATGTAGTACGGTTAGATGACTCCTTAATTGCAACCGGATTTCCGTACGAGAATTTTGGAGAATTGCAGGAGTATCTCCGTATTTTATCTGTATTCATGAAAAAAACGCATGGAGTAAGGCGTCTGGGTTCAGCGGCAATTGATCTTGCCTACACTGCCTGCGGGCGGTTTGAGGGTTTTTTTGAATACAACCTTAACAGTTGGGATGTAGCCGCCGGTTCGTTGATCGTCAAACAGGCAGGAGGAATTGTTACAGATTTTTCAGGCGGCGATAATTACATTTTCGGAAAGCAGATAGTAGCGGCATGCGGAATTCATGCGGAAATGTTGAAAATTATTGGGAAAAAGTGAGTGATTTTATTTCGGAAAACTTAATCACTTAACGCAAAAATTTTAGTATAATCATTTTTTCAAAATACCACTTCAAATACTTTTGGAGAAAACCCTTTTTGGTTTATAATAGATGCACTGTTTCCGGTCGCTCTTATTACAAACAACCCCATCCTTTCGACACGCAATCCTGCATTTGAATCCGTTCTGAGATAGGCAACGGCACCCAGCACTTTCTTATCTTTATATTCAGTAAAGATTTTTTTGAAATCATTTAATTTTTTAATAAAATCTTCAACGTCCTCAGGAACTAACGTTGTTTTAACTTCTACCACCACCACTTCCGTTCCATTGACTGCAAGGATATCAATTTCTCCCTTTTGATTATCATAAACGAATTTTATCCTGGTAAAAGTTCTTTGCACATTTATTCCCCATTTTTTTAATAAATTAACCAAATCCCCTTCCACGAGCGATTCTATTAATTTACCCCATTGACCGGTAAATAAATTTTCAAGCTTGTTGAGTTTTTTATCGGTTTCTTTAAACTGCCTGTCGGTTTCCTGAAACATTTTTTCGGTTTCCTGATGTTTTCTATCTGTTTCCTGAAATTTCCTGTCGGTTTCCTGAAACATTTTTTCGGTTTCCTGATGTTTTCTATCTGTTTCCCGGAACATTTCCTTTGTTTCCTGAAACATTATGAGCATTTTGTCTAAATCAAGATTTCCTGCGGTATGTTTTTGTATGTTTTTCATAAAGATATATAGTTAGATAACCACAAAGGTACAAATAAAATATTAAATGCAATGTTTTATTATTGTAAACTTTTTTTTGGTTGATAAAATTTTAAAACCTTATTTTTTTTACACAGATTTACAACAAAAAAAAATTATTCAATCAAGGTTATTTCTTTGACTGCATTTTTCTTACGCAAAAAACCTTAGTAGAAAAACGTAAGTATGAAATTACAGCCACCTTATTACCTAATATGGTTTTTATATGTTGCACGTTATTGCCGAGAGTAATAAACATTGTAAAATTATACAAAAACCTTATGAAGTTAAAAAAGAAGTTAAAAACTTCTTTTTATCGATGGGCTTAAGTTCCTGCACGCACTTTCTATCTCTGCAAACTTAAGCCAGTAACGAAACATAACACTTAATGTAGTAGGGGACTTGTCTTTTCAAAAGACATAGTTTTCAAAAGTATATTCACGGCATCACAATAAACTTTTTTCTTACAACCGCATCCCTTAACTTGATTTCTACAAAGTAAATTCCAGGGTTCCATTGATTCAGGGAAATCTGATAATTTTTCTCTGATAAATTTTCATTTATAGTTGAATATTGAATTTCACCGGTAGCATTATAAATTTTTATTTCAGAAACAGTAACGTTTTTTTGTGGAATCACACGAATGATTTCTCTCGCCGGTACCGGAAAGATTCTCACTTGTGATAAAAGGGTAATGTCCTCAGAAAAACCTTTTGGATTTTGTGTTGTATCGGGTGGATTTACTGTTGTATCCGGAGGGATTATGGTAGTATCATACAATGCCAAATCATCAATGGCGGCTTCAATTAAACTTTGTCCATCACGGTCGGCTCCGAAAATAAAACTATCCTGTGCCACAAATTTCAAGTTCACAATTTCCCATGAATCGAGGTAATCTTTTACTCTGATAACCACTTTGGACCAATTTTTATCTGAAACATTGGTTCTTTCAACCTGAATCCAATTTGTAAAATCGTTGGAAATAAATACCTGCCATACATCATTTCCGGGATTTGCTCCCATGTCGTTGGAATAACATCTCCAATATTCAATTGCCGGTTCTTTATATTTTTCCATCAAAAATTCAGGAGAAATCAACGTAGTTCTTCCTCTATCCACATCATTAGTGCCGGCTTCAGCAGATTCATTGGTGGTATTTCCTGTAAAGGCACATAAATTATAATTTGTACCTTCGGTAGTATGGTCAAATTGTGTTTGCACTCTGTTTAAATCAGAGTGTGGCTCCACAATAAATGAAGCCACAGGAGAATCAATTTTCCATATACCTGATTCGGCATCGTCCCCCACATCACCTATCAGCCAATCACTGTAAAAATTGTCGAAATCCTCTATGTGGTTGCGCTTGTATCCAACCATAAGTGTATGCGGCAATTTAGGATTTGAGGAGTTAGCTCCTATGGGAGAAACTATTACAATATTTCCAGTATTATCAGTCATGTACATATAATACTTAATGATGGTGCCGGAAGGTTGTTCAGGTAAAAGCGTTTCATATTCATTCCCGGATACTTGATTCATTGGCAATGTATCCCATGTGTCAGCATTATTTATTTTATAAACTAATGTTGTACTTCCATAATATTGTGGATTTACGAGCGACAAGGTTGCATTAATAGCAATAGGTTCATTACCATTCACAAATTCAGGGGTAATATTTTCAATGGTAGAAGTTGTCATCATGGTAATGCCATGCTTTGCAAAAGCGCTACTGATTGCATTGTAATTGGGAGTGCCATTCGCCAGATCTCCGTCATCATCATCAGCCGCAATGGCATCAACTAAAATATCGGTATAAATAATGCCCTCATCACCATCAGGACCGGAGGCAGTGGCACGTTGTGTTTCTATAAATAAATCCATCATCTGCTGGATATTTCCAAAATTTTGCCCGACATCCCACCAGCAACCGGCAATAATTTCCCCGTCGGCATGAACTTCTCCGGCGAGGTCATTCGGGTAAATCTTTTTACCAATGTCATATCTTCTGATAACAGAAGTTGAGTCGGTAGTACTCATCCCTATACCCAATCTTGGATTCTCAGTGAGCCCAAGCGCCCAGACATCAGCGTAGCCCTCTCCCATAGCGCCGTTTTGAAACCAACCACCGAGGTGTTCATATAAATAATAATTAATCCCATGACCGTATTCATGATAAACCACATCTGAAACAAGGGAGAGTGAGTTACAATCATTGCTTTTCACATAAAAGTTCAGGTTACCATTGTAATTTGCATTGCAGGTGACACCGGTTTGTTCCACATTTGTCAGCATGGGAAAATCCATCGAGGTCAATTCCGGAACTTTTGATTTCATGTAGTCGTGAATCTGATTTACAAAATAATAGGCGGAGAGTTGTTCTTTTTTTGCATTGGAATCAAAAGAAAGATTATTTAAACCGTCATTAAGTGTCACTGTCATTACTTGTGGAGTAGCGCCACCATCACCGGTTACTACTTTTGCCCATAAACCCTCAAGATAGATGCTGGCAGTAATGGGTCCGTTATTGTTTAATTCCAGCAAGCCATTTACGTCTGCATTAAATGCAGAAGTCCCAACCACTACTTTATAATAAGGTAGCATGGTTTGTTCCGCTGGAATGTAAGGATGTCTTTGATACAAAGTTCCGGCTGTGATTACAGAAATATTTCCGGGGTTCATTGAAAATACCTGGTTCTGGCGATAGAGAATTTTCAACGATTGAGCGTCTATCAATAAATAATATTTTCCATGAAGAGAAGAATTAGCTGTATTCACATAAACTTCATATACAAGATGATATTCGTAACTTCCTTCTTTGGGTACAGGAAGAATACACGGTTTGGAGCCAAGTGTAACTTCAGGAAAAAATTCTTCAAGTCCTGTTACAGCCGTTTTTTTTATTTCATCTTGAAGAGTAGTTATTTCAACATTCACGTTTATATCATTAAATACATCCAAACCAAAAAGGATCACTTCATTTTTTTTTGTCATCCGGAGGGAAAGGCGGCTGTTTAGAACCTTCAATCCTTTGTAGTACTGATGATAATCAATGCAATGATATTTTCCGGAGCTGTTCAGGTTATATAATTTTATATCGGAGAGAGGAATATTAAAAACGCTCAGGTTGTTTTTCAGAAATAAATTGGCGGCGGATGAAACATTTTGAAAATTTGGCAAAGAAATTCCTTTACCAAAAGCGCGGTGAGGCATTCCGGTTATTTCATTAAATAAAACGAACCATCCCTTATTTTTTTCAGAAAAGTTGCGCCAGGATTTTTGTTGTTTAAGTTCCTGTTGTTTTATCCCTGAATAAACCTGCTTTGTCGCTTTCAGGTATTTTATATTTTCGGGATTTTTATCTATTGCAAATAGATGTAAAGAGAAACAAAGAGCAATAAAGCAAAGAAAAATCTTTTTTTGTCCGGTCATTATTTTAAAGAGTAATTGGGTATTTACATGATTAGTTTTTTTTTTCTTCTAAAAATCATGGTGTAAAGACACGGTGCACCGTGTCTTTACATTGTGATTTTTATCCATTTCATGTGAAATCAGAATTTTTAATGGGTATTTGTTTAATATTTTTTTTATTTTTTAGGATTATGCAGGATGACTATTCCCTTGTAAATTCAATTTTATGTATGAAGTATTTTCCGTTTATCGGCTTCATTCGGATTAACGTTACAAATACCGCATCTTTGCTTTTATAACTACCAATAAAATAACGAAGACCTTCTGAGGAAGTTCCCTGATGTTTGTATTCAAATTCTATAGGGGGATATTTCTGAAAAAAATTTTTCAACACCAATTCCGCCTGTGTTTTCGGATAATTTTTTCTTTCATCATTAAAATTCAACTCAATGGTTGTATTGAAAAATTTGCTGAGTTCTTTTGAATCACCGGATTTAATTAGTTGACTGATTTCATCGGCGGTAGGCGATTGCGATTTTGTAATAAAAGGGGATGTGATTAAGCATACTATAAAAATTAATTTCTTCATAATATTCCGATTTTCTCCTGATTGTATTTTTTAACGAAAAACGGGTGATAAATCCGTTTGAATTAGAAAAAATTGTCAATAATCAAGCCAAAAGTACAGCATTTAATTAAATCATGCAAGTGCTCATGTTTTTTTATTAGATTTGGAGGGTTATACTAATTGAAAATAGGTAGAAGGTATAAGGGGATAGGGTATAAGGGCGTACAACAAGAGTTTAATTTAAAAATGGCTATGAAAAAATGCACAAACTAATTAAACCATGAATCCAAATAAAAAAGTTCTCCTGCTTATCTGGGATGGTTGGGGAATCGGCTCAAATCCTGAAATTTCCGCTGTTCACAAAGCCCAAAAACCATACATAGATTATTTGTTTTCAACCTATCCTCATTCCAAACTCCAGGCAAGCGGCGAGGCAGTTGGTTTACCGGAGGGGCAAATGGGTAATTCAGAGGTGGGACATCTGAATATAGGCGCTGGACGAATTGTTTTTCAGGATTTGGTTAGAATTAATCATGCGTTCAGGGATAATACTATAAAAGACAACCAAACCCTGAAGGATGCCTTAGAAAAAGCAAGAGAAACAGATTGCAAATTACATCTTTTCGGGTTGGTTTCATCCGGAGGAGTTCATTCGCATATAGAACATTTAAAAGGGTTATGCTCTTTAGCAAACGAATACCGTCTCAAGAAAGTTTTCATTCATTGTTTTATGGATGGAAGAGACACGGACCCTCACGCCGGCTCCAACTATTTAGAGGATTTGCAAAAACATCTGAATAAAACTACCGGTTCCATTGCCAGTGTCATAGGACGTTATTATGCCATGGACCGTGATAAACGCTGGGAAAGAATTCGTTTAGGGTATGATTTATTAGTACATGGGAAAGGAAAAATTTATCAAAACCCTGTTTTCGCACTCCATGAATCTTATGCAGAAGGTATCACCGATGAATTTGTTAAGCCGGTTTCGTGTGTGAATGAAAAAGGAGAAAAATTATCCCTTATTGAAGACGGAGATGTAGTGGTGAGTTTTAATTTTCGTAAAGACAGGGTCAGACAATTAACCCAGGTTTTGACACAGCAGGATATGCCGGAGTTTGGAATGAAAAAATTAAATCTTCATTATGTAACCATGGCTATTTATGATGAAAAATTTAAAAACGTTAAAAATATTTTTGGACGAAATGACCCGAAACAAACCCTCGGAGAAATTATATCTCAGAGCGGAAAAAAACAAATTCGGATTGCAGAGACAGAAAAATATCCGCACGTCACTTTCTTTTTTTCCGGTGGGAGGGAAGAACAATTCACGGGAGAGTCACGCATTCTTTGCCCTTCACCCAAAGTTCCTACCTATGATTTGCAACCCGAAATGAGTGCAAAAGACATTCGCGATAAAATTATTCCTGAATTGAAAAAAAAATCCGCAGATTTCATTTGTTTAAATTTTGCTAATCCCGACATGGTGGGACATACCGGTGATTTTAATGCAACAATCAAAGCGTGTGAAACGGTAAACGATGTCACTGAACCGGTTGTAAAAACTGCGCTTGAGAATGATTATTCCGTAATTATTATTGCCGACCATGGCAATGCGGAAGTCATGAAAAATCCGGATGGCACTCCTCATACCGCACATACTACCAACTTAGTGCCGTGCATTTTGTGTGACACTGAGTTTTTTCCTAAACTTAAAGACGGTAAATTATGTGATGTGGCGCCGACTATTCTTTTCTTGATGGGAATACCAAAACCGCAGGAGATGAGCGGGAGTGTTTTGTTTTGATTAATTTTTTATTCCTTGGCTGTTTCCGATAGCACAATTATTTTATTTTTATTTACCTCCATTACCCCTCCATCAATTTCAATAAATTTTGTTTCTTCGGTAGTCCGAATCCGGATTTTTCCTTTTTCAAGTGTGCTGATTATAGGTGCATGGTTATTTAATGCCTCGAAGGAGCCCTCAGAACCTGGTACCTTGATGGCTTCAATGTCCCCTTCAAATATTTTTTTGTCGGGAGTGAGAATTTCGAGTTTCATGAGTATAGTTTTGGAAAATTTTTTTAAGGAATGAAAAATCAACATCCAACATCTAACCATCTAACCATTTAACCATCTAACCATCTAACCATTTAACCATCTAACCATCTAACCATTTAACCATCTAACCATCTAACCATCTAACCATCTAACCATCTAACTATCTAACAAATAACAAATAACACTTAACATTAAACACATAACGCAAAACACTCAACCTTTCAATCCTACTTCCCCTCCGATTCCTTCATAACCCTTTCTCCCTTGGCAATGGCATCTTCAATAGTTCCTACTAAGTTGAATGCCACTTCCGGCAAATGGTCAAGTTCACCTTCGAGAATCATTTTAAATCCTTTAATTGTGTCATTGATGTTTACAAAAACCCCTTTAAGCCCTGTAAATTGTTCAGCGACATGGAAGGGCTGTGATAAAAACCGTTGAATTCTCCTCGCACGATGAACGGTCTGTTTATCTTCCTCCGACAATTCATCCATACCGAGAATGGCAATAATATCCTGAAGTTCTTTGTAGCGTTGTAAAATTCCAATCACCCGTTGAGCGGTTGTATAATGGTCTTGTCCCACAATATCAACCGATAAAATACGGGAAGTAGAATCCAATGGGTCAACGGCGGGATAAATTCCTAATTCTGCAATTTTCCGGGAAAGTACGGTGGTTGCATCAAGGTGACCGAAGGTTGTTGCAGGAGCAGGGTCCGTTAAATCATCTGCCGGCACATAGACGGCTTGCACGGAGGTGATGGAACCATTTTTTGTTGAGGTAATCCTTTCCTGCATTATCCCCATTTCGGTGGCAAGCGTAGGTTGATATCCTACCGCAGAAGGCATCCTACCTAATAGTGCAGAAACTTCGGATCCGGCTTGCGTGAAACGAAAAATGTTATCAATAAAGAAAAGAATGTCACGACCTTTTCCATCGCTCTTTTCATCTCCGTCTCTGAAATATTCAGCAACGGTTAAACCTGAAAGTGCCACTCTTGCTCTTGCTCCGGGAGGCTCATTCATTTGTCCAAATACAAGGGTTGCCTGCGATTTTTTTAATTCATTGATATCCACTAAACTCAAATCCCAGTTTCCTTGCGCCATGGATTTTTTAAATGCTTCTCCATAACGGATAACATTTGACTCAATCATTTCCCGTAATAAATCATTCCCCTCTCTTGTTCGTTCTCCTACACCGGCAAATACTGAAAGTCCAGCGTGGGCTTTGGCAATGTTATTAATCATTTCCATAATAAGAACCGTTTTGCCTACTCCGGCACCTCCAAAGAGTCCGATTTTACCCCCTTTCATATAGGGTTCAAGCAAATCAATCACTTTTATACCTGTAAAAAGGACTTCTCTTTCGGTGGAAAGGTCTTCCAATTTTGGCGCTTCACGATGTATGGGATATCCCTTTACTGAATGAACTGGAGGCAGACCGTCAATCGCCTCACCAATAACATTAAATAATCTGCCTCTGATATCTTCACCGGTGGGCATTTTTATAGGTTCTCCTAAGTCCTCAGCCGCCATGCCACGCATGAGACCATCCGTAGAATCCATGGCAATGGTTCTGACCGTTTCTTCGCCAAGGTGTTGTTGAACTTCGAGAATGATCTTTGAACCATCCTCGCGTTTTATCATAAGCGCATCAGAAATGTCAGGAACTTTAGCATTTTCGTCTGCGAATGAAACGTCAATCACAGGACCGATGATTTGGGAAATTTTACCGATGTTGGACATGGGAGAGGGGGTATGGTTAACGATTTTTCGCAAACTTACTGAAAATTTATTTATTTTTTAATAATCGTTTTCTAAACTTATTTTCAAGAAAATTATGCAGAGGGGAAATTGCAAAGGCAAGTGCAAGATTTACTAATAATTTATATGCAGGTTCATTTTGTGTTAATTTATCCATTATGGGGTCTGTTAACATTTGCAGGAATTCAAAAAAAATAAGAAATGAAATAAAAATAAGAACGGGCAGAAAGTGTAAATGTGTAGTTTTCCTTCGCAAATAAAACGGAATTAGAAAAAATAGGATCAGGCAAATACAAATAGCGGAATACTGTAAATTATTTTTTCTGAAACGGGTTGCCGCATCGTCAGCGTCTTTTTCCAATTTCTGACGGTATTCCTCTTCCAGTTTTTTTTCCGATTCAAAACGTGCTTCCAATTTCCCGATTTCCTGCGATTTACTTTCGTTCATCAATGAATCTTTCATTTTCATATACAAGAGGTAATATTCTTCTGCATTAGCATAGTTTTCTGTTTCATTATAGAATTGGCTGAGTTCCAAACTAATTCCTTTTATCAGATCAGGTTGGTTCAGTTTGTATGCAATTTTTTCGGCTCTCTTGAAATAAAACAAAGCGCTGTCATTGAATCCGTTTATTTTAAACAGGGTTCCTGTATTACTAAAATATAACATCATGCCTCTTTCATCGCCTAAAATTTTTGAAATTTCATAACCGCGTCTGAAATAGTGTGCTGAAAGTTGATAGTCCTTCTTACTGCGATAAATTGCGCCTAATTGTTGCAGAGCGGAAACATGGATTTCATTCGCTTCGTCTTTAGAAAGTTTCGACAAACATTTTATTAAATAGTTGGCGGATGTATCCAGTTCCCCCCTTTTGTAGTAATTAAAACCTAACCACAATAAAGTATTTGATTCTCCAACCCGGTCCTTGTTTTTAATATTCAGTTCCATACAATCTTTAAATATTGAAATTGCTTTCGATGTCATATTTTGTTGGTAATACAATGCTCCAATGCTGTTCATAACTGTATTGCGATTTTCATAATCGCCTGTCTTTTCTAATAATTTTAAACTTTGGTAATAGTAATAAAGCGCCTTTTCACTTATTCCGGTATAGTCCATTTCAAATCCTTTATAGTACAAAGCCCTTCCTTTAATGTTAAGATAGTATTCAAGTGTTTTTCCTTTTGACAAGGGTATTTGCTTCTCAGAAATTTCCAATGCCTGTTGGTTTAAGGCGGGCCAGGTTTGAGTATCATAATTAGTATCTACCAACTTCATGAGAATAGTTGCTTTTAAAGAATCATTTGTGCATGTTTTCAGGGCAAGTTGCAAAGAATCAATCAGGAGGGTAACTGAATTTTTTTTGGGAATGGAATCGGTAGTTGTAAATGAATTATCCATTGTATTTTCAGAGTTAAGATTTGTTCCTGAAAAGGCGCTGTTTAGTATAATTATTAAAAACAGAATGGGCAGATTATAATTTATGGGGGGATTTCTTTGTTCAATTAGTTTTAAAGTGATTTTTTTTTCAATCCAACGATGTATAGGAAAAATTGATAAGGCAATCAGCACATTAAACAGCAATTTTACAATGGGTTCACCGGTTGAAATTTTTTCTAAAGCCGGATCCAGGAGAATCAGCAGAAATTCATACAAAATTAAAAAGGTGAGAAATATTACACCGGTAGTGACACGGATGTTTATTTGTGATTTTAATGTAATTATTACCAGAACTAGAAGCACGACAATAAATACCGTCAATGCATAATATTGTATATCCGTTCTTCTTTTCTTCTCCTTCTGAATTTGCTTTTCAATTTTTTCCGCTTTTTCTTTTTCAAGACGTATTTTTTTATCTATTTCATAATTTTCTTCCATCTTACCAATCTGTCGGTTCTTTTCTTCATTGAAAAGTGAATCCTTAATTTTGGAATACAATACAAGATATTGATATGAATTTTTCATGTCACCGGAATTCCTGTATGTTTCAAACAAATTATAGTAAGAGTTTTTAATATTTTCTTTTGCATCTATTTCAGTGGCAATAGCAAGTCCTCTATGACTGTATTCTTTTGCTTTCTTAAAATCCTTTAAAAGATTATACTCTATCCCGATACTGTTTAAAGCGGCGGAAACCCCCCATTTATCCTGTATTTCATTGCTGATGGCAAGGGATTTTTCAAAATATTCCAACGATTTTTTAAAGTCACCCTTTGCGTCAGTAATGATTCCGAGATTTGCCAGTATGGATGCAATTCCTTTTTTATTATTCAGCTCTTTCTGAATTTCAAGGGAAGTAGTAAAACATTCAAGGGATTTATTATAATTTTTTTTTCGGATGTAAACAATGCCGACACTGTTTAAGCAATTTGCTTTCTCCTGCTTGTTGTCTACCCTTTCCCAAATAGCTATGGCTTTAAAATAATATTCCAGTGCTTTATCATTGTTATCAAGATGACGGTAAAGTATTCCGATATTCTGATAAGTTTTTGCAATACCATAAGGGTAATCAGCTTCCTCATAAATTCGCAATGCTTTTCTAAATTCGGAAAGCGCTTTTTTTAAATCACCTTTATTCAAGTAAACCTGACCTGTATTATGGATGCAATCACCCTCATCGTTTTTTTTATTAAATTTTTTATAGATATGTATTGCATCCGAATAATAACTAATCGCCTGGTTGTAATTTCCAATCGTTGTGTATTGAAAACCCAGTAATTTCAGAATATCTGCTGTGAGCAATACCTGTTTTGTTTTCTTTACAAGCAATAACGCTTGTTCGCTATAAATAATGGATTTAGAAGGCAAAAGAACTTTATATTCAAGACCCAATTGAAACAGAAGTTTTGTCCGTATGGAATCCAGTTTGGAAATTTTTAATTCTTGCTCCAGAGAATCTATTTTGATGGATTTTGAGGTAGTATTATCCTGACTAAAATCTTTTGCAGGATAATTTACTTTGGCTGATAAATCAGTAAAGCAAAAAAATGCCAGATAGAGTAAAATGTAATAGAATTTAATAATTTTTTTTCTCACATCTTTTATTTTACTAATCGTACAGCATAGATACATTATTTTAAAAACTTCAAACAATTCTTACTCTACTACAACCACTCCTCCCGTTCTTTTTCCAGCTACTATTGCAGAAATAAAATAAACGCCAGATGGAAGTTGGTTGAGGTCTATGGTCAGGTAGTTTTTATTTACTGTTTGCGTATGCAAGGCATAAACTTTTTGTCCCATGCCATTGAAAATTTCAATACTAGTTTTATTCCCGGATAATTCGTTACTCTGTATATATAACGAACGATTTGCCTGCATGTAATACGTAAATGTGTTATCAAATTCATTCACCTTAGCGCCGGTAGTGCCACTGGAATAAACCGAATACCCTGCATTGGTTCCTACATGCACTTTGTTATCGCTTTCAAGAAAAATATTCCAGATCCAGTTATCGGGCAGTTGTGAATTTGTATTATTCCACTTTTGCCAATTAACGCCATCGAAACGGTTCAACCCTCCGTTAAGTGTAGCCGCCCAAATCCTGTTTTGATTATCCGCCTTCACTGAACGTACTGAATTATTTGATAAAGCGGAGTTGGATTGATTGTAAATGAAAAAATCAATATCCGTATATTTTATAATACCGCCGTCTTTGCTCCCCAGCCATTTGTTGTGATTCTTATCAATGGCAATGGAATAAATATAATTATTGGAAATTCCAGAGTTTAATTTATCAAAAATAGTCCAGTTGGAGCCATCAAATTTTCCCAACCCTCCACCCCAGGTCCCAAACCATTTATTCCCGTTATCTTCGTGGGCAATCGCATAAATCTGATTGAAAAGTTTTCCAGTAGTGTTATAATTGTAAACCGTCCATGTATTATTGTAAAAAGATGCGGCTCCTCCATTATAAGTACCCACCCATACTATTTCTTCTGAAGCCAGATTCAATTCTGGCTCTATGCATAAAATATAATTGTCGGGAATCTGCGAATTCGATTTGTCAAATATTGTCCAGTTAGAGCCATCATATTTACATAGCCCACCGGAAAGTGTTCCTACCCAGATGTAATTTCCGGTGAGACCTTCATGGATGCAGATAACTTCGTTATCCGGTAATTGCGAATTGCCGGTATTGAATGTTTGCCAAGTTCCGTTTTTAAAATGCGCAAGACCAGAACCGGTGCCAATCCAGATGGAACTGTCACGGGCAACATAAACACATTTGACTATGTTGTCAGGAAGTCCTGAATTTGCGGTTGTGTAATTTTCCCATGTTTCGGTCTGGCAGAAATTTTTTTCTGCCATAAGAATAGTGAGCAGTAGAGTTAAAAATAGTTTTGATTTCATGATGCTTTGGTTTATTAAAAAAAAATGTTAATATTCAGTCCAAAATAAAAAAAATTTTGCCACAGATTACACGGATTATTGTTACAAAAATCTTAAAACCGTGTTTAATCAGTGTAATCAGTGGCTAAATTTTTCTTGCTACTGAATAGTAAAAAAAAATTTAAATTTACAATTATCACCGGTTCCCTTTCCTCGCCGCCACGGGAAACCTCATTTTGTAACTCACCTCAACATTTCCCAACGAAATATTCAGAAGTTTTGACTTCAACAATCGCTTTTTAAGAGGCGAAATTAAATCGGTAAAAAGCACTCCATTCAGATGGTCCATTTCATGTTGAATGATTCTTGCTCTTACCCCCGAATAAACTTCCTCAAGCAATTGCCCGTTCCGATCATAGTATTTAATCCGTAAATTTTGTTTTCTCGAAATATCTTCGCGGATTCCTGGGATACTCAGACACCCTTCGTTAAAATCCCATTTTTCTCCTTCTTCTTCCAACAAGACGGGGTTAATAAATACTTTTTTAAAATCCTTAATATTTTCTTTCTCAAGCCCTTCGGCATCGGTGATAAACAAACGTAAATTTTTTCCTATCTGAGGAGCCGCAAGACCAACCCCGCCGGCTTCATTCATTGTATCGAACATATCATCAATCAGGGTTTGCAAATCCGGTAAGTCGAGAGCAATATCCACGGATACATTTTTAAGTATGGGATCTCCGTATGCGAGTATTGGGATTATCACCTGTCTGGGGTTTTAAAATTTTAAATAAAGGGTCAAAAATAGGAAAAAATCAAATCATGTTATAAATTTGAAAAATTTTTAGGATATGGATTTTATAAAACGCTTAAAAGAGAAATGGAAAATCCCAAGTACGTTGGATATTCTTTTAATATGCCTGGTTTTTTCACTGGCAGGAATGTCCATTGGATTTTCAAGAAAATTTATCATGAATTTGCTTGGGCTTGATTTCAGCATCCACCCCTATTTATATGTATCTGTTTATATTTTACTCATCTTCCCAATGTATCAAACATTTTTGATAATTTATGGTTTTATTTTTGGCCAATTCTCTTTCTTCTGGGAAAAGGAGAAAAAGATGGCGAAATGGTTCGTAAGATTATTTCAGGGCACTTCTAAAAATTCTATCTTTTTATTTTCCTCCCTCTTTATCTCCCTCCAAAGGGAGATATTTGGCTGAATTTTTAGAAGTGCCCTTCAAAAAGTCCATCGCTGATTTTACCGTTTCTACCGGCATCTTGCAGGTCTTGTTAAAGCAAATAAAAATTCGTGTAACGTCCTGTGAATATTTATTTTCAAGCAAGGGCAATTTTCCTTCCTGCGTTCCTCCCATGAAAAGTGCATTGGGAAAAAAAGTTGCTTGCATTTCTTTTCTAAGTTTATCCGCTTCTTTCCCACATATTGCTATTTCCGCTGTTGGGGTTGAAAACATGCAGGCAAGGGTTGCCCAATTAGCGGTATGACTCAAATTTTTACTCAAAAAGGGCTTGATAAGCGAAAACATGGATTTGGATTTTTCAATATAATCTGCTTTATCAAAGAATAACCCTAATTTATAAAGGTTTATTGCCATTTGAGAATTGGATGCAGGAATGACATTATCAAACAATTCTTTTTTTCTGGCTATCAGTTTTGTGTCACCGGAAGTGAAGAAAAATAAATTTTCTTTCTCATCCCAAAAATTCAAAAGTGCATAATCCAGATAATTTTTAGCATCCTCCAGCCAGATTTCATCAAAAGTTATTTCATACAATCCAATAAATGCATTTATGACAAAAGCATAATCTTCCAACATTCCACTGACATTGGTTTTCCCTTCTTTGTAAGAATGAAAAAGGAAGTTTTTGTCTGACATTTTTTCTTTCAGAAATTGTGCATTTTTAATGGCTGTTTTTCTGTAATTCTCATCGCCCGTTGTTTTATAAGCATCCGTCAGTGTCTTCAGCATTAACCCGTTCCAGGAAGCAAGAATTTTATCATCAAGATTCGGATGAATGCGTTTCATTCTTACCGGCAATAACTTTTCGTTCCATGCAGTTAATTTTCTAAACAATTCTTCCTGAGTCAGGTTATGTTTTTTACAGAAAGTTTCATCTTCAGTGGCACGGTTAAGTATGTTTGCTGAAAATTCCCAATTACCGGATGGCTTTACATCAAAATAATCAGAGAATAAATCCAAATCGGCGCCCAGCAAGGATTTTAATTCATCCATCTTCCACAAATAATAAAATCCCTCTTTTCCTTCAGAATCGGCATCCTGGGATGAAAAAAATCCTCCCTCCTGCGAAGTCATTTCCCGGAAGATATAATCCAATGTTTCTTTTATTACACGTTTGAATCGCTCATTTTTTGTAATTTGATATCCATGGCAGTAAAGAGAAATCAATTGAGCATTATCATATAACATTTTCTCAAAATGTGGCACTAACCAGTAAACATCTGTAGAATAGCGGGCAAAACCGCCGCCGAGTTGGTCGTAAATCCCGCCTTCCGACATCTTATTAAGTGTAAGAAGCGTTTGCTCCAATGCTTTTTTATCACCCGAAAGCTGATAGTAACCAAACAGGAATTTATAAATAGCCGGCATGGGAAATTTAGGCGCTCTCTGAAATCCACCCAACCGTTTATCAAACCCCGATTCCATAGTAGAAAACGCATCATTCAATTCCATTAAAGTAATTTGTTTGTTTTCTGACTTTGGTTCAAAATCCGGCAAATAGGGCTGGTTGGAATGTTGCGTAACATCTTCAGCGAGTTTTTCAATTTCCTTTTTTTTATTTCTATAATTTTCATTTATGTTATGCAACACTTGCAACCACCGGTCAGGTGGAAAATAAGTGCCACCATAAAACGGTTTGGTATCCGGAGTAAGAAAACAATTCAGGGGCCATCCGCCCTGACGTTGCATGGTATGCAACGCATCCATGTATATCTGATCTATATCGGGTCTTTCCTCACGATCAACTTTTATGGAAATAAAATTTTCATTCATAAAATCAGCGATACTGTCATTTTCAAAACATTCCTTTTCCATGACATGGCACCAGTGACATGCTGAATATCCAATGCTTACTAAGATGGGTTTGTCCTCCTTTTTTGCTTTTTCCAATGCTTCCACACCCCATGGATACCAATCCACCGGATTATAAAGATGTTGTAATAAGTAAGGACTGGTTTGTCTGAGCAGATGATTTGGCTTTTTATCCGTTTTCATTTCATTTTCAGTATTTTTGGGAAATTTAGAGTTACATTGAAAAAAAAGAGACAATATCAATATAATCTGTAATAGTTTCATGATGTGCTTCATTATCAGTTACTATTCAGTCCAAAATGAAAAAAAATATTTTGCCACAGATTACACGGATTATTGGTACAAAAAATCTTAAACCCGTGATTAAACAGTGTAATCAGTGGCTATATTTTTTTTTTCAATTAGTAATTTAATTAATTTTAGTACTGAACAGTAAGCATATTCATACAAATTTACATGAAAAGGTTGAATTATAAATAAACATGAAAGATCTTTCCATCATCATCGTCAATTATAACGTCAGTCAATTTCTGGAGCAGTCGCTTATTTCTGTACACAAAGCCATTCAGCAATTGCAGGTGGAAATTTTTGTAGTGGATAATCATTCCGTAGATGGTTCAGTAAAAATGATTAGTGATAAATTTCCGGAAGTAAAATTAATTGTCAATGAGGAAAATTATGGATTTTCAAAAGCAAATAATCAGGCGTTGTTGCAGGCAAATGGAAAATACATTTTGCTTTTAAATCCTGATACGGTGGTAGGGGATGATACTTTCGTCAAAATTCTAAAATTCATGGATGAACATCCGGAGGCGGGGGGTCTGGGAGTAATGATGATTGACGGAAAAGGAAATTATCTACCGGAATCAAAAAGAGGATTGCCTTCGCCCTGGGTTGCTTTTTATAAAATTTTCGGATTGAGTGCATTATTTCCACGTACCAGAATTTTTGGTAAATATTATTTAGGTCATCTGGATAAAAATAAAATCCAGGAAGTGGAAGTGCTTGCCGGGGCGTTCATGTTGTTGAGAAAAGAAACGCTTGACAAGACCGGTTATCTTGATGAAAATTTTTTTATGTACGGAGAAGATATTGATCTTTCTTACCGGATTTCGAAAGCGGGCTACAAGCTTTTTTATTTTCCGGAGACACGCATTATACATTACAAGGGAGAGAGCACTAAAAAAACAAGCATCAATTATGTTAAAGTTTTTTATAATGCCATGTCCATTTTTTCCCGGAAACATTTTTCCGGAAGACAGCACCGTTTATTTTCTTTTTTAATAAACACCGCTATTTATTTCCGTGCAGGAATTGCCATGACCAACCGGTTTATGCAAAAAATATTTTTACCGGTGTTTGATGTCCTTATGATAGCGGGTGGAATGTATTGGTTGAAAAATTACTGGGAGAAAAATCATAAATTTATTGAAGGCGGGCATTATCCTCCTGAGTTTATGTGGGTAGCAGTACCCGTGTATATTATATTCTGGCTTGGTTCTGTATATTTTTTCAACGGATATGAAAAACCGGTAAAAACTTCCAGAATATTTAAAGGAATTTTGACCGGTACCGTCCTTGTTTCTGCTTTCACAAATTTTATTGATCCTATTCGTTTTTCAAAAGCATTGATTGTATTAGGAGCAGCGTGGACCATTTTTTCAATGATTGGTTCCCGTTTGCTGATTCATTTTATCCGTTTCAGAAATTTTTCGTTAGGAGAAAATAATGCAAATAAAACGCTCATTATCGGCAAGCCATCCGAAGCCGGCAGGGCGGTTGATTTCATGAAAAAACAGTATCCATCTATTGAGTGTGCCGGTTTCCTTTCGCCGGGAGATGAAAACTCAACGAGTGTCAATTTTCTTGGAAATGTAAAAAACTTACCGGAAGTAATACAGGTTTTTGGCATCCGGGAATTGATTTTCTGCAACAAGGATATTCCTTCCAATGAAATTATTGATTGGATGATGCGGCTCGACCATTTCCGGCTTGAATATAAAATTATTCCTGACGAAAGCAATTTTATTGTCGGGAGTCAGACCGCCGACTCAAAAGATAATTTGTATTCGGTAGAAGTAACTCTTGCTATTTCACAAAAAGAAAACATCCGGAATAAGAGAATACTCGATATAGTCACCTCTTTCTTTTTTCTTTTATCATCTCCGTTCAGTATTTGGTTTACAGCCAATCCGGTTGGTTTTCTGAAAAATTCATTGAAAGTGTTTTTAGGAAAATTATCCTGGGTAGGATTTACTAAAGATGAAGCGACAGGACTACCGGATATTAAAACAGGGGTTCTGACCCTATGGGATAAAATGATAAATAAAAAAATAACTCCTGAAACTACCCGTCAATTAAATTACCATTATGCAAAGGACTATACCTATAAAATGGATTTGGCTTTGATATCCGGATGTTTTAAATGTTTGGGGAGAAAAACGGGTTGAAGTTTTACTATTTTCGTTAAATGCTATGGACAATAACTCACAAATAATAATCTACTCCACGGAAACAGGTGAAACCAAATTGGAGGTTCGTTTAGAAAACGAAACCGTTTGGCTTACTCAAAAACTGATGTCGGAACTTTTTCAAACCACACCACAAAACATTACTATTCACCTCAAAAATATTTTTGAAGAGAGTGAATTGAGTGAAACGGCAACTTGTAAGGATTTCTTACAAGTTGGAAAAGAAGGCGGGCGAACGGTAGAACGCAATCAAAAGTTCTACAATTTAGATGCAATTATTTCAGTTGGCTACCGCATTAAATCTGCCATTGCAACCCGATTCCGGCAGTGGGCTACACAGCATATCAAAGAGTATATCGTAAAAGGTTTTGTGTTGGATGATGAACGGTTAAAAAATCCTGATTTGCCTTACGATCACTTTGAAGAACTGATTAAGCGTATTCAGGACATCCGGACTTCTGAAAGGCGTTTCTATCAAAAGATAACCGACATCTACTCCACCAGTACTGATTACGACCCAACAGATGAAAAAAGTATTTTATTTTTTCAAACCGTTCAGAACAAAATGCATTGGGCAATTACAGGAAAAACAGCGGCAGAAATAATTACTCAACGGGCGGACAGTAGCAAACCAAACACGGGCTTAACCAATTGGAGAGGAAGCAAGCCACGAAAACAAGATGTAGGGATTGCGAAAAATTATTTGAAAGAAACCGAATTGGAAGCGCTCAATGATTTGGTAGAGCAATATTTACTTTTTGCCACAGCACAAGCTAAGCGCAGGATACCCATGTATATGAAAGATTGGATTGAAAAACTGCATGGCTTTTTAAAACTCAACGAAAGAAATATTTTAGACCATGCTGGAAAAGTTTCACATCAGTTGGCATTGGAAAAAGCAGAAAAAGAATATGACAAGTATCATTCGAAAATGAACAAAGAAATTGAAAGTGATTTTGACAAGGCAATAAAACAATTAAACCCACCAAAAAAGAAAAAATAATTTTACTGCATGACTCGTCCTGAAAAAAATGAATATAAAAAAAATTATCATAAACTTTATTCCCCGCATTTTCTTTTTTCTTGGAATTTTGAATTTTGGACCCATCGGCTTCGCTCAAGGCATGCTTGGGACTTCCAAAACCGATTCGCTTTCCCAACGCCTTTCGCAGACACTCCACGATACCGACAGGGTGAACACCCTCAACGCTCTCTACGGTGAATACATTTACTCCGAACCACAGAAAGCATTAGAATACGCACAGCAGGCATTGCAATTGGCAGAAAAGACAGATTGGAAAAAAGGCATCGGCAATTCCTTACACGCCATTGGTCATTATTATTTAACGCAAGGCGATTACCCAAATACTCTTGACTACTGGCTCAAAGCGTTAAGAACGAGAGAAGTGCTTAACGACCGAAAAAGCATTGCCGCAACCTACGGCATCATCGGCATTGTTTACAGGAGGCAGGGCAACTATTCTGATGCCCTGAAACATTACTTTGAGGCATTGAAAATGGACAAAGATCTGGGGAATAAAAATGGTATGGCAAGACATCTCGGCAATATCGGCAGTGTTTACTTTGAGCAGGACAACTATTCTGACGCTCTGAAACACTACTTTGAAGCACTGAAAATTCAAAGAGAACTGGGAGACAAAAAAGGAATTGCAATAAATCTCGGCAACATCGGTAATGTTTATCTTGAGCATGGCAACTATTCTGACGCTCTGAAACACTACTTTGAGGCATTGAAAATAGATAAAGAGTTGGGGAATAAAAGTGAAATTGCAAGCAAGATAGGCAACATCGGCAATGTTTACCATGAGCAAGGCAACTATCCTGACGCCCTGAAACACTACTTTGAGGCGTTGGAAATGGTCAAAAAGTTGGGGAATAAAAACGGAATTGCAATAAACCTCGGTAACATCGGCTCACTTTACACCGCAACCGGGCAATTCAAAGATGCTATGGCATATCTTGACAGCGCATTGATGTTGTCAACAGAATTAGGCGCTCTTAGTCATCAAAAAGATCATCACAGTCATACCAGCCAACTCTATGACACCCTCGCCCAAATAGCAATAAGTAAAAACCTAACCGCAAAAGCAGCGGACCATTACCGCCTCGCCTACACCCACTACAAAAAATACAGCGCCGCCAAAGACACCCTTTTCAACGAAGAAAAAAGCAAAAAAATAGGCGGGTTGGAGGCACAGCATGAGTGGCAGATGGATGCATTGGAAAAAGAAAAGCTGGAAGCTGGAAGACGGAAACTGGAAGCGGAGGCAATGAAAAGAAGAGATATGATACAATATACGGGAATTGTGTTGGTGCTCGCTATACTTATGCTCGCACTGCTAAACAGTAGGCGGTTGCTTGCACGGTTTCCTGAGCGGATAAATGTTTCACGCAAAGGCGCAAAAGCGCAAAGATTTATTGCTATTAACAAACGCTACATTGCGATGGCACTGCTCTTTGCCACCATATTTCTCTCTTTTGAGACAGTCCTCATCTTCTTTGACGCAGAAATAGAGGCATTCACCCAAAACAAGGTGCTGTATAAAACCTTGGTCAGTTGCCTCTTTGCCGGAACGGTTTCTATCGTTTATTTTTTTTCTGAAAAACGGATGGCTATGACATTGGGATTTAATTTTAAACACAAAGAATACGAATTTAAACACAAAGAGCACGAAGGAGGCACAAAGGGCACAAAGTTTTTTAATTTGTTTTTAGTGGGAATTAGTGTTTTGGTGCTTTCGTGGCAAAATAAAACGGATTCGCTGAAAGCGGAGTTGGGAAAAGAAATGGAGGATACTACGAGGGTGAATACCCTCAATGCGATTGCCAAAGAATATATTCGCTCCTCACCAGATACTTCTCTTCTTTATGCAGAACAAGCATTAACAGAAGCACAAAACTCCGAGTGGCAAAAAGGCATAGCAAATTCCCACCATAGCATTGGCTATGCCAATTACGTACAGGGCAACTATGAACTGTGTCTTTTTCATTGGGAAAAATGTTTGGAAATAAGAAAAAAACAGAACGACAAACAATACATTGCTGTCGCCCTCGGCAACATCGGAAGCGTTTACTCTGAGCAGGGCAATTATCCTGTAGCTCTGAAATACCACTTCGAGTATTTGAAGATGGCAAAAGAGATAGAAATTAAAAAATATCAGGCAATAGCCCTCGGCAATATCGGCACTGTTTACAATGATCAGGGTAACTATCCTGACGCCATGAAATACTACTTTGAGGCATTGGAAATCAACAAAGAGTTGAGGGATAAAAGAGGTATGGCAGTGTGCCTAGGCAACATCGGTAGTGTTTACCATTTTCAAGGGAACTATCCTAATGCTTTGAAAAACTACTTTGAGGCATTGGAAATTGACAAAGAGTTGAGGAATAAAAACGGCATTGCAATTAAACTCGGCAACATCGGTCTTGTTTACTATGATCAGGGTAACTATCCTGATGCTCTGAAACACTGCTTTAAGGCATTGGAAATTAACAAAGAGTTAGAGAATAATAACGGCATTGCAATTAAGCTCGGTAACATTGGCTCGATATACACCACAACCGGGCGGTTTAAAAAGGCGGAGGCGTATCTTGACAGCGCAATTGCATTATGTGATACAATTGGTTATTTGTTAGGAAAAAAGGATTTTGAATACGCTACAACCCACCTCTACGACACCCTCGCCCAAATAGCAATCCGCAATGAGCAATGGGCAAATGCCGCAGAAAACTACCGTCTCGCTTACACCCACTACAAAAAATACGATACCGCCAAAGACACGCTTTTCAACGAAGAAAAAAGCAAAGAAATCGGAAAATTAGAAACACGTCATGAAATGGCAATAGCGGAGTTTGAGCGAAAGAAAAAGGAAGAACAGGAAGCGGAAACCGCCCGGATAGAAAAAGAACGCGAAGATAAAATCGGTTACTCGCTTGTATTAGTAGGGTTTTTTGGAATACTCGCCCTCGTACTACTGCTGAGTCGCTTAACCCTTCCACTTTCATTGATACAGATTTTCACCACTATGCCTTTTCTGCTACTGTTTGAAACTGCCATTGTTTTTATGAACCCATATATAGAGGCATTTGTTGAGAACGCGCCTGCATGGAAACTTGCGGCGAATTTTGCTCTGGCGCTGATGATATTTCCGTTGCATGAATGGGCGGAGCATCTACTTAAACGAGTTTTTCGGAGGAAATTGCGGAAAAAGGAAGAAAGTCCGAAAGATTAAAAAAATAACCACCTTCTTTGCTATTCCAAAAATACTCATATTTGCCACTGTTTTTACCGAACATCTATTGCATCTTATATTGAAATACGATTATTTTTGCATTTCAAAACCGACACAACCATGGCACTTCCTATAAAATTTGAAGATGTTGAAAAGAAGATTATTGGCATCAGAAATCAATATATCATTCTGGACAGCGATGTTGCAGAACTCTACGCTGTGTCAACAAAAGAAATAAATCAGGCAGTTAAAAATAACCCCGAAAAATTTCCGGAGGGATATATATTCGAAATTACAAAAGACGAGTTAGTTATTTTGCGGTCAAAATTTTTGACCACAAAATTTTCTAAAACACGAGTACTGCCAAAAGCATTCACTAAAAAAGGGCTTTATATGCTCGCCACCATTATCAAAAGTCCCGATGCAACACAAACCACCCTCAACATTGTTGAAACCTACGACAGGATTGAAAACCTGAAAAGCAACATCCACAAATTATCAAGCGAGAAAGATAAGCAAAAGAAAAATGCCCTACTGAAAAAAAGCGGTGAAATCATTACCGAAATTTTGGATGATAATCTAAAAACCAACGAAAGTGAAACCACTATTGAACTGAATTTTGCCGTACTCAGATTCAAACATACTATAAAAAGAAAAAAATGATTCTGTACCTGTCTTATTAAAAAGTAGTTTTTTTGATTGACTGTCTTTAGTCCCAACCGTTATCAACACTCAACAACTAATGACAAACGAAATAAAAAAAGAACTTTTACGAATTGAACTTCAGTGCGACATTAAAATTTTATATGCAGTTGAAAGTGGCAGTCGTGCTTGGGGTTTTGCTTCGTCTGACAGCGACTGGGACGTTAGATATATTTACATTCATAAACTTGACTGGTATTTAAAAATTGACGACAAAAAAGACAGTCAAGAAGAAATTTTACTAAACGACATTGACCTTGCCGGTTGGGAATTAAAAAAAGCATTACGACTTTTTAGAAAATCAAATCCACCAATTTTAGAATGGTTAAGAAGTCCAATTGTTTACTTACAACAGTTTTCAACTGCGGACAAACTTCGTGAATTGGCAAAAGAATTTTTTAACCCAAAATCTTGCCTTCATCATTACTTACATACTGCCGAAGGTAATTTCAGAAAATATTTACAAAAGGACAGCGTGAGTATGAAAAAATATTTTTACGTACTGCGACCAATACTTGCTTGCGACTGGATAATGCAGACAAACACAATGGCTCCCATGGAATTTGGCAAACTTTTCAATAGCCAGGTAACAGACAAGGACGTAATGAGAGAAATTCAAAACTTGTTGAATCGAAAAATAGCAGGAGAAGAATTTAATGAAGAACCGAAAATTCAAATTCTTAACAACTTCCTTGAACAGAAAATTAAGTTCTACAACCATTACGTTAATTCAATAAAACAAACCGACCAACCTGACACAGCAATACTTGATGAACTATTCAAAAACACAATTTTTGAAGCTTGGGGAAAAAAAGAAACTGCTAAAAAAAATAAAACATATTAAGTTGTAAAAATATTTAATAATTTGCATAGTTGATTATTTAAATAAATTTATATACCTTCGTACTTTAAATTATCAGAGATAAAATGAAAAATCTTATACGATTTGACTGGGCTTTGAAAAGATTGCTCCGAAATAAAGCAAATTATAAGGTATTGGAAGGTTTCATGAGCGAATTGCTAAATGAAGATATTATTATTATAAATATAATAGAAAGTGAAAGCAATCAGGAAACCGAAGATGACAAATTCAACCGGGTTGATTTATTGGTGGAGAATTCTAAAAAAGAACTGATTATTATAGAAATTCAACAACGTAATGAATTTGACTATTTTCACAGAATACTGTACGGAGCCTCAAAATTAATAAGCGAATATCTTAATCTTGGAGACAAGTATCAAAACGTAAAAAAAGTGTATTCAGTAAATATTATTTACTTTGACTTAGGTCAGGGAGAGGACTATGTTTACCACGGAAAGACCGAATTTCAGGGGATTCACAGACATGATAAATTATTGTTATCGGAAACACAAATTGCCAAATTTCACAAATACACTCCTGAGCAGATTTTCCCTGAATATTACATCATTAAGGTTAATCGTTTTGATGATTTTGCAAAAAGTACTTTAGACGAATGGATTTACTATTTAAAGAATGATGAGATAAAAGATGAATTCAAGGCAAAAGGATTAGCAGAGGTAAAAGAAATATTAAAAGTAGATAAACTTTCAGAAAAAGACCGGAGAGCGTATAAAAGATATTGGGAAAATAAGAGTTATGAAGCGAGTATTGTTGACACTATAAAATTTGAAGCAGAATACAAAATACGCAAAGAGAATTCCATAGAAATTTGTAAGCAAATGCTTAAAGATGGCGAACCTATTGAAAAAATAATGAAATATACAGGACTTTCAAAACAAGAAATTGAAAATATAAAATAATTGATTTTAAAAAATTCGCATGTCTTATCCTGTTGATAGCTGTAATTTTAAATCGTAAACTATTAAACATGAAACATATAATATTTTATTTTTTCTTATTACCTCTAACTTTATTCGGACAAATAACAACTCAGACGAAGATAATAAAGGTACCCTGTTGTAACAACTCAGATTCAATTGACTATGATAATAACAGAAAATATGACATTATCATTCAAGCATCTAACGAGGGTGATAACTCGGCGTATTTCGTAATCTCACAAAATGACATTGAAATTCATGAACAAATAATAACTATTACTAACTACTAAGTCCTCGTTGTTTCGTAGGGTAATCAATGAACTCCCATTGCACTCACATTATGGTAGCCAAAAAAATTTTTCAGAAATTATTTCGTAACTACAATCTGACTTCGGCAGTCAATGTAAAAGCGACAAACCACTACATATAATTTAAACTAAAAAAAAAAAATAGCATGAAAGCAACTGGAAAAACAGTAAAAGAAATTCTGACAAACCTTCCTGCGGACAGAGCAGAACCTTTTAACAAACTACACGATGTCATTGTGAAAAACCTACCCAAAGGGTTTACAGCATCGATAAGTTATGGGGGTTTGGGATATGTTGTTCCGCATACGCTTTATCCTGCGGGTTACCATTGCAAACCAAGCGAACCACTCCCATTCGCTGGAATTGCTTCGCAAAAAAATTCAATTAATTTTTACCACATGGGTATTTATTCAAACCCAAAATTATATAACTGGTTCGTAAGCGAATATCCAAAGCACTGTAAACAAAAGCTGGATATTGGGAAAAGTTGTGTTCGTTTTAAAAAATTAGACGACATTCCCTACAAACTCATTGGGGAACTGATAAAAAAAATGAGTGTAAAAGAATGGATAAACATTTATGAAAGTAACTTAAAAAAATAGACCTTGAAAAACCCGCTCAAACAATATGTAAAGAAAAAACGGATGGAATATCACTTTCATACAGGATTAAAACAACTTGAAAATGATCAACCTTTTCCTGCCTTGAAACATGGAATGCATTTAATAAAAATAGAACCGGAATTTTCAGGTGGGTATGAAATTCTGGCTTCAGCTCAGGAAATGCTGGGTGAAAAAGAATATGCTTTCAAAACCCTTCTTGAAGGATTAAAAAAAGCTCCTTCCTCGTATCTTCTACAGGAAAAGATTTCCGTTTATTATTCTGACAAGGACAACTTCGATTTGGCTTTTATAGCCATCAATAAGGCAATCGATATGGCTCCCAACATGCCTTCTTTGTACTTCAATAAAGCCATCATTTTTGCCAAATGCAATAAATTCAGAGATTGTGCTGAAACACTGGAATATCTGATTAATAAAGTGGATGACACTTTTTTTGATGCCTATATTTTACAGGCACAATTACTAAATAACTTTGAAAAACCAGACCTCGCTATTGAAAGAATGAACGTGCTGGTGAACGGCGACTTAGGAAGATTCGGCGTTCCGGATCTGGATGAATTGCACAAGAAAATTTATGAAACATTAATCCAATCATACCAATTAAAAAAAGATGCAGAAAAAGAAAAATACTGGAAAGAAAAAATAGAGTGTCTGGGGAAAAAGAAATAGTTATACTGTAAATGGAGCAAATAAAAGTAGAATCCGTAACGTCATTTTGTTACATAGCTACATTGTTTCATTGTTAAATGGTTAAATGGTTATAATAATTCAACCTAACAATGAAACAATTAAACAATGAATCAATCTATCAGAATTCGCCAAATTTTAAAGGTTCCCAGTATTAATCATCAATAAATCACAATCTTTTTAACAACTTGGATACCTGTTGCCGGAATTATTTTCAGAAAATAAATTCCAGCGATCAGGGATTTTAAATTGACAATTTCAATAATAGTTCCTGATAACTCTTTTGTAAGCACGTTTTGACCTATAGAATTTATTAATTGAATGGAATTAATTTCTGAATTTTCAACCATTATTGTTAAATTGTTTTTCTCAACATCTTGAATGATTCTAATGTCAGTATTCATTACCTGATTTTTAAAATTAGTAGTCATATCCTTAATACCAGTATATCCGCCTTTTAAAAACCCGCTAAAAATCTCACTTACCCAAAACACATCCCCAAAAGTTCCTTGCAGTGTTGATGTACCAAGACGATTTGTATTGCCGTTGGCAAGTGGATTGAAGGGAGTGACATTATTAATTGCACCCCCTGAATGTAATACATGAATGTCACTGCGCTGATTCCCTGTCTCGTTTTCCCATCCTTCTACTTCATCGCGATTAAAATATAAAGTAATTCTATAAGAACCGGTGGAATCATCCACAGCGGGATTTATAAGAAATGTTTTATCCGTTGCAAAATCTTCCGGATTTGTGGATAATAAGGGTGAAGAACCAGCACCCTCCCTGTCTATGCTAAATTCAGTACATTCATATTCAATTGTACCCATGTTTTCTACGGAACAAACAATCTTTCCATCTTTGGAATAAATCAGGAGAGTATCAGCAGGATAAAAATAATGCGATGAGTTGAAAATATTTTTTTCAGCAAACCGCGGATGGTATCCGTAAACAATAATATTATCAACGGTGATTTCGTTTAAACTGGAATTGTCGGGTCCATGAAATCTGAAACGGATCTGAAGGGGAGTTCCATCGGATGAATCTATCAATAATCCTTTTCTTTTCAAATTTTCGATTCCTTGATCTCCCGCAATTATCGTTGCCACAGAATCTAATAGTATCCATTGGCTCATCAAAGAGGTTTTATAGGATGTTTCAAAATAATTAATATTCAATGTGTCATAATTATCAATTTTTAGTTGATATTCCAGGGTAAAATGAGTAAATGAATCCACCGGTATGGGTTTGCTTATAATGCCGGTATTGAAATTAAGTATGGGAGGTTGCCATGAAAATAGTAAAGCACCTGCGGATATGGATAAATTAGAAAAACCAATCTGATTGCTGTCCGTTTCCCACTCATTAAAAGTAAAATTACCATTGCTCCAGTTTTCAGTGAAGACCGCCTCTTTCAATTCTGTTTCAGGAATAAAATCATCATCTTTAACTACCAAAATAAATTCCTGGTTATAATTATTTTTTATTGCAAGAGAAGTGTCACTAATTTCAAAATTACATAAAATATTTTTATCAGCATTGACTTTTGAATTATCGAATATTCTTAATACAAGGGTAAGTGTATCGGTGGAATCAGCAAGAAAAATAAAAGATTGATCAGATTCGACTGTGAAATCAATACCTTCCAAGGCAGTTCCTCCAATAGTAGTCAGAACATTCACATTGCTGTCGGGAGGAGAACTAATTCGTAATGAAATTGAATAATCACTGTATTTACGGCAGACGTCAGTGAGCGAATCACCGGTTTCATAAATTATGCGTTCCGAGCCGATAAAATTTAAAGAAGGTTTAAGGGCACAATTAAAAGTTTGTGCCAGAAGAATACTGTTGTTAATATTTAATCTGCCATTGGTAAGCGTAAATCCATTCAGGGTGGAAAGAGAATCGGTGCCATCTAAAATCCAATTCTTAATTTGCAAGGAAATTAACGGGGGATTAGACCGGTATGCTTCAAAAAATTCTGGACATAATGAAGAAAATAATAAAGCAATGGCACCTGCAACATGAGGTCCTGCCATGGAAGTGCCACTCATGACTCCATATTCATTCCCGGAAAAAGTGGAAATAATTAATTCACCCGGAGCACCTAAGTCAATGGAAAAAGGACCATATCCTGCGTAAGCTAAACTATCGAAATGATTGGTGTTAGTAACAGCTAACATGAAATCGCTGGTACAGGTCGTTGGAATGTCCCCGTCAATATCCACATTGATTTCACTGTTGGTAGTAGAGCAAACATTTAAGATACCGTGAGCGCCTAATGAATCAAAAACGGAACACCAGAGTGGATAATCCTCCGGTTTACCTAAGTCAACTCCAAAGGAGGCATTGGTAACAACAACCATAGCCCCCCGAAGACCGCCTGATTTTTCATAATTTATTCTCACCTCTAAAAGATAGCTATAGGATTCTATCACGGTACTCTCGTCACTGGATGAACCTTGCACAGGTAAAATATTCGCCCCCCAGCTTACGCCTGCCATGCCGAATACATTGTTCCCTTTGGCACCAATGATCCCGGCAATATGGGTTCCGTGTAAATTCGGTGTTATATTTCCTGAATGTTCGTAAGCATTCCACCCGTTATAATCATCAATATATCCGTTTTCATCATCGTCTATTCCGTTATCGGGTATTTCACTGTTATTTTTCCAGAAGTTCAAATCATTATGGCTCAGATCAAACCCTTCATCAATAATCCCGACGACAATTTTTTCACCTGTTGACGCAGTGCCACCTGTAGTGATTTCCCATGCTTCAACCGCGTCAATATCTGCATCGATAGTGCCACCGCTTTGCCCTTCATTATTCAATGACCATTGTGACTTAAAAAGTGAATCGTTTGGAATTATTCCTCTGAGGGAAAGGCGATGATTAAACTGCGCTTTTAAGATGCGTTTGTCATTGCGGAGATTTTCAAGGATAGTAAAATCATCTGTTGGTGAATTTTTTTTTATCAGGAGTTTCCAGATTTTTAACCGTTTCGATAAACTCCGAACGGAATCAATGGCGTAATTTTGCTTTAGATTTTCTAAATCACTCTTGTTTCTTAATTGTATAATGAACTCGCCTGGTCGTATTTCCTGACAATAAACTGGAGTGGTTTCAACTATTGAAAACAAAAAAAATCCTGACAATGGCAAGAAAAGGAAATGGCGTAAAATCTGATGCATTTCTATCAAAATAAAGCACTAATGTACTATATATTTTTTATATTACATAATATTGTAAAAGAATTCCGGATTATCGTTACTCTCAAGACCAATGTTATGCGCTCATCTCTGAAACAGATACTTGTTTTTTATGCTTTTATTTTCATATCAGAAAGTAGTTTTTCGCAGTGTTTTCAATCGAATTATGACAGTGCTTACTCTACTCATGTAAGAGGAGAATATGAAAAATCAGTGTGGTGGGCTAAACAAGCGCTTATCTGTGCCGAAAAAGAATTAAGTAGTAATAATGACACAAATTATATTAACATCTTAAACCTATTAGCCATTAGCTATTATGGATTCCGTGAAATTGACTCTGCCCTTCGCTATTTTGAGATTGAAGCTGAAATTCGAAAAAATATTTCAGGTGATACTAGTTTTATTTATGGAAGTTCTCTTACTAATCTTGGTATAATTTATAATTATAGTTATAAATATGAAAAATCGGAAAAATGTTTATTGACAGCAGAAAAAATATTCAGAAATACAGGTCATGACACAATCCCGGATTTTGGTGAACTGCTTTTAGGAATTAGTTTGCTGTACTCCAACACACGAAAATATGATTTAGCTGAAAAATATTATCGTTTTGCCTCTGAAATAATAAGCAAATTTTATCTACCTCCCCATGAACGTTGGGTGATTTGCCAGAATGGTATTGCTACCATGCTTATTAAACAGGGAAAATTAAATCTGGCTGAAAAACAATTTTTATTGATACTCAAATCCCTTGCAGATGCAGGTATAAAGAACGGGGAATTATATTCAAGAAATTTGCTTAACCTGGGACCATTGTATTATCAAATGGGCAAAAATCAGCTTGCTTTGGAACATATATTAAAAGGTATTAATTTGCTGGATAAGAATAACCGATTTTATAATAGAGAACTTTCATATGCCTATAATTTCCTTTCACAGATATACCTATCTTCCGGTGATTATAAACTGGCGGAGAAATATGCAAAACAATCATTAGAAATCCGGAAGAATATTTTCGGGGAGAAACACCCGGATTATATTAATTCTTCCATTGCACTGGCAAATTTTTTTTATGTAACCGGTAATTTCAAATCCGCAAAAGAATGGTATAATAATTCCTTAGAAAAACAGTATGCGATTACCGGCGAGAAGGATTATAATTACACTTCTATGTTAAATAATTTTGGAATAATCCTGCATGAGATAGGCAGTACAGAAGAAGCAAGGATTATTCTTGAAAAAACTGTTGAGCTTAGAAAAATTGTTGTAGGAGAAAACCATTTTGATTTTTTTGGCTCTCTGATAAATCTTGCAGGTGTATATTCTGAACAAGGCGATTTTCAGAGGGCAGAGAAATGTTATTGGGAAGGCATTACCGGATTAGAAACTACTTTAGGAAAAAAACATCCTCATTACGGCACAAGTTTATTGAGAACCGCACAACTATTTTTTAATCAGAAAAAATTTGATGATGCGGAAAAACTAAATGATTCAGCGCTAAGCGTTTTATCAAACCTTTATAGTGAATTTAATCCTAAAGTGATAGAAGCAATGAAACTAAAAGCACTGATTTCACAATTAAAAGGTGATTTTGACTTGGCTGAGAAATTTTGGAACATGACGTTATTGGGATGTCTTGCGCAAGTTGATAAAAACTTTTCAGGTTTAAGCGATAAAGAAAAAAGTGATTTCTGGAAACAGATTCAAAAAAACTTTGAAGAATACAATACGTTTATCTATTTAAGATCTGGAGCTGATGTCACGCGCATAAATACAAACCCTGCTATTATTGGGGAATTATATGATTTTCGTCTCAAAACAAAAGCGCTACTTCTTAATAACAGCGGAAAAATTAAAAATCGCATCTTGAATTCCAGCGATTCAGCGTTGATTACTATTTATAAAAAATGGCAACATCAAAAAGAATATACCGCATATCTTTATACAAAAAGCAAAGAGGACTTGGATAAAGACGGAATTAATCTTGACTCATTGGAAAAAAACTCCGATCTCATGGAAAAGAAAATTTCTTTAAAATCGGAAGAGTTTTCTATTCAAAAGGAATCTAAAAAAATATCGTGGATAGATATACGATCAAATCTGAAAAATGACGAAGCCGCTATCGAAATTATACGGTTCCGAAAATATTCTATGGTCCCTTTGCATGGAAATCCTACTGTGATGGTTCCTTCTTTAACCGATACAGTTCATTATGGCATCATGGTTGTCACTAAAAAAACCAAGAATCATCCTGAAATTGTTTTTCTGGAAAACGGAAATGAACTGGAAAAAGAATTTTACACTAATTATTTAAGAACCATAAAAAACAAATTAGATGATAAAATAAGTTTCAATTATTTCTGGAAACCCATACTCCCGAAACTTACCGGTATAAGAAGAATATATGTTTCTCCGGATGGGGTTTTTAATCTTATTAACCTTTCTTGTCTTAAAAACCCCGAAACACAGAATTATGTGTTGGATGAATTTGAAATACATTATCTCACCAGTACACGTTCGTTAGTTCAGGAGGTTTCGATAAAGGAGAAAAAAAATCAGAAAAGAAAAATTGCAGGTGTTGGAGATGCTTTTTTCAATTCTTCCCTTTTGCAGAAGGAATGTACTTCTGATTTTACACCGGATAATGTTCTCCAACTACTTCCCGGAACCCGGAAAGAAATTAATGAATTAAATAAATTTTCAATTTCCACCCGGTATGAAGTGATTACGTTAACCGGTGATACTGCTACGGAAGAAAATGTAAAATCTTTATCAAATCCATGGGTTCTTCATCTGGCTACTCATGGTTTTTTTCTCTCAGAAAATCAAATCACCGGACAAAGAATTTTTGGCATTGATTCCATTTATTATCAATTGAACCCATTGCTGAAATCAGGATTATTTTTAGCAGGTTGTGACATATTGCCTTACGTTCCTGATTCCTGCAAGAGTACTTCTGAAAATGGAATTTTAACTGCCTACGAAGTAATGAATCTGAATCTGGATAGCACAAAATTGGTGGTTCTGAGTGCCTGCGAAACCGGACTTGGGGATGTGCAAAATGGGGAAGGTGTCCATGGATTATATAGGGCTTTTCGCATGGCTGGCGCAGAAAAAATTATTATGTCGCTATGGAAAATTAATGATTTTGCCACTCTGGAACTCATGAATACTTTTTATTCTTTATGGAAATTCAAAGGCGACCCTGTGAAACCATTCCGCGAAGCGCAGTTGGAAATGAAAGAGCGTTTTAAAAATCCATATTTCTGGGGAGCGTTTATTTTGGTGGAGTAAGGGAATGTATTTTTTATAACTGATTTATCGGTCTTAGACAAATGAAAAAACATATTGCCATACTGTTAATTTTTTTTAGTATCAACACATTCCCGCAAACAGACCCAATGTTTACGCAATATATGTACAATACCCTTTTTCTGAATCCCGGTTCGGCAGGTTTTGCTCATAACTCTGACTCCTCTATTGAAATCGGAAATATTGCAAGACATCAATGGGTTGGAATTGATGGAGCACCCGTTAGTGACATTTTATGGTTTCAGAGTCCTTTTTATCCATTAAACAGTGGCATTGGTGCATTATTAATTTATGATAAGGCAGGTCCCTTAACTTCTTATGCTGTAAATTTTGATTTTTCGCTTCACATTAAATTGGGTAATGGTATAATGGGAATTGGACCAGGACTGGGAATGATTGCAAATGATTTAATTGGAAAAATGCTAAAGACAAATGAAATAGACCCTATACTGCCAAAAGGGAATGTCACTGATATTAATTATAATCTGGATGCAGGAATTTTTTATAAAAATCCATGGATTTTTACCGGTATCTCTGCGCTACATATACTACCTGAACAAACATATAATTTTAGTAATTATGCAGGAAATAAAACGGTGTTTCAAATTCCCAGACATTTTTATTTTATAACAGGGTTTGTTATTAATTTTGATAAACGAATTTGTATGATACCATCGTTCATGGTTAAAACCGCTACCTCTGTTGTACAAAGTGAAATAAGTACAATATTTTATTTTAATCAGAAGTTAAATGTCGGAGTTTCTTACCGTCAGCTTGAATCTGTAAGTTTCATTGTAGGATACAATTTTTTTGGTTCAAGTTCTTTGCATATTGATTATGCTTATGATAGAATTACAAACGAATTAAGGACAGTAGCTACCCATTCACATGAGTTTTTAGTTACCTGGTCAATCCCTGTGAAAAGGGGTTAAAGACAAAATAAAACTATTGAGCTTTATTTATGGTATTCGCATGTCGGATTTTTTTCCCCTCTCCATTTTTTTGGAGAGGGGCTGGGGTGAGGTCTTTTTGAAAGAACGTAAACCAGTCATGAACTTGACGGCATTCCACTTCACCCCTTCCTCCTCATCCCCTCCACCGTCCTCAAAATCACCTCGCGCGTGGCAGGCAACGAAAACTCCGGTTCAATTTCATGGTTTCTCACAGCAGAAATGGCATCCTTGATGGCAAGCCAGACAGAAAAGGCAAGCATCAATGGCGGTTCTGCAACCGCCTTGCTCTTTCTTATGGTGTTTGGATTGGGAAAACCCTCGAGCAGTGACACACGAAAATCTTCCGGGATATCAGTGACACCGGGTATTTTATAAGTATCCGGCGAATGATTTAATAAATTACCGCGATTGTCGTATCGTAATTGTTCCGAAGTACACCATCCCGCTCCCTGAATAAAACCTCCTTCCACCTGTCCTATGTCTATTCCTTTATGAATGGAATCGCCAACATCGTGCAGAATATCAGCGCGAAGAATTTTATGTTCGCCTGTTAATACATCAATCATCACTTCTGTCACAGCCATCCCAAAAGAAAAATAATGAAAGGGTTTCCCTTCCCCTTTTTCCTTGTCAAAATATATTTCAGGAGTACGGTAAAAACCTGTGGCGCTAAGAGAAACTTGCTGTAAATGCATTTGCTCCGCCATTTGAGAAAAAGTTAAAAATCGTTTTGGATAAATTTTATCAAAAATTATTTCGTTATCAAAAGCAATGTTTTCGGAAGATGATTTTGGCTCCAACTTGTTTTTAGTTGAAAAATAATCTGCCATTCCTTCTGAAATTCTTTTTTTCAGTTTATCAATGGCATTCTTTACTGCCATTCCATTCAGGTCAGTGCCGGTAGAGGCGGCAGTAGCCGAAGTGTTCGGAACAATGGACGTATTCGTGGAATGTACTTTTACTTTTTGCAGTGACACTCCTAATTCTTTAGCCGCAATTATTCTGATTTTCGTATGAAGACCTTGTCCCATTTCAGTTCCGCCATGATGCACCAACACGCTTCCGTCTTTATAAATATTTACCAATGCCCCTGCCTGATTCAAAAAGCTGGTGGTAAACGAAATTCCGAATTTTACCGGAGTACATGCTATTCCTTTTTTGACATGCACGTTCTGCTGATTAAATAAATTTATTTGTTTTCGCCTTTGATAATAATTTGAACTTTGAGATAATTGTTGTTCAAGTACACCTAAACGGTTATTCTCAACCAATTCTTTATAGGGAGTAGTGTTATTAGTAGAATTTTGATAAAAATTTATTTTTCTGATATCCAATGAATCCTTTTTAAGAAATCTGGCTATTCTGTCAATAACCGTTTCAATGGCAACCATTCCCTGAGGTCCACCGAATCCGCGAAAAGCAGTATTGGAGGGAAGATTCGTCTTATAAGAAATTCCGGTTATTTTTACGTTGGGAAGAAAATACGCATTATCCGCATGAAGCATAGCGCGTTCTAAAATAGCTCTGGTCAGGTCGGTGCTTGAACCACCATCGGTATGATATTCCACACTATGAGCAAGAATTTTTCCCTCCGGATCAAAGCCGGTTTCGTAATATATAAGAAATGGATGACGTTTACCGGTAAATTTTTGGTCTTCATCCCGTGTTAGCCGAATTTTAACCGGTTTTTTAGTGGCATTAGCCAATAAGGCAGACCAGCATGCTACATGATTTGCCTGCGTTTC